>CAWAEA010000012.1:0-373190 GCA_963781095.1 Pirellulaceae bacterium
GTCCTCGAACAAGGCGTCGGCGGCAACTTCACTTCGACGCGAAGCGAAGGTACCGACATCGTCGCCACCGTCAACGGTCGATCGGCCAGCGGTGATGGCAACCGACTTAGCATCAACACATCGACTCTCGACTTGTCCGCCAGCCTGACCGCCGGATTCACCGGGGCCGCCAACATCAGCATCACTGACGGCGGAGCGAAGTTTCAACTCGGTCCCGACGTGGTCGGAAATCAGCAAGCCCGAGTCGGCATCCGCAGCGTTTCATCGGCACGGTTGGGTGGCGTTTCAGGCAAGCTGTATCAACTCGGAAGTGGGGAAGCATCCGCATTGGCAACCGATGCCGACGCCGCGGCGCGAATCGTCACCGAAGCGATCGACCAAGTCGCCAGCCTGCGGGGAAGACTCGGTGCATTCCAAGCGACGACGCTCGACAGCAACCTGATCAGTTTGAATGATACGGTTGCCAACTTGCAAGAAGCGGAAAGCTCGATTCGAGATGCCGACTTCGCTCAAGAATCGGCGAACTTGACGCGAGCACAGATTCTGACCCAGTCCGGTACCAACGTGCTGTCGCTGGCTAACCAAAATCCGCAGAACGTCCTGTCGCTACTGCGATAATCGTCAACGTTCACGTAATCGCTTTCGACATCTTGGGCAAACTGGGAAACCTTTGAGCGACTGACGGGTGGTACGGATCGAGTGAGGTAGCGTTTTCGTGGACGCGCGGTCATGCGGTTGCCGATTCAAATGAGTAGGCCAGCGCCGACGTCTGCGTCGGTCGGATCTCCAACGGTGCAACTCGCACCTCAGAATTCGGCCGAAAACCTGCTCCTCCCCGTTTTCACTGCCATTCTTTATGGGTCGTCTCCAATCCTCCATCGGTCTGATCACGGGTACCAACATCACCGGTACGGTGGACCAGTTGATCAAGATCAGCGGCCAGTCGCGTGATCGCTTGGTGAAGCGGACGGAAACGCTGCAACTTCAGCAGCAGTCGATTGCGGAGTTGACGGCGTCGGTGATTGGCGTCCAGTTGGCGGGCAATCGTTTGTCCAGCGCGTCGTCGTTCCAGCTGAAAAAGCGCATCCTCATCCGACGCCGCCTCGCTTTCGGCCACGGCCGGAAAAGACGCCAAAGAAGCAACCCACGTTGTCCGAACGTTACAGACCGCGGCGACTCATGCGGTGAGCTCGCGTCAACGTTTCTCGGCCACGGACACGCCACTCGGCTTCACCGGCCAAATTCGCGTCAATCCAAAGGGAGGCACGATTGACTCGTCCGTCGAGTTATCGAAGCTCAACGACGGACGTGGCGTCGAAGCCGGCAAGGTTCGCATCACCGATCGATCGGGGCAATCCGCTGAAATCGATTTCGCCGACGCACGCACGATCGACGATGTGTTGCAAGCGATCAATGACGCCGAGATTGACGTGGAAGCCACCACAGAGAATGGGGCGATCAAGTTGATTGATCGGTCGGGCAGCACGCTTTCGAATTTGAAGGTTGAACAACTCGGCAGCGCCGAGACGGCCGCCGACCTGGGGCTGTGGGGAATCGATGACGCATCCGATAGCGTAAGTGGATTGTCGCTTGCAGTTGCCCGCCGGAGTCACTTCACTTCGCGGCGCCGCGCTGTCGGACTTGAACGGCGGGAATGGCATCGGTCCCCTCGGCAATTTGGATATCGAGTTGTCCGATGGATCGAGCGCGTCCATCGACTTATCGACTGCCACGACCACCAGCGAGGTGATCGACCAAATCAATGCGTCCGGTTTATCGGTGATCGTGAAGTACAACGACGCAAAAAACGGATTGCAAATTCGTGACGTTTCAGGTGGCACCGGAAATCTCAAGATAACTTCGGCGGACACCACGGCCGATGATTTGGGTCTAACGTTCGATTCACCCGATGACATCGCCGTCGGAAAAAGTTTGAGCCGCCAAACCGTCACCACGGACACCAAGTTGGCGGACCTGAACCAGGGCAGGGGCATCAAGGGTAGCTTCAAGATCACCGACTCGTCCGGCGCCCTCGCCGCGATCAATCTGTCCAGCTCCGGCATCACGACCGTCGGCAGCCTCGTCTCCGCGATCAATGACCTCAGCATTGGAGTGACGGCTTCGATCAACGAATCGGGCGACGGAATCGCGATCATCGACACTGCCGGCGGAACGCAGACGCTCACCATCGCCGATTCGGGAACTGGCACCGCGGCAAAAGATTTGGGCATCGCGGGTGCGGCGACACCTCAATCGATCGGCGGTTCGACCGTCTCGGCTCTGGTGGGTTCCCAGGCCGGGATCGTAGATGTCGAGGCAACGGATACGCTCGCCACGCTTGTCGAAAAAATCAACGCCAACGGACGCTACGGCGACGCCACGATCCAATCCAATGACGACGGCAGTTTTTCGCTTAGGATCCGCAGCAACAAGGGCGGCGAAGCGGGGCAGCTCTCGATCAACACCACGGGATTCGGTCTCGATTTGCAAACCGAAAGTCGGGGGCGGGACGCTCTGATCAGCGTATCCACGGATGAGGGGCTCCAGCGATTCCTGAAATCCAGCGATGGAGTTTTCACGCTCGATGGCGCAACGGCTGGCAATTTCATCACCGGCGCCAGTCTGTTGAGCGAGCAGGGGGCCGGCGCCGCCAATGGCAGTTTTACGATCACCGACAGCACCGGGAAGACCAGCGCGATCAACGTGACCGCCCAAGGCATCACGACGGTCGGTGGACTGGTCGAAGCGATCAATGGTCTCGGCATCGGAGTGACCGCGTCGATCAACGATGAGGGAACCGGGATCTCGATCGTCGACAGCGCGGGCGGTGACAGGGCCCTCGAAATTACCGACGTCGGTAAGAGTATCGCCGCCAAAACACTCGGCTTCGCTGGAGTATCCGAAGGAACCACGATCGATGGACAGGTGGTAAAATCTTTGTCCGGTCCAAGTGCCGAGAATACCTCCGATGAAACCTCCGGTCTCACGTTCACGTTGAAAGAGTTATCAAATTCGCCGATCACCGTCACCGTCGCGGAAGACACCAGTAACATCGAAGTGGCTGCCAAAACGTTCGTCGATCAATACAATAAGTTGATCGAAAAAGTTGAATCGTTGACGTTCTTCAATGCAGACACCAATGAGGTCGGATTGCTGTTCGGATCGAGTGAGACTCAACGGATCACCAGCAGTTTCTCGCGGCTACTATCCGGCAGCATTGCCGGTGCGGGATCGATCAAATCGATCGGCCAAGTCGGGATCGGATTCACCGACGGCGGACGACTCGAACTCGATAGAGAGAAACTCAGCGAAACGCTCAAAGAACGACGCAGCGACGTGGAAGCGTTCTTTACAACGGACCAGAACGGGCTGGCAAAACGGCTCGACGCCGTCGCCGATCGAATCGCTGGAGTCGACGGTGGATTATTGCTCAACAAAACCGAGACGTTGGGGACCCAGATCGAGCGTAACGGAAAGCAAGTCGATTCGATGAACGCTCGGCTCGATAAAGAACGCGAACGATTGCTGGCTCAGTTCTATGCCACCGAGACCGCAATCTCGAAGCTGCAGAGCAACGGCAGCGCGATCAGCCAGATTCAACGAATCGAGTTTCCGTCATAACCGGACTGTGGGATCACCGATTGACGTCATCGACTCGAGACGCCGATGACCTTGTTAGTTGGACCATCACCAACCGCAACCCGACGCGCTAGCGAGTGACCCCACCGATCATGTCGACAAATCCCGAAAATTTCCGCCCTCGCCATGGTTCCGGCAGCCAACAATACGTGGAGTCGGCGATCCGGATGGCATCACCAGCCCGGTTGCGGTTGATGATCATCGAGCGGGCGATCGAAGTCGCCGCTTCGCTTTCACGCGTCTGGCGAGAGGGGCAGCAACCGGGCCCCAATGAGCACTCGCTGATGCTGCTGGAGCTGCTCGGCGAACTGTTGAGTGGCATCTCGGGCAGCAAAGATCCAGGTGAACGTCAACTTTGCAACCGAGTCAGCGATCTGTACGTCTTCTTGACGAAACACTTGGTATCCGCGGAGGATCACAGCGACTCCGAATCGATCGACGAAATTCGTTTGGTGCTGGAAACCGAAGCCGAAACGTGGCGAGCGGTTTGCGTTCAAGAACTGGTCAACAAGCAGTCCACCGCCGCATCCGCACCCACCGGCGGACTCAACTTCAGCGCATATAATCGGGCAACCCAATCTGGCCCTGCGACTCCGCTCTCAGGGACTGCCCCGCCCAAGTTGCCCTTTGATCGTTAGGGAAGATTGCGACGACACCCTGTAGTCGCTACTCACTTCACTCCGGTGCATCAGTGGCAGAACATCAATGTGCACTCACGCGCGTATCGCGTTGATGTGGCACAACTTGATAGGTATTTGGGATCTAAGGAAGCGAGTTCTTGTAAATCTTGCCGTTTTTCATGATCACCACGAGGTGCTTTGGATCGGCCACCAGATCCAAATCCTGGAGAGGATTGCCGTCGACCAAAAGGAGATCGGCAAGTGGCGCCGACTTTCACGACCCCGAGTTCACCCGGGTAGGGGTTGCGAGGCCCGGATAGTTGAAGCAACTGGGCATTGTCGTGGGTGGCCATCTTCAATACCTCATGGGACGTGAACCACCGCTTCATCTTTGCGAGTTGCTTGCCCTGCTTGGTAGCGAGAACCGGGTCGAACAGTGTGTCGGTTCCCCAGGCCAGCTTGACCTTGTATTCCTTCGCCAGTCTGTAGGCGTTATCGGTGCCCGAGGTCATCTCAAGCTGCTTCTTGCGATTTGCGGAGCCTTCCGGGAAAGGGATTGCGTCTTCGTCGTCGAGAAACGGCTGCATACTCCACCAGACCCCCGTCTCGGCGATCAGACGAACGGTTTCCTCGTCCGCCAGTTGACCATGCTCGATGCAGCGGACTCCCGAACGAATTGACTGCTGAATCGCCGCCGGGGTGTAGGCATGCACTGTCACGTAGGTGTTCCATGCCTCCGCCGCCTGTACTGCCGCCTTCAGCTCGTCTTCGGTGTATTGGGAAACGTCTATCGGATCGTTGTCAGAAGCCACATCCCCCCCGGCCATGACCTTGATCTGGCTTGCGCCCTTCATGAGCTGCTCGCGCACAGCCTGCAGAACCAAGGGCCGCCCATCGGCGACCGAGGTAAATCCCTCCAGCTCCGTGAAGTGAAGACATCGGCACGGTCCCGCAGGGACATCGTGATGCGGCGAGCGGAAGTCCCCGTGACCGGACGTCTGCGAGATGGTCGCCCCCGCCGGCCAGATGCGCGGGCCAGGCAACAAGCCCTCGTCGATAGCTCGCTTGAGACCGAACGATGGCCCGCCACATCGCGCACGGACGTGAAGCCTGCGCATGAGAGTCGCCGTGGCGCTTTTGCCCGCGACTAAGGTCACGTAGTTCGGGTCCGCCGTCATAAGCTTGCTCAACGGTATGTCGCTCATCATCAGATGGACATGCGCATCGATCAAGCCAGGCATCAGCGTTCGCCCCTGACCGTCGATGACCTCTGCATTCGCGGGCTCGAAGATTGACTTGGCGATCGTCACAATCTTGTTGTCTTCGACAAGCACGCTCATGTTTTGGGCGAGTTCCGCGCTAACTCCATCGAACACGTCGACATTCTTGAAAAGCACTCGAGCGATTCGGTGATCTTCCTGGGCGGTCGCGCTCACGGAAAAAGCTACCAGGCTGAAAAGCAGGTTCACGCAGAGGCAACGTAGGTTAGTCATCATCTTGGCATTGGTTAAATGAATGGCAGAGCGTTTGCGTTGACCGGGCCGCCGCCACCAACATCGCGCTTAGGAACGACGCGATCGGTGGCTCCGCGTCCAACGCTTGGTTCGCCTAATGGTCATTAGGAAGCAATTGCAGTGCGTCCACGATCACAAAGCCTACGGTTTGCCTGTTGTTGATGGTGATGATCGTGTCGACTCCGCTTTCTAGGTTTACGATGCCGACGAACTTGAAATGTTCGCCGCTCGACAGTGGCTGCGTTTGATCCACATTAAACTCTTTCATCCGCGAACCGTGGGCGACGATCACTGGAACGTTCGTCGCGCGCGTTTCGTCGGCAGAATATGCCATCGATAATTGGTACTCACCGGACTTTGGTACCTTGAATCGGAAGGTGGCCGCCGATTTGCCGTCGCCTTTTGATGCAGGGTCCTTTTCTCCGCTGAAGACGTATCCGTTGCCAATGTGTGGCTTGAAATTCGTCGAGTGCGACCAACCGCCTGTGAATTCTGCGTTGGTGTCATCAAGCACAATTCCCGATAGCGTTGTCGCAGCGACAGAATCGCTGGCCGATGGCAGGGCGGAAACGTCCGGCAAATCCAGAACCTGGTTCTGAGCCAGCAGTCGCTCGTGCAGGGTTGCGTAATCCAAATTCTGCACAGCCACGCCTTGATCCGCCGCGAGCGCCGCCGCAACGCCAGCACCCTGGCCGATGACCATCCACGTCCCTTCGATCCGCAGCGACGAGATGCCGACGTGCGTGCATGAGAGCGCGACCGGCACCAGCAAATTGTCACACTGCTCGGGCTTGGGCACGATCGAGCGGTACGGCACATGGTACGCGTAGCCCTGTTTGGGGTCCAATCGCCTGACGGGAAAGATCGTCCCCTCGTTGATCACGCCTCCGCCTTTGAGCGCGACGCGTTGGCAGTCGTGCGAGTCGATCGGGAACGAAGAGACGGCAATCGGGTCGTCCTTGCTCGGCGAGGCGAGGATGTCTTTTTGGGTGATGACATACATGCCTTCCATGCGCCGCGACTCACGGACGTAGAGCGCAGGCGAGAAATGGTCGTAGCTCGCGAACTCATCTTTGCAGAGGCCAAGCTTAGCGAATTTGCTTTGAATACTTTCGGACACGGCTGGGTCGGTCGTTAGGAAGTGGAAGAATTCCAGTGTGTACTGCTTGTGTGCTTCCCAGATCTTCTTCCGCCCCTCTTCGTCAGCCGAGTGCCAGTCGTCACCGCCACCAACCAAGCCCAGCGAGAACTGCCCGCCAATGGAGTTGTTGCCGTCGAGCTTGCCGCCGGGCAGCGGGTAGAGATCGAACCCGACATTTACGCCGGCCTTCATCGCCCGCCGGATGATTTCGAAACGTGCTGGGTCGTAGCTGGCCGGCTCGGGCATCGGAATGCGGTTGTCCGGGTCATCGGTCAGACAAAGCCGGAAGCTGTAGGTCATGACGTGTCGGTCGCCGGCCTCTTCAGACCCAGCGTCATCGGTTGTGACCAGCGGCAGCAGCTTGCCTTCGTCGTCGAAGCCATTGATGTTCATCGTCTGCTTGGGGTACTGCTTGCCGGCGAGCGCCTCGCCGTATTCCTCGCGACTTTCACGCCCGATCGTCCAATCCACGCCCGCAGCCGCCATCAGGTCGCCTTCGTACGTGCCGTCGACAAAGCACTTCGCGGTGAACGTGCCGTTGCTTGTCACCAGCGACGTGATCCGTGGCCCGTCCTTCGTGACCGACGTGAGATAACGCTCGGTCAGCACAGTCACCCCTGCCTCGTCGAGCATCTGCGTCGTCACACGCATTGCGACGTGCGGTTCAAAGGTCCACAGCGACTGATCTTTCACAGCCGGGTTATAAGGTGCCTTGAGCCCACGATCCGTGTAATCCTTGACTACCCGCGTGTGCCACTCATCGAACAGCCCCATCACCGTACTGCGTACCATCTGATTGGAGTCACAGTGGCTCAACCCACCAGTATTCATGGCGCCGACGTGATCGGTCGGCTCCAGCAGAATGACCGAAGCATCTTCCCGTGCAGCGGCGATCGCAGCACAAAACCCACCAGGGGTCGAGCCATAAACGATCACATCGGCCTTGTTCTGTGCCATCGCTTGTTGGCTGACGGTTGCACCTAAAGCGGTTGCGAGAACGAACAGGTGAATCAACCGTATCATGAATATCCAATCGTGTGATGCTGGCGGTGAAACTTCTTGGCGAACGGTGCCCGTCACGGGACCGGGAGTGAAAAATCAACCACTGCAAAAACGCCGCAATCCAGGCCCCGCAATCCAGGCTCCGGTGCATTGCATCGATGTCGATGAAAGAGTTGGGTGTTTTGAAGAACGGCTCTCCGAGATCATGGAAAAACGAGCGATCGTCTTTTCCTGGCGGAGAAGACGGGCTCAAAACGTACTCAAGTCCCTCTCGGAGAACCGCGACCATGTTGTACCTCGGAATCGACCAACACGCAAAACAACTCACCATTTCTCTTCGCGATGAAGAAGGGAACATTCGCCTTCGTCGCCAAGTCTCGACCCAGCCGGAGCGTTGCTCCGAGTTCTTCACCACGCTCAACGAGTGGAGGGGCGAGGCCTTGAAAAGGACGGTTTGAGGGGAGCCAAGTCTACTGAAACGGAGCGGCCCCCGTGTGGGCTTGAAGCGAGGGAGTCGATGTCCGCTCCGGCTCGCGTCGAATTTGCGATGCTGCCTGTCCTGGCGAGTTGTCCACTTTGCGGCCAAACTAGGGGAGCCTGGAAACGGCGGCGGGAATTTCTACGGGATCCCGCCGAGGCCGCGGGGCATGAATGTGGTGACTATTCCTCAGTGATAAGCGATAAACGTTATGAAAACCGTCCGACACGAGCTGGTAATCCTGGGCGGCGGCCCCGCCGGATACGTCGCCGCGATCCGAGCCGCCCAGCTGGGGATCGATGTGGCGTGCATCGACGAAAACGCTCGCTTCGGTGGTACTTGCCTGCGGGTCGGATGCATCCCCAGCAAAGCGTTGCTCGAATCGAGCCATCTGTTCGAAGAAACACAGCACAAGTTGAAGGATCACGGTATGAAGGTCGGCGGCGTCGAGTTGGACCTCGCTGCGATGATGAAACGCAAAGAAGGCATCGTCGACACGTTGACCGGCGGTATCGACATGCTGTTCAAGAAAAAAGGGGTGACGGCCTATCGCGGACGCGGAAAATTTCGCGACATCAACACCGTCGAGGTCTCGCCCTCGGACGGCGGCGAGACGATTCAGTTGCAGGCGGACAGGTCATGCTATGCGCCGGAAGTCGCCCCGCACGTTTGCGGTCCGTCGAAGAAGACGGTGACGGATCGGAAACAGCACAACGGGCTTGTCGTTTCCCGAAGTCCCCAAGCGGCTAGTGGTGATCGGTGGCGGATACATCGGTCTGGAACTGGGCAGCGTATGGAATCGGCTGGGTAGCCACGTGATCGTGCTGGAGGCACTCGACCGAATCCTGCCGGGACTCGATAACGAGATGGCGTCGCTGGCCCACCGGACCTTTAAGAAACAGGGCATGGATTTCCGAACCAGCACGTTTGTCGAGTCGGCCAAGGTCGTCGACCAGAAATGCATCGTCGAGATCAAAGACGGCGATTCGATCGAGTGTGACCGAGTCCTGTTGGCAACCGGACGGACTCCGGCCACCGACAATCTGGGACTGGAGTCGATCGGCTTGGAAACCGACAAGCGAGGCTTCATTGCGGTCAACGAGAACTTCGAAACGGCCGTCGAGGGCGTCTACGCGATCGGCGATTGCATCGGCGGCGCCATGCTGGCTCACAAGGCGATGGAAGAAGGCATGGTTTGCGTCGAACGAATGACGGGAATGCAGAGTCACATGAATTACGATGTGATTCCGGCCGTCGTTTATACGCACCCCGAAATTGCAATGGTCGGCAAGACCGAGGAACAATTCAAGGAAGCGGGGATCGAGTTCAAAAAGGGTGTCTGCCCGTTCGGCGCCAACGGTCGTGCCCGCACGCTCGGTGATTTCGATGGTCGAGTCAAGATTCTCGCCGATGCGACCACCGATCGAGTCCTCGGTGTCCACATCATCGGCAATCGAGCCGGCGACTTGATCGCCGAAGCCGCCGCCGCGATGGAATTCGGTGCATCGAGCGAGGATATCGCACGCACCTGTCACGCTCACCCGACACTCGCCGAAGCGATGCACGAAGCCGCATTGGACGTCGATCAACGAGCCATCCACACGGTTTGATCTGGGGTCCACCGCTGTTTCGAAGTGGCTTCTCAAGTAGACTCAAGCGGTGCATTGTTCGTACGCTAGCGACTTCGGGACGGGACCATCTTTAAGTTCATTCACACGGCGGATATCCACTTGGATAGTCCGCTTCGGGGACTGGCCAGCGACGGTCCGGTCGACAAAATTCGCGGCGCGGTGCGACAGGCGCTCACGGCGATGGCGGAACTTGCCGAACGCGAGCGCGTCAACTTTGTGCTGATCGCCGGTGATATCTACGACGGAACGTGGGACACCGCCGACACCGGAATGTACTTCTTGAAGTGGCTCGATCGGTTACAGAAATCGGGCATCGATGTCTATGCGATCAGCGGCAATCACGATGCCCAGAGCAAGATGACCAACGTTTTCCGGTTGCCGAGCAACCCGGGCGGCAACCCCGTGATGTTGTCGTCGAGTGAAGCCGAGACGATCATCTTGGATGACATTGATGTGGCCATCCACGGACGCGGATTCGCCCAACAAGCCGAAGCCGAAAACTTGGTGCGTGAGTATCCGCCGGCCGTCCCCGGAAAATTCAACATCGGGATGCTGCACACCTCGCTCGATGGGGCCGCCGGTGGCGTTCATCACCGCTACGCTCCCTGCAGCACCGCCGATCTGTCCAGCCGCGGGTACGATTACTGGGCCCTCGGCCACATCCACACTCGTGTCCATCATCACAAAAGTGGCGACGTTCCGATCGTGTTTCCAGGTAATATCCAGGGCCGTCATATCCGCGAATCAGGTGCGAAGGGTTGCGAGCTGGTCGCGGTCGATCACGCGGGGAACGTGTCAATGCAATTCGTTCCGCTGGATGTGTTTCGTTGGGAGGTTTGCGAGGTCAACGTGGACTCGGTCGCATCGCCGGATGACCTATTGGTTCATTTTGGCGACTGCTTGCGTGAGACCGTCGCCCGCAGCAATGGCTTACCGATGGCAGTTCGCGTGATCGTTTCGGGAACCTCGAAAGCGCACGGTACATGGTTGTCGGACCCCGAGAAATGGTCTGGCCAAATGCGTGCCGACTCGATCACGATCGCGGGTGCCGATGTCTGGATCGAGAAGGTCAAGTTTGACACTCGCCCGTTGGTTCCCTTGTCCGCCGAGGAAGTCGAGAGCGGTCCGCTCGCCGAAGTGGTTTGGTTGTTTGATGAGCTTGCGATCAATGATGAACTGGCTCGAGAGTTTGACCAACACCTCGATGATCTGCGGGCGAAACTGCCGAGTGTGCTGATGTCGGGCGACGATTCCGTGGCTTCAAAAAATGATCTGCAAAAGCTTCGCGAGGTATTGAGCGAAGTCCAACCCATGTTGATGGGCAAGCTCGAAACAAAGGATGCGTCGCCATGAGGATTCGTCGTCTCGATCTGATCCGAATCGGCCCTTTCACCAACCGCAGTTTGTCGTTCGAAAAAGGCGACTACGGCCTTCATTTGATTTATGGCCCCAATGAAGGCGGCAAGAGTTCGACGTTGCGTGCGATGAAGCAATGGTTGTTCGGTATCAAGGGAGAAAAGTCTTGCCGCGATCACTTCATTCACACTCACAACGATTTAAGGGTGGGTGGAGTGATCGAGAGTCACGACGGTGATCGATTGGAGTGCATTCGACGCAAGGGTGCCAAGACGTCATTGCGAGGTGCAGACGACAAAGTGCCGGTCTCGGTGGACGAACTCAGTGCATTCTTAGAGCGACTGAGCGAAGAGCAATTTTCGTCACAGTTCGGCATCGACTTGGACCAATTGGTCGCCGGAGGACGGGCGATCGTGGCCGGCGGTGGTGACGTCGGGGAATCCTTATTCGCCGCCGGGGCGGGCGCGGCCACCGCAATGGCAGTTGGCAAATGGCTGGACAGCGAATGTGACCGATTGCTGAAGTCATCGGGCACGCGTTCGCTCATCAACGGTGCCGTCCATGACTACAACGGTGCCCTGAAAACCATCACCGAAAAGGGTGTCCCGAGCAAACAGTGGCAGTCGCAAAGCTTGGCGCTGAGCAAACCAACTCTAAACGTCGAGCGTTGGAAGAATCCATCGTCTCATTGGAATCGAGTCTTCAACGTCTCCGACGGATCGAGGAGTCGCTCTCGACGATCGGGCTCTTGAAGGACCAACGTGCCTTGCTCGTTGATGTCGCTGACGCGCCGACTTTGAGGGCAGACTTTGGAGAGATTCGAGCGACGGCGACCGCCGCGATCGCGACATCCCAAGCATCGCTCGAATCCAACGAGACGGATCTGGCGGCGATCCAGGCGAGCATCGAGTCTCTCGAAGTTCCGCAAAGTATCCTTGATCACGATTCCGCGATCACGAACCTCTACAAAAATCATGAGAGGTACCTTGATTGGATGCGGACATCGCCCGAAATCGAATCGAAACGGCAAACGCTGGAAACTAAATCGCAGCGGGCACTGGCGGAATTGGGCAAGGATCCGACGGCCGGTGGTAGCGAACAAATGCGAATCGGAACCACCAGCCGGATACGGATTCACGAGTTGATTGACGAGCGTTCGGCACTGATGCAAGCGGCGGATGAAGCGGCTAAAGATTTGGAGGAGAAACGTCGCGCCGACCGATCCGCCAACCTCGATTGGGATCAATTGCCCGCGTCAGTCGACACGAGTCTTTTGGCCCGATCGATCGACAAGGCTTTGAAGTTGGGTGATTTCGAGCCGCAATTGGCTTTGAAAGAGGCAAAAGCAGACGAGATGCGGGCTCGCGGAATTCGCGAAATCGATCGTTTAACTCTTTGGAACGGCACGCTTGAAGAACTCGAGAGCCTTCCCGTCCCCTCGGTCGATTCCGTGAATCGATTCGCATCCGACGTCCTTGCCGCCGACACGGTGATTGCCAAATTGCAGTCTGAATTGGTGGAACATGAGGACAAGATCGCGGAGGCAGCCAGTCGACTCAACGTTCTCGAGATGACCCAAGATGTTCCGACCGAAGATGACTTGGACGCGATGCGCAAAAGGCGTGATGCGAGTTGGTCCGAGATCGAATCGACGCTAAAGTCCGAAATCTCCGGTACACTCTCTGGTTCGCAACCCCTTCTGATTTCGTCGATGGAAGCGTATCAGGTGCTCGTTCTGAAGTCAGACGAAATGAGTGACCGCCTGCGACGCGAGGCCGAACGTGTGGCTGAAAAAACACGTTGGATCAACGACTTGGAAAGTTGGAAACTTGCTCTCCAAACGCGGAAAGCCCGTTTGAATGCGGCCATCGCGGATCGCTCCAACCTTCAATCGGAGTGGCGAGATCTTCGGCGCCTCGCGGCGATCGAACCCCAATCGCCGGTCGAAATGAAATCTTGGCTGGAGTCGCACCGGAAGATCGCTGAACTCGCGCATCAACTTCGAGAGCAATGCGGAGTGTCAACAAGACCGACGAACGATTGAGGCCCATCTGCAACCGTTGCGTGCCGGTCTAAGCCAACTAGGCGATGAGGTTGATGAGTCGATGACGCTAGCGGCGACGATCGATTTCGCGAATCTCCGTCACAAGGCGGTCGTATCGATCGAGAAGACACGCGAACAGGTCGCGGATCGGCGTGAGCGAGCGAAAGCGGACTTGACCGCTGCGGAGCACAGGTTGGCCGAAGCAAGCGATGCCAAATCACGTTGGCAAGCACAGTGGACCGACGCGGTCAAAGTACTCGACGGAGATGCCAATCTATCCGCGACTGCCGCCCGGGCCATTCTTGAAACGATCGACCAATTGGTATCGGACATCGACCAGACCGCCGAACTGACTCGACATTGGTCGAATCAAAATGATCAGATCAAGGCTTACGAAGAGGCGGTTGCAAAACTCGTTGACGCGATGGAATACGAACCGACGGGTGATTCGGCGTCTCGGACGGTCGCCGACCTGCATGACCAATTGGGAAGAGCGCGGGAACAGAAAGCCACGCGTGACGGGTTGGTGGCGGAGAACGACCGGATCCGAAAACAGATCGCTACGGCAAAGCAGTCGATTGCATCGGAGTCGGCTCGATTAAAAGATTTGTGTCGCGAAGCGGGCTGTGAATCAGTCGGCGAACTGATCAACGTCGAACGTCGTGCAAATCGACGTATGACGATCCAGCAAGAAATCGATTCCCTCGAAAAACTGTTGCGACAGTGGACCAAGGGCGCGGAATTAAACGATTTCATCGCTGATGCCGAAAGCGAAGACCCAGATCGATTGGCGCCTCGAATAGACCAGTTGGCGGAACAACTTGCACAGTCGCGAGAAGACT
Organism: Pirellulaceae bacterium; assembly: GCA_963781095.1. GTDB lineage: Bacteria > Planctomycetota > Planctomycetia > Pirellulales > Pirellulaceae > Rubripirellula. The sequence continues at coordinate 14,268 of CAWAEA010000012.1, forward strand.
TGAAGGCGTTGTCTGAATCAATTGGCGATCAAAAGAAGGCGCTTGAAAATATCGATGGAAGCGCCGAGGCGGCGGAAGCGGCGGAAGATGCCCAGGTAGCGCCTGCGCGAGTTCGTGAACATGCCGAAACGTACTCGCGCGTCAAAATGGCTTCGGTCGTTTTAAAGCGAGCCGTCCAACGATACCGCGAACAAAATCAAGGGCCCGTGCTCGAACGGGCGAGCGAGTTATTTGCCGAGTTGACCCTCGGTGGCTTTGTCGGACTACGATCTGATTTTGGCGATGACGGCGAACCTGTGCTCGTCGGTTTGCGCAAGCCGCTTTTGGATGCCGGATCGCTGGTCACGGTGGACGGAATGAGCGAAGGAACGTGCGACCAATTGTTTCTCGCACTTCGGATCGCGTCGCTCGAATTGCACTTCCAATCTCGACCTCCTATACCATTTGTCGTCGATGATATTTTGTTGAAATTCGACGATCGGCGGGCGGCTGCGGCGATGAAAGTCTTAGCGGAGCTTTCTAAGAAGACCCAGGTAATCATGTTCACTCACCACGAACATCTGCTCGACGTCGCTCGCGACTGTGTGCCGACCGACACGCTGTTCATTCAACGTCTCGAATCGCATGCAGGAGGAGACATCCGACGTCCCCAAAAGAGGGCGTCGAAGGCCGACGTAAAGACTTTTCCGAAATCGAAGCCGACGTCAACGTCCGTCTCGAACGCCGAGCCGAGTTCGGGCGAGCTGTTTTAGAAAACTCACGCGGCAATTCGGGTAGCTTTGCTAAATGAATGGCCGACCGTGGTCACGGTGGCGAGTGAAACGAATGCGAACATCGAATGATGCTTCACTGCGAAGAAAGGGTCCGAAAAGCGACGGGGTATGGGGCTTGGCGACGCGTCGGATTTTTGGCATACTCTCGCCCGTACGGCGACGTAGCTCAGTTGGTTAGAGCACGGTCTTCATAAGGCTGGGGTCGGTGGTTCAAGTCCACTCGTCGCTATTGACTCTCCTCGCCGATTTGTTTTTGCGACGGTTGCCAATCGGCTGTTCAAGAATCTGCATCTCGGACGAGCCGACGGAGGGTCGGGGACACGGCTTGCCCGTTGCGGATAACGGCGAAGGCGTCGTTCGGATCGTAGACTGACTCGATGGATCCGCCCTTCAAAATTTGTTCGATGATGGTGCACGTGGTGCGTTTGCACAGTGGCTTGATCAACACGGTTGACGTACCATATTTAGCAACGATGTCACTGATTTCACTGTCGAGTAAACTCGTCATCAACACGACGGGAATGTTGCGGATTGCGTCATCCTGGCTCGCTCGAATGCGACCTAGCAATTGAATCCCTGTCAATCGGGGCATCTCGATATCGGTCACGACCAGCGATGGTTTCGACTTTAAGATGAGCTCCCACGCCGATTGACCGTCATTACACGCCGCTACCTCGATGTCGAGTTGAGTCAAGCAACGCTGCAACAGTTCGCGCGAGGCGCGGACGTCGTCTGCCACCACGCAGCGGCACTTTGGTATGGTTACTGGCATCAAGACTACCGGGTTGCAAAGGATTGTCGAATCAAGTTGAAAAGCAGGCTGCCATCGATTGCAAATTACGGACCAAACCGAAGCCCTTGGGCAGTGTTTTATCTTCAATCGGCCAACAGTGGTCGCCACAAATCGGGAGACACGTTGGAGTCTTTTGCCCCCGTTTTGCTGAATCGGGCTTTATCTTGACGGTCTGGGAACAACTTGTTTCACTCGTTTTAATTCGTTCTCGATTCGGTAGGATCTTTCGATGGAATTGCTAGACAACGAACTGCCCGAGGGAGCCCTCACTGAACTCCGCGAAGCGAAACGCATTTTGGAGCATCATGGCATCGCAGATCGCTTAACGGAGTTGATCGGTGTTCCCGTGACCGCGTCGCTTAAACTGTTGCCCGGCTTGGCAGAGAAAGCTGTTTATGCAGCGATCGACAAGTCATTGACGGTGGCTCTCGACGTGGCACTACGAACACTCGGCGAGGGTTCCATTGAATCGGGAAAGCCAAGGCTGATGACCCACAAGTTGCTGGCGGGATTGTCGGGAGCGGCCGGTGGGGTGTTCGGTGGCGCCTCGTTCGCTGCGGAGTTGCCGGTCTCAACGGTTTTGATTTTGCGAAGCGTGGCCGACATTGCGCGGAGCGAGGGAGAAGACCTCAGCGATGTCCAAACGCGTCTGGCATGTCTCGAAGTATTTGCGTTGGATCCCGGCAAAACGACTCGAATCGAAGACGAAACCGAGATCGGGTACTTCGCCGTTCGCGCCGCGATGGCAAAGCAAATTCGCGATGCTTCTCAATACGTGATTAAGAATGGCATGTCCAATACCGCCGCGCCGCCGTTGGTGAAGCTGGTTGGAAAAATCGGTGAACGGTTCGGGTTGGTGGTCACCGAGAAATTGGCGGCTCAAGCGATTCCGTTGATCGGCGCAGTCGGCGGGGCGTTGATCAATAGTTATTTTATCGATCACTATCAAGATCTCGCTCGAGCCCACTTTACGATTCGTCGCCTTGAACGCACGCACGGGTCGGCGTTGGTCCAGGAAGCTTATGGGCAGATCGAGTGAGTTCCGAATTGCCTGCGGGAGCGAAGTCGCTAGTGTTGTCCTACACCGGGATACGCAAGGCGGTGGGAGTCAGCGGTTTGCTTTTGCCGGTGGCATTGGGGCCGGGCGGCTGGTTATTGGGAATACCATTCCAAGACAACATAAGTAGCTATTATCACACCGGCCTGCGTGACGTTTTTGTGGGCACCATGTGCGCGATCGCGGTGTTCCTGTTCTGTTACCAAGGTTATGATCGGGTCGAGAGTTGGACCGCAAATTTGGGCTGTGTTTCTGCACTCGGCATTGCATTGTGTCCGCTGGATGCCAACAGTGATCCGCTCTACCAGAAATCGATTGCTGGATATGTGCACACGTTGAGCGGTGGTGCATTTTTCACAACGCTCGCATTTTATTCACTCTATCACTTCCCGCGTTCGACGCGGAAGCCGACCGAGGGTGAACCCCACCCGTGGGAACGGAATTTCATCTATCGCACGAGCGGTCTCGTGATTCTCGCGAGCATGCTGGCCATGGGTACTTATCTCGTTCTCATCCCACGCCCCTGGAAAGAATGGTTGAATGACTATAATTTTCTGTTTTGGATGGAATGGATCGCCGTTTGGTCATTCGCGGCGGCTTGGTTAACCAAGGGCCGCGTGATCCTAGCCGAAATTGCGGTCGAGCTGATTTCGATTCCGCGAGGGGTGATCTCCGATCACATCGGACACCGACGACGCGGCTGATCTCGATCACAAATCAACCCATGTGACTGGAACTTAGCCAGCGGCAAGAGCGTCTTTGTTGATCGACTTTGAAAGTTCAGAAAGCTTCTTATCAGCTTTCTCTTCTTCGTCAATGTTTTGCTTCAACAGCTTTAGCGAACTTTCGTAGCCGAGTGATTCTGCCCAAGAGCAAAGGGTGCCGTAGGTGGCAATCTCGTAGTGCTCGACCTTTTGGGCACACGCGATGATGAACGCATCTTTGACCGCTGGCTCGGCGTCCTCTTTCAACATCTCTTCGGCCTCGACAATTAGACCTTTCATGGCCTCGCAAGTTTTTCCCTTCGCTTTTTTACCAGTGTCTTCGAACGCTTGTTCGACGCGCTCGACCTGTTTTTCGGTTTCGGCGAGGTGGTCCTGCAAAGCGGCCGTCAGTTTTTCGCAAGAGGCTTTCTTGATCATTTTGGGAAGTGCTTTAAGGAGTTGCTTCTCAGCACTGAGCACGTCGCGAAGTTCGTCATAAAAAGCATCTGCAAGCGTTTTCATCGTCATGGAATTGTTCCAATCAAGGTGTGAGGGGTTGGTGGCATCTATCACTTCAAATGTCGTTGCCGCGGGCGGCAATTACCGGCACCACAATCCGGCGACGACGCCTGTCTTTGACGTCGGCACAATGATGCGATTTTCGTGCCAACGGATCAATTCGTGCGTGATCCCACCGGTGTAGAAATTGTGTCGATCATGAAGCAGGCCGATTGACACGTGCAAGTCATGGAAGTTGATGAAGCGGCACGACGCCAATCCATTTGTCAGCCGCAGGCGCGTGCGGTCAGCAACGCCACCCACTTTGATCGACCGAGCTGGATTGATGAGCGATTGCCAACCATTCGATGACCACCATGCTGGGGATCCAGTTAGCAGATGTCGGCGAGCGTGGATCCACGCGAGGCTTCGCGTTCGGCGGTTTTGAGATTTGCCAGCGATTGCCAGGCCGGATGGTCGCTGGTGGGTCGGAAACGGTGCGCCAGTTCGAGAATCTCAATCACGTCAATTTTTGCGGCCGGACGAGATAGGGTGAGTGATTCGCCCTCGTCGAGATCGCCGGTCACGCGACGCAGCAAACCCGCTTCGACCAATTCGTCCGTCATTTCATGGACGATTCGGCTGCTCAGACCGATTCGATCCGCGATCGTTTGTTTATCGATCGTTGTGCCGGCTTCGAATGCCGTTCCGACTTCGCTCATGATCGGCAACATCCAATCAGGGTCGCCCGGCGGTAGTTCGACTTCTTCCCAGCTGGTGTGAGTATCGGTCGGCGCGTTGATCGTCTGCAAGGTGTACGTCAAAATCAAACCGAACAGAACGATCAACCACGTGATGTAGATCCAAAACAGGAAAAGCGGAATCAGACCGATCGATCCATAGATGCCGGTGTAGGGGACAGCCTTGACCACGTAGATCTGGAATCCGAATTTTGCAAATTCCCAAAGCAGTGAACCGACAAGCGAGCCGATCGCCGCGGCCCGAATCGAGACGTGGGTATTGGGCATCAGTGCATAAAGCAAAAACAACAACACCCAGCTGGCGGTGACTGAGAGCAGGTGAATCAGGACCAAGCGGAACTCGTTTGCGGCGCCGATCTGCGAAAACCAGTCGACGACTTGGCCAGAAAGGTACAGACTCATCGCCAGCAAGCCGCTGCCCAACGTGATGATGGACCAATGAATCGCCAAGCGAATGTGGATGGGCCGTTTCGAGGGTGCATCATAAATCTGGTTGAACAGGTACTCGGTCGCACTGGCCAGCGCGACGGCTGCGTACACCAGCAACAGCAGCCCCAAAACACCGATCGATTTGAAGTCGATGGCGGCGACCTTGGCCGTCAACTCGGTCAACGTGCGGCGGATGCTCGCACGCGCCTGACGAACGGATTCTTCACGAACTTCGTTCTTGTTCTTGGCCTCCCGCTCGGCCAACGTGATTGCTTCGTCAATGTTGATGTTGATCTCGCCATCGGGATCGGCACCTTGGCTGATCTGCTTCCCAATCATCGGTTCGAGAGCCGCGGTCAAATTCTCGACCTCGTCTTGTTGAGGATCCTTGGGAAGGGCATCGGTATCCGAACTTCCGGGGATTTTCGGAACGCCAAAGAAAGAATAAAGCTGGTTCTCGACCTGGCCCTGGACCTCATCGAGCCCTCCGACGATTCGGAACATCACCAATCCCAGCACAACGACGGGGATCAATGAAAAAATCGTTCGATACGTCAACTCCGCGGCCATTCCCTCGGCACGGTGTCGTAGCAATTGACGCCAACAGTGAATGACCAACTCATAACACTCGCGAATTGCATTCTGGCGAGTGGAAAGTTGATCTCGAGGCTCACGAAGTGAGTCAGCGATAGATTCAAACAGTCGAGTCATCGGTCACGAAAAAGGTTGGCATCGGTTTGACGCACCAACTCTCGCGTCGGAGCGTTCATGAAACCGAAGCTTACTCGACTTTCGCAACTCTAGCATAGGCGGATGAAAACCATCGCTGCGACGCGTCTGACCGGACGCAAGGTGGACCGGCTCAGGCCGCACGACGGATCGAATCGCCATAGGTTTCGCCCTGCATGGCGTCACTTTTGGCGTTCGACGCCTCTGAATCGCCCGTTTCGGCTCGAAGTCTTAGCGGAATCGACAGGATGGTCGGTGTTTCGTCCTCGCCGACCGGTCGAGATGCCGCGTAGGTGTCAATTTCCTCGCCCCGCAAGACGACCAGTAGCTGGCGTTGATCGTCAAAAATTTTTAACGTGTCTTCTTCGATGAACCAGACCGCCGAAAATTGGGCCGCACAAAAACGGCGTCCACAGAAAAACTCATCACGAATCAGGATCGATTCCGACTCGATCTCGCCATCTCCGATCCATCGCTCGAAGCACTCGCGGACCGTCACCAATCGCTGGGAGTTCGTCATACGTTAAGATCACCAGATGCTTCGTTTGCGATGCGACCGAAAATCGGCTGCTCGACACGGTGGCGTCGAGACCCATCGCGGGTCACATCAACTATCGACGTTTCACGGCCGCATCATCACTGCATGCGGCAGGGTCCCTACCCGGGCCCCAAATTGCGCAGAATGACGATAGTTTGTGCATTTTGACACCGATTGGCGTTGCACCGGGGCACGCAAATGGTTGAGCACTGTCTAAAATCGAGTGAACGCTAGAATCGAGTGAACGGCGCGAACTAACGTCACTTCCTTTTTGAGAAAGACATTTCGGGATGCGCATTCTTTTGGACGAAAGCCAATTGACCGAGGGGGTCGACCGGTTGGCGGCGGAAATCGATGGGCATTACGACGGTCGTCCACTGACGGTGATCGCGATCATGACGGGCTCTCTGATATTATTCGCTGACTTGATCCGTCGACTATCGATGCCCCAGCGGGTGGGAGTGGTCCAGGCGTCGAGTTACCACGGGGGTATGAAATCGGGCGAATTGACGATCGACGCGAAGATGATGATCGATGTCCGCGATCGCGACGTGTTGTTGGTTGATGACATTTTTGACACCGGTCGGACGCTCGATCGACTCACCCGCTTGATTCGAGAGCAAGGAGCCGAATCGGTAAAAACGGCGGTGCTGCTTCACAAGCAAGCGGACCATGCCGTTGAGATTCGACCCGATTTTAAAGCATTTGACATTCCCGACGAGTTCGTGGTCGGGTATGGACTGGATTATCTGGACATGTTTCGCAATCTGCCTTATCTAGCGGTGCTAGAAGCCGATGAGATTGCCAAAACGGCCGAGGAAGCGAAATCGTGAGTCGTCCGCTGCGGGTGCTTTTGGTGGGTCGTCACTTTTGGCCACACGGTTCTGTCGATTCTGGCGGATACTTGGTTCAATTGGCGTGCGGGTTGAGCCGGCGTGGGATATCGGTCGAGGTTTGCACGCCGAGGTACGCGTCGTCTTGGCCCGAAAAGTTTTGGCTACGAGAAATTCCGGTGCATCGTCCAGCCATGGCCCCTCGCAGTGATTGGTCGATCGGTCGTTACACTCGTCAATTGACTCAGTGGTTGCGTGCCCAGTCGGGTAAGTTTGATGTTGTAATGGTCGATGCGATTCGGGAGGAGTCGATTGCCGCGATCGAGGCATCACGGTTGACCGGGACACCCACGGTGGTGCGCTATGCGGGTTGGGGGCGACATGCGGATAACCAATTCTGGAAGTCCAGTCGTGCGGCGCGGCGATGTGGAACGATTGGAAAGATGGCTGATGCCGTGATTGCCAAAAGCGGTTGTTGCAAACGAGCACTGATCGCCGACCGATTCGCCGATGAACGGATCGTGCGCATCGAGTCCGGGTTCGCCGCGGGTCCCACAACCACAATCGCTCGCCGTATCGAAGCAAGACGCGCGCTCGCGGCCGCAAACTCGGATCTCAAGACGCATCACGATAACGTCGTCGCCATTTGCAATGCTTCGATGATCCGCGAGGGGGGCATCACCGACGTGGTCAAAGCAACCTATCGGATGGTCGATCGACATCCCAATTTGAAGGTGTGGTTCCTCGGTGATGGACCTCACCGCGATTGGATTTATGACCAATTGCGTGGTGATGGTGTTCGCACTTCGATCGCCATGCCGGGCTCGTTCGCCAATCTGGACGACGTCTACTCCGCCGCTGATCTCTATCTGCAACCGGACGATACCGGGTTGGACCATTTCCTACCCATGGCGGTCTCGATGGAATTGCCGATTGTGGCGCGGGCGAGCGAATCAGTTCGTGCGGTGCTGGTGGGATCTTTACCGCCGCCAACGCACGTCGACACGACCGTCGACGATGGCCCTGCATCGTGGATCAAATGGATCGACGATTCGTCGACCACGTCCTATGTCGAATCCATCTCAAGTGTCCTTAGCGACTTGCCGGAGAGTCGCTATCGAGCCGGATTGTTGCGTCGGCACGGATTGAGATCGCGACCGACAACGTCATCGATCGACGCGTGCATCGTGATGTTCGAGCGAACCATCGCTCGGAAATCTAGCGTGAAGCGAACACCATCGTCCGAGGTGGCATCATGACCCAAAGAATCGTTCACATCATTCCAACGATGGATCGCGGTGGCGCGGAAAAACAACTCTGTCTGTTGACCGAAAATCTCTCGCGTGATGACTTTGACGTTCATGTTTTTCTGTTGACGCGAGACGGACCTCGCGGCATGGATTTGCGTCGCGCCGGTATCCCTGTCACCCTGATTGGAAAACGGTTCAAGGCGGATCCCAGCGCGCTTTTTCGACTGCGACGTGAATTGGTCCGGTTGAAACCTGATGCGGTTCATACTTGGCTATTCGCGGCCAACAGTTTTGGTCGTGCCGCCGCGAAGTGGGCGGGTGTTCCTCATATTTATGCCAGCGAGCGGTGCGTGGACCGCTGGAAAACGTTGTCTCACTTTGCCGTGGATCGGTCGTTGGCACGTTGGACCGATGCAATCACAACTAACAGTTCTGGGGTGCGTGACTTCTATGCAGGCAATGGAATCGATCGCGATTTATTTCGGATCATTCCCAATGGCATATCCACCCAATCCGGATCAACGATTGGTCGTGACGAGGCGTTTGGACGTCTGCGTGTCGACCCAAAACGAAAACTAGTGTTGGCGGTCGGTCGACTGTGGCCGCAAAAGCGATATCGCGATTTGATCTGGGCGGCCGAGTTGACCGCAACCGTACGTGAAGACACTACGCTGGTGATCATCGGCGACGGACCCCAAGCAGGCGAACTGCTCAGACACCGGGATGCGTTAACAACGCCCGACCGAGTCCGTTTTGCGGGTCATCGAGATGACGTCGCTGAGCTGCTGCCGCACGCCGATGCATTTTGGATCGGAAGTGAGTATGAGGGCCAAAGCAATTCGTTGATCGAAGCCATGCAAGCGAGCGTTCCGGTCGTCGCCAGTGACATTCCCGGCAATCGTGATCTCGTCGTCGACGGTGAGACTGGGATGTTGGTGAAGCTCGGTGATGCGGCCGACTTCGCGAGGAAGACCCTCATGATTTTGGATGATCGCGATCGAGCGTTGGCACTTGGCAAAGCCGCGAAACAGAGGATTGCAACGGAGTTTACGGTCGAAAAAATGGTGAAGGGTCACGCCGACTTGTACGCAGGACGTTAGCTGAGGCTGGGGAATATTTGAAAGACGCTAGCGATTGAGGACAGAGGAATTTGAGGACAGAGGAATTTGAGGACAGAAGAATCTGAGGAGCTGAGAGTGTCGTGGGGCAGGGTATTGGTTTGGCGTACGTGACGCACTCGAATGCTTTTTCAATTCGACTGGCGTTCGGTTTACGCTTTTTAATTTTGCATCTTAAGCGCATTCTTTAGGTTGGTGAGCTGTTTCGTCCAGGTGATGAGCTCGACGTCGGCATCCTCCCATTGCTGGTACATTTCGGAATGAGGATCGAGAACCCGGTCGAGTGCATCGACGGTATCGGGCAGGAGGCTTTGCACCAGTACACCGAGGGCTTGATGTCGATCGAGCCAACCATGAGCCGATTCGGGTAGCCCCTCACGGGGTCCGCGAAGCAGACCGCATAGCATTTCGGCGGTGCATACGACGCCGACGCACGCCAGCATGCCGAGAGGACCCGGCTCGTTGAGTTCGAGGCAGTGATCAAAGAAAGCGATCGGGTCCGAATCCATCAGATCCTCCAACCAGTCGCACGCGATATCATCCTCGAATGTTCGTGGTCCCCAAGATCCCATTGAATTTTCTCTCGATCGTCGCGTCCGTGACGACCGTTATTTGTTCCACCACCATCGGTCACTTGTCACCGCGAGTGACGCTTGACGTGTTTCGGCAATCGAATCATCAACGACTTGCTTTTCAACGATCTCGAACGCATTAACATCAACGCCCCCAGACGCGGTAACGACCCATCCGCTACGTCCGTGAATAAAACTGCATTGCGGATCGACGCTGCGGGGGACGGCATAAGAGGCCAGTTCCACCGAGTTTTCGGTTTGCGAGAGGGTCGACAAGTCCAAGCCGGCTTTGGTTGCCAAACTCTCTTGAACGATCAACGTCGCGACGACGGTCAAGTCCATTACATTTTCGAGATCGCCAAAAACGGGGATCGCCTTTGCGAGTTCCGAATAGGATTCTGTCATCTTGTCAGCCCATGCTTGAGCCATTTTTTCTTTCTTACCCGAACCCTTGACGGTTCCATCCGCAGCGACGAGATCTTCTTCGGTCATGGCCTTGACGCGTCGCCCCGCCAACTTCCACGCCAATCCATCGTCCGACTTTGCCATTGCGTCATAGTCGCAAGCCATCCACCAACGAGGATTCGCACTGAGGGCTTGGCGATTGTTTCTCGCCATTTCCAAAAAGCTAGGCAACGCAGCAACGGGCGAGGGTACCAATCCCATGGCGACCCGTTTCATTTCAAAGTCGGCTGCCACCATCGTGCGTGCGTAACGGCTATCGCCGGGGATCCCGGTAAGGTGAATCATTTGCGGGCCGAACGCTTCCTTCATGGAGGCCTCCAGTGCGACCGGATTTTGTCCAGGACGAAGCTTCACACGGCTCAACATTTGTTGCAAACGTCGGCGGCCTTCGGGCGTCGGTTCGATCGAGCAACTGATGCCGGCCTGTCGGGCGGTTTCGACGCTTCGCATCGCGACAACCAAGTCGGCCAAACGCATGGCCGATCCACCCGAGACCGTTCCAACGACAGACCCATCCTCGAGCATTTTCCAAGGTTCGGCGGGGCCTGCGATGACGATGTCATGTTTGTCTTGATCGACAAACACATAGTCGACGCGTTGCAGTCCGGCCAAGAACTCGATGTCTTCGGAGATGGGTTGTCCATCGAGATCACGTTGGAGAATCGCTTTCTGTAACCCGGCCAACGAGATCATTCGTAATTCGGTAGCGTCATCGAGCACACCTTCGGCGGGCACCAAGTTTTGACGCAAAGCATTGACCAAGTCCTGCTTCTCATCGAGGGTCGCGGTGCGAACGACACCGGCGGCATCGATCATGACACCTCCCACCGCCCGGTTCTGGCCGATTCCCGAAATTCCACCCTGAAGGGAAACGGCTGAGCCGAGCATGCCGAGACCGACGATTGCAGCCTGCGCACGCAGGGACCAGGAACAGTTTTTTGATTGAACGTTGAGTTCGGGGGGCCAAATCCATCGCAGTGGATCTCCGGGTAAAAGCCGTTTGGGGTGGCGTCCAGATGGACGTCCCGCTTACGAGAGTCGATGAGTATGATGCCAGTTTGACTGAAACGGGCTAGGATTTCGAGTAAATTCCCGCCGAAAGCCAATATCTTGTCCGCTAGGATAGTTGGCGCCCAAACATCGGGCAACCGAAGCTTTCCCGTTCGCTGAGACTTCGTGAACACACCGTCCCCCCAAAGATCGCAATCCGCACCATTGCCCACTGATGAGGCAGCCGCTCTGGGGACAACCGCCGCTGCCACGGCCGACTCTTATCTCCAACCGGCGAAACGGCCTCAAAAATGAGCGAATCAATTGCTTCGCGTCGCCTCGGCGCTTACCTGGTCTTGCATTCAGCGGGTCGGTGGAGTGACGTCTTTCGACTGTCGGCGCCCGCCGGTGCTGTACTCGGACGTTCATCCGCCAATCAGATTGTTTTAAGGAGCGATCAAGCAAGCCGACGGCACGCCCGCGTCCACTGGGTGGATCCCCCCTCAGAGCAAATTCGCGTGACCGATCAATTGACTGGCTGGGAGATCGAGGACTTGGCCAGTCGCAACGGCGTCCTCTTGAACGGGAAACGAATCGAGGCGTCGACCCCGCTTCGGCACGACGACGTGATTTCGATCGCAGGTTTTGCGATCACGTTCACGAACCAGATTGACGCGGCGATCGCATCGCGTGACGTGGAATCGCCGGCGCCCCATTTGACCGACGATCAGTTGACCATTGAAATCGATCCGTCGTTGATCACTGATCGGCGACGCCAGAGCCAGTATCTCCATGGAGGAAGCTCAACCTCGTCGAGCGAATTGGGGGGCGGAAGCCTGCCGCTCTTGCAGTTGGCGTTCGAATTGGCCCGTGAAGGCGATCCAACGTCGGCAATCGACACAACCCTCGAAAGAATCACGGATCAAATTTCGGTGGATACCGCAGGCGTGTATCTGAGGTCTGACGAATCGTCGACCACAAAACAGCCCGGTGAAATGCTGCTGATTTCGACACGCCAGACCGGATCGAGGAGCTATCGGCGGCCACCCGAATCGCTGTTGGCGGCGGTGGCGGCCGACGATGGCCAAGCGACTTTGGCACGCAACGTCCGCGGCGATATCGAGTTGGCGACCGAGAACAATCGGGGTGAGGTCGAGGTGGAGAGTTTGATCTTGTGCCGATTCGCCGCGCGGGTGAGCCGGTATTGGGCATGCTGCATTTGACAACGGCCGCCGGTGGACGTCCTCTCGCAACGAGCGACTTGGAGTTTTCCGTCGCGGTGTGCGAGATTTTGGCCGAATCACTCGCCAATCAACTCGACCGCCAACGACTGGACAATGCGTTGCATCGGAGTCGTCGAACCATTCGCCAATTGCAATCGCAAGTCGGCGACAAGGTTCACATCGTGGGTCAAAGCGAGGCGATCACCGATGTGATCGAAAAGATCAACTTAGCCGCGCCCACTTCTGCGACCGTATTGGTGCGTGGCGAGTCGGGTGTCGGGAAAGAGTTGGTCGCGGCGGCATTGCACCATGCCAGTCGCCGAAAGGATGGGCCGCTGGTCTGCTTGAACTGTGCCGCACTCTCGCCTTCGCTGCTCGAGAGCGAGTTGTTCGGTCATGAAAAGGGGGCATTCACCGGCGCGACCGATCGCAAACGCGGTAAGTTCGAAATGGCGGACGGCGGAACGTTGATGCTCGACGAGATCGGCGAAATGAGTGGCGAAGTCCAATCAAAGTTTTTGCGGGTGTTGGAGGGACACTCCTTTGAACGCGTCGGTGGCCAAGATCCGATCCGTGTTGATGTGCGAGTCGTCGCGGCAACGAACCGGGACCTGCAAGCGATGGTCGCGGAGGGGAAGTTTCGGCAGGACCTTTTTTACCGGCTCAACGTGGTGGAAATCGTCGTTCCGCCGCTGAGAACGCGGGGCAGCGACGTGATGATGCTGGCGAACTTTTTCCTGAAACGCTTCAACGCCGAGATGGGACGCAAAATCAATGGGATCACCGATGCGGCTCAACAACGATTGCGTTCCTATTCTTGGCCTGGAAACATTCGAGAGCTCAAGAACGTGATCGAGCGGGCCGTCGTGCTGAATCAAAAAAACATGATCGATGAATCGGATTTGTCACTGACGGCCGCGTCGGACGCAACGGCGTCGAGCGTGAGCCGCGACTCGCTAACCGAAATGACACTCGCGGAACTTGAACGACTTCACATCACGCGGGTGCTGCGTCACACCGACGGAAACAAGAGCAAGGCGTCCCAAATTCTGGGGATTGAACGCAGCACTCTCGATCGGAAACTGAAACGATACAATGAATCGGAGCTCGATTGAGATCACTCTCAATCTTCGGTCTTCACACGAAGCATTTTTAAACTCTTTTCGGCCATGTCGATCTCGAATTTGAAGTTCCCCAAAAAGCTCATTCCCAACAGCGGTTCGGCATCCGTCGCGGAGGCATCCAGTACCGCCGCGTCGACATTCTCCGCTTCGAATTCGCCGACGCGAACTCTCGCCAGTGTGACGCCTCGGGCTGGGATTTCCCGACCGTCCGCCAGGATCAATCGCATCTCAGGAGCATCTTCCGGTACGACGATCCCCAAGTCCGCCGCAGTCTTGCTGGGTAAACTGATCAACGACGCGCCGCTGTCGACCACCATTCGAGTTGGCACTCGTCCGACCACCACATTGACGTAGAGCGATTGGTTGACGACATCCAGCTTGATCGTCTCGCTAAACACTTCCTGTTCAATTCGTTGAATGCGTTTATCGATGCTCGTCAAGATCTTTTCGGCTGTCAAACCTTCCGGGGTCTCGAAGTTGGCATGCATGACCTTCAGGGCAATTTGCACTTCCGGCGTAAGGAGCCTTTCGTCGAGTTCCAGTTTCAACTTTTGGTAATCGCTGCGGATTGCTAGCACCGTCTCCGCGTAATCTGTTTCGGCCGCGTTCAAGACAGACCGTTTGCCGGCGAGCCTCTCTTTGACGGACGTCTTTTCACCCTCGATCAGCTTGGACCTCGCAATTCCCGCGTTGATCAACCCGACGAGCTGATCGCGGGTTCGGACGTCCGCATTCAAACGTGCGAGTTGTAAACTCAGCTCACCAAATTGAACGTTCAGGCGTTTGACTTCCTCGTCCATCATGTGAAGCTGTTTTTCGACGGCTCGCCAGTCGTCGTCTAACAGTTTCAATTCGCGTCGGACCCTCGCCAACCCGCTGATCGCGCGACCGATGTCCGCGGTGTCGGTGGACTGAATCGCTTTTCCCGATTGCCGAAGATTGGCAGCCGCTAAGATCTTTTCGGCTTTGGCAACGACTTCGGACGAATACTTGGGCGAGGCCGCATCTTGGGCCTTTGACATCGACGACGATGGCAGCGCGAGTGCTAGAGAGACGGCAAGAAATGCAATGCGGCGCGCGAAAGTCGACAATAAAACCACGCTCGATGCTAAGACGGATTTCGATCCCGATCGAGAGGGCGACGACGCGGAAGATCGTTTTACGTGGGGGGGCGTCATGAAACCGCTGCAGAAATAAGGTCGATGGGCGATCCCTTCTATTCTAGCGACTTAGATGACGGCAATTATTAGCGGGCTGTATCCGAAAGATCGAAGAGGACTTCAATTCGCCGTCGACTTCGCCCAGAAGCTGTTTTCTTAGGGCGTGTCTTTCTTAGGGCGTGTCGGGGCACGAGTGAGTGAATCACGCAGCCTGTCCACGGCGGTCCGCATGCGACCCATCGATGATTGGCCTCAGCTGGCGGACATGAAGCTCGACAATGGTGCTCGGCTGAGTTTTACGTCATCGCCCGATCGATTGACGGTTCCGACGAACACTTCCGTCGACTTCGCCGCGTCTTCGATACGATTCATTCGGTTGGTTGAAGCTTTGGCGACGGCCGCTGCCTTTCGGGCGGGTGCAACGGTTTTGGGACGACCCACGCGTTGGGATTCAGGATGCGCAAAGATTTCGGCCAAGTCGTCGATCTCCATGTCGCCATCCAGCTCAATGTCAATCTCTTGCTTGATGACCGCTTGCTTGGCGGATTCATTTTGCGGCAACTCACCGCGGACGACTCGGACACTGCGGGGTGCTTCAATACCGATTCGAACGTTGTTCCCACGGACTCGGATCACCGTAATTTTGATGTCGTCGCCGATCAGAATTTGTTCATCAACTTTACGAGTTAAAACCAACATGGCAGAGTCCTTTGCGTGAGCTTTGAAATTACTTTGAAAACCGGTCATTCCGTTTTAGTCTGGGTCAGCGGTTGGGCTGACGAGAGATCGGTTAATGCACGAGTCGTGCCAAACTTGCTGATTAAATCCGCGAATAGCACCCAAGTACTTGCACGCAAACAAGTTACGCACACGGCGGATCGGGGGCGTCATTTTTAAGCGGCGGAGCTTTAGGACATTTCTACAATCGATTGAAATTCTGGGAACTGAGAACTTCGCTTTCATGAGCCAAAATTGGCGTTGCGAGAAGAATTTCCGAATTGATCTTGACCGGGTCCTGCCACGCTCCCAGAATCAGCATCGCGATCGGTGGATGGAGCGGAATGATCCGCGAGTTTCATTTACCGGTTTGCAATGGATTGCATGGATCGAAATTTACCTGGCCTTCGATGGACGCCGGGTGGACCGATTGAATAAGTTTCGCCAATCTGAATGGGTGAAACGACCAGGGAAGGAAAGATCGCTCGCGAGCGATTCTTTTTGGTTGGGTGCGGGGTTGCCGCACCGTAGCCCTCCAATGGCTGTTTCGTTTAGGCATTTGGTCGCATCACGGAGTCTTTGGTTTGTCCCTTCCCACGGACCTCGATCTGAAAGAACGAGTGCGCAGCGCGATTGACATCGTTGATGTGATCGGCGCGACGTTGGAGCTACAGCCTCAAGGCCGCAATTTCGTGACCCGTTGTCCTTGGCACAACGACCGTCGTCCCTCGATGACCGTCAATCAAGAGCGTCAAACGTGGAAGTGCTGGCCATGTGACATCGGCGGCGACGTGTTCAGTTTTGTGATGCGTCGCGACGGTGTCGAATTTCCGGCCGCCGTCCGAACGTTGGCAGAGATGGCCGGCATTCCGATCGAACAGTACACGCGTGGCAGGAAAACCAATCCGGGCGAGCCGGACGATCGCGACACGCTGTTTAAAGCGATGAGTCTGATTTGCGACGAGTATTTTCGCATCCTCGACTCCGGCACCGGCGACGACGCGAAGATCGCTCGCGACTACTTGGACGAGCGTGGCATTGACGACGAAAATCGAAGGCGATTTCAAATCGGGTTCGCACCCGATCAATGGTCGTACGCGATCGATTTTTTAAAGAAACACGGGCTTAGTGGCGCCGTCGCCCAGGCCGCGGGGATCGCGTCGGCGAAACGCTCGGGTAGCGGCGAAGTCGACATGTTTCGCGGCCGGTTGATGTTCCCGATTCACGATCTCCAGAATCGACCCATCTCGATGGGCGGAAGGCTGATTCCGGCGATCGCGGCAAATCAGGGGGATGCCGCCGGGGCGAAGTATTACAACGGTCGCGAAACGCTGTTGTTTCGAAAATCGCAACAACTCTACGGTTTGCAACTCGCTCGCGAAGCAATTCGTCGCGACGGCCAAGTCATGGTGATGGAAGGTTACACCGACGTGGTTGCGGCACGCCAGGCCGGTGTCGAGCCGGTCGTCGCGGTGCTGGGCACAGCGTTGGGTGAATCACACGTCAAAATTTTGAAGCGATTTGCCCAACGGGTGATCCTGGTTCTCGACGGTGACTATGCCGGGCAAACTCGCGCGGATCAAGTGCTGGAATTGTTTGTCGGCGCGAGTGTCGATTTGCGAGTCTTGACGTTGCCCGACGGCGATGATCCCGCCGACTTTTTGCAGTCCCAGGGTCGCGAGTCCTTTGACCGGCTGGTCGCCGAAGCACCCGATGCGCTCGACCATAAGTTGGCCCGATTGACTGATGGAATCGATTTCACGCGTGACACCCACGCCGTGACCACAGCCGCGGACACGATGTTAAAGATCGTCGCGACCGCGCCGCCAAGTTTGCGAGTCGACCAGTTGCTGGTCCGCTTGTCACGCAGCTTCGAATTGAAGCCCGAACGATTGGAGCAACGGCTTGAGGTATTGAGAGCCGAAGCTAAGCAGCGATCAAGAATCGCGACTCAATCGAGCAACCGTACCCGATTCGACGCCTCGGCAAATGATCCAGATGCTGCCCGATCGGATCGCAGCGTGCGAGACAATCCGCGGCTTGAAACGCGAGATCGATTTGGGGGCGCCGATGTTGATCCCAATGTCGCGTTTGCCCAATCAGCCGACTTCGATCAAGACGGCGGCGAGTACGCGGATACCCGCTCGTTCGATTCGCATTCGTCGACGACTCGCGGTGGTTCGCAAGGGCGTCGCCCGGACGGTCACCAGCAAATGCAAGCACTGTCGGGGCTCGATCGTTTACTATTCGAGACATTGATCGAGTCGCCGGATCTTGCGGCGATGGCCGTTGAGGCGATTGATCCCGATTGGTTTGAATCGCGTGCGGCGGTGATGTTGATGACCGCTTACCAAGACCTGGAATTGGCGGGTCGTGAATTGGACGTGGAATCGCTGTTGTTGCTCGTAGAAAACGAACAGTTGAAAAATCAAATCGTATCGCTCGAAGAGAGAGTGAGGCAACGCGAGGGGTTGCTACCCGAAACGCCGGAGGAGCGTTACGCGATGATCATGACTCGATACAGTGAGCGAGCCTTTACAAACCAACAAAAAACTCAAATCGATAGACTCGCGTCCGCATTGATGAATGAAGACGAGGAAATGGCGCTACTGAATCGATTGATCGAAGAAGATCGCCAACATCGCGGCATCAAAACGGAATGAACTTTAGAATTTTTTATGAACTATCAAAAAAGGGAGCAAACTCAGCTAGGCAAGATTTAAAAACCAAGACACAATCTTTATCCCGCGCCACATTCCACTTCGCAGAGGTTTTGCTCTCCCCGCTAAAGAACACAATCGATTCGCGATCGGAAATGGAATTTCACTCGACCCCGTGCGTCACGACGATGCACACATACTAAGGTTTGCAAGATGCAATTGATGGACCAACACCTGACGTCGTTGATCACCCGCGGAATCCAGGATGGATTCCTGACCTACGACGAAGTGAACGCTTATCTTCCCGACGAAGATGTCAATCCCGAGAAGCTCGACAGCCTGTTGCTTGCACTCGAACACCATGGGATTGAATTGATCGAAGGCAAAGCCAAGAAGGCACGCCCGGTCGCCACCGTCACTCGTGCCGCTACTGCTGCGGCGATGGAAAAGAAACTTGCCGCTGCGAAGGCGGCCGCGATGGACGCCTCGCAAGCCATGGGTGAAGACGCGGGTGGCAATCTAACCGCGGATCACGTCTCGGTTGACCTCTCATCCGATGAGGACGAAGAAGATGAGGAGCCGCTCGCAGTGGTCTCGCCAAGCGACATGCCAAAAGCGAGTGATGATCCGATCCGGATGTACTTGAGCCAAATGGCTGAAATTCCTCTTCTGAACCGCGAAGAAGAAATCGCCTTGGCGAAGAAAATCGAGATCAATCGACGTCGTTTTCGACGCACGTTGTTGGAATCGGACTACGCGATGCGAGCGACGGTTGCCGTGCTGACGCGAGTTCACGCCGGTGAATTGCCTTTCGATCGCACGATCAAGGTTTCGTTGACCGAACGGCTGACCAAAGAGCAAATCACTGCTCGGATGCCTCACAACTTGCGCAGCTTGAGCCACTTGATCGCACAGAATAAACAAGACTTTGAATTGCTGGTTCGCCGCAGCACTTCGCCTCGATTGAAGGCCGAAATTCGTCGTCGCTTCATCACCAACCGACGCAAGTGTCTGCAATTGGTAGAAGAATTGAGTTTGCGAAGTCGCCGCGTCACCCCTTTGCTCAAGCAGCTCGAAGACATCTCGCAACGGATGAACTTCATTCGTCAACAATTGGTCGATCTTGGAAAGGATGCGAGCAGCCGCGACGAAGCCGCCGACTTGAAGCAAGAGCTACGCGAGTTGATGTTGGTCACCCAAGAGAGCCCCACTAGTCTTCACAATCGCATGGTCAAAGCTCGCCGATACTTTGACGAGTACGAAGCAACCAAGCGAGAGCTCAGCAGCGGAAACCTACGCTTGGTCGTTTCAATTGCCAAGAAGTATCGTAACCGTGGATTGTCATTTCTGGATTTGATCCAAGAAGGCAATACCGGACTGATGAGGGCTGTTGATAAGTATGAGTATCGCCGCGGGTTTAAATTTAGCACCTACGCGACGTGGTGGATTCGTCAAGCAATCACTCGTGCGATCGCGGATCAGGCGCGTACGATTCGCATTCCTGTTCACATGATCGATGTGTTGAGCAAATTGCGTCAGGCCCAAAAACGACTCACCCAAGACCTCCGTCGCGAACCGACCTATGAAGAAATCGCGCTGGAAACCGAGGTGCCCATCGAAGAGGTACGACGCGTGATGGACATCGGCCGGCACCCGGTCAGCCTGGATCGTCCGGTTGGCGAAGGAGAAGACAGCAGCTTTGGCGAGTTCATCCAAGACAGCGACAGTCACAACCCCGTCAAAAACGCTGCTAGCAGCATCTTGAGGGGCAAGATCGACGAGCTGCTCAAGACGCTGACGTTCCGGGAACGAGAGATCATTCGACTGCGGTACGGTCTGGTCGATGGATATAGCTACACGCTCGAAGAATGCGGTCGGATCTTCAAAGTGACACGCGAACGGGTGCGTCAAATTGAAGCCAAGGCTGTTGCGAAATTACAAAGCCCCTCGCGAGCCGACCGATTGAGCTCGTTTCTTAAAACGGCAGCGTAGTCCAATCTCCAAACACGATCCCCCGTGAGCGAGCTCGCGGGGGTTCGGCGGAGGTGTGGGGATCAACACGTGCTCGCAGCCTGTGTGACGCTAGTTTCGAGTCAGGTCCCAGGCATCGAGCCATGTGGTTTCTCCGACGACCATTCCGAAGTCAGACTCCAATCGCTCGGCCATGTCAGGCAAGTGTCCGGCGCCATAGAAAACGGCGATCTTCGACTTGCCGCTGGCAAGTTCTTCCTTCAAGACATCGAATGCCTTCATGTTTCGGCCCTTGATGAGCGTGTTGTGGCCATTGGCATCGTCCATGCCGGCGGTCACCAGTTCGATGTCGACCAGTTGACGAGCCATCGCTTGCTTCATTTTTTTCGACCGATCACTGCTAAACATCGCAAGCAACATTCCGGCATCGCCGCCACCGGACGCTTGAGAAGCCAATCCCGCGCCCATCATGCGAGCGACCATTTTCCAGACGCTGTCGCCACGCTCTTCCAAGTCGGCGATGAATTCTTCGGGGCTCATGTCCGCGTGCTTGAAATTGGTCGCCATGTAGTCGACCAATTCGAGCTGATATTCGAGGTTGAGCATGTCCTTCATTCCGGTCTGCATCGACGCTAAAACGCTGCGTCGTTCTTTAAGATCCTCCGGGCGAATGCGGGTTCCGTCGGGAGCGACGAGTTCGTAAAGCACGCTGTCGTACTTGGACAGACGGTTGTTCAAATCGTCGTAATACTCCCGTTGGCCGATGTGAACAACGCCTACCAAATCAACGACTTTGCCGGCGTACGGCGTTCCGGCCTTCCCCCGGTACCGGACGATTGCGGTCTGCAACGCTTTGGACTTGCCATCGTCCGTCTTCTGGTACCGAATGTACAAGTCGTTGATCGACTCGGAGTCATCCTTATCAGCTGCCCGCGTTTCTTCGCCGGGCTTCGCAGGCGGATCCGCGACCGCGTTCTGGCCGCTCACAGGCAGCGACACGAATGCGAAAATCAATCCAAACGCAACTAGAATCCAACGCATCCATCCGGCCTCAGCAAGCGGTCAACGGGTCCAACGGCCAAATTTTCTGGCCGTCCATCACGCTCTAGGATAGCGCCCGGGCAAACAATCGGCAACTTGCCCCTCCAAACCCCTCAATTTGGACATTAGGCCAGGCCGGACGCCGCACCGGGTTCAATGGCGGTTTGGCGTGGTGAAGTGATCGAATGGGAGCCGTCGAATCATGATTCGAAAGATCGTGCAGGGTCGCGCCATTCTGGTTGGCTTCACATCATCCGTTTCATCGCGTTCCATCGATCGGCCATCGTCCCGTAGATCAACGGCATCATCGACGCGAGAAGCTTATAGTCGGATTCCTCTCGCTTTCGGAGATGCGGCATCCATTTGCCGCGGCGGACCGCAATCACCTTGGGGACCGACATCGCCCGCAAACCCTCATCGCCTCGGGTCACCCCAAAACCGCTGCTGCCACGTCCGCCGAACGGAACTCGCGGATCGGCGGTTGGCACGATGAGATCGTTGATCGAGACGGAGCCGACGGAGAGAAGATGGGCCATCTCGGTCGCCCGTTTTCGATCGCCGAACACCGACGCCGCCAAGCGATAGGGGCACTCGTTGACCAATCGCACGGCGTCGCAGATGTCGTCCACGCGAAGAATCGATGTCACCGGTGCAAAGATGTCCGCGGACGCGATCGGATCGATCGATTTGACGTGATCCAGCACCAACGCTGGCATGCGTCCCGTTTGGCGCAGCGTTTCTGCACAAAATCCGTCGGTGGCCGCGACGCCTCCCGACGCGATCGATCGCTCAATCGCATCGGCGGCGGCGCCGCGGGCCGACGGGTGAACGATCACCGTTTGCCCGACTATCAGGCGGGAAACCAACGAGTCACGAAGACGATCCGCGGTGGCCGGCTCGGCGATGATTCGTCGCGGACCGATGCAGCTCGCACCGCCGTTGAGATGCAACGCGAACACGACCAAGTCCGCAACTCGGTCGACGTCGGCATCGGGCAACACGACGACCGCATCGCATCCGCTGAGTTCCATGATGGTCGGAGTCAAAGTGCTTGCGGCTTGCCGCAACACCGCGCGGCCGGTCGAGGCGGCACCCGTCAACACGATTAGATCGATGCCCGCGTCGATCGCGGCCACCGCGGACTCGGTCGATGAATCGATCTGGATCAATGCTGATTCGGGAACACCGGATTGATGGAACGCTTGAATCATTCGAGCGGTCGACTGCTCACATCCGGCGGCCGGTTTGACGACCACGTGGTTGCCCGCAGCCAAGGCCTGTGCTGCTTGGACTCCCGTCAAAAAAAGGGGATAGTTCCACGCTCCTAGGATTAAGACTCGACCATAGGGTTGGCGACTGACAACGCTACCAACGCCCATCAGCCATGCCGGCCTGCCCCAGACCCCGCACGAGCGAGACGCCAGCGTCCTCGGCCCGCGTCGTGCGATGTGGCGTAGTGCCGAGGCGAGCGGCATCAATTCGGAGGTGATCGTTTCGACTGGATCTTGACGTTGATCGCTCGCAGAAGTTTGCACCAACTCATCGGTCGCGGCGGCCAGCATCCGAGCGGTGATGGCGAAGGTCCGACATCTTTGATGAATCGTTCGCAAAGGCCACGCGATGGTTTCGACGTAGGGTTTCACAAGATGGTTTCCCTGGACAGACTTAATCGAACAATCTTTCGTTCATCTTATGAAACACTTTTCGAACAAAGCGAGCCGTCGATGCCAATCAATCCGACCCAACACCCTGTTCTCGACTCGATTCAACAACGATGGAGCCCCTACCGTTTCGACAGCAAGCCGGTCGAAGACGCCAAAATCTTGCGATGCATGGAGGCCGCTCGATGGGCGGCCAGCAGTTACAACGATCAACCCTGGTCATGGATGGTGGCTCGCCGTCAAGACACCGAAGCCTTTGAGAAGATGGTCGGCTGTTTGCTCGAAGCCAACCAGGCCTGGGCAAAGAATGCCGGAGTCTTGATGATCTCGGTCATCCGCACGGCGTTTCGATCCAACGGAAAACCCAACCGAGTAGCATTGCACGATTTGGGACAAGCCGCGGCTCACATGGCGCTGCAGGCGACCGAAATGGGACTTCAAGTGCATCAGATGGCGGGTGTGAATTTGAGCGCGGCGCGATTGGTCTACAAAATTCCCGAAGGCCATCAACCCGAGACAGCGATCGCGCTGGGATATGCCGATGCGAGCGAACCGACCGATGAGCTCGGCCACGAACTGAAAAAACGCGAACAGGGTCCACGTACTCGCTTGTCGCTCGGCGAACAGTTTTTCGAAGGTGCATGGTCCGATCGGGCGGGCTTCATCCCGACCACTTGATTTTACGACTCCAAAAAGTTTCCAAAAGTGGCGGTCACTGAGTTCACCGGCCACTTCCCCCGCCGTTCGCTTGGCTAAACTATCGTCGCGAAAGTGTCCGAATCAACTTGATTGTGATACGGTCACGGAACCTAAGATGCTCGCTCCCCCTGTTCTATCCTTTCACGTTTGAGTCAATCGCCGGTGTCGGAGCATTGGAATTCTGGAATCGAGTTTGCGGAGTTGACGGACGTCGGCATGCGTCGCGCGAACAACCAGGATTCGCTGGCCTGCTTGCCCGCTAAAACGGCTGACCGCTTTCACGACCACGGCCACCTCTTCGTGGTCGCCGATGGAATGGGTGCTCATGCCGCGGGTGAGTTGGCAAGCCGGATGGCGACCGAGCGGATTGCGATGCAGTTTTTTCGGTCCAGCGCCACCACCACCGCCGAAGCGATCGAGTCGGCCGTGATTGAGGCCAATGACGAAATCTATCAGCGAGGACAACGTAACCCCGAATTTCACAACATGGGGACCACCGCGAGTTCGCTGGTCATTTCGTCCAGCGGTGCGTGGATCGGCCATGTCGGTGACTCGAGAGTTTATCGTCTGCGAGATGGAGTCCTTGAACAATTGACCTTCGACCATTCGCTGGTCTGGGAAATGGAGGCGACGGGACAGAGCGGGCAGGGGATCCCTAAAAATGTGATCACGCGTTCCCTCGGGCCTAACCCGGTTGTCAACGTTGATGTCGAAGGACCCTTTCCGATCAATGTGGGCGACCAGTTCATGCTTTGCAGTGACGGATTGACCGGTTTGGTGGAAGATGCCGAAATCGGTGCCTTGATGGATTGCCTTCCCCCTCAAAAAGCCGTACGAGTCCTCGTGGATTTGGCAAACCTACGGGGTGGATCCGACAACACGTCGGTCATCATTGTCCACGTCACGGAATTGGTCGCCGCGATCGATCCACCTCGAAAAATGAGACGCACACGGGAAGAACCGGGCGTTTCCCGAGCGATTCTGGCAACGGTCGCGGTTTGTCTGCTCGGTGCCGTTTTGCTCGGAATCATGGCGGTCATCGATCCCTTTGATCCCGACGCTCCCGGCGATCGAAACTGGATCGGTCCGATGGTCGTCGCAATTATCCTGGGGACGATTACCTCGGTGGTCGCGATGATCCAATGGGTTCATGCGTCCAAAAATCGGGCGCACTACTCCAAGTCCACCGGATCGAGGGGACCCTACCGGCGTTTCGATGCGGCCGACCAAGTCGCTCTATGACCGTCTCGGTGAAACCGTTCAAGCGTTGCGAGATGCCGCGACCACGAACAATTGGATGATGGATTGGAAACGCGTTGACGATCAACAATCCGCCGGTCGCGACGCGCTGGAGAGGCGAGAAGTGAAAGCCGCCATCCGAGCTCAATCCGAAGCGGTGATTGAGACGATGAATCAACTTCGCGAACAAAACAATCGCGCGGCAAATGAGACTGCGATCGACTATTGATCGGATTCGGGTGCTTCGCGAAGGATCGTAACCCCTAACGCTGAACCCCTAACGCTGAGGAACCTGCAAATGGTTCACGATCCTAAGTCCGCTCACGATCGGACGGATCGCCTCGGTCGCGACTTGCTTGACGTAAAACGAGCTCACCACCCCCTCTAAACGAATCTCCGTATTGGTGCATACGATTCGAATCGTCCGAAGCTCGTGCAGCCCCGTATTCTGAATCGCCGTCGCAATATCATCCAATCGGTGAGTAGCAGCGCGGAGCGTGATGGATGGGTGATCGGCTAATCGCGGACGGACATTCGACGGTGCGGTAGAACCGACCGAAGGCTCAAGATGAGTGTCGTCGCGGGACCCAACCCGCGAACCATAGACTCCAAAAGCATTCGAGACAGACATCAGAACTCTCGACAGAAAGGAGGAACGATCGGCAAATCATTGCAGAACCGATCTTTGACCTACGACGAACACCTTCTCGCGAAAATAACGACGCGAGCTCATTGTCGCCCTAAGCATTCGTTTACGGCAAGACCAAATCCATAATCCAGACCACCGCCACTTGGAAGGAAAGGTCACGTTGGGTCGATGGCGTGACGACAATTGGTAGCACGCACTCGACCAAGTTGACAGTTGCAATTCATGTACCAATTACGACGGCGATTTTCACCGGAAATCAAATCTAGGGGAGCGATTCACCCCCAAGGTGGTAGTCGTTCCGACGCGTGAGCAAGGCTAAACGCCGTTCTCGCCAGACGAAAAGCTAGGGACGGGTCGATTGCGGCGTCAGTTTCGATTCTGGCCGCACGATCACCTGCTCGAGCGCGGCGATCGTTTCGGGGGACGGTTTGAAGCTGCCTGGTCTTTTTCCAGACGCGATCATCGTGGGCGTCCAGCCGTGATTGTTTTTCTGGTTCCAGATGTTCGGATCCGCACCTCGATCGGCAAGCTTTTTCACCACTTCCGGAAAATTGCGGTAGGCGGCTCCGTGCATCGCCGTTTCGCCATTTTGATCCACATGGTTTGGATCGAGACTCTGATCTGCCAACCAGTCGATCGTTGCCAGCACCTCCGACTCTGTTCCAGCCTCTTCGCCGACCGCAATGACGCCGATCCCGGCGGCTGCCATCATTGCATTGCAGTCGTCCGCGTTGGTCAAGCTTCGATCAGCCCCCAAGTCTAAGAGTCGCTTTAGCAATGGCAGATCGGCCGTCTTAGCGGCCAACAGAAATGGAGTGGCGCCGCGATGATTCAACTTCGCTTTGCCACCCTTGCCCCGTTCCAGTTTGGCGTTGACGTCGGCGCCGGCGTCAACCAGGCGTTCAACGAACTGGAGACTGTTGACGATGCCGGAACCGCGCGGCGACGGGTCGCCCTCGACGTTGTCCCCTCGATCGGTTTTTCGCACCCAAGTGATCGCGTGCAGCGGCGCATATCCGCTGCGTTGATCGTTCGGATCAGCTCCGTGTTCAACGAGCGCTAAGGCGACTTCGAAGTGGCCGCTCTCGACCGCCAACATCAATGCCGAAGTTCCGTTGCACGGATTACGACCACCCGATCTCTCGGGCTCCATCACGCCGTTGACATCGACGCCGGAATCGAGCAACCGTATGCAAGTTTCCAGGCGTCCTTCTCTCGCCGCGAACATCATCGCGGTGAATCCCTGGCGAGTTCGACGATTCACGTCGGCACCCCCCAAGATTAGCGCATCGACCACTCTCGCGTTCCCTTCCGCCGCCGCCCACATCAACGCGGTTTGGCCGCGTTGTTCGATGTCATCGACCTTTGCGCCGTGCCGAATCAGGTCATTGACGATCGAAAGTTCACCGGTCCTGGCAGCCGTCATGAGTGGGGTTTCCCCACCAGCTCGCTTCTGGTTCGCGTCGGCACCCGCACTAAGAAGCACCTCGACGACTTCCGGGTGCCGATACGTGCAAGCGACAGATAAAGGGGTGATCCCGTAAGGGTTCTCGGTGTCGGCGGGGATCCCGAGGGCGAGGGCTGCATTGATCGCGTCAACGTTTCCTTGCTGGGCCATTCGATTCAAATCAAGATCCTCGGCGGGGCCAGCCGCACGGACTACGCCCCCAAACTCAATCGATGATCCCAAGACCGTCAGCAAGCCGATCGACAAAGCTTGATTCAAAAACTTATTCTTCTTAAGTCGAGTAGCGAAAGGTTCAAGCGTAGATTTCATCGGCGACACTTGATTGGTCTTGGGGATTGATTCGCTATTGATCATGGTGAACTTTGCAAGGCTCGCTAAATTGCTTGAATTCACAAAACCAGTCACCACTGGGAAGTCTCACGAGATTTTACTCGCAACCGTTCTTGCAAACGCTCATCGCCGTTCGCGAGAATCGCGTTTTGCTTTTTGCCGTGCCACAAACTTTTGCTTACGTTTTGCATCGCGCGTCGCGGACTTTTCTTCTTTCGCCGCGATCGCATCGGCGGTCAACAACTTTTCTGTTTCCATGATCGATGGCGATTCCAAAGTCAGCTTTCCGAACTCACCCGATCGCAGCTCGGTGACTAGAATTCGCGATGCTCGGTCGATGTCGACAAGGCTGCTCTTGCCCAAACATCCCCGTTTGCGTCCGATCGCTTCGATCGCCTCCAATTCGGTTCGGGGAACTTCGTCAAGTCCGTAACGCTTCGTCAATTCCCCCGGATAATAATCCATCATGAACCGTGCGGCAAAAAATCCGATCTCGGCATAGTCCATCGCGGTCTCCTTGATGGAGCCCAGCAAAGCCAAGCGGTAGCCACTGTTCTCGTTGTGGACATTCGGCCACATCATTCCGGGTGTATCAAACAACGTGATGTTGTCGCCGATGTTGACGCGTTGCTGTTGCCGCGTGACCGCCGGCGTGTTCCCCGTTTTCGCGACCTTCTTGCCGGCCAAAAAATTGATAATTGTTGATTTACCGACGTTGGGAATTCCGACGATCATCGCGTGGATCGCACGCCCCTCGCGTTCGGGAAGCATACCGATCGCGATCGATTTTAATCGTCGGATTGTCGGCACGTCGTCCGTCGTCACCGACCGCGCGCGGACGTGGTGAGTCTGTTCAAAGTGATCGAGCCAGACCTGTGTCATGCCGTCGTCGGCCAGGTCACTTTTTGTCATGACCTTCAAGCAAGGTTTGTCACCGCGCATCTCCGCCAATAGCGGATTCTCACTGGAGTAGGGAATCCGAGCGTCGAGCACTTCGATCACTAAATGCACTTTGGGAAGCGGCGCTTCCATCTCGAGTCGGGCTTTGTGCATGTGCCCGGGGAACCATTGGATCGTCACTGAATTTGGTATCCGGGTTGAGCGGTGGGGATTGACCAAAGGGTGCCACCGGCGGTCACGAACAAGGTCTTCCC
Organism: Pirellulaceae bacterium; assembly: GCA_963781095.1. Taxonomy (GTDB): domain Bacteria; phylum Planctomycetota; class Planctomycetia; order Pirellulales; family Pirellulaceae; genus Rubripirellula. The sequence goes on from CAWAEA010000012.1 coordinate 42,874, forward strand.
ATCCGGTCCTCCGAAAGCACAGTTCGTGGTTTCGTCACGGAGTATCGGTGCGAAGCTGATCAACTCACCCGAGGCAGAAAAAACATAAATCCCCGCCGTCGGGGTTTCTGCGGTCTCTTGGGGTGGATGAGGATGATTGAGACCAGCCGCCACATACAAGCGACCTGCTAAATCCAGTTTCATTCCGTCCGGTCCACGAGTGGTTTTCCAGTCATGAATCAAGGTTTGCGTCGCAAGGTCAGGCGTGCCATCAGATCGCATTTCGAATCTCCAGAGCTTTCTCGCACCACCGGGCGAGTTATTGTTGTCCGCGACGAACAGGTGTCGATCATCCGGGGTGATGATCAATCCGTTGGGACGATCCACTTCGCCCGAAATGATCCGAGTGACGCTGCCATCGCCGTCGATGCGGTAGATACCTTCGACCTGCTCGCCATCGGCGTCGAGCATCTGCATGCCGGATCGATCGCCGTATTGGGGATCTGAGAATCGATGCGATTCTTCGAGTCGATCGTCAAATCGTTGGGCTGGTTGAATTTCATGCCTTGGTACGAGTCCGCCAAAACGGTGAGCGTGCCATCGCATCAAGCCGAGCAATTTGACGACGGGCACTGTCGCAAATCACTAACCGTCCCATACGATCGAAAAGCAGCCCATTCGACCCGGAATCTTTCCGGAAGACATGACTTCCTCCGTCGGGCGCAGCGACGGTTGATGTTGCCATCGCCGCTGGTGAACAGGCCCAACGTCGGGTGCCAGACCGGACCTTCGCCAGCGCCACTTGACTGAACCATCCGCGGCTCGCCCGTGAAGACGACGTCATCGGCTACGACATCTCGCCCCAAGAAGATCGAACCAACGCAGCAACCGCACACCGTCCATTGCAAACAGCGACTCAATGGGCTCATTGTCAATTCGTACAAATGTGGGTGGTTAGTCTGCGAGGTTGCCATCGCTTGGCTTACAAGACGCGGCAGCCAAGAGGGCAATTTAACCGGAATCTCCGTCAATTATCAGCCCGACACGAGCAATCAAACGTCGCCATTCGAAGACGGGCAGGAAAACGGATAATTGTCAAAAAATTGTGCCCGAAATCGAATCTCACCATCTGGTGCGGGCCATTCCCCCCGCATAGATTTGAAAAGTTGTGTTGGAAGATGCCAGCGAACGCTTGGCGGCCGGCACTGCATCACCGCCTTCTTCTGCAGCGATTCAAATCATGAAACGTTATTTGTCAGATCGCGAAACTCAGCCACGTCAATATTATCGGAGAGCAAAGCTAACTGCCCCAGCGACTTCGCGACGTCACGATGTCGAGTTTCGACGCACAAGATTATCGGCGCTAGTTTTGGGTGTCGCCGCTGGATCGTTGGTCACATGCGGAAGCGCGTTCGCCCAGACGACATGGAAGTTTCCGACGTCGGGAACTTGGTCCGACGCTACAAAATGGGACCCTGGCAGTGCGCCCAATGATCCGGCCGTGAACGTCCTCATTGATCAAACCGGTTCACCGTATGTCGTCACGCTCGATGATGATCGTTCGATCAATGACCTGACAATCAACTCAGTCGATGCGACCTTGCAACATACCTCAGGGACGTTAACGCTCGGCGGAACAATTCACGTCTCCGCGGGACAATATCAACTCTCCGGCGGCACGATCTCTGGCGGCACGGTCACCGGTTCGCAATTGACCTACGCCGGCGGCACACTCGATGGAGTTTCGGTTCTCGGCGATTTGTCACTCACCAATTTTGGCGAGTACGTTCGGCTGTCGGGTGGAACCACGGTGGCGGGTGACATTGCGATCGAAAACAGTTCGCAAATGGAACTAAACGGGACTTTCAATTTGACTAGCCAAACGTTGGCGTTGGGTGACGTGACGGGCGCGAACACCGGATACCTGTATCTCGGCCCGGGTTCATCCATGAACGTCGACAACGCATCGACGATCCAAATGAATAGTGGAGTTGTTTACTTGGCGGGTGATTTAGTCAATGACGGAACCGTCCTTGCTGATCAACCAAGTGGTTCGTCGATTCAGGACTACGGCGGCACCTTTACAAACAATGGCAACGTTACGGCGACGGGCGGTGCCAATCTCTCGTTGGCAGCTACGAATTTCACCAATCTCGGGGCGATGTCGGCGACCTCGGGTTCGATACTCGATGTCGGCGGCAACTGGACCAACGCCAGTGGAACCATGTCCGTCGATTCAACGTCGACTCTTCGGCTCGGTGGTGTATTCCAGACTGCGAATCTTGGGACTATCAACGTGACCCCCGGCGGGAGCGTCGAGGTTACGGGAACAGTGGACAACGTCGGCGGCGTCTTTGCGGGCGGTCCAGGCTGGTCTCTCAGCGGTACGATCACCGGTGGAGACGTTCAAGGTTCAGGTTTGACTTACGCCAGCGGCACACTCGATGGAGTCTCAGTTCTTGGTGGTTTATCACTGACAAATTTTGGCGAGTACGTTCGGCTGTCAGGTGGAACCATGGTGGCGGGCGACATTGCGATCGAAAACAGTTCGCAAATAGAACTCGACGGTACTTTCAACTTGACCAGTCAAACGATGGTGTTGGGTGACGTGACGGGTGCGAACACCGGATACGTGTACCTCGGCCCGGGTTCATCCATGAACGTCGACAACGCATCGACGATCCAAATGAATAGTGGAGTCGTTTACTTGGCGGGCGATTTCGTCAATGACGGAACCGTCCTTGCTGATCAACCAAGTGGTTCGTCGATTCAGGATTACGGCGGCACCTTTACAAACAATGGCAACGTTACGGCGACGGGCGGCGCCAATCTCTCGTTGGCAGCTACGACTTTGACCAATCTCGGGGCGATGTCGGCGACCTCGGGTTCGATACTCGATGTCGGCGGCAACTGGACCAACGCCAGTGGAACCATGTCCGTCGATTCAACGTCGACTCTTCGGCTCGGTGGTGTATTCCAGACGGCCAATCTTGGGACCGTCAACGTGGCCCCCGGCGGGACCGTCGAAATCGCGGGAACAATGGACAACGTCGGCGGCGTCTTTGCGGGCGGTCCAGGCTGGTCTCTCAGCGGAACGATCACCGGTGGAGACGTTCAAGGTTCAGGTTTGACTTACGCCAGCGGCACACTCGATGGAGTCTCAGTTCTTGGTGGTTTATCACTGACAAATTTTGGCGAGTACGTTCGGCTGTCAGGTGGAACCATGGTGGTGGGCGACATTGCGATCGAAAACAGTTCGCAAATAGAACTCGACGGTACTTTCAACTTGACCAGTCAAACGATGGTGTTGGGTGACGTGACGGGCGCGAACACCGGATACGTGTACCTCGGCCCGGGTTCATCCATGAACGTCGACAACGCATCGACGATCCAAATGAATAGTGGAGTTGTTTACTTGGCGGGCGATTTCGTCAATGACGGAACCGTCCTTGCTGATCAACCAAGTGGTTCGTCGATTCAGGATTACGGCGGCACCTTTACAAACAATGGCAACGTTACGGCGACGGGCGGTGCCAATCTCTCGTTGGCAGCTACGAATTTCACCAATCTCGGGGCGATGTCGGCGACCTCGGGTTCGATACTCGATGTCGGCGGCAACTGGACCAACGCCAGTGGAATGATGTCCGTCGATTCAACGTCGACTCTTCGGCTCGGTGGTGTATTTCAGACGGCCAATCTTGGGACCATAAACGTGACCCCCGGCGGGAGCGTCGAAATTACGGGAACAATGGACAACGTCGGCGGCGTCTTTGCGGGCGGTCCAGGCTGGTCTCTCAGCGGTACGATCACCGGTGGAGACGTTCAAGGTTCAGGTTTGACTTACGCCAGCGGCACACTCGATGGAGTCTCGGTTCTTGGCGGTTTGTCACTCACCAACTTTGGTGAGTACGTGACGTTGCAAGGCGGGACGACGGTCCTAGGAGACATCGCGATTTCCGACTCAGGGGTCATCGACCTGAACCAAACGCACACCTTTACCGATCAGACGGTCGCACTCGGTTTACCCAGTGGTGCGGGGAACGGATCAGTCTATTCTTTCGATGATCAGTACGGATTGAGCTTCGCGGACAACTCCCGCCTGATCGGAAACGGCTTGATCTACACATCGGACAAAACCGTCAACCTCGACGGCGAGATTAGTCCTGGGTTCAGCGCCGGCAGTCTCTCGTTCATTGGCGACGGCAATTATATGCTGGGCGGCTCCTCTGTTCTCAACATCGAATTGGGTGGGTTGAATTCGGGTGACTTCGACTCGATCACCGCGAACAATTTGACGTTGGGAGGAACGCTCAACGTGTCGCTGATCAATGGTTTTACGCTGGATGAAGGCATGGTCTTTGATTTTTTGACGATCGGGAATCCCGCCAGCGGAAGCGGAACGTTTCTAGGGCTTTCCGACATGGCGAGGATCGGAACATTCGGCGGATACGATTTGAGGATCACTTACGGCGCTGGGGACGGCAACGACGTTCGATTGTTTAGCTCCGTGACGGCGGTGCCCGAACCGGCAACGTTTGCGATCCTTGGATTGGCATCGTTCGGTTTGATCGTGCTCCGCAAACGTCGTGGTCTATCGCGTCGCCTCGATTTGCCGCGTCAGAATCTGGTGAACTCTCAACCGTGCTAAGACAACCAAGCGAGATCCGAAGTGATGCAGATCCGAAGACCAGAATTGATCACGGCGACTCTCACCGCACTGGCGTTTGGGTGGGGCGGCATTGCGGCTCCGATTGTTCGGGGCGAGATAACATCGGTCATCAACGGTGTCGGAGAACTGTCCGTTCCGAATACTAAAACCGATGTCGTTCAACTCACCAACTTGGTCGGCCAAGCCAAATCTCTGATCACGTCCGGAGACTATGCCGGGGCGCGTGAAGTGCTTGAAGTCCTAAAAACACACCCTGAGGTGTTGGACGTGGACGTGATGATGGCCGAACTATTGATCTCACTCGGCCGGGCTGCCGAGGGTCAACAGTGGCTCGAGCGGGTGTCGGCTTCGGGGGCCGCGGGATCGCAACCAAGATTGGGGATCTATCTGGCGTTTTGCGAACTGGCGGTCCGCCAAAAGCGTTGGTTCGACGGCGGCGTGCTGACGCGGACGGCGCAAAGGATCGCCCCGCCGGATCATTGGTCGGATGAGATGAAATTGCGAGTCACGACGCGGATAAAGTTATTGGGTGCCCAGTGTTGCGAAGGGCGAACCGAATGGACCAGTGCGCGATCGGAGTACGAGTCTCTTTTGAAGTCCGGTCGAGCGATCAGCGAACCAGTGCTCAGGGATGCGAACCTTGGGCTGGCGCGTGCCTGTTTTCAGCTAGCCGACTACGATGCTGCACTTCGATCAATCAAAATTGTGGCGAGCACAGACTCCACAATTGGTGCGCACCCACCAATGGATGGCCCAGCTTTACGAACAAAATGGGATGCTGAGTGAAGCCGAAGCTGCTTTTCAAAAGAACATCGAGGAGTCGGACGGGCTCCAATTGCCATCTTCTCGGATAGCCTACGCGCGATTTTTGCTGCACGTAAATGCACCGGAGAAAGCTGGGCCGCTATTGAAGGTTCTCGAAACCGGACGCGACGACGTACTGGACCGCCACCTTGAAACCGCGGGTTCAGCCTCGAGCGATCGAACTTTTTTGAGTGCGGTTCTAGCTCGCATGGAAGGACGCGACGCGGAGGCTCAATCGTTGTTGTCGAAACTTCACCAGCAGCGGCCAGATTCCGTCGCAGTTTCCAGCCAATTGGCCGCTGTGCTGGTGGACCAGGATGATGAGGTGCTACGCGCTCGAGCCCTCCAGATCGCGGACGCGGCAGTCCGCAATTCTCCAAACTCCGCCGAAGCCTGGGCCACGTTGGGTTGGGTGCGGTTGCGTTTGGGCGATCGGTCGGGCGCGGACACCAGTCTGGTGCAAGCATTGCAGCTTGGAAAACCGTCACGAGACACGCTGCACTATCTCGCCGAATTCAAGCGGATCTCGGGGGACGTTGAGGGCGCCAAGGAGATCGCGAGACTTTACCGGGAAGCCAAAGGGCCACAGTTTTATGGTAAGCGGAAGTGAATGTTCTATGCTTGAAATCCTGGCCGTTGTGACCCAAGATTATCGTTTGAGTTGATTTTCTTCACGGGCAAATTCTTATCATGACGCTGTTTCGAGCTCAGTTCACGATCGCGATCTTATCTTGTTTGGCTGTGGCGGACGCCTCAGGTGGCGAGTGGACGTTGCCGATCGCCGGCAACACGTTTCCGGGTCAGGGTGGCAACGAAAGCATTCGTTTTGATCGTCGCGACGCGCTTCGTTTGGCCGATCCGATGAAGTCCTACTCAACTTACTTTCGCGTCGACCGACCTGGCACCATTGCCCTCTCGATCGAAGCGGTCGCCAACGCGGGCAAGCCGACGATCGTTGCGATGGTGGGAGAGAAGACGATGTGCGCCGAATTGAATCAAGACGGTGCGCATGCGCATTTGCTCGGTTCCGTGGAAGTCGAGCAACCGGGGTACGTGAAGGTCGATTTTCGTTTGGCTCCAAGGCAAAACGGAGACAGGGCAAGCGTTACCGGTTTTTTGATCTCATCCGACACCGAGTTGATGTCGCTGGACTTTGTCAAAAACGATGCCGGAAACATGTTCTACTGGGGGCGGCGGGGTCCGTCGGTGCATTTGAAGTACGTGGTGCCGGCGAATGCGGATCTGATGTACGCCTACAGCGAGATCGTGGTCCCGGAGGGACGTGATCCGATTGGATCCTACTTTATGGCAAATGGATTCGGCGAAGGATATTTTGGAATCCAGGTCAACAGCCTGACTGAACGTCGTGTGCTGTTTTCAGTTTGGAGTCCTTTTCGGACGGACGATCCGAACGACATTCCGGACGACCAACGCGTCGTAACGTTGGGGAAAGGCGACGGTGTCCAGACGAAAGATTTCGGGAATGAGGGGGCGGGGGGCCAAAGTTTTTTGGTGTTTCCATGGGCCGGCGAGAAGACGTATCGCTTCCTAACCGAGGTTAAGCCCGAGGGAAATGGCAGCACCCGCTACACCTCCTGGTTCGGCGATGCCGAGGATGGTGGATGGCATTTGATTGCCAGTTTCCGGCGTCCGAAGACGAATAAGTATCTGACGGGGTTTCACTCATTTTTGGAGAACTTTTCTCCATCCACCGGCAATCAAACCCGATCGGCGCGTTACCAAAACCAGTGGGTAGGCGACAAGGATGGTCATTGGCACGAGGTCACCCAGGCGACGCTCACCGGCGATGGAACCGCACGGGGTCGGCATCGCCTTGACTACGCCGGAGGGTCTGAATCCGACCATTTCTATTTGCGAAACTGCGGATTCTTCAGCGATACCGTTGAATTGGACCAAAACTTTGAGCGGTCATCCGATTCGTCCCGCAAGCCCGAAATCGACGTGAACCAACTCCCGCGTTCCAGTGCGACTCAAAGGAGTGACTCGGCGGGTGCGTTGAGCGACGACGATACTGAATGAGAATGCAAGCACTGACTTTTGATCGCCCAGCAGTTGGAAACCATCGCGTCGGAAACTCAGTCGTGATCATGAGAATGTGGAAGCGACGAAAATCGAAGCGGCTGTGTCGCTCCAGCTTCGAACTTCCGAATCTGGGCCGCGTCCCAGCTGACCGGCGGCCACCTTTGCGCCGATGCTCGTTGGCGGGATACTCTCAATGGCCACAATCAGGTCTTTTTTATCTCGTGATCCAGGATATGACGAAGCGATGCAACGAACTTTGGTGCTGTTAAAGCCAGACTGTGTACAACGCGGATTGATGGGCAAGATCATCAGCCGCTTCGAAGAAAAGGGCTTCAGCATTGTTGCCATGAAAATGCTTCACGTGACTCCTGAGATGTCGCGAGAGCATTATGCCGAGCACGTCGAAAAGCCTTTTTATCCGAGCCTCGAGGCGTTCATCACTTCGGCACCGGTGGTGGCGATGGCGATCGAAGGACTGGAGGTCATTCCCGTGGTTCGCGAGCTGCTTGGTGCAACCAATGGGTTGAAAGCTGCGGCGGGCACGATTCGCGGCGATTACAGCAGCAGCCGGCAAATGAATCTGGTCCACGCCAGCGACAGTCCCGAATCGGCTGCGCGTGAGCTGAAGATCTACTTCGCCGATGGCACATGCGAGTACTCGCAAGTCGCGAAGGACTTCCTTCGCGCCAGCGACGAGTAGGTGAACCTGCGATCAGAAGTCCCGACGTTGGGGATCTCGTTCGAGATCCCTAGCGACGGTTCAGCTTCTCTTCGGCCTTGGCGGCTTTCAGGGCTGCGGCTTCGCGAGGCAGCTTGAATTCAGGACCCGACGGGAAGTATTGGATGTCGTCCTGAAGATAATAAGGACTCGGCAGGGTTTGGCCGTTCATCGAAACTTGGCACCCGGTCAAGCTCACCAGAGAGAAACCGGTGACCGCCATCAAAACGAGGGTGGCCGTGGTTCGTCGATTCTTAGCGGTGCGATTCATCTTTGTTGCCTTCGCTGTCTAATCTTTATCCGGGACGATCATTCCGCACGAATATCGCAGTCCGATACCCTTGGGGGTTGTCATTACAACAGTCATCGGCCGGACAACCCGCACATCTTGACCCTCGCAAACCGATTTCACCGAAAAAGATGGGGTGGCTGCGATGAGGAATCCTAGACCGTCTCGATGTCGCGGCTTTGCCCGGACGACTTGGTAGCGATGATGGCGTCGAGTTCGGCTTTCAGGACGGGGCAGGATTTCATCGTAACCGTAGGCTCCGAGTGCGATGGTTCCCTTTTTGAGATTGACTTTGGCGGGGCCACACCATAGGCCCAGATCGGCGTCGTCGGTTTCGCCCGGACCGTTCACTCGGCAACCCATCACGGCAATCGTGATCGCATAGTCCTTGGCGTACCGCGTCATTTCTTTGACGCTTCAGCGAGGTCGATGAAGGCCTCGTTCTCGACTCGCGAACAGCTCGGACAGCTGATGATGTTCAACGTTTCTCGTCAAACCTCACCACGCTGCGGACTCGGCCCGCATAGATATCGTCGATGATCTGCCGTCCCGCCTCGATTTCTTCGGGTTTGCGGCATTGGGAAGCGTCAGCGAGACTCGGACGGTGTCGCCGATTCCCTTGCCAATCAATTGCTCAAACGCGACCCGGGTTTTGATGATGCCGTCGGGCGGCATTCCGGCTTCGGTCACGCCGAGATGCAACGGAACGTCGGGTCGCTCGGTCGGCAAACCGCTGGTTGACTTCGACCACCTTCGACGGATCGCTGTCTTTGAGCGACACGACATAGCGAGTGAAACCAAGCGAATCGAGCAGCTCACAATGCTCCAGGGCGGATTCGAGCATGGGCGTGATCGAATCATCGGCATCGTATTTCGCCTTTCGCGGGATCGACGCTGCCGCAATTCACACCGATCCGAATCGCACAGTCGTTCGGTGCGGCCTGCTCGACGATGAACCGACCTTGTCTTGCCAGGGCGTGTCGCGATGGTGGTGGTAAAGATGCCCAGGGTTGTAGCGAATTTTGTCGACATACGGAGCGACCACTTTGCCAGGCGAAAGTTCTCTTGCAAGTCGACGGCCAGGTTCGCGGTCGTTCGCGTGCGGATTTCCGCCAACGCCGCGGCATCCTTTTCGCTGTCGACGGCGATTCGGACCACACCGGCGCCCGGGCCACCGGTATGCTTCGGCTTGGGCAGCGGTGGCTTCGACGTTTCGACGGTTTTGGTCGCCGTCATGACTTTGGACGGCTATCGGGTTCCCGTCACCGATCGTGATCGATCCGATCGACACGGCGCGCGTAGGATTTCGGGTGATTTTCATTTTCATTTTTCGGAAAAGGATTCGGCAACAGAGCTTGTCATGTTTGCCCACCCGTCGCCAGCACCCTTGGTGGTCATCGACCCAGCAATGTCGCGGCGATTTCGGCGATCATCGGTGCCATTTCCGCGTGAGCACGCTTTAAACTGGCGGAGCGCGATCCGGATAACCCACGCTGTTCGATCTGGTTCACGTTCTGGGATAAACTCTGCCACGCATCAAGCAAATGTTCCGCCTCACGCTCGACGGCCTCCAGCGGCTCTCGTCCGTCCAGCAGCACATGCAAAGATCGGGCGTGCTGGAACACTTCATCCGCCGACCCGATGAACGATTGCCGAAATGCGGCGGGCTGCAAATAGCGTTCATATCGCCGAGCATCCGCCCGAAAATACTCGCTCGATCCCTCCAGCGAAGCCGCGGCTTGGGCCAGCGAAGCGGGATCGAAATAGCCAATGCCACCCGCCACGCCGAGTGCGTTGCGAAGCAGGCCGATCTCTCGGTGAACACTCGCGAGTGACGCAGGATTCAAACGCGGCAGCTTGCTGTAGACGGCACGCAACTCGTTCCAATCCTGGTCGATCGGGACCAGCGCCGCGGCCATTGCATCGCGGCTCGCCCCGGACTCGGCGGATTCTTCTAATTGGCGAGCTTGTTGGAACATTCGCCGGCTGCGCTCCAATGCCATCGACTGTTCTCGCGGATCCAGATTCGCCAGCAACCGGATCGTCAATTGGTCCAGCAGTTCGCCGAGCGCCTGTTCGAGCCGATGTGCCGAGGCCGCGAGCGATTGGGCATTTTGAGGTGGCGGGATCCACAGCATTGCGGAGATTTGATCGCTGCCTTCACCAATCCGATCGAGCCGTCGAGACAAGTGCGGATCGTTGAGGCCGCTGATCGCGTCGGCGATCGGACTCCATCGGCCGACGAAATCGGTGAACAATGAAACGATACTCTCCTGGGTCGAAAATTCGACCTGATCCGCTTCCCTCATCATCTGACCACGTATCACCCGGACGTCGCGGGTCAGTCGCTGTGCCGTCTGGGCCGGAACGCGGACGATCGCGAGATCGTCGATCAGGGTGTCCATTTGAGTGGCGACGACGATCATCAAGTCATGCAGCGCATGACGATCGAGTTGAGGTTGCAGATTCAACATTCGGCCCATCGAGGCGGCGGCTTGGTCACCCTGATCGATCGCTCCGATGCATTGAGCGGACAGCCCCGTGAGCGATCGCAAATCGAACGAGAGCCGACGCCACTCGGCATCAAGCCGCGAATAAGCCGGCACGATCGGATCGAGTGACGACAGCCCGTCGCATTGGGCGATCAAGCTCCGTGCATCGGCGGCCACTCGATACGCATCCGACATCTTGGCGCGGACGGCCGGATTCCGAACCGATTCCCCGCGGAGCAATTCCACAAGCTGGTTTGCGGTTTGGCTGAATTTCACCAACTGTTCCGCGAATTCGGCCGCCTCACGCGAGCGAACGTTAATCGCGGGCGCCGCGGCGGCCCGACGGGTGGCCGAGGTTGAGGATAGATCTGGGAGCCAGGATAGGGTTGGTTTGGTTGCGGCCGACGTTCGGGTTCGGCGGGCGGCCGGGTCGGACGATCTCGATCCTGTGACGCTTCGGCGATGATGCGGAACAGGTCTTCGATCAATGCCCCACGCTGGGCCATCGCCGATGATGTCAATGAACCAAACAAAAGGAGTGTGAATAGAGTTCGCATTTAACAAAGCTTTCCGAGTTGAACTAACACCGTCGCGAAACCAAGGCTTCCATCAAGCAATCCAGCACGGACCGGGTTGCTTCGATTTGGCGGGGCAGGCGTCCGACGGATTCGAGGTAACTTGACCGAGCGCCGCACCGGATTCCTTGTTCTTGAATCCGCTCAGCGAGGCCAATGTGGATTAGACCGTCAAAACCGTCCGGCGCGTTGGGGCCGAGATGACCGGTGATGGAGATCGCGATGTCGGCCTCGGGCGTTCGCTCGAGCACGCCGGATGCCATTTGACGAGCCACCGGATCGCTGACCGCCGTGTGACGCTCGATTTCACCGCCGTCCACACCGATCCAACGAACCTTTGTATCGCTTCGGTAGGTGACCGCGGACCCACAGAGCCATTCGGAGACCCCAGAGATTTTTCCCAATTCGCACGCCACCATGCCACATGTGCAACTCTCGGCAAACACGACCCGGCAGCGAGTCTCGGCCAGCCGATCGACAACAGTGACGCAGAGATCGGCGAGATCTTGGTTCATCGAATTCGACTACCGACCGATCCCGATCGAAATTCCGCCGCCGCCATAGCCCGGATAACCGTAGCCGCGATAGTTGTTGAATCCGCCGTACCGGCCGTAACCGCCATATCCAGGGTAAACTCCGGTGCCGATGCCGATCGAAACCGGTGCTCGATAATAGGATCGAACGGGAGTGAGGCCGACGACGGGCACACTTCGCACTACCACGGGTGCACGATAGACGGGAACATGATGCGCACGTCGCGCGTGACGGCGGGCATAGCCCCGACCGCCAAAGGCATCGGCGTCGACTGCGAAAGAAAGGGACAACAAGACGGCGCCAGCCGCTAAGATCGGTTTCATCACGGGAATCTTCCTATTTTACGGGGAATTCCCATTGTCTCGCAAAAGTGAAATTCGACAACCACGAATCACTTGGTAGTGGATCTTGTCAACGACGCATCAATATCTACTCGGTTTTGGCGTCGAAACGGATGCGACCTCTTGGAAACTGGGCAGAGCGACGCCACGTTTCCGCGCTTTCGTATTGCAAAGCACGTTCGAAGTACGGGAATGGGAACGCGGGATTTCGTTTCATCGCGTACCGTTTGACAGCGATGATCAATCGTGTGTCCAGCTTCTTTGCGTTGACCTTTTCGATCACGATCGCGATGTAATCCCGCTGGTCCTGACGGGTCGCTCGCAATTGGTTGATCAATTGGTCAGACAAAGTGGCCATCGGATCGTTAGGGGAGACCACGACCGAGGGGGCCACAATCTGGGCCTGTACGGAATCCGCCACCCACGTCGCGGCCGAAAGAGAGATCGCCGCCACGCAAACGATTCGGCGGCCGGGATGCATCATCTTCTTCGGGGTTGGCATGTTTGATTTCCCAAAATGAGTCCCGATCGGACCGGGAGTTCGGATGTCGGAGTGGAGGATCGAGCTTTGGATCTACCAAGGGGCAGCCTCAAAACGCAAGACGAACGCTCACAAATGTCAAAATAGGAGTTTTGCGAAAAAGCTGACGTCGCCATTTTGTTCTGTCTGGTCTGGTCGGGCCGATTGTGTGTACCGCAGCGAATGGGAAGCCGAAAGAACGAAGGTGAGCGAACAGGCGATCGGATCGCAGCGTTCCACTAAACCAAACAACCATTGCCGCTCTCGGGCAGGCATTTTTACGGAAGGATTCCGCAATGTATCGTTGGCTATTGATGGGGTCGATCACGGCCATGCTTGTCGGATCGACCGGATGCCTGCACCATAATGTGCGGGGCGGCAACAACTGCCCATCGGGCAATTGCAACGCCACCACAAACACGTGCAATGATGGGTCGTGCGGCGGTTGCAATGATTGCAACGACGGCGCACCGGTCGGCTTGTTGAGTCGGCTTAAACACAATCACTCGGCACAAGCCTGCAACAACGGCGGCGGGTGCAATTGTGGCAAGAGCGGTTTGATCGGCCGGTTGGGATCAGCCGCCGGCGTCGGCGGCTGTAAAAACTGCAACGGTGGTTGTCGGACCGGATGCCAAGCCGGACCTCTGGGTTGGCAACAAGGCGGACTGGACTACAGTTCGCACTTGAACCCCGGCGTGCTAGGCCACCAAGCGGGCAATGCGCTCAACAACCGCGCGGTTCACTCCCGGTCCACCGACCGGCCAAGTTGCCTACCCTTATTACAGCGTCCGTGGGCCGCGCGAGCTTCTTTGTCGACAATCCACCCACGATCGGCCGATAAGCACGCGATCGAGGTATCGTTCGGCCCACTATCAGCCGAAAAGCTTCCGCTCAATACCACCGTCTTATAAGCCGACGATGCTAGCCGAGTGTTTCCATCGCGATCCAACGACCAGCGGCGCTCACGCCCGACTGGTCGTTGTTTGTAGAATCAGACCTCGCTCGTCGTCATCGACAGCCATTGAAGTAACACCCGCACCCCGAGCACCGCATCGTGGCATCTGACTTTCGGCTCAAAGAGCAGCTTCCCAAATTGACCGAAGAAATCGTGGCGACCTACACGCCCGACGATTCGATCAATCACCTCGGCCATTGTGCCCTGCCGAGTTACTCGGGGGTGGTCGAAATCTTGATGAACATCAAGGACATTCTGTATCCCGGTTATCGCCGCAAAGTTGGGCTGCACAAAGGCAACATTCGCTATCACGTCGGTGGGTTGATCGACACGTTGCACGACCAATTGACGACTGAAATCGCACGTGCACTACGTCACGAAGATCGCGTGACTTCGAAACACCGCGATTGCGAAAGCGACGTCGATTTCGAGGCCAAGGGCCAAGCGATGGCGATCGAGTTGCTCAAGTGCTTGCCGCGACTGCGTCGGACCCTGGCGACCGATGTCCAGGCCGCCTACGACGGCGACCCGGCGTGCCAGACGACCGACGAAGTCGTGTTTTGCTATCCCGGCTTCGAGGCAATCACGATTTTTCGCATCGCACACGAATTGGTGCGTCTCGATGTCCCGTTCATCCCGCGCATGATGACCGAGTGGCGCACAAGGAAACCGGCATCGACATTCACCCCGGTGCAACGATCGGTGACTACTTCTTCATCGATCACGGCACCGGCGTGGTGATCGGAGAAACGTGCGAAATCGGCCAGCACGTCAAGTTGTACCAGGGCGTCACGTTCGGCGCCCTCAGCTTCGCGACCGACAGCGACGGAGTACTCATTCGTGGCCAGAAACGGCATCCGTCGATCGAAGATCGCGTCGTGGTCTACGCCAACGCCACGATTTTGGGAGGTCGAACGGTGGTGGGCCACGATTCCGTCATCGGATCGAGCGTTTGGATCACACGCTCGGTGTCGCCTCTAACCACTGTGGTGCTTGAGAAGCCACAATTGAAGGTCCGCGGTGCGGCGAGCGACAGCGACATGCTTGAACAAGATCTCAACTTCCAGATCTGATTCGTTCGGTTACGTCGCACCAAGGCATTGATTACGGGCAATGCAGCCGGCAATGCAGCTCAACGAATGCTCATGGGTCCGAAAGCGTTTTGGTTCTTCTAGGCAATGTTGCGATTTTCGCGACTTCGCACGACGCACTGCCATCCGCACACTCGCAACCAAAACGTCGCCAGAATGCAGGTGCCCATTAAAACCATGGTGCCGAGTATGGAAGCGATGATGATCACGGTGGTCTGCTGACGACGCGTCGACCCAAAAAGTGCCTCGTCAAATTGCGAAAAACCAAACAGGCTGACCATCGTTGCCGCCACCAGCGTGAAGATCGACGCAATGGCAAAACCGGCGAATCGGTACCGCCGAGGCGTACTCAGCCGGGTGACGATCATTGCCAGTGCCGCAATCGTGGTCAGCGCCCACGATCGCGACGATGAGGGATTCGATCCAGATTTCGCGGTCGCGGACCATCATCCCGATCGCGAACAAGACCGATGCGATCGCCGTCAACTCGAGAAACTGGTAGGTGCTCACCCGAGGCAAGCGACGCGGAGTCTCGCGGGCCTGGGATAAAGACCATCCGATCCAAATCTGGATCGGCAACACAATCAACGCGGATGCCGCGCAGAATGCGGTCACTTGAAACGCGACTCGCGGCCATAGGTCATTCCCGTCGATCCACGTCACTTGGGCCAATCCGAACATCAACATCGCGGTGCCAGGCACTAGAATCATGATCGCGATGGCGAATCGCTTCGCAAGTGAGACGTACCACATCGCGGAGGTCACCGCGATCATGGACAGACACATTTGCATCGGGGCGAACGTCAACTGGACGATCACGATCCAGAACCCAAAATTTTGATTGGTGAACCCGCCTAAGAACCAAATGCCGTAGGGAACTCCGACCGCAATTGCCAACCAACACGCGCCGAAGCCGTAGAATGCGATGCCAATGCTGAGTCGGTCCTCGTCTTCCAGTTCTAACGTCCATGCACGAAGCAGACGACCGCCACGAGGATCACGAAAAGTTGCGTCTTCAGTCGAGCGCATCCGTTGACTGCCGCGTTCGTATTGGGTCGACGCAAAGTAGTCGGCGATCGCCGCACGGTCCGCCTCGAACGCCGAAACCGAGTTGTCTTGGTTTTCTTCACGCTCTCGGCTGCGATCGGATTCCTTCATCGGTTGCTCAGGCATTGGGCTGGGTCACTGGGCTGAGTCACTGGGCTGAGTCACTGGGCTGAGTCACTCGGGATGGCATGGGGCAGGCTGCGAATTTGCTCGATCGCGATGACCTGAGTGCCGGGGGTGCGTATGTGCGTTTCAACTTCCGCGATCGGGTCGGCCACAATCTCTCGCAAACAAACCAGGAGCGCCTCGGTGGCCTCGGTATCCTTGAATCGGATCGCCGCAGCCGCCTGGCGACAGACCGACGATGACATCGACGTCATGGCGTGTCCATGTTTGCGTATCAATTCGACCACCGGAATGACATCCATGTTCGGATGGGACAACAACTTTTCGAACTGAGTTTTGTACGCCATCATCGGTAGGTCTCGCTGGCTCGCCGAGTGGAGTGCCGCCAGCGTGATCGGCATCGATCGCTGCGACGCCAGTTGTTGGATCCGCCGATCGATTCGCGAATCGTCTCGCGGCGCCTTGCCTAGCAATCGAGCCGCCAAAACAACCAACTCAGGATCTTTGGAATGCGTCAACTTCAATACCTCGTCGACGGCAATCGCTGGCAACGAGTCCAGTTTGGCCAGCGCGTAGGCCGCCGCCATCGCGAAGGCGGGATCGCGTCCTGACAACCATTGGGAAAGCTCGTTGGCACTCCGATCGCTGGCCGGAATCCGCGACGCATCAAATAGCAATGACTGGCCGGCCGCCGCGTGGCGAGAAAAATAACGATGCGCCGATTGGAAGGTTTTTTTCGTATCCAGTCGGAGCGAGCTGATCCAAGGCGGATTCGAATCCCCCGTCAATCGTGAGACCAGTGCGAGCGCGTAGCCGATTTCGATCGCGCTGTAGTATCCACAGCGAGACATCGACCATCCGCTGTACCCGGCCGCCGACCAATGCGATTCCTGTAGCGCCGCTCGGCTGGCCAGAACACCCAACCCCATCGCGATCGGCATCAAGGTCGTCGTTCGATCGTGCGTATCGAGCGGACGTGGAGCCGGAATGTTCGCCCAAAAGTGGTGAGCAAGTTGATTGGCGATCTCAACCACCGTGCGGAGTGGATCCGTGGTGACTTCGCGATGCAGCTTGATGACGCCATCGCGATAGGTCGACGCAAACGCAAACTCCGGATCGTCGTCGTGAGTGACCTGGACGTCACTCAACGGGACACGCATGCGTCGTGCGATCTCGTCCGTCGCCGAAGTGATCAACCGGCTCGGTGAACTTGTATCCAAGTTGAGCGCACTCAGATCCGTGGCCTGCGGCGCACTCGCGATCACATCCGTGCCGATCACCTCGAGGTTACGTCTCAACAGCAGTTCAATGTCGACACGCGAGAAGGTGGACAGCGGCGGCTTTGATAAAAAGATTTCAAACATGCCGAAAGTGTATCCGATCGCAACTGGATCACATGCGAGCTTTCGGTTCAACGGCGTGCATGGCTTTTGTTGAGCCAGGCGGAGGGGCCGATCGCAGACCGGATCGTGTTGAACGTTTGGTCGACCTTGGTGAGAGAGGAGTCGATGGTCTCTCGGTGGTCACTCGGTTCCCCGCTTTGTCCCGGATCAACTATGATGGTTCGCAAAGTCCTTTCCCCAGCGTCTCGATATGTCTTTTGGCTCGTCACGTTCATGAAAATCAAATGCCCGTCCTGTGCCACCATCTTGAACGTGCCTGATACCGCAGCGGGGAAGGTGGTCAAATGTCCGTGCGGGAAACAGTTACGAGCACCGGGCGGCCCAACTGCGGCGCAGCCACGTCCCTCCCAGCCACAACTGTCCGCGGCTGGATCGCCGCAGCCCTCTCGGCCTCCGGCGAATCGGCCGGCCGCACCCCCGGCCCGTCGCGCGGCATCGACGGGAAACGATTTCGATCCGGGGATGTTCGACGAGTTGACCGAATCCGACTTGCAACCCGTGCGTGCGGTCAACATGCCCGGCCGGCCGGCGGCGCCGACATCCACCGGCGGCAAGCTGGCGAATCAATACGCCCCGACATCGGCCGGTGGCGCGAGTGGTCGGCGGGCATCAGGGGACATCTCCACGGTCGGGAAACGGATCGGAGGGGCTTTCGTCGACGGACTGTTCATCGGCTTGATTTCATTGGTCGGCTTTGGAATCGCAGGCGCTGTTGAAGCGGCATCACCCACTCCCGAGGGGCAAGAAGTCGGTTTCACTAGCCCCTCCTTCATTGCGTTTTTGCTCGTCGCTCTGGTTCCTCAAATCATCAATTGGATTTTGATTGCAAAATCGGGCCAATCGGTTGGCAAGAAGGCAGTGGGAACAGTCATCGTTGACGCCGAGTCGGGTGTTCCGGTCGGATTTGTGCAAGGCGTTTTGAAGAGACAATTTCTGTTCGGTTTACTGACCGGTATCCCATTTGTCGGCGGGCTAATCGCGTTGGCCGACTTGGTCTACCTGTTCCTCGCGGACCATCAAACGCTTCACGATAAATTAGCGAACACGTATGTGGTCGACGTTCGCTGAGGGGTCGTGGCGAGTTCCCGTACGACGGTTTCGGTTGTCTTCCCCTGACCATGGTTCTGGGGGACAATCCGGCGGGTTCCCTAGGACACGGACGGATAGAGACGAATTCGATGGCACGCAACGAACAACTGATTCGACAACACAAGCTGTTGCAACTCCTCGAATTTTCGCGGTTCGGTCGGACGCTGGAGGAACTGCGGGCTGACCTGGTCCTGGATCTGGGACTCACCAATTTGCATGAGCGGACGGTGCGTCGCGACGTCGAAGCTTTGCAAGCGGCGGGTTTCGATATCCAGAACGAGACGGTCGAACGCGGCAAAGTTTACAAGTTGGGCCAAAACAGCAAAGGCGTCCACGAAGTCGGGCTGTCGGCGTCGGAGATGATCGCGTTGTCGATCGGCCGCGAGCTGCTCTATCCTTTGGTCGGGACCCAATATTGGCGTGGGATCGAGACGTTTTGGAACAAGGTCCAGGAAGCGGTCCCCGACGGCGTCTTCGATCACTACTCGCGTTATCGCAAGACGCTGCACGTGTTCGGCGGCCCCAGCAAATCGTATGAGGGTCACGAAGGCATGCTGAAGACGATCAATCGTGCCATCGTCGAGCATCGCGTGGTCGCGGTGGAATACGAAGCGGTCGGCAAGCCGATTTCGACCCGCAAGATCGAGCCGTACGGGTTAGCGGTTTATCAAAGCAGTATCTACGTGGTCGCGGCGGCTCCGGAAGTGGCCGAACCAAGTGAGCGGCTTCGAAATTGGAAACTCGATCGGTTTCGACACGCCACGGCGCTCGACGAATACTTCAAGCCGGACCCCAGCATCGAGTTATCGAAACACTTGGGAAAATCGATCGGAATTTTTTCGGGCGAAGATCCCACGATGGTTAGCATTCGGCTGGGGCCCCGGGCGGCAGCGTACGTCCGCGAGGATCCCTGGCATCCCGAACAAAAATTAGCGGCCCAGGACGACGGATCGACGGTGATGACGGTGCCCGCGTCCCATCCTCGCGAGGTGTTGCCCAAGGTGCTCTCGCTCGGGGCCGACGCCGAAGTGATCTCACCTCCGGATTTTCGTGAAGCAGTTTCGGACGCGGTCAAGAAAATGGCGGCAAGCTACGCGAGCTGATCCGAGAAATCCGAAACGTTGGGTTGCCAGATCGGATAGATTAGAATCGGTGAGCAATACGGCGAAACGAGCGGTGAATGTCGCTAAAATGTTTGTTCTCTCAAAAATTCCGAACGCGAGACACGCTTCTCAATCGAGCTCACAATGCGAAACGTCATTCGAAACACGATCACATTGATGTCGATTGCCGCCGCCTCGATGATTGCGATCCCCGTCGCCGGCGATGACCCAAGTGCCGGGAAGCCGGAGCGTGGTGAGGCCAAAGTCCGCACGCTGATCCAAGACCTGGGGGACGACAGCTACGCGACGCGCATCAAGGCGATGGACAAGCTTCAACGTATGGGGTTGGAGGCTTTTGACGAACTCTACTTAGCCCAGTTCGATCCCGACATCGAAATCGAGATGGCGGCCCGGTATCTGGTCAGCAGCCTGATCGTCAGTTGGTCCAAGGAGACGGATCCGGCTGAGGTGCGGGCAGCCCTGCATGAGTACGGTGCCCAGAATGAAACGGAACGGAACAGCAGGATCGAATTGTTAGCAGAGTTTGCCGATCGGAAAGGATTGCCGGCACTGGTTCGTTTGGTGCGTTTTGAAACGTCGATGCGATTGAGCCGCTTGGCCGCGCTTGCATGATGCAGCAGAAGATGGGTGACGATCCGAGCGTCCGGCAACGAGCAGCTGAACAGATTAGCGAGGGGCTCGGCGGCAATGATCGGCAAGCGTCGGAGTGGCTGCGGGTCTATGCCCAGGATCTGGCACAAGGCAAGTACGCGGCCCAGCAGTGGCGTGACTTGATCGCCGTCCAACGCACCGAGATCGACTCATCGGCGAGCGTGGCGGCGACTCGAGCGTCGGTGCTGGAGTTGGTCCAGATCTGTGCGACTCGAGCGATCGATTCGGGCGATCGGGACGAGGCCTTGGCGCTGGCACGCGAGAGCAGCGACTTGATCGATCCGACGTCACGGCATTTGGTGGATGCGTGTTCGTGGGCGATTGATCACCAGTTGCATCCGTTCGTGCTGGACTTGCGGTCGCAATTTCGTTCCCTCTTTGATCAGCAACCGGTGCTGTTGTACGGGGCGGCCGAGGCCGAGAAGGTGGCCGGCAATGACGACGCCGCGGCCCGCTTGGCCGATATGGCACTTGCCATTCGACCCTTTCCCGCCACCGACGCCGAGCGAGAAAAAATGTCACCGCGTGACATCGAGGAAACGGCGCAGGCCCATTTGGAGATCGGTGTCAGTTTGCAGGAGCGTGGGCTATTCCACTGGGCCGAACGGGAGTACCGAAAGATCATCGAACATCTCGAAGTTGACTCGCATCCCTCAACCGTGGTCCGCGGCCAATTGGCGATGATGTTGGCGGAACTGGAAAGACACGAAGCGGTGGTGGAAGTGCTGGAACCACTGGTCCAACGCGTCGAGAAAGATGACAAAATGAAACAGCGATTGAACTTGATGTTCATTCGCTACAACCATTATCGCAGCGAGATGACCTACCACAGCGCACTCGCGAAAATCGAAAAGGGTGACTTGGATGAAGCCAGACAATTGCTGGTTCAAGCCTATTCGCTCTCGGAAAATCCAGTTGATATTTTGATCTCGATGTACCACACCGATGGTGACCAGGGATGGCGGCAACTTGTGAAATCGAAGTTGACGTCGGCCATCATTCGCGCCGATTCGGAAGTTCAATCGGCCCAGCTGAAATCGCGAGCCAATGGGCGGGTCGGTCCGGCGACCGTTGCGGAGATGATGAATCAATACGCGTGGTTGGTCAGCAACACGGAGGGTGACTACAAGAAGGCGTTGCAGTACAGCCTCGAATCATTGGAACTCGACGCCGATGGTGCCAAGTACGACACGTGCGGTCGATGCTACTACGCGCTGGGCGATTTGGAGAATGCAATCCTGATGCAAAAACGCGCCATCAAATTAATGCCCCACTCCCCGCCGCTTGAGCGACAGTTAAAACTCTTCGAACAAGCGGTAAAGGAAGGTAACGTAGGACCGACTGAGGAGTGACCGTGACGCAGATCCGGTACTTGTGGATGGGGCCCGGCCTACTTTCCACCGCGTCGTCGTCGCTCGTCCAGTGAATCGCTTTGCCAATAAATCGAGTCGGACCGGATATCCACTGCATCCGTGAGTCCTGTGAGACGCGATTGACGAGAAAGGTGATTGATGATCATTAACGCATCGAGCGCGGTCGTTTTTCCATCCTCGTTCACATCGGTGTTTATCCAACGTGCGGTTCGCTCGCCGCCAATCAGCGGTTGAGTTGCCAAACGATTGACAACCTGGAGCGCATCAACCGCCGTGACGACACCGTCACCATTGACATCCATCGCAATCCTTGATGGGGATGGAAAGGGTGCCACGACTAAAATCGGCGACGTGATCACCAACGGGATACCGGATTGTGCGATGTCGGGTTCTCCCGCCTCGGCGGCATTACTCGAAATTGTCGAAGACGTGATCGAGCGACTTCGCTGGGCATCGCTGTTGGAATAGTCCAAGCCACCACCGGCCCCACCCGCGCCGTTTCGAGTTACGGTGACTCGGTCCCAATCGATTCCCGTTCCGACGACCGCCACTCCGCCGCCAGATAATGCAGCGGAGTTGTCGGACACGGTGCTCATCGTCATCCGAAGATCGCCCGCGATACCGTTGCTTCGTGCGCTGATCCCACCACCGACACCCTGGATCGTGGTATTCGCACGGATCGTGGTGCCGACAATCGACGCGTTGGCGCCGATCAGCAGAACCCCGCCGCCCTCTCCTTGAGAGACGTTGTCCGCAATGATTGAGTCAGTAATGTTGACAGCAAGACTTGAAGACGAGCCTCCACCGGTGGCAAGCGTTTGCGAGACTTGGATTCCGCCCCCGCCATACAAGACAAGGGTGGAGCGATTGGCGATGATGGACGAATTTTCGATGCTAATATTCGCGTCGACGACCGCGAGCCCGCCGCCAGCCTCTGCCCAGTTCTGATCGAGCGTCACATCCTTGATTCGGATCGTTGGCAGAACCGTCTGAGGTCCGCTCGAAGTCCTCCCCACAACCGAGATTGCTCCCCCGCGAGCAATCTGCGACGCGTCTCCCGACGCGACGTTCTCGCTAAAATTGCCGCGCTCGAAGAAAGCGTCCAGATGATTCGAATGAAACGCACCGCCAGCGGCGAGCGATCGATTGCGTTCAAAAACTGAGTCGATCACGTTGACGACTCCGCCTACCCTTTGATCGGACGCCACCGCGTACACGGCACCTCCGGTCCCATCCAAACCGAGTTCCCCAGTGGCTTGATTCTCGACAAAGCGAGAATTTTCGATGACTAGCTCGGTGATGGTGGCATCGATCGCGCCACCTTGGTCGCCCGCGACGTTCATTCGAAAGTCGCTATCACGGATCGCAAGCCTGCCACGATCGACTTCGATTGCCCCACCGCGAAGACGCGATTCGTTTCCGATGAAGGTTGAATTTGAGATCTCAAGTGATCCGCCGCGAATCCGAATCGCTGCCCCCGAATCGGCGCGATTGCCGACGAAATGACTGCTATGAACTTGCGTTCGCTCAACCCCTTCGATGTCGATCGCACGCCCCATGATGTTGGCCAGCGTCACGCCGCGGACCATCAAGTTGTCGTCACCGAGTTGGCCATCGATGATCGTGGGAACCGCGAAATTTGGATCGAGCGATTCAATGATCGCCACGTCATCACCGTCGGTCAGCGTCAACACCCATTGATCACTCGGATTGGCAAAGACAAATGTGGGAACGACGCTTGTGCCGACCAACTCGTTCATCCCCGCCCGAACATTGTTTCGGATCAACAAATCAAGGCTGTCAATCGCTTCGAAGTTGAGCACCAGGCTCGACGAGAATCCGACATCGATTTGCTCGATGTCGTCGAACGAAATTTGTGACCGATCCGCGATCGAAATTTGACCTCGCCGATTTGTGAAAAAATCAACGTTTGACGCTGGCGCGAACTCCCTTTCAAAGCCGGTGATTTCGATTCGATCTCCCAACGTGATCGATGACTCGGAGTTTCCTTTGACTGAAAAATCGCCGTCGAGATTGCCACCGGCAAAGTCAAAAAGAAATCGATCGTCGTCTTGGCCACCGATCAAACGAACGGGACCCGAGCGGGAGTTTATGGTGCCGGCTAACCGTGCCGTGCCGCCGGCGTCGTCGGGCGATGCCGGTTCAATATCAACGGCAATCACGATCTCGTCGGCCACGACGATCGCTTGCCGTGCGACCGAAATCTCGTCGCCGGCCGTCAACCGAATCGTTCCGCCGGACCGAATCTGCGCTGCGCCCGCAATGATCAATTGGTCCTCATCGCCTTGCGTGTCGACAACGGTCACAACCAACGACTCATCCGTTTCGATCGACGAATCGATCTGCAACGGACCCTCGGATGTGACGCTCAATTGAGCCGGAGCCTGGTTGGTCCCAATGTCACCGAGCAATTGTGCCGGCCGTTTCGAATGGATGGTGATTACGCCAGCCTGATCGCCCACTTCGGCATCGCCGTCGACAAACCCGCGGTCGAGCGTTGATTGGAATGAGACGCGGCCCGAAGTGCTGGTAAAGTCCGATCGGCGAGTCGCCGCAGCCTGCACCGGAGAACGAAAGATCAAGTCGTTCAATGTGGTGATGTCACCGCTAGCGAATAGATCGTCCACCGCCTGCGCGTCGAGACCGCCGAGCGGCGACGGCGTTCCGACATCACCACCGAAACGAATCGACCCCGCACTGACCACCCGCAAATCACCCGATCCCGAAACCGACTTTTGAAACCGAACCGCGTCCACCTTTGACACCACGTTGACATCACCACGAATCTCGACCGACAAATTGAAATCCAGCGCACCAGCAGTGATGTCCGTATCGTCCAGCCGAATCACTCCCACCCGGTCGGCTCGACCGAGCGACAGCAAACCGGTGTCGAGTTCAATGATCGCCGCGATCGTGATTTCTGCCGCGTCGACATCGAGCGATAGGGGCTTCGATAAGTCGGTTAGATCGCCCGCCAAAATCCAACGATCGTCCGCGACCACGTCGCCGTCTTCAAACGAGGCGGCCGAGTTCAACGTGGACGGCAGCGAAGCGACTGTGACGACGTCTCGGCCCAATCCAGTGTTCAAGGAAAAATTTTGCGTGGGTCGAGTTTCAATCGAAAGTCCCGCGCTCGTGGCAACGCGGATCCCGCCGACTGCGACGCCCGTTTGATCAACCGTCGTCTGATCGACCGTAACCATCTCGGAAGGCCCATCACCCAAGACGATACGCGAATCCGCAACATCGGCATCAATAACGATTGATTCGATCCCACGGAGATCGATTGCACGTCCGTCCGCGACCAACGATGCTCTCAATTCGCCATTGACGTTCTCATGGACCACGGTCGTCACTGTTGATAAGAACGAACTTGCCAATTGAACTTGTTCGCTCGACCCGGCACCCGAGATCGAAAACGGTCCGACCACGGTCGTGATCGACTCCAAATTGATGGCGACGATATTTCCCGAGCGTCCCGAGGACCCGGCGACGATTGTCAGCTCGTTGGATGTGATTGCGGCAGTCTTTTGAATGATAAGAGAATCCGACGATTCAATTTTGATCTGCTTGGAATCGATTTGACCTCCGACGTCAACTCCGACTCGATTTGTCAAGGCATCCGTCGTCAAATGTCCAATGACCTCGACGCGGGAGTCATCGACGCGTCCTAAGGAAGCAATCGTGGTTTGCGAATTCATCCGCACTCCCACGCCACCCCCACTCGTCCCCGATACTCGAATAAGCGTCGGGCGGCCCCCGTTTGCATCTCCAGAAGCAATGTCGCCGAACGAAGTGAGCAGCGTCGTTGGTCGCAGATCAACGCCATCATTTCCCGACGACTGACCGTTGCCTACGGATTCGCCGGAGATAAAGATGTTGACGCCATTGCTGATGATTGCTGAACCAAATCCGGCAACATGAACGCCATCCGAATCACGCGTTTCGGGTGCATTGACACGCCCGGTCACATTGATTGACGAAACCAGTGGACTTGGAATCAACGATTCGATTCGCCCCGCCTCGCTCACCAACACCGCGTGATTATTGGATCCGCGGGCGGTCCCACTCTCGAACAGACCCTCGATATCGATCGTTCCAGACGACGAGACCAAGCCGCCACGAATTTCGATGCCATTGTTTCCCGATGACATATGCCCGTCGCCCGGTTTGACGGTTCCCGCAATCGACACGCGGCCGAACTGACTTTCGATCCGGCCGGAGACGCGGACACCGTCGGCACTTAAAACGAGAGCGGGCGTGGTTTCATCCACCGTGCCGACGATTTGCACTGTCCCCGATGTCGTCTGAATGGCTCCACCAATCGACACGCCGACAAGTTCCGTGGATAGCGGAGATGAGTCCGGGGACGCGAACACGATTGAACCCACGCCGACGATCGAGATGCTGCCCGATCCTGTTGCGAGGATGCCATCAACGACCACGCCCTCCGGTGCATCGGAATGTCCTCGAGAAGGAAAAGAGAGCGGGTCTGATCCGCCGCCGATGACCACGGATCCGCCTTGTGTCAGCAGCGTCGCCGAGCTTCCAATCCAAACTCGGCCGCCGTCGGAACCGTCACGGTCGCTATTGAGCACCACGTCGAGCAACGCGTTGCTCGTACCGACGCTTCGGATCGAGGCGGCCACGACGACGTCTCGGTCGGCTAAAAACGCCAATCGCGACGCCCCCGGCGTCCGCTTGACAATGTCCGATGAAATGGAAATATCGCCGCCACCGGTGAACGCCGCACCGTCCGAGATGACGGAGACATTCTTCCCCTGGTCCAAATCCAATTCGATCAGCGATGCACCGATCTGGACGCTGTTCCCGTTGGGGATGTACGTGACGGACTCGCCCGAGACGACGCGAAAGTACGACGCAGGATCGTCCAGCAGGTTGTCAACGACTCGAACGTCCGCCGCCAGCAATTGTCGCCTTTCAAGCCTCTCGAAATCGAGACGATGCCGATTTCGAGAGCACTTTTGACGCGTGCCCACCTGCTATTCTTCGTCGCGTTCGGTCTTCTTCTCGGCTTCCTTCGGCGAGTCGTCGGCGTACTTGGCGGTCGGGATCACGTCGGCATCCTTCGTCGGCAACACGTTGTGGTAGACCGCGAATTCGGTAGGTTCTTTGCTGTCCTTCTTCTCGACGGGTTCCTCGGTGACTTCGGCATGCTCGACGACCAACTCGATGACTTTGCGTTCGACGATTTGGTTGCGAAGTGCGTCCATCTGGCCCTGCTTTTCGAGACGTGCACGCACGCGTCGATCGGGCATATCGCTTTGCTGGGCGATCAGGGCGATCTCGGCGGCGTAGTCCGATTCCTCGGCGTCGATCTTTTGCTCTTCAGCGATCTGTTCCAAGATAAAGTGCTCACGCAGCGCCGACTCGGTAGTCGTTTGCGCAGTTTTGACGCGAAGCATTGACGAAGCGGCGGATCATGTCGTCGTCGAATCCGTTGCGACGCAGCTCCAAAACCTTTCGTTCCAATTCACGAACGGTTTGCCGCTTGACCAACGATGCGGGCAGCTCAAAATCGGCTGATCCGGTCAACAAATCGACGACTGTTTTACGAACGGCCTGTTGAGTCCGATACTCCGCTTGACGCGTCAGCGAGTCGCGAACGAAATCACGCAGTTCTTGTTCGGATTCGAAATCACCGAGTTCGGCCAAGAAATCGCCGGTCAATTCGGGATGTTCGAGCGTCAGCACTTCCACGACGTGGAATTCGGCATCCATTTCCTTACCGCGCATCGATTCGTCGGTAGCGCCATCGGCGATTCGGACCTTGCCCTTGCGAGTCTCACCTTCTTTGACACCGAGCATCAGTTTGGCAAAATCTTCACAGATCGCGTCGGACAAGCTGAGACGGTCATCGAGACCCACGCGTTCTTCGTCCATCGTCGAGAGCAACTTGCCCTCGTTTTTGAACTTCGCGGTGATCAGCAACTTGTCGCCGGCTTCGGCGGGTGCTTCGGTAGCTTCGAGCGTGGCATATCGCGCCAGCACTCGGTCGAGCGCTTCTTGGACATCGTCGTCGGAGATCTCTTCGACCGGTTTGTTCAATTTCATGCCCTTCCAATCAGGCGTCTTGAACTCGGGTCGCACTTCGATTTCGAATTGGAACTTGAAATCGCCCGTTTCGGGAATCTTGATGGCGTTGTAGTCGAAGTTTGGTTCGCCGATCGCGTTGAAACTGTCCGCTTCGGTGATTTGGGCCAAGCTGTCCATCAACAGCGAGCCTTTGACTTGTTCTTCCACGCGGTCCTTGAATTGCTTTTCGACCAATTTGCGTGGCGCACGACCGCTCCGAAAGCCGGGCACTTGGGCTTCGGGGACCAATTCGTCGTAGGCGTTCTTGAGGTAACGTTGAACTTCGGATTGTTCGATCGTTACGATCACTTCCCGCAAACAAGCTTGCGGGCTTTCGACCTTAATGTCCAACTTCAGCGGCGTCTTCTCTTCGGCAACGTCAGTGAGTTGGTTCTCGGTGGAAGTGGACATCGGTACGAAAGACCTCAGTTCTTGTATTGTTAGGGCATAAGGAGTTTGGCCCGGCAGTTTACCGAGAAATCACGAAAACCAGCAAGCGGGGTCTGAAAAACCCATTTCCACTTCCATTGGCCCGCCAGCGAGGGCGGATGTTCACTAGAAATGCAGCGTGACACGGCGGGCGCGGCACCACATCTCTTCATGCCAAGTCGGGAAACGATGCTTGATTTCACCGCATGCGGCTCGAAACATCTGGCGACTTCGAATGCAATTCGCATGCGAAATGTCGGGCGACACGACATCTCGCGGGTGCGCTAAAATGAACCCCGCATTCGAACCACGACTCCTCCATCCCCCATTGATTCGATCAACATGGCTCCACTGACACGACGTTTTGCCTTGAAATGCTTGGGCCTCGGTGGCGCTTGGCTGAGCTTCGCGCCGAGTGCGTCCGCCCAAAATGCCGAATCATCCGGCCTTGCCGATGTTTCCTCCAATACGCCGGCATCGGTGTCGTGGTCGAACACGCACGATCGTGTGTGGCTGGGTGCCAACGTTTGGGCCAATCCGATGGAAAATTGGCGCGTCGTTGACGGTGCGGCCGAATGCCAAACGGGCGCGGGCAACCGAAACATTCATTGCCTGACCCATCAATTCATCAATCCGAATGGTGCTCTCGCGATCTCGGTCGTGATCCGACAAGTCGAAAAGTTCAAGGGCGATGGCGGAGCCGGTTTTCGCATCGGCGTCCAATCCGACATCGGCGAGCATCGTTCGAGCTGCTTCGCCGCAGGCGGGTTAGACGCCGGAATCATCGATGGACAATTGGTGCTCGGGAATCGACGACAACCGATCAATGTCGATCTCACCAAAGACACGCTGTTGACGCTGATCGGTAAACCAGTCCATCGCTCGAGTGACGACGCCGGTGAGGGAAAACGCGGAGGCTACGAACTTACCTTGGCAGTCGCTGACGACGAAGGCAACCCGATCGGTCAGATCTCTCGAGCCGTCGACTCCGGTGCAATCCTTGGAAACGTATCGCTGGTGAACAACTTCGACGCTCGGATGAAAAGCCAACAAGGGGCGAGGTACCGGTTCAGCGATTGGTGGATCGAAGGCGATGCGTTTTCCAAAAAACCGGAGAACCAATTCGGACCGATTTTGTGGTCCATGTATTCACTGAGCGACTCGCGATCCGACGAAGGGTTTGTTTTGAAGTCAACCGTCCTGACCGGACCGCTGGGTGAGCAAGACGATCAACAGGCAGAGTTTTTTGTCCAGTCGAGCGACGAGTGGAAATTGATGGGCACCGCAAAACTGGATGCGGACGCCTGGACGGCGACCATCCGTGTCCCCAACTGGGACGAAACGAAATCAACTAAGTTCAAATGGGTTTACGCCGAGCGACATCGCGACGGGACAAAGACGGTCCACGAGTGGTCCGGAAAGATCCGTTCGAATCCGGTTGGCCGTCCCCTGCGGATCGCAACGTTGACATGCCAGAACGACTACGCGTTTCCTTATGAGCCGGTCGCCAACAATGCGTTAAAAATGGACCCGGATTTGGTGTATTTTTCGGGTGACCAAATTTACGAAAATCACGGCGGTTATGGCATCATCCGTCGCCCAGCCGAACCCGCGATCCTGAACTACCTGCGCAAGTTCTACCAGTTCGGATGGTCGTTCCGCGACCTGATGCGAGATCGACCGACCATTTGCTTGGCGGATGATCACGATGTATTCCAGGGCAATGTGTGGGGCGAAGGCGGTGCACCGATGGACATCGAAAGCGGAGGAGCCTCGTCCAACGGCGGTTACATCGAACCGGCGAGAATGGTGAACGTCGTGCACAAGACGAACACCTCGCATCATCCCGACTTTTATGATCCGACACCCGTGAAACAAGACATCAGCGTCTATTACGGGGACATGGTGTACGGCGGAGTCAGCTTCGCGATCATCGCCGATCGGCAATTTAAAAGCGGTCCGCAAAGAGTCGATACCGGCAGCGGGCGTGCCGATCACGTGTTGGATCCGCATTTTGATACGTCGGTGCTCGACAAGCCGGGTTTGACCTTGCTGGGTGATCGTCAAGAATCGTTCTTGAAGGCGTGGGCCGAAGATTGGCGGGGACATTCGATGAAGGTCCTTTTGAGCCAGACCGTATTTGCAGCGGTCGCGACTCATCACGGGGAGTACGACGGATACCTGAAAGCCGACTTGGACGCCGGCGGTTGGCCGCAAACCGCTCGCGATCGGGCGATCAAGATCGTTCACCCCAGCAAGGCGCTGCACATCAATGGCGACCAACACCTGAGCACCCTTTGCCAATACGGCGTGGACCGTCAACGAGATAGCAACTGGTCATTCTGTCCGCCGGCGATCGCGGTGGGGTATCCGCGCTGGTGGCGGGCCGATGAATTGCAGATTCCCCACGCCAATCGCCCCCGACACGGGCTCGGTGACACGGGCGAGTACATCGACGGATTTGGAAACCGCGTCTACGTCTATTGCGTTGGAAATCCCGAAGTGGCCACCGTCAAAAACCGCTACGAAAGGGCACATCAAAAAGCAAGCGGTTTCGGTCTGGTGACTGTCGATACCGATGCAAAAACCTTTCACATCGAATCGTTTAAGTTTTTGATCGATCCGTCCAATGGTAACCCGGAAAATCAATTTCCCGGTTGGCCGGTGACCATTCATCAAGACGAGAACGCGGGTGAGAATCGAATCGGATAGTTAAAAGTTTTCCTCGGGTTCTTCCGCCAATTCTGTGGAAATCATTGCGTCGTTCGCGTCCTTGGTTTTAGCCGCTCGCGTGATCACGCCGGCTTGCGCGTATCGCAATAGAAATGCAGCGACGGAGTCGGTGACCAATTCGATGTCGCGCGCGTCGTTGACAAACAGATGGTCCGATTTTGGCATCGACAACAGGCTCACATTGCCGGCCTCCGCATTTTGCGACGACTGGATCAGCCCCATGATCCGCAAGGCATGATCGTATCCTACCGTCCGATCCTCGGGTGAGTGGATCAGCAATGTCGGGCAGGCAATTTTTGAGATCATCGCTGGAAGATCATGATCGCGAAAATCCGCAAGCATCTCGGCTCGGATTGTCCAAGTCCGACCACCGATGATGACCTCACCGATCCCGGCCGACTCGATCACAGGATTCATTCGCGACAGCAGAATTGCCAGATGCCGCGTATCACTCGGCGCGGCCAACGCGACGACCGCCCGGATATTCGAATCCGCATTTTCGCTCGACGGGTCGTTGGATCTGCCGAACGATTGACCAGCGTATGCCAATGAAGCAGCGCCGCCGAACGAATGCCCCACCAACGCGTCGACGGAACCGAGCTCGACCCTGGCAAAGTCGACCGCGGCGGTCAGATCGGCCAGGTTTGATGTGAAGTGCGTCGTCGAAAAATCGCCTTCGCTTCCCCCCAAACCGGTCATGTCGAATCTCAGACACGCGATCCCGCGTGCCGCCAATCCCCGGCTGATCCGGACGATCGCCTTCAAGTCTTTGTTGCAAGTAAAACAGTGGCTGAACACGACCACCAACGCGAGCTCATCATCGACCGGCCGGTCAACGATTCCCGCCAGCTTGCACCCCAAGCCGCCGCTAAAACTTACTCGATATGAAGTCGTTTCCACCGGATGCACTAATCTTCGAATTCTGTGTCCGTGACCGACGCGATCCGGCCTGCGATAAACGCTTCGGCCATCGCCATTGGCACCTCGGCTTCGGCAAGAACCAATGCGGAACGGTTTTCGGTTACCTGGGCTTTCATTTGTTGCTCTTCGGCGATCGCCTCGGCGCGGCGGCTGTTCCGCCTCCGCACGCGCGACCCGCGTGTCGGCTTCCGCTTGATCGCTTTGCAGCCGAGCACCGATGTTTTCACCGACGTCGATGTCGGCGATGTCGATCGAGACGATTTCAAATGCGGTTTGGGCATCAAGGCCGCGTGACAAGACAACCCGGTGATCATGTCGGGATTTTCGAGCACCATCGAAGTGCGATCGCCGCCGAACCGATCGAGCTGATGATCGCTTCGCCGACTCGGGCGATGATGGTGTCTTCGGTCGCTCCGCCGATCAGCTGACTGATGTTCGTCCGCACGGTGACCCGAGTCCGGACGCGCAGTTCGATACCATTTTTGGTGATCGCGCTGAGCGTTGTTTTGCCACTGCGAGAGGAGTCGGGGCAATCAATGACCTTCGGATAGACGCTGGTTTGAACCGCGTCCAAGACATCGCGTCCGGCCAAATCGATGGCGGCGGCTTGGTCAAAGTCGAATGGAATTTCAGCCCGGTGCGCGGCGATGATCGCGTGAATCACATTCATCACGTTTCCACCGGCAAGATAGTGCGCCTCCAAACGCCGAGTGCTGATCCCGCTGCTGCGGTTGGTGTCGAGCCCGGCTTGGGCTGACATCACCTTGGCTTGGACCACGATGTTCGGATTGACTTTCGTGAAATGCATCCGAATCAAGCTAACCAGGCTGACGTCGGCGACCGACATGTAAGCCTGGAACCACAGCTTGAAATATCGGAAGAAAAAGAAGATCAGGATGACGCTCAGGAACGCCACGAAGACGCCCAGCGCCAACACGATGTAGCCGGTCGGCGACTGTTGAGCAAGCAACGGTTGAACCGAAAACGCACGCAATGACGATGGATCAGCCAAAGGGGGCGTGAACAGAGCGGCGGTGTTCATCATCATCGGTGGGGTCATCTCGAGGGAAAGCCAGATCGTGGTTTACCGGATATTCGCGAATGATAGCGTATCCCAGTCGCTTTTTGGATCAGACGTATTTCTTCAGCGCTTCGAGCACCGATTCGGGGCTGTCTTTCTCTTGCAAGTGTTGGATCTGTTCCGGCTTGAGACCCACCTTTTCCAGGTGGCTGGCGAGTCGTTTCCAAACGGCGGCCCGCTTTTTGCCCTCGCTAAGGTACAGTTCCGTGACCGCCTCCTGGGCCTTTTGCAGCCCGATCGAATCGCGGTTTCGGTAATAGTTCTTGATGATCTTTTCTTGATGACGACTTCGCGGCTGGTCCATCAGTGGCTCGTGAGTAGAAAGGTCGTGGTCAAAATTCATGCCTTTGGGCATGATGGCTCGCCTTGGATGTTCGTATTCTATAACGTATTCGAAGAAGTTTGTTGATTCCTAATCTCTAGCCAGTGCTTGTCGAATGACCGTTTGCCGAGGCGTCCGCGGGGCGACGACTGTTGAAACCGATGATCGCGATCTGATTTTGACCGCCACACGCCAAATGCTCGGGCTGATCATTCGCCGCAACCTTATCGACACAAAAGATCTGGCGAGCGCCCAATTCACGGTGACCAACGATTTGAGTGCCGAGTTTCCGGCGCTGGCGGCGCGGCAATTGGGGTGGATCGAAGTTCCCCTGTTGTGCGGCTATGAAATTTCAGTCCCAGGATCATTGCCGCGGTGCATTCGAATTTTGCTGCATTGGAACACCGATCGCTCTCAGTCCGACATCCAGCACGTCTACTTGCACGATGCGGTCCGTTTGCGACCCGATCTGACCGCACTACCGCCGATCGACTTCGACGAACTTGAACAATGGATCAACAAAAAGATGGAGGAGTAAAGCTTTGCCAACGACACCGAATTCATCACGCCGCGGATCACGACGTTCCACCATTCGCTGGATCGCGCATCCGGAATTCAGTGCCGCACGGGCGGCCTACGTCGTCGCCACCGGTGCGCCATGCAACGATCCCAAAACCGAAGCCCTTTTGATCGGTCCGATCGCGGACATCAACGATCGATTATTATCGGCATCGATTGATGTGTCCGCGTTCTGGAACGATTACGTGAACCAGCGATTTGCGGATTCGGATCTGGCCGAGGCGTCCACCGCCGCGTTGACCAAAGCCGGTTGCAACGAGATGCAACTGGACCAAACCGCAAAGATCATCAAGAACCGGTTAGGTGATGCGCGAGCCGCGTTCCTGGGCCGTTACCCCAAATTGATTGAGCAACTAGAGCTTCGCGGTCGGCCGCTGAGAGAACGTTGGGACACCTACGGCGAAGGATTGCTGCGAGAGGTCGAACGCCAGATTTGGAACAACAGTCCGCCGAACGATTGGTGGCCGACGCGCACGCTCGCCTGCCTGGTCCAACCCCTTGTCGGCGGCGATGGAGAGTACGACAGCGGCAGCGAACGATTCTGGATCGAAGCAATGTTAACCGACACGGATCCGGCAGTTCCCGAAGTCGTGCGAGTCGCTTGGTTGGTAACCCAAATCGCGATCGCGAACCACACCCGGCAACGCTCCGGCGACACGGCGTTGTTGAAACCGTGGCAGTACGCGTCGGTGCCATTGGTATTGGCTGCGGCAGCCGAAGTCGAACTGGTGCGCAAACGAATTGCCGATTGCACGTGCGATGGAAGTCTGGCGATTCGGCGACGTGGTATCGGCCGCGAGATTGTCGAAGTGGTGGAATGACTTCACCAGCAATCCAGTCCCCCTTCCGGTCGCGCTCAAAAGATTGACGCTCACCTAGCGAATCTCTCTGCCTAACTCTCGGTGGCGGTTCCCGCATCCGCTCGGTGCGTCCAATTCTCGGTCGAACTCTCGCCATTTTTCTAAACGCACTTTCGCGTTGCAAAGCTTTTCCCCCGCTGCGACGCGTGGTGAACCGCTACGATGGAGGGGACCGCCGAAAGACCTAGAATCGCAAACCGTTACGCCGAGATTACCAAGCATGGCCACCATCGCGATCGTAAATCCTGCCTTTGAAGTTTCGTACTGGGGGCTGGAACATGCTCAAAAAATGATGGGTTATCGTGCGAACATGCCTGTGGCGAGCCTTCCCTTGCTCGCCGCACTCACGCCACCCAAGCACGACGTGACGCTCATCGATGAAAACGTCGAGGCCATCGACTTTGATTCGCTCGCAAAATTCGACATCGTGGCAATGACGGGAATGAGCGTCCAACGATTTCGCATGGAAGAAATTTTGACCGAACTGCGTCGACGAAATTGTTTCGTGGTCGTGGGGGGCCCTTGGGTGACAGTGGAAGAAACGTATTTCGAATCGTTGGTGGACGTCACGTTCGTGGGCGAAGCCGAGACGACTTGGCCCATGTTCTTGGACCAATGGGAAACCGGCACGCATCAAATCCGGTACGAACAGGTGGAAAAGACCGACATGTCCACGGTGCCAACGCCGCGATACGACTTGCTGCAAAATAAGCACTACATGTTCGGCAGCCTCCAATTCTCACGCGGGTGTCCGTTCCAATGCGAATTTTGTGACATCATCGTAACGTTTGGACGACGGCCCCGATATGAAGACTGCGCCACAAGTGCTTCGCGAACTCGATGGATTGCGGGATCAAGGGGTCAAGATCGGATTCATTGTCGACGACAATTTGATCGGCAACAAAAAAGGTATCAAACCAGTCTTAGCGGAAGTTGCTCGCTGGCAAGAAGAAAACGACTACCCGATGGTGTTCAGCACCGAGGCGTCGTTGGACTTATGCGAAGATGAGGAACTCATGGAATTGATGGCTCGCTGCAACATCCAGTCTGTCTTCGTTGGCATCGAAAGTCCCAACGAAGACTCGTTGAGGGAAACCAAGAAGTACCAGAACGTTCGGGAACGAGGTGGCACCATCGTCGAAAAGGTGCACCAAATCCAAGACTTTGGGATCGAGGTTTGGTGCGGTTTGATCGTCGGTTTCGACAATGATCCGCCCACAATCTTTGCGATGCAGGAAGATTTCATCAAACAGTCTCGGATCACCCACGCGATGATCGGCCTGCTGCATGCGATCCCCAAAACCCCGCTTTACGATCGATTGTTGGCCGAGGGTCGATTGGACACCTCGGACCAACATCCTTATGGCACCAATGTGATCCCAACCCAAATGGGCCGTGCAGAAATGCGCGATGGGTATTTAGAAACGATGAAGAACATCTATGAGCCC
Source organism: Pirellulaceae bacterium (assembly GCA_963781095.1). Classification (GTDB taxonomy): domain Bacteria; phylum Planctomycetota; class Planctomycetia; order Pirellulales; family Pirellulaceae; genus Rubripirellula. The sequence continues at coordinate 79,187 of CAWAEA010000012.1, forward strand.
GAGGCCTATTTCGACCGATTGGATTCATTGTTTTTAAAAGATTTTAGATTCCGCACTTTCCAGACTCCGCACTTCAAACGTCACCGATGGTTGCGAATCAAACAGTCCGCATTTTTCATGGCGGGATTCGCCTATCTGTTCACCAAGTTGATGCGAGGCGTGCCGGATCCAAAGTTGCGAAAAATCTACCGACAACGGATCTACAATGCGATGAAACATCGGATGTCGACTCCATCCATTTTCTTTTTCTATACGATCAAATGTGCGATGCACTACCACCACCATAAAATGACCACGGACATGATCAATGATCCCAGCAAATTCGTGTCGTCTTATGGTAAATCGATGCGAACGGAAGAAGTCTGCGATTCACCGATTCCAACAACCGCCTCGCGACCGGCTTCTGTCGCGTTGCCGGTGATCTGAATCCTAGACCCACTGCGATTGTTTGGAATGTGTCCTTTGCGCCTCGCCATCAACGACTCGAGAGTGTGTCGTCGTATTTTCTTCCCCATCCGATTGACGAAGTATGCAGTTGCGTGTTTGGAATCAATGCTTTCTGATTTTGATCATCTTCGGTCCTCTGGTGGCGATCGCGGAGGAACAAGGCGGCGTGAGTTCGAATAAAACCGTGCTCACGCGAATTCTGTTTGGATCTTGTATTCAACAGGGACGTCCGACTCCGATTTTCCCAGTCATGTTGCAAGCCCAGCCACAGCTGTTGCTGTTCTTGGGTGACAACATTTATGCGGACACATCGGACATTGATGTGATGCGGGCCAAGTACAGCGAACTGGCGAACAACGACGGTTTCAAAGCTCTGATGTCAGTGTGCCCGGTGATGGCAACGTGGGACGACCACGATTACGGATTGAATGATGGCGGTGCTTCTTACCCAGAGCGCGACGCTGCACAACAAGCCTTTCTGGATTTCTGGGGCGAACCCGCCGACTCACTCAAAACGACAGCGGCCCGGGATCTACGAGGCCAAGACGTTCGGACCGTCGGGCAAACGCGTTCAGGTGATCATGCTGGACACGCGATACTTTCGATCTCCACTAAAGAAAGGTCCCAAGCAACTCGGTGGCCCCTATCAACCGGATGACGATGTGGAGAAGACGATCTTGGGCGAAGCACAATGGGAGTGGTTGGAAGAGCAACTTCGCAGTCCAGCAGATCTACGAGTGATTGCTTCGGGGATACAGATCGTTGCCGAGGCGGTCGGCCAAGAGACTTGGGCAAATTTGCCGCATCAGCAAACTCGCCTGTTTGATCTGGTCCAAAGCACGGCCGCAGGCGGAGTGATCTTCGTGAGTGGCGACCGACACTGGGCCGAAATCTCAATGGCAACCGACGGAGTCGCCTATCCATTGATCGATGCAACGTCCAGCAGTTTTAACCAAAAGCATCCGCGGGGAACGCCAACACGAAATCGCTTTCGGGTGGTCAATCAAACTTTCCACGAAGAGAATTTTGGCGTCATTTCCATTGACTGGGACGCGGAGGACCCAATCGTGGCGATTGAGATTCGCGATCTGGCAGGAAAAACCCAGCTCGAGAAAACAATCCGGCTCAATGCATTGCAGCCGAGGATGATCGAATCTCAGGATTAGATGCGGATGCGACCGCAGCTATTTTGCGTCACGTATTAAAGACACCCGATGATCGGGGATACCGCCGTTTTGATTCGTTCACGCCAAGAGTAAAGGCCAGGTCAAAGACCTAGCCCTTTGGATACAACTAAGAATCGCTTATCGGACGATTACCGACTGGCACCGGCCCGTTCTCGGTCAGTCTCAAACTTCTGAACTACGTCCCGAATATACGGACGATACGGCTCCGGAAACTTTGCAATGCAGCCGATTAAAGGCTCTCCTGGACGCAGGTAGTCTTTCAGTTCCATTACCTTACGAAACAAATCCTCTCCCAAGCTCAAATACACTCTAGCAATTTTTCGCCGAGACATCTTTGCGAAATCTTCATTGGACAATCGCTTTTCTCGGCGGTTCGATACTGCCTTTACAAACGATTCTTGGCACTTGTCCAACTCAATACGTACGTCCTCTGAGATGTCGAGGCTATCGGCAACGAAAACGAAATAGAAGACTTCAACATTAAAACGCTGAAGCAAGGCTTTGACTAACACTTGCGTTTGTTCGCGACTTAAAGTCGTTTCGAGTGCATCAGAAAACTCTTCGCTTAGTGCCAGTTCACCTTCTCGAATCTTGTCTACGCCTTTAAGACGTTCCTTGAAGTCGTCAGACTCGAGAAGCAAAAGTGCCTCAGAGTAGTCTTTGAATCGCTTAGGTGAATTGCGAGCTTGGAGTAATCGCTGCAAAACTTCCACGTCTGCATCAGGCACATCTGCGAACATTTCGTTCAACACTGATTGCCAGCTGCATTCAAACTGAATGTTGCAAGCTTGAATTAAGAGATTTTGCGGTGAAAGCCTTTCGCTGAACTCACCAGACACCACTGGGCCCGAAGTGTTGATTGTACGGCGCACCGGAGCACTCCCGTAGCCATCAGGAACACCTAAAAACTCTTCAATTTGCTGATCCACGCCCGAGGGAGATTTTTCCTCGCCTTGTTGCGCGGAAGATTTCTCAACCGCACCACACAGGACCACAACTACCATTGCGTAAAAAACCAAAACTTTCATCGTTCACCTCGATATGCGATCAAAACAACCCTGCTCCGAATACGACTTTCGTGTCCGCTTTTTACCTTCGGAACGATTGCACCTAAATTTTACGAACCCATGAGAGCCCAAAAAGTTCAGACTAAACCCAAGTCGGTTCCCAACCCTTTCGGTATGGCTTGGTCAGCCACTTTTGAGCATCGGAATGATTGGTGATCTTGAGCGAATCGGCATCCCATGCGAGCTCTTGTCCCGGGAATCGGATGCCAATGGTTCCTAGCAATACGGTCTCGGTGAGGGGGCCAGCGTAATCGAAGTGCGATGTGGTTTTTCCCTTGCCCATGCAGGCATCGGCCCATTGTGTGTAATGGTCGACACCCTCGATCACGGGCAATTCTTCCACCGAAGACTGATCTTTGAGGAACGTCGTGGGCATCGCGACATGTGGAATGATCAGCGAACCGATTTCGCCGACGAGCACCGAGCCTGCGACCGGCAGTTTGTAATCCTTCGGAACATCGCCCAACATCTCCCGCGGCGGCAACACTCCCACCGCGTCGTACCACGTGACTGGTAGTGTGGCGCCGCTGGTGTAATCGGTTCCGGGGAACTCATAGCGTACTGTCGCGCGATCGGTCCAAGACTCCGGCAACAAGTGAGGTGCCTCGGCAGTGATTTTGGTCGGCGACGTGAGCTTCAGCGATTTGAAAACAGGATCTAAAATGTGGCATCCGAAATCGCCAAGCTGCCCCGTCCCGTAGGCCTGCCAGCCACGCCAATTGAAGGCATGGTACATGTTTAGCTTGAACGGGCGTTCCGGTGCAACACCTTGCCAAAGGTCCCAGCGGACATGGGCGGGTACCGGATCGCTGCCCGTGGGTCTCGGGATGTTCCTCGGCCACGTCGGTTGGCCTCCTTGCCAGGCATGAACTTCTTTGACCTTTCCGATCGTGCCGGCATGGACGAGATGCACCGCCGTTCGGTAGGCGGAATGGGATTGTATTTGATTGCACATCTGGGTGGTCACGCTGAACTTCGCAGCGGCCGTTCGCATTTGCCTCGCTTCGTAAACGGTGTGCGTCAGCGGCTTCTGACAAAAAACGTGTTTTCCCAGATGCATGGCAGCCATCGAAATGGGAGCGTGCATAAAGTCGGGCGTTGAGACCAACACCCCATGGACATCACCCGATTCATCCAACAGCCTTCGCCAATCGTCGTAGACTCTCGCCGATGGGTACTTCATTGACGCCTGACCGAGATGCTCGACCGAGCTATCGATGTCACACAGGCGCAACCACATCCACATCGGGACTGGCGGCTACACCGATCAAGTCACTCCAACCCTTTCCACCGGTTCCGACGCTGGCGATCCTCAGTCGCCCGTTCGCCCCGTAGACGCGAGAATACTGAAGGGCGTTCATGCCAATCGCCGAGCCCGCCAAGGTTGTGGACCTCAGGAACGAGCGGCGGGTAGGAAATGATGTCATTGCAATTATCCAGGATGGATTCGACGGGGCAGGAAATTTCGGGAGTGCTGGAGAGGAGAGCTTGTGAAAATGTGGTTAACTTTGGATCATCGCGAGCCAAACCAATGGATCATTTTGTCGTCGCGGTTGGGCGCCTTTTGTTTTTACCAGCGGACTTTCTCGGCGGTCGGTTCTCGGTAGGCAAATGGGCAGCAAGACGTTCCTTCAGCTTGGCAAACTCGGTATTGCCGGCGAGGTTCAAATATTCGTAGGGGTCGCGCTGGTGGTCGTACAATTCTTCCGATCCGTCCGCATATCGAATGTAGCGGTATCTCTGGTCCCGAATCGCATGGTTGAGGTAACCGTGAGTGGTTAACGCAAAGCCATCCCACTGGGCCGTTGGATTTTTAAGCAAACCGGTGATGCTCTCGCCCTCCAAATGGTCGGGCGACGCAATGCCGGCAAGTTCACAGAGCGTCGGATAAATGCTCATAAAGTCGACCGCTCGATCACAGACGGCGCCCGGTTTCGTGACTCCGGGGGCGACCCAGATCAGGGGCGCTCGCGTGGCTTCTTCCCACAGGCGCGAACTTCGCCAGTGTTGTTTTTCGCCGAGGTGCCAACCGTGGTCGCCCCAGAAAACGATGATCGTGTTGTCGCGATCGGGACTGGCTTCGTACGCGTCCAACAGACGTCCGACGTTCATGTCGACGTACGCGATCGTCGCCATGTAGGACTGAACCGCGTCTTTCCAACGACCGGATTTTAAAAACTCGGCGTGGTCCTTTTCCGGGCCGGCCATCCTGATGGCGGATTTGGGAAGATCATTGAGATCGTCATTGCGGTGCGGCGGGAGCTTTATATCTTCAAGCGGGTACATCTCGTAGTACTTGCGTGGAACCGCCCATGGAAGATGTGGCTTGATCAGTCCACAAGCGATGAAGAATGGCTTGTCACGCTTTTGATTCATGCGATCAATGCAGAAGTCTACGGTGTGCCAATCGGGGAGATCCTTGTCGTCCAAGTCGAGCAAAAGAGGTTGATGAAACCCTTCGTTCTTGGTGGGAGCACGGCCGGCACCCTTCTCGCTCGTCGTTGATGGATACTCGTCCCACTCCGACGCGTAAACACTCGATAGTCCACCGGCGCTGGCGTGGTAAGTTTTGCCCATCGCGGCGGTGTAGTATCCATTCTTTTTAAAATGGCTGTTCAGATTCAAGCCTTCTGCGATGTACTGCTTCCAGGGATCGGAATTTACGTAACATCCCGAGCTGTGGGGGCGAATACCGGACCAGAGGGAGGCACGGGATGGGCCGCACGCGGGCGCGGCACAGTGCGCGTTGGTAAAGGAAACACCCATCGCGGAGAGACGATCAATGTTGGGAGTTTTGCACTGTGGGTTGCGATTGGTGTATCCCACCCAATGATTGAGATCATCAACGGGGATGAACAGCACGTTGGGCGGTTTCGCGGCGATGGAGTCGGCGTGGACAAAGGCCCACAACAAGACGCCGAGCAGAATCAAGATTCGTCGACTAAAACGTCGTAACAGTTTCATAGCGAGAGTCCTCGGTTTGGGTTGTCCCAACAACATAATGCACGCCATTCGCTTCCAGGATCAGACGGACGTTAGTGCATGAGTGTATAGGCACAATGCGCCTCACCTCAATGCAAAAACAATTGATACGCCACGTTTTGCGTTTCTTCCACGCACGGATAACCGATCCTGTGGACAAACTCGTCGAACGCCCTCTGATCGAATTCATCGAACTGAATTCCCACCAAAATCTGGCCATAATCCGCACCATGGTTTCGGTAGTGAAACAAACTGATGTTCCAATCCGGGTTCATGCTTGATAGAAACCGCCAAAGTGCGGCAGGACGTTCAGGAAATTCAAAACGATAGACTCGCTCGTTTTGAATCGATGGGCATCGGCCACCGACCATGTAACGAACGTGCTCTTTGGAGAGTTCATCATCCACCAAGCTGACCGAGGCAAACCCGGCGCTGGCGAATGAGTCGGAGATGGATTGAGTGTCACTTCGGTTTTCGGTTGCCAACCCGACCAAAACATGCGCGTCGTTTGCACCGGAGAGGCGATAACAAAACTCGGTGATTCGACGTGGACCGACGGTTTCGCACAACCGTTTGAAGCTGCCTTTTTCTTCGGGAATGGTTACCGCGAAAAGTGCTTCGCGCTCTTCCCCCGCTTCGGCGCATTCGGCCACAAAACGTAAGCGGTCAAAGTTCATGTTCGCGCCGCAAGTGATCGCGACCACGCTTTCATTTCGGATTTTGTGTTTGGCGATGTACTGTTTCATTCCGGCGATGCCGATCGCGCCGGCCGGTTCCAAGATGCTTCTCGTGTCTTCGAACGCATCCTTGATCGCCGCGCATACGGAATCGGTATCGACCACGACAAAGTCATCGACCAATTCGCGAGTCAGCCGGAACGTTTCCTCGCCGACATACTTCACGGCGGTTCCATCGGAAAACAGTCCGACATCCGGAAGCTGGATTCGCTTGCCGGCGTTGACCGAACGAATCATTGCATCGGAGTCGGCGGTTTGGACGCCGATCACGCGAACTTCGGGCCGGACGGCTTTGATGTAGGCGGCCACACCCGCAATCAATCCGCCGCCACCGATCGCAACAAAGACGCTGTGGATCGGATGTTGATGTTGTCTCAAAATCTCCATTCCGATCGTGCCTTGACCCGCGATCACATCGGGATCATCAAAAGGGTGGACGAATACCAAATGGTCTCGTTCGGCGATTTCGACCGCCCGCGCGTGAGCATCGGAATAGCTCTCACCGAAGAAAACCACGTGACCACCGAGTTCGCGGACCGCATCGGATTTGAGCCTTGGAGTGGTTTCGGGCATCACGATCACCGCGGTGCAGCCGAGCCGCTTGGCACTCAACGCGACGCCTTGCGCATGATTCCCCGCTGACGCGCAGACGACACCGCGGCGGAGTTCGTCGGGCGAAAGACGTGCCATTTTGTTGTAGGCACCGCGCAATTTGAAACTGAATACGGGCTGGGTGTCTTCACGTTTGAGCCAAATTTGGTTGCCCAACCGGGCTGATAATTTCGGCGCCAACTCAAGCGGCGATTCATCGGCGACATCGTAAACGCGGGCGTTCAAGATCCGCTGGAGGTAGTCCAAAAGTGTTTTTTCCATGGCGACCATTCTGGACGACTTTAGACAAACTGCAACTCCGCTTACCAAGGGTCAGTTGTCGTTCCCCTACGATCGGCTGAGGTTTAATCCGGCGACCCTACCCACGCCCGCCTTGATTTCGATTCGGGGGTGATGGAAACTGCGATCTCGCACGCCAAGAACAGGAAAACCGATGCCTTTCGAAACAAAATCTTCCGAACGCCTCCGCGATGAAATCGCATTGCTTGGAAACTTGTTGGGAGAAACGATCCGCGAGATCGCTGGTGATGATGCTTTGTACATCGTCGAAGACTTGCGGCGCTTGGCATGGGACAATCGTGCCGGCCAACCGGCCGCCGCCAATCGTTTGAGCGGCTCGATCGCGTCGCTGACGCCTGCGCAACTTCACACGGTGATCCGCGCCTTCAGCATTTTCCTGGACCTTTTGAATCTTTCGGAAGATCGCCAACGGGTCCGCGTCTTGCGTGAGCGTGAACGCAATTCACTTACCAGTGAGCGCCGCGAATCGATCGCCAGCGCAATGATGCATTTAAAACGGGCGGGTAAGACGCCAGCGGAGATTCAAGATTTGTTGGACCGGCTGCACGTCGAGCTCGTCTTTACCGCTCACCCGACCGAAGCCAAACGCCGTTCCGTGCGCGGGAAGCTGCGAAAAATCCGCGAGCTGATGTCACAGCTCGACGTCGAATCGCGGACCGATGAAACCGCTAAACTCCAACGGCGCATCCAAGCCGAGCTGGCAAAGCTTTGGCAAACCAATTTTATCCGTCCCTGGCGTCCCTCGGTGATGCAGGAAGTCCAGCGAGCGCTCTCGATCAAGCCCGTCCTGTGGGAAGTGGTGCCGCGGAACTTGGGCGAGTTACGAGAAGCGTTGGCAATCGCTTATCCCGGGTTCGACTTCAATTTGAAGCCGTGCATCACGTATGGTTCTTGGATCGGTGGTGATCGCGACGGACACCCAGGCGTAACCGCCGAAGTCACCGAGCAAACCTTCAAATGGCTTCGTCAAGCGGCGATGGAGTTTCATTTGAAGTCGCATCATCAGCTTTATGACTCGTTGAGTTTGTCGGAATTGCAATCGAATCACGGTCATGATCTGAACGAAAGAATTTCCGCCGCGATCGAGCGTTGGCCGGAGATCGAAAAAAAGGTTTCCGCCGTTCCACCCGATGAACTCTGTCGCCGTTGGTTGTCGGTCATCCATTGGCGTCTCAAACAAACTCAAAAGGTAGCGTTGGATGGACCCAGTGTTGAAGGACGCTATCCGTCACCGGACGACTTGGCCGATGATGTCGCCGCGCTGTTGGAGTCGGTCAAGAAGTTTCCTGGCGGAGATTTTCTGGCCGAAGAGGTGATGGTTTGGAGAGACCAGATTGCGGCTTTCGGTTTTCATTTGACGTGCCTGGACGTTCGCCAGGATGCGCAACAATATCGCAACGTCCTCAATGAGTTATTCGTCGCGTGTGGATTGGTCTCCTCGATTGCCAACGCCGAATCACTCGACGAAAAGGCACGCCAGCAAACGTTGATGGATTCGCTCGAGCAAGATTGCTTGAGTGGGTTGAGAGATGGCTCGATGGATTCTAGTTCGTTGTCAGCCGAGGCGGTCGACACGCTCGAATTGTTCAGCGTGCTGCACCGCGTGATGCGGTCGTTTGGAACCCGAGCCGTGGGTGGACACATCATCAGCATGACTCGCACACCGAGCGACGTGTTGACCGTGTTATGGTTGTGGCGTCAAACCGACTTGGCCACCGAGCGGTCAAACGCCGGTACTGAACTTGAAAACGCCGGCGAACGAGGCGGTCAGGATTTTCGGACGCGTCTGCCAATCATGCCGCTGCTCGAAACCATCGAGGATTTACAGAACGGTCCTGATATCCTGGCCGATCTTTTCGGTATCCCTGCATATCGTGATCACCTCCGTGCGCAGGGTGATCATCAATTAGTGATGCTGGGATATTCCGACAGCACAAAAGATGGCGGTTACTTGTCGGCTTGTTGGTCACTCTATCGTGGACAACAGGAATTGCAGCGGGTTGCGAACCAATCAAAGATCGGGCTGACATTCTTTCATGGTCGCGGCGGTTCACTCGGTCGCGGCGGTGGACCGACCGCTCGGAGTATCCGCTCATTGCCGGTGGGAACTTTTCGCGGTGCGCTGCGATTGACCGAGCAGGGTGAGGTGCTGGCCGACCGTTACGATGACGAACAAATTGCTCACCGCCACCTCGAGCAAGTTGTTTGGTCAACGCTGTTGGCCGGCGGCGACCCCCCGGAACCCGATCCGGCCGAGTGGACCGAGACGATGCACGCGATGGCGACCGACTCATTCGACCATTATCGGCGATTGATCGAGAAGCCGGACTTTGTTCGGTTCTTTCGTTTGGCTACACCGGTCGACGAGGTGGAACAACTGCCGATCGGATCACGGCCTTCACGCCGGCGAGGTGGCAACAGTTTGTCGGACCTCCGAGCGATCCCGTGGGTCTTCTCTTGGACACAATGTCGATGCTTGATCCCGGCGTGGTACGGGCTGGGAGGAGCGACCGCCAAAATGCTTGAAGACCCCGCCGCAGGAATGCAGTTGCAAGCGATGTATCGCGACTGGCCATTCTTTCAAGCCACGATCGACAATGCGGAATTAGCGATCGCGAAGTCCGATATGGAGATCGCGGGTTATTACGCCTCGCTCACCGATCAGTCCGACGGCATGCGTGAGATTGCTGAGATGATTCGCAAGGAATATGCGTCTTCGCAAAATGCAATTTTAGCCATCACGGGACGCGCCAGCCTGCTGGCAGGGACCCCTTGGCTAAAAGAGTCGATCCGAGTTCGCAACCGATACATTGACCCGCTAAATCTGATCCAAGTCGAGTTGCTAAGTCGTCTACGTGCCGGCGCATCGGATTCCGAAGATAAACTTCAACACGAACTTCAATACTTGGCCAGATTGTCGATCAACGGTTTGGCGTCGGGTATGCGAACGAGCGGATAGGCGGAGACCACCTTCGCCAGTTTAGCAACATGCAAATTAAGGAGTGATCGCTTCAAAAAAATTGCGAACGGGACGTCCAGGGACGTACACCTTGGGACGCACGACCACCGGTGAGTTGTAAATTGGTGCGGGATACACAGCCCCAGTGTAAGGAGGTGTGCTGATGCTTTGCGCAACCGGCGGGTATCCCACCACAGGCGACGTCATGGTCGGTCGATAAGCGGTGACAGGATAAGCGGTGACAGGGGCGATCGGAGCGACGGGCTGAATGGGAGCGACGGGCTGATACACCGGTCGATTCACCTGGAACGGGACTGCCGCGAACGGAGATGTGACCACCGGGGATACGATTGGTGCGTGATAGACCGTCCCGTATTGCGCCATCAACGCGTTCGAGGAAATGATGGTGAAGAACCCGACAGCGAACATTGTTTTTAAAGACATTAAATTCTCGTTTTGACAGTGACCTTGGATCTTGGTTTGACTCTTAATACTTGTTTTCATTTTACCACTAAATTGACAGGTTACTAAACTGACGAAAAGCTTTCCCATGTCGCCCAACAATCGAGTGACATGCAACAGTCCACCAATCTTTGGAGCTTGCGGTGAGTCAGAAATTTCGTGTCGGACAAAACGTGATTTGGAACTTTGGATCCGGAACGGCGAACGGAAAAATCACAGAGTCATTCAAAGAGAAGGTCACGAGAACGATCAAGGGGAATGAAGTGACTCGAAACGCAAGCGACGAGGAACCGGCCTATCTGATCGAGCAGGAAGACGGTGATCAGGTTCTCAAAAGTGAGTCCGAGCTCAAAAAAGCGTGATCGTTGAGACATCGTCGATCGGACCCATTGGCACATTCCAAATGCAATCCACGAAGGAAATTTAAATCAAGTCCTCTCACTCGGCGGGTTCAGGAGAAGAAACGGCGGGAATTTGACCAACCTGTTTCCTCTCCAATGTAAACAGCATGATTTTGCTACCCTCGGGCGACTGGAACTTCTTGGGGCGATCGGTTTCCGGCAAGGCATAGCAAAGCGTCCATTTGCTTTTCCCATCAAACTTCAAAATGCCTTGTGCGACTGCGTTGATGACTTGGTCTTCTGTCTTGAGCTCATTTGCCGGTGGATTGACCGGAACCGACGTCATGGTGATTTCAATCGGATCCTCGTCTTCGTCAATACGGAAAATCGCCTGATACGTTTGCTGTTGATTTCGATCAAAAGTCACGATCTTATTCGCCGTGACCGTGACGTAGGTACCGGCAACTTCTGGCTCGGTAAGTTCACGACCCTGGTTGAATCCGCCAGTGATCTCCCACCGACCCTGTAACTTTTTCGCGGCGTTGTCATCGACGTCATCTTGAGCCAATCCGACGTTGGCGTCCGCGACGATGAGCGATAGGACCAGAAGGGGCAGTGCGACGATCTTACTCATGAACTCTCTCCAGAAATGCGCAATTGTGGGGGTCAGTGTTGGCTTCAGTAGATAGGGTCAAACCAACTCAGTTGAGGATCCCATCGTGAGCCGGCGTTCCTAACTCATTTCGATCAGGATCGCGTTCATTGAACGCATATGGTGTGCCAGGGAGCCTGCGACGGTCGTGCTTTGGGATGGAATTTGACGTTTGGCCCATAATGTTATCCCATTCAGTGATCACTGGCGAACACCAAGGTGGCATTCGCGGTAATTGGCACATCAATCGCATGGCCAAATATCCCGCGGCACGTCGCATTTCGAAAAATGCTTCTTTTTAGGACAGGCTGGTCGCTTTGACGCACCCTCGACGTGGAGACTTCAAAATGGACGGCCAAATGAACGCGATGGTTTTCGAGAACTACGGCGACGCGGATGTACTCCATCAGGCTTCAATTCCGATTCCAACGAGGAGCGAGAATGAGATTTTGGTGGACGTTCGCGCGTTGAGCGTCAACCCGATTGACTATCGATTACGAAGCGGCGAGATGAAGGGCATCCTACCCGGCGGTTTCCCTCGTGTTCCCGGATACGATGTTGCGGGTGTGGTTGCCGAGTGTGAGACCGATTCGCCTTTCGCGGTCGGCGATCGCGTGATGGCATTTCTCGATTCGATGCGTGGTGGAGCTTGCGCGGAGTATGCCGTTTGTGGCATTGATGTGGCTGCCCGATTGCCGGCCGAGATGTCGATGGAGATGGCCGCCTGCATCCCTCTAGCTGGGACGACAGCGTTGCAGTCTTTGCGTGATCACGGGCGAATGGCTCCGGGAGATCGAGTCTTAGTCAATGGTGCAAGTGGCGGCGTCGGAATGTTTGCCGTCCAAATTGCAAAAGCCTTCGATTGCCACGTTGACGCAGTTGCCAGTGGTGAGAACGAAGACTTCTGTATGTCGCTCGGGGCTGATCACTTCTACGACTACGAGAAGGTCAACTTCACGGACTCGGATGAGCGTTGGGACATCGTGTTCGACGCCGCCGGAAAGGCGAGTTACTGTGACGCCCGCGATGTGATGAATGAAGTGCGCTCGCTACATTTCGACCGAACCCGACGCGAAGGGCATGTTGATGACTGTCTTGACGTGGCCGCTATCGAAGTCCGGGAAAGTCATGTTGGCGAAGCCTGAATGGTGATGATCTTCGCGAGCTCATGAGTCTGTTCCAGGCAGGGAAGTTGAAGGTGACGATTGATAGTCACTATCCGATGCAAGAGATTGCCGATGCGCACCGGCGGGTTGAACAGGGCGTCGATCGCGGCAAAGTCGTTGTGGTGATGTCGAGCCGCGAGTGAAAATGAACACGCGGCGTTCGTACCTCAATCCGTGACGGGACGCCACTTCGAAAAACCGAGACGATGACTCGTGCCCATTCGAGACAATCCCGAGACAACATCGGGCCTCGATTCCGAGTGTCGATCAGGAAACCGATTGCGGCTGCGTTTTCAGCCGATAACGTCGCTGGAGGTATCGAAAGACGAGCCAAGAAGCGGCTGCCCACACCACGCCAAACAGCCAACCGGCGACGACGTCGGTGGGCCAGTGGACACCCATGTAAACGCGGCTGACGCCGACCAGAAGCGATAGCAGCAATGGAACGGCCACCAGGAACAGCTTGGTTTTGCGATCGCGTTCGGCTCGGGCCATCACCGCGCCAATCGTCAGGTAGACCAATGACGACATCGCCGAATGACCGCTGGGGAAGCTCTTCGTGTAGATTCGCGTTTCGTGCGGAACGAGCTCTGGACGGGGTCGGTTGAAACCTGATTTTAACGCCGTGCTCACAGCCGTACCGCTCAGGATCGCGACCAGCACAAAGGCGGCGACCCATGGTTGTTTCTCAAAATACAGATAACCGGCCATCACCGCGGTAAAAATCATCAACGCCGCCACACTCCCGAGCGCCGTGATGTCGCGGCCCGATTCTTCGAACCAGCTCGGACCGATCGGGTCCGATGGATCTCCGACCGTTCGCATGCTCATCAAAATTTGCTCATCGATTTTATGGCTATCTCCCTCGATCACCTCGTCGGCGATGGACACAAATCCCCATCCACCGATTGCGATCACGGCGAGCAAAAAAAGGGTCATGATTTCGTGAGAAATCACCCATCGGTAAAGGCGAACGGCGCTGTTCAATGCGGCTTTCTTAAGTTTTGCGAAAACGACGAGATAAAAATGACGTTCGATGGACTGTGTCCAACGGATCACCAGGAAAGCAAATCGCATTCCGGCAAGGGTCGCTACAGATGGAACAGATCCAATTTAATCTGGCACAAAAATTGCTAAAATGCTTGGACTGACGCTCCAAAGCGATCGAGTGAGGGCCAAGTGAGTTCTTGCCGAGCTCGTACAATCTTCCCGCTCGTACCATCTCCCTGAATGAACGACTGCCCATGCGGTTCTTGAAGCAAACGTTTACTGAATTTTCCAGAAATGGCTGCACCACGCTCGCGGCGGCGCTGGCCTACTATACCGCGTTTGCATTGCCGCCGCTGATGTATCTGTTGTTGACCATTTTAACCTTTGGTTTGTCGGTGGCCTACGAAGGTGACGAAGCCGGGGTGAAAGCCCAGTCGATCCTTCAGGAACAGGCTGCGGAGATGATTGGCAATCCGTCGGCCAGCGAACAAATTGCGACCATTTTGGATAGCAACCGTAATGAAGACGGCAAGTGGTGGAAGACGATGTTGAGTTTCGCGGGCATCATCGTGGGTGCCACCGGGGTGGTTGCTGCTTTGCAAGGAGCTCTCAATCAAGTTTGGGAAGTCAGGCCCGATCCGGAGAATACGGGATTCATGGACATGATCGGCAAGCGTGTTTTATCGTTCGGAATGATCTTAGGTTTAGGGTTTTTGTTGCTGGTTTCGCTCATCGTATCCTCTGTCTTGGCGGGCGTCGGTGATCGCGTCGGCGGATGGATCGGCATGTCTCAGGCGGGCGCCGATGCCGTCAACTTCGCCATCCAGGCCATTGTCGTGTTTGTCATCTTCGCCGCGATCTTTCGATTCATGCCCGACGCCAAGGTCCGCTGGAACGACGTCGCCGTCGGGGCCGCAATCACGACAGTGTTGTTTCTCGTCGGCCGGTACGCATTGCAGTTGTACTTTTCGTACAGCGATCCGGCCGCACAGCTTGGAGCCGCCGCTGCCTCGCTCGCGGTCTTGCTGGTGTGGGTCTACTACACCGCCATGATCGTATTGCTCGGGGCGGAAGCGACTCAAGTTTACGCGGTGCTTTACGGTGACGGCATCATTCCGGAAGATAAGGCGGTTCGTGTCGTGGAAGAATTCAAACGTGCTGGTGAGGTTCCTGGTAAATGAGTGCTTTCATCCAACGAGACCCCCATTTTCCCAAACTCGATCCCAACGGACATTCGAGGAGGGATTGGCACAGAGATACTTTTACGTTCGCGACGCGATTGAAATTCGTGTTGAAAGCCTGGGTTCAACACCCCAGACAGGTCGCGACGGTGATGCCGAGTTCGAACTACTTGATCGGGCGGATCACCGAGCGAGAGTGCGTACGAAACGCACATCACGTGATCGAATTGGGTCCCGGCGCCGGCGGAACAACCGTCGGACTGTTGGCCCAAATGCGGCCTGATGCAAAATTGCTAGCGATCGAAAAGACGGGGTTGTTCGAAGAGGCACTATCGCAGATCGATGATTCGAGATTGGTGGTGCAAATCGCTGACGCGTTGCAGATATCAAACTTGATGGCGGACGAGCAAATGGGCAACGCCGACGTCGTCGTTTCGGGGATCCCCTTCAGCTCAATTCCACCTACGACGGCCGTCCGCATCATCGAATCGATTCACGAATCACTCCGGCCCGGCGGGACGTTCATCGCCTACCAGCTTCATAACGATGTTGAAAAACTTGCAAGTCCCATTTTCGGATCCGCAAGCACGGAGCGAGTCCCGTGGAATTTGCCTCCCTTGAGGCTTTACACCTGGGAAAAGAATGGGATTGGCTGATGCTCGCTCACGTCCGAGATTCTTTTCAAGACTTGCGGCTTCGTTAGTTTTGTTCATTCACGGTTGGGATAGAGAAAATTTGACGTCGCAACCGATGCGACCGTAATCCACCGCCGTGGGTCAGCTGCGTTGCGACCATCTCCTTGTGGATAGGTTTGACCACGCTCTATGTGTGACTGACCATTCCGCAGGAGAACCATGAGCACTGATATCACGATCAACGTTGAAATCCCGGCAAACCATTTGAGATTAATTTCTTCGGGTTCGGATGGCGATGCGCTGGTGGGTTCGGCTGCGAGTGAGATTCGGGTGCTCAACCGGGTGTCGGCGGCGCGATTGACGCAATTGAAGCGACAGCTCTCGTTGTTGCCGTTGGTTTGTCACGTAGCGATCCGGCCATTGATGGAACCACGGATCGACGGCGATCCTCCGGCATTTCAACTGCACATTCCACGTTCCCTTGATCCGCTCCAAGATCGCCTCTCAGAGCGTCTCGCGAGTCTTTCAGAGCTCAGCCGCTTCCGCGCCGCCGCGTCGATCGTCGATGCAACTTTCGCGGCGCACCGAGTCGGGCTCTACCACGGCACATTTGCCGCGTCGACGATTCTGGTGGACGATTCCAACGATGTGCCGCAGGTGTTCATCGATTTCACCTCCATGAGCTTTGCTGCGGACGTCGGCGTTTCAACCTTGACCGTCGAGGAGGATTTGATTGGGCTGAGAAGTTTGTTCGCTTGGATGTTGGCGGATGTCGTCGAAGGACCGGAGGACTCGGTTGTCGCGCGGCAATTGGGCGGGCGACAGCGTGCGATCTTATCGCAATGGATTCATGGTGCCAGTGAAAAACCATCTCGTATCGCACCGACGGTCGGTCAATGGCGAGCGTTTTTGGAACCGTTCTCCGTTCGTCCGGTTTCGGACGATCAAACGGGAATTGCGATGGCACCGGTTATCGCCGCAGGAACGAGCAGCACGAGCCGAATGACTCGTGACCGTCTCGACGAGGCTCGCGTGGAGGCCATGCCGGACCAGCTCGGACGGTTCCGTTTGGACACGAAAATCGGCGAGGGCGGCATGGGCTCGGTCTATCGGGCGACCGACATGGCGAGCGGAGAGGTCGTTGCCGTCAAGGTGATGCGCAAGACGGGGAATGATGTCGCCCAGGCCATTCGCCGATTTCGCAAAGAGGCGAGAGTTTTAGCGGAAGTGCAAAACGAGTTCGTCACACGCCTAATCGAAGTCGGGGAAGACGGGGGCCTCCATTTTTTGGCGATGGAGTTTGTTAACGGCATCGATCTAAAATCTTGGTTGGCGGTTCGTTGCGGATTGCCCGAATCAGTTGCTTTAAAGTTGATGTCGGATTTGACACGATCGCTTGTCGATGCCCACGCGATCGAAGTAATCCATCGCGACATCAAACCCGAAAATATCCTGTTGAGGCTGCGGGACGATGCCGTCGATCGCGGCCAAGAGATGGTCCAGCGGCCGATCGAAGATTTTACATTGAAGTTGACGGACTTCGGCATCGCGCGACAGATCAATCAATCCGAATCGATGGAGATGACTCGTGCCGGAACGGTGATGGGAACGCCTAAATACATGTCGCCCGAACAGTGCAAGTCGGCCGGCGAATTGGGGCCTGCGGCCGATGTGTATTCACTCGGTGTGACGATGTTCGAATTGTTGACCGGCGGCGTGCCTTTCAATTCGGATGACTTCATGAAGTTGGCCGCGATGCACTGTTTTGATCCGGTGCCATCGGTTCAAAAACGCAACGCGGCGATTACCGATGGCGCGGATCGAATCGTTCAGCGAGCGATGGCCAAGGATCCGGCCCAGCGATTCGGCGATGCCGGCCAGATGCTCGCCGAGTTGTTGAAATTGATTCACGGCGAAGCGGCCGACATGCAGGCCCATCCCAAATTGCCCAGCGGCCACTCGGCTGCGAAAGTGTGGGACAAGTCGATGTCATGGGAGCTCGATAGCAAGTCGAAATCTCTCTGGCCATTGGTGTCCAACACCGAGCGACTCAACGAAGCCATCGGATTGCCCGCCGTTGATTATCGAACGGAAAAGGATCCCGAGCTTGGAATTCGAAAATTTGGATCTTTCACGCTCAGCGGTATAAAAGTTTCGTGGGAAGAGCATCCGTTCGAATGGATCGAAGGTCGACGGATGGGAATTTTACGAGAGTTCGGCACGGGGCCGTTTAAGTGGTTCATGAGCGTGGTGACCTTGGAGCCATCCGCAAACGGTGGAACGACTCTGACTCATCAAGTTCGAATCGAACCACGAAATTTCTTCGGTCGCGTTTTGACGACCATCGAAGCCGATTGGAAGGGGTTCCGTAATCTGGAAAGGGTCTATCGGCGGATGGATCGTTCGATCCAAGGAAGGTTGAACGCCGAGCAGGGACACGATCCTTTCAGCAAGATCAAGACGATGTCGCGTCAGCAGTCGGACTCCCTCGATCAGCGAATCGAGCTCGTTTGCGATGCCGGAGTCGATCCGGGCGTAGCTGGGAAATTAAGACAAGCGATTCGAGAGGGGTCGGCCCAGGAGTTGGCGTCGATTCGACCGCTAGCGATGGCGGACCGATTGTCGGTGGCGGGCCCTCAAATGATTGATGCGTGCTTGATCGCCGCGGAAAAAGGAATATTAAATTTGCGTTGGGAAGTCCTTTGTCCGACGTGCCGAGCGTCAGCGACGACGGAAGAGACGCTGGCTCGGATCGACGCTCACACGCACTGTGAAGCTTGCGATGTGGATTTTCAATCCAATTTAGCGGGCTCGATCGAGATGGTTTTTCAAGCCCATCCAGAGATTCGCCAAGTCAATGAAGGCCAGTATTGTATCGGCGGTCCCGAACATTCGCCGCATGTCGTGGCCCAGGTGCGCGTCGATGCGGGGGAATGCCTGGTACTGTCGCTTGATTTGGACGTGGGCGATTATTTGATTCGCGGTCCGCGATTGCCCCACACCCAATCGATCCGTGTCCAATCCTCGGCGGCACCGTCGGCGATCGATTTCTCTCTGTCGACACTCGGCGATGGAAACCACACACCAAAGTTAAGAAGCGGACGCCAAGCGGTTACGCTCGCCAACGATTTGGACACGCTTCACGTGTTGCGAGTTGAACGAATGATTCCGCGTGGTGACGTCGTCACGGCCGCGATTGCTTCGACCAATCCATTGTTTCGCAAGTTATTTCCTCATCAACAATTCGCCGGTGACAATCCGATCGCTAGCGAAACAATGACGTTTGTAGCGACCTCGATCAACAACATTGACGAGCTTTATTCGGCACTCGGTGACACGGAAGCTTACAACGTGGTCCACCGTCATCATCAATGGATCGCTCGCGACGTGGCGGCTAAGGGCGGCACGATCGTGAAAACGATCGGCGAGAAAACGCTTGCTGCGTTCAATGTCCGCGGCGATGCGTTGGCCGCGGTTCAGGCGATCCGTGGATCTCTGATGAACTTTGCAACGCCTGCGTTGCGGGTGGGCATCGGCATCCATGCCGGGCCGACGTTGGTGACCACCGCAAATAACCAACTGGATTACTTCGGTGGCACGGTGCGAGCGGTGTCGGGGCTGCCGGAATTGGCGGACAACGATACGCTGGTCACCGAATCCATCTACGCCGAGGCCATGCTGATCAATGCATCGCACACGCCACACGAAATGCCTCTGAGCAAGACCGTTGAAATGGTTGATTTGCCGGGCAGCCCCCAACATCGCGTGAAACGAATCGTGACCAAGAAGGCGGAAATAAACTCATGACAATGATTCGGGTAACCCACGCAGCAAAAAATTGGACGCTGACGGAATACGGCAGCGGCGAGCACCAACGTCGAACCATCAAGCTGCCCAATAAATCAGCGACCGTCGGAAGAGGCGACGAAGCCGACGTTTGCATCGCTGTCTCATCGGTCTCAAAGTTGCACGCTCGACTTTGGGTCGACCAGGACGGACTCCACGTCGAAGACTTGGGAAGCACCAACGGAACGCATCACAACGGGTTACAGATCTATCGGGGCACGATCCAGCCGGGGGACTTGTTGCAATTCGCAAACGCGGTTTTTCGTGTCGGATGCAGCGAACCGAGCTTCGGCGATGGCACGATGCAAGAGGGAGTGATCCCGTGGGCCCAAACCTTGATGACGTTCGAGCGGCTGTTGTCCCAGCGGGCAGTGGTGCCCCATTTTCAGCCGATCATCACGATGGATCGCCAATCAACTCCGGGCTACGAAGTTCTGGCTCGCAGCAACTTACCGGAGCTAAAACATCCGGCCGCGATGTTCGAGGTTGCGAAGCGGTTGGGACAAGAAGCGGCGCTGAGCGAATTGATGCGAGACGAAGCGGCACAATTGCTAACGAACGCGAAGCAGACCCAAGCACAAATCTTTCTTAACACGCATCCGATCGAATTTGGCACCGATCGGCTGATGAACTCACTTCACAAGCTTCGGGGCGACTATCCGACGATCCCGTTCACGATCGAAATTCACGAAGGCGCGGTGACCCAATTGGATCAGATGCGTTTGCTACGCGGCGAGATCCTCAATCTGGGAATGAAGTTGTCCTATGATGACTTCGGAGCCGGTCAAGGACGGCTGCTGGAGCTGGTGGAAATCCCTCCGGACGTATTGAAATTTGACATGCAATTGATTCGAGACATCGATACCGCCTCGTCGAACCGCCACGATTTGCTCAGTTCACTTGTCCGAATCGCCAAGGAAGCGGGTTCAATCACGTTGGCCGAAGGTGTGGAGACGGAAGCGGAACACGCGACTTGCGTGCAACTCGGATTCGAACTCGGACAAGGCTTTTTGTACGGTCGCCCCGAACCATTGGCAGACATTTGACGAAACCAAGTCAAGGCTCAAAGCGTCAGAGCGTGGACTCGGACGTCTCGGTGAGCCTAGAATGCTTTCTCGTCGGCCGAGCATCCCGTCAACGCTTGCCATTGCACCGCTTTAATCATTCCCAAACGCCGAAACATGTTTGAATGGGAATAAACCCAGTGATTCTGACCGACGAGCAATTGTTCGAACAAATACGGGCGAGTGATAAGCTCGGTTTGCAGGAGTTGCACGATCGGTACCGTAATTTGGTGTACACGGTGGCCTTCCGGGTGTGTGGCCAGTCGTGCGACGCGGAGGCGGTATTGGTCACCGTGTTTTGGGAGATCTGGAAAAATCCGACGCGTTGGAATCCGCAACGCGGTCCGGCCCGTACTTACCTATTATTGCTGACACGCAGCCGCGCCCGAGACTTGATGCGATCGGAGGTTAGTCGCGCAACTCGCAACGAAAAGCGGGAGAAGAACGCTCCGGCCATCGTGGTGAGATTGAATCCGAGCTTGACCCGTCCCAGCAGTATGCAGATAAGAGCCAGGCAAAACGTCTTCGTGAGGAAACTGAGATGCTGACGCCGGAAGTCCGTGAGTCGCTAGATTTGGCATTCTTTGCGGGGCTGACGCACGTGGAAATCGCCGATCAGTTGGAGGTTCCGCTGGGTACGGTCAAGACGCGAATTCGGCGAGGTTTGAATCAGTTACGCGAACGTTTAGCGGCCACCAAAGACGATTGGTCCATTCCGTGAATTGCAAGATTTACCAAGAGCAGCTCGAACTCTACGTGTTGGGGGAATTGAATTCTGCCAGCACGCGGGAAGATCGATGCCCATTTGGCGAGCGGTTGTGACGGTTGCCAAAAAGAATTGGTGGCAATCAGTGAATCGATCGATTGTTTGATCGAATCGACCCATCTCTTTTCGCCGGACGTTTCGACGTGGGAACGCGTCAATGCCGCAATCGACACGAGGTCGGCCACGCCATCGATTCGTGAGGATCACACCGATTTGCGTCGTACTCCGGCTCTTGGTGGCCGGAGAATGGTGATGGGGATGTTGGCGGTTGCATGCGGTTTTGGGCTGGTCATGTTGACGTTAAAAGCGACCATGAACGCACCGATCCAAAGCAAGTCCGCGAATCATTCGGCGGGTTCGTTGCAAGCACAACTCCCGAGCCAAACCGCTCCTGCGAACCAGAGTCCGTCACAACTGGTGTCGTTTCACGAACGTAACCGACCGGAGAATGTTGCCGGCAGCATGGTGGTCGACCTCGACGCCGGACAAATTCACGTGAATGTGCAAATGCGTGAACCGGGCCAATACACGTTTTGGTTTGTGACCCAGACCAATCAGTGGATTTCGGGCGGGCCATTGGATCGGCAGGGAGGCGATCATTATGGCAAAGTGCTGGATATTCCGGCGTCGGACGACCCAATTGCCTACACCGCGATCACTCTGGATTCATTCTCTCCCGCGACCTCTGCCGGGCGTGACGTGGCACTGTTGAGTGACGCGGTCAGCGGCTTGAGTCGTCGATCGCTCTAAAATCGACGGCAAATCCATCTTCGATCCTTCTTGAATCATTCTCCCGATTTTTCTGGATTTCGGGAATCTGCGGATAAGCGGGAACTCGTACCTGTTGAGCTTTAGGACGAGTTTCATCGAGCGATCCGCATTCGCGGTTGGAACTTGTTACTTCAGTGAATTCGACGGCGTTTCGCCACCGCTGCGGCAGCACTTTCCACCACGATTTGAGCACCCATGACATTTTCGAGCCGAACAGAGAACACGTCCCGATTGCGATCCCAATCACGCGGCTCCGCATCGGGCCGGCGAGCGAAAGGGGGTTCGAAATCACTGCGACGAACCCGCCGGTTGATTTGTGAATCGCTCGAGGCACGTCGCTTGTTGACGTCTTACTTGGTCGACACCGTGGCCGATACGATCGCCGACGACGGATTCGTCAGTCTGCGCGAGGCGATCCAAGCATCCAATACCAATGCGGCGGTGGGTGAAGCCGCCGCGGGTGAATCCGGCTCATTGGCAACGGATACCATTCGATTTTCCTCGACGCTCGGTAACGCAACGATCCAATTGACGGGCGGCGAGTTGTCGATCTCGGATTCGTTGAACATTGTGCGTGGTGGCGCATCGGGTGTCACGATCGACGGTGGTGGACTCAGCCGCGTGTTCAATGTCGGCGTCGGTGCGAGCGCCGTGACGCTCTGCGATGTCACCGTGTCGGGTGGCTCGGCGGACGTGGGCGGTGGTTTGTACCTAGCCAGCTCGGGTCGGGTGACCTTGGACAATGTCAACGTGATCGAAAATGAGGCGACGGGTGCCGCGGCCGACCAAGGCGGTGGTGGCATATTTAATCTCAACACGACATTGACGATTTTGGGTGGAACGATCGTGGGCAATGTCGCAAGCGGAGCGAGCGGCTCGGGCGGCGGGTTGTTCAGCTCGTCGGGTGACGTGGTCATTCGCGGCACGTCGATCCAAGGAAATGTGGCCAATCGCGCCGGTGGTGGCATCGAGTTGGTGGTGGGTTCCCTGTCACTCAGCGACACAACGTTGGGTGGGCTTTCCGCGGCCCAGGGGAATGTTGCCGGTCCAGCGGGTTCGGCGGCACCGGGCAATGGCGGTGGTTTGCACGTCAGCGGCGACGGTGGTGCCACGCAAACGTTGGTGACCGTGACGGGGGGAAGCGTTCGCAGCAATCGTGCATCGCGTGAAGGCGGCGGACTCTGGAACCAAGCCGGCGCGACCATGACTGTCACCGGCGACACGCTGATCGCTGGCAATCGTGCTGCGGGCTTGCTCAATACCCAGGGTGGAGGCGGCATATTCAACAACGGCGGCCTGTTGGTTTTGAGCGACGTCCGCGTGCTCAACAACGCTGCGACAGGCACGGCAGGCGGTGGCGGTGGTGTCGCGTCGAACAACGGCACAGTTACAATCGATCATTCTTTCGATCGCCGGTAATTTTTCAACCGGCGAATCCGGATCGGGTGGCGGAATTCTGGCACTCGGTACCGCTCAAGTGAACGTCGTTGATTCGGAAATCAGCGGCAACGTCGCCAGTCGCGCCGGCGGCGGCATCGAGCTGGCCACTTCACCATCGTCCCGCAACGCACTAACTCTCATTGGTGTCGAACTTAGCGACAACAACGCGGGGGTCACCGACGACGATGCGACCGCCGCGGCGCCGGGCAACGGCGGTGGTTTGCACGTCACCGGGTCCGGCAACGTCTTGATCGCCGATAGTTTGATCACCGAAAACATCGCGGCAAACGAAGGCGGTGCGTTGTGGAATGGTTCAGGAACGTTGGTCGTCGAGAACACCCAAATTCTTCGAAACGTCGCGTCGGGCAATGCGGCTGATAACGGTGGCGGCGGCATTTACAACGAAGGCGGGATCGTCGTCTTGAATGATTCGGTCTTGACCGGCAACTCGGCCGATGGTACCGCGGGAAGCGGCGGCGGCGTGCTGAGTGTCGCCGGCCGAGTCACGTTGTTTGATACCGTGGTCTCGTCAAATGTTGCCAATCGCGCCGGCGGCGGCATCGAATCGGCCGGTGGTGCCGCGATCAGGCTCGATGGTACCAACTTGATCAACAATGTTGCCGGGCCGACCGGCACGGCCGCCCCCGGAAACGGCGGAGGTTTGCACGTGTCGGGCATTGGCAACACGTCGATCGTCGGCGGCCTGATCGTCGGCAACTTCGCGGCCCGTGAGGGCGGCGGACTGTGGAATGATACGGGAACGTTGACAATCGACGGAGCCACGATTCGAGGTAACATCGCACGAGGTGTCGCGGCGGATGACGGCGGTGGCGGCGTGTTCAACAACGGTGGCACGTTGCTCATTTCTAACGCGAGCATCACTGGAAATGGTGCCGATGGGGCCAGTGGCAGTGGTGGCGGCGTCTTCAACTTTGGTGGCACCGCGACGATCACCGACTCCACCATTTCGGGCAACGTGGCCAACCGAGCCGGCGGCGGGATCGAGTCCACGTCGGGCTCCGAAACAACGCTCAACAATGTCATCCTGGATGGCAATAACGCGGGCGTTTCGACAGCGGCCGAATCGGCCACCCAGCCACTTTTGGCGTACTCGTTCAACGAGGTGGGTGCGACGGCGATCGCAACCGGGTCGGCGGCCAACGGCAGCGGTGATCCCATGCTGTTGTTGACCAACAACAGCAACCAACCGGCCGACTTGCACGGTCCCTCAGGCAGCGGTGTGTCAGGCCTCCCCGGCGACTTCGCATTCGACAACACCACCAGCACCGGTATCACCGGCGCGAGTCATGGACAAAACGCTGCCGATTTTGATGCCATCGACGCCCTGAGTGCGTTCACGTTATCGGGCTGGTTCAAATTGCCCGCCGCGGCAACCGAGAGCATCGGACGACAAGATGCGTTGATCGAGAATGGCACGATTTCGTCGCAGGATTCGCCCGGCGGATTCCGATTGCGAGGCGGGCCCCGCGCAAACGCGGGAACATTGGAATTGCGAGTCAATCGAGATCGTTCGATTGAATCCTCCGCTGCCTACACGGAAATCGGCGAGTACGTCTACTTCGCCGTTTCTTACGACGGCACGAAAACAACGGACAACGTCAAGTTCTACAAGGGCACCGTCGGCGGCGGCGTGCAATTGGTCGACACGTTGACACTCAACGCGGGCGTCGTCAATCAAGAGAACATTCCGTTATCAATCGGCGTGACGCAGACCAGCGGCTTGACGCTGAACCCCTTCAACGGTTTGCTCGATGACATCCGCATCGATGGTTCCGTCGTTTCGGTGAGCGAGTTGGAATCGCGTCGCTTCGCTTCAACCGGTCTCGATGTAACGATCGCTGCTAATCCGGGCAACGGTGGCGGGCTGCATGTTTCGGGCAACGGGGTCGTGCGAATCAATGACGGATCCGTCAGCGGCAACTTTGCAGCGGGTGAGGGCGGCGGTTTATGGAACAGTGCGTCCGGTAACTTGTTCGTCAACGGCACGTCGATTGATGGAAACTCCGCCACCGATGGGGGCGGCGTCTACAGTGACGGTGGCAACACCGTTTTGACCGACGCGATGGTCGCAGCAAATGCGGCCAGTCGAAGTGGCGGCGGGGTCTACAGCGAAGCGAGTGGATCAGGGTTCCAGAATTTGACGATTGACAACAGCGTCATTGACTCCAACTCGGCGGGTGCGACGTCACCAGGCATGGGCGGCGGCGGAATCTTCGCGGCCGGATTCTCGGTGATCACCGATACCGACATCGTTAACAACACCGCCATTGAAGGCACGGCGGACGGCGGCGGAGTGCTGGCACCCGCGTTCTCTGACTTCTCAACCACCGGCGGAATGATCGCCGGAAATCGCGCGGCACGAGCCGGTGGCGGTGTCGAGAACGGCGGATTCTTCAGCAGCGATGGCACCGACTTCGATTCCAACTCGGCCGGCGTCAACGGCGGCGCACTGCATCAATCAGGATTCGCGTTCACCGTCGTCGCCGACGCGGATGTCACCAACAACTCGGCCGCCAACGAGGGCGGCGGTTTTTGGAACAGTGACGGTGGCGTTCTATCCGTGCTCGACTCAAGCTTTACCAGCAACGAAGCGATGTTCGGTGGGGCGATTTTCGGAGACGGGACGTTCTCGGACGTTTCGGTCGACCGGACTGTGTTTACGGATAACGTGGCCGCGGTCAACGGCGGAGCGATCGCGACCGAAGGCGGATCACTGTTCCTGGCTGACAATTCCTTCATTGGCAATCGCGCCGAAGGAAATGCACCGGAGCTGGGTGGTGGAGCCATTCACACCGCTTCGAATAACACGATTTCGAACAATGATTTGATCAATAACTCGGCAACGAGTCCGATGGGCAACGGTGGTGGGATTTTGGTCGCCGCAAGTGCCAGCGGAACGTACTTTGGCGGTACGGTGCGAGGCAACATGGCTGGCCGAGCCGGTGGCGGCTTCGAAGTGATCGGACAGATCACGATTGATCTCGGATTCGATGGCTCCGAAGAAATTCCGTTATCGATCGACTCCAACACCGCCGGTATCAACGGTGGTGGCATTCACATCACGGGCAATGGCGACGTCACGATCCGGCGTGCATCGGTCACAAACAATACCGCGGGCGGTGAAGGCGGCGGATTATGGAATAGCGCAACCGGAACACTCTCGGTCGAAGAGGTTTCTATCACGGGCAACGTTGCCTCGGGTGATTCGGCGGACCAGGGAGGCGGCGGAGTCTACAACGATGGCGGCACGGTCGAATTAGTCCAAGCCGTGATCAGCGGCAACCTGGCGGATGGCGTCTCGGGAAGCGGCGGCGGCATTTTGAACAATGGCGGTTCACTCACCGCGACGAATACCGCGATCACTGAGAACATTGCCATTCGCGCCGGTGGGGGAATCGAAACAGTCGGCGCGGCCGTGACGACGTTGGTCAACGTCAATCTCGATAGCAACAGTGCCGGACTCGACCGCAGCCTGGCCGGTGCAAACGTACCCGCACCCCTGCTCTCGTACAACTTCAACGAGACTGGGACGTCCGCACTTGCGACGGGATCCGCATCCGACGTCAGCGGCAATCCGATGTTGAACTTCAATGCCAACAACAGCACCACGCCGGCGGACTTGCACAGCGGTCCAGGTACCGGAGTATCGGGAACACCAAACGACCGCGCCTTCGACAACACGGGTGCGGGTAATCAGTTTTCAAACGTCAGTCACGGCCAGCATGCCGCGGACTTTGACGCCATCGACACGTTGGATGCGTTCACCTTGTCGGGCTGGTACATGTTGCCCGCCACGGCACAAAGCATCGGCTTGCAAGACAGCCTGTTTGAAAATGGAACCACCAGTGCGGGGTTCCGGTTGAGAGGCGGTGCAAGAACCAACGCGGGCACCTTACAACTAACCGTCGATGGACAAACTCGCGAGTCGTCAAGCGTTTACACCGAAGTCGGCCAGTACGTCTACTTCGCCGCCACGTATGACGGGACCGCAACGACGGACAACGTCAAGTTTTACAAAGGGACCGTCGCCGACTCGCTGACCCTGGTTGATACATTTAGCCTCAATGCGGGTGCGGTCGACACGGAGTCCCTTCCGCTATTCATCGGTGCCAACCGTCAATTCTTGTTCCAGAATCCATTCAATGGATTTTTAGACAACATTCGGATCGACGGATCGGCGCTACCAATGACTTCGCTGGAGTTCTTGCGTGCTGATGCGGCGGGACAAGCCAGTGGCTTTCGAGCCAACCCCGGCAACGGCGGTGGTTTGCATGTTAGCGGCCCCGGCCAAGTCACGATCACCGGTGGCACCGCCAGCAATAATTTTGCGGCCAACGAGGGCGGTGGGCTTTGGAACTCGGCGACGGGTTCGTTGAGTGTCGATAACGTTACGATTCAAGGCAACCAAGCGTCGGGCGACGCATCGGATAGCGGTGGCGGTGGAATCTACAACGACGGCGGTACCGTCACTCTTGATGCGACAAACCTCATCGGGAATGTTGCCGATGGCACCGCGGCCAGCGGCGGTGGGCTGCTTAGCGTCGATGGAGTCGTCACGGTCAACCAAAGCAACTTCACGTCCAACGGTGCCAACCGGGCCGGAGGCGGAATTGAGATCATCGCCGGAACGCTCACGCTTACCGATACGGATCTGATCAACAACGACGTCAATGGCTTGGTCACCGGCAAGGCTCCCGCACCGGGTAACGGTGGCGGTTTGCATGTCAGCGGCATCGCTAACGTCACGCTCGACAATGCCATCGTGTCGGGGAACGTAGCGGCCCGTGAGGGCGGCGGACTTTGGAATCAGGCCGGCAGCACGTTGACGATTCGCAATGGCTCGTTGATCCAGCTCAACACGGCACTTGGAGACCAAGCCAGCCAAGGCGGCGGAGGGATATTCAATAATGGCGGCGTTGTCGACATTGAGGACGCCATCTTATTGTCGAACTTTGCCGACGGTGCGTCCGGAAGTGGTGGCGGAATTTTGAACGTGAGCGGTGGCGTGGTCACCGTCGCGGACACCATTTTCACATCGAACGTCGCCAGCCGGGCCGGTGGCGGCATTGAAGACAATTCGGTGCCCGCGGGAACCGTTGCAACTGGTAACAGTATCACGCTCAATCGTGTCACGCTCGATCGAAACAACGCGGGCGTGATCATGCCAGGCCGCGGCGGAGCGATTTTCTCGTCGCCCGGAAACGGTGGCGGATTGCACGTCAGCGGTGCCGGAAACATCGCCATCAACCAGTCCACGATCGCAGGAAATATTGCCGCCAATGAAGGAGGCGGATTGTGGAATTCGACCGGTGTGATGACGATCGACGCTTCCACGATCTCGGGAAACACTTCGGGTGACGGAGGCGGAATCTTCAATGATTCGGCCAGCGGCGATGTGGTGTTGGTCAATTCTACGATCAGTGGAAATCGGGCAAATGGTGGTGGATCAACGACGGGCGCCGGCGGCGGACTGCGAACCGAAGGCGGCAACGTGACGTTGACCAGCGTCACGGTCGGGATGAATACCGCGAGTGTCGGCGGCGGCTTGAGCATCGGTGGTGGCAGCATCACGATCGGTTCGTCGATCGTGTCCGGCAATACCGCTGGGACCGATCCAAACGTGAGTGGCGTGTTCGTCAATAACGGCAACAACGTGGTCGGTGGCTCGCCCCGGTTGGCACCCCTTGCCAACAATGGTGGTCCGACGATGACCCACGCGTTGCTGCCCGGAAGCCCCGCGATCAACAACGGAAATTTGGCTGGTGTTGCCGTCGACCAACGTGGCGTCACACGACCTCAGGGTGCACGTCCCGACAGCGGTGCGTTTGAATCAAACCTGGCGGGTCCTACGACACCCGTTAGCCCGGTGGCGGCATCGATCCAAGGTGATGTTGACGGCAACGGTGTCGTAACGGCTCTCGATGCCCTTCAAGTGATCAACTTCATCGGGCGTCGCTCCGACGCCGGATCCAGTGAACTGACTAACGAATCAGTCCGGACCTCGGCCGAAGATCGCAATCTTGATGTCAACGGCGATGGACGCGTTACCGCACTCGATGCGTTGATGGTCATCAACCAAATCGGGCGCTCGCAGACAACTTCTGGCTTGAACGAGGCAACCGACCTCGTACACGACTCCTTCGACAACGCGATCGATTCGGTGCTTGAACAACGGCGTCGCGTGATTGATGACCTGTTGTTGGAACAGATCGCAGTCGATGCGTTGAACGCGCGTCAAACGCGATGAGACTTGAGACGCTTCTAAAGACGACATCCATGTCGAACAAACGCCTGTCGCAAGGCAGGTCTGAACAAACACAACGGACACAACTAACCAAATGGGTATCCAAATGAGATTGATATTGAGTGGATTGGCGTTGACGATTTTCGGGTTTTTCGCAACTCCCTCGTCGGCGGCCTTGATCAGCGAATTCTCACCCGACCAACCCGGTGGTCTCGATCCACTCGATCAACAGATCGAATTGAGTGGCATCCCCGGGATGAGCTACAGCGGCTTTGTGTTGGGCATCGGCGGCGAAAATTCACGGTTCGGAACGGTCGATACCGTTCGAGGCGTTGGCGGGGTCTTTGATTCTAATGGATTGCTTGTGATCACCATTGGTGACTTCCTTGATCCATCGCACACGATTGTGCTCGTAAACAGTTACGACGAATCTGCTGGCCCGCTGGACATCGATACCGATGACGATGGTATCGCCGACAACATCGGCCGCTTGATAGGAATCCAAGATGCGATTGGCATTCCCGATTCGACAAATGATGAATTCCGATTGTACGGTTCGCAACTCGGTGGACAGGACTTCCGGTTCACTGGCGACCAACCGCAACTCGTCTTTCGTGATGCGTCGGTGGGTGCTTGGTATGCCATCAACAGCCCCTCCAACGGTCAAATTTTCGATATCAATGCCAACGATGTTGCCGGGATGATGTCATTCAATGGAGACCCGTTCAACCCGAGTTTTAATGCCATCAACCCATCGATCGTTGCGGTACCCGAACCCACCACGACCATGGCGTTGGCGGGCTTTGCCGTGATCGGATGGATAGGGCACAAACGACGCCGTGCCCGCCTGAAACGCTAAAGCGTTCGGCGAGGGGATTACCGGAGCCTACGTTCAACGAAGTTTGCTTTCGATTGCACTTCGTAAACGGCTCCCCAGCATGGCTTCGGCCTTGCCGGCTTCTCCCAGCACTTTGCGGCTCATCTCTTCGATCGACTTATCAGCACTAGCCAGCAGGGTTCGTGCTTCGGTGGCTTGCGATCCGAGCCATTGTCTCAGCGCGATCGTTTGCTCGGCATGAACTTTGTCAATTTTTGCAGTCATCTTTTCGCGGGCGTCACGAAGTTGCCCGTCGATTGCTTGCTGAGTCGCACGTCGCATCACTTGGCCGAGGTTGCTATTGAGCTTCAGGTCCATTTTCTTCCACGTGCCGACAAAACTGGCGTCGATTTCGATTCGATCCACGGCCGCTAACGAGTCTCGCATCGAAACGACGCCCGCCGCATCATTGAATTTCGGATCGACGTTCAAATCCATTTGGACACCGGTCTGTTTGCTCACCAATCGGCCCTGGATTGCGTTACCCTCGGTGCGCACTTGCACCCAAAGCTCACGCTTGCCACCGTTGATGGCGAGTCCGGCCTCACTCGGGTTACCCAATCGCATCGGTTTGGCCTGCATTTCGGGCCAATGCAAGGTCAACAGATCGACGTTGGCGTGATTGCGGCGATCACGGATGTATTCGACACGCAATACTTCGGGACCTTCAAGTCGTAATCGAGCACGCGTGGGTTCCGACAAGAATTGTGGCGTGGGAGTCATGTTGTCGACCATGCCGGTCATCGAATAGACATCTCCGCCTGCCCGCATCAAGCCGTTGACTTCACAGTGCCGAACCATCAAGGTGGGACGAACTGTCCGATCAAGATTGTGGTCGAAGCCCCGCACGCGAACGCTTTCGGGCGCGACGACGGTGTAGTTTGCCAACGTCCGGCCGCCATCGAGGTACGACTTGATTTGGCGAATCTGATCGCGGACGGCATCGGTGATGACATCAATCCCAAACTCCGATGCATTGCTTAGATCGCCGGGGATATACTTGTCGACTTTCGCGATGTCGATCTGTTTGGCTTCTTCGAGCGATGCCAAATCAAGCTGCAACTGGTCGGGTAGTGCATCGAGCGCTTGGCGGACGGCGATCAAGTCGTCTTTGGCTTGCCGCACTTCGGCGAAGGTTCGTTCGATCTCGACGTAATCTCGCAGCGGGTTATCGATTCCTTTGGCACGGTCGCGAATCGAGCGCACCTTGCCTTCGAGTTCACGGGCGCGAACCACCATCGCCGCGTATTCGCCTTCCCATCTCGCACGAATTTCTTTGCTGCGGCGCAGCGTTTCCAATTCGCTCACCAAGTCTTCGGCCTGGTCGCCGATCTTATCGGCTTGGGTGCCGATCAATTGGCTCAGCATCGATGGACCGCGATCTGACTTTTCATCTTTCACGACTTCGTCGATTCGACCCGACGTTTCGCGGGAGGAACCGATCTGTAAGCCCGAGATCACACCGCTGCTGGCGATCCATCTTCGATGCAGCATCGCATCACCGTCGATGACGAACTCGATCGAATCCGCACGGATCGCGTCACGCATTTCTTTACCATCACGCGGGTCCGCGACTTGGACGTCGACGTATTGGACTCGCGGAGGAAATAGCCCGACGTTGACGCTCGCGATTTCGACCTTCGCGCCCGTCATCGCTTCGATACCACGAACGGTCACATAGCTGGCCAATGGCCCCAGCCCCCAACTGAGCAAGAACAGGATCGCGACCACAACCATCAATCGGGTGAATACAAAACGCCAGCGAATCATGCCGATTTCCTTGTCTGTGAGTCTCGCAATTGACGCAGCAGATAATTGAGTGCTTCGTCCATCGGTTGGTGTTCATCCAGCTTGCTCGATGAGGCATTGACTCTTTGAACCGATGTCGAGCCAACGTGCGGCGCCGCTGCGGACGCTCCCTCGGCGATGCGAATCACATCCACGCGTGTTTCGACCGCCACTTTTCCACTGACCGGGTCGGCAACCTCGACGAAGTCAATTTGATCGCGGTTCGCACCGATGTTGGCGTCGCTTTTGACGCCGCTCGCGTCGGGTTCTCGATCGGCAAGGAGCTCGCGTTGTTGACCGCGTCCGCCGTGTTGGTGCGGCGGCGAGACCGACGAGTGACCGTGGTCGATCAATGCGATGGGAGACGTGTCGATCGGGTCCAACTCCGTTTGACGATCGACGTCGAGTTCGACGACTTCATCCATGATTTCCGAAGGATCATCTTTGGGACGGAAAACCTTGAAGATCGGATACGTCACGAAGAACACTGGCAAAAGTGCGCCACTTCCGATCACGAAACTGCCCATGACGACGGTGTTGTTCAGATCCGTCCACGCGACCAACGGCAGGCTCCACGCCTTGACGGCGACCTCGGAAAATTGCGGGTGGGTCAGTACGTAGTCACCGACTTCGTGCGATACCGGATCCAGCCGTGCGGCGAGAAACGATGTCGCGATCGCCGTCAATCCGGCCGCCGCGTGGTTCAGTTTCAGTGATAAGACCAACATCACCAATCCGACCGCCAACAGGTTGCCATGCGGTATGATGCCGAGCAACAGTCCGAACGCGACGGCCCAGGCTAGTTGGTGCGGATAACGACGTCCCGCGATCGCTCGACGGAATGTGGTGAACAGTTTGATTGTCCAAAGAATCATGTCTGTGCGCCTCCATGCGCACGGCTATGTCTGTGGGAACTCGCATTGGTGTGTATCGGCTATTGGAGACCGAACAATCAATACGACCCGCAAACTTTTCCAAATCAATGGACCGGACGTGTCACGAGGGGATTGGATACTGCCGTCACCCTCGAACGCGTCGGGTTAAAAATACGAATCATTTGAAAAGCCAATCACTCGTGAAACTCTTCTCAACTTCCTGTGAAACAATCTTCGTCGGATGGGATCGTCCGCTGTTGCCGCGGGCCGTCGAGGAGCTTACGCGTCGATTCGGCAACGGTGACACGCTCGATCTTTCCGACGTGCTGTGTGTGTTGCCTTCCAGGCGAGGTTCCCAACGGCTGCTGACGTTGCTGAGTGAATATGCCGCTTCCCACTCAATCACGCTAAGTCATCCCGAGGTCGCAACGATCGGAAACCTTGCCGAACGGCTCTATGTACCGACCGCGATGCTGGCCACCGAGTTCGAACAAACGCTGGCGTGGGCCAACGTTCTGCGTCAAATGCGAGCCGAAGAACTGGAGCCGTTGATTCCGACCCTGCCCGCTCCCGAACCGATCGCCCCGTGGTTGGAGCTCGCCGGCATGCTCCGGCGGTTGCACGAAGAATTGGCATCGAGCGAATTGTCCTTTCGCGATGTGCTCGACGCGGCGGAATCCGAATCCGAAACCCGCCGCTGGAAACTGCTCGATCATGTGCTGAGCGAATACTTGAATTCGCTCGCCGAAGTCGGATTGGCGGACCCGCACGTCGAGCGGCGACGAGCGGTTTTGTCGGACCGATGCCGGTCGGACAAAACGATCGTGTTGATCGGGACCAGCGATTTGAGTGATGCGATGACGTCAATGCTAAGAAATATCGATTCGGATGCTCTGGCAATCGTGGCGGCACCGCCGGAAATGTCCGACCGATTCGATCAGTTCGGCAGCGTACTGACCTCGCGATGGGCGGACCACCACCTACCGATCACCGACGATCATCTGATCGCCGCCGGTGACGTCTCCGATCAGGCGACCGCCGTCGCGGAGACTCTCGCCTCGTTCGCGACCCGGTATCGCGCCGATCAAGTCAGTGTCGGTGTGACGGATCAATCTCAAGTGGGACCGATCGAGGTCAGCCTGCGAGGCTATGGTGTCGAAACGTTTCGTCACCTCGGTTGGACTCTCTCCGGCACTGCGATCGGACGGCTACTCGATTTGACCGCGACGCACCTGCAACGTCGAACGTGGCAATCGTTGGCGGCACTCGTCCGACACGCTGATGTGGGCGAGCGAATCACTCAGCACCTCGGACACGAAAGTGCTGACCGTTGGCTCTCTCAACTTGACGGTTTATTGGGGAATCACTTTCCGATTCGCATCGATCAACCGTTGCCACCCAAAGCAATCGAGATGTACCCGATGGCAATCGCGGCTTGCGAGCACGTGGAACAATGGTTGTCCATGTTTGCAACCGATTCGCGTTCGAGCTCGAAGCGGCCGATCGCCGTATGGAGCAAGATCATCGCGACGTGGCTATCCGATCTGTATGGCCGCGAAGAGAGTTTCGCAAATGGAGGCTCCGCCGACGAAGTTTCGGCCGAAAACGTGGATGAAACGTCTCGTTCGGCGCCGACGCCGGTGCGTGATCGAACGTCGATGGCGTTGGACTCCGCGATCCGGTTGATGGATCGCTTTGCAGAGTTGAACACTGATTTGGACTTGCCCGTTTCGGGCTCGGCAGCGATCGAAATGTTGGTGGCTCGGATGATCGATACCCGCGTCGTGGGAACGGCCAACCCGAACCAAATTCAAATCTTGGGGTGGCTCGACTTGGCGCTCGATGATGTGCCCGCGATGACGGTCGTCGGACTCAACCACCCGTTCGTTCCCGGTGCAACCACCAATGACCCGTTCTTACCAGGATCGCTTCGAACCAAGTTGAAGATGGCGGACAACGAACGCCGCTACGCACGCGACGTCTACGTCATGCACCTGATTTTGTCGACTCGAAAAGATGTCCGATTTATCGTCGGAAAATCGAAAGCGGACGGGACGCCCACGCCCCCGAGTCGTTTGTTGGCGGCGACGCCGACCGAAGATGCGGCACGGCGAATTCGCATGTTGATGGGCAAACCTCGCTCCCGCCGATGGATCCACCATCGGTGGGACCAAGCACCCACCGAAAATGGCATCGCGATCGATGGATCAAAATTGGAGATCCCAAGATTTGATTTGTCGGGTGACGCGGGGACGGTTCAAACGATGAGCGTGACGGCATTCCGCGACTACTTGGCGTGCCCGTACCGGTTCTATCTTCGACACGTTTTGAAGCTGAAACCGATCGATGACTCCGCCGGCGAGCTGGCGGCGAATCAGTTCGGCGATCTGGTCCACGCTGCGCTCGAACGATTCGGCGAGTCGCCCGATCGCGATGAAGGTCAAGCTTCAAAGATCGAAGCGATTTTGATTGACCATTTGCACCAATACGCGGCGGAGGTCTACGGCAGCGACGCGTCAATGGCGGTCGCCATCCAAATCGCCCAGGCGGAACGTCGCCTCAAAGCGGTCGCGGTGGCGCAAGCGGATCGAATCGCCCAGGGTTGGCGTATTCACGCCTCCGAAGCTGCGGTGAGTGAACGCGAGGGGGCGGGAGTCGATGTCGATGGCAAGCGAATGGGGCTGCGCGGCCGTTTTGATCGGATCGATTTTCACCCCGCGACCGGACGTTGGGCCATTTTGGATTACAAGACTCATGGTCACAAACCAGAAAAAAAACACCTCGCAAGAACGGACGAAGGTCTCCGGTGGATCGATCTGCAACTTCCGCTCTATCGAATGATGATCCCGTTTCTCGGGATCGATGCGCCGCCACACGAAGTCTCGCTCGGATACTTCAACGTCAGCGAGAAAGATGATGAAACCAGAATCAACCTCGCCGAGTTTAGCGAGCCGCAAATGACGGAGGCCGAACAAATCATTCTCCAATGCATTCGCGGGATTTGGGCGAAAATTTGAACCGACCACCCAACGCGTTGAATTCGACGACTATGCGATGATCCTGCAAACGGGTGTCGCCAGCCGGATGCTCGATCAAGATGATCCATGGGATAGCGAGGGAGCTCAGTCATGACCTCTACCACCGACAAGGATGGATCGCCAAACCAAAATGCGATCGATTCGCATGCTCTAAAACCCATTTTGGTGCGCGCGAGCGCGGGCACCGGAAAAACGTATCAGTTGACCGCGAGGCTGCTGCGAATTCTGTTGCAGGGAGCCTCGCCGGAGACCCTATTGGCGACGACGTTCACGCGAAAAGCGGCCGGGGAAATCCTGGACCGAGTTCTGCTAACGCTCGCGCGGGCGGCCGATGCAGACGATCCCGAGGCGCTCGAAGCGCTGCGCGCCCAAGTCGGGATCCCCACGTTGCCGCGCAGCGTATGCCTTCAGTTGGTGGACACGTTGCTGAGGAACATTCACCGGCTGCGCATCTGCACGATGGACAGTCTGTTTTCGCAACTCGCGCGATCGTTTCCGTTTGAATTGACGCTGCCACCGGCGTGGCGATTGACGGATGAAATCGAAGAGGTGTGGATGCGGGAGCGGGCGATCGATTTGGTGATCGCGATGCTCGACCCGAGCGAGATGACGGCGGTGTTATCGATGCTTGGAAAGGGCGACATCAAACGCTCGGTCGCTCGCGAGCTCTTGCAAGTCGTTGACGCCGCCTACAGTGATCAACGACTGTCGGGCGATGAAGTTTGGACGCAATTGAGGGCGCCGAAGTTGCCCGAATCGTCTGATGTCACCCGTGCCGCGGGGATCATGCGAATGGCGGAGCCGCCCCAAAAACGATTGCGAGCCAAGCTGGAACAATTTGCCGAGCGACTCGAGTTGCGAGATTTTGCGTCGTTGATCGACGATACGCTGGTGGCCAATATCGGATCTGCGCGGCGAACGGGAGGCGAAGTGCTGTACTATCGAGCCCCGTTCCCCGCGGGTGTCGATGAAGCTTTCGATGTCGTCTACGCGGCTGCGAAAACAACCGTGCTTTCGCTGATGAATGCGCAAAACCAGGCCACCGCCACGGTGATCGCCGCCTACGAGCACCACATCAGTCAATTGAAGCAAGCCGCCCGCGCGGTCGGCTTTGAAGACGTTGCGATTCGTTTGGCGGCTGAGTTCTCACGGCTCGATCATCAATCTCTGGCACTCAGGATGGATGGAGCCGTCGACCATCTGTTGCTCGACGAATTTCAAGACACTTCTCCTGTCCAGTGGCATGTGTTGCGACCGTTCGCCGCGCGATGTGCCGCACCGAACCCCGCGGACCATTCCGCAACGTCCGGCGGTCAAGAGACGCGAGAAATATCGAAATCCTTCTTCTGTGTCGGCGACACCAAGCAGGCGATCTATGGATGGCGAGGCGGCGTGGCTGAGATTTTTGAAGCGGTTTCTGATCAGATACCGGGCATCACGGAGAAAGAGCAAAACGAGAGTTTCCGCAGCAGCCCCGTCGTGATGCAAGCGGTAAACGAGACGTTCAAGAACTTGACGCGTCACTCGATTTGCGATCCAGCCACCTCGACCGACTTGACCGACAAGGCGATGTACGAAGCCGTCGCCA
Organism: Pirellulaceae bacterium; assembly: GCA_963781095.1. Lineage (GTDB taxonomy): Bacteria > Planctomycetota > Planctomycetia > Pirellulales > Pirellulaceae > Rubripirellula. The sequence goes on from CAWAEA010000012.1 coordinate 117,223, forward strand.
TCCGAGACTTCGCCCGGCGTTTTCCTCACCACTCGACCGCGCGAAACGATTTGCCAGGACACGTCCGTCTTGAAACGTCGCGGAAGGTTGAGAACGGTGACGCGGACCAACGACGACTGGCGTGTTTCGAGGACGCCGCCCGCATTGCCGCCCAAATCAATCTTGCCAATCCGGACAGGACCATTGGGATTTTGACCCGGACCAATCGCGGCGTCGCGCAATTGATTTATCTGCTGGAGAAGATGAACGTCAATGTCAGCCAGGAGGGTGGAAACCCGTTGACCGACTCGGCCGCCGTCGAGATGATTTTGTCCGCCTTGATGATGGCCGAGCACCCCGGCGACGGACGCTGGGCGTTCCACGCCGAATCCACTCCGATGATTGAGATTGCAGGCTTCGGTGGTGACGTGATCCGCGCGATGTGTGAAGATCGCGGAATCGCGGAAACGGTCGAAATGTTGGCTGGCAAGCTGGCTCCGCTCTGCGACTCGAGAGAAACGCTGAGGCTGAAACAACTGGTGCAACTTGCGCTCGGATATGAAATGAATCCGGGGCCGCGACTCCGCGATTTTGTCCGCATGGTCCGCGACAAGCGGGTCGAGCGACCGCAAGCCGCTGCGGTTCGCGTGATGACGGTACACCAATCCAAAGGTCTCGAATTCGACGCCGTGATTCTCGCCGAGCTTGATGGCGCACTGACCCGTGCCCGAACCTCGTGTGTTCCGGACATTGAGAATCCGGGCGATCCGCCACGCGGACTCTCACGCTACATCGGCAGCAAGTCGTGGCACTACCTTCCGACCGCTTGGCAGCGTGCCTTCGGCATGCAAGCGGAGGGCTCGATGACCGAAGCCATGTGTCTTCTCTACGTCGCAATGACGCGTGCCCGGCAATCATTGCGGATGGTGATCCAGCCGCCCACAAAAGCTAAATTTGAAACCAAGACGCCGGCGTCCCTGATCTATCACGCACTGGGGTGTAAAGCCGATCCCACCGAGGGAGAAACAGTCCTGTATGAAATTGGCGATCCCACGTGGATTGGCGAACCCTCCCAACCGCCCGTGGAAACGGTGGCGCAAGAAACGCCTATCACGATTCAATTTCAGACGCGTTAGCGCTGCGCCGCCGCCAGCCTGTCATTATTTGAATGCAAGCAGATGAATGTGTTAACTTTGCGTCTTCCGACATCCGACCCAGCGTGCCAAAGCGACGCAAAATCCTCCCACAAAGACATCCAGCCATGAATGCGAATGACGTTTTAAAACAAACCTATTCACTGAGTGATATGGTGATGAGCACCTACATCAGTGACCTCACCGATTCCGAGCTGTTGACGCGGCCTGGCAAGGGTTGCAATCACATCGCGTGGCAATTGGGACATCTGATTCATTCGGGATATAGCTTGCTGGACTCGATCGCGCCCGGTCACGCCGTGAGTTTGCCGGAGGGATTCGCCGAGCATCATGCGAAGGAGAACGTCGCCAGCGAAGATCCGAGCCAATTTCTGTCGACGGCCGAGTACCTGGCCTTGTTCGCGCAGCTCAAGACGGCAACTTTCGCGGCGATTGATTCCGTCGACCCTGATGATCTCGAGAAACCGGGGCCCGAGCATCTGTCTTCGATTTGCCCGACGGTCGGCTCCGTGTTCTGTTTGATCGCCACGCACGTGATGATGCACGTCGGCCAAGTCGTTCCGGTCCGCCGTCAACTCGGTAAACCGATTGCGATCTAGACGGCGAGCGATCGACTGACTCCAACCCTGCGATGGCGGCGAAGCCGGACTTACGCGGGGCCTCTGAGTTTTGCTAGGGTGAATATCACGCGTTGTTTTCCCGCGTTTCACGCCGGACGTTTCATGATAGGTGAATACAAACTCAATCGCCCGACCCGCCAGTGCCACGCGCTGAAGCGACCGCTGCGCGAAGGCGAGTGGTATTACTCGGTTATCCATGAATCGGGCGACGATTACGTGCGTCGTGACTATTCCGCCGAAGCCTGGACTGGTGCTCCCGACGATGCGATCGGATGGTGGAAAAAACGGATGCCGACGACGGATCAGCGAAAAATGGTGCTGGCGCCTCCCGAAGTGTTGATCGATCTGTTGAGGCAAATGGATCAGGTACCGAATAAGGAAAAAACCCGCTACTTGTTAGCACTGATGTTGATGAGACGACGTTTGCTCCGGACGCTGGAAACGAGCGAAAATGACTCCCTCGCCGAGAACCATTTTCGGGTCGAAGTGATCGCCGATGGCAGCACCATTGATGTGGAAACTTGCGAGATTTCGCGGCGCGAATCGGATTCGCTGCGTGAGGAGCTTAACGAGCTTCTCTACTGTGAAGTCACCCCCGATGAAGACGCGGCGTAGCACCCGCGTTTTGCACCCAGATTGTTTTGCTCAGGCCCCCCAACACGACGCACCACGGAATCGCACGGATGCGAGCTCTCGGCACCATCGTTATCGGATTCGTCCTATTCGTCTCCGGCGGTGCGACTTCGCGCGTCGTTCTCCGCCGCTGACGTATCCACCTCCGCCCGTCGTCTTCAACGAAACACCGACATTGGAACAAGTCGCGGTGATGGTCAATCGAACCGCCAGTGTCCAGCAGTTGTCAACCAATTCGGCATCCGTGGAGATGTTGAGCATGCCGAGCCTGCCGCGACTCAGCAGCGCCACGATGAATTTGCAACGCGAACGAAACTTTCGACTGCGAGCGAGCATTCCGATCCTGATGGGGATGGGCTTGGATCTGGGCAGCAACGACGAGGTGTTTTGGTTCGAAGTTCCCGAAGACATGAGCAAAAAGCTGTACTACGCCAATCACCAACAGTATCAACAGCAGCTCGATCGTGCGATTCTTCCCGTCGATCCGACTTGGATCATGGATGCGCTCGGTCTGGTTCAAATTGATCCATCCACCGTCGTGGCTGGACCGGTGGCGCTTCCCGATGGCAAGCTACAAGTCCGCAGCACGATCGCATCACCGATCGGAAACTACCAGCGTGATTTGTTCATCGAACCCACCTTGGGTTACGTGACCGACCAGTTCCTTTACGACCCGTCGGGAAAGTTGGTCGCGCAAAGCCAAGCGACCCAACATCGTTATTATGAGGCCCATCAATGTGCGTTGCCTCTCCGCGTGGACATCCACCTGGTACCCGCCGTCGGCCCGCCGTTGACGATGCGAATAGACGTCAGCGACTACGCCGTGAACCAACTGCTCAGCGGCGATCCCAATTTGTTTTCGATGCCCACGTCGGCGTCGCGGTCTGTCGATTTGACCACGTTATCGGGCCCCACACCGGGTGGATACGGCCTAGCAAATCCGGCCACCGGGCCGACGCAGTATACGGCTGAGACGGCGACAGCTTACCCGATGCGCGGCACGCAATACTGAGCGGCGCGTTTCACGCGATTGGTCTTTCGCCAGCGGCATCCGATTTGGTAACGAAAGCGTGAGGCAAAGGAATTGCCTGAATTTTTTGCGAAGGAATGCGACCTATGAAATCGTTTGGCGTTCGACTCGGCGCTGGTCTGGTCACCATCATCTTCGGCGCTTACGCCGCTGCTTTGGCCCAAAAAGACAAGCAAGACAGTAACAGCACTTGGAATGCCGAGGCTCCCGCATCGGGGGAGCCTGCCGCTCCAATCGCCGGGCTACCCGATGGGGCTGGTCCGAAACGCACGGCTTCCCCGGTCGCTCAAGCGGGGTTCGAGGGTCAACCTTCATCTCATGACGACGTCTTCGCGCAAGGGGCGGTTGCCTTGGTCCAGCATGTCGAGGACGACGCCTTCGCGGGCGGCCCGGCCGATGACATGGCTTCGTCCTTTGCACCACCAAATGATGGTGCCACCTCATCCTTTCAAACTCCTGCAACGCTTGGTTTTCCCGAACCGGTCGATCTGATTGAGGGCGAAACCGATAACAGCGATCAACCCCACTTGGATGCCGCGACCCAATGGTCGATGCCGCCCGCCGATGCCGCAGCAATGCCGAGTGAACCGGGCCCCGGCTACGACGCCGCAACGGCTCGGAACGAACGATCCGCGTCGATGACCTTCCCGTCGGAAGCTCCCGTCGGTGCGTCGGCTGCCCCACCCGCAAGCCTAGAAAATGGAATGGCGGGAGACACGCAGTTTCAAACGCCATCCGAACAAGGCGCACCCTTCCAGGATGCATCCGGCCACGCCGCACCGGCCACCAACATGCCCGAATTCAGCATGGCACCGATGCCAAACGTCGAATATTACCAGGATGACCAGCCGGCGGCCGGTTCGAGCGATCTGGCCGACCAACCCATCCAAAACCATGGCGCGATGGCGCAGGACAACTTGCTTCGCAGCGGTGGCCCCGAAACCAACGCATTGCGAGGGGAATCACCGCTGCCACCACGCGACCAGACCGGTGCGCCATCAGCGGCGCTCGACCGAGCCCCAACGGCAATGGCGATGAATCAAATGCCGCCGCCGTCGCGGACGGCGAGTTTGCCCAATCAATACGATGCAATGCCGGGCTCGCCAGTCAACTCCGCCTATCCGGCGGGCGAAGCCGTCGCAAATTCACAAATCGATTCGCGGGACTCTTACCAACCCCAAATGCTTCCCCCGCCGTCCGGCGCGATTGCGATCGATCCCACCAGCGTGATTGACTCGCCCGGCGATCGGCGGCTCGACGGCGTGCAAACGCCGAGCATCGTGATTCACAAACGGGCACCACCCCAGGTCACGGTTGGCAAGCCGGCTGAGTTTTTAATCCAGGTCACCAACGTCGGCGCCGTTGAAGCTCTCGACGTCAAAGTTCATGACTGCATTCCCGCGGGGATGCGTTTGGCGGATGCGTCGCCCGCCCCCGTCCAACAGGGAAACCAATTGCTCTGGCAACTCGGTGCAATGCCGGCCGGTGGTGAACGCACTTTGACGATGCAGTTGATCGCCGAGACCGAAGGCGAACTGGGCAGCACCGCACGTGTTTCCTTTGAAGCAGCCGCGTCGGTGCGAACGATCAGCACCCGGCCCGAGCTGAAAATCGTCCAGCGAGCTCGCGAAACAGTGTTGGTCGGTCAACTTCTAGAAATCGAGCTCGAGGTCTCCAATCCGGGTACGGGAAATGCAATCGCCGTCTCGTTGCAAGAGGATGTACCGGAGGGTCTCGAGCATCCCAAGGGCCGCCAACTGGATAACTTGATCGGCGATCTCGCGCCGGGCGAAATTCGTAATCAAATCCTGCGTCTTCGAGCGGTGTCGCCGGGCGTCGTTCAAAATGTCATCCGTTTGGTTTCCGAAGACGGTCTAACGGCCGAGCATTCGATAAACGTCGAAGTGGTCGCGCCGAAACTCGACGTAAAAATGACGGGTCCGAGCTTGCGATATCTCGAGCGGCAAGCGACGTATCAAGTGGATCTCGCCAACGTCGGCACCGCCGATGCAACCAACGTCGAACTGAGCGTCCAACTGGATCGCGGATTCACTTTTGTCAGCACCATTCCCGAAGGTCACTACGATCCGTCACGTCATATGGTCGTCTGGTCGTTGGCAACGTTGCAGGCGGGCAAGAACGGTTCCGTTCCGCTAACCCTGTTGCCGGTCGAAGCCGGAGCGAGAGCGATCAAAATCGACGCGCGAGCCGACTTGGGCGTGGTCGCCAATAGCGAACGTGCCGTTCAAGTCGAAGGACTCGCCGAGCTGAGTTTCCAAATCCTAAATCCCGGCGGACCGATCGAAGTGGGCGCCGAGACGAACTACGAAATCACCGTTGTCAACAACGGTTCGATCGCGGATGAAAATGTGCGAGTCGAGTTGCACCTGCCGCCTGGACTCGAATTGGTCTCCACCGACGGCGATGCGGGGACCGATGGTCGCGGCATGGTGGCCTTCCAACCTCGAGCCAAATTGATGCCGGCGGCGCAAATGAAGTACCGAGTGCGAGTCCGCGGTGTGGCTGAGGGAACTCACTTGGTCAAAGCGGTCGTCGTCAGTGATCGTGCCAACAAACCGGTCGCCAAAGAAGAGAGCACCCTGGTCTATGCCGATCAGTAAGCAACGAGCGATGAATTAGTGACGCGTTTAACGTCCTCTCTTCTCTTCCCCCGCCGCGCAGCGATTTGCGGGGGAGAGAGTTAGAGAGAGGGGAAAATGAGAAGTCACTTATTGATCGCCCGTTGCTAAGCGATGGATTTAGTTGCACTCGCGAATGCTCAGACAGCGCTCGCGAGCGACGATGATGTGGTCCAACACATTGATGCCCAGGATCTTGCCCGACTCCGTCAATCGGTCGGTGACTTGATGATCCTCGCGACTCGGTGTCGGATCGCCGCTGGGATGGTTGTGGACCAACAAGATTGCAGACGCACTATCGCGAATCGCCGCCCGAAAGACTTCGCGGGGATGTACCAGACTGGCGTCCAACGTTCCGACGGTGATGCGGTGCGTTTGTATCGGTTTATGTTTGGTGTCCAGGGTCACAATATGGAATTCCTCCTGGACCGCGTCGGTGGCTAAACGCGCGAACGCACGCTGGCAATATTCGAGAGCCTCTTTGGTGCTGGTGATCTTGGTTGCGAGCGGGGTTCGATTGGCTTCGACGGCGGCAATGCGTCGGCCCAGTTCGATGCCCGCGATGATCTGGCAATAGCTGTCGGATTTGACGGCGGCGGAAATCGACTTCAAATCTTGCGGTGTGCAACGCGGCAAGTCCTCGATTCGCTGGGCAAACCGATTGGCCACCTTTTGACCTCCGACCAACGCCGACTCGTTGACGACGCCGACGCGAATCAGTATCGCCAACAAATCTCCGTTCGAGAGCGCCGGCGCACCGATCCGAAGCAAGCGTTCACGTGGTCGCTCGTCGACCGGGGTCTGCTTCACTTGCGTCCCGTGGATTTGCGATTCAATCCACGACTCGGGATGGAACGATTGTCGATCGGCTAACCAGCGATATCGAAACTCACCCGCGACTTCACACTTTATCAAAATTCCTTCGACAACCAATTGACCGAGCGTCCGAGTCACATAACCGGGAGTTGACTCCGAACACGTTTGCTTGGCCTCGTCGGACGAAAAATCATCCAACGTCACCAGCGGTTCAAGGACCGCGAAAAGCCGCTGTCGTCGCTCGATGCTCACGCGATTCGCTCCGCAGTTCGATTCGGTCAAAGCCGAATTTTACTGTACCCACCCCACGCGGTGGGGTCGGACCAGAATCCATGTCGCTTTGGCTCAAACCCTTGCGGACGAAAGCCCTCAAGCAGCAATCGCGATCATTTCAAGCCGGGAATGTAATGGCTCGCGTTCGGATCGCCAAAGTAGTTGCTGCCGGGCAACCGTCCCGATGACGAACTGCCATTTGAGATCGAACCGCTGCCGCGGCGATAGCCGTATCCACCGTATCGATAGCCGTAGCCATACCCATATCCATACCCGTAGCCGGGATACTGGTTTCCGTAGCCGTATGAGGAATAGGAAGGCGACAGATAGGATGGGATATTGAAGCCCGGATTACCAAACGTGTATCCGTAATATCCGCCGTACGGATAGCGAGGATAAACCGGGTACCCAACGCCATGAACCGGGAATCCTCCATGATGGTGTCCTCCATGATGGGGCCCCACATGCAAGTTACCATGCCCGCGATCCAGCAGCGGACCATGACCGACGTGTCGGTTCGCATCGCGTCGGTTCACATCCGGCTGGTTAACATCCGGTGGGTTCGCGCGGCGTTGAAGGTTAGCACCGATGCCGCCGGGACGTAGCGTCGATCGTCGAGTGTCGTCGTTTTGCGCGACGACGTTGCCAACCATCGCTACCGAAATCACCGCTGCCAAACCAAGACTCTGCGCGAAGAAAAGCTGTTGTGTCATAGGAAAATCCCACCAAGGATCCTGGATCGACCGAATGCGAAAAACGCATCTCAGACCCTTTAGACTACAGCTTTCCTGACGCCAGTCAAACTTTGGCGTCGCGGTACCCCGATGCGAACGGGATCTTGCAAGGAGCGTTTAACCGTAAAAACAAACGTAGACGGTCGACTCGGCGACTTTGACCCCAAACTTAACGTTCGCGACGACGCAGAACTCGGACCCGGCCGCGTACGTTTTGAATTCGGATTCGCCCGGTAACTTGATTGCCAATGCGCCCGAGACGACCTTCATCCGCTCGGGCTCGCTGGTTCCGAATTCGTATTCGCCGGGAGCCATCACTCCCACAGTCGCGCGACCTTCTTGATTTTCGAAAGCGATGGACGTGACATTGCCGTCGAAATACTCATTGACTTTCATGCTTGCTCGGAATGACGTGATGGAGTTTGGAAGGGGGAGTTTCTTGAAGCCGGACTTGTCTCATTGGCTCTCGAAGCAGTCTTCAATGACGCCAAAGCATCGTCAATACGAACCTGGTGACGCTCGCGGTTCAAGAAAAAGTTGACGTGGTTGTACCCACATTTCGCCAACAACTCTAGCGCCGTTTCGTAACCATCGGCGACTCGATCGGGATGGTGAGCGTCCGCGCCGAGCGTCACCGGGATTCCGCGAGTCTGCATTTCACAAAGCATTGCCGGAGATGGGTTCATTTCGGGGATCGCTTTGTTCATCCCCGATGTGTTCAACTCCATCGCAATCCCCGTTTGAGCGATCTGATCGAGTGACGTTCGCACTTCGTCGATCACGGCGCCGATATCCCATGTGTCGGCGAATTGGTTCTTGATCAAGTCGGGATGAGCGAGCGAATCGAAAAGGCCCGACTGTGCCGCCTTGGCCAACAGCCGAAAGTACACACGTTGAACCTCGAGCGGATCATCCGACCAGTAACTCTGGCGGAACTCGCTAATTTGCGGATGCACCGATCCGAGCACAAACGCAAAGGAATGCGAGGACAACTGTTTTTCGAGGTACGATTCGTAGCCCTCAAAATAGTCCGCCTCCAACCCCAACCGAACATCGACACGGCCCGCCCATTCTTCGCGCGTCCGCGTCACCAAATCGACGTAATGGTCGAGTTCATCCTCGCGCATCCGAACGTGAGCGGAAAAACCATTCGGCATGGGATTGTGACACGTCACGATCAGCCCTCGGAGGCCCCGTCGTTCGGCCATCGCGGCGTACTCGGTCGGCTCGCCGATCGCATGATTGCAAAGCGGCGTATGGGAATGCGATTCGAACAGGATCGGTGATGGGGGGACTGAATCGGGCACGCGGGGGAAAATTCCTTTGGCGGTCGATGGATACACACCTATCTACCTTATCCGGGCCGTCAAAATCGGGCGACCCGATGCATGAGGGACGGGCGGTCGGTCACACCACGGTACTCAAGCGGCCCGCTGCGACGATCCGCCATGCAACTCGTCGAGTTCACTCTGGCGTCGAGCAGGTTGTCGCTCCTCGGCTTCGGATGCCACCGCACTCAAACGAGCCAGCTCGGCCTGTTGAGCAATGATTCGTTCGCTCGACAAATGGATCTGTTCGACCAAGTCATCACGTTGCTCATGCAGAAATGCTAAACGCTGACGGTGATCGTTCTGCAATCGTTGGTTCTCGCTCTCGAGAAGTCCACGCCGTTCGCGTTCGTCGTCGAGGCTGCCGGACAACTCGTCAATCGTCAATTGCAACTCGTGGATACGGTTTTGGAACGAATCGAATTCCGATGCCTGGATCTCAATCAATCGCCGCTCTTGATCCTGCATCTTCAAGAGAGTCGCTTCGTGACGCTGCAAATGGTCGGTCGCTGTTTGCGACAACTTCCATGCTTGGGACAATTCCTCGCGCGTCGTCGCTAAGATTTCTTCTTTCGCACGTAGCTCTTCACGTGTCGATTCAAGACTAACTTCATGCCTTTTTTCGACGGCATCGCAATGGGCTTGCAAATCGACCAACCGCTGCTGCATTTCGCTTGAAGTTGTCGCGGCTTGTTGCGACAAATCGTATTCCCGTTGATCCCAATCGCGAAGGCAATCGGCCCAGTAATGTTCGCGTTGATCCCACCGTTCGAGCTGCTCAGACCAATGAAGTTGGCTGGCGGCCCAGGCGTGTAAATGTCGCGTCCAGGCTTGATGTTGCTTTGCCCACGCCTCCGCTTGCGTGGCGGCTTGCTCGCGCTCGGCATCGATGGCTGCCGCCATCTGATCCCGCAAAGCCCCCATTTCGCTGGCATGCTGGGACTCGCGATAACACAGCGTCTTTTTTAGTCGACGGGTTTGGTCGGCCCATGCCGCTGCGGCCATTTCAGTCGCCTCAACGTGAGCACGATTCTGTTTTGCCTGCGCAGACAGTTCGCCGCGTGCATCCGCCAGTTGTTTCTCAAAGTCATCGATCAACGCGCCGAACCGCTGGCTTTCGACGTCACGCAAATCCAGTTGCTCAAAGACTTGCGTCACCGCGCTCTCGCGGTCGGATGAAACACGGCGAAGCTGGACCGTCAAACGCTCGATTTGAGTCGATTTTTCGACCACCAGTTCTTCGATCGCGAGCAAGTCACGACCGAGTTGCTTGGCCTCGTGCTCGAAATGCTCTCCGGCCGCTTCGAGAAGTTGTTCATTCGCAGCGTGTTGATCGGGCGTCAATCTATCGATCAACCTGGGACGCTCGACCCGTGGAGGGACTTCCGCGGGTAGCGGCGACTTTGGCAGTTCGCGGCCAACGGGCGTCTCATCAACACAGGATTGCGGCTGCGCGGAAACTGCTTTTGCGATCTCATCCTTTAAGACCTTTGAACAAAGGTCACTGCGATTGTCGTTCCACCACATCACGCGACCTCATGTCTCGCTTACCTACCGATTTGCCGGGTTCCATCCAACATCCAGCGAGAGGGTAGTCAAACATGACGCGCCGACGCAAACCCAAGTTGCATGGCAGTTCACCAAGCAGAATGGATGCGTGATCACGGAGAAGACAACACGCAACTCGACCGTCCCCGCCGCTCAGCGGTTGACATGATTGCGTCAACTTGCGATCTGGCCTATCACACGGGTCCAAGACTTTTAGTACTTCCCCCCACGCAAGACTCCGGAACAAGACAATGACGATTCGATGGGGATTGATCGGTGCCGGCGACATTGCCAATAAGCGAGTCGCCACAGCGATCCAGAGCGATCCGAATTCCGAATTGGTAGCAGTCTGCCGTCGCAGCGAAGTGCCGCTGAATCAGTTTGCGGACCAATTCGCGATACCCGGCCGGTTCACCGATGCGGATGATTTGATCGCTTCGTCGGACGTCGACGCCGTGTACATCGCGACCCCGGTGGATTGCCACCTCCCGCAAACCGTCGCGGCGGCGCGGTCAAAGAAACACGTGCTGGTCGAAAAACCGATGGCGATCGACCCAAATCAATGTGCCGAGATGATCGCGGTTTGTGATCAAGCGAATGTGAAGTTGGGGGTTGCCTATTACCGGCGGTTTTACCCCGTGGTGGAACAGATTGCCAACGCGATCGAGTCGGGAAGCCTGGGGCGCATCTTGTCCATCACGTGCGTGTGTGGAAATCCCAATCGATTCCCCGCGGACGATTGGCGCGTGATCCGATCGCGTGGCGGTGGTGGCCCCTTGATGGACATCGGCAGCCATCGCATCGACCTGTTTCTTCGCTGGCTCGGCGAACCGAAGAACGTACAGGCGATGATGTCGGATTCACCCGACTACGAGGCCGAACAAACGGCGACCGTCACAATGGGATTCACCGGAGGAGCCCAAGCGATTTTGCAGTGCTACTTTGGCACCGTCGACACGCCCGACCGAGTGGAGGTGATTGGAACCGATGGCCGCATCATCGTTGAAGACCTCAACCAAGGTGACTTGAGCTTGCGGAACGCGGAAGGACACAGTGAGCAATCGTATCCGCCATCGGATAACCTGCACGGGCCGCTGATTCAAGATTTCTCGGCCGCGGTGATGGCAAACCGATCACCCGCGGTCGACGGTCGAATCGGCAAGCAAACCAACGACATCATCGAAAAGGCGTACAAAAGCGCGGCAGCCCATTGATGACTCGAGCCCATGACGAAACGGTGCGCCTCGGGCGGGAACCCGTTGGGGTCTCCGCCGCAATTTTTCGCCTCAGGCGCTACGTCCAGTTCGCCGACGATCCGATTCCTTCAGAAGGATCTTACGCAATCGGATGTTGGCGGGAGTGACTTCGACCAGTTCGTCTTCTTCGATGTATTCCAGCGCCGCTTCCAACGACATGTCACGCGGCGGCTTGAGGATGACATTCTCGTCACTGCCCGACGCCCGCATGTTGGTCAGCTTCTTCTCTCGACAGGGGTTCACGGTCAAATCGTTATCGCGAACATTTTCGCCCACGATCATGCCTTCATAGACTTCGATCCCCGCGGGAACCAACAACTCGCTGCGGTCTTGTAACCCGAACATCGCGAATGGGACGGTCTTTCCACCGACCATCGAAATCAACACCCCGTTGGAACGCTTGGGCACGTCGCCCTCGATCGGCCGATAACTTTCGAATCGGTGGTTGATGATTGCGGTGCCGCGGGTGGCGTTTAGCAAACGCGTTCGCAACCCGATCAGACCTCGCGAGGGGATCAAGAACTTCAACAGCGTGTATTCCCCGCGCGGGTTCATCTCTTCGAGTTGTCCCCGTCTCAGGCCGACCAACTCCATGACCGGCCCCATCGTTTCAGTCGGCACCTCGATCTGCAATCGCTCGAATGGCTCGTGCTTCTTGCCATCGATCTCCTTGAAGATCACACGAGGTTTTCCGACGGACAATTCAAATCCCTCGCGTCGCATCGTTTCGATCAGGATCGCCAAGTGCAATACGCCGCGGCCTTTGACCGCGTAGGCTTCGACACCCTCGACCATCTCGACCCGCAGCGCCACGTTTCGCTCGAGTTCTTTTTCGAGACGGGCCTTCAATTGACGGGTCGTGACGAACTTACCTTCTCGTCCGACCATGGGTGACGTATTGACACTAAAAACCATTTCGAGGGTCGGCTCGTCGACCTTCAAGCGCGGTAACGCGTTGTTGGCGTCGACGGCCGAGATGGTGTCGCCGATCTCGACATTCGTTAGACCCTCCAGCGCGACGATGTCGCCGGCGCTGGCCGATTCGGCAGCCGTCCGTCCCAAATTGTCAAACACGAACAAGCCCGCCGCCTTGACCTTGACCGGTCCATTCTTTTGATGCAACTCGATCGTCTGACCGGCTTGGATCTTGCCAGCCGCGATTCGGCCGATCGCGATTCGACCGACGTATTCGCTCCACCCCAGTGTCGTGACCATCATCTGCAGCGGAGCATTCTCCTCGACCTCGGGGCCTGGCAAAGCCGACAGGATCAAATCAAACAATGGACGCATGTCCGTCGTCTTGACCGCTGGGTCGAGCGTCGCAAATCCCTCTTTGCGCTTGTAAATACATATTTCACTCGGTCCAATTGCTCTTCGCCACCAAGCTCAGCCAACAATTCGAGCGCTTCATCAAGCGCCTCGAGAGGTCGGCCGTCGGGTCGATCCACCTTGTTGACCACGATGATCGGAGTGCAGCCAGCCTGAAGCGCCTTTTCGAGCACGAAGCGGGTTTGCGGCATCGGACCTTCTGCGGCGTCGACCAAGACCAAGCAACCGTCCGCCATCTGGACCACACGCTCCACTTCGCCGCCAAAGTCAGCGTGCCCGGGCGTGTCAATCACGTTGATCTTCACTCCCTCGTATGGCAACGCGATGTTCTTCGACAAAATCGTGATGCCGCGCTCTTTTTCGAGATCGTTGGAGTCGAGGATTCGTTCCCCGCGCAGCTCGGCGTCGCGGAATTGCCCGCTTTGTCGAAGCAGGCAATCCACCAACGTGGTTTTGCCGTGGTCGACGTGGGCGATGATGACAACGTTTCGAATATCAGGACGGCGCAAAGTACAGGTCGCGAGGTTGGAGAGAAAATAAATGAAGGTGAGGTCGAGTTACTAACGGCCTAGTGGGAATGATGAACGACTTTTCCAGTCGATTCGCCGTCTGCGGTCATGATGACGAGCTCAGTGACGACGGCATCACCCATTTTGATCGCCGTCAGCAACTCAGGACTTTTGAGCGTGTAGACCACCGGCACGGCATCGTCTGACTTGGTAAACGGATAATCTGTCGCTTTGCCGTCAATCGTCGTTTTCATCTGCACGCCCGTCACTTGATCAGCATTCTCGGGGTAAACGCTGATCATTTCTGTGTCGTCGTCTTGTGCCCACTCCACGTGCGACCCGCCCGTCATGTCGACCATGTGACCGCCATTGGGACCATGTTCGGGATGGTCATGATCGTGCTCATCGTGATCGTGGTCGTCGTGATCATGATCGGCGGCAGTCGCCGAATTTTCCGGACTCGTAGCGACCGGCTTGGGCCCACAACCCGCCACCAAGGCAAAAGGAATGACGAGCGCAAAACCGAGCGAAAAAATATGAAATGTTGTTTTCATGATCCAAAGTTCTTGTTTGTGATCGACTGTCGTCAACGGTGGTTGTCGAGAATGGAAATCGTGCGGTTCAATATCTGACTAATTGTTGACCTTCAAGTCGAGACACAGAATGGAGGCTCCCCCGATGATCGACCCTTGCAGTGGCATAGCGGAATGAATCCCGGCGTTAGCAACATTTGGCTCGGAATTACCGTCTGAAAAATCCACTGCCGTTGCGACGAATCCGTCACTGTGCCATATTTTGTGCTCGCCAAAAAATGGTTTGGAAGCCCAGGTGTTAAGCGGTCAATCCACGGCATTGGCCAACTCTCGATCGGCCCGCGTCCCAGAGGACGTGGGCTTTGGCTACGAAGGACTTTGTGATTTTTTTCACAAACTTTTGCCTGTTGCCCAGGTCTGTGCGAGTGCGAGGCGGCGATTTTTTATGGCGGCTTAGGTCTCTTCCGATTGAAAGGCTTTTCTTTTGATCGCCAGACCCACCGGGGGCGTCAATTTTACGAGCATGATTCACTGAAGACGACAGTCGAAAAGGGTCTTTGATGACGACCATCAAGCGAGGGCTCGACCTTCCTATCTTGGGCAGTCCTGAACAGCACATTGAGCTTGCGCCGCGAGTCTCTCGCGTCGGCCTTTTGGGTGCCGATTACGTCGGCATGAAGCCGACGATGCTGGTCGCTCCTGGCGATCGCGTGCGATTGGGGCAAGCCATCCTCGAGGACAAGAAAAATCCTGGAGTGACCTACACGGCGCCGGCATCGGGGACGATTGCCGAAGTGAACCGGGGTTCCAAACGCAAATTCGAATCGATCGTGATTGACGTCGAGGGTGATGGCGATGACCGAGTCGAGTTTGGGGAATTTGCGGGCCAAGATCCGCTTTCCTTGGGTCGCGAAAAGGTGACCGAGGGCTTGGCCCGGTGTGGACTTTGGACGTCGCTTAGGACTCGTCCATTCGGCCGAGTGCCCACGCCCGGTTCGGTGCCCAGCTCTATTTTCGTGCAGGCGATTGATACCAATCCACTGGCTGCTGATCCTGCGATCGTGATCTCCGATCGAAAAGACCAATTCAATCTCGGACTGCGAGTGTTGACGACGTTGACCGACGGCAAGGTCTTTCTTTGCAAAGCGCCGGCGGCGGAGATTCCCGGTGCGTCGGTGAGCGGAGTTCAAGTGGAGTCATTCGGCGGCCCGCATCCGGCCGGTTTGGTGGGGACTCACATTCACTTCCTCGATCCGGTCGGTCCTGGAAAAACGGTCTGGTACATCGGCTATCAGGACGTGTGTGCGATCGGCGCCTTTTTGCAGACCGGTACGGTCGACGTCCGGCGGGTGATTTCGTTGGGCGGCCCCGTGATCAGGCAGCCACGACTTTTGGCGACCCGCATCGGTGCCCAGGTCAGTGAATTGCTTGACGGCGAGTACGACAATTCCATTTCGGTCCGCACGATCAGCGGCAGCGTCCTGTGCGGTCGCAAAGCGATCGGTCCCGAAGCCTACTTGGGCCGCTATCACAATCAAATTTCGGTCATCCAGGAAGGCAATGAACGTGAGTTTTTGGGATGGCAGATGCCGGGCTTCGACAAATACTCGACGCTTCGTGTGTTTGCTTCCGCGGGACTTCCCAACAAGAAGTTTTCGTTCACCACCACCACGCATGGTAGCGAGCGAGCGATGGTGCCGATGGGCACTTACGAACAAGTGATGCCGATGGACATTTTGGCGACACAGTTGCTTCGATCGCTGATTTACCGCGACACCGATGAAGCCCAGCAACTCGGCATTTTGGAGTTGGAAGAGGAAGACTTGGGGCTGTGCACGTTCGTGTGCCCCGGCAAATACGAGTACAGCTCCCTGCTTCGGCAAAGCCTGAACACCATCGAACGAGAAGGTTGATCGATGAAAGCACTCCGCAATCTATTGGACAAAGTCCATCCGACATTCGCCAAAGGTGGTCCGCTTGAGATGGCCTACCCGGTGTACGAGGCGCTTGATACGTTTCTTTACACTCCCGGCGAAGTCGCGAAAGGTTCAACGCACGTTCGCGATGCGATCGACTTGAAGCGAATGATGATCACCGTGGTGATGTCGCTCATTCCAGTCACGTTGTTCGGGATGTGGAACGTCGGCTATCTGGCCAACACGGCACTGGAACAGGCCGCCGCGGTGGGAGTCAGCGGCAATCAAGATTGGCACTACACCATCCACCACGCGTTGGGATTCGGTCACGACCCCAGCAATTTTGTTGACAATTTCGTACTCGGTGCGATTCACTTTCTGCCGGTTTACATCGTTTGCATGTTTGTCGGCGGCCATATCGAATTGATTTTTAGCGTGCTACGCGGGCACGAGATCAACGAGGGGTTCCTGGTCACCGGCTTGCTGTTCCCACTGACTTTGCCCGCATCGATCCCGCTGTGGCAGGTAGCGGTGGGGATCGCATTCGGGGTCATCGTGGCCAAGGAGGTCTTCGGCGGTACCGGTCGAAACTTCTTGAACGTCGCGCTTTCCAGTCGCGCTTTTCTGTACTTCGCTTATGCCGGCCAAATCAGTGGCGAACGAGTTTGGACGGCGGTCGACGGGTTTAGCGGTGCAACGGCGTTGGGCAAACTCGCCCAAGCACCCCCGGGCACCAACGCGGTTGATTCACTTTCGAGCATTTCCTACACGATGGGTCCCGCAGCCGGTGAACAGGCCAATTGGACCGGTTCGATCAGTTGGATGGACGCTTTCTTGGGTAACATTCAAGGTTGTTTCGGCGAAACAAGCGCCCTGCTCTGCCTCGTCGGCGCGGTGATCTTGATCGCCTCGGGTGTGGGATCGTGGAAAATCATGGCGGGCGTCATCGCGGGTGTCGTTGCGACATCCCTATTGATGATGGGCGTCAACAGTGGCGGAAACGCGATGTTTAGCATCCCGCCACAATGGCATTTGGTGATTGGTGGTTTAGCGTTCGGTTTGGTGTTCATGGCGACTGACCCCGTCAGCGCGTCGATGACCAACACCGGTAAATGGGTTTATGGCGGGTTGATCGGTTTCATGACCGTGTTGATCCGTGTCGTCAATCCCGCGTATCCCGAAGGCATCATGTTGGCGATCTTGTTCGGTAACGTGTTCGCTCCCCTGATCGATTATTTCGTGGTCCAACTGAACGTTCGCCGGAGGATGACACGCTATGCAACAACGTGATTCACTAACTCGTACCATCGCCACCGCGGCCGTGCTTTGCGTCGTCTGTTCGCTTGCGGTCAGTGCCGCGGCAGTCGCGCTGAAGCCCACCCAGCTTGCGAACGAGAAACTTGACCAACAGAAGAACATTCTGGATGCCGCCGGTCTAGCGATCGGTGAGTACGGTTTGCCGGCAAATCAATTGTCGAAGAAACAGATTGATGAACTTTACGGTTGGATCAGCGAGGGGATGATCAACATGGATGACGGCACGTTCAACAACGATGCCAACGCGACCGAATGGGATCTGACCGAAGAAGCGCGTGACCCCAAAACGAGTATCAAGATCGCTAATCCTGAGTTCGACCCGGGCGAGGAATCTCGTCCATCGGTGATGAAGGTTTACTTCGTCAACCGGCCGGGAAGCGAAAACATTCAATCTTATATTTTGCCGATCTATGGCAAGGGATTGTGGGGAACGTTGTGGGGTTACCTGGCTATCAAAAGCGACCTGGAAACAATCCAAGGTTTGACCTTCTATCAACACAAAGAGACTCCCGGGTTGGGGGGCGAAGTGGACAATCCCGCTTGGAAAGCCCAGTGGGACGGCCGCAAACTCTATGATTCCGACGGGACCCCAGCCGTCCTGGTGTACAAAGGCCCCGCACCGGCGGAAAACGTGTACGCCGTGGATGGGCTCTCCGGCGCCACCATCACCAGCAACGGTGTCACCAAGATGCTTCGTTACTGGGCCAGCGACGATGCTTATGGACCGTTCATAAAACGAATGGCAGCCGAAGATAGCAAGTCGATCTTGGATCAGATCAAACTTCGCAAAAAAGCAACCGATGCCGCTGATTCAAAGTCAGTGAACCATCGTCAACCGGGAGAACCGATCAATGGCTAAGAAACCAATCGATGTGCTTGTCGATCCGCTCGTCGACAACAATCCGATCGCATTACAGATTCTAGGAATCTGTTCCGCGTTGGCGGTGACCAGCAAAATGGAAACATCGCTCGTGATGGCGCTAGCGGTTTGTGCCGTGACGGCTTGCAGCAACTTTTGCGTGAGCGCCATACGACATTTTATCCCCAGCAGCATTCGGATCATCGTCCAGATGACCGTCATTGCCTCGTTGGTGATCGTTGTCGATCAATTACTCAAAGCGTACTTTTATGACATCAGCAAGCAATTGTCGGTGTTTGTCGGCTTGATCATCACCAACTGCATCGTGATGGGGCGAGCCGAAGGGTTTGCGATGAAGAACAAACCGGGAATCAGCTTCCTTGACGGTCTGGGTAATGGGTTGGGCTATGGCTTGATCCTGATGGTGGTCGCGTTCTTTCGAGAACTCTTTGGAAGCGGATCGCTATTCGGCTTCGAGATCTTTGCTTTGGATCGGAACGGCGGTTGGTACAACCCCAACAACTTGATGCTGCTGCCGCCCAGCGCATTTTTCATCATCGGATTCATGATCTGGGCGATCCGAGCCTGGAAGCCCGAACAAATTGAAGAGGCGTAATCGACCATGGAAAATTTAATCAGCATCTTTTTGCAAGCCGTTTTCATCGAAAACCTTGCGCTCGCGTTCTTCCTGGGCATGTGCACATTCTTGGCGATCAGCAAGAATGTAAAGATGGCTTTGGGACTCAGCGCTGCGGTGATTGTCATTGAAGCCATCACCATCCCTGCCAACCAGGTCATCGACAGTTGGTTGTTAAAGAAGGGCGCCATGACTTGGGTCAATGACCTCGGCGTCTCGACCGGCACGATTGACTTCGCGGAGGTTGATCTGTCGTTCCTCGGGTTCATCAGCTTCATTGGTGTGATTGCCGCGATGGTCCAAATCCTGGAAATGGTTTTGGATAAGTTCTTTCCACCGCTCTACAACGCCCTAGGGATCTTCTTGCCGCTGATCACCGTGAACTGTGCCATTTTAGGTGGCTCTTTGTTCATGCAAGATCGCAGCTACAACTTTCCAGAATCCGTTGTTTATGGACTGGGTTGCGGGATCGGTTGGGCTCTGGCGATCGTCGCGTTGGCGGGTATCCGCGAGAAAATGAAATACAGTGACGTGCCCCCGCCGCTTCGCGGTTTAGGAATCACGTTCATCACTGTCGGGCTGATGGCTCTGGCGTTCATGTCTTTTGGCGGCATCAGCCTTTAAGACGCGTTTTAAATATCCACAATCACGAGCTTGTTCAAGCATGACTACCGTTCTTTTAGGCGTCGCGATGTTCACGGGAGTCGTGATCGCGCTGGTCTTTTTGATTTTGGCGGCGAAGAGCCAATTGGTGGCTTCCGGGCCCGTCAAAATTTTGATCAATAATCAAAAGACTCTCGAGATTCCTGCGGGCGGCAAACTGTTGAGTGCGCTCGCCGACGCCGGCATTTTTGTCAGCAGCGCTTGCGGTGGCGGAGGAACGTGTGCCCAGTGCAAGGTGAAAGTCGATTCCGGCGGCGGTGATATTCTTGAAACCGAAAAAGGTCACATCAATAAGAAGGAAGCGGCCGAGGGCGAGCGACTCAGTTGCCAAGTTGCGGTGAAGAATGACATGGTCATCGAAGTGCCGCCCGAAGCCTTCGAGACGAAAAAGTGGAAGTGCAAAGTCCGCAGCAACCACAACGTCGCAACCTTCATCAAGGAGTTCGTGTTGGAACTTCCCGAAGGTGAAGAAGTCGACTTCCGAGCGGGGGGATACATCCAAATCGAATGCCCTCCCCACGAAGTGCATTACAAGAACTTTGAGATCGAGGAACGTTTCCACGGGGATTGGGACAAGTTCGACATTTGGCGTTACGTTTCCAAAGTGGAAGAGCCAGTCGTTCGTGCGTACTCGATGGCAAACTACCCCGGCGAGCAAGGCATCATCATGTTGAACATTCGCGTGGCCTCGCCGCCACCGCGTATGCCTGATGTGCCGCCCGGAAAAATGAGCAGTTGGATCTTCAGCTTGAAGCCCGGCGACGAAGCCACGATCAGCGGCCCTTACGGTGAGTTCTTTATCAAAGACACCGACGCCGAAATGGTTTACATCGGTGGTGGTGCCGGGATGGCTCCCCTCCGCAGCCATATTTTTGAGCTATTCAAACGGGGCAAAACGGATCGCAAGGTCTCCTACTGGTACGGTGGGCGTAGTGCCCGTGAATTATTCTATGTCGATCACTTTCGCGAGATTGAAAAAGAGTTTCCGAACTTTAAATTCAATATCGCACTCTCCGAGCCCGCACCGGAAGACAATTGGGACGGGTACGTAGGCTTTATCCACCAAGTGTTGTTGGAAAACTATTTGTCCAAACATGCGGCGCCGGAAGACATTGAGTATTACATTTGTGGTCCTCCAATGATGAATCAAGCTGTTTTCCGTATGCTCGATGACTTGGGTGTCGAGCCTGAGAATATCGCTTACGACGATTTCGGCGGATAATAAGTGTGGGATGGCCCCCACGGTAAGCAAGGTCTCTCTCCCCACCCGAAGCGTGAGCAAGGGACCAGTTCACTTCTCTCCTAAAAGTGTTTCTGATGTCCCGCTTGCATTGCTCGATGTTTCTTCGCGTCGTCTTCGTCTCACTGTCATTCGTTTGCGGCTTCCCAAAGCCAAGCTATCGACGCCGAGATGGTTGAGCTCGTCGGCGAGACCATGGGCACCACCTATTCGGTCAAGGTATTTGAACCATCCGATTCGATTGATATGGAAGACGTTCGAATCGGTGTTGACGGGGTGCTTCGCAACGTCAACGACCAGATGTCGACGTATTTGAAGTCGTCCGAGATCAGTCGGTTCAACGAGTCCCAAACTACCGACTGGTTCACGGTCAGCCTCGAGTTTGCAGTGGTCGTGCAGACTGCCCAATCGATTTCGGAAAAGACGGATGGTGCATTCGACGTGACGGTCGGGCCGTTGGTCAACGCCTGGAGTTTCGGGCCCGGTAAACGAACCGGTAAGCCGCCTAGCGATGCCGAAATCTCGGAACTTCAAAAGTCGGTCGGATACCAAAACTTGGCATTCCGATTGAGCCCTCCGGCAATCAAGAAATCGATCCCTGATTTGAAGATTGATCTATCGGCGATCGCCAAGGGACATGGTGTCGATCGAGTCGTCGATTATTTGAACGCAAATGGTATGGAGAATGTGTTCGTCGAGATCGGCGGTGAGGTCCGGACCAGCGGTTCCAAATCCGGCCGTTGGTGGAAAGTGGGTATTCAAATGCCAGATGCCGAGAGTGACCAATGGACGATCGCTCACGCGTTGAGTACGGGTGGGGACGATCGGGCGATGGCGACTTCGGGTGACTATCGCAATTTTTTCGAAGTTGATGGAAAGCGATACTCTCACACGATTGATCCACGCACCGGGCGTCCGGTTGATCATGAGTTGGCATCGGTGTCGATCGCCGCGGGCATGTGCGTGGAGGCGGATGCGTGGGCGACCGCAATTGACGTGCTGGGGCCGGAGAAGGGTTTGGAAACGGCGAAAAGAGAAGGTTTGCATGCGTTGCTGATATCCCGCAAAGATGGCGATTTTCTTCGCACCGGAACCGGCACGATGGCTCAATACACGGTGTCGGACATAGGGCCAGACCCGGCCCGCGAATCAGGTGAAATCCTTAATGAACAAGCGGGAGAAGATCAAAATGCGGCTGGTTCACCCTGGGCGATCTTGGTGATCACGACCGTCGCTTTCGCCATCGTCCTGTTCGCGATGGCAATCGGTGTCATCTTTGGCCGCAAAGCGATCAGCGGATCGTGCGGTGGAATCGCCAACCGCACCAATCCCGACGGCAGCGTCAGTTGCGGGCTGTGCAGCAATCCCGCGGACGCTTGCAAGGAGCTTCGTCAGCGGATGCACTCCACCCCCGGTGCCGGCGAGAGTCAATCTTGAGTATTCGATGAAACGGAACGATCCACCACGGTTTCAAATCACTTGATACATCTTTTTGTTTTTAGGACTTCGTGATGAGTGACCGGTTGAGAGTGGTAATTGTTGGCGGTGGATTCGGCGGGCTGGAGGTTGCGAAACGGCTGCGTCGATGCGACGTGGATGTGACGATCATTGACCGGCACAACTACCATCTCTTCCAACCGCTGCTCTACCAAGTGGCGACGGGCGGTCTCTCTCCGGCGAACATTGCCACGCCGCTACGCTGCATCCTTCGAAAGCAATCGAACTGCGAGGTGTTACTGGCGGAAGTCGTTGACATTGACATTAGGTCGAAGCAATTGCGATTAGCCGATGGATTGCAGGGGTTTGATATCTTGGTATTGGCAGCCGGATCGACTCACAGTTATTTCGGCAACGACGAGTGGGCTGCTGACGCACCCGGGCTCAAGACGATCGCGGATGCGACCAATATTCGTCGCCGAATTTATCTGGCGTTCGAATCTGCTGAGCGAGAAATGGATCCGGATCGGAGACGTCGCTTGCTGACGTTCGTTGTGGTGGGTGGCGGGCCCACGGGAGTCGAGCTCGCCGGTGCGCTTGCCGAAATTGCCGATTACACGTTGAAGCGTGATTTTCGCCGCATCAATCCACCGGATACGCGGATCGTGTTGGTGGAAGCGTCGTCCCACTTATTGAACTTTTATCCGGTCGAATTGTGCGAGAGGGCGGCTCGAAAGCTTGAGCAACTCGGCGTCGAGGTTCGGGTCGACACCCGAGTGACGCAGATCACCAAGGATCACGTTCGTCTCGATACGACCGAAGGCGAGTTGGTCATTGATACCGAGACCGTGCTGTGGGGTGCGGGAGTGAAAGCAAACCCGTTGGGCAAGAAGTTGGCGGAGGCCTGCGGAGTGGAAGCGGATCGTGGCGGGCGGATACCCGTGACGAGCGATTTGAGCGTGGCGGGAAATCCCGACATTTTCGCGATCGGTGACATCGCGGTTTGCTCCGGTCCCAATGGGAAACCGTTGCCGGGCCTCGCTCCCGTCGCGATACAACAGGGCCAGTACGTTGCGCGATTGGTTGCCCGACGAATCAAGTCAAAGCCTGCTGAATCGTCATTCGTTTACAACGACCGAGGGACCATGGCGACGATCGGGCGTGCGGCTGCCGTGGCCCAAATCGGTAGCTGGAAATTTTTTGGATTATTCGCGTGGCTGATGTGGTTGTTTATCCACCTGATGTTGATCGTTCAGTTCCAGAATCGTTTGCTGATCTTGATGCAGTGGGCTTGGAACTACGCCACTTTCAACCGCATGCCCGGTTGATCATTGACGACGAATCAAAACCCGTGATGGTCATTCGAGTGCAGCCGAGTGCATCGGAGGCTGATAAAACCCAGATCGGAGATGCCGATCGGGAGGCACAATTCGTGCAGCCAGGCAATTGCAAAGATTGAGCGGGACGATTGACCAGGACGAAGTGCATTCACAAATTGCGTGCCGCAATCGCTTTATCAGCCGCGTCGGTTTCGCCTCCAACCGATGAGAGAATTCACGCGTCTTCTTGTAGCAACTTTTCGACAACTGCGCTCGATGGTTTGGTCAGCGGTCGCACCTTTCCAATTCAGTTCTCCGCTCCACCAATGTCGGATATAGCCGTTCTGATCGACAACGTAAACGGTCGGCCACATCGTATTCCCCCAGGCGGCCCACGAGGCGGAATCGAGATCAATTTGAATTGGAAATTTTAAGTCCTTTTCGCTGGCGGCGGTGCGAACGGCATCTGCATCGCGTTCAAGACTCGTTTCGGGAGTCTGGATTCCAACCACAACCACCTCGTCGGACGAGTACTCCTCAGCCCAGCGACGGTAGATGTCGAAATTAGCGTGACAGTTGTGACATTGAAAGGCATAGAAGTGGACGAGCACGACCTTGCCGCGAAGGGATTGAAGGGTTAGCGGCGGGGAGTTGATCCAATCTGGGGACGGACCAAACTCGGGCGCCATTGCATAAATCCGCGACAATCGGCTCGGATCATAAGGCTTCCCCAGCATTTTACCCAGTCGCACACGCTGGTCAGGACGCACCAGTCGTTTGAGAGATGTCTGTTCATCCGCAGTTTTTTTCGCCAGCGAGGCTTGAAGTGCGTCGATCGACGGATCACCGAACTTGGTTTTTGCAAGTGCGGTTTGGGCAGCTTGGGTTGCGGAAGCTAATTCGAAAAGCTCTGTTTTTTGCTTTGCGTCGAGCTTCAATTCCTTGGCAACGTCGCTACGCAAAAGGACGCGATTGCCCTGAGCGTAAAATTCGAGCTGACTCAATCGTCGCTGTTGATCCGTCGAAGTGTTTTCTCGAAACCATTCTCGGACTCGGCCCTCAAGCTCGTCGATCACTGCTAAACGTGGCTGATCCGCCATGTTGCGTGCGGGGAACCACTTACCATCGATCTCGCGAAATAACAGTTCGAGATCGGCGATTTGTTCGTCGGTCAAATCGAGCTCTTCGTGAACTTCGGGTGCATGAACCAATCCAAGTAAGTATCGCGGCACCAGATCGCTGGCTTGATCGCCCACCGCAAAATTCACGTCAAACAGCAGGAATTGCAACGCGGCCACAAGGATCAATGCGGAGGCCAAATGGCCGTTGCCGCGACGTGAAGTGCTCATAGGAAACGGCCGATCGGTGCGAGGTTAAAAGCGATCGATGGAGAACGAACATTAAGATGATCGTGGAGGGGTGCAAGCGCCCCACCGACAAATGTCCATTCTTGCCGACCCTCCGCCGATCAGCAGAAGCGAGTAAAGATTGACTCGGTCGTATAAAGCATTAGACTGTTTTGACGGCATCTGTGTCACGAAGCTTCTGGTTGGAAGCATCTGTAACAAGCCAAATGTTCGATCCCCGCCTATTTTCCCACCTCCTACCGCTCGGTTTGCAAACGCATCTCGCAGGTGAGAGTGTCTCGGCATTCGGTTGCCGACATTTTCCCGCGAGTAGCACCGCATTTGCAAACTTTCCTGCCATGCCGCATTCCTGGCGGCCTCTACGCTGGTTGCAAATCCCATGAACTCAATTTTCGTTCAGACTCGTCGTTGGATCTTTTGTCTCGTGATCGTCCCCGGCATCGCTGGTTCTACTGCGGTTTGCGTCGGAGCCGAAACCGATGAGGCATCGAGCAATCAGGTCCCCGCGGAGCAGGTTGGCACGGAACAGGTTGACACGGAACAGGTCGGCACGGAATTGCGATTTTCTTTCAACGGGACGCCTTGGCGAGAGGTGATCGGGTGGGTCGCTAACCAATCGGGTTTGGCGTTGCACGTCGGCGACTTGCCGCCCGGCAGCTTTACGTATTCAGATTCGTCGACTTATGACGTTGCCGCCGCGATTGATCGAATCAATTTGTTTTTGTTGGCCGAGGGTTACACGTTGGTCCGCAGCGGCGAGTTGCTCTCGGTCATCAATTTGAGTGACAAACGCAGTTTGCAGCAACTCGACTTGTTGGCCAAGCAAGTGTCCGTCGACTGCGCTCGAGTCCATCCCCAGCGATCATGAAGTGGTGAAGTGCCTTTTTGCACTCGGCGAAATCAATGCGGACGAGGCAGTGGACGAGTTGTCGGCGCTGAATTTGATGTCGACGCCGAAAATCTTGTCAAAGACAAATCAGTTGATGATCACCGACACGGCCGCAAAGTTAAGAAATATTCGAACGGTGTTGGCGGCCTTTACGCCCGATTCGATGAAAAATGGAACCGTCGTCAAGACGTTCGCGTTGGATCACGTCAATGCGGAAGACGTCTTATTGGTTGCTCGTCCGCACCTCGGCTTGGCGACGGGTGAGATGATCGGCATCGACGTCAGCTTGTCAGCCGATGTGGCCGGCAAGCATATTTTCGTCACCGGGATTGCGGATAAAGTGAATGTCATCGAGCGTTTGGTCGAATCAATCGATCGCCCCGAACCGAGCGTGGTCGGTGTCGCCGGTGAGATGAAATTGCAGTCTCATTTGGTCGAAGGCGGAAACGTCATGACGGTCTACAACGTGCTGCAAACGATGTTGTCAGGCCAGACGGTTCGGTTGTCGATGGACCAAGGTGCCAGCACGATTGTGGCATTGGCGACGGATGACATTCAAACCCAAATCGCCGAGACGGTGAAGAAAGTTCAAGCTTCCGATGCGACGTTCGAGGTCATCCCGTTGGGAGATGTTGATCCTTACTTTGCCATCACCTTGCTCCAACAAATGCTCGACTTGCCGACGGCGATGGACGATCCAGCCGAGGCAACTTCATCAGCACCCAAGATCGATGCCGACCCGGGGAATCGCCGCCTATTCGTACGAGGCAAACGACATCAAATCGATCAAATCAAGTCGATTGTGGAAGGGCTGGCTTCGAGTTCGACGCCGGGCCTTCACGGTTCCGATGGGGGGAATGATGAGGGAATTCGCGTGTTGCCGATCACGGGTGCGCGGGCCGAATCGATATTGGAAACCGCCGCAACGTTTTGGCGTTCGGTCAATCCCGTGGTCGTGTTTCCGACCTCCGGTGATGGATCGCGAAACTTGAAGGAGCGAATTCCCTCAGAATCAAACTCGGCCGCGGAAGAGCCGACGACAGAAGGTCCGCCGGAAATGGAAGCACAACCGTCCAAGACTTTGGCGAATCGGATGGCGGCGAACCACGTCGGGAGAGCTGGAAATCTTGATTCTGATTCATCTTCCCCATCGCATCAACATCGATTGACGACGGTATCGAGCAGCCAGTCAACGATCCGTTGCCAGGTCACGCCGCGTGGAATTTTGTTTCAATCCGATGATTCCGATGCACTCGATCGCTTTGAAACTCATTTGAAGAAGATTGCGGGCGCCGCCGACCCCGTGCCGGACGAGCCAGTCGTGTTTTACCTCCAGCACTGCCGACCGGATGATGCTCTGCGGATGTTGGGCGAACTCCTCGAAGGCAGCCAAACGGTGCGCGTCGGCGATGCGGGAACGTTGGTCAATGGTTACGTGTCGGGCGGTCCATCGGGTTCCTATTTGAGCTTGATTTCATCACAAGAGGGGACGACGACCATGATGGCAGGATCAATCACGGTGATCGCGGATTCGCGGCTGAATCGATTGATCGTGCAGGGCACCGATGAAGACGTCGAAACGGTCGCGGGTTACTTGAGGATTATCGACAAAGACGAAAGCATCACTGCGATTGAAACCTACGGGCGTTCAAAAGTGATTGAGTTGTTCAATACCAAAGCCGCAAACGTTGCCGACGCCATCCGTGACGCGTTCGTCGGGCGAGTGGCGGAATCGAAGACGGGCAATGAGAAGCAAGGCCGATCAAGTTTGCGCAGCGGCGGGGGCGACGATTCTCGCGAGTCGTCCGCGAGCGGGCGCGGATCAAGCGACGAGGGCCGCTCGAGCCGGTCTGAACGTCGAGAACCCGAGCCGGCGAGGAATCTGGAGCCGAAAATGACGGTCGCCGTCCACGAACAAACGAATTCTTTGATCGTGACGGCACCCGAAGCGCTCCTTGCCGAAGTCGAGTCTCTGGTCGAACGCATCGATTCACGTGGTGAACAATCGGTGGAGGTGATCACACCCATGAATAGCGAAATTTACGGTTTGTTGCTTCAGCAATTGACTGCCGAAGACGCTTCGTCCGGCGCCGTCCGATCTTCCGCCAGAGGGTCATCTTCGACGTCATCCGGTTCGTCGAATTCGACGTCGGATCGAGGCAGCAATTCGTCACGCTCGTCGAGCAGGAGTCGCTAGATGATTTTTTTGCATCGCATCTCGATCCCCGCGATCACGCTGATGGCGTCAATGATCGTCACCACCACGGTCATCGCACAGTCAGGACTTCGCGAATCGCTCGAGCGTTTGGATCGAAATCAAAATGGCGAGATCGAGCCCGACGAAATCACGTCATTGGCCCGGCCTTATTTGGAACGGGTTGCGGAAGCCCGGCGGATGTCGCTGAACCGACCCAACGATATTGAAGAATGGCAAGAGGCCGCGCGGCTCTATTACGCATTGGTCAACGGCGTGGCGGGGAAGAATGTTCGGCCAAATCTGGAAAGCAATATCAGGTCGTTTGCACCCAGCGACGACGAGACGCTGATCCCCGAATTTGGACTACCCACCGTCAAGTATCCCTACACGCAAGAAGATTTGGATGAGGCCGATGCGATATTACGGCGTTACGATCGAAATCGCGACGGCTTTATCGATCGGATGGAAGTCGCGACGAGCCGATTGGACGCACCGCGATCCTTTCGAAGAGGATTACGACTTCGACGGGCGTCTCGGTCGTTTAGAGCTCGGTCAACGCTATGCCCGGCGTCGTTTGTTGGAAGGCGCATCGGATGAGTTGATCAAGCGTGCAAAGCGTGTTGGAAGCGGTGTTCGTCCGAGCGGATCGGATTCCGATCGCGAGGATGAGCGATCGCGTTGGCGAAGACGGGGCAACAGCTACTATTTGGCTTCGTCCGTTTTGGATCGATTTGACAAGGATCGAAATGGTCATTTGGATGTGATTGAAAGTGCGGGATTGGGCATCCCCCTTGGTCGTATCGATGTCGATCGAGACGGCGAACTTTCGCGTGACGAGTTGCAGGCTTACATGAGCAGTTTGCAAGAGGATGCCGGCGACGAGACACTTGGCATCCCGACATGGTTTTATGAACGAGATCAAGACCGTGATAACCAAGTCACGATGGCGGAATACACGGACGAATGGACCGACGATCGGTTGACAACGTTTGCGGGATTGGACGCCAACGACGACGGCATCCTGACGCGTGCCGAGGTGACCCGGTCGGCATCCATGATGGGTGGCAGTTTTGCCAATACCAACGCGGAGGTGTTACCACCGCGACAAACGGTGATCTCGGAAATCACGATTGCCGAAGACTTTTCGATCGCTGATGTGAATGTTCAATTGTCGATCACGCACACGCACGTCGACCAACTCGACGGTTATTTGATCGGACCCGATGGAACGCGATTGGAGTTATTTTCGAGCGTCGGCGGTTACGACGACAACTTCGACAACACGATCTTCGATGATGACGCCCGGACTCTCATCACGAAAGCGCGACCGCCGTTCGAAGGCACGTTCCTGCCCGAAGCGATCGCCAATCGAAAACCGGGGCTGAGTCAATACATTGGCCAGTCCGCGAAAGGGACCTGGCAACTCGTACTGGCGGGATCGCGGAATGATCGTTTCGGAATGCTTCACCAATGGTCGTTGATCATGAAGCCCCAAGACCGCGTCGGCATTGAGTCGATCCAAGCTCCGGAAAGCGATCTTGACGATCCGCAGGAGCAACTCGGCGACGGCGCGTGAACCTTGGGCTGGCCACCGATTGCACCGAGTTTAAGCACTCGATGTAAATAAGCAACGAGCGATCATTAAGTGACGCGTTTAACGTCCTCTCTTCCCCCGCCGCGCAGCGATCTGCGGGGGAGAGAGTTAGAGAGAGGGGAAAAAAGAAGCCACTTATTGATCGCTCGTTGCTAAAACGTTCTTCCATGCATGGATAGCGACCCGTTGGACGAAACACATTGCCCCCTTTTGCTTCCGCACTGACTTGGCGTGGGGATTTGACCGAGGGAGTGGCTTCTAAGCACGTCTTGTCGAATCTTTCAGTGAAACCTCTTTCGGTGCGCGGGCGTCTCTCCCGCCGATTTGCCGAAAGCGGGCGGGGACGCCCGCGAACCGTTTTGCCCCTTTCGGTGCGGCGGGCGTCCCGCCGATTTGTTGAAAGCGGGCGGGACGTCCGCGGACCGTTTTGCCCAGTGAGTTCGGGCGATGTGCTTAGCTTGTCGTTTCTGGAATGACATTTCTGACGCGATTTTGAGACGCGGTCGGTAACATTCTTGTGCGGTGTTCGCTTGATCAAACATCAATCGTTATTCCAAGCCGCGTAAGAGTCCACCGCCATGTCACTGTTCCAACAATCACCCGCCAGGATTGAATTCGGGTTCTCGTTCGTCGCCTCTCTCGCGAATCGTTGTTTGTTGGTGGCGCTGGTCGGACTGGCCGCCGGTACGGCTCGCGGCGACGCTGACACCTACGCTCGCGTGGTGCAATCGACAGCTTGGATCGTCACCAGCGACGCGGACAACGAAACCGCAACTGGCACGGGCGTGCTGGTCGATGCCGAGCGGCGAATCGTTCTGACCAACGCCCACGTCGTCGGGGATAGCCGCACCGTCGTTGTCTTCTTTGCGGATATCCAGGACGGCATCCCACAAGTCAAAAGAAAACACTACCTCGATAACGTTTTGACACTGGCCCAGCCTGGCAAGGTGGTCGCGGTGGATCGACGTCGCGATTTAGCGCTGATCCAACTGCCAAAGGTGCCCGATGGCGTGCGTGCGATCGAAATGGCGGAGAAAAGTATCAAACCAGGTTCATCCATCGAACTCGTGGGAAACCCGGGCAATAGCGACGTGATGTGGGTGTCGACGTCTGGTTCGGTGCGTGCGATCTACGATAAAAAGTTCAAGTCAGACCACGGCGAACACGACTTTCGTGCTGTTGAAACGCAAACTCCGATCCAGCCTGGGGACAGCGGCGGACCCATCGTCGATGGGGAGGGGAAACTCGTGGCTTTGGCCCAGTCGTTTTCGCCTGAGACGTCGCTGATCAGCTTCTGTGTCGACATCTCCGAAATCCGATCGCTGATGTCGAGCAGTTGGAAGCCGGCACCGATTGCCAGCAAAAAACTGTTGGAGGACGCCGGAATCGTGCACACCTCCAGTGCATCGGGGCACTATCAAGTCGATCATTTGCTCACCGACAAGACGACGCAAGCAGTCTACATCGCCAAGGACACGGAATACTTCGAGCGAGCCGATGTGCGAAAAATCTGGTCTCTTGTCCAGGTCAGCAAAGAGGCGCCGACGAGCGATTTGATGAATCGTCTGCTTCGCCAAAGCTCGGTCACGAAGATCGGAGCGTGGGCGATCGAAAAGAACGACGCCGGCGAATCCTTGGTCATTTACGTCGCCAAGCTGGACGCGACGGCACCCGACGAAGCCGTCAAGGGAACGATCGAGTATGTGGCCCGGATTGCAGCCGCGATGGCAAAGGAGCTCAAGCCTAAAGCGAGTGAAAAAACAGCCGCCGAAACACTGGCGTCCTGGTTGGCCCAATAAGCAACGAGCGATCAATGAGTCACTTTTCCTTTTCCCCTCTCTCTAAATCTCTCCCCCGCAAATCGCTGCGCGGCGGGAGAAGAGAGGACGTTAAATGCGTCACTTGTTGATCACTCGTTGCTAAGTCGCCGTCGAAGCCCGTTTGCTGGCTGATTCTTTTTTGAAAAAGCGATGTAACACACTCAGCCCCCTCACGCTTGGATGGGTGTCGAGAACACACTCGACTCCGAACTTCAAACTCACGCTAAAAAGATTGCAAGGAACCCAGGCCATGACCAAGAATTTTAAACGAGCGATGATCGCCAGCATGATCGCCTACAGCACCGTCCAAACGGTCCCCGCATCCGCGTTCGGCGGACGGTGCGGCGGCGGAGGTGGAAGCATCCGATCGCACATCGGTTCGTTCATCGGATCGCATGCCGCCCACCCCCCTGTTCAATCACGACCTGCTTACTCGCAACCTGCGTATTCACAACCTGCGTACTCACAACCGGCTTACTCGCAACCTGCGCATTCACAACCGGCTTACCCGCAACCTGGGTACTCACAACCGGCGTACTCCCAGCCGTCGTCCGCCCCGCCGGCTCCATCGTCGATGATCCCTTCGGCGGTTCCTCAAGCGCCGCAGTTCGCCGGGCAGAACGTTGCTGCAAATACCAACGACTGGGCAACCGGCTCAACCACAAGCTCCGGCGCAGACGGTTGCACCGTTGATAAACCCGTCGAATGTATCCAATGCGTCGGCAGCGGCACCGTCCATGTCAGCCCTTCAAATGCTGGCGTCAATCACATCGGATGCGACGCCAGCCGCCGAAACTCAGCTTGCCAACGAGACGCCGTTGGGGATTCCAGAGTTCGCACCGCCCCATCGGCCGTTTCGAACGTCAACGCGGGGACTTGGAAAGTTTCGCTGCCCGGCAATCAGTCTGTTGAGCTGGTATTGCGAGACGATGGTCAATTCTCATGGACGGCGACTAAGTCGGGAGCGACCAGCGCCTTCGCGGGCACCTATCAGCTCACTGGTGATCAATTGACGCTGGTGCGGTCCAACGATCAACAACAGATGCGCGGCACCTGGACGGCCAACGACTCCGGCTTCATCTTCAAGCTTGACGGTGCCACGACCGGCGGTCTGAACTTTCATCGCTGAAGTTCTTCATCGCTGAGGTTCGATGAACCATTCAGCGGTACAGCTTTGCGAGCATCGCGATCGCTAACAAGGCGATCACGGTAACATCGGCAATTCGGATTTTTCCGCCTGCGGCGTTGAAACGAACGTAGTCGATCAAACGGCCGGTGGGGCATCCGATCCGACAGTACGCCATTGGGACGAGTGCCGATACCGCTAGCGTGGCGATTGCAAACGCAATCGAAGTCCAACTGGCGATTCGAAATAGATAAGCATGGAACGGCTCCCACGATGCCAAATCGAGCGACGGATAGAACAAGATCGCGAGATAGCTGGTCACCAAAATCGCTCCTGGAACTTTGGGTGACCCAGCCGCAATGCGGCGTGTCAGTCGGATGCGGTGCCGTGATTTGGGCGACGGTTTGATGAGTTGCTGAATCGCGCCGTGGGGACACAAGTGATTGCAGTACGGGTTCGCTTTGCTGATCGCGGGCACGATGAAAGCCAGCGCCGCGATCGAAGCCAATCCCGGTGCCAATCGCCAAGCAATCGCGTGCGCCGACCATCCCGCCACCAATGCCATCGACATCAAGTTGCCTGCCCAAATGCCGATCACCAAAATCACCGCGACCAACCACCCCTTACGCAGCCCTGCGAGCCGAAACGCTTTCGAGTGGCTGATGATCGCGAGCACGATCGTCATCGCGATCGTTGCCAAGTCCGCGGTTGCCCATCGAACGGATGATGTCAATCGTTTGTCTTTTGACTCCTTCCGTTCACGCTCGATGCCGCCGGCCGCATGGACAATCGTTTCGGCGATGGCCATGCTGGTCATTGTCGCACCGGACACTCCTTCGATGCCCTCGGCGGCGAGATCCATTTTTGCGAGGTCCGCCAAGCTGCGGCCAGTAAATCGCTTCCAAAACCCCCGCTCAGTCCGCACGTAATCGACATATGGCTCGTTGTCGAATGAGCTGCGAATCGCCATCTTTTCGACCTGGTCGTTCGGCCCGACCTTCATCAAAAGTTCAGTCGGGCCCTGATAACCGATCAATGCGTCACTGTAGGGCCCGCTACGAATCAGACGGCCGGTGTCATTTGCGTCGGACGTCCACGTGTCACGTTCGGATTGAGTGATCCCGGTGGGAAAGAGTAAAGAGAGACGTCGCCCACCGATCCGCTTGATGACGCCTTGGGCGAGTGCGAGGGACGTCAACGTCGCTCCCGAAACTCCGTCAATTTGCACTCCACTCCCGAGGCCGCCCCACTTCCAACCCTTGAATTGGTCAAAAAAGGTCTCGCTCGACTCCACCGCGGCGACATGCTCTTTCGTATCGTCGCTCGACAACAATCCGACCGAAACGATCTGCAGATCATCATCGAGCAAAATGATCGCTTCACTCGGACCACGATATCCGACCACTTCGCGGGCCATCGGTAAGGTTCGTGCAACCATACCAATGCTCGCACCGGAGCCATCCGTGAGACGCCACATCCCGTTGGCATCTCGATCACCGATCCGAACCGATGGACGAGAAACCCACTTGCGAACCGTCTCGATCGGCGGTGGTGCGAATGAATCGACGATGCCGCCCCGCGGAGGTGGGATCGCCAACAACAAGGCAATCACCATCGCGACGCGAGCGGTGTGAACTGCCCTCGCCGCGACTTCTGAACGAAAACGGGGCAGCTTCACTTGACTTCGACCAGCGACACGGCGTCGACGTGAACGAAACCATCGGCGGACTCCGTGCCGATCTCGATCACGATGTCCCGATCTGCTTCGGCGTCAAGACGATCGATCACGATCCAGTCGTCGCTCGCCCCCTGGCGCTGGTCGATGAGGGTGGTCCGGACCAAGTCACCCTGGCGAACCGTGATCGGCGTTTTGGTCGATCGATTCTCGTGCGGCCGAGTGTAGAACCTCAATTCAAATCGGCCGGATCGGGTGGGACGGATGGTGAATTTGGCAGTGGCACCTGAGCCTGGCGAAGCATAGCGATAACCATAGCCGACGTACCCCTTCAATCCATTACCCTCCGTCCAATCGCCGATAAGCGACGCGGTAACATCATCGACCACGATGCCATCTATCTTGGCCGGATCGAGTCCCGTCGCTGGCCCGCGAGGTCCGGCCATCGGCAAGGCACCTTCATCAATCGTGATCTCGCCCGACGGAGTGCTGCGTCTCGCTTTGCCCGGTAAGGTGAGCAGGTCCAGCAGCGTCGGGAGATGATCCTGATAGACATCGCGCAGGGCTGCAATCATGAATCGCACAAATCGACGCAGCCTTGCCCACGACTTCTCCCATCATGCCGCACGTCTTCATCACTCGGACCGTCCCGAGCGCCTTCATGGGTCACGCTGATGTCACGTCCTGCCATGAACAGGTTGTCGACATTGCGACTGTAAAAACAACGATAGGGAACCGGGTAACCGTACGACTTGTCCACGCGTCGATCGTGTACCGCGATCGAGATGAACGGGTTCTCAGGAAACTTATCGGCGTACTCTTGTTTGGGATAATGCAGATCGATCGACCAAGTGCTCGGTACACATCCATCGGGGAATTCTCGCTTGGACACGATGTCTTCTTCGGTCAAAATCACGTCGCCGAGTAACCGCCGACTCTCACGCGGACCTCCGATGTAAGCGACCCAAGTCAACATCGCCGTCTTGTGATCGACCGCGCCGTCTCGATTTTTCATTGCGTTGAAGGCACCGTAGACGGCGCAGATTCCAGTCGCGGATCGCCTCGGCCCCGCCGATCGCGTCTTTGTCGAAACCGCTCTCCCAAAACCACTGGCCATGATGATCACGAGGGTAGGGAAAGTCTTCCATGTTCAAATCCAACGCCCACGGCGTCTCGGGAAACGACGTCGGCGAGTCGCCTTCGTCCCAAGCCCACATGTTGCTCATCCCCATGCGTCCCTTTTCGGCCATGTCGGTGTCGGCGTTTGCCCACTGGCCGATCCAACCGTGGCCGGTGCAGTCCGCAAAGTAATCGCCGATGATCTTCACCTCGCGGCCGGTTCGCGTATCGATTGCCGTGACGGTTTCAATTTTCGAACCGTCCATCTCCACGGACATCGCATGATGATTCAACATCAAATCGATGTTCGGTTCGGCGCGGACCACACGTTCTTTTAACGCGTCACCAAATTCAGCGTAGTTGCCTGGCGACTTGGTTGCGTGGTCAGCGAACTCTTCGATGATTTCACCGATGCGTGGAAACTTGCCGCGGCGAATGTTGCCCATCGCCCAGACTCGCACTTCGCTCGACCCATTCCCACCCAAGACGGCGCGATCCTGTAAAAGCGCTACCCGGCAACCCATCCGCGCGGCGGAAATGGCCGAGCCCATCCCGGCGTAGCCGCCGCCAATGACGACCAAATCATACGGGCCGCGAGTGTCGGGATTCTCGGGTAGCCCCAGCTGCACCCGCCGCCAGTCCGCGATTGCTTTTGCATCTGTGGGTGGCTTCGCCTTCGATTCCGTCGTCAAGTAAATCGCGTCACAACGGCCGTCGAAACCCGTCAAATCGTGCAAGCGCAATTCGACTTTACCGGCTTCCAAATCGATCTCGCCACCATCCTGCCAACCCCACTCCCGACCCTCGGTTCCGAATCTCTGATCCAACGCTTTTCCGTCAACCAAGATTTCGAATTGCCCCGGCGATGGCGAGGCATCCCAGCGGGCGACCCAGTCGATTGTGCGAACCCATACCCGGTACCTGCCATCGACAGGAACTGACACGGTTGCCTGCGCGTCGTCGACCGGTTGACCCAGCCCGTGAGCGATCAAGTACGGCGATCCCATCTGTTGCACAAATTGGGTGTCAAGATTCCAACCACCGTGATCTTCAAAACTCTCAGCCTCGACAAATATTTCACCTGCCGACACCGTCGAAAAGGCAAGCAAGAAAACGAATAGTTGAATGATCAAACGTTGGGACATGGCGGGGCCTTGGCGGGGAGAGAGTCGACGAACTCCGACGGGATCGTGTCGAGCCGGTGTGCGGGCAATGAGAGTTTGATCAAGATTCTAAGGTCTGCGCCAGAACGTTTCAGGACGCAGACCACCTTTGTCGATGCGCGAAAGAAAATATTGGACGCCGCAAGCCATGGGTTGACGAAAACCAACAAAAGTATACCTTAATGTGCACATATTGGGACGTTTCAAATCACGCTGCTCATTCGGAGCACGTCCCCTACCTGAACCACCCTTTGAATACGGAAACGGAAAACGCGATGGCTATCAAACATGCCAGATCTGGGGAAATGATCAGCCTGCGACCGCTCGGCGACGCGATTTCGACCACCAAGACGTCGACCTTGTTTAAGACGGACGCGATGGAGGCAATTCGATTGGTATTGCCGGCGGGTAAGAAAATCGCCGAGCACAAAGCCCCCGGCGAGATCACCGTCCACTGTCTCGAAGGCCAGATCAAATTTTCGTTCTCGGGGAAATCTCAAATGCTCAGCGCTGACGAAATGTTGCATCTCCAAGCGGCGGAGCTTCACGCGGTGGAAGCCATCGAGGATTCCACCGTGTTGGTGACCATCGTGATGTGTGTTTTGGACGACGTGTTTGTGCGTTGACGCACAAATGGCTAAAATTTCGGTCTTCGTGATCTCGCGTCCCTCATCACAAGGCTTTGATCCATGTTGCGTATCTACCGATCGCCACGCTTGTTCGCGGCAAAATTATGTATCGCTTGCGCTTTGATTAGCACGAGCGCTCATTCCCAAGATTCAGTGGTCGACGACAATGCGGTTGCGGAGGCCGAAAGCGAATCCGATGAGGGCGATGTTGAGAAAGATCCCTATGCGATTCCGGCCGACGCGACCGCCGATGAGCTAGTGAAACACATTCGGGCCGTCACACGACTCCGGGGTCGGACGCTCGAATCCGTTACCAAATCGGCAACAGCGGTCGCCGACACGGTCGACCAGATTCGGGAGATCCAAGATGT
The DNA here is from genome assembly GCA_963781095.1 of Pirellulaceae bacterium. Taxonomy (GTDB): domain Bacteria; phylum Planctomycetota; class Planctomycetia; order Pirellulales; family Pirellulaceae; genus Rubripirellula. Next base: position 154,942 of record CAWAEA010000012.1, read on the forward strand.
CGATGTCGAACTACTCACTGGCGCGCTCCAGGAACAGATCGCCGCACTTACGTTTCTGGCGCGATACGAAGAGGCGGCTGATGTCCGCTTGAAGACGCTGCTCAAAGAGATGGCCGAAGATGACCGCCCCGAAATCAGCAGATTGGCGGCAATCGAAAAACTAAAGCTTCGAATAGATAAAGCACATGGCGCCAGTCGGGAAGACCAGCAAGCGCTGATCGACGAGATCAAGACGATGGTTGATGAGTCGTCGTTCGACGGAGGAACGTTTGCACTGGGGTACAAATTGGCTAATGTAGTCGCCGCCTCCGGCCATATTGAAATCGCAGCCGATTTCTATCAACAAATGGCCGACTGGATGCAAGCATCCGACGATGAAGAGATGCAACAGCGGGCGCCGAAAATGGTGGGTGCAGCAAGACGAATCCGATTGCCCGGCAATCCGATCGAGCTGGTCGGAAAAACAACCTCAGGCGACGACTTTCGCTGGGACACGTACCGCGGCAAAGTGGTCTTGGTTGACTTTTGGGCATCATGGTGCGGTCCCTGTCGCGGCGAGGTGCCGAATATGAAACGCAACCTGGATCTCTACGGCGCGCAAGGTTTCGAGGTGGTTGGAATCAACCTGGACCAAACGCTCGAGGCGTGCCAAGAGTATGTGAAACAAGAGGAACTGCCGTGGACCAATCTGATCAGCGACCAAAAGGACGAAATGGGTTGGGACAATCCGATCGCGACCTACTATGGGATTTCCGGAATCCCGACCGCGATCCTGGTCGACAAAGAAGGCAAAGTGATATCCATGCGAGCGCGAGGAAAAGAGCTCGACCGATTGCTCGAGCAGCAACTTGGTGCACCGCCCGAACCAGAAGACTCGGAATCGGAGCCTGCCGATAATGAGGCTTCTTAGCAACGAGTAATGAATTAGTGACGCGTTTAAGGTCCTCTCTTCCCCCGCCGCGCAGCGATTTGCGGGGGAGAGAGTTAGAGAGAGGGAAAAAGAGAAGTCACTGATTGATCGCTCGTTGCTTAGACGAGTAATGCTCGACTCATGCTTCGATCGTCACCACCACGTTTTTGAACGCGGGCGTCTTACTCGACGGGTCAACCTGTCGTGATACCAACACGTTGGATTCGGGATAGTACATCAACGCATTGCCGGGGCGTATGTCTTCATACCCCCGGGCTAAAATGTTTGGCATCGATCCTGTGTCGCTCCGAACGGTGACACGTTGATCGTGCTGTAAACAAAATCGTCTCAGATCGTCCGGATGCATCAAAATAATGTCCCGACGATCTTGATTGCGGTACAGATCTTCCTCTTCATAAACGACCGTGTTGAATTGGCCCTCGCTTCGCACCGTCATCATTCGCAACTCGTTTTCTGCCCGTCCTTTCAATTCGGGTAGCGAGTGCGTGTGCATCACCGCACGACCATCCTCGGTGCCAAACTTGGATTGGTGAAATGTCCGTCCATCGATCTGAAACTCTTCTTTACTCTTGTCGATTTCGGTAATTTTTTCATATCCCGGCACCACCGCTCCGATCCAATCACGGATCGTGGATGTTTGCTTCATCGCGGTCCAATCGATGCCATGTGCGTCGGGCACGAGTCGTTGGCCGAGCGTCGCGATGATCTCGACTTCGCTGCGTGGTCCGGGCAACCGGCGCGGGCCTCCATCGCTTAGTCGCACGAAATTAAACATCGACTCTTGGGTCGTCGGTTCGGGTTCCTCGTCACGAGCCAAAACGGGTAACACGATGGTGTCGGCGGCCAAACCATGCGCATGCCCCGTATTCATGGTCGTATTGAGCATCACGTTCATTTCCAAATTCGACATCGACTCTTTGGCAAACGTCGAGTCAGGATTCGATCCGTAGAGGTTCCCGCCCAAACAGAAGCCCGCTTTGATCTCGCCACGGGCTGCCGATTCCATGCAATCAAGCGTGTCTTTACCAATCGTTGTGGGCAACTCGACGCCAAACTTGGACTGTAACGATTCGAAAATCTTGTCCTTCAATTTCGGAGTCACTCCGACGCTGCCAATCCCTTGGACGTTGCTGTGACCGCGAATCGGCATCAACCCGCATCCCGGCCGACCGACCATCCCACGGCACATGGCCAAATTGGCGATTCCTTGCACGTTCTCCACACCGTTGGCGTGATGCGTGATCCCCATCGTCCAAGAAAAAACGACTCGTTTGCACTCGCAATAAACCTGTGCGATCTCTTCGATCTCACTGCGAGCGACACCTGACTTGGTTTCAATTTCTTCCCACGGCAACGTATCCACTGCCGCCAACCATTCTTCGCTGCCTCGACAGTGATCGCGCAGAAACGCATCATCCAATCCGCCGAGTTTCTTGACCGCCTTGGCGATGCCCCACAAGAGTGCCAAGTCTCCGCCGATGTGAGGTTGATAGTAGTGGCTGGCGATCTTAGTGCCCAACATCAATGAAACCGGGTCACTGGGTACGCGGAATCTCACCAGTCCCGTTTCGCGGACCGGATTGATCACGATCACCTTCCCCCCGCGACGCCTGATCTTCATTAGCGTCGTCATCAAACGCGGATGGTTGCTGGCCGGATTGCCACCGATCAAAAAGACGCAATCCGAGTTCTCTAAATCATCCAACTCGATCGTCGCAGTCCCGCTGCCGACGCTCGACTGCAGCCCCACACCGCTGGCTTGATGACAGTAATAACTGCAGTTGTTGACGTTGTTGGTGCCGTAAACTCGCGCCATCAACTGCAATAGAAAACCGGCCTCATTGCTGCTCCGGCCGCTGAAGTACCAAAACGTTTCGTCGGGCGAAAGCGATTGGAACTTCGCTGCGATCGCGTCGAATGCCTGCTGCCACGTGATCACTTCATAGTGCGTTTCACCCCGGCGATAGCGAACCGGATGGATCAGCCGCCCGAGTCGCTCGAGCTGGTAGGGTGTCATCTTTTGAAGATCCGCAACCGACGTTTTCTTCCAAAAGTTGGGGTCGATGCCCGGCTGCATGTCGGCAGCCATCGCTTGCATGCTCTTCTTGCACACCTCGGGGAAGTGGCCAGCTTCGTTGACCATGCCGCCTTTCTGGCCTCCCATCCCGAGGGCACATGTTTTGCACGTGTTGCGCGATCGCAATGCCTGGTAGAGCTTCCAAACTCCGCCGACCTCCTTGCCTTTTTTGAAGGTGTAGAGAATTGCTCGAAATCCACCGCCGCTGCCAACTTTCACGTGATCACTGCCTTTCGATATGCTAGGTTCCCTGTCGTCATTCTAGCCGAGTGGACCGTTGCCTCACCATCGTGCGAGAAAATGCGTGCGAGCTCCGCCCACCCTGGCATTCACTCGACGCAGATCGCTTCCTCTCGAAAACCGCCTAGTAAACTTAGTAACGATGAGCCACGCCGAAAATTCACTGCCGCCTCTTATTATCGGCGAAGTTCTGTTTGACTGCTTTCCCAACGGTCGCCGAGTTCTCGGTGGAGCCCCCATGAATGTGGCTTGGAACCTGCAAGGCATGGGACTCAGCCCCGTTTTCCTGTCGGCAATTGGCAATGATCCCGAAGGCCACCAGATTCGTGAATCGATGAGGTCATGGGGGATGAACACCGACCTGTTGCAACAGAACGATCGACCAACGGGTCACGTCGATGTCACGATCTCCGAGGGTCAACCGTCGTACGAAATCGTTGAGGATGTCGCTTACGATTTCATCGAATCGCCCGGTATAAGAATCGACAAGAGTCAATTTTCCATTTTGTGCCACGGCAGTCTCGCGTTTCGTTCGGGAACGACCCGCGAGACGATGACGAAATTGATCCGAGAGAGCGGTTTGCCGAGATTTGTCGACATCAACATCCGTGATCCGTTCTTCGACGAGGCTTGGCTCGACACGCTGATCGGAGGCGCTCGCTGGCTCAAACTCAGCGAAGATGAATTGGCCCGGTTAACGAATGTCCCTTGTCACAACAAGACACAGATTGGCGAAGCTGCGCGGTCTAAAGAAGCGGTTCGATATCGACAGTGTCCTTGTGACCTGCGGTGCGAAGGGCGCATACGCATTCGGATCTGACGAACCAACTCATGCACCGGCCGAACCGCTCACAAATGTCGGCGACACCGTGGGGGCGGGCGACTCGTTTGCCGCCGCCACCATCGCCGGCCTGATCAACCGACGTCCCCTCGCGGACATCTTGCCAGACGCAGTTAAATTCGCGTCACGCGTCTGCACCCTCAACGGTGCCACCACCAACGATGCAGACTTCTACCGAAATCGATGAAGTCGTAAATTAGCACCGATCGCTCATTAAGTGACGCGCGTAACGTCCTCTCTTCCCCCGCCGCGCAGCGATTTGCGGGGGAGAGAGTTAGAGAGAGGGGAAATAAAGAAGTCACTTAACGTCCTCTCTTCCCCCGCCGCGCAGCGATTTGCGGGGGAGAGAGTTAGAGAGAGGGGAAATAAAGAAGTCACTTAACGTCCTCTCTCCCCCCGCCGCGCAGCGATTTGCGGGGGAGAGAGTTAGAGAGAGGGGAAAAAAAGAAGCCGCTTAACGTCCTCCTCCCCCCGCCGCGCAGCGATTTGCGGGGGGAGAGAGTTAGAGAGAGGGGAAATAAAGAAGTCACTTAACGTCCTCTCTCCCCCGCCGCGCAGCGATTTGCGGGGGAGAGAGTTAGAGAGAGGGGGAAAAAGTCACCTGTTGATCGCTCATTGCCTACTTTTCGAGCGATAACACGAACTCACTCAGCAACGTCAAGTTTTCGCTAAATGTTCCGCTCGAAAGATAGGTCTCGCCCTTGGGCAGCTTGAACTGGCCCACCATCCGCGAACCGTCCGAAACATCGACCCACCGTCCTTGTGCGTCCAATTGATCGACAATCAACTTGGATCGCTCGCCGACTGATTTGCGTGCGGATGCCGTTCGCGTCGGCTCACCGGTCCGAACGCGTCGATACGCTTTGCGAAGCTCCGCAATTTTCGAGCTGACTTTCCAACTGTAATGCGACGGCAAATCATCGTCCTGGTACGTCAGCTGATAAAGTTCGCCCGACCGGTTCATGTACAGCGGGCGGTTCGTCTCCAATTCGTAATACCTCGCCAGCGAACCGTCTGGTAACTGCGATCGCTCGAGCCACTGGATTGCCGGTTCGATTGGCGTTAGATACCGCGAGTCTCCGGTCAATTCGTAGATCAACATCAATGCGAACAGACTCGACTGAGTTTCGCTACTGGTGATTGCCGGCGGTTCAAACTTGCGAGCCCAAGCCGGCTTCATTTCCGTCGTGTATTGTTGCGCGTAGCCGGGTTGTGGCTCGGGCATCTGAGCCAGCACCAGAAAATCACCCAGTCGACGCAGCGAATCGATGATACGCGAATCTTTGTAAACACGATTCGCAACCGCCAACGTTTCGGCAACATCAATGGCCAGATTATCGTTGAGGGTGGATAAGAACCAATATTCCTTGATGCGATGCTCGGTCCGCCAATCGTAATCCGGGTAGCCCGCCTTGATGATCTGTTTCGACTTAAACTCTGGGGGGACCGGCCAGGCCTGAGGGAAGCCGCCGTTGGTGAACTGGGCATCTAGCAATGAATCGAGCGCAAACTTCACGGACTCATGAATCGCTTGATTGGCAAAACCGGTTGCTTCATCCAATTGCACGAGAAACTGGATCGCCGCTTGGCTCTTGCCGTCATCGAGCGTCGAATAGTTTTTTCCCCGGCCACGGCCATTACGATAATCGGCCACCTGACTGCCACTCGGATCGAAATCAATCGCGCTGGTCCACCCACCCGAGTTAAGCTGGCCATATAGCAGTGCATTGCCCGTGTCGATCGCGGCGTCCAGGTACATTTCATCGCCGGTCGCACGAAAGGCTGATAAGTAAGCGAGACCAACCGTCGGGGTTCCAGGCGGCTGGACCCAAATTTGGTCCTTTGTCGCCTCGCCTTCACCCGATCGATTTACCAAGTCGAGTGAGTAGTGATAGACATATCCGCCGTGGTTAGCGACGTGATCATGAAAGTAGGTGGCCGCACGATGCATCGCATGGATTGCTCGCTCGCGATCGGCCTCCTCCGCATCATCAGCTGAGACGATAGAGATGAAAGAACCCATCAAAACCACGAAAATCGACACGCACTTGTTCCATCGAGCTAGCATCTTTGCGGCACCTTTTTATTTCTACGGCCGGGCAGGACTTTGAACTCCCATGGCGTGGCCAAGCATTACGCGTGGGTCGGGCGACCGACGCGGTAAACGGACTTGTTAGCAACGAGTGATCAACAAGTGACACATTTAAAGTCCTCTCCTCTCCCGCCGCGCAGCGATTTGCGGGGGAGAGAGTTAGAGAGAGGGGAGAACGAATAGTCACGTATTCAGGTCACGTTACTTAAGCGGCTTCCATCCCCATCGCTCGCCTCCACGCACTGAGTTGGCCCATGTGCATCATGAAGTGACCGCCGACATAGAACGCGTGCATGGCCCCGATCGTCGGGAACATCGTTCGCATCTTCTCGGAAGGATTTTCACGAGTGAACACCGCGTCCGAAGTCGTTTCGATCGCTTGCAAAGCCGCCCGATACGAGGCAAAGAAGCGTTCGGTGATCACACCCATCGGCGGGTAGGCGGCGCCGCCGCTACCGTCGATGCACTTGGCCTCGTGCGAGAACATCCGATTGAATTCGTCCGACGGCGAAATGGCACCCGCGTCCGATCCAAGATCCCGAATGATGTTCGCCGGATAGATGCTCAAGTGTCCGCAAATGAACGCCGGATGATTTGACTGAATCACTTGGTCACCGACACGCGCGAAACTTGCAAACTGATCCGGATCAATTCCAGCGAGCAATCGCTCCGCGTATGCCATCCCACGGTGTCCCGAAGCGGCGATCATCGGACCAATGACAGGAGATTCACTGTGTAGAGCCATCAAAATTTCCAAAGCGAGGTCGGTACTAAACTAATCCGCCGCGAATTTACCAGGAAATCGAGCAAGGGAGAAACACAGAGCTCCGCAACGAGAGACCAATTCAACGAATCACCACGGATCAGCCCGAAACGCCTAAGCAACGAGTGATCAACAAGTGACGTATTTCCTGTCCTCTCTTAACTCTCTCCCCGCGCAGATCGACGCGCGGCGGGAGAGAGTTAGAGAGAGGGTAAATGCAATCGTCACTTATGGATCACTCGTTGCCAAGGTGAGCGCGCATGACGCGGCTGCTGGACTTGTTCAACGCTCCTCGTCGATCCGGTGAACGGAGTCGCGGGTCCACGAAAGTCAGCCCCTGAGATCTCTAGCAGGCGCCTTCGCGAAACAGGGCGGTTTTGATTGTTCGCCAGAGAATAAAGATGTCCATTCCGATCGTCCAATTGTGCAGGTAGATGCGATCGAAGTAGATGCGTTGGCGATAAGAAGTCGCGTTGCGGCCACTGACCTGCCACAAACCTGTGATTCCCGGTCTGACCATTTGGTACATCTCGAACACCTTGGGGTGCTCCTCGATGTACTCGCGATCGTAATCGCTGCAGTCGATGATCGGTCGCGGGCCGACCAAGCTCATTTCACCGACGAAGACGTTCCAGAGTTGCGGGAGCTCATCGAGGCTGGACTTACGTAGGAAGTCGCCAATGCGGGTGATCCGAGGATCTTTTTTTAGCTTATGAGTCGCGACCCACTCGGCTTTCATCTCGGGGTGGGCGTCGAGGTACGCGGCCAAGTTTCTGATCGGCATCACAAACCATGCTGCGAAACTTGATCGCTTGAAAGGGTCGCCCATAACGTCCCACACGCAATTGACGGTAAAAAATCGGTCCGGGATCGCAAATCTTGATCGCAACGCCAATCAACGCGACGAGCGGAACCCAGACCGGCGACGTCAGCACGACCAAAAGGAAGTCCATCCATCGCTTCGCGAGCAACGCGTGGGGACAAGTCAGATTCGTGCGACAATGCATTTCGATCTGGCCATCGGCCTCGACGATTCGCACGGACTCGGTTGGATAATGATCCCCCTCCACGGGTACGGTCACGTGGGGAATGCCGTGAAAACACTGGAACGAATTCCAATATTGACGATTCGCATCCGCGATGACCACGCGACAAGCTTTCGCCTCAGCCAGGATTTGCTCGAGTTCCGAAATCGGTCCGATGTGCAACTTCTCAGTGATCGAAGCACGATCAACGATTGCCGTGGCCATCTCTTCGTTGCGACATTGGCCTTGCACCCGTAACTCTGACCGCAAGCCACTGGGCGGCTTGAGAGCACTGGTCCAGTGCGTGAGCGGATCAAAGACGATACCCACTGGCCGCATTCCTTCGCTGCGAGTTCGCTGCAGCCGATCGAACAAACGGGCGGCCCGTTCGCCGCTACCGATCACCAACACAGGCTGGGTCCACCACGTGCTCGTCGCCAACACCCGTCGTACGAGTGGCCGTGCAAGGCTCAGCGAGAAGCGTCAAGGTGATGCACAATACTCCCCAACATGTCCAGGGTAGCGCCGCACCACGGGTGGCAAAGATCAAACCGATCGCCGTACCGGCACCCACCAGAAAACTGGATTTTAGTACCCGCCGAAATTCGATCGAATGAGCCGTTCCGCAAGCGGGATACAGGGATTGAGAATGCTGGAGCAATACGGTCATCGCGACCACGCCGAGCACGAACCCCGGTGGCACGAAATTGCCGGCCCATGCTCCCGCCGACGCGGCCAAAGAAGCCGCGATCGCTGCCACCACCATGTCCGCGATCAACAGAGGAACTGCGGATCGTAAGTCGTACCAAGCTTGCAGTCGCCCCATCCGCAAAGCCGCAAAAGTGCCGATCCGTGTGACCTCATCCCGGGAGGCATGAGATGAAACGTCGCCAGATGACGTCCCTACAGAACCCGAAGACGGCTCCGCGTAAAGACGTTGTTCAGCAGTAATCGTGCTCATGCTGGCGTCATCCTTCGACGAGAATTCTTAAGAGTTGGGGCACTTTAGTCTTCAGCTTGTCTTCAGCGTCAACGGCGTGGGAATGTTCTAGCCCGGAGTCGGAACCAACGATTCGCCGAAAGTGAGGGAGGCGAACAATCCGGTAAAAATTCAAGAATTTTCCTGCACACGTTAATTTTGAAAGGTAGTTTTTGTTATCAGCGGGTTTCGAATGCTGTTAACACCGTGTCAGGATAGACTCCGGAATTGATCGATCAATGCCCAAAATTAGGTGCCCACCCGGTAGGTCCGATTAGGGGCTTTGGTGCACCTTTGGCGGCACCTAGCGTTGACACCTCGTTGATTGGTTGTCGATATTTAAAAACGTGCGACATGAGACACATGTCCCCAGAATTATCTGGATAACCGTCAATTCCTGGCCCGTTCGAGCCACCCGAAGAAGCCCCGTTTGGGTACGCCACCTGATGCTCGAAGGTGTGATTGTAATCCCCTCCCCCCATCAGGCAAGCTTTTATCAAAGTTGGGCCGGTTGGGGACACTGAATTTGCCCGCATCCTATGCTGCAGCAGCCAAGAATTATGAGGTGGCTCGGTAAGACCATTGAACCTCCCCCGCTCCGAATGAATAGGTCTTAGCAAGGAGGCGTTTAACGTCCTCTCTGCCCCGCCGCGCAGCGATTTGCCGGGGGAGAGAGTTAGAGAGAGGGGGAAAATGAGAAGTCACTTATTCATCGCTCGTTGCTCAGTGCACCTAAGACGCTCACCGCCCGTTGATTTCACGGGCACGATCGAGCGTTAGAGATACTCTCGAAAACATGTAGTCGGAGTCGCCTGGCCGACCCATTGGCCGCCTTCCCACCTCATCGATGCAGTGACCCCCACGACTTCGCCAGCCAAGTTCACAATTGGCGCACCGCCGACGTCAAGCCGGTCCTTGTCATCGGCGAGTTCAGCCCACGCCAGACCGCTGGACAATTTTTCGGAGCCCGAATTTTCGAACACGAAACTCATCCAGCCACGGTCAAAGCCATTGACGCGGCACGGCAGCACCCGCAGCCCCAAATCCTGGATCGGTAGGATGATCCACACGTGATCGTCCTTCGACGGCTTTTCCGCCGACAACGGCAGGGGATGAAGCAACTTCGTGGGCAAATTCCCGACCGCGAACACATCGCCGTGAGGCGAGTGCTCAGGAAACGGACGCGTCCCCGGCAAGATTTTTGGGCGGCTCGCGCAAATGCCCCTGCCACGCTCGCTGAGCGGATCAAATAACTCGATTGAACGCCACGACCCGAACAGGTCCAAAGCGTCGACTTGAGTCGCCAACCCGCCGACCGGGCCCAATCGACTGAGTGTTCCCAAGAACAACGGGATGCTCGGGATCTTGCTTGTAGACCGCAAACACCAACCCGCCGGCCGTCTTCCCGACCGCGGTCTCGATCTGATGACGGAACAGAAAATTAGCGGGGACTTGATTGTCGACGATCATCGGTGAGATGACCGGCTCCTCTGTGGTCGGTAACCCGACCTCCCCGACTGATGGATCATTCGATCCCCCTTGAAAACTGGCCCAAGTCACCAGTCCCGCCAATTGGCCATTGCCGGGCATGGGTCGAACAAAAATGAAAGCTAGCGACGCGACGGCACCTATGCCCACCGACATTGGAAGCCATCGGTGCCTGGACCACGCCGACGAACGTTTTTTGACCGTCCGATCAACGCCCAGCCATTCCGCCGACGCGGCGGCGGCGGTTGATACGAGTGGCTTCGCCCGTGGGGGACCGCTGCCGGGCGCCATGCGCGACGATCGATAACCCGCCTGATTTTTGGTTTTGAAAGCCACCAACTTGTCGGGCGTGGACTCTGTCGGTAGGGACCAGCCCGCCGCACGATTCTTCCGCACGGACTCCGCCGCCGCCACGGACTCCGATCGAGCAGCAGGCGCGGATCGAGCAGCGGGCGCGGATCGTGTAGCAGTCGTCGATCCTGCAGCCGCCGCCGAACGCGCCATCGGCATCAATCGTGCCGGCGCCGGTCGTGCCGCCGGCGACGATCGCGTCACCGGCGGGGGCGGCGCATCGGTCAAGGAGTTCGAGATTGGTGGGGGTGTTATGACTGCTGAGGAGGGTTTAGCCGGCGTTCTTATCTCGGAGGCGCCACGCCAATTCCCCAAGCCTTGTGGGTTTACGGGGCCTTGCGGTTTACGTGGCCTTGCCGGATTTCGGGGCCTTGCCGGATCTCGGCAACCCAATCTTCGGTAGCCGCCAACACCTCGGCCTTCGAATCGGATTCAACTTCCGACTCTCGCGTGGCGACAGGCATTGATTCCGCCACCTTGGGCGGGGCTGTCGAATCAAAGTCGAGTCGCTGGGATTTGTAGAATTCAGCCACCGACTGCCATGGCACATTCAGTCCCTGGCGGACCTCGAGAAAGTTGTGCCGGCGACTCTCTTGGCGGATCATGTCGACCGCCCGCTTTGCCGTGTACGGACCAAGCACCGTCTCACCGATCTTCAAATAGGTGCCATGCACCATCAGATTCCGGAAGATCTCCTTCACCCGCAAGGCCGGATACCAAAGCCCCTCTCCTTGACGGACCTCCGCTTCGGCAAGTTGCGGGTCAGTCATCGCGAAAACGGTGTCGCGCCCCTGCGCTTCGACGATCCAACCAGACTGGCGACCGCCCGAGCGAATTTGCCAAAAAGTTCGTACGCATTCCATGGGTGCAGCCCTCCTGTCTGTCACCAAAATTTGATCACCGGCCGAGTGAAGCTTGCCGGCGACGTCACTAGAAAAGATTTGAGCGAGAAAAGCCTCTAATACCTTCCGATTCAAGACGCAATCTGCGTCCTTAACAGCCAAGTTGACCAAAAGTACCTCAACTTACCCCGCTTGAGCATAAGTTTCAATGCATTTTGAGGAGAAAGGAACGGCCATTAGGTGTCATTGCGTTCACGTAAAACTTTCAAGAATTATGCCAGTAGCCGACGCATCATCGCCGCTGGCGTTAGCCTCCGTAGTGATTGACACTAAAATCGTAAGTCCCGAAGCCGACAAAACCAACGCGAGTGTGCCGGTTTCCGGGCTATGGGATTGCACGGACTTAGACTTGAACAAGCCTAAATGACCGAAAACCCAAACGTAAAGTGCTGGAGGTTGAGGCTCGCGGAATCCGTCAAGAGAAAACGCGAGATGTGGCAATCCGAGACCGTGGGCAACAACGTATTGACCTTGTACCCCGAATTTCGATCGCAATCGACCCGATGCCATACGCCACCAATCGCCTAGAGCGCATCTCCACCACGTTGAACGAAACTTTTGACCATTTGAATGACTTATCGTCAAATTCGCGATTGGCCGATTAGATTGACGCGCATTATTGGCGTGCGATAATAGAGGGGATTGACGGGCCCCATGTGATTCCCCCGCACCGAGAACGAAGCGATTGGCCGTCTCGGGCCAACTATCGAGCAACTCCACCCGGATGACGTTGGCGACGCGTATCTGCGCTTTTGAATGAGCGGCTTGCGAGCTTCGATGAACCGCCCGGTCGCACGACTTCACAAAAAACTGAGGTACTTTTCGGATAAAATTAAGTTCTCAACTTCATTCGCCCCTCATCCCGCCCCAACTCTCATCGATAACCTTCTTTTTCATGTCAACGTCCAGAAACAAAACCAGCGAAGTTGCATCGAGCGACTCAGTAACTCATCATCCACACGGTCTCCCCGCATCGGCTTGGATCGCGGTGATTTGTGTTTGTGTCCTGATCGGCTATTGGGGCGTGCTGATGCGCCTAGGAACCATTTGGTGGAATAAAGACGATTATTCACACGGATTCTTTGTTCCCGCCGTGACAGCAGTCTATTTTTGGCTGCGTCGCGAGTCGATCTTGGAGTCCTTTGGCAAGCCACAGTCCATGGCCGTCGTCGTTGCCGGCATCGCATTGCTGGTTCTGGCAATGGTCACACGCGCCGTGGGGATTCTGGGCCGGGCGTTGCCGGTGGAGGCGGTTTCACTCATTCCACTGCTCGGAGGGATCGTTCTAATCCTTTACGGGAAAGCCAATTTTTTTAGGTTACTACCAGGGATCTTGTTTCTTATACTGATGTTTCCTATCCCCGGCGGTGTGATAGGTCCCCTGCGGGGCGAATTGCAATCGATCGCAACGAAAGTGAGCGTGTTCAGCCTGCAAACGATGGGCGTTCCCGCGTTGGCTCGGGGGAATGTGATCGCATTGCCGGATGCGGAGGTCGGGGTGGCGGAAGCGTGTTCGGGTTTGCGGATGCTAATTTCGTTCACCGCGCTCGTGGTAGGGTTTACGATGTTCATTCAACGGACCAAAACGGAGAAGACGATTTTGCTCGTGTCGATCATTCCGATCGCGATCATCGTCAACGCGTGGCGGGTAGTTATGGTTTCCTTGGCCACTCAGTATGCTCCGGATTGGGCCGACGCGGTACATGATGCGGCGGGACTGGGAATGATGTTGCTAGCCTTAGCGATTTTAGGGGCTCTGCTGAAGTTCCTTGACATTTTGTTCATCGACCCCGATTCTCAGTTGGTTCCTTCGTTACAAAGAACGGTGACCGGTTAAGATGGCGATCAAGGCGAACTGCCGCAAGCTACACAACCGCTACGGATCGAAATTTTTTAGGCTTGCGTGCGTGGCTCGAGTCCCTAACCGTTGCACTTCCTCTATTGTCATCTAACGAACATGAAAATGGATTCCATCAACGGCCATAACGGCGTGAATCGCGATATCGCCACACGCCCCGGTGGACGTCAAGTCCGCGGGAACCTGGTGCGTTCCAATGTTGAGGGCGGTCGATTTGATTCTCGACGTGAGAGTACTTCTGAGGAGGCGGAAGCATTCGACCCGTCGACATTGCTGCATTCGCTGCGGCGTCGTTGGGTTCCGGCGCTGCTGATCGGCATCATTCTGGGCCCACTACTCGCTGCCGCAGCTTGGTTCCTATTGATTCCCAAGCATGCGGCGATTGCTTATCTCAGGATAGACTCGGTCAACGCGCCACTTGTTTTTCGAACCGTTGATCAAGAGGGCGGCGGCCGAGGGTCGTTTGACGTTTACAAAAACACTCAGCGCAAATGATTCGTACTCCTTTCGTGTTAAATAAAGCATTGGCGGCCCCAGAGGTAAAAGACCTTCCCGTCATCAAATCGCACCCGGACGCCTATCATTGGCTCGCAAGTGATTTGAAGGTCGCATTCCCCGGCAGTAGCGAAATCATGTCGATCGGTTTAGAAACCGGCGAGCCCGCAGAATCCGTTGTTATCGTCGATGCCATCGTGAACGCCTTCATGAACGAAGCCGTGCTTGACGAACGAAACGAACGTCTCCAAAGACTCGACAGTCTTGAGCGGGTATTTTCCGACACGGAGGGTAAAGTTCGCGCACGGCGGGCCGATATCCGCAAGCTAGCGGATACGCTGGGAACCGGTGATTCGGAGTCGCTGAGTATCGCTCAACAAATGTCAATTTCACGTTACGGCCAAGTTCAAACTGAATTGGGACGTGTCAATTTTGAACTGATGCGAGCGGAAGGCGAATTGGACGCCTACCAGCAGTTGAATGCAAAACTGGAACAGGAACGGGTGGCCGCCGCCGATCATGCAAACGGGTTACGTGATTCGCAGTCGAGCGTGCCTTCCGATCCTGTCGCTGCCGAGGAAGTGAAGTTGAGCGATTTTGAGATCGATCGGTTGCGAACGAATGATCGGATTTATCAACCTATGTATCAGAAGGCTCAATCGATTCGCGAACAAGTCGAACTGCTTCGAACGCAATATGGCGATGGCTTTATCCGCCCACAACTTGCGCAGCTGAGCAGGCTTGAAGCCGACATGATCACACGCGACGAAGAACTTCAACGACTCGCCTTGGCGGAGAAAAGCCGACGCTTGGCGGTTGATGGTGTAGTCTTGGACCCAAACCTGTCACCTGAGGAGAAAGAAGCGTTTGTAAAACTGCAGAAAATGGAGAAGGATGCTGAGTTGCGGGCGGACTCAATGAGTGGAAGGGAGATTAAGGTGGGGATACTAAAGCAGCAGCAACAGCGAATAGAAGAAGATTTGGCTCGCCTGGAAGCTGATTCTAAAAAACTGGGCCGCTCGTCCATTGATGTTGAAATGATGAGAGCCGAAATAGCATCTCTCGATGAGGTACTCTCGAGGCTTTCGGGTGAAATCGAACGCACAAGAATTGAGTTGAAGGGCGACTCTCGAATTACCGTCGTTTCAAATGCAACGAAGTTAGCGAATTCCGATGCGAACAAAAGATACGCCGCAACCGGAGGACTTGGGCGCTCGGGTTTTTCCTACCATTCCTGGTCTTTGTCGGAATCGACCTGCAGCGAAAGGTCGTAAATGGCACAAATCGCTTAGGTCAAGACATTGGTCTGCCGGTTCTCGGCGCGGTCCCGCATGCAGCGCCGCCTCGGCGAACAGTTTTCGAAAGACGGGCTGATTCACGGCTCTTTTGGAGCATCGGTCAGCTCGATCGTGGCGATGCTTGTCAATAAGGCCAAATTTGAAAATGCCCATGTGCTAATGGTGACCAGCGCGGTGCCCGGTGAAGGAAAAAGTACCCTCGCCCAAAGTTTGTGGCGCGGTCTGAGTGAGGCGAATTATTCAACAGTGCTGTTGGATTTTGACCTGCGTCGCCCCACCCTCCATACAACGATGGGCGTTGAGTCAGACGAAGGTGTCAGCGATGTATTGTTAGGCAACGTAGCATGGGAGGATGCGTTACGCCAACATGGTGACTATCGTTTCTTTTTAACCGCGGGCACCACCCAGGTGGTGAACTTAGCGGGTGTTGCCCAGCAGGCGCTCGGCATGTTCGATGAGTTGAGCCAACGTTTCGACTACGTAATCGTTGACACGCCTCCGATCTTGCCGGTAGTTGACACGCGCGTCATCGGGGAGCACGTCGATGGAGCTGTCTTATCGGTCATGAAAGACAAAAGTCGCACCACGCAACTCGTCGCGGCGGTCGAAATTTTGCGTGCTCACGGAACACCATTGATGGGCGTCGTCGTCGGCGGTTGTAAAGAAAGTAACAAAGAATACGCGAGCTACTACGCCGGACGAGCTTAGAAACGAGCGATCTAAAAGGATCGCGTTTAGCTCGTCACTCCCCCGTCGCGGAGCGATTTGTGGGGAGAGCTAAAGGCAATGCCTAAGGATCGCGAATCTTTTAGCATTCGTTTTTGGCACACATGGGAATAAGCCTCCCGCCTGGGTTGTTTTGGCAATGACAGAATGGAAGTCTTTACAACTTAACGTTTTCATTATTATTGTATCCGCTCCAATCGGTCATCTCCTTTCATGAATCTCGCCCCAAAACGTCGACTGATCGTGACGACGATTTGCATCGCGGTCGTAACCACCGCGATGCTAGTGGTTCGGCAAGGCTATTCGTTCAGCGTTGCCCAACCTCAAGTGGCGGCTCTCCAATGCTCCCACGATCATTGGCCGCTGGAACAGCGAGCTGGCCGAGTTGAGCGACGGCGAATATGGCGTGTTGAACGCCTCCGATGTCAGCAGCCGCAAATTTACCGACCCTAGCGGTCAGGTGGCTTTTGTCCACATGGCGACGTGGACCGATCCCGATGAAATTGCTGAAACTTGCCCCCATCATCCGGGCGTCTGCTACGCGGGTAACGGTTGGTTCTCTGTGGAAACCCGCGCGGTGCAGTTGGAAGTTCCTGGCGTTGGCTTCGTTCCGGTCGAAATCTCGGTAATGCAACGAGATAACCAGCGAATCGTGATCGCGTTCACCTACGAAATGGGACAATTCCGTTTTTCAACCGATACCGACGCCCGCTTGGCACAAACCCAAATGTGGGGACAACGGCAATGGCCACCCGTGACGAAATATCTGATTCAAATCTCGGCCGCTGAGATCGAAGGAGCGATGCCGATCGTGGACGAACTGTTGTCCGCGTGCATAGCTTGGCACAATCGTGAAGATCGTACCGAGAAGATGGTCGATGCCCAAACTTAACAGCAAGGTTCTGCTAATCGCGCTGGGCGTAGCGGTGGTGTGCGGGATCGCCCTGGGACTGACGCACCGTGTTCAGGTGAACAGGCAAGCCGACTTTTACGTCTCTCAGGCAAGTTTGGTCGCCGAAGAGGGCCAGACCGCCCGAGCGGTCGAGTTCTATCGCAATGCTTTACGGATGGAGCCGCTTCGCTTTGATGCACTGAACGGCTTGGCGGGAGCGCTTGAGCAACTCGGCAACTTCGAAGCCGCCTTTTTAACGTCGCAACAGGCCGCTCGCAGCGATGCAAACGATCGTGCCAACCAAGTGCGCATTGGCGCGGCTGGCGATTCCGCTAGGTCGATACCGCGACTCGATCGAACGTCTGACCGTTTTACTTCCCGATGCTGAGACGGATCAAGAAGTCGCTCAATTGAGCGGATTTTTGGGTGACGCGTTGGTGGGTGATCGCGACATCGAAGGTGGGACGGAGGCCTATAACGCAGCGATTCGAACGGGGCTGGCGTCGATCGAAGTTTACGCCCGTTTGGCCGATCTCTACTCACAACGATTGAACCGACCCGAAGATGCTCGAGCGACGTTGGACGAAATGGTCAAGCGGTACGCCGATGACCCTTTGGCGTTCATCGCACGCGGGCAGTGGGCAGTCGGCGAAACCGACCACTTGACGCGCTCGGCGGTAGTGAGTGTCGGTGATCGATTCAGCACGCTGATCGAATTGGCACAAAATGATGCGGCGGTCGCCCGCGAGAAATCCAAGGATTCGGCGGCGGCGCTGAAATTTGCGGCGCTGGCCGAGCAAACGGCTGACAATTATGAACAGACGCTTCAATCAGCCATTTTAGGAATGGAAAAATTTCCTGGTGAGTCCGAGTTTTACCTGTATGCCTCTGCAGCGGCGGATAGGCTCGCCGAAACGTCCGCCGCGCCTGACCAGAAAAACGATTGGCGGCAAAAAAGTGAGCAGTTTCTCCGCCGCGGTGTCACGCGATTACCACGCGACGCGAGTCTTCGGTGGACGTTGGTCAACCAACAACTCGAAAGGGGGAAATTTGACGACGCGAGAGAATCTTTCGAGCGACTCCGGACACTCAAATATTTCCCGCCCTTGGTCAATTACCTAGAAGCCAAGTTGATGGTAGCCGCGGGTGATACGCGAGAAGCCGCCGTCAACCTTGAAAAAGTGCGATCCGATGTGATTGAACAGCCCGCAGTTGTTCGCTTGGTGGACTTGACGTTAGCAGATGTGTATGGAAGTACCGGGGATGTGGACCGGCAAATTGCCGTTCTTCGCCGAGTGACATCGAATGACCCGATGTGGCTGCCCGGTCGCGAACGCCTCGCGATCGCCCTGCTGCAGACGGGACGCGTCGACGAAGCAGTTCAAGAGTATCGAATCATCGCCGATCGTCCTGGGATTCCGATCTCTGCACCGCTGAACTTTGCGCGTCTATTGTTGCTCCAAAATTTGGGCGTGGAAGAGTCCAGGCGTGACTGGACTCGCGTAGAAGCCGTGCTCGACGCAATCGAAAAACAGGACACCCTAGTGCCGGACGCGGCCATCATCCGGGCCGAAATGTTGGTCGCCCAGGGAGAGGTGGAGCGTGCCCGCCAAACGCTCGCCGGCGCCTCACATACGCCCCAGCTTGCCGCCTCTAGAATTCTGTTGGAGGTGGCTCAAGGTGAGCCTCGGCGTGCCCTACAAATGGCCGACGAAGCCAGGGCATTGAGCGGTGATGAACCACTACTACGATACGCCGAGGCGATGGCTCAAATATCCCTAGGGCCCGATGATCTGGACCGGCAATTGGAGCGATTGGCCGACCCCGCCGCCGATTGGACCCCGCAACAGGTGGCGATGCTAGCTCAACAAATGATACCTCTGTTGATCTCGTCGGAAGCGATGGATCCAGCCGAGAAACTTGCCGAGCGGGCTACTCGGATTAACCCGGGTGATGCCCGTCCGCGACTTCAATTGTTGGAGATCGCTTACCGGAAATCGGATGTGGACGGCATGCAAGCAAATCTGGACGCGTTAGGCCGAATCTCCGGCCAGCAGCCCGCTGGAATTATGGAATGGCGCTGAATGACATCGATTAGTGGCAACCTGATGATCAGTACAGAGCGAACGGGGCGTGAGAAAACCAAGACGCCAGATGAAACCACGAACCAACGGGCCCAGGAGTTTCTTTCCGAAGCCGCTTTACAGCGACCCGACTGGGATGTCGTTCCCGCTCTGTCGGCGGAATTCCACGACCGCATCGGCAATGTCGAATCGGCGATCACGAAATATCTGCAAGCCGTCGCTCTCGGATGGCGACAACCGACATCGATTCGACGGTTGATCCAGTTGTTGACCAAAGAAGGACGGTTTGGCGAGGCCGATTCGGTGATTCGTCAACTTCGGAGTGGGAACCAGCCATTCAGTCCCGAGATGTCCCGACTCGCGTCGGAAATCAGCTTTCAAATGGCCGACTTGCAACGCGCCGTGCGACTGGCCAAAGAAGCCGTACAGACGTCGGCGACCGCGGATGATTATTTGTGGCTGGGGCAACTCAATGAGATGGTCGGGGACGCTGTAGCGGCGGAAAGTGCCTACAAGGACGCGATCGCCGCCGCACCCGATTCATCGCGTCCGACGTTGGCTTGGGTCGGTTTCCTCGATCGCAATTCACGACTCGGCGAAGCCCGCGAGGCGCTCGCCAAATTTGAATCCACGCTATCAACCGATGGGGGTTCGTCGCGTCTTGAGCTCGCTGAAGGATATCAACGAATCGGATCATCCGAAGAAGCGTTGCGAGTCTTAAACTCCGTTTCATCGGATGAATTGCGAGACCTGCAAAGTTCGCAAAGGTACTACGAGGTACTGAAGGCCGCCGACGGCGATGGAGCCGCACGGGTTCAGTTGCAAACGTGGCTCGATGACGCATCTTCCGAGGCTGACGATTCGATGCAATCGTGGGTTCGACGACAACTTGCGCTCGATCTGGCCCAAACCTCGAAACCCGAATATTATGGTCAGTCCGTCGCGTTGATCCAGCAAAATTTGGACGCCCTTACAGATCAAAATTCCACGGACGCGTTCGACGACCGTAAAGCTTTGGCAATCGTTAATGCAATCTATCTGGCGGGATCGCAGCCCGAGGTGCCGGCAGAACAGTTCCGTGCGCTGATGGCGGCGGGGTGGCAGCCCTCCATCAGCGATCAATTCACGATCGGTCAGCTCGCCGCATTGCAGGGCGACCTGACAGCAGGGCGAAGATTAATGTTGCCGCTGCTGACAAGTGCAGAGTCTCGTCAACCCATCCACATCAAAATGTACATCCAGTTGCTGCTCGAAAATGACGATGCAGCGGAAGCTGAATTGTGGATCGATCGGCTGCAAGAATTGGGCATGCGCGACGAAGATACCGCCACATTGACCGCCGAAGTGCTCTTGCGGAGACGCCAATACGAGCGGTTGCTACGACTGCTGACGGTTGACCCCGGCGAGGTCGCGGTGGGTGATTCGCAATTACAGTGGTTCGCGACAACCTTAGGTTATTCTCGCCGGTTTGAGCTGTTGACGACATTGACCACCCGGCTGGTTTCCGAGAAATCCGGCAGGGATGATTCAGACGTGGATGTTTCGGACGAAGCGGTTGTGGGCCGCTTTAAAGCGGCGATTGACCAAATGGCATCGAAGATTAAGGAATCCGGAGAGTTTCCGGGAATGTTCTACGCCACCCAGATGTTGCTTCAAGGCGACTGCGCCGCCGCCGCCGCCGCATTGAAAACAGCCGTCGACCAAGCCAGCCAAGAGGAGCTGGTCGCGTTCGCCGATCGAGCTTTAGCAACCACCGCGTGCACGGATTTTTACCGCGAAATGGAATCCATCTATCGAAGTGTCAGCGAAGCGGATGCCACTGACGTTGTCTATCAAGTCATCGTCGCTCGCATTCGTGAAGCGCGAGGTGACTACGAGGCTGCGGTCAAATCCTACGAATCCATTCTGCAAATCGATGCCCAGCATTTTGCCGCTAAGAACAACTTGGCAACGCTACTGGCGCTTCGAAAGACCGATCCGACTCGGGCTTTGAAACTAATCCAACAGTTGATCGCCGATCAGGGCGAAACACTCGTCACGTTGGATACGCGGGGCGTCTGTCATTTGGCTTTGGGCGATTTACCGGCGGCCGCCAAAGATTTTGAAGCCGCCATGAAACAGTATCCTCATCCTGTCGTTCAGTTCCACCAGGCCCAGGCGGCGTTGATGTCCGACCAGAATGCGATGGCCGAAGAACTCTTCGCCGCAGCCCGCCGCAACGGTCTCCAGCCCGGCGACGTTCACCCCTTGGAAGCACCGATCTTTCGCCAGCTTTCCGAACGATAGTCCTTGGCTAGTACCATGCGGTGGTTCTAGCCCGAGCGCGAAATTCAATACCGTAGCTGCATCCACCATTTGGCGTTCGCGTCGAGGCAGTGATGCATGAGAACGCTTTCTAACCCTATCTGTGATGGGTGTCAGGATTCTAGCAGCGAAGCCACCGATGATCTGTTTTCACAGTGAGCACCGGGAGAGATGGAGTCACAAGGACCACCGAGGCACCGACGCCCGCGACAGTCCAAGTTTCCACGGGCCGCTCGGATAATCTTTAGAAATATTTCGCGTTTCTCTTCTTCATTCCGCCCGGCGAGTGGTCTAGCCGAGCTCCTTACTTGACAATTACGACGGCTGGGAATCCGCTAATCAGGTGAGGTCGCAAGATTCATTTGATCGTCGCTGAGCGGCAGTAGGCATGCTCATTGCGTGAGAAATGGGGGCCAATATAAAATCAACGCAGGCCTGTATGTAGTTTCACCCCCCTTACGGATGAGGTTTCTCATGAAGACAGCTATTTATACTTTTGCTCTGGTGTGGTGCTCGCTCGTTGCGAGCAACGTTGCCTCGGCAATGCCCGTTTCCGAGAACATTGCGGGTTCGGTTACCGGCTCAAGTGGGACGATTGGGGTTTTCACTCCAATTCGGGCGAATGGCAACGATGGTAAATTGTTGTTAGCGGGAGCGTTCTTTCGATCCGACCGTGACTTTAGCGTTGCAATCGAGACGTCACCGACCACGTTCCAGACGCTGACGGCTATCTCCAGCGTTTTCATCACACCGACCTTCGGCGGTGTGAGCGTTTTGCAGAAGGTTTTTACGTTGCCGGGTGACATTCTGCAGTCAGCCGTTTCGGATGGTTTCCTCAACTTTCTGATCACTCAGCCAGAGCTCAACAACGCGGGCACCCTTGCCACGCGTGCGTACGAAGGTAGCGTTACCTATAACTCGACTCCTGAGCCCGCCACGATGACGATATTGGCCATCGGCGGTACGTGGGTCGGCTTCGGAGCCATTCGTCGCCGGCGTCAAGCTGGCTCGCAAGTGGCGGCCGTCTAGGCTTTTCCGATTGCAAAAAGCGATTCTGTAACGCCGTTCGTCGGCCACGAACGGCGTTTTTTATTTGATTCCAGGATGTCCGGCAATCAATTTCTGGAAAAATCGCTTGCATTTCCCCAATTTACCCAGCCCTCCTATCGGTAAGTTCCTCACCCTTATCAATGTAGATAGGGAGTGCCAAGTCCGTTGTGTCGCGGGCCTAAAAAGTGACAGAGAGATCATCGGGGGGGATGGCACACATACTCATTGATTGTTGGCTTGCCTCTAACTAAACTTACGCAAGCCTGTCCGGACAGATTTCTCCCCCCCCCTTTACCTTAGAGGTACCTCCATGAAGACAGCTATTTACACTCTCGCCCTAACGCTTTGCTCGCTTGTCGCGAGCACCGGCGTACAGGGCATGTCGGTGGTAACGGTCAACACCCCCATGGGTCTCGATGTGACGACCAATCCGCGTGTCACTGTTGCGGCACCGATCCCGCCTTCACCTTTTAGTGGTGGGTTGTTCACGTTGCGAGCGATCGGTGACTTCGATTCACTGGGCAACAAAGACGAGTTCATCGATGCGTTTCTAGGTGGGCCAACGCCCAATACGTTCTTGAACCTTGGCCGCTTCGGCCGATTCACGAACGGAACGGATCGTCCGAATTCGGTCACGGCGACAACGCCCTTCGGCACGTCAATTGTGGGAACTGTCAGCTTGACGGCAGCCCAGTTGGCCAGCGTCTATAGCAATGGTGCGTTTCGTTTCGGCTTCAACAGTTCAGTATTCGTTTCCGACGGTTCAGTCGAGGCTTCGTTGACTTACAACGCGGTTCCTGAACCTGCGGCGATGACTCTGTTGGCCGTAGGCGGTGCGGTTGCAGGCTTCGGTGCCATCCGTCGCCGTCGTCAGTCGGCTGGCATTGTTTCATAATTGCTGCCAGTACGCTATCAAATTTGATCAAACGTCGCTTGCACCGCGAGCGGCGTTTTTTTTATGCCTCCTTGACCCGTCGGCAAACCCTACAAGAGTTGGTGGTCTGTGTCGCGCACCTCCCGACCTAACTTCTGAAGTGCCTTCGCGGTTGACAGCAGGTCGACGGACGGGATCTAGTCCATTTCGGCTAATCGGGAAAGGTGCCTCATTTAGCGGACCAGTGGAGATAGTTCCAAATATCCGCAGCTGAACATGCCGGTGGCGTCCCCTACGCCGCCGCAGTAGGGAACGCAACGACACACTTCGTACCGTTAAGCCATAAATCGCCAGTGCTCTCTATGCACAATGGGATATAAAACTAAACTTCACCGAACTGGTTCGGGTTTGCTCGTTAGCGGTAAAAACGTTGTGCCAGTGCTATCATCGCTAGTCGATGATCCATCTTTTTTGAACCAGATTCGTAGTGGGTCGCAAGCGCGATGTGTGACAGCGATGTCACCCAAGTGGACGAAGTCCGCGCAGGCGGCAGAAAATGCGTCGCATTTTCACGCGTGTCTTATTGGGAAGATTTGCGTTGTTTACTTTAATTGTCCTAATTGCCGTGCCGATTATCCTTTGGACTGTGCTGGTGGGATGGTTGCTTCAACGTGGATACCGGAACGGTCGTCTGGGTCGTGCCTGCGTCCGGATCGCGACCGTTCATGTCGTCTGTGCGGCTTTCATCGGCATCTTGATCATTGATTTTGAGCCGGCGTTCACGACTAAACCGCTGAGCATCGACGACAAGATCGAACTTCGTGAATCGATGGGGGGCAGCGGAGATACTTACGCGTTCACGTTCGATTCGGATCGCCTGAACCGAATAATTCGCACGTCTGGCGAAATGCTGGACCAACAAATCAACACCCAATTTCAGTTGGAGGGTGATCAGGTCAGCGGCCCATTTGCCATTCAATTGCCCGTTGCCGGTTATTTGAACGGGTATGTCGCAGGGACGATTCGGGTCCATGACGACAATCGCCAAGTGCATTTGAGTTCGCTGTGGCTTGGGCGCTCCCGATTCCCCGTCCACTGCGAGCGTACTTGACCGGAGTTCTGGTCCGAATACCGTTACTAGTCCCGCATTGGTCGCCCATCAGCCGCCATCGAATGCGCAGGTCAAGAGCGGCCAACTGCATGTTTCCGTCACCCGAAACCGGCACATCGTTGCGTCGACGATCAATCGTGGATTCAGTCGCCGCCAGCTAGCGATCTCTCAGACGGCAAGTCAGGTTTGTGTCGATTCTCTGAATCAAGCATTAGGCAATGGTGATGAGGCATTTGTCGAATTGACGACCTTTGCGTTTGACACCGCTTCAGCACTTCAGTCCGATTGGACGGCAGATCATCAGAACTCGGCGGCGATCTTGGCCTGTGGCGTCTTAATGGGACACAAGAAGATCGCTGAACTAGCCGGGATGGAACTTTCCAGCGACCATCTCCGCACAATCGATCTGCGTCGGCGCCAGGTGACCCTTCGCGGCCGCTCGGATTTACCCCGACACTACTGGGTCAGCACCGCACTAACTATTTTGGCAAGTCAACGAGTCAGCAATACGATAGGGTTGATCAAAGAAGAAACCGACAGCCGGGCCGGTGGCAGCGGGTTCTCCTTTGTCGACCTGCTCGCAGATCGCTGCGGCGTTGCGTTTGCAAGGGCGGCAACCCGTCCGCCATCCGACGGGCGAATTAATGGCGTGATTCGTCATCGTTGGACCATCGCTGATCTCTTCCCCTCAACTGACCAATTGCCTGAGGGCTTGCCGAAGGGTCAATACGAACAGTTGGTCGCAGCTGACGATGGCGGTGAGTTGCAGCGGATCGAAGCCATCATCGAGGCTCGAATTCAGAGCTTACCCGTGTTAACAGAATAGCGAGCGCCAGTAGTATGGGGCACGGAAAAGCCGTTTCGAAAGGAGATGAGCAAGCGACGACGAAGCTTGATGCGGGGAGCGTTTCTGTCGGTCGACGAACGACTCCCGTTGTTTTTGGTTTCGCCGGAGCCATCGGAATCGTATGATTCCACTTGGTGCAGAGTGGTCTCTCATTCGGCCTTGCCACAACTCACGACTCTGCACCTTAGGTTGTCCTGCGGGAACCAGCGGCGAGTGGTCTCGAACATACTGTGGCGCTGAGCGCACTATCTTTCCACTCGCGTGGTTATTCGCCGTTAAGGTGGTCGTGTACGGCCTTCGCTTGCTTTACCACTATCTGCCTCGGACGGTCGCTACATCCGCTTCGCTGCACCTGTCGTTTCTGCTGATATTGTTTGTTGCAGCGCCTGCCGCCGAGATTTTGCGGACCCGGTACTGCGATTCCGTCCCGATCGTAGAAATGTTTGATTTTTGGATTACTTCAATCGCGGCATCGATGTTGCTAGCCAATCTCGCTATCAGTGATCCACCGCTTCCAATTCCCCAGTGTGCATTTATCACACCCGCCATCTTCTCAAGAACTGCGTGGAGCCCTTGTGTTGTCAATGGCTCACTTTCAAAACTGAGCTCGGTGTGCATTCGTTTCGATTTGCAGGATGACCGGCTTATGCACTCTCCGTCGAATCAATCGTCAGTTGTCCAATAGTTTCGATTCATCCGCCTTGCAAAACACACTAGCGGCGATGGACCTTTCCTCGGTAAATTGTGACGTTTCAATGTCGGCGATTTCGCGTTGGAGAATTGGCGGTCCAGCTGATTGGCTGGTAGCTCCACGCGAACAGTCACAAATTCGCGACCTCATTCATCTGTTCAATGGTTTGGACATTCCATGGATGACGATTGGGCATTCTTCCAATTTACTCTTCAATGACGAGGGCATCCAGGGCGCACTCATTCTCGTGGCTGAGAATCTTTCATCCTTGCGGATCGACGGAGATGTTGTCACCGTTGAAGCAGGCCATTGGGTTCCTTACTTGGCACGACGACTGATGGTCGCTGGTCTTAGCGGAGCCGAACACATCGTGGGCATCCCCGGAACCATTGGCGGACTTATTTGTATGAATGGCGGCAGCATGCGGAGCGGAATCGGCGAGAACGTCGTTTCAGTTCGATGCGTGGATCGCAGCGGAAATCAAATCGAACTGAGTCACGATGAGTGCGACTTTCGTCGTCGTGGCTCAACTATTCAGGACAACTCTTTGACCGTTGTAGAGGCAAAGCTGCGGTTCCCAGAGGGGCGGCCATCGGAGATTCGTCAAAAGATGAAATCAATTCTGCGATCGCGGCGGCTGAAATTCCCGCTCAAGATGCCCAACTGCGGCAGCGTCTTCATTAGCGATCCGGCGATGTATGATGAGTTCGGTCCCCCTGGAGCCGTCATCGAACAGTGTGGATTAAAGGGCCATGTGTTCGGTGACGCACAAATCAGCCCCGAACACGCAAATTTTATCGTCAACCGCGGGAATGCGACAGCGATTGATGTGCTCCAATTAATCGACCACATCCGCTTCACAGTGCGCGAACAATTGGGGTGTGATCTGCGCTGCGAAGTAAGGCACGTCGACCCGTACTGCAATGTTTTACCTGCGCATTTAGTTCTGCAACGTACCCAACTTGAGGATTCTTGATCTTGTCCAATCCGGTCGCCGACAATTCTGAGGGGATTTCCGAGCCGGGCGATCAAAGGGAGGTCGAGAGTGATGTGTTAACCATTTTCCCCTCCAGGCTTTATGGCGAGGTCAAAGTTCGGGTGCGAAGAACTCTGCGTTACGATTGTTGGCGGCAAGCTTGCTCACCGAAGAGCCCGTCTACTTGGACAACTATCCGCATAGCTTGCTGGATGCTCGACTGCACGTCGAAATGCTCGAAAGCTTGGGGAAAGCATGTGATGTTCAGCCAGATCAAATTTCGATTACTCAAAAACAGCCCCCCCCCGTCCGAGCTGACCTGGAATCGACGATCGATCCGCAACACGTTGTTGATACTCAGGGCGCTGACGGCCCGGACCGGCAGCGGCTCGGTTCCGCTACCCGGCGGATGTCAAATCGGTACCGCCGGGGGACGAGCCTACAATTTGCATGTCGAGTTGCTACAAACTCTTGGCGCAAAAGTTTATGACGACGGAGTCAACCTCCGCGCCGACGCGCCGAAGGGTTAGACGGGCGCCGACATCCACTTGGCGGTTCGTTCGACTGGGGCAACCGAGAATGCGATCATCTGTGGGACGCTTGCAAAGGGGACGACGCGAATTTGGAACCCGCACATTCGCCCCGAGATCATTGATCTGATCGGAATGCTTCGCTCGATGGGGGCCACCATCCGAGTGTTTGGTCAGGAGCGGATTGAGGTCGACGGTAGTGCATCGCTCTCCGGAGTGCGTCACCGAGTGATTCCGGACAATGTCGAAGCGTTGACCTGGGCGATTGCCGCAGTGCTAACCGATGGCGAAGTCGAGATTCATGATTTTCCCTTTGAGCATCTTGAACTGCCTCTTATTTTCCTCCGAGAGAGCGGTGCAAAACTATTCCGCGGAGAAAACTCCATGGTCGTCCGCGGCGGAAACTGCTATCCGCTCGAGCTCAGCACGGGGCCCTACCCTGGGATCAATTCGGACATGCAGCCGATCTTGGCAGTCTACGGTCTCAAAGCCAAAGGCGAATCTCGTTTCGTCGACTTGCGTTTCCCAGGACGATACGGTTACGCAGAGGAATTCGCTAAAATGGGTGCTGAATACAAAGTCGATGGCAACATGCTACGAATCTTCGGTGGCCGTCCGCTGACTGGCACTGCCGTTCGGGCGCTCGACCTGCGGGCCGGAGCGGCGCGTGGCGCTTGCTGGGCTAATCGCACGCGGCCCGACGCATATCCATGACAGTTGGCAGCTTTTCCGAGGCTATTCGGACTGGAGTGCGAAAGCAAAGGCACTCGGCGTCAGGTTGTCGGACAGCGGCCAGTGATCAAAATAAATATTGTGTTCGGTATCTAAGAAGTAGCTTCGCATGTAGGAAAACTCCTCGAAAGAATTGTGAAAATAATGAGTGAACACAGACGAAAGTAGTCCATTCGGAGTGCCTAACGATCGAATCATTCTCTTTGACGGCGCTTGTGGTCTATGCAACGCTTGCAATATTGTTTCACTCTAGCACAGGGGTTTTTCTTGATATTTACTTTACCCATCCGGTACTCTTCTATGCAGCGCCTACTCCTTGGAGCTGTTTAATTTTTCATAAGCGACTAAATTGTTTTAAGCACCTAGCCGAGAGACGAACTGATTTGCAGGTATTCTGCATCGTACAGATTCCGACTTTGCTTGTACTTTTCTTATTAGGAAGGCATCGCCTAGCCTATCTTTACCGCAGCGCGGCTCCTTTCATCCCACTTCTTTTTCTTTTGACTGTCGCCCTAATTTCCGGCTATGTTGTCATGAAAAAACGTCAAAACAAGCTTGAGCTGAATTGATAAAACGACGCCGAACGAATTTTTCCCAGGCGCAAATTTGCCTGGGCACGCGCACGATTCTGGACATTTTAGGAATTTAGTTTTGTTAGATCTGCTCCGCTCGCTCGAATGCTGAAGACTCGGCCAAACCGTACCGAAACCCTCTTTACAACCGAGCACCTAAGAATAGGGCTTGAGGGACGCTCAGCCCGTGGCGGGGTGGTAACGATCACAACCCAATTGGTCATGTTCGTTGTTCAGATGGGGACGACGATGGTGCTGGCGCGCCTATTGATTCCTGAGGATTTTGGACTTGTTGCCATCGTGACCGCCGTCACTGGATTTATTCAAGTCTTTAAGGATGGCGGTCTCTCAATGGCCACGATACAGCAGAAGACGATCAGCCACGAGCAGGTCTCCGTCCTGTTCTGGCTGAACTTGACACTCAGCGTGGCCTTGGCATTGCTCGCAGTGCTGGTATCGCCGTTGCTGAGCCTAATTTTTGATGAACCGCGTCTGACAGCGATCACCTGTATCATCGCAACAACATTTATTGTGTCCGGAACCGCGATCCAGCATAAGGCGTTACTGAAGCGTCAAATGCAATTTGGGCGATTGTCACTGGTTAGCTTGATCTCGAAAGTCTTTGGGTCGCTCGTGTCAGTCGGTTTAGCTTGGCAGTTTCGAAGCTACTGGGCTTTGGTTGCCATGCCAGTTGCGATAGCGATATGTGAGGCTGTCGCAGTCTGGCGCGTTTGCTCGTGGGTACCAGGACTGCCCCAGCGAGGCACAGGGGTAATGCCTATGGTTCGTTTCGGTGGTAATTTGATGGGGGCATCTGGACTTAACTACTTGAGCCGCAATGCAGACAACTTAATCATCGGATATATCTCCGGGCCTGGATCGCTGGGCGTATATACTAAAGCCTACGGACTATTGCTCTTGCCCCTACAGCAGTTCTTGGCCCCTATTAGTGCGGTTACCATCCCCACCCTCAGTCGAATGGTTGATAATCCACCAGCGTTTCGAGATTTTTTTTTGCAACAGGGCCGACTGGTTATTTCTGCCTCTGGTTTGGTAATTGTGTTCAGCTGTTGTGCCGCGATGGAATTGGTTTGGGTAATATTGGGAGAAGGCTGGGAGCAAGCTGCGATAATTTTCTGGTTGCTCTCGCCTGTGCCTTCATTTCGATGACTAACATCTCCGGTTCTTGGGTCTGTACGACTCATGGGCACACCGACCGACAGAGAAAAATTGCGACGGTTGCTTCGCCCATTTACATCATTTCTTTCTTAATAGGTAGCAACTGGGGAGTCGAGGGCGTCGCAGCGTCCTATAGTGCTGCCTGTGTTGTGATGCGACATCCAGCATTTGTCTATGCGCTGCGTGACATGCCGATCAGTCCGCGAGACATATGGTTGTTGACGATCCGGCCACTCGTTTTAGGCTTGCCACTGGTCGCCGTGTCATTAGCACTGAGCATTTTTGCATCACTTCGTCCACTTGAGAGTTTGATGCTGAAGCTGACTTTATTAGGAGCTACGATTGTGGTAGGAATATTAATTGGATGGATGCCTGACCCCCGCAAACTGAGATCTTTGTTGATGAATCGAACGTCGACATCGAACTCAGCTTAGTAGATGGTTTGATTAAGAACGCTCGTAGTTCGGGAAAAACATAGATTCATATGCGGCATAGAGCATATTTATGACGGTCTGTGAAATTAATCCCAGGATTTGCACGAAATCGCGGATATGCAGTGCAACTCTGTAATTTCTTCTTTCAAGAAAATTGGAAGCAATTTCATTTCCAAGCGAATCACATCTTGCCAGATGACTCTGCCAAAATCATGCGCACACGCAGTTTGAATTTCTAACGAACAACGCCTATTGCGTCTTAATTAATCTAGAGAATATCGTTTGGAAATTAATTCACCATCTAAATGCCCTGGCCTGGCAATGAATTCAGTATTAGCAGTAACAATTTTCCACAACCGCAAGGCTTTGGCTGCTAGGTCATTGCAGAGCCTTGAAGACCAAGACTACCAGAACCTGCAAGTTATTGCAGTTGACGACGGGTCTGTCGATGGAACTGCGGAGGTTCTGATGAACTCATCGAGTGCTCGATGCAAGATCATCACTTCGAATAACTTCGGATTTACAAACCAATTGGTAAATGCGATCGAATCGTCCAACAGTGAATACATCGCTATACACGGATCCGGCGACATCTCCTATCCAAGTCGAATTTCTAAACAAGTCCAGTTCCTAGAAGACAACGCTTCGGTTGGAGTCGTTGGGTGCCGAACTTTTGACCACAGATCGAACTCAACAAATATAAATTCCAGCTCACAAATTCCAATAAATCCGGAAAGACAAATTATCTCGAGAAATTTTTTCCATCATGGTGAAGTTCTTTTTCGGCGTTCCATCTACGAGATGGCGGGTGGTTATAGGCGGTTCTTCATTTATGCACAGGATCGCGACTTATGGTGTCGGATGAGTCGGCACGCCAGCTTTGGTATATGCTCGGAGGTGCTGTACGAACGCGGATCAAAGTCAAAGCGTTTCGCGAACTTCGAAATCGCTATTAGCTCAAATGGCTTATTCTGACTTCGCAGTACATTGTCACACAGAATGCCTAAACGGCAGACCGGATCCCTTAAATGAATACGGTCCCGCAGCGTTCTATTTAGCAAAGAGTTCGAAACGATTTCAGCACCGCCTGGCAACTTTACTCGGACTCGCCGAAGCAGATTTCAATTACGTTTCGGATCTCGAAAACGCCGAAACCTTCGTTCGAAGCACTTTCGGACCAACTACACGCCTAGGTCTTAAATTACGACTCTTCCGTTTTTCGCCGAAACTATACAGTTTTATCAGGAAGCATCGCTGATGGCTGCAGTTTTGTCAATTGATTACAAGTCGGAATAATTTCCCACATAGCTCGTCAATTTTTGAAATTTGGTTTCGAGTGCGCCGCCGAGACAAATCGATCACCGTGCCGCGATAGTTCCCTACAAGCGAAGGATTAGCTAGTTGGGCGTCTGCCGTTCTTTCCTTGACTTTTGGCTGTTTCCTTGCCTGCCTTTTGTAGCTTGCAAGGTTTGAAGATGTCATCTCGTCGGGTGTTGGCATCAGAGACGTTGCATTAAATGCTGCAAGCTGAACCCTGTAATCGGAGCTTTGATCAACTTTCGTTTCTCTAGAAATACACGCATCCCAAAACCCGAGTTGAAAATGTCCGCAGTGGATCCTTCCGAGGGTCGCCTTCCTCATGTTTTTCTCGTCGGCTCCATGAAATGTGGCACGACGACACTTTATGGCCATTTGGAAAAGCATCCGCAGATTTGCGGGTGTCGCGTCAAAGAACCGGAATTCTTCATCAAGGATTTCAATGAATCTCAATTGCATGAGAATTATTTGTCGCTGTTTGAGCCGAATCAGGAGGTACATCGGTGCTTGCTTGAAGGTTCGACGGTCTACTCGAAGTACCCTCAGGTTCCGGGAGTTCCGGAAAGAATTCACCGAGCCGGGTTCGATTCAAAATTCTTGTACATGATCCGAAATCCTTTCAGTCGAATCGAATCTCACTGGAACTTCATGCAGCGTGACTGGCATTGGAAACTTGACATTGCCGACGAGCATTTGGTCAACGTCAGTCGCTATTTCATGCAGCTGCAGCAATATCGAAAGTACTTTCACGCCGATCAAATCCACATCGTGGACTTTGACCAAATGAAACAGTCTCCGCAATCCGTCCTTGAAGGCATTGGTGACTTCCTAAGGATCGATTCGAATTTATTTGGCTCAACCCTAGCCCGGGAAAACACTACCAAGCAAGAGTCTGCAGCGGTCACTCGAATCCACTCCTCCCCCCTCTACGCACCGGTCCGACTGCTTCCGGCACCGATTCGCCAAATCGGTAAAACGGTGTTGCATCGTATCGCCCCCCCCAAGGCACGGCGATCTCTGACCGCTTTGGAAAGAGAGTCGATCACAACACGGTTGCAGGATGACATGCAATCGCTGTCACAGGAATATGGAGTCGATGTCGGTCGTTGGGGATTCTGAATCGATGCCTGGGTTTCGTTCTTTTATGCGACGGTGCAAACTGAAACGGTGTTGTCGGCTCGTTGATCGATGGAGCGGAATTTGCAGTCGCATGGCAGCGGTTCAGCAAGTCGAAACCGACAAGATGAGGGTTAGCTACGGCAAGATCGGCGATCGCGATGATTCAACACGCTAAAAAAAATGCTCTACACGACGTGACACCGTCGATCTCGGTTATCATCCCGGCTCACAACCTCGGTCGGTGGATTGGTGAATCGCTCGATTCGGTTGTTCAGCAGAGTCATGTTCCCGCAGAGATCATCGTTGTGGATGATGGTTCTTCGGACAACACCATCGACGTTGTCAACGCACACGCAACAGACTGCCTCGTCATCGATTCACCGCACCGCAACGCCGCCGCGACACGCAATTTAGGAGCGTCGGTGGCACGCGGTGATTGGATTGCGTTTTTAGATGGAGATGACATCTGGATGGCTCATCACCTTGAACAGACGATCCTTTCGCACCAAGCTGGTTGCGATGCATGTTTCTGCAGCTTTCGCACCTTCCAGGAGCGATTCTTAGATTTACCAGCCAAAACGGCTCGGCTTTCTACAGGAGTTTACGACTGCGGAGTCGCCGTCACCCAGTTCATTGACCCAGATTTTGGCTGGCCAACTTCGGGGATGAGTATCAAACGAGAATTGTTCAACGAGCGTGGTGGTTTCAATGTCTCGCTCAAGCGTCGGCACGATGCCGAAATGTTTGTGCGATCGATTCGTGGCCATCAGTGGTTCTATCAAAGCGACCCAACTTGGCACTACCGGCAGGGACGCGAAGGAAACATTTCGAACAATCACAAAGAGTGCAGCTATTTTTTTCTTAAGGCGCTTGATTCAATTGCCAGCGTCTACGGCATGGACGCCGTTCGATCACGGTATCCGTCTCAAGTCGCGAGTGCCCTCCGCCACCACTACGCAGAAGGCGATTTGGTCAGGTTTCGTGAAATACTCGCCTGTTACAAGCACTTTCTGACTTGGCCCACTCGTTTGGCATTTGGTGTTGTCGACGTCGTTCCAGCTGGTATCGTAAGAAGAATGCGGAGCCTCACGCGTCGTTCGTCGAAGTCCCCTTCTTTAGGACGTTCCCATGAAACTCTCTGACATCTCATTGGTAACCGCCAACTTTGGCTATCGAGACACGTTCGTTCAGGTGCTAGAGGACTGGCAAAGGTTTTTGGGTGGGCGGCCCGGTGAAATCATCGTCGTGGACTGCAGCCCTCCCGATACGCAAAAGATGATGTTTGAGTCGTTGCAGGCTGGGCAATTCGATAAGTTGCAATTGTTGTCGAGCGACTTGCCGGAAAACGGCAAACACTTTTGTTACCATCGTGAACATCTTTGTGCTGCCAGCTCGACGAAGCCATACGTTCTTTGGTGGAAGCCCGACACACTGCCTTATCATATTGGACATGACGACTGGTTGCAGCAGGCTGGCCAGTTGCTCGACGAGCCGGATGTCTTTTGTATGAGCGGATCGTTCAATAAATCAGTAAAAACATCCGCACGGGATCCCCAGTGGTATCGCTCCCAGCATGCCAGTATCAACTTTTGTTTGATGAAACGCAAGCAGTTCTCCGCAGCAATGCAGTTTTTTGCCGGGGAATATATCAACAGTGGTTTCTGCGACGAAAATCCAGGGGACGAGCATGGAGTTGGTCGGTTTTTGATTGAGGCTGCATTTCGGGCGTACATGATTGAAAAAGGTTTGCACACACTCACGCGTGTGGAAGATGATTCTTGGAGTGTTTTTCACACCAATGTTCCGTCCGATCGAATGGCGTCAGTGCGTGAAGATTACTACGCTCGGAAGCGGGTGCGGCCCTACTACAACGCAAGGCAGTTCACCGTTGTCGACGGGGGATGCTACTACGGACAATTTTTAGGCGGCCGGATTCATGAATGGAAGTGTCGATTTGGACGCCAACGAATGAAGCAGCGATTGTCATCGATGCTGGGACGAGCCAGTATTCGATCACCGCTGACTGAGTAACTTTCTATGAAGATTACATTTTTGACGCCGGCGCCCTCGCTGCATGGCGGGATGCGGATTATAGCCGGATATGCCCAACGCATGATCCAGTCGGGACACGACGTCTCGGTTGTGGCGACGCCTCCGCGGCCCGACCGGGTCCGCCGCTGGGGAAGGTTCGTCATCGGACGGGGGCACCTGGCTGCCCCCCCCATCAACCAACATCATTTCGATGCGGCGCATGTCCCGGTACGGATCCTTGACCGCTATCGCAGGATCCTGGCCAGCGACGTGGAAGACTCCGATGCGATCGTCGCCACCTGGTGGGAAACATCCGAATGGATGCATCAGTTTCCGGCGTCGCTGGGCCGCCAGTTCTATTTCATTCAGCACGACGAGCGTGTGTTCTTAAAGAATCAGCCGGCGCTCCAGAGGCGGTGCGTCGATACGTGGTCTCTGCCCTGCTACAAGTTGGTCGTTTCCCAGTGGCTCCGCGACTTGGTCGCACCGCACAGCCCCAGTCCGGTCGATGTGTTGTTCAATCCGGTCGATTCCGATTCGTTTTATCCCGCGAAGCCGCGAGCGCGGAATCAGCGAGCCACGCTGGGTTTCATGTACAGCGACTCGCCATCAAAAGGGTGCGATCTTATATTGGACGCGATTGCCCAGATCCGCGAAGTCGTTCCCGACTTGCGGGTTCTTGCTTTCGGACAGCATCCCCCCAGCGGTCGGCTGCCGGTTCCCGGCTACGTTCAGTTCGAAGCGGCGCCGACCCAGGACCGAATTCGCGAGCTCTATTCGTGCTGCGACGGTTGGCTGTTCGGAAGCCGGCTGGAAGGGTTCGGGCTACCTATCCTAGAAGCGATGGCATGCGGAACGCCGGTAATCGCCACGCCGGCGGGTGCCGCACCAGAGTTGGTTCCCGACGGCGGTGGAATCTTAATTACGGAAACCTCATCGGAATCGATTTGTGAGGCGGCGATCCAATTATTAAGGGACCCACCTGGGAAATGGAACGTCCGTTCGACCGCGGCGACGCAGCAGGCAAACCGTCATACGTGGTCCAACGCCGCCTCTCGATTCGCTCAAGTGCTGGAGAATGAGTGCAAGATCCTGCGATGACCGATTGGAACTCCGACGAGTTGCCAGAGCGAGTCCCAGATTTGCTTCCGTCGGCCCCGGTACGCCCGCAAATACCATGGCCATTGGCTATTTTGCTGCTCTCCTTTCTGATACCGCTGAAGATTTCGCTGGCCGGTATCATGTTGACCCCCACCCGGATTTTGCTGATCGGCTGCTTCTTCTGGTACTTCCCCCGCATGGCAACCCAGCGGATGACGGTGGTGGACTATCTGATCATCGCTCACGTATTTTGGGTGGCGTTAACGCTGCTGGTTACTAGTGACATTGGGTCGGCGCTGGAAGCCGGCGGGGTCTATGCTGTGGAAACGTTGGCAGGCTACTGCATGGCCAGAAAGTCGCTGCGTAATGTGAACCAATTTGCTGGAATCTCTACGGTGTTGGTGACTGTTATTCTCTTAAGCCTGCCTTTGGGTATTTATGAAAGCATCACGGGCACACGAATCTACGGGTATGTCTTTGGTGGCACTACTTTTACTGAGAATATCCGAATGGGAATTCACCGAGCTAGTGGACCGTTTGAACATCCTATTCTGTATGGTTGTTTTTGCACTTCGGCGCTCGGGATCTTTTTGGGGCGACTCAATCTGACCCGCAAGCCTTTAGTTTCCCCTACCGCGGCTTGCGGGATCGGGACGATCTGTGTTGGAACCGTACTGGGAATGACTAGCGGAGGATTATTGACGTTACTGATTCAAACGGGCCTGGCGGTTTGGGACCGATTTAACGGCCGGGATCGAAAGTGGAAGCACTTGATTGTCGCCACCTTCGTTCTCTACGTGATGGTGGAATTGCTGTCAAACCGTCCGGCGCACATCGCAGTTCTTTCCATAGTCGCATTCAGTTCCGAGAACGTTTATTACCGAAATCTATTGTTCAATTTCGGAATGGACAACGTCTGGGCGAATCCGATCTTTGGTATCGGCTTTGAAGATTGGGTTCGTCCGGTCTGGATGATCAACTCATCGCTTGACAACTTCTGGCTATTGATGGCCATGCGTCACGGCATCCCTGGATTTTTCTTCCTTGCCACGGCAACCTTTTTAACCCTTTGGAAGGGACCTCGATCGCAGCAGCCCTCCATCAGAAAGGCGCTGGTAGGCGCTCGGTTCAGCGTATTCGGTCTGTCGATTGCCGGCGCGACAGTTCACCTTTGGAGCACGCTGCTAATTTACCTGTTTATACTAATCGGCGTGTGCGAAGCAGTCCGCAACATGCCCGATAACAAGCCGCGAAATTCGCAAATATGAAATCCGATCAACACAGCCAAATTTTGTTGGTAAAAGGCATCGCCGGACTTGGCAACCGGATTCTATCTCTGTTGACGGGAATCCTATACGCCGATTTGACCGGCCGCGCTGCGCAGGTGGACTGGACCGACGCGGTCTTTGCACCCAATGGCGATACGGATACCAAACATGTCAACCTATTTCCGCTGCTGTTCGAATCAGCGACCGTGACAGCGTGCGAAAACGCTTGCGATCTCGGACGGTCCGCGGGCTCTAACGTCGCACCTTCGGTGTGGAAAGACCATTTGCATTTGTCGGCTGCCGACCTGACGCGGCAACTGGATCCGACCGGATGGCAAGACTTCGATGCCTTTAAAAAATCCTCGATCAGCATCGCACAGGCAGATGTGGAACATGATTTGGTGATCTATTGGTCATTCCGCGATCGGATCCTACCGCTGCGAAGGTTGATACGCCACCGACAACCTCGCTGGTCCCGGCTGACGGATACCGCAATTCTGCAAAATGTTTATCAGCAGCATTTACGTCCGACGGCAGAGGTCCAGGGGGCCGTCGATCGCGTGTTTGCCAATCACGATCCGCAACTGTCGATCGGTTTGCACATCCGGCAAAGCGACCTGAAAGCACCGGTGGATCGGTTGATCACGATCGCCGACCGGTTGATGGCGGTCGATCGTGACCGGGTGCTGTTTTTGTCGACGGATAATCAGGATGTTCAGCGTCGTGTAGTCGAATTGTTTGGTGAATCTCGGGTGCGAGTTTCTACGAAAGCCTTCGCTGCTGCCGGCATGCCCCTGCACTACGACAGCAACTGTCGCAACCGCATTGCTCGTGCTTCGGAGGCTTTGATCGACATGATGATGCTTAGCCGATGCCCACATCTTGTTTATGCCAGCCGTTCGTCGTTTGGAATGGTGGCCCACATTCTATCCAGCGGGGAACAGACGTTGTACGACTGTGACCGTTTTGATCCCAAGGTCCAGGTTAAGCGGCTCGTGCAGAAGTATCGTTACCGCTAATGTTTTTCAATAGCATTACGTTCCTGATCTTTTTCCCAGTCTTTCTCGCCCTGTACTTCGGCACGTCGGGCCGGGCTCGATTGGTGGTCTGCTTGGCTGGCAGCTACATCTTTTACGGCTGGTGGGACCTGCGATTTCTGGCGTTGATCCTGTTTTCCACGCTGGTCGACTATTGGCTCGGACGTTCCATCTATCATTGCAACGTTGATTCACGGCGGCGGTTCTATCTTTACTTGAGTCTGCTGGCGAATCTTGGACTTCTGTTTCTATTCAAATATTTCAACTTCTTTAGCGACGAACTAAGTTCCGCCTTCCAGAGCATTGGCATCCAGTTGTCGCAGCCGACCTTGCGATTCGTGCTGCCCGTCGGAATCAGCTTTTATACGTTTCAAACGCTCAGTTACACCATTGACATTTTTCGTCGGCAGCTGAAGCCGACCGATTCACTGTTGAAATTTTCGGTGTTTGTAGCCTTTTTTCCGCAATTGGTTGCCGGCCCGATTGTACGGGCGAGCGATTTCTTGCCCCAACTTGATCGTGATCGCAAAGTCGTTTACCGCGATTTGATTGTGGGAACAG
The DNA here is from genome assembly GCA_963781095.1 of Pirellulaceae bacterium. Lineage (GTDB taxonomy): Bacteria > Planctomycetota > Planctomycetia > Pirellulales > Pirellulaceae > Rubripirellula. Next base: position 193,718 of record CAWAEA010000012.1, read on the forward strand.
CGTTGATCACGGCGGGCTTTTTCAAAAAATGCGTGATCGCCGACTCGCTCGCTCCCTTGGTCGATATCACGTTTGACTTTCCCCACACGCGAACATCGATTTCGGCGCTGTTGGGAGTCGTTTTCTACGCCTTCCAGATTTATGGCGATTTTGCGGGCTATACCGACATCGCGATCGGTTTGGCGAGGGTTATGGGGTACCGGTTTCCGGCTAATTTTCGTCGACCTTATCTCGCCACGGGATTCAGTGATTTCTGGCAGCGGTGGCACATCTCGCTGTCCACTTGGCTACGCGATTATCTCTACATTCCATTGGGCGGAAATCGCTACGGTTCGCTGGCGACCTACCGAAATCTGTTTCTGACCATGCTGATCGGTGGTCTATGGCACGGGGCGGCGTGGACGTTTGTGTTTTGGGGAGCATTGCACGGAATCTACCTGATGGCTGAACGGCTGATGGCTAAAAGGCTCCCGAAATTGCGGACGGCCCGACTGAGCCGCATCAGCCGTCGCATCGGATTGACGCAACTGTTTGTGTTTTCGCTAGTTTGCTTCGCGTGGATATTTTTTGCGCCAGCTCGTTCTCCGAGGCCTTGCAAGTTATCCTCGCCATTGGCGATCTGGACGGCCTGGGCCCGAGTGCGATCCAGACAAAATTCCTGGCGCTTAAGGGTTTATTTTTGATAGGTGCATGGACGGCGATCGATATCGCTTGGCCGTGGCTTCGCCCGGTCCACCGCTGCGTGGCTTCCCCGAGATTCGCGATCATCTATTTTGCCACTCTGTGGTGGCTACTGGCACTACTGGGGTCCTTCGGAAATCAGTCGTTTATCTATTTTCAGTTCTGATAAAGCGTTGGAAGTCCACGTGGTTTTTTTTATTTTGTCCTTGTCCCTTCGGCCACGCTACACGATTCGGTTTGTTGCCGTAATCGCGTCGGCAATGGTATTGTTTTTTTTGGGAGATCGGGTCCTTGCCTGTCTGGGAGACCGAGCAATCGAACAATCCCGCGCGCGGGTGCCACTCGCTTACACCGGCCGCATGCCCACCGATTTGTTGATCGTGGGAAACTCCAGAGCCAAGCAGTGTTTTGACAATGAATTGATTTCCCAGCACGTCAATGCGCGTGTGTCCAATCTTGGCGTTAATGGCATGGGCGGTGAGTTGCTGGAGTCATTGGTTGCCGACTACCTTGATAAACACCCGACGCCCCGCTTGATTCTAGTAGAAGCCAGTCTATATTTTGACGGTTGGGATCACGCTATGGCTCGTCAATTTCTTTGTTTTGCTAAGTTTGGATCCCATACCAACGATTTATTAAAACGCCGAATGACTGCCGAATGGGTGGCCTGCCAATTGTTCGAGCTACGGCGATTTAGTGATGAGGAGTTTTGGCGATCCCTGGCATTCATGTCTCGCGATGATCAGGTCTGGTCAATGAGTGGAACGATTGATCCGTTGGTCGTCGAGCGAACGAGTAGCGGCGGTCAGATTTCGATGCGAATCGATCCGGCTAGCCTTCACTCTGCCCGCCGCCTTGTCAAACGCGTTACCGATGCAGGGGCAGAAATTCGCTTTGTGATCGCACCTTACTTGCCCGAGCAGGCTAAACGCATGAAGGGATATGCAAGTGCACTTGGAGAATTGGAGAGAGTCACAAGTCGCCCCGTCCTCGACATGTCCAAGAGCCTAGATGAAGCATCGATGTTTGCGGATACGGTACACACCAATCGACGTGGACAGATTCAATTTACGAAGAATTTATTAAATACCGCACGATTCGAATCAATCGATCAACCATTGGGACGCCGGACAAAGAAAAAGTCTTCTCTTTGATAGCGAGCCAACCAATAGCCGACATGCTTCAATCGTTTCACTATCCTTATCAAGCGTAGCAACGACATCGGCAAATCGAATTCATTGCAAAGCTGATCACGAAAGGTCTTTTCGACGAACAAATTATCGACGATTGGCTGCTAGGATCCTTCGACATCTAGTTTTACGAGGTCGATGTCTGGATGGCTGAGTTTTCGCACCAGATCGCAAAGCCAAAATCATTTCGCTTCAATAGCGTCACCGTTGCCCTCCAATTCAACGACCGCGTAGTTGATCTGCTTGACATTGCAGGGGGCGTGAAACGTTAACGTTTCGGTTTCGCTCCACACACCCCAGGAATGAAAGTGAACATTCTTTTGTCGCATCCAGCCCGCTCGGCGTATTGCTTTGAGCGTGGTGTCAGATCAAATGATTTGACGGTTTTGCCTCGTGCATTCAACGCGATATCGAACGTTGCATTGGGGCCCACCCCAATGCAATAACATACGGCTTGCTCCGGCAGCGCGCCAATTTTCCGGGATTTATCTTTTTCGCGTCGCCTTTCATTCGCAATTGTTCGGTCCGGCCTGATTAAAACCGAGAGCGTCATTCGAGAAATCTTTTTGTTGGTGCCATTTGCTAAACGGGTCACATCCCGGCAACCGACATGCGATTCACGATAGGCTCGTTGAAAAAAGATTCGTGGATACCGATGCGGGCGAACAATCGAATTCGTCGATAGGAACCAACTCCTGAAATGGTGTCGGTGGTTCCGTGGTATCGTGAACAACTGTGGTTCGTTATGGTGGTTTGCTATAGAAACGCGTGGACTCGTTCGCCCCATCTCCAAACAGACCGATCACCGGGCAAACGGCTGGGGCATTTCGGTTTCTTGGCTTCTTTGACGTTTCTGTGGAGCGAAACGCCGCTGTTCTTTGCAATAAACTTTTGCATTTGTGCGTCAATGGCGTTACTCTTCGACTGGGTCAGTCGACCGTCGTATCTGATTTCGAAGCACGCAAACACTGGGGGGAACACCGCTGATTCACTTTGCTCACCTCTTTCGATTCGCATCGGTCCAAAGTGTTTTGATGCTCGCCTGCGCGGCACACTCCGATTGTTTCGGGACTGAGTTGCCTCGCGAGGTCGATTCGTTTTTTTCAGACCACTGTGCGCGCTGCCACCAGGGTGAGACTGTCCAGGGCGAATTCGACGTCAACGACCTATCTTGGGACCTGGCGAATCGGCAGGTCCAATCGACGTGGAATAGGATCGCCAGAGCGATCGATTCTGACCAAATGCCGCCGCCGGAGGAAAATCAACCAACCGCCGCGCAGTGGATGACTGTCAAGGCTGCACTCCAGAGCCGATTCAAGGCGGCGGCGGAATCAAAACCGCTGACCGACCTAGCAATCCGGCGGCTAAATCGCCGCGAGTATCGCACAACGCTGGAAAGTTTGTTTGGCATAGCCGTGGATGTTGACCGATGGCTTCCCGATGATGCGTCGCTGACAACTTATGACACCAGGGAGGACCAACTGTCGCTATCGGCAGCCCAGATTGAAGCCTACATGAACGCGGCAAACAACGCGATTGATCAAGTTCTGGATCGATATCAACCGGCAACCGTTCGAGTCAATCGCGTCACACTCATGGATTTGCCGTCCAACAAAGAACTTATACGTTCGAAAAAACGCAACACTGCAACGATCGATGGAGCGCTTGTCAAGTACGCAGGCGGGTTTCCGCCGCCGAAATATGGTTCCGTAAAAGCAGTCGAGGACGGGCGGTATCGGTGCCGGATAGCAGTCTGGCCCGTTGAATCACGTGGACGCTGCGTCTCTGTCTTTTTGCGAATGGGAATCGATTTTCGCAGCAGTACCCATAAGTTGATCGATGTGTTTGATGTTTTTGGCGATGCCCAGCAGCCGCGAATCATAGAGTTTGAGGCAAAGCTAAAGCGAGGAGACAGCTTTGTGCTCGAGCCTATCCTGCCGAGAAATGAGCAAGACTGGATGAGGAAAGTATTTCCCAGAACCGGGATTGCCATTCAATGGGCTGAAATGGAGGGTCCGCTAGATCAAGCTTACCCAACTGAGAATCAGATTGCAGTCTTCGGGAATCATCCGACTGTCACGATGCAACCTCGAAGAAAGGTTTGGATCCGAGATTCCAATGGGACTTACGAACATGAACTCAGATCTTCCCAACCATTGATTGATTCGGAATCGATCATTCGGTACTTTTTGCCACTCGCGTTTCGACGTCCGGTCGATGAGGTTGAGGCAGAGCCCTACGTCGACCTTGTTCTCGCGCAATTGCGTCGAGGTAGAAGCTTTGAAGAATCGGTGCGAACTGGAATAGTGGCGATCCTGTGTTCGCCCCAATTTTTATTGCTCCCTAGCGAGGGCCGGTCGGATCGCTACAGCTATGCATCACGCCTGTCTTACCTGCTAACTTCTGGACCGCCCGACGAAGAGTTACGAAATTTCGTTGAGCAAATTCCGGCGGATTTGGACGCTAAAAACCTCGCAAAACGATTCGAAGAACAGGTTGATCGGCTTATCGACGGAGAAGCGATTGATCGATTTGTCGCCGATTTCACGGACCAATGGCTTCACCTCGCCGAAATCGATGCGACCACACCGGATCAGGTACTCTATCCGGAGTTCGATCCACTGCTGCAATACTCGATGGTCAAAGAAACACGTTCGTTTTTTCGGCATGTCTTGCGAAATGATCGGCCGATCCATGAGTTGATTGACTGTGATTACGCACTGTTAAACCAGCGAATGGCCGAGCACTATGGAGTGACGGGTGTTTTTGGTCACGAACCATTTCAACAAGTCGAATTGGACCATGGCGGGATACGTGGTGGGGTGCTGACGCAGGCGAGTGTTTTGAAAGTCACCGCCGATGGCACAGCAACTTCGCCGATCCGTCGGGGCGTCTTCGTCGCGGAGCGTGTGCTCGGTGTTGACCTTCCCCCGCCCCCGGAAAATATCGAGGCGGTCGAACCGGACGTGCGAGGGTCGACGTCAATCCGCGAGCTGCTAGCAATGCATTCGAATGATTCGTCCTGCAATCGCTGTCATCGGATAATCGACCCGCTCGGATTTGCTTTGGAACCGTTCGATCCGATCGGCCAATACCGTAGGTTTTATCGGAGCCGCGGAGGCGGCGCGTTGATTGCACCTTCGGTTGAATACCGACGCGGACTAAACGTTGTTGTCGACGAGAAATGGGCCGATGGACGAGCGTTCACGGGGGTCCCTGATCTTCAAGCCTACCTACGCACCATCCGACCTCGCATTGAACGGAATCTAGTCGAACAATTGCTGGTTTACGCAACTGGACACGAACCAGGAATCGGCATGAACCAAGCCGTCGATGAAATTTTAAGAGGTGAATATCCCGATGGCATTGGCCTACGCACCGTCATTCATCGTATTACCAAAACGGATCCGTTCGGATATTAAGTCTTAAATATGTTTATCGATCGTCGCCGATTAATGTGCTCTGGGGCCGTTGCGATTAGCCTTCCAAACCTCGAAAGCGCTCGCGCCCAAGGGTTGCAGCAGCCCCCTGCTGTTTCTTCTTCACCTCCGCCGAACGCACTCAAGAAACGGCTCGTCCTGATTGGAACTCCGCTTGGCTTTCATTCGCCCTATTTCTTGCCGACGCAAGCCGGTCCCAACTACACGCCTTCTTTGTACTTCGAAAAGTTCGATCCCAAGCTACGCAACCTGTTTTCCATTGTTTCCGGACTTCATCATCCGGATGTTGAGAATGGTCATGTCGCTGATGCATGCTTCCTGACGGGCGCTCCACACCCCGCCCGAAGTGGCTTTAAAAATACAATATCGATCGATCAATATGCGGCCCGGTTCATTGGAGACCAAACTCGTTTCGATTCATTGCCGCTAACACTCAATCGTGGTGGAATTTCTTACGGACGTGGTGGTGCTAAGTTGCCCGCCGAGGACAGTCCAGCAGAACTCTATAAACGCTTGTTTTTAGATGGATCCGGGGATGCCAAGCAGTTGCAGATGGATCGGATCGCTGACGGACAGTCGATTTTAGACGTCGTAGGCAATCAACTCAATTCGATTCACAAAAACGCTTCATCAAAGGATCGACAGATACTAGATCAATACGCTTCGAGTATCCGGGAACTCGAAGTCCAAATCAGCAAACGGAAGAATTGGATACAGCGTCCCAAACCGCAAGTAGAGGCTGCCTCGCCTCCGGCTGTCAAAGAACAATCCCAGGTTCATGTACGGCTCCAACAAATGTATGATTTGATGTTTCTGGCATTACAAACTGATTCAACGCGTTTGATCACGCTTGCCGGTCCAGGCGGTGGAACGGTCGTATCGCTACCCGGCATTAAGCACGGTTGGCATCAACTGAGCCATCACGGGAAAGATCCCGCCAAGATTGCAGAGTTAGCAATCATTGAACAAATGCAACTTGATCTGTACGTAAAATTTATAGAAAGGTTGGCTGGCACGCATGACGGCGAATCGAATCTTCTGGATCAGACGGTTGTGATGATGGGATCAAGTCTTGGAAATGCTTCAAGCCATAGTGTCAAAAATTTACCGATCATCGTTGCCGGCGGCGGGTTTCAGCATGGGCAGCACTTCGCTTTCGATCCCGAAAATTCTCCTCCACTGTGTAATCTCTTCGTATCAATGCTTCAGCATCTTGGAATTGAAACGGACCGATTTTCATCCGGCTTTGGCACGCTAGCCGGATTTGAAGTGTAATCGCCAGGGCAGCTACAGTGTTTTGCCTCTGCTGGCAAACCTTCAGACCCAAAATGAAGTGGATCATTTACGTTGGGCGGCCAGGGCTGGCATTTGTAGCGTCATCAGATAAAGTAACGCTTTCCTCAACTCGGGCGACTTGTCTGCAGACACGCCTTATAACTCTTTCAAATACTGAATTATGCGAATTAGTGTTTTTGGTCTTGGCTATGTCGGTGCAGTTTCATGTGCCTGTTTTGCTGAGATGGGGCATCAGGTCGTGGGAGTGGATGTCAGCCAAGCAAAATTGGATTTAATAGCCTCGGGAAGATCGCCGATCATCGAGGAAAACCTCGATGAGCTCATGTCGTTGGGGGTAAAGGCGGGGCGGATCCGACCGACACCTGACGTGCTCGACGCGGTACATTCGACTGACCTGTCGATTATTTGCGTGGGGACGCCAAGCCAAATGAACGGAAATATCGACTTATCCTATATCTTCCGAGTTTGTGAAGAGATCGCTGCGGCGATTAAAACGAAAAACGCGTTCCATAGTATTATTATTCGTAGCACTGTAGTGCCGGGAACGATTGTCCGTTGCATTGAACTGGTTGAGTCACTGGCGGGGCTAACGCATGGAAAAGACTTCGGTGTCGCAAGCAATCCGGAATTTCTGCGAGAAGCCTCTGCAGTTAAGGATTTCAGGAATCCGCCCTACACGGTGATTGGAACCACCTGCGAGCGAACCGAACATACTCTCAGAGACCTCTACAAGGAGATCGAAGCCGAAGTGTTCGTACTTCGGCCCGAAGAAGCGGAAATGATCAAGTACGCCAATAACAGTTTCCACGCGGTGAAAATTACTTTCGCCAATGAGATTGGAAACCTTTGCAAGGCTCTCGGCGTGGATGGGCAGCGGGTGATGGAAGTAGTTGCGAGTGACACGAAACTAAACTTATCCCCTTATTACATGAAGCCTGGATTTGCTTTTGGAGGCTCCTGTCTCCCTAAAGACGTTCGAGGGTTGAATTATCGAGCCAAGACACTCGATGTTCATACTCCGCTCCTTTCTAGCCTGCTGCCCAGCAATGAATATCAGATTCAGCGTGGCATGCAGCTCATCCAGGCGACCGGCAAAAGTCGGATCGGCTTTCTCGGATTCGCGTTTAAGGCGGGGACAGATGACCTTCGGGAAAGTCCGTTGGTCGATGTGATCGAGTCGTTGTTGGGAAAAGGATACAAGCTGGCTCTGTATGACTCCAATATTCTTTTATCTCGATTAATGGGAAAGAACAAAGACTACCTAAGTGGTCACATCCCACACATCAATCGCCTGCTACGTAATTCGGTTCAAGAAGTTATTGATCAAAGTGACGTGATCGTGATCGGTAATAACGCCAAAGAGTTTAAATCGGTGCTGGACGGGCTTTCAAGCGACAAAACGATAATCGATCTCGTGCGAGTCGATTCTGCGAGGGTGACGGGGGACAACTATGTCGGAATTTGCTGGTAATCACATCCTGATCATAATCGAGAATCTTCCGGCGCCCTTTGATCGTCGCGTTTGGCAAGAGGCAACTACGCTTCGTCAGGCTGGCGCGGAAGTTTCGATTATCTGTCCCAAAACCAAAGAATTCGATGCGTCGTTCGAGACGATCGATGGAATTAATATCCATCGACACCCGTTGCCGCTGGAAGGACATGGCGCATTGGGCTATTTGGCAGAGTACAGCATCGCTTTTGTGTGGGAACTACTGCTCGCGTGTCGTATCTATCGCAAAAAACCTTTTCATGTCATTCAGGGATGCAACCCGCCCGATCTTATCTTCCTGATCGCTCTGCCCTTTAAATGGTTGGGCGTGCGGTATCTTTTCGATCATCACGACATCAATCCCGAGCTTTATCTGGCGAAGTTCAACAGAAAGGGATGGGGATATCGGCTGATGATTTGGGCGGAATGGTTGACATTCAAGGTCGCCTATCGAAGCATTGCTACCAACGATTCATATAAAGAGATCGCGATTCGCCGAGGCGGCATGGAACCACAGCATGTGCATGTCGTTCGAAGCGGGCCGTCCCTGGAACGCTTGAAAATTCAACCTCCCGATCTCGCGTGCAAAAAAAATCGTCGATTTTTAGTAGGCTACATCGGCGTTATCGGTGTCCAAGAGGGCATTGACCTATTGCTGGAATCCGTTCAGCACATCCTGAAAAATCGAGATGATGTGCAGTTTGCAATCATCGGCAGCGGAACGGCACTGGCGGATGTAAAACAAATGGCCGCCGATATGGACGTCTTGGATCATGTCGATTTCTACGGAAGAGTTAGCGACGACGAGATGCTGCGAATACTGAACTCCTGCGATGTATGCGTCAACCCAGATCGGCCAACCGAAATGAACAATTTGTCGACAATGAACAAGATCATGGAGTACATGGCGCTCGCAAAACCCATCGTTCAATACGACCTAAAAGAGGGACGTGCGTCGGCCCAGGATGCATCGCTCTACGCTGAAAATACTTCGACGAAAGATTTTGCCGACAAGATCGTCGAATTGCTTGATGATCCCGTCGCCCGGCATCGAATGGGTGAATTTGGTCGCCAACGAGTTGTCAGTGAGCTTTCTTGGGCGCACGAAAAAGAAGGGTTGCTTGCCGTTTACCGCGAGGTGCTGGGATTAAAGCAAAATCCAACTTCGTCGGGACCGGAATAGATGACGCCGCATCCCAGCTGTCGGGACGATTTAAATGCCCCGCGACTGATAGGCAATCACAGCGATGGCGTCAAGCATGCGAAGCGTTAAATGAAAACTCGATCGGAAGTGCCGATCATCCCGCGAGTCCTCGAGATTACAATCGTTGCGACGGTATCTATTGGAGATCCCGGGAGCGGAAAATTGCGAAGAGGGCAGCGATACACATTGTGTTACGCACTATAGGCTCTAGTAAGCGACTTAATTTGTATTCGAACAACTTTATCACGCGTAGGCATCGGTGTGCAAGAGAAACGAAAGTCGCAGGAGAGGAAAGAGGGTGTAGAAGGCGACGCCGACGCTCGCTAGCTTAAACGGCCGGCTCCAGCGCCCTTTCCACGAGAAATAGCTTAGCAGGCTTATAACAGAGATGGTTGCCGCCCCAATCACAGACTGGAACCGATACTTGGCACTAATCGTACCAACCGTTCTCGCGGCTTAGCTTTCGACCGTACTGGGTTAACCACGTTTGCATGAAAAGCTGCTTCTTAATCGTGAACAACGCAAGCCAACAATAGCGTGGTCAGCAATAGCAGAATGCTATTGCTAACCACCCAACAATCGATGAGTCGTCCCACATAAAGTTTCCACGGCAAGTGTTTGATGTTTGGTTATAACACAGCAATAGTCTTCTGCCCGATGCTAGGCGGATGGCGACTTTAACATTATTAGACGTATCAGGAATTAGCGTGCAAGTCATAAACCGTCTCATTAGCGAGGGAGGTTGACGGGCCCCTCGCTGACGCATGTGGGTTGTGATCTTAATAACCATCCAAGGAACACTGTGTTGTTCCGCGAAGCTCAGGTAACAAGTGACCAGCAAAAGTTTTTGCTCCCGCTATGTTGCTCCAATTCCTGCAGGGGGCTTCGAGATAGAGGATAGAGGAGAGACGAATTTAAACGCAGTGCTCGTTGATCGTCCGTTGCTAGCGACTGGTTTCGTCCCGTTCCCATGCAGTAAATTGCCCTTTGCGGAACTGATGTGATGCACGTGCCCGCGTCAACAGGGTAATTGTCCCGTAGGCTAGCTTGTCAAATACTCCTGGGCTCGATGGCCGTTGCTTTTCTTCAGACGTTGGGAAAGCCGGCGCTGCCTGATTGTCTTTGACGTTCTGTGTAAGTTCCGGCATCGCGCTAGCAAGTTGAAGTGTGCCCAATCGAGATCGAGTTTTCACCTTGATCAGGGACGGCAACGTTTTCGGCACGTGAATTTTAAAATACTCGCAGTCGATAACACGTCGCTCTTCAGGTGAAAATTGACGTCGTAAGAATTCGTCATCCGCGATGATGTTTGGAAAAGCTCTAAATCGTGAGCGTCCTTCGCGGCTGATCCCCACAAAACCGCTGCCCACATGGCCGGCTCGGTGATAGGGCCGGCTTAGCCAAGTCTTGTAAAACGCGCGGACTGGCCATGACGCGCCGTTCTCGTCGCATACCATCCGCGGGGCCGCGGCGTGGATTGTTCCCGAGTTCAAAACACTGGCGACGGCGGACAGAGCATTTGGGCTGACTTCGATATCGGCATCGAGGTAGAACCTCGGAAAAAGCGTCGCCGCCGCGTCACCCGCATTAAGCGCCGCAATTTTGGATCCTTGCTCGAGGCTGATCACTTTCACGGCATCACCGAAACGCTTGGCGCGCTCGGCGGTGTCGTCTTGGCAGCCGTTGCAAACCACGAAAACTTCCGCCGTGGGCTGACCTTCTTTTGGCTCAATAGCGGAGCTGGCAAGAACGCTTTGAAGGGTCCGTTCGATCACCGTCGCTTCGTTGAACGCGGGAATGATGACTGAAATCACGACCTGGCTCGCTGGTTGGCAACATTGTCCGTTTGGTTTCGCGGATAGCCGGTCCACCAACGGTCAGGTCGTGCAGCAACGGGCCAGAATGCACCTTGCATCTTCTCTGCTCGTTGATCAGTTTTCAAACGGCTTATCACGCTGCCCAACGCACCACGGTTAAAGGACGCGATCCAATAAAGCATCCCTGCCGCCGTCGCGTAGACATTTCCCCTGTGCTTGCGAAGGAAATGCATTTTGGCTTTCGCGATCGCGGTCGCGCGGCGGGCGTTGATCGCGTCGCCGCCGCCGACCAAGTGGATGATCCGTGCCCGCGGCGTCATGATCAATGGTCGTCCGGACATGCGCAGCCGATAACACAAATCCAGCTCTTCGGCGTACATGAAGAATTCGGTATCGAAGCCGCCGAATTGGTTCCATGTTTCTCGGTCGAGCATCATGAACGCCCCACTTAGCCCCTCCACTTCGTCGGGCTCTGCTGCGTCTTCGACAAGTCCGCCGATCGTCCGTTTCTCTTGACCGATTGCTGCCAACGCCAAACGCTTTAACGTGGGCGTCGATTGTCGACATCCTGGGTCGACCGCTCCGCTTGGCAGTCGGGTCACACCGCCCCACGCACCCGCGTCGGGGAAATCCTTGCTGCATCGGAATAGCTCGCCAATCGCATTGTCTTCCACGATGACGTCGGGGTTGAGCAACAACAGTCGGCGACCTCGTGCATGCTTTGCCAAGAAATTATTGCCTGCCGCGAATCCCAGATTTTGGTCCGTAGGGATGCATTTCACTTTTGGATAGTTCTTGGCGATCCACTCCAACGTGCCGTCGTCGGAGCAATCTGTCAGCAAGACCTCAAATGAACATCCCGAGGTGTGCGTGAAAACACCTTCGAGTGCGTCACCGATGTAGGAGAGCGATCGATAACAAACGATCAAAATGCTCAGATCGGGCTCGTCTCGATTCACGAATTCAGGCGGCTTGGGCATGAGGAGAGTGACTCGGCGGCGGCGTGGCGGTTACCGCGATCATAACGAGTCATCGCAGATTGAGAAAGCACATTTAACCGCGGAAAAGGGGTCGCGAACCGAAAACCAAATGGCCCGAAGGGTACTTCGCATTTTTCGGAAAGGGGGTCAGGAAACAAAAACCAAATGGCCCGAAGAGTGCTTCGCATTTTTGGTTCCTGACCCCGTTTCCGTCCGTTTGACCCCGCTTCCGTTCCAAACCGACGCGTTAACGACGAAGTGGCAAGGTCAGTTCGCACAATCGCTTGGAATCGTATCGTCGGGAACGACGGGCAATCGCGAAGAATGCAGCGATCGCAATCGCAAGCAAGGATAGCGTCCCGGGCTCCGGAACAACTTGGCTACCGCCACCACCTGGAGTACCGCCACCACCTGGGGTGCCACCGCCGCTTGATCCTGATCCGCCGGGGAAGAAGGATCCGCCTCCGCCGATTCCACTCGAGCTGCCGAAAACCGTCCGAGCCGCCTAAAAATGCGAGCGGCAGCAAGCCTAACGCAGGGCCGAATCCGCCGCCGCCGAATCCGCCACCGCCATAGCCGCCGCCGCTACCGCCGTATCCAGTCGCTTGAGTGCTGGAAAGGTTGGCGTAGGGGTCAGTTGCGATGCACTGACAGACCGGTTCCTGGACGCAACCACAATCGATGGTCACTGCACACGGGTCGGATGAGCACGGATCTGTCAAATAAGGGTCCGAAAAAGATGGCTCTGGGCCGAACTGGACGTCGTAATTGGGGTCGAAGTTGCACGTCGTCAGATACTGGGGAGCGACCTGGGTTGGTGACGGCGTGTCCGGAAAGGGCGGAGCCGAGGCGTTGGGTTGTGACGATGCGTGGTAAGGCAGTCCGCACGTCGAACACCGCCCGTTCGTGTCGGATGTGGGTGCGAATTCGCCACTGAGGAGGCTGCGGTGCGAAAAGTCGCTCAGTGGGCTATCCAGCATGCTGCCGGGGAGGACAACGATCGGAATGTGAGCTGAGCTGGTCGACGGCGTCTGCTGGGGTACGGTTAGATTCTGAGCGGCGGACGAGAAGTAGTCCATTGCCTGGCAATGTCCGAACCCTAAGCATGCGATTGCAATAGCAGCGAGTGGCCGAAATTGTTTGAACATGGGCATTGAAAGTTGTAGGCGAGATCGAATCTGCGGAATAGGTAGACTAGTTGGTGTAGGAATGCTTAGCAAGCTGCAAATCGGCCACCCGGCCAGGTGAATCGGAGCGAACCGATCGCGCGGGTGGGGGTCTGAGGGCAACCCGCGGGGCTATGCAGCTGTGTTCGCCGGGTGTGTGTCGTGACTTTTGGGCTGGCTTTGCCAGTTCCCATCCCGCGAACGGAGTCGCGGGGCCACGAGGGTTGCTGATTGAGGGTCCGAGTGCCAGTTCCCATCCCGCGAACGGAGTCGCGGGGCCACGAGGGTTGCTGATTTGAGGTCCAGTTGCCAGTTCCCATCCCGCGAACGGAGTCGCGGGGCCACGAGGGTTGCTCGCGTGGTAAACTTCGCTTCAGCGTTTTCTGACCGACCCCACTTCGCATTCACTCATTTCCGGAAAGATAGTGCCGTGACGTTACGACTGGTTTCTTTGCCGCTGTTGATCGCGTTTCTATTTCCGCACATTACCTTCGGCGCCGATCAGGATGCCGACTCAGGAGCACAATCGCCGATGGATGTTGATTCGCCGTTGTTGAAACCTTGGACCGGGCCCTACGGAGGTGTTCCTCCGTGGAATCTGGTTCGAAGCGAAGAATTCATTCCGGCGTTCGAGGTTGCGATCAAATGGGCGGGAGATGAGCTGAATGAAATTGCAAACAACCCGGAGCCGCCGACGTTTGACAACACGATTTTGGCGATGCAGAACTCGGGCGAAGCGTTGCGTCGTCTCCAGTCGATCTTCTTTGTCTACGCGTCGAATTTGAACGTCGGTCCGATTCCCGACATCGAAAAAGCGGTCGTTCCCAAGTTGTCCGAACACGAGGACAGCATCTACCAGAACAAAGCATTGCTGGATCGCATCACCACGATCTACGAGAGCGATGCGATGAGCGACGGAACGTTCACGTTGGCCCAACGACGCATTGTCGACGATCTGTACAAGTCCTTTGTCCGCAACGGGGCTCGGCTCGATGATGGTGATAAGGCAAAGCTGTCGCAGATCAATACCCGTTTGGCACGTCTGTTCACCGATTTTAGCCAAAACGTTTTAGAAGATGAAAAAGGCTTCGTGACGTGGATCGATGACAAATCCAAGCTAGCGGGTTTGCCGGATTCCACGATCGACGCAATGGCCGGGGCGGCCAAAGAACGCGGCAACAAGGATGGCCAGTGGGCAATCACCAACACTCGATCGTCCATGGATCCGGTGTTGACGTACGCCGACGATCGCGATTTACGCGAAGGCGTTTGGCGGAACTACTACAACCGCGGTGACAATGGTGACGAGCATGACAACAATGCGATCATCGCCGAGATCCTGAAACTGCGAGCGGCCCGCGCAAAATGCTCGGCTATCCGACACATGCCCATTGGCGAATGGAGCCGACGATGGCGAAGACGCCTCAGGCGGCGATGGACTTGATGATGAAGGTTTGGCCAAAGGCCGTCGCCCGAGTCGAAGAAGAAGTCGCTGACATGCAAGCGATCGCCGATGCGGAACAGGCCGACATCAAGATCGAACCTTGGGACTATCGCTACTACGCCGAGAAAGTCCGCAAGGAAAAATACGATCTGGATCTCAACGAGGTCACGCCCTATCTCCAGCTCGACAAACTGCGTGAGGCCATGATGTGGTCGGCCGGGCAATTGTACGGATTGTCGTTCAAAAAGATCAGCGGCGTCCCCGTCTTCCATCCCAATGTGACGGTGTGGGAAGTCAGCAAAGCGGACGGAACGTTTGCCGGACTGTGGTACTTGGATCCGTTTGCCCGCGAAGGCAAACGAAGCGGTGCTTGGATGACCGACTATCGCGAACAGCAACACGTCGGGGACGAAATCCGTCCGATCGTTTCCAATAACTCAAACTTCGTCAAATCGAGCGAGGGTGCGACGTTGATCTCATGGGACGATGCCGTCACGCTATTTCATGAATTCGGTCATGCCTTGCACAGCTTGTTGTCGGACGTCAAGTATCGATCGCAGGCCGGCACGAATGTCGCGCGTGACTACGTCGAGTTCCCCTCGCAAGTCAACGAGCATTGGCTCGACACACCCGAGGTGCTGAACCAGTTCGCGTTGCATCACGAAACCGGCGAACCCTTGCCGCAGGCCTTGATCGAAAAAATTCGAAACGCGTCGACCTTCAACAAGGGATTTGACACGGTCGAGTATTTGGCGAGTGCGTTGATTGACATGAAGCTGCACTTGGCGGGTGACGCCGACATCGATCCTGATGCGTTTGAACGTGAAACGCTGGCCGAGATCGGAATGCCGAGCGAGATCCCGATGCGTCACCGCACGCCCCATTTCTCGCACATCTTCAGCAGCGATGCTTATTCGGCGGGATACTATAGCTATCTGTGGTCCGATGCACTGACGGCCGACGCCGCCGAACGATTCAAGGAAGCGGGCAGCTTCTATGACGAGGAAGTCGCCAAGAGTCTGTACGAAAACGTGATGAGCGTCGGTGACACGATCGATCCCGCGGAGGGATTTCGAAGGTTCCGAGGACGTGATGTTGACACCGGTGCATTGCTGCGCAAACGCGGCTTTCCGGTCGATTGAGCAACGAGCGATGAATAAGTGACTTCTCTTTTTCCCTCTCTCTAACTCTCTCCCCCGCAAATCGCTGCGCGGCGGGGGAAGAGAGGACATTAAATGCGTCACTTTTTGATCGCTCGTTGCTAAACAGAGTGTTTGACAACGATGAAAAACCATGGGCTCGGACACGTGGAGTTTTTGCCGAGCACCTTCAACTGGTGCGGTGATCTTGTAGGCCTGCGACTCCGCTCGCGGGATTTGGTTTTTTCCTGTCAGCACCCTGCGAGCGGAGTCGCAGGGCCACGTCGGGTGGTCCGTTTTGGGTGGGGAGGACTCGATCACTAGCGGGGCTTCTCGGTTGGCTACAATTGAGAGACGCAACGAGGGTCAGACCTTTTTAAAACACGTTCTGAGATTGCTCCAGGATTGCAAGGTTCAATGCTTCAATGAAAACGAATTACGACGTGGTGGTGATCGGCGGTGGTCCGGGTGGATGCTCGGCGGCGGCCACGGTCGCCGGGGGTGGACTCGACACACTGCTGGTGGAGCGTGATGCGATGCCGCGTTTTCACGTCGGCGAATCGTTGATGCCGGAAACGTATTGGCCGCTAAAGCGACTCGGGTTGACGGACCGGATGAAATCGTCGGGATGGCAAGCAAAGAAGAGTGTCCAGTTCGTGACGCACAACGGCCGCGAGTCGGAGCCGTTCTTTTTTCGCCAGCATGACGATCGAGAATGCAGCAACACTTGGCAAGTTGAACGAAGCGAGTTCGACAAGATGCTGTTCGACCGGGCCACGGAGCTCGGGGCGGAGTGCCTTGATCAAACGCGATTGATTGACGTCAAATTCGACGACTCAGGCAAAGCGACTGGCGTGGTGCTGAAAGACCGTCATGGCGAGATTCACGACATCACGTGCCGCGTGGTCGTCGATGGGACGGGCCAACAATCGTTTATCGCCAACAAAATGGGCCTGAAGGAAGTCAATCCTGATTTGAGGAAGGCAGCGATCTGGACCTATTATCGTGGTGCGATGCGCGGCGAGGGGGACAATGAAGGTGCCACCATCATCATGCACACGGAGACTCGCGACGCATGGTTTTGGTTCATTCCCCTGTCTCGGGGGATCACCAGCATCGGTTGTGTGTCGGACAACGATTATTTGTTGAAAGGCCGCGGGAAGCCGGAACAAACGTATCACGAAGAGCTAGCCCGTTGCCCTGGGTTGAAGCCGCGTCTCGAGCACGCCACTCAGCTCGGCGACATCCGAACGGCGAAAGAATTTTCCTACAAGACTTCTCAGAGTTCCGGCGACGGCTGGGTGTTGGTGGGTGACGCGTTCGGGTTCATCGATCCCGTCTATTCTTCGGGAGTCTATTTCGCGCTCGAAATGGGCATTCGAGCCGGTGATGCGATTGTCGAAGGCTTCGCCAAGAATGATCTTAGCGGGCATCAACTCGGTCATTGGCACGAATCATTTCGCGAGGGTTCGAAATGGGTCCAGAAGCTGGTGCACGCGTTCTATGAAAAGGACTTCAGCATTGGACGTTTCATGAAAGAGCACCCCGAGCACCGCGGCAATGTGACCGACTTGTTGATCGGCCGAGTCTTCCACCCCGATGCGGGTAAGATGTTCGACGACTTGGAAGCATCCATCCAGCGAGCAAGGACGCAGTCCATGAGCGCTGAATCGAGAGGTAGGCAACGAGCGATCAATAAGTGACTTCTCTGTTTCCCCTCTCTCTAACTCTCTCCCCCGCAAATCGCTACGCGGCGGGGGAAGAGAGGACGTTTAAACGCGTCAATTATTCATCGATCGTTGATAAGTGACTTCTCTTTTTCCCCTCTCTCTAACTCTCTCCCCCGCAAATCGCTGCGCGGCGGGGGAGAGAGGACGTTTAAACGCGTCACTTATTCATCGCTCGTTGCTAAGTGACTTCTCTTTTCCCCCTCTCTCTAACTCTCTCCCCCGCAAATCGCTGCGCGGCGGGGGAAGAGAGGACGTTTAAACGCGTCACTTATTCATTGCTCGTTGCTAGAGGTTTGTGGCCGACAAAACGTTTTGACGATCTGCTATTTCCCGGTACCATGAACGCTTGAGCTTTGAGTTCTCGTGCACGGAGTAGTAGACGGTGGGTCGTTTCCTTCATTCGCCGATCCAACGGCTTGGGTGGACCGCCGCATTTGCAACTGTGTTGCTCTCGACGGCGGGACCGACGACCGCTTGGACGGCAGAGACTTCCCGCCGCGAGAAATTGCTCGTTCGTCAATTGACGGGGCGAAGTGAACAGGTTCGCCAAACCGCGATCAATCTGATCGCCTCCCAGCCTGCGAATCGTCTGATCGACTTGCCGACGATCATCGAGGCCACTCGCTCGCACGCGAAAGAGACGACTGCTAACGATATCGTTCGCCCCAGCACGGTTCGTTTGATCTATTTGATCGGTGCGATTGATCACACCGATGCCGAAAATTCCCTGATTGAGTTGCTTGATGATTCGCATCCGGGCATTGCGATGGCGTCGGCTGATGCGCTCGGACGCAACAAACGCTACGGGGCAATCGAATTTTTGAAAAAACAGATCGATCGGGAGGAATTTGAGAAATTTTATGGTTTCCGATTCAATCTGATTCGTTCGCTCGCCGCGATGGAGCATCCCGACGCGATTGAGTTTCTAGGCACTCTCGAACCGAAGCTCGACGGCCAACTTCACTTCGAGGTCGAGAAGCTTTTGAAGAATGTTACGGACGCCCACTTCTTGGGCGATTCGGCGAGACATCAACGTTGGTTGGCGACACGAGAAACAAAAATCGTGTTACAGAACGCCAGCTTCAATTCGCAATCCGATGGTCGCATCCGCTTTGCAAAACCTCAAAAGTACTACGACATCGATATTCATGCGAAACGGATGATGTTCATCATCGATCGTTCGGGCAGCATGCGAGAATACGACGGTGGAATGACACGGTTGGAGCGGGCCAAGTATGAATTGACCCAGGCCATTCAAGGACTTCCCCCGGATTCGGAATTCGCGATCACTTTTTTCGAAACCTCGGTGCGACAATGGAAAGACGAGTTGTTACCAGCCACCGAAGAGAATAAGCGAGAAGCGATCGCTTTTATCGAACGACTCGGATACGGCGACCGGACCAACACCTACGGTGCACTGCTGGAGTCATTGGAATTTGATGACCAGCTCGAAGTCGTGTTTCTGCTGTCCGATGGCCAACCCACCGCTGGGAGGATCGTTGATCGGGAAATGATCATCAATGAACTCATGCACCGCAATCGGTTTCGCAATGTTCATTTTAATACGATCGGGATTGCGGTTTCGGGACCGACGCAAACGTTTCTGCGGACGTTGGCGGAGCAGTCGTCGGGTGAATTCCGCACGGCGAATTGAGGGGGAGTGGGAATGGAATGGTTGTGAAGACGGTAGGGAATAGAAGATGAAGAAGAGAATGGATCGGCGGAGCGATCCACTACTATTTGGGGCGGTCGACTCGGACGATTTCGGCTCCGAAGGACTCGATGCAGGCGCGGACCAGGGGATTGGATTCGATCTCTCGCATCCGCTGCATTCGTGTCGGCTTTGGAGCCGTTGATTCAACTTTGACGGCCCGCGTTTTTGGGGCTGCCGCGTAGTACTCGAGCGCCAACCGCTCACCGGCGACATCGCTGACGGCGTCGACGAGTGCGGAACGGTTATCGGGTGCGTCGCAGCGACGCATTGTCAAACCAGCCTCGGCGGGGAATACAAGCCGCATTCGACCGGGTCCGACGTACTCGGCGCGTTCCACTTGACGGGCCAAAGATTGGCGTACTTCTTCGACATGCTCGATCGCGGCGAGCCAGATCTGGTTGGCGGTGGCGGTGGACAGTGCAATCGAACCGCCGCCGTGGTTGGTAACGGGTGCCGACGACGAAGCTGTCTCTCGCGGCAACGCCGTCTCACCCATTAACTCGGGGGCGGTCGGCGGCTCGGGGGTAAGCGGCTCGTTGAACACCGCACCGTTGTTTACCGGGGGTGACGTTGGCGGCACCGGGGGTGACTCTGGCGGCACGGGGTGCGGGCTAGGAGCTAGCTTTTTTTTTTCGGTTGACGGACTGGTCGTACGTGATGACGACGCGGAGGCGGCCGTCAGGTCGACGATCGCTTGCAGGTCCGGCAGATGACAGATCTGGATCAATGTTGCCTCCAACAGTACGCGGCCGTAGACACTCTGTCGGATCCGCACCAGGGTTTGATCGATCAACCCGACGACGGCCAAGCACCGTTTGCAGTCCCCATGAATGACCGAGTTGCTTTGAGCGACTCGTGCATCGACGCGGCCGTGTGCCGCATCATCGACGGCGTCGCAGCCCACGGTGACGGCCATCAAATCTCGGAAGTAACCGAGCATCTGTTCTGTCAATCGGCCGGCATCGACTCCCGCATCGATCGCCTCATCGAGCTGTGATCGACGCGGCGGCGTCGCGGTTCGCATGGCTGGCCAAGGCGTGCAGTCGCTGGTCGTCGGCGGTGCCGAGCATCGCGTGAACTTGATCGGCGGTCAGGTGCCCCGTCGCTAACGCTCAGGACCTGCTCGAGCAACGATTGGCTGTCACGCATCGAACCGGCGGCCCGTCGGGCGATCAATTCCAACGCTTCGTCTTCGGCGGTGCTGTGTTCGGCCTGCTACGATTTCTCGCAGTCGTCCCACGATCTTGCGAGATTCGACCGGTGCAAAGTCGAAACGTTGACAGCGACTCAGCACCGTGATCGGAATCTTTTCGGGATCCGTGGTGCAGAAGATGAACTTCACGTGTTCGGGCGGCTCTTCGAGCGTTTTGAGCAACGCATTGAAGGCCGCGCCGGTCAACATGTGGACTTCGTCGATGATGTAGATCTTGTAGCGTGAGCGGCTCGGCCGCACACCGACGTTGGCACGCAAGCGATCGAATTTCGTCGATCCCTCGATTGCTGGCCCCGTCGATCTCGATCACATCGACGTCTTCACCGGAGTCGATCGCTTGGGCGACGTCGCTCTCGTTGTCGGGGTGGAGGTGGACCCGCCGGGATGTTGAGGGCTTTGGCGAAAGATCCGAGCCGTGCTGGTCTTTCCGACACCCCGAGCTCCGGTGAACAGATAAGCGTGTCCCGACGCGATTGGTTTCGATGGCGTTCTGCAAGGCCCGACCGACGTGGTCTTGGCCGACCAGTTCGTCGAAGCCCGCGGGGTCGGTAGCGGCGTGCGACCACGACGTAGTCGCCTGTTTCGGAATCCAGTCGTGGTTTCGGGATCGGCCATGGACAGATGCAATGTGAAAGCGGCTTAGGGCGGTCCGAACAGCGGTCATCTGAAGCACGAAATAATTTGCCCGTCAGAGGCGACCCTCACACAAAGCTACACCGCTTATGGCTGCTCCAGTTAAGGCCTGACCAGGTTCACGACTCACAGTCGCAAGGATCGCCACTGACGGACAAATCATTCGATGCGATCGACGGCAAGTCGATCGCTTGTTCAGCCGCCTATCATAATGCGATGCGCACCGAATCGGGAACCACCCTGGATCGGAGAAACAGGCTCCGAGGAAGGGTTTTTCCACTGCCGGGTTGGGCTAGCGTCGGCGACCTCGCCCGCCACGCGGTCCGCCACCACTTCCGCCAGCGCCACCTTTGCTCTTTTTATGGTTTTCGAGGTTTCCATCGACAAAGGTTTGCACCGTCGCGAGCCAAGTCGGCACCTCGGCGCGACGAATTTCGCGTCGTGGGGCAGGTGCCACGTCGTCTTCACCGCTGCGACCCCGGCCGCCACGGCGGCGTGGGCGTCGTTGGGGGCAGTTCGCGGGACGAATCATCGTCGGAATCGCTGTCCAAGGATTCGTCATCATCGGAGTCACTGTCGCCGAATCCGACGAACTCGAGATCGGCACCGAAGTCATCGTCATCACCATCGTCGTCGCCAAAGGCCGATTTCGAGGCCAACGGATCGGGGCGGCGTCGAGCCGGCTTTTCAACGCTTCGGGAGTCCTCGCCGCTACGAGAGTTCTCACCGCTACGTTGGGGAGCGTCGTCGCTCGACTGGGTCGATTGTCCTTCGGCACTACGGCCACGGCCACGGCCGCGGCGACCACGTCGACGCGATCGTGGGCGGCGGTCCGAATCGTCGTCGTCACCGGATTCGACCTCGGCACCGACTTCATTGTCCTGGTCGATATCCAGGTCGTCATCGAGATCGAAAGAGAGGATATCGTCGTCATCGACTTCGTCGACTTCACGTTTGGCCCGCGGCGAAGCTGGTTCGGGTCGCGATCGGTCACTGCGAATCTCTTCACCGCGATCGCTTTCATGACGTTCGCCACGTGATCGTCCTCGCCGACGAGAACCGCTGCGGGTCGAAGCATCATCGCCTTCGTCGCGTGTCCGGGCCGGTGATTCGCCACGTCCTGAGTCGCCACGTCCTGAGTCGCCACGTCCTGAGTCGCCACGTCCTGAGTCGGCAGTTCGTTGCACTGATTCGCTACGCGAAGGCTGGCCGCGGCGGGGAGTTGTTTCTGGCGCCGTCATTGTCAAGTTGCGCCACATCCTCAGCACTGGTTCGTTGGCGAGATCCTCGCCTGCCACGTCGACGGTTGGCGGGACGTCCTTCGCCGTCGTCATCTTTATTTTTGGTGGCTGCATCTTTGGTGGGTGTTGTCGCACCAGCGAGATCCCGCACTTCGAGATCTTCCTGATCGTCAAAATCATTGACCAGGCCGCTGCCAAAACCACCGGAACTTCGTGAATCCGATTTGGGGCGCGATCCGCCACGGGCATCATCACGCGAGTCACGTCGAGCCGAATCGTCCCCCGATTTACGCCCATCCGCCGATGAACTCGCACCCCGCTCGTCGCGGCTTGTGCGTTCGTCGCGGCTCGAGCGTTCGCCACGACCGGAGGGTTGGTCACGGGCGGAACGGTCTTGCCGGGGGGTGCGGTCGCCGCGAGCGCCGGATTCCGACGCTTCGTTCCCACTTCGGATCGCCCGATCGAGCGCCGTCGGATCTGGCTTGGCGACGGGAGCCGGATCATAGCTGGAGGCGCCCGCCGATCGTGTCGGAGTCCCAAAGCCTGGCAATACCGCGGGCGGCTGGACCGCGGTCAGCGCGTCCAAGACATCGTCCCTCACTTCGGGGCTGCGACGCGAACCACGGCCGTCGTCGACCGCATCCTCAAATGCCGAAGGTTTGGCTGCCGAACGGGCACTCGACGTCGGACGTTCACTCGACGTCGAACGTTCACTCGACGACGGGGAATCTTCGCGGGATCGGCTCCCCCGCGACGGTTCACCGCGAGACCCCGAAGGCGAGGCTTCGAGAGTCTTCGACTCATTTGGCTCGTCGGCCTTCGTAGGGCGGCGGGTCGCTTCCTGACTCGGCTTGGGCTTGCGAGTGAAGTGGGCGAAGACGTCGTCCAACTCGTCCGGCTTCGCTTCTTCGATCTCTCGGACCGGTTTTGCCTTGCTCGAATCAGCGTGCTTTGAATCCGAGTTTGCGGATTCGGAGAACGGCGACTCCTTCATCGCGGGTTTCGGACTTTCTGCTACCGGCTTTGCAGCTTCCGGCGTTTTAGCTTCCGGCTTTTTGGCTTCCGTTTTGGGGGCCGACTTTTTAGGCGGCTCGGCCGGTCCAGGGGTTCCCAGCAGATTGGCCAGGAAGTTCCAGTGATCGGATCTCATGGATGGTTCGATTCAGCGAAGAGGTGTGGGATGAAGAGCCGCTGCGTTTTGGCGTGCATCGCTCGTTTGGCGAATGTTCCAGCCGTCGTCTCGCGCGGGGCTCGCTCAGTTTTTAAAAATGAGTCGTGTCGGACCGATCGCATCTCGTGTCCGATGGACTATAGGTATATCCGGCGATCAATGACCGCCCAAGGCCAAGCGATGGCTGTTCTGTAAATCGGACGCAAATAGACCCCCCGAAACCTGAATTTTCGCCGAAAAACGCTCCTGCGCCTGATTCTCTCCGGTCCCCGCTGGGAGCGTTACGCCCCCTGGATCGCCTTCGGCTCTCGTCTCGAATTGATCAAAATGTGCCCCGTCATCCGGCGACCCATTTTATCTATCCGGTTCACCTCAACCCCAACCTCGGAGGGTCCGTCCACGCATGCTTGACAGGATCGGGCGTGTCGCGATCATGCCACACTCATCGCAACCGGCATCATCACTTGTTCCGCTGGTACCAGACGGATGTTCTTGCATCGCGAGAGTTGAAATTGACGAGGCTGCTCGCGGCACAAACACAGTCCGAGAAACCGATAGCTTCCCATCAGGCGGATCGGGCTGACCACGCGGTGCGTGCGGTTGCCCTTGGCGTCTTCGTAATCCATCTCGATCACGTAATTGTCACAGTCTCTCATGGCTTGTTGAAGAATGCGGTTCATATTCTTTTCCCCCCGGAAAATGTTTCGAAAGTTGTCTCTGTCTGACTCTTTTAATATTCGCGGCTTCCATGACACGTTCGGTCACTGGCCTCGTCGAACAACTTGGCCGAGGATCTCGTCGCGCCGGATCGGGGCTCACTGCGACTGTCGATCGAGATGGGCACGTTATCCCCGAGCACGAAAAAGCGGTCGGGTGCCAGGATCATCGGATAGCGGAGGACGTCGTCGCGGCGGCGGACGCGGTACAGGATCGGACGGAAGATCGATAAATTGGCAATCACGGCGGAACCCGAAACCAATCGGATGGCGATGGGAGTCTCCGGTGCAAGTGGCGGATTCTCTTCGTCAGACGATGCAACGCCAAGGCTCGGACGTTCATCATCAGCCGGTCGTGGCGTGACTTCGAAGCTTGCGCCCGCGATCAATTTCACATCGGTTTGATCTGCGTTCCAAACGGCTACTCTCAAGACGGCATCATCGGACGCGGTGACGACCTGACCGCCAAGGATCAAACGGTCGACCGGCTCGAGCGGACGGACCAGTCCGAGATTGGCCCCGTAGTCGTCCCACACCGGGCTGGGACGGTCGTCGTCATAGACGCTGGCGTGAGCGTAGATCCGCCAAAGTGGGTCGGTGCCGGTGTCATGGGAGCGAAGGGTCCAGTGCCGTTCTTCGTCGCGGGTATCGGGCGACCATCGGGTGCGAGCTCGATGATCATCCAGGTCCACGGGCAGACGAACGTTGTTCTCGATAAGGTGGTCGTTGACATGGATCATGTTACCGACGAGTGAGACACGGTCACCGGGAATGGCGACCACACGTTTCACGCTGGCCCGCCCGCCACGCCGAAACGCGACGATCTGGCCCCGCTCGATCATTCGAATCGGCCGGACCTCGACCAAGTCAGCCCGGTCCGAGTCAGGCCTGCTGTGATTCGTGTCGTCATGGTCACTGGGTCTGCCATCAAGCACACGCACCGGATGGCCGCAATGCCAACAGACTCCGAAGTCCATCGCCGCCCCATCGGTCCGCCATGTCAGATCGCACACGCGGCACGTCGTGCGGCGAGAGTCTCCCCACAGGGTTGGAGCCATCGACGCCCCCACAATTCGAAAGACATCGCCCGGGGCGGGGCTTGGGCCGCGATACGCCGACCAGGCGCAGGAGATCGCCGCGACCACGGCGAGCGTCGCCAATGCCACCGATTTTCGGCCCAACTTTCCCTGATCTAACAACGAAAAAAGCTTCCCGCTATACTTGCGATTGCTGTCGTCAACCGATGCCGACTCGCCGATCCATTGTAGCCTTTGCAAGCCCATGTCCGAATCGATCACTTCCGTTTCCGAAACGCCATCGCCGATCACCACTCGCGGACGGATGGGCCGCGTCGCGAACGTGCGTGTCGCGGCCACCGGATCGTACGTCCCCGAAACCGTGGTGACCAACGATGACTTGGCGGCGTTGGGATGCGACAGTGAATGGATCGTGCGGCGGACCGGCATCCACCAGCGACGTCACGCGACCGACGACCAGGCGACCAGCGATCTTTGTTACGAGGCGGCCGTTCGATGCATGCGCGACGCCGGTGTGACGGCTGACGAGGTGGACTTGATCATCGTTGCGACAATGACTCCGGATCACCCGACCCCTTCGACGGCGTGCCATCTGCAACGTCGGCTCGGGGCGACTGCACCGGCGATGGACATCAACGCGGCCTGTGCCGGATTCATGTACGGGATGATCACGGCATCCCAGTTCATCGCCGCGGGGAACAGCAAGTGTGCGCCGTCGTCGGTGCGGACTTGATGAGCCGAACGGTCAACCCCGACGACAAAAAGACTTACCCTTTGTTCGGGGACGCGGCCGGTGCGGTGCTGTTGACGTTCGACGATACCAATCCCGAGGGCATTTTGTCCTACCAGGTCGGCAGCGAAGGATGCGGCGGCGAAATGCTCTGCATCCCCTCCGGCGGGACCCGTATGCCGCTGACGCCGCAAACCCAGGCCGAAGGTTTGCATTACTTGGCGATGGACGGACGCAACGTG
Organism: Pirellulaceae bacterium; assembly: GCA_963781095.1. Classification (GTDB taxonomy): domain Bacteria; phylum Planctomycetota; class Planctomycetia; order Pirellulales; family Pirellulaceae; genus Rubripirellula. Next base: position 219,991 of record CAWAEA010000012.1, read on the forward strand.
TTCAAGTGGGCGGTGCGGGTCTTCGACGAGAGTGCCAAGGATGTGCTCAATGACGCGGGAATCCAGTCGGATCAATTGGCCATGGTGATTTTGCACCAGGCGAACCAACGGATCATCGATTCGGCGGTATCCGATCTTGGTGTTGCACCGGAGAAAGTGTTTGTCAATTTGGATCGCTACGGGAACACATCCGGCGCCAGCATCCCCCTGGCGATCGACGAAGCCGTTCGCAGCGGTCGAATCCAACGCGGCGACTTGATTTTGATGTGCGGATTCGGTGCGGGATTGGCGTGGGGTACCGCGCTGCTGCGGTGGTGAGGGAGCGATTTTAGAATAGGCGATTCATGCCGTTGAGTGCTGCGACTCGGTACGCTTCGGCCATCGTCGGATAGTTGAACGTGGTTTCGACAAAGTACTTCATCGTGTTCTGGCCGCCGGGTTGGACCATGATCGCTTGACCGATGTGAACGATCTCCGACGCATTGGCTCCGAAACAGTGGACGCCGAGGATCTCCAGCGTTTCCCGATGGAACAATAGCTTGAGCATGCCGGTGGTTTGGCCAGTGATTTGGGCCCGGGCCAGACTCTTGAACTGGGCCTGGCCGACTTCATAAGGGATGCAAGCCTCTGTCAATTCACGTTCGGTTTTCCCGACGCTGCTGATCTCGGGACTGGTGTAGATTCCGGTCGGGATGTCGTTCAGACGAAGGTTACCGTCGACTTGTCCGAGGATGTGCATTCCGGCGGCGCGACCTTGCGTGTACGCGGCGCTGGCAAGCGACGGGACGCCGATCACATCGCCGACGGCATAAATGTGGGGTACGACCGTTTGAAAGTGCTCATCGACTTGAACTTGCCCGCGGTTGTTGGCCACGACTTCAAGATTTTGAAGCCCCAAATCATCGGTATTGCCGCTGCGTCCGTTGGCCCACAAGAATACATCGGTCTTGACGCGTTTACCGCTCTTCAATTGCAACACGACTCCATCGGACTCGCCCTCGATCGATTCCATCGACTCGTTGTGCCGGATAATCACGCCCTGGTCACGCAGGTGATAGGAGATAGCGTCGATGATTTCGTCGTCCAAGAACTCCAGCAACTTGTCGCGAGTGTTGATCAAGTTCACCTTGATCCCCAGATTGCGAAACATCGATGCGTATTCGACGCCGATCACTCCGGCGCCATAAATGCACATCGACGCGGGCTTGTGATCCAGCCCCAAAATAGTGTCACTGTCAAAGATTCGCGGATGGTTGAAATTGACTTCCGATGGGCGGTAAGGTCGCGAACCGGTGGCGATTACGAAGTACTTCGCCGTGATCGGTTCGTCGCCGTCGATCGACACCGAATGGGGACTTACGAAGCGGGCGATGCCGTGATGGACCGGCACATTGTTGCGATCATAAAAAGATTGCCGCATCGTGACCTGTTGATTGATGATCGATTCGGTGCCCCGCTTGAGTTGTTCCAGCGTCGGAGTTGAGGTAAAACCCATTTCGCGAAGGGCCGGATTCTTGAGCGCCGTCATGGTCGACGAGATGGCGTAGCGGAGCGCCTTGCTGGGGATGGTTCCCCAATGGGTACACCCGCCGCCGATTCGACGGTACTTTTCAGCTACGCCCACTCGCATTCCATCTTTGGCACACTGCATCGCCGCCCCTTCGCCTCCGGGCCCCGTGCCGATCACAAATAGGTCGTAGTCAAGGTTCGTATCGTTCATAATGTCTCGTTGTTCTCTCGTGCCATAACTAAGAGTCTGTTTTTACGATGAAGATCGCCTGCGTCCAGACCGATGTTGTTTTTGCGGATGTCGATGCTAATCTGAAGCGTGTGCTCGAGTGGATCGACGAAGCCGGAAAGGCTAGCGCCGATTTGGTCGTTTTTCCCGAGTGCATGCTCTGCGGATACAGTTACGAAAGTCGTGACGAAGCGGTATCCAACGCATTGCCGATTGATGATCCGGTATTTTTAAAAATTGCCCAAGCGGCTTCCGCAAATCAGTTGAACGTGACGATCGGCTTTCTTGAAGTCCAGGACCAACGGCTGTTCAATTCATCCGCACTGATCGGCTGTGGTGGCAAGGATCGCACCGGTAATGATGTCCCCCAGGGCGTCATCGGAATCTATCGTAAAATCCATTTGCCTCATCTCGGTGTCGATCGGTTCGTCGATCGTGGCGATATTCCGTATCGCGTGCTGATGGCGGGAGACGTTCGAATCGGCCTGGCAATCTGTTACGACTCGTCATTTCCCGAGCCGATGCGGGTTTTGGGAATGGAGGGTGCCGACGTGATCGCGCTGGGGACGAATTGGCCCGTCGGAGCGATGCGGACCGCCGAAATTGTGCCATCTGCGCGCAGCATGGAAAACCATCTCTTCTTCGTCGCCGCGAATCGAGTCGGCACCGAGGGTGGATTCGAGTTCTGTGGTCGCAGCTCAATTTGCGGTCCCGACGGTGTCGTTTTAGCCGCCAGCCAAGATGCAAACGAAACGATGTTGATCGCCGATGTCGATCCGGAGCAAGCGAGAAACAAGCGGATCGAGCGCACCGCCGGCAAGCATGTGATCCACCGAATGAACGATCGACGCCCCGAGTTTTATGACAAGATTTCACGACCCAATTGAACGGCAATTTGATTCCTGATCGCCTCGGCGTGTCGCACCCGCTCGATCGACAGAAGGTCATCGAGCTCGAGTGACGTCGGATAGCCGTCGCGTATGATCCGCTCGAGGCTTTGATCGAGTTTGTCGGTCCACCGGCTCGTCTCGCAAAGTCCGGCCAGTTGTCGGGTTCGCAATGGAACCTTCAATCGCAAACAGGCCGGCCCACCGCCGCCCGCCATGCTTTGTCCCAGGTCGACGAAAATCACTTTGGAAAACAGACCGGACAGTTGCCAATCGGTCACCAACTGTTTGGCCACCGGATGACCCGCGACCTGGATCGGACAGATGATCACCGGTGCGCCCTCGAGCCCTTCTTCTTCGTCGCGGCGGACCGGCAATGAAACGATCTGGCTGTTGAACAGATAGGTCGCGATCGCGTCCTGGATCGAAAGAACTTCGCTTCGAACGACGATCCGACGCAGAGGTGTTCCGGTTTGCTTGAGAAATCGATCGTCGAGCGAGGACATCGTATGATCGGACGGCGCAAATGCCAACTCATGATGAATCAATAAATCACCGTGGCTCATCGCGACGACATCGTTGTGAAAGGCGCCGGCGTCGATGGCAGACGGATGCTGTTTTAGAAAAAAGACGGCGTCCCGGCCCAATCCATGACGACGGGCGATCGCTTCGAACGAGGCGAGTGATTGACGTGCCATAAAGTTGATCGGTTCGGGAAGCAAGTCGCCGTGGACGAAGACGTCTAGGATTCGTGACGGATCGTTGCCAGACAATCGCATGTGATTGGCTGCCCCCTCGTCTCGCATCGCCACACCGCCGATCAAGGGAGGATACAGTTTGATGGTTCCGCCAAAGATCGCTCGCAGGTCCGCCATCGTTTGCGGCGGTTCGATCGCACGGTGCAGACTGGAGTTCAAGTTGGCGACGGTCATGACCGTCTCGAATTCGGAGTGGTTGCTCGTCGAGACGGTGGCGGCGTTGGCCGTCCACATCGCCGACGAACTCATCGCCGCCGAAAAAATGAGCGGCGAATCTTCATAAGCTCGTTTAAGGATTTCCGAATCATCTCCGGTGAATCCTATCGCTCGCAAGAACGAAAAATCGGGACGAACTTGGGGCGGCATGATCCACTGGGGGACCCCCAACTCTCCAATGAGCCGCATTTTTTGCAAACCTTGGATCGCCGCCGCCGAGGGATTGGACGGCTGTCCGACGTGATGCTGGGACGCCAAGTTGCCGACCCCCAGGCCGCCAAAATGGTGAGTCGGCCCGACCAGCCGATCGACTTGAATCTCGGTCCACGTTTCGTCGTTCACTTGGTCACACTCCAAGGGTCATCCGCGGGGGGCGCATCGCGTTGCAGCGACGCGATCGGATCGCTGCACGAATCGATCGCGTGATAGCCGGCCGGACGATGATTGCCGCTGGCGCCGAGTCCCCCGAACGGCATCACTCCGGCGGCACCGGTCGTCGGGCCGTTCCAATTGACGATACCGGCGCCGACATCGGCGATGAATCGTTCAAACATTTCCGCGTGGCCACCGATCAACGAAGCCGCCAATCCATACGGGGTCGCTGCGGCGAGGCGAACTGCCGCGTCGAAGTCGGCCACGCGATCGATCACCAACATAGGACCAAACCATTCCAACTCGGCGAGCTCTCGCTTGGCAGATGGCCCAAGCGTGGTGGCGTCCAGAATGACCGGATGGACCAGCGAGGGATGTTGACGGTCGACGATCCAAGGCATCAATGGCGAACAGCCGAGATCCATCAGACGTTGGTAGGTCCGATTCAGTCCCGCGGCCGCGGCCGCCGAGATCAGAGGACCGACTTGCGCCGATGCATCGCCTGGTAACCCGACACTGAGCGATCGAGTCGTGCGGATCAACGCGTCGATTTGAACGTCGGTCGGCGCGGCAGTGATGAAGAATGCTCGCCGGGCGCACGTGCATCGCTGTCCGGCCGACACGAATGCCGAAAACGAAATAAGGTTGGCGACCGCGATGGGGTCCGCATCGGGCGTCACGACGACCGGGTTGTTGCCACCCATCTCGAGTGCAAGGAGCACGTCGGGGCGTCCAGCCAATTGCGAGTGGATGGCTCGCCCGGCGGCGCGGCTGCCGGTCAAAAACACGCCGCCCACGTCGGCGGAATCGATCGCGGTCACGGCAGTTTCGCGGCCACCGACCAACATTTGAAGCACGGATGGGGGCAATCCGATCGCATTCCAAGCCCGAACCATCCAGTCTCCTACCGCGGTGGCATGCTCGCTGGGCTTGAAGACGACGGAGTTTCCGGAAATCAACAACGGAATGATCTGGCCGCCGGGCAGGTGCAATGGAAAATTGAACGGGCCGAGGACCAGGGCGGGACCGATCGGTCGATACCGAACTTGGCGACGGAGTGCACTGGTAACCTCAGCACTGGGAACCTCTGCAATGGAAACCTGTGCCGCGGAAGGCTTGGCCGCCGCCGCGGCGATCGGATCAACCGCATGGTCACGGCGGCGACTCTCATACGCCGAGATTGAAAGTTCCACCTTGCCGATGGAAGCCGAGACTTCGGCATCCGCATCCCACCCCAGCTTGCCAACTTCGACGCTGATGAGATCGCGAATTTCTGAGCGGTGTTCGGATAAATACTTGCCATATCGGCGGACCCAATCAATTCGTTGATCGAGTGGAACGCGTCGAAATTGGTCGCCCGCGATCTTGGAGCGGGTTAGCACGGATGCGATTTCCGAAGACGACGGGATGGTTGCCGAGAAGAGCGTCTCGCCGCCGATGGCCGCATGACTGGAAAAGAGTTTGGCCATTTTTCGTACACCTTTCTCCTTCATTCGTTGGATTGTGACCTAGGTTTCGATTAGATCGGCCACTTGATCAAGCCAGGCTGTCACCAAACCTTCTCGGAATCCCCAAAGATGAAACGTAACAAGAAAAGTGGTTTTTCGCTGCTCGAAGTCATAGCCGCAGTGGTGATCCTGGCCGTGGTCGCCGCTGCGACCGTCGCAACCGTTGCCCCGATGCGAGCAAAGAGCGACGACAAGTTGCAAGACCAAGAGGTCGCGACTCTCAACGCGATGGCCCAAACCTACTTCCTGGAAACCGGTAAATTCCCAACGAATGTTACCACGCTCGGTTCGTCCGGTTATCTGCCCTACACCACCACCGCCGAACGGGCCCGCGTTTCGCAGATGCGTACCAAATACACCTACGTCCCAACGACTGGCGTGTTTACCAAGAAGTAACCATCGATCCGCCCGTCCATTATGAGCACCCCATTCCACCGAACAGGCGACCGAACCTTTGACCGAGTCGGCGTGACTTTAATCGAAACGATCATGATGGTGATGTTGTTGGCGTCGGCCACCATCGCCGGGTCGTTCATGCTCGACGGACAATGGCTCAGCCGCCGTGGTGCGACCGAAGCGACAAATCACGTCCACGAAACACTGACGATGGCTCGCAACACCGCCATCGCTGATCACGCGGACGTTCACTTGCGGCACGACCGATTGGGCGGCCATGAACTCTTAACAATCGTTGAAGACGCCGGTCCCTATTCGGCCGGAAAAAAATGGCAGATCGATCTGGGGCCAGCCATTCAAGTCAATGGTTCACCCACCGAAATCTGGTTCAAGGCATCCGGATCGACCGACCGTGGATTGGAGTGGAAGATCAGCGACGGAGTCACCTCCGGAGTTGTGATGGTCACCCCGACAGATGGCAATGTGACGCGAAAGCTTCCCTGAATCTGCATCGGCACCGACGAACGATGATTTTGAAAATGAGATGAACATGATTCAAGCTCGCCTTACCGATCGTCGACGTAGTCAACGGGTCGCAGCCACGTTGATCGACGTCGCCATCGGATCAATGATGTTGTCGCTGTTGTTGATTCCATCGGTTCGTTGGATCGGCCATTCCCAAACGTTGAACCAGCGTGTGGAAGACCGTGATGCGATGCTGTTCGAAGCCGAGCGATTGATTGAATCGTTGGTCGTAAAAATGTCCGAACCCGCCGCGTTTGCCGACGCCTATGACAGACCATCCGATACCGTCATCAAAACAATCTCTCCGGGCGGGAAACTCTTTCTGGCTCGCTATCAAGTCGCCCCTGATTTAACCATTCCCTCCGCAAAATTGATGTCGATTAGCGTCACGTTGTGGCGAGATTCCGACCGGGATGGAAGCCTGGATGCAGACGAACTCACCGAAACGCTACAGACTCAATTGGCCGGTCCTCCATGAGTGCACGCTTTCTCTCAACCAGCGTTTCCTCAACCAGCGGTCCGAAAAATCGCCGCCGACGACGAGCGATCAGCCTGATCGAAGTGATCGCTTGCACGGCAATCGTTGCGGTGATGATCGTTCCGATCGCCAGCGTCATCCGAGCGTCGGGCCACGCGATTTCCCGATCAACGCAAATGGACCAAGAAGCCAAGCTTCGCTCGAGTGTTCGCTGGATCAAAGACACCATCCATACCGGCAATGTGATCGATGTCGGATCACGTCACCTAACGCTCGTTACGGCGAGTGGCTTGAAATCAGAACTGCGACTCGACTCGGGTCGCTTGGTCTTTTCGGACGGGGATACAAAGACGGTCGTCCTGGAAAATGTCAGCCGATTTGCGTGCGACCCGATCATGCGTCACGCCAATCCCGCACGAATGATCGGAGTCGAAATTCGAATCGAAGGCAAGAACCCGCAAACCGGCGCCGCTTACGATTTTGAATGCGTGATCGCACGTTCCTAAGCATCCCTAAGCAATATTTTTTGTTGAACCGCGTGGGCATCGCCCCGTGCGTTTGCCGTAAAATACGCGGCCCGATGAGCACGCGGTTGAACGAGTTGTGTACGAAAACCTTTAGGCCCCAAATTTCAGATTAAAGAACATCCAATGCGAGTGCTCAATCCGGACCGAAAGAATCAACGTCGTGGTTCGGCGCTCTTCATTTGCACGCTCGCCGCGACCGTGTTGTCGATGGCGACGATCACGATCGTTCACTGCAATCAACGCAGCATCTCACGTGTCAACGCCATTCGCGCGTCAACTCAGGGGCGATTGGCAGCGGACGGGTTGGTCCAGCGATCGATTGCGATGTTGCGCGTCGACCCAAAACTCAGCGGTGAGTTTCGGGACAAATCCTCCAAGCATCCCGAACAAAGAATCCAACTCACGCCGTTGACGTCAACGACCACGATGATCCAAGTCTTTCTTTACGAAAATTCCAAGATTCCCGCGGCATCGCGAGTGGTTGATCCAGCTTCACTCGCCAAAGGTGACACTTAAAACGCATCGACCGAGAGCCTTAAGCAACGACCGATGAACAAGTGACGCGTTTAACGTCCTCTCTTCCCCCGCCGCGCAGCGATTTGCGGGGGAGAGAGTTAGAGAGAGGGGAAAAAGAGAAGTCACTTATTCATCGCTCGTTGCTAAGTTTTGTCCGTTGTTGATTCTTCGGCGCGATGCATGGCTTCGAGCGAAAGCTTCAGCTGAGCTCGTGCGCGGTTGAGTCGACTGCGCACCGTGCCGATAGAAATTTCGAGAATCACCGCGATATCCTCATACGAATTCTCATTCATTTCTCGTAACACTAAGATGCTGCGGTGCTCTTCGGTCAACGTTTGCATTGCTTGGCGAACCGATGTCACGCGTTCACGACGCAGCAGCGGCTCATCGACGGGTGCGGAATGATCGACCACTTCTAGCCCATTGACTTCTCGCCAGTAATCAAGCGATATCTTGGCCCTTTTGCGACGTCGTTTTGACAAGGCGCTATTGAACGCGATGCGGTAGAGCCAAGTAAAGAATTGACTGTTTTGTTGGAACGAGTCCAGTTTCATGAATGCGGAGATGAACGCTTCCTGGACGACATCTTCGGCATCCTCGGGCGAGCCGGTGACTTGCAACATCGACGCAAAAAGTCTGTCCTGATGCAAATGAACCAACGACGTGAAGGCATCACGGTCACCTTCAAGGGCTCGATCGATCAGATGAGACTCTTCCGCCACTCGACGTCTTTCGAAAACGAAACCGGGACCTTTGACCGCACTCGCTTGGGCTCCAGTTTATCAGCCGCGGCCGATCGAAAACGGAGCTTCGCGATCTTTTTCGCTGATCCGCTCGCTGATCCGCTCGTCGGGGCGCGGGATAAGCGTCGGAGCGAACCGCGGCCTAGAACTCACTAGTTCAGTTCGCCGCTACCTAGCGATCCGCTGAGGTGCCGTTGCAAGTAAGTCGCGCGTTCAACGTTTCGATCAGACGATCCCAGCAACCGACCATGCAATTTTTGCAGATGGGCGGGCTGAGTGTGGATGAACAGTTTGTTGATCGTGCCAACGGCAACATCGTTGATCAACCCAAGATTGATCCCCATCCTCACTTTCGAAAGATAATGCATCGTTTCTTCGCTGCTGATTTTCTTTGCCGTGCTGAGAATCCCCAGCGCGCGGCTGACATCGTCGTGGAGGTCTTTCTGGCTTTGATTGATCAAGAAATCCCTCGCTTTACGTTCGTACTCGATGATTCGCGGTACGACGTCATCGCCGACCAGCGCGACCAAGTTCTCTTCGCTATGGCCCAACGTGATTTGGTTGCTGACCTGATAGAAGTCGCCGGTGTACTGGGACCCTTCGCCGTAGAGTCCGCGAACGGTGACGTTGATCCGCTGCATGCTGCGGAACACTTTCTCGATCTGTTGAGTGATCACCAAAGCGGGCAGGTGCAACATCACGCTGACACGAAGTCCCGTTCCCACGTTGGTCGGACAAGCGGTCAGGTAACCGTATTTGTGGTGGTAGGCATAAAGAATGGTGCCTTCCAACCGGTCGTCAAGCGAATTGATTTGCTCCCACGCCGACTTGAGGTCGAGGCCGCTGTGCATGACTTGGATTCGCAAATGGTCTTCTTCGTTGACCATCACGCTGTACTGTTCGTCGGGATCGATTGCGACGGCTCGCGAGCCATCCGCGTCCGCGATTTCGCGACTGATCAATTGACGCTCGACCAAAAATTGGCGATCGATTTCTGAGAGCTGCTCGATATCGACGTATCGAATTTCGTCCCAGCCTTCGATCGCTTCCATTCGAGCGCGAACGGTTCTTTCGATGCTGATTCGATCTTCATCACTGCAGCGGCGGATGAACGGGAAGTCCGCGAGATTGCGGGCCAATCGAATGCGGCTGCTGATGACGATGTCTGATTCGGGGCCCGTGCCACGCAGCCATTCACCGGAGTGTTGAGCAAGCTTGGTGAAGTCGGTATCACGTTTCACTTCGATCGGTCTCCCGACGACTTCTTGGAATCGCCTTTTGGTTTCTTGGCGACGGATCCGGATCCACTTCCTTTGGTGTCGGGCTCGATTTTGTTGGACGCGATCTTGTCGGAATCATCACCGGCGTCGGCACCGGCGTTTTCAATTTTCCGAAGCTCGTCACGCACTTCGGACGCTCGTTCGTAGTCTTCTCGCTCGATCGCTTCTTCCATCTCACGTCGCAATTGGATCATTATCGCTTGCGAGTCCGCGGACGCCGCAGCCCGCCGCGGACGTTTGCCGCAATGCTCGAGCGAATCGTGAATGTTGGTCAAAAGCGGTTCCAAGTCCGACTCAAAGTGCGTGTAGTCATACGGGCACCCCAAGCGACCGGTGCTGCGGAATTCAAAGAAACTGATCCCGCAAACCGGGCACTCCTTTTGGTCGAGCTCGGCAAGTTCTTTCTTGGTTTGCCCCAAGTTCAACTGCTTCGCCAACGCTCCGGCGACCGAAATTGCCGGACTCGAATTATCCTTTTGCAAAAACCCGCGAGCGTGCTCTTCGCACAAATGCATCACTTGGGGACCATTGGGTTGGGTCAGTTCGGTGATGTGAAACGTCGCCGGTTTTTCGCAATATTGGCACTTCATGATTGATTCCGATGGGCCGTGGCCGCCGTCACTGCGTTTGCTCGCAACGCCCCTTCGACCCGAACATGGATTCTATCGCTGGCCTCCGTACTGTCAACGAAGGCTGTAGCGGGCCGTCAAGCTCCCGAGTCCAATCTGCGCCGCCGGACTGGCCCCTTTCGAAACCCGCCGATGACACGGATGATGGTCAGAATCGGTCATTCTCCCGCGGCCGATTTTGCAGCCGTTTTGTGCTAGTTTTCTCTCATCGACCCCAACGTTTTGATGCAAACGCCTGACTCGCCGCACGCCCCAGTGCTGCCCACGCCATCGGCCAACGATTTTACCCAGCTGGCGGTGAAGTACGATTTTGTTCCCGTCTTTCGGCGACTGCTCAGCGATACATTAACGCCCGTTACCGCGTTCCGATTGCTCGACGATGGCGGTCCGGCGTGTCTGTTTGAGAGTGTCATCGGCGGCGAGAAGGTTGGCCGATATAGTTTTCTAGCGGCCCAGCCGATCCGCCGCTTCGTTGCTCGCGGTCGCGACATCACGCTTTTCGAGGGCGGTTCAAACACGACGTCGCATTCGACGGCGGATGATCCGCTTGATGAGTTCCGAAAACACTTTCATTTCTCAGTCGCGCCCGACGTCGGATTGCCACCGTTCGTCGGCGGTGCGATCGGATACGCCGGCTACGATGTCGTGCGTTACGTCGAAAATTTGCCGAATTCGCCTGCCGATGATCGTCAAATTCCCGATCTCGACTTCGGTTTCTACCACACCCTGTGCGTCTTCGATCACGTCGAGAAAACGATCACGGTCGTCTCGCTCGCCGATTGCCGAGCCGTCCACGATCCGGGGGATGCCGGCGCGGTCTATGAATCGACTCGCCTGCGTGTCGGTCGGACGATCTCTCGATTGACCGCCGGGACCACCGGTCAAGCTCCCGCGGAGTGGAACCCTAAAGCATGGAAAGATTCAATCGAAAAACAACCGCTTGATGTGACGTCAAACTTTACGAAAGAGTCGTTCGAAAAAGCGGTACGAACCTGTGTCGAGTTGATTCGTGCCGGTGACATCTTTCAGGTCGTGCCCAGCCAGCGTTGGTCCGTCAAGGCCGATGTCGATCCGCTCGAGATCTACCGCTCGCTGAGAGTCGTCAACCCCAGCCCGTTTATGTTTTTTGTGCGGACTCCCGACTGCGTGCTGGTCGGTTGCTCACCCGAGATCATGTGCCGCGTCTCGGATCGAACCGTGACGGTCCGACCGCTCGCCGGAACTCGCAAGCGTGGCAAAGATGCCAAAGAAGATCGCCGTCTGGAAAAGGAATTGTTGAGCGATCCCAAAGAACGAGCCGAACACGTCATGTTGGTCGATCTGGGACGCAACGACATCGGACGCATCGCCCAGTTCGGCAGCGTCGAGTTGACGGAAATCATGGTCGTCGAACGCTACAGTCATGTCATGCACATCAGCAGCGAAGTCCAGGGCCGGCTGCGTGACGGCTTGGACGCCTTCGATGCTCTCAAAGCCTGTTTGCCCGCCGGAACGGTTTCGGGTGCGCCCAAGGTGCGAGCGATGGAAGTGATCGACTCGATCGAACCCCATCGCCGCGGCCCCTACGGCGGCGCCGTCGGCTACATCGACTATCGCGGCAACATGGATACATGCATCGCTCTGCGAACCATGGTGATCAAAGACGGCACCGTGTACGTGCAAGCCGGATGTGGAGTGGTCGCCGACAGTGACCCGGCAGCCGAGTACGAGGAAACTCTCAGCAAGGCCCGAGCGCCTGATCACCGCCGTCGAAATGACCGTGGCCCGAGTCTCACGAAGTTAGCAACGAGCGATCAATAAGTGACGCGTTAAACGTCCTCTCTTCCCCCGTCGCGCAGCGATTTGCGGGGGAGAGAGTTAGAGAGAGGGGAAAAAGAGAAGTCACTTATTGATCGCTCGTTGATTAGTTCTTCGTAGGACGTGGTGGTCGATTTTGAAAGATTAAGGGACCAAGTCGACTGAAAAGCTCGTCGGTGCGGCGACGCCCATCATCGGAGCAAACCTGGCTCGATGGGCCACCTTGGCGTTTGCGAACGGATACCAGACCATGCCGAAGAAAGCGTCCACCGTGCCACTGTCGGCCGGTGTGATCAAGTTCGTCTCGCCGTACAGTGCGAGTGAGTTGTTCAACGGCGCCAGGAAGTCAGCTCCGATCACAAACGAATTGTTGCGTGCCGGGGACGGACCGAAGGCGGCGTTGGATTCGCCATGCTCTTCCACCAAACCGAACCACCCCGTCAACTGGACTCCGGTTTCAAAGAAATGACGGACGTAAACACTGCCCTGATTGATGCTGCGCAGCGTCACTTGATTTCCTAAAAAGGTCGCCGAATCGTCGAACGCGCGAAGTCGCCCCATCAAACCGACTTGCGTGTTCGAGGTCACGCCGTAAGAGGTTTGTCCGCGGAATTGCCCCAGCGTCGACTTGTCGAAACCGTCTTGATACAACAAATCAAACACGCCACCCCAACCCCACCGGCCGTCGCGTTGAAACAAACCCAGCGTCGTGTAACTCTGGAATCGGCTGGTGTCTTCACCCATCAATTCGAAGACGCGAACCGCGTTGTCGGTCCATGTCAACGCGGATCCGATCTGGAATCCCAAACCGTATTCTTCGATCAACGCCGCCGAATACTGACTCCGCAGCCGAACCCCAAGATCTGCGTTCACGCCATAATCTTGAGGTTGCTTCGCCCCGTCGACCGCCATCAGGAAAGAAAGTTGATCCAGGGGATTTCGCAGTTCGGCATCCAGCGTTCCGGAATCCAACCGAGAATCCAATCGGGAATCTAAGTGACCGGAAAAATTCTCCGTGATCGATTCGCTGTGGTCACACGGAACAGATAAATCGAACCGATCCGCTTCCGAAAAATGAGTCTCTTGAGCGACAACGTCGCTACCCATCGAAACCCATGCAGCCACCATCGCGAATCCGAAGCAGAGATTTGATATTGCGCGCATAAAATGGGTTCTGACAGCGACGGGAAAGCTTCCGGATTTGATTGATCGGTTGACCAAAATCATTAATCGGATTTACCGATGTTTTGCTCCCTGTCAAAACCAAGTTTCACGCCAGCAAATTTTCCTCGCGGCGCCCCAGATTGATCATTTCGCCTATCTTTCTGGTGGAAGGGACGACAGACACGATCGTCGTCCGAAATCACATGGATCGGCGGAGCGATCCACGACGATTAAGCACATGGATCGGCGGAGCGATCCACGACGATTTAAGGCCTGGGGACGGTTTGCGTCTCGACGAAGTCATGCAAGCCTTCCAAGCCTCCTTCGCGTCCGAAACCAGATTGTTTCATTCCGCCAAACGGTGCTTCCGCGGTCGGGCCGCTGCCGGTGTTCAATCCGACATGCCCGAAACTCAGCCGAGCGATCACGCGTTGGGCCCGATCCTCATCACTGGTGAACACGTAGGCCGCCAACCCGTATTGGGTGGAATTGGCCGCGTCGATCACCTCGGACTCGGTGTCGAACTCGATGATCGGTGCCAGCGGTCCGAAGGTTTCATTTTTGACGCATAACATTTCCTTCGTGACGCCGCGCAGGACGGTGGGTGGGAAAAAGGACCCGCCGTCGTTGGCCGGATGCGGTTCGTCACCCGCGATCCGGGTCGCACCCCGTGCAATCGCGTCTCGGACGTGCTCGCTTACTTTCTCGTACGCGGACCGATCGATCAACGGACCCATCTCCACTCCATCGTCCATGCCGTTTCCGACTTTCAAAGCAGTCGCTCGAGAAGCCAACTCTCTTGCGAATTTGTCTGCGATCGCGTGTTGAACGTACAGCCGGTTGGCACACACGCATGTTTGTCCCGCACCGCGAAATTTGTTGGACATGAAATGATCGACCGCGTGGTCCACGTCCGCGTCATCAAACACGATGAAGGGCGCATTGCCACCAAGTTCCAGGGACAATCGTTTCAGATGCGGTGCCGTGGCGGCCATCAATTTCTTGCCGACCGACGTCGAACCGGTGAAGCTGATGACGCGGACGGCCGGATGCTCGCATAGCGCGTCACTGATCGGACCGGCGGGGCCGAGGATCAGATTGGCCTTGCCGGGCGGCAGACCAATCTGACGAATCAACTCAAACAACGCCACCATTGAAAGCGGCGTCTTCGACGACGGTTTCACCACGCATGCACAATCGGCGGCAAGGGCGGCGGAAAATTTTTTCGCCAGCATCGCCAGCGGAAAATTCCACGGCGTCACCAATGCGACCACACCGGCCGGTCGGTAGTGAACTGTCCATGAGTGGTTTCGAGGTCGGTCGGGGAGTTGCGTGGGTCGCAAATGATCGACAACCGTCGAATAGTACCGAAAGAAGCTGGCGGCATAATCGGACTCGCCTTGGGCTTCTTTCCAGGGTTTACCATGTTCATGCGTGATGATTCGTCCGAGTTCGACGCGATTTTCCGTGATTAAATCCGCCAAGCGTCCAAGCCACTGACTACGCTGGTCAATCGATGACGGATTGGCTAGCGCTTGAGCGGCGGCTTCGATTGCGCGATCCGTCTCCACGCTATCCATCACCGGCACCGTCGCAATTGTCTCGCCGGTGGCCGGATTGTTCACCGGCATCGTCTTGCCCGAGTCGGCACCGCACCATCGACCATTGATGTAACCGTTAATGTTCTTTAACAGCGGAGATTGGAGCATGGAAATGCCTGCGTTGAAGGGTTGATGACCTACCAAAGATTACGAACCAAAAAACGGTCCGCCCGAGCAACAATGCAGCGAAACCATCGTCAACAAGATCGCCGCCAAATGTCATGAATCGCTCCGCCGATCCATCTTTTAAAACGTCGTGGATCGCTCCGTCGATCCATCTTTTAAAATGTCGTGGATCGCTCCGCCGATCCATGTTTAAAATGTCGTGGATCGCTCCGCCGATCCATGATCTAGTTGTTGCATGGATCGACGGAGCGATCCACGACATTTTTCAGTCTCAGGATTCTCTTCGCATTTTGGGGTACTCCGACCATTTGCAGTCGTTCTTAACGCATTGTCACCCTCACAAGCCCACCAGTTTGACTTAGGGGGGGTGATCGGATACATTCTGCATTGACGAAGGCGCGAGTAGTGCTCGCAACTTCGAATTACACTGCGACGTTTACCTCGTCGCAAACCACTTGCATTGCTCGACGCCGTTTTGAAGGGGTCACAATACGAGTCCCGCCTCCCTCTCCCCTGCCTGTTTCCTTCGCTTCGCACCCCCCGTGGATGTGGACGAATTCATCCCATCGGTCATGACCAAATTCTTCCTAGGAGAATTCTCACATGCGCTGTCACGGTAATTCATTTAGTCGTCGCGGCTTCCTTGCAGCGGGTGCATTTGGCGGGCTCGGCCTGTCACTTCCCGAGCTTTTGATGCGTCAAGCAATGGCGGAGCAAAAGCAATACGATTTTGTCGAAGCGAAGGCAAAAAGTGTGATTCACATTTTCTTACCGGGCGGATTAGCCCAGCAAGAATCGTTTGACCCCAAGCCATACAGCCCTCTGGAATATCGGGGTGAACTGAAAACGATTAAGACGAACACGGGTGAAGAGTTTTGTGAAACGGTACCCGAACTGGCCAAACGTGCAGATAAATTCAGCATCATTCGCTCGATGACTCACGGGGAAGCGGCCCACGAGCGAGGGACGCACAACATGTTCACCGGCTACAAGCCCAGTCCAGCGCTTCAGTATCCGAGTTTTGGTGCGGTGGTCAGCCATGAGTATGGACCACGTAATAATTTGCCGCCGTATGTTTGCATTCCCAACGTGCCCAATGAATTTGCCGGGACCGGATATCTGCCCAGCAGTTACGGTGGTTTTGCACTCGGGTCGGATCCGGCCCGCGGTGATTTCAAGGTCCGCGATTTAGATTTATCGGGTGGCGTCGACCAGTCAAGGTTTATGCGTCGACGTGCGGCACTTGATGCGGTCAATCAAAAGTTTGTGGGCGCAACGCCGGCGGACAACATCGATGCGATGAACACGTTTTATCAACGTGCTTATGATTTGATCGACACGCCGAAAGCCAAGGAAGCGTTCGACATTGAGAAAGAGGACGCCAAAACTCGCGATCGCTATGGCCGCAACGAAGCGGGGCAACGAATGTTGATGGCTCGGCGATTGGTTGAGGCGGGTGTTCGGTTGGTCACGTTGACCTATGGTGGTTGGGACATGCACACCAATATCACGTCGAGCATTCGTAATACGATGCCGAGCTTGGACGTGGCTTTGGCGGTGCTGATCGACGATCTTTCCGAGCGCGGACTTCTGGACGAGACGTTGGTGATGGTCAGCACCGAGTTTGGACGCACACCAAAAATCAATCCCGATGCTGGCCGCGATCACTGGCCGAAGGTATTCAGCATCATGTTGGCCGGCGGCGGAATCAAAGGCGGGATCATTCACGGTGCGTCCGATTCGACCGCGGCGGAGCCGGAGAACGATCCGGTTTCACCCGCCGATTTAGCGGCGACGATGTATCGCTTGATGGGCATCGTTTCGGACAAAGAATTGATGGCCCCGGGCGATCGTCCTATCGAAATTGTCGACGGCGGCAAATTGATCGAACCGTTATTGGCTTAGAGACAATTTGGCTCGCACTTTCCCGGTAGACCCGCACGCAGTGGTATCCATGAAAACTCAAATTGGTTTTGCAGCGATCCTCGCCGTATTGTTGGCGGGCGCCGACACACGTGCGGCTTTCCCCGTCGTCAACGAACTCAGTCCTTTGGGCGTCGTGCGTGGAGAAGAATCCGTCATCAAATTCACTGGCGTGCGGGTCGGGGACGCCCATACGGTGTTGGCCGATCACGAAGGCTTCGAGATTTTGGAGGTCAAGCCTGTCGATGACAAATCAGTCGAAGTCCGGCTGAAGACGACACCCAACTTGGCTCCGGGTCTGTATCCCATTCGATTGGTAACCAAATCGGGCATTTCCAACTTGAGACTGATCGGCGTCGGTGCGATGCCGATCGTTCAAGAAGTCGAACCCAACAACGACTTCGCGGCTCCCCAAGCGATTTCGATGAACCAAACCATTGAGGGAATCGTCGATCGCGAGGATCTCGATCACTACCAAGTCGAACTCAAAGCGGGTCAACGAATCAACGTCGAAGTTGAAGGCATTCGCTTAGGATATTCAACAAACGATCAAAACATTTTGGATCCGTTCATTGCGATCCTTGACAGTGGTCGGTTCGAGGTTGCGACCAGCGACGATTCTTCATTGCTACAGCAGGACGGCGTTTGCACCTTCGTGGCTCCTGAGGATGGTACCTATACCGTATTGATGCGTGACAGCGCATTCGGCGGTTCGCGGGTCAACGGGTACCGACTTCATGTGGGTTCGTTTCCTCGGCCCGTTGCGACGATTCCGGCTGGTGGACCGCCGGGTTCCCTCTTGAACGCCCGATTGGTTTCGCTCGATGGCACGATCACCGACGCTTCGGTGCAATTGCCCAGCGAGCCGTTCGAACAGTGGGGCGTGGTCACCGAAGACGCAAACGGAATTAGTCCATCGCCGAACTGGATTCGCGTCAACGATTTACCCGTCGTGATGGAGACCGAACCCAACGACGATTACAAGAAGGCACCTGTGGCGGAAGTCCCAGCGGCACTTTGCGGAGTCATTGAGAAAGAAGGTGACTACGATTGCTTTGCGTTTGAATGCAAAAAGGACCAGAAGTTTCGCATTCAATGTTATGCGCGTGAGATTTTGCGATCGCCGCTCGATGCGGTTCTAAACGTCTTCGGTCCTGACTCGAAGACCATCATTTCGTCCGACGACGCCAATGGAAAAATAGATCCGTACGTCGAATTCACAGCCCCCGCCGACGGGACTCACTCCGTTCGCATTTATGATCAACTTCGGGGCGGCAGCTCGATTCATCATTATCGAATCGAAGTGACCGCCGCCGATCCGAGCTTTGATTTGACGCTTAAGGAACTTCGCCGCGACGAAGCTCAAGTCATCAATGTGCCAATTGGTGGTCAAACCGCGGCCGTGGTGATGGCGACCCGAAAGGGTTTCAACGATGAGATTTTAACGGAGTTGGAGGGTTTACCAGCGGGAGTGACCGCGACAACATTCGCGATGCCAGCCGGACGGATCGAGATTCCCGTATTGCTGACCGCCGCCGCGGACGCCAAGCACAGCGCTTCGCTGTACTCGATGCGCGGTCACGGCGGCGAGAAGAATTTTGGCGTGATGGGGCGGTTGCGGCAAAATCACAAGTTGGTGCTCGGTCAAAACCGTCGGCACATGTGGTCACACGACACCGATCGGGCCGCGATGGCGGTCACCGACGCGGCACCTTTCAAAATCGAGTTGGTGCAACCGGCAACGGCAGTGCTTCGTGACGGATCAAAGAGCTTGCTCGTGCGTGTGACCAAGGATGAGGGGTTTGATGCCGACATTGCGATCCGAACGCTTTATAACCCACCTGGCATCGGGGTGAATAATGGTCAAAAGATCGCGAAAGGAGAGACAGAGGTGTCAATTCCGATTACCGCCAACGGATCTGCGGCGATCGGCAACTGGCCCATGATTTTGATCGCGAGCTACCCGACCGCCCTTGGCTCGGCAGAGATTTGCACTCCGGCGATCATGTTGGAGGTTCAGGATTCGATGTTCAAGTATGAATTCCCCAAGGCCGCCGCCGAGCAGGGCGGCGGAGTCCGCGATCTCGATCGCGGCGGAGGTCTTGAGGGACCTGCCGGGTGATGCCGAGGTGGAGTTGGTGGGAATGCCCAATGGCGTGACCAGCCCCGCCCCGATCCAAAAAATCAACAAGGGCGACACGACGGTCACTTTTCCCATCGTTGTGGCGGCCGATGCGAAAGTCGGCCAGCACAAGACCTTGGTGGTGATCTCGCGAGTCAAGGTCGGTGAGGAGTCGATCGACCAGACCACCGGCACCGGTGAAATTCGAATCGATGCCCCTTTGCCGCCCACGGCAGACGCACCCAAGGTGGAAGCGAAACCGGAAGCGAAAACGTCCGAACAGCCAGCGGCTCCCAAACCGCTGAGTCGCTTAGAACAGCTTCGTCAAATGAAGAACAAATAGTTCATCGATCCGGATCGGGTTTAAACGTCTTTAATTGCCATTTCCATTGGCGTGTTTGAAAGTTAAATCATGTACACCAAAACGATTTTTCGAATCTGCGTCATTCGGTTGGCGGTGGCCGGATTGGTGATCTCGCCATCGATTTGCCCGGTGGATTCGCAATGGCTCGTCGCCGCCGAACCCGGCGAAACGTTGACGGCGTCGATCAACAAAAACGTTCCTACGCCGCCTGACTTGGCGGTTTATCCGAGCGAAATCAAATTGGGTTCGGCTCGCGATTTTCAATCGTTTGTCGCCGTTGTCCGACGGGCGGACGGAATCACGTCCGACGCCAGCGATAAGGTCAATTGGTCGGTGGCTGATCCGTCTTTGGTGAAGCTCGATGGATTCCAGGTATCACCGATCCTTGATGGCAAAACGGAACTGATCGGTCAATTTGCGGGCGCCGAAGTCCGCGTGCCGATTGAAGTCTCCGGTGCATCGGATCGTCCGCGAATCAGTTTCGAAAAGGACGTGATGCCCGTATTGACTCGGTCAGGCTGCAACACGGGTTCGTGTCATGGTGCGGCACGTGGAAAAGATGGTTTCCGAGTCAGCTTGTTTGGGTTTGACCCGATCGGCGACTTTGATCGCATCACGCATGAAATCGGAGTCCGTCGGATCAATTTGGCGGTCCCCGAAGAGAGTCTGTTCTTGAAGAAGGCCGTGGGAAGTGTTCCCCACACCGGCGGGAAATTGTTCGGCGTGGAGAGTGACTATTACGCGACGATTTTGGAATGGTTAAGGGATGGTGCAAAGCTTGATGCCGAAGATGCCAAACCGCCAACCGTGGCCTCCGTCAACGTGTATCCCGCGCAAGCCGTGATCGAGGGCGAAGGCAACACCCAACGCTTTGTTGCCGTTGCCACTTACAGTGACGGGACGACTCGTGACATCACACGCCTAGCGGCTTTCACGTCGAACAATCCGGGCACCGCCGCAATCGATGATGTCGGCGTCGTCACCGCCGGGCAGCGCGGCGAAGCATTCGTGATGGCTCGCTTTGACACTCACACCGTCGGCAGCCAAGTGCTGACGTTGCCCGAAAATCTTCAATACACACCTCCAAAAATTGAAGGAGATTACATCGACCAATTGGTCGGCCAGAAATTGCAAAAGCTGCGTATCCTGCCGAGCGAACAATGCACCGACGAGGAATTCATCCGTCGTGTCACCATCGACATTGTCGGTCAATTACCCACTGAGGAACAATTTCACCAATTCGTCAGCGATCCGGCACCGGGCAAGCGCGCTGAACTGATTGACCGATTGCTCGAGCAAAAAGAGTTCAGCGAGATTTGGGCGATGAAATTTGCTCAACTTTTGATGATCAAAAGTACTAACCAAGTTAGCTACAAGTCGGCATTCTTGTATGCCAGTTGGTTGACCGACAAATTTGCTCGCAACGTCCCCATTGATGAAATGGTTCGCGAACTGTTGACCAGCACGGGTGGCACATTCACTTCCCCACCGACCAACTTCTTTGAGATCGAACGCGACACGCTCAAGATGTCGGAAAACGTTGCGCAAGTTTTCATGGGGATTCGGACCCAGTGTACCCAGTGCCACAACCATCCGTTTGATCGGTGGACGATGGACGACTATTACGGGTTTGCATCGTTCTTCTCGCAAGTCGGACGCAAAAACGCCGAAGATTATCGTGAACAGATCGTCTACAATCGAGGCGGGGGCGAAGTCAATCACTTGGTCACCCAAAAACCCGTTCCACCGAAATTTCTTGGCGGTGAAGTCCCCGACACACGTGGGAAAGATCGACGCGAAGTGGTGGCGGAATGGCTAACCAGCCCCGATAATCCTTTCTTTGCGAAGTCGATCGCTAATCGCGTTTGGGCTCACTTCATGGGCATTGGTGTTGTCGAACCCGTTGACGATATACGTGTCAGTAATCCTGCTTCGAATCCCGAGTTGTTTGATGAACTCGGAAAGCGACTGATCGAATACAAATTTGACTTTCGCCGATTGGTTCGGGACATCTGCAACAGCGATGCCTATGGGCGTAGCACCGCCACGAACGAAACGAATGCTCACGACCAAGTAAACTTTGCTCACGCCGCGGTGCGACGGGTGCCAGCGGAGACCTTGCTAGATTGCCTCTGTCAAGTCACCGAATCACCCGACAAATTTCGTGGATTGCCCTTGGGAGCACGTGCGGTTCAGATCGCCGACGGCACCACCACAAACTATTTTTTGACGGCGTTTGGTCGATCACCTCGAGCAACGGTTTGTGAATGCGAGGCGACGACGGATCCATCCCTTTCCCAAGCACTGCACCTGATCAACGGCGATTCGGTTCACAAAAAGATTGACAGCAGCAAGATTGTCGAAAAGTGGGTCAATGACGAGAAGCTGACACGCGAAACGGTCATCGATCGAATTTACATTCGCTGCCTGTCACGCGTGCCGACGGAAAAAGAAAAGGCGGACTTAATCGAATCGATCAAGGATGTTCCTGATTCGGTGCTGGCGCTGAAAGATATTTATTGGGCGGTACTGAACAGCCGCGAGTTCGTCTTCAATCACTAATGATTTGCTATGAAACTATCGCTAACTGTGATCGTGATGCTTGCGTTGTCAGCCGCCCCAGTTGCGGGGGCGGATGATGCGATGCCGACCGATGCACCAAAAATCAATTTCGAAGATCACATCAAACCGATCTTGCGCCAACATTGTGCGAAGTGTCATAATCAAGGCGAAAAGAAAGGTGGCTTGGCGGTGGATTCGTTTGCCGGAGTGATGGAGGGGGGCGGCAGCGGCGAAGTGGTCTTTGATGACGGCGACGCCGATGGCAGCCGTCTTTGGCAACTGGTCAATCACGACGATACCCCCGTCATGCCGCCCAACCAGGACCGAATTCCCGATGAACAACTCGCTTTGTTGCGATCGTGGATCGAAGGCGGGATCTTAGAGAACAGCGGTTCCAAGGCGAAAGCTAAAAAGAAAAATTCGCTCGCGTTCGTCGCTGGCACGGGCGGTCGCCCCGAGGGCGGCGGCGCGATGCCACAATCCTTGCCGCAATCCACGCCCGTCGTGACCACGCGAGCAGCCGCATCGACCGCGATCGCGGCTAGCCCATGGGCTCCGCTGGTGGCACTCGCCGGCCAAAAACAAATTGTGATGTATCACAGCGACTCCGGTGAGTTGCTCGGGATCCTTCCATTCGAAGAAGGCGTAGCCCAGTCGCTTAAGTTCAACCGCGACGGCTCGTTTCTGATCGCCGGTGGTGGCGAGCACAGCGTCAACGGCATTGTTGCGGTTTACGATGTCAAAACGGGTGAGCGTGTCGCGATGGTCGGTGACGAATTGGACACCGTTTTCGGCGGCGATGCCAACGATTCGATGACCCGAATCGCGATGGGTGGTCCCCAAAAAATGCTGCGGATCTATGACGCGACCGATGGCACGAAGTTGTTTGATTTGAAAAAACACACCGATTGGATTTACGCGGTGGCCTACAGCCCGGATGGAATTTTAATCGCTTCGGGTGACCGGTCAGGCGGTTTGTCCGTATGGGAAGCTGATACCGGACGCTTGTATCTGGATTTAACCGATCACAAGGGTGCGGTGGTGTCGGTGGCTTGGCGAGATGACTCCAACGTGCTTGCCAGTGCCAGCGAGGACGGTACGGTCAAGCTGTACGACATGATTCAGGGCAAACTGATCAAATCGATCGACGCGCACTCCGGCGGCGCCATGGACGTGGCGTTTGATCACGAAGGCCGGATCGCGACGGCTGGTAAGGACCGCCTTGCCAAATTGTGGGATCCGTCCGGTAAGCACGTGCGGGATTTTGAACCGATGTCGGAACATGGGCTTGAGGTCGCGATCACTCACGACGGCAAACGCGTGATCTATGGCGACTGGAACGGCCAAGTCGTATCGGCGTTGGTCGAAGATCCGAAACAGAAAATCTTGTTGGCTGCCAACCCGCCACCGGCGGCCCAGCGTTTGGCGTCAGTCAAGCAATCGATGGAATCGATCCAGAGTGAGCTCGTGCCGTTGACTGCTGCTCTCGAGGCGGCGAATCAGGCAGCCGCAGCGGCTAAACAACCGATCGATGATCTGGCCGCGCAAATCGCGGCCACGAAGTTGGAAGCCGAAGCGGCGATGGCCGCCGTGACCGCCAGCCAAAACCAAACCGACGCGATCGATGCCGAATTGCCTGGGATCACAAACGCGTCACGTGATTTACAGGACGCATTGGTCGCCGCGAGAGTGGGATGGCAAAGCGGATCGGTCGATTTAGCGGCCCTCGCCGACCGAGAGCAAGCGTTTGCCGAGCATTTGTTGATGCTTGCAGAAAAACGTCGCACCCGACTCGGTGCCGCAGCCATGGTCGCGGAGCAGACAAAAACGGCGGCGGAGCGGGCCGCACAGGTGGAGGAAATGTCGGTGCGATTGGCTCCGTTAAAATCGGCTCTCGAAGTGGCTGAAGCCGCCGCGGCCGAGGCTCGATCGGCACATCAAACCGTGGCCGATCGGATGGTTGACGTTCAAACCAGGCACGATCTACTGGCCGCCGAGGTGAATTGATCCCTCAAATCCCGTGGAGACGGTTTCGGATCGAGACGTGCTAGGGCAAGGGGGAAAGGGGGAGGACGGTTGTACCGGTTATCATTGTCCCGGACCCCCGTTTCGCTTGGAAGCCGCCGAAATGGCGTGCGACGAGTTCTCTTTTTACTTTGCGGCTTGCGACATTTGCGTAAACTGAACGCGGTGAGCTGGGGCCGTGGCGAAGATTGAGCCTTAATCGTCCTGCTTCTCTTGCTCCCTACTATTCAACGTCTCTTTTCATCGATGCGCTGAGCTGCCCGAGCTGGTCCTCTCGGACCGGGCAAGACCGGCGACTGAAGTCGACGCATGCCAATCTTCCCATCACCCTTCATTCGAGCGACTCGATTGGACGACCGCGACGGTTCCGTTGCGAGGCGGTCGGTGTATTCATCAGAGCCGGAGGAAAGAAGCGTCTGCGCGACGGGTGGCGTTGGAGTCATGATTCTGATCGCGGCGATGTTCTTGACGCTCTTGATCGCGTCTTCAAGCTCGGCTCAGCCACCGGGTACCTTGCCTCCCCAAGACGTGTTTGATCGCGACGAAAATGCGTTACCGATTCGCGCCTTCATGTTTCTGAGTGAAGCCGAGAGCAAAGTGATGATGCCGGGCGTGACATGGGAGGAGTACGAGCGCCGGATGAACCGGGATTCGGATTCGGATGGCCAACGACAACCGTTCAGTTACCAATCTTTAACGATTACCGGATCGGCCGAAGACAATCGCGCCGAGATGGAGGTGACTTTAAAGCTCTCGATCG
This sequence comes from Pirellulaceae bacterium, assembly GCA_963781095.1. Lineage (GTDB taxonomy): Bacteria > Planctomycetota > Planctomycetia > Pirellulales > Pirellulaceae > Rubripirellula. The sequence continues at coordinate 245,008 of CAWAEA010000012.1, forward strand.
AGTCGACCAATGACCGATGGATCAAGATACCGCTTCGAATGGATAACTTTCATCGGCTGTCGCCGCCCGACGTCAGCGGGGTGGACGAATACTCGATGTCGCTCGAAAGCAATTCTTCCGAACACGTTTTGTGGGTCAAAACGGCGGCGGTCGGCGAGGCAATGGTACGGATGCGAGTGTCATCAAGCGTCCAGCTTCAGCCGACCCGATCGATCGACTTCCGGTTGCCCGACGTTCCGTCTCAGGTGGAATTGCTTGCCGACGATCGCGGAGTCGAGGGTGAGGTCATCGGTCGGGGCGATGAAACTCTCACCAGCGCGGCCAAACCGGGCGGCAAGACAACATTTTCGATCGAAAGTGGTGGAGGGAATTTCTCGCTTCGCTGGGGCAAGTTGGACCGATCAACGGATGATCGCCCCCTGTTGGAGGTGGATAGTCGAATCGACGTGCGCTGGGATTCACCCCAGGACCAACCGATCATGTCCGTGCGATTGACGGTTCGAAATGCCAAGGGGTCGATCGACGGATTTCAGTTGCGGTTGCCGCCCGACTCGGTGATCTTGGATACGCCGCGTTTGGGGATTGGCGGTCGCACGATCGAGTTTCTCGATCCTGGATCTCCGCTGCAACCGGGTGAACCACCGCTCGCATCGACTCGTCGCAGCGACGGGCAGGGCGATCCTGCTTCGAGCAACGGCGTCCGACGGGTGGTGATACCCGCCGAAGAACGCCAACAACGAATTGAGTTGAATTTTGATCTTCAATTATCGGCCGACGACACTTCGCCGGCATCTCCGTTGGGTCTACGAGTTGTTGAGGTGGTGGGCTCTCTTCGTCACCGCGGCGAAATATCGATCCAGACCGGTGGCGATTATCGGCTGCGTTGGCGCACCCGATCGTGGATTCGAAGCGAGCCGAGCGAGTCCAGCGAAGATGGGCTGAGCAGCCGATTGTATCGCTTTCGATTTGATCGGGCCTCGTTCGTTTTACCGATCTGGTTGTCGGCGAAAGAACGCCAAACTCGCGTGACCAGCAAGTCTGAACTGATCATTCGCGATGGAGTGGCGTCAATCGTCATGGACGTCCAAGCGAGCGGGCAAGCGACCGATGGGCGGTTGCAAGTCGACGACTCGGGATGGAACATCAGTTCGATCGAGAACGTCGAAACGGGCGAACCGATTGAATCGTTCCGGTCCGACACCTTTCGGATGATCGACCTTAATCTCGGCAACCCCGACAATACGACCGCGATTCGGATTCGCGGTCAACGATTGATCGAGGTTGAAGACGGTGAGATCGAATTCGCAATCCCGAGAATGGTTGGCGATGGTGACAACCTGTCGATACAAAGCGCGACGCTGAACGTCATCGGCAGCGGTAGAACGTTGCTGGTGGTCGACCTTGCGCGATCCAAAGGCTTGACCCGGACGGGCGCGAGCACCGCCGAGAATGGGACCTCCACCACGATCAGCACCTTTCGCATGCTGAGCCCCGACGGTATCGCCATCCTTGTCGGCAATTTGGTGGAACAGCCGCCACGGATCACGCTTTCAAGCGACGCGACGATTGAACTCGATGGCGATCAATTGCGATCAACCGTCGATTGGACGGTGACGTCACCGCTCGATCTGGAAGGCCGATTGCCGATCCGAATCGCCAAGCCGTTGGCGGCCCCCACCCCCAAGGGGTCCGAGTCGTCGGAGAATGACTTGCAAGACGTTTCATCAGCGACATCCGCGGAAAATTCGAACTCGAATCAATTTGATGGATTTGTGGGGGAACCCACCGAACCGTGGGTCGTCACGGTCGACGGCATGCCGGCAACACTTCGCACGCTCGACGGCGATCGATACGAGTTGATTTCCGAACGCCTGTCGGTGGGCACGATGGCGATTCGTTGGCGACATACGCAAACGCGTCGGTCGTCGAGCACTCAACGCTCCACCGAATCGATTTCGTTGCCACGGCCGAACATCGCCGATGTGACGGTGCGTGGAAACATGCGGGTCAATTTGAGAGGCAATCAGCAGTTCGACTTGACATCGACCCAATCCGTGCCGACGTCGACCATGGATCTCGAATCTTTACCAAGGGACCCGTTACGAGTCCGATTGCAATCTCGCTTGGTAACGACAGATGACATCACCATTCGACAGGCGTTGCTAAGAACGGTGGTCGGCCGCCTGACTCGCCATGAACAAGTGATTGCGAGGGTTCAGGGTGGCGATACGTTTCAAGTCGAATTGCCGTTCGATACTCCCGAAGTTAGCGTTGAGGCATCGATCGATGATGAACGCGTTCCTGTCCAACGACTCGGCAATGCTTTGATTGTTGCGCTTTCGGGCGATCGCGTCAGCCACGTGGTTGACTTGCGCGTTTGGATCGCAACGTCGACATCGCCATCGTTCGCCGTTGTCGACCCGATGCTGCGATTGCCTGCGGGGGTGGGCCGAGTCTATTGGCAAATCATTGCGCCGACCGACGCTCATGTCGTATGGGCATCACCCACCGTGGGCCGCTCGATGGCCTGGCGTTTTGATCGGTGGCGACTCTATCGCGAACCGAGTCATTCCGATGCGGCTTTGGCGGCGATGATCGGTGCCACGCCGGCATCGATCGCCGATACTCCGCCGGGCAATGACTACTTGTACGTCGGATCCGATTTGCCCTCGTTCGAAGTGGTGATCGTCTCGCGAACGGTGCTGTGGATTTTTGTGGGATCGTTCATCTTAGCATTGGCCGTGATGTTGACCCATTTGCCCAAATCACGTCATCCGTTGACGGCGATCGTCATCGCGGTTTTGTTCGCCGGATTGTTGGCAATTGCGCCCGATGCAGCCGTGTTGGGCGGGCAACTCGGAATGATTTCCCTGGTGCTTGTCATTGTGATGATCACCATCCGATCATTGATCACCCCCAATGGTGGCAACCGAGTCTTCACTGCTGGGACCGGCTCGTCGCCGCCGTTGACGGCCCAGCAATCGACGCCGCCGATTGTCCCGCCCCATCCGTCGACGCGAACCGTGAAACCGATGAAATCCGATACGCCCAGCATCGCCTCAACCACGACGCTGCCGAGACCGTCGGAGACATCACCGTGAACTTGCGAAAACGTGGCCTTCGAATCGCGTTCATCCTCCTCGCCGGCGTTACCTTGCTATGCCCTGGGGTGGCGGTGCAAGACGATGCGACAGAGGATTCTAATGCGGGTTTGGAAGCCGGCGAGACTTCGGAATCGATCCCCTTCGCCTTTCCAAGTCGCTTACCTGATGGTCGATCTCTCTATCCGATTGGTATTTATCAGTCGCAAATGGCGGAGTTGATTCCGGACGATTACCGCCCCGTCTCGATCGACAAACTTCGTGCGGCCATCGAGCGAGTCTCCGAGCAGTCGACCGACCAACAGATTGATCGAATCCGGAATGCCGAATATTGGATCGAGCTGAAAGGCGACACCCTGGTCAGCGACCGCAGCGCCATCGACCTTGAATCTAGCCGGGAGACGCTCGTTCGTCGCAAGCTTGGACGGGTCAACTTTTCGCTTCGACAGCCCTCCAATCGAAACCTGATTTCGACAGATCCGCTGCCCCGGTTGGAGTCGAGTTCGGACGGCGAGTTGATCGCGGTTTTTCAAGGCGGAATCCAGCGTCGAACTCGGATCGAGTTTCAATGGCAATTATCAGGACGCCAATTCGCAGCCGGTCATGAATTTGTACTCCGGTTACCACGCACCCCGCAAACTCGCATCTTGTTGGCAGCCCCCGCGGATGTTCGCATCGAAGCCGTTGAAGGTGTGTTGAGATCACGTCCCGGACCACCGTTTGATGCCGGTGAGTTTACGACGAATCGGGATCTGCGTTGGTACGAAATTGATGCCGGTGGGCTGGCGACCATCACCCTTCGCACCATCCCCACTCAAACGCCCCTCACCACCGCGTTGATCGTGCGTCGCTCATTGATTCAGTACGAGATTGATCAATCCGGCCTGAGCTGGGTTCAACGAATGTCGGTTCAGTTGCCCGTCGATCAACCCTTCCCCGTTTTAAGGATCTCCGATTCTACGGTCACGTCGGTCAAGATCAACGGCTCGGAGGTTTCGTTTTCAGCCGATTCAATCGACGATCGAAACACGGAGTTGACGATTAAGACGCCCGTTGAAACGATCAATCCCCAAGCGACCTCGACCATGATCACGATCACGGGCCAATCGACGTGGGACGACTGGTGTGACTTGCCCACCGCCCGATTCCTGACCGGCGCGGAATCCGAGTCATCCCAAGCATCTGCTGAAAGTGGAATCGTGTACGGATCAGCGACCGATGAGGTGCAGATCGCGGTCGCATTACCGCTCGAAATCGTCGATTGGGAGTTGCCCAAGACGTGGAGTCAAACGAAATCGCAATCCGCCGAGGGCGTCCGATTCCGAAATGCTTCGGGACCTCCGGTAGGTTTGCTTGAACCAGACTCGAACTCCGCTTGGTCTCGCGTTCGTTTCGCCCAACGTCCTTCGCTTCGCCGATGCGAGACTTGGTTGAGAACCGAAGTTGGAAAGGGCACGATCACCGCAAAGGCTCGGTTCCGCGTGACGATGGATGCCGATCGGTTGGAGCCTTTGGAGTTGCGAATCCAAGACGGGTTCAGCGTGGACTCGATCACTCTTGCGAATTCGAACCGCGTCATCGAATTGCCCGCCTTAATGAATACGAGTGATGTGATCACGCTTTGGCCGCACTGGGACGATACGGTACCCAGCGGCGTCGTGAGCGGACCCGAGGCGGTGGTGCCGGCGGATGACGCTGGAAAAAACGCATCATCTCAAAATGGAAAGAGTCAAGTCGGTGGGGTCGTACCCGAGGCTCTCACCCCGCGGATCGGCGATCCGGATGCGTCGAAAAACCCCGCCGAATCATCGGGCAATCTGATGCGTGACATGGTGATCGACGTCACCGGCACTCGGATGATCCCCTTCACGATGCCCGTCGTGACGGTTCCCCCGTGCTGGCTTGCCAAGGTGGATGATGTCCGCGGTGGAACAACCGCTTCGATTATTCCACCACCCGACTTGAACTGGAGCGGCGAAGCGGCGTTAAAGCGTGACCGGATCCGCGAGGCGGATCTTTCGTCCCAGCAACTCTCATTCTTGTCGGGTGGCGACCGCCCGACCCTGTACTTTGCACCATCACCCGGGCGCACGCCCGAGGTGTTGTTGGAAATGCCAAACGTCGCGTTCAATGTTTCGAGCGTGGTCAATTTTGCCCGCGACGGCGACGACGTCCTCGAACGATTGGTCATCGACGTCGAATCCGCGGGTCAACGATTGACTCAGATGTCGGTCCAGACCGGTCCTCCGAATCAACGACCGGACTATCAATGGTCACTCGGTGGAGACAATGGCGTGGCGTCCACGAGTTTGCCACCATCAGACATTCGGTTAGGCACGGGCGAGGAAGAAGGAACTTATGTGATCGACGTTTCGGAAATCAATCTTCGCGGTCGCTCGCTGATCGCTCGCCGGCGTTATACGCCCCAAAGCGAGTTCAGTTTGAGCTTGCCGAGTGTCCCGGGTGCGGCGACTCAGCGTAGCGAAGTGTTGATCGGAAACGGATTGGTGGTCCGCCGCAAAAGTGCTTCCGTGCAATTGGTCGCATTGCTCGATCCAGTCAACTCACCCGAGGTTGATGTCCCGCAAGACGATCCAGAAGTTGATTCCCAAGAAGATCCCGTACTGCTCCGCCCCAAAGATTTCGCGGTGCATCAACGATTGCGATACGATGCCGTCGAACAACCGGTCGTTGTGATTGCAAAGGAAGACGACGACGGATCCGTGACCATGGTCTGGGACGAAAAAGTACGCGTCATCGCGTCCAGTCGTGGAACCGATCACGTCGAAGCGACCTACCGCGTTTCACCGACGGGCACGCTCCAGATCCGCTACGAACCGGACCTGCGGTTGGCATCGATCACTCGCGACGGAAAGCCCGTCGATCTATTGACGATTCCTCAACATCCGATCGAATTGGCGGGTCGTGGCAAGACCGAAACCATTCGGGTCGTCTGGAATCGGAGCCGATTCGGATCCCGGTGGATCCGACAATGCACAATGCCGCGGATCGATGTGTCCGGTGTCGTGATGAAAAGCGTTTACGAACTGGTGCCCGCGTCCGATACCTTTTCCCCGCTCACATTGTTTCGTGACCATTGGCAAGATTCTTCGACGGATGCGGTGGAGGTCGGGCCCGGGGAAAGTGCGATGCTGGTGCGTCGTAACGTTGCGCTCGCTTTGGGTTGGTTGGTGGCCTTGATCGCCTTCGCGATGGGTTGGACGATCGCGTCGCGGTCGCCATTGATTGTCGCGATGATCGTCGCCATTTTGACGGCGATGACTTTGTTGTGGTGGCCTTGGAAATTGGCGGTCATCGGTTGGGTGATTGTTCCCATCATCGCCTCCGCCATGCTTGCGACCGCGAGAGCGTGGACGTGTCGCGGCAGCCGCTTGGACGATGAAGGCGAGCATGCGGGTGGCTCGGTGATCGAGATTGGTCCAGAAGGAAAAAGCGATTTGTCTTGGGCGGCGATCGTTCGAATGATCGTGCTGGCCATTCTCATTTCGGGACCAATGCAGCTCGTCGCATCCGCTCAACAGGATGCAACGAAAAATGCCTCTCCTGTGTCCACTCCGTCGAGCGGAAAGACGGCGAACGATGATTCCGGGCAACCCACCAGTACCGTCCAAGGTCCATCGGGATCATTCGAACCGGTCGGCTCGCCACGTGAGAATGGTTCCTCGTCCTCTTTACCCCCCGCCGTCGCCGTTTTGGTGCCGATTGATGCGGTGGGAAAGACCGTTGGCGGAATGGTTTATTTGTCGAGATCTGTGAATGACTGGTTGTTTCGCAAAGATGCGCCCGAACAGATCGTTGAACCTTTCTTTCAATCCGCCGACTATCGAGTTCGACTCCGGCCCGCACTCAGTAGCGACAGTCCCAACACCGTCGGCTCCGGCGTCAGCGGACAGAACGGCGCCGATGTGAAACGTTCCGCTGCAATCTCTAGCTCGAATCCTGGAGCGGCGGAAGTCACTTCATCAAGTGAGGCGACGGAAGATCCGGGACGCATCAATTCGTCTTCCAATTTCTTTGGCTTGGCGACCACCGTGGAAGCCGAGTTTGTCATTCATTTGGTCGACGACGGCCGCAGCAGCAATCAAGTTCGATTGCCCATTCCGTTCGCTTCGGTGCGTCGGGTGGAGTGGATCGATGACGTCGATCGAATCGTTCGCTCGATTCCAGATGAAAATGGCCAATTGATTGCTTCGCTACCGCGTGGAAGCCTGTTCCGATTGCGGGTTACCATGACCCCGTCGGTAAAGCTGGCTACCCCGTGGAACCGCCTTTCCCTGAAAATCCCGCCGGTTGCCGCCTCGAAGTTGACGATCGAATCCGAGCAAAATTTAGCTGCCGTACGTATCAATGGATCGCGAGGGCGGATTTTGACGGAGACAGACCTGCGGCGTTGGGTCACCGAACTGGGGCCAACGGAATCGCTTAATATCGAGTATCGAGCGGCCACCTCGGGTGCATCGATCAGTCCCCAACCGCTTCGGCGACGTTATTGGATCAGCGCGGGCAAGACGCAAGCGGTAATTGAATGTGAAGTCGATCCGCCAACCGCAATCGCAGCGGGTGAAACGTTCCAGTTCGTGATTCGGGATGCAGAGATGCCCTTGGTGACTTCGCCCCATTGGCGGCTGGCGGGATCCGAGCTGTATAGTCCGACACGACGACTCGTTACCGTATCGGCGAAACAAGATGTGCCGGGCCCGATCCGTTTGCTGTGGTCGCGAGAATGCTCGTTGGAGGTTCCCGGAATTGCGAGTCGAATGCTCGCGGACGCAAAAACGCTTGTCGACGCATTGGCGGGTCAGCCGCCGGGGGACGGTTCGGCCGAAAAAACGAATGCGAGTTTAACCGTTGGCGATCGTGAGACCTCGGAATACTCCCTCACCATTCCGGAGGTGATCGCTGCGGCGTTGGGTGAAAACGCGCCGGCCTGGATCGCTTTTCACACCGACCGATCAATGCGGCTGGCACCCTTTGAACAAACGCGGACGGAGCCGCTCTCGGTGGATCAATTCATGGCGGCTTGGCCTGGCTATCGCGGTCTGATTGATCGAGCGGTGGTTGCCATGGGGGCCCTTCCCACACCTCGTTTTCAGATTTCGGCCGACGCCCCCACCCGCGCCACCGTGAAACATCACTTGCACGTCATGCCCGATCGATTGGAGCTACGCTGCGAAGCCACGCTAATGCCAAGCCAGCAGCCCGGCGGTGGTCAATGGTTGTCGGTTCCGAATTCAATGGAATTGATTCAGTTGTCGATTGATGGTGTACCCGCCGAGCCGGCCCATTATCGGAGCGATTCGGGTGTGGATTACATGCTCGACGACTTTACCGGCAATGAACCTGTGGTGATTCTCGCCACCGCTGCCCAAACCCTGCCGAAAGATCGGCGTTTTTCTCCGCCCCGACTGCAATTGTCCGGTGTCACCGAGATTTCAGAGACCTATTTGATTTCGCGAGATGACTCGGCACAGCTCCAAGTCATTCAGCCGGTTCCGTGGGAACCCTTGAACCGTCAACCCGTCGCCTCGTCTGAATCGCTCGCGCATGGTTGGATCCCCGTTTCGACTTGGATCACAACACCCCAGCAATTGGCAGCTTCGCCCCAACAACTCGGCGGGATCTTTCAAGTTCGAGCTCAAAAGACTCGCTTCGATTGTCGACAACTGATCTCGGTGACGCGTGACGACGGTCGCTGGAAAACTCAGACGCGAATCCAATTTGACGGTGATCGGTTGCCCGATTTCATTGATGTCGAGGTGCCAACACGTTGGTGCGAATCGTTGGACGTATCCCCCACGACTTCCTGGTCTCGCCAACCGGCCATTGACCCGGCTCAACAGGTCATCCGAATTCGATGTGATCGTGAAGAGTTGACGAATCAGACCTTAACGGTGACCGGGCAATTGCAAAATTCCGATGCCGGTCGAGTCGGTGTACCCAACGTCCGCGTGCTGGGATTCGGACGTCGTCGGATCCACATCAGCGTCCCGGATCGGTTGACCAACGAAGCCATTCGATGGCGAACCAGTGCGGTTGAAGCGGTCGCGCCGCCCAAAATCTGGGCCGATTCGATTGACGCATCCTCGGCTCGCTCGACGTACCTCGCCGCCAACCCGTCTTGGTCAATCGATTTGGCGCCACTGCCGGCGATCAACGCTGATGCCATCGCGCTGCGCAAGACAATCAGGCATTCATCCAGAACGATGGCGTTCTCGTGATCTCTCATTGGGATCTGTTCCCAGCGGGCCTCGAGTACGTGGAAGTCGACTTACCCGAATTTGCGACGTGTTTGGGAGGATGGAGCGCGGACCAACCCATGCATCTGCAATTCAACTCGCCGGAGAATCCCGACGGTCGTCCTCGAGTGCGATTGCCGCTGTCGATCAGCCGCATGTCGCAATCGATTGAAATCCTGTTTCGGGTGCCTATCGCGGTTGCCAAAAAACGATCGTATGTTCCCGAACTGGTGGATATTCCTGTCACACAGAACTGGCTTTCGATCTCTCGTCCCGATGGAACCACACCGCAAGGGTGGCAAACACGATCGACGCAAACGTCCATCGTCGAGTCGGCACGCCAGCGACGGGCGATCGCCTTGGCTCGTTCGGCCGTCGAATCCGTGGAGTATGCGGTCGATACGGTTGCCGAACGACCGAGCGAAGAAGTTATGGCTTGGCTATCGCCGTGGGCATCTCGATACACACGGATCGCACGCAGTGCCGGACACCCGTCAAGCGAACCGTCGAAGAAGGATAGCCTTCCCGAATTTGAGTCTCAATGGAACTCGTTGGATCAGCGAATGGCTCAGTACGTCGACCGATACCCACCCGAACCCAAGGTCAAGAATGAACTGGCTCCCTTGACATTTGACATGCCCGATCTGGATGGCTTTCAAACGACTGAGATCATCGAGTTGTCGTCGACAAACTCGCCACCAAGTTTGCAATCGAACTCGACCAGAGATCGAGGACTCCGAAAGATGATGGTCAATCTGTTAACGCTCGCGTTGGTAACAGGCATGCTGGTCAGTCTAAGACCGATCCGCCGTTTTGCCCTTCCGGTCGCCGTGCACCCCGCCTTTTGGTTGGGGTTAATGGGTCTCTTCGGCCTGGCCGTTGCACCGGTATCCGTCGCCGTATCGCTGATGATTGTGGCGATCATGCTGCCCGTTTTTCCAAAGACGAGATACAAGTCCTAGGCTGCGTTGGTAGCGATCTTTCACCAAAATTCTTATCATGCCTTTCGGGCCCTCAACGAATTTTTTGGAAGCAAGCGATCATGATAAAGCACCTTGTCCTTTTACTGACGACTTTCGCGATCGCCGTTTTGCCGGTTGGCCGAGTGATCGGCCAAGAAAATTCGGCGGAAAATTCTACGGACGATTTGAGCAACACTGCGAACGTTGAGATCAAGAAGGAGTTGCAGGCTGTACTCGAACCGTTGTTCGATTCGATATCCAAAGCGAAAGTCTCGCGAGCCACCGTGGAGATGCTTTCTGATTCGATTTTGAATGGTCAAGTCGTGGAGTCCGAGACATCGACATTTCAAATCGCATCGGCGCCCCCCAATCAATTCACGATTTATTTGAAACAGCCCGAGCAGCGAACTCGCTTGTACTGTGACGGCAAACAATTCATCGCTGCGATGGCGCCCGATGCGTATTTTCGATTGCCCGGGGTGATTGGCATTCAGGAAGCGGTCACAAATTTGCCGGTTCCCATGGGACCCTATCCCGAACCCCTGTTATCGCTAACCATGGCGGGCGCTGACCCATCGATCACGATGGTCGCGGGGATGAAGTCGATCGACTTGGTCGATCGAAAACCGTTTCGCGGAAAGCTTCCCGCCGTTCACATCGTTGGCGTGCAATCGGATGGCGTCCAGTGGGATCTTTGGGTCACGGACGAAAAGCTTCCCCGTCCCTTGAGAATGTTGATCGACATGACACCGATGTTGGTCGCGTCCGATCAAGTTCACGTGCCAGACGGGTTTTCGTTTCAGATTCGTTACGACTTTTTGACCTGGCGGATGACGGGTGATGTTGACGAGAGTTTATTCGCCTTCGAGCCCGCTAAAGATGCCGCCGAGTACAAATCGCTTGATGACTATTTCCAATCGATCGCGGGAGTCGTCGGCGATCACCCGCTATTGGGTAAACCGATTCCGCAATTCGTTTCCGAATCCACCAGCGGAAAAAAGATCGATTCAAAAAGTTTTGACGGTCACGTCGTGATCCTAGATTTTTGGGCATCGTGGTGTGCGCCGTGCTTGGCGGCGATGCCGGTCATTAAGAAAGTAGCGGACGAATTCGCCGACCGAGGCGTTTTATTCATGGCCGTGAACACGGGTGAAGAACTTGAAGACATCAACGCCTTCTTGAAGGAACGCGAGCTCCAACTCGAAGTGCTATTGGACTCCGACGGAAAGATCGCGGATAGCTTCGCCGTCGACGCCATTCCGCAAACGATCGTGATCGGAAAAAATGGCGTGATCGAATCCGTCCACGTCGGGTTCGACGGCGAAGAACCCCTTAAAAAGCGGCTGACCGACGAGCTCGAGGTGCTCATCATCGGTGGACAGATCGGGTCAGCGATTCAAGCGGAATAGGACGCCGCCCAATCCAGGCCGGTCAACTTCATCAAACGTTCTTCGAAGTTGCCGATCAATCCGCCGACCATCATCCAGCGACCTCGGCATCGTAATTCAATTTCGCCATGCCGGTTGATTCTCAGAATCGAATCACCACAGACGCCCGCGTCGTGAAGTTGCTTGAAGTCGACTTCGCCTTCATTGACTAAGTCAAGCAGCGTTTTGCCGGTCAATTCAATGAAGTGAAGTTTCATTTGAAGGTCTCTGCCGTGGTCACTCTTGGCTCGCCACCATTGGGCGGAAATGTCGATTGTAGTTACCGCCGAACGAAATCGAGCCACAAAACTGAGGGTTCGAGAGTAGGCTCGTAAAAGCGAAGTCAGATCCGTCCGAGCGAACGGGGTTCGGGGTCGCGGAGTTCGCCGCGGCTGTTGGTTTCACTCGTACTTGCCACCCATTGAAGTGGTAACATGATGGCGTGAGTGGGAAATCATTTTAGGCCCGTTTTTCAGGTGAGCGTCATGGCAAGAGTACTTTTGGTGGAGGATTCACCGACCCAGGCGGTCGAGATGCGAATGTTGTTGGAGGAGGGCAAGCACCATGTCATTCATGTGGCAAATGGGCGTCTAGCGGTGGACGCATTGGGCGAAAATGTGATCGACGTGGTCGTCACCGATTTGGAAATGCCTGAAATGAATGGACTCGAATTAGTCGAGATGATGCGTTTGGATTTTGAACACATCCCGTCCATTCTCGTGACGGCAAAGGGCAGCGAGGAATTGGCGACGAAGGCCTTGCAAAAAGGTGCGGCGGGATACGTTCCCAAAAACCACATCCAAACGTTGCTCAATGACACGGTCGCCGAAGTGCTAGGCGTGATTCGCACCGACGCGAGTTTTGCGAAATTGATTTCGACGTTGCAGAAGAACGTGTTCGTTTTCGACATGCCCAACGATTCGTCGCTGATCTCGCCGACGATCGCGCTGTTGATTCAGGTCGCATCGGGAATGGAGCTCTTGAACGGTAGCGAGTTGGTACGATTGGGCACCGCGGTTGAACACGCGATGATCAATGCGATGTATCGCGGCAATCTTTCGCTCGGTCCGACCGTGACGCCACCCCACCGCGCCATCATCTACGACGATGCGACAACCGACTTGATCGAAAAACGCAAAATCAGCGAGCCTTACAAAGATCGCCGGGTTCACATCGAAGCCACCGCCAGCAAAGACGAGATTCGCATTCTTGTTCGTGATGAAGGGAAAGGATTTAATGCCGCCGAACTGCCCACCCGCGAAGAATCTCAAGTGCTTGACACCGAATCCGGCCGCGGGCTGGTGTTGATGCGCAGCTTCACCGATGAATTGATTTTCAATGACAAGGGCAACGAAGTGACCTTGATCAAGCGATGTCGCTAGGATGAATGGATAGGGAACGCGGTGACATGACCATCCGGGGCGAGTAAGTGCGGTAGCGTGCCGTACCCGAGTAAGAACTTCAAACCGAAAGCCAACCATGGACTCGGAACATTTCGATCACCTGCATCTACGTTCGACTTACGAAGCGCTCGTCAACACCTTGCCGCTTAGCTTACTGATCAAGGATGGCGAGGGCCGAAGGTTGTTCGTCAACATGGCCTATTTGAACTTTCGCAAGACCACGTGGGAGGAGACGGTCGGAAAGTTGGACATTGACTTGTTCCCACCCGACATTGCGCGAGTATCTTGAAGACGACTTGTCGGTAATGCGGAGCGGCAAGTCACTCCACAGCGTCGAGGAGACATCGGACCGTGAGGGCAATCGATCGTGGATCGAGCGGATCAAAAGTCCCGTTTTTGATGCGGATGGCAAGGCGATCGGCGTCCAGGTTTTGTTCTGGGATGTGTCCGCTCGAGTGCTAGCCGAAGAAGCTCTCCACCGTGAAGAGAAACTTCTCGGGACGCTGCTGCGCCACATCCCCGATTCGATTTACTTTAAAGATCGTGAGAGTCGCTTCATTCGAATCAGTGAAGCGATGGCAAACAAGTTCGAATTGGAGAGCGCCGAAAGCGCCGAAGGGTTGACCGACGCGGACATCTTTACCGACCTGCATGCCGAACAGGCACGATTGGATGAAGTTCGCATCATGGAAACTCGTGAACCATTGGTCGACCGTATCGAACGCGAAACCTGGCCCGACCACGCCGACACTTGGTGCTTGTCGACGAAAATGCCGATGATCGACGACGACGACAATGTGATCGGCACGTTCGGAATTTCTCGCGACATCACCGAGTTGAAAGAATCGCAAGATGCGCTCGAAAAAGCACTCAAAGCGGCCGATCAAGCTAACCGAGCGAAAAGTGATTTCTTGGCAAACATGAGTCACGAGATCCGTACGCCGATGAATGCCATCATCGGCATTTCCGAATTGCTTTCTCAAACGCGGATGACCTCGGAACAGGCCGACTACAACCATCTCGTCCGCGATTCGGCCGACTCGCTGTTGCGGTTGTTGAATGACATTCTGGATTTCTCGAAAATCGAGGCCCGCAAGCTGGAACTCGAATCGATCCCGTTTTCGATTCGCGATCTCGTCGAGAAAACGGGGCGCACCCTGTCATTACGGGCTGCCGAAAAGGGGCTTGAGTTGGCATGTCGTGTCGCGTCGGACGTCCCCGACCAATTGATGGGGGATCCCGGACGCATTCGTCAAATCTTGATCAATCTGATCGGCAACGCCATTAAGTTCACGGACGAGGGCGAAGTGGTCGTGGAAGTGTGCAAAGAGAGTTGCGACGAGTCACACGTCGAAGCGTCCGATGAACCGTCGGGCGACGCGACTCCGGTGCATTTTCGTGTTCGTGACACGGGGATCGGGATCCCCGCCGAGAAACAGGTCGCGGTCTTGGACGCGTTCACCCAGGCGGACACGTCGACGACTCGTCGATTTGGTGGCACCGGCCTCGGTTTAGCAATCGCGAAGCAATTGGTCGAACTGATGCACGGACAATTGCAGCTTGAATCGACGGTCGGTAAAGGGACCACCTTTTTCTTTACCGCGCATTTGCCAAAGGCGCCTCCGGCGGCCGCAAGTCCGCTGTGGCTTTTGAAAGATCTCGAGGGATTGCCGGTGCTGATCGTTGACGACAACGAAACCAATCGACGAATTTTAAAAGACATCGTGACGTCTTGGAGATTGTCGCCCACCGTTGCGAGCAACGGTCCATCGGCGCTCGAAAAAGTGAATGCGGCGAAGACGCAAGGCAATCCATTTTCGTTAGCGATTTTGGATTGCATGATGCCGGATATGGACGGGTTTGAGCTGGCGAATCAAATTCGAAAAGTGCACGATCGGTTCGAGACGAAGCTGATCATCTTATCGTCGGCCGATCGCCAGGATGATGTTCGGCGATGCGACGAACTGGGAATCGCCCGCTACTTGATCAAACCCGTTGTTCAATCCGAGTTGTTGGATACGGTTTTGCAGGTGATGGGGATCGAACAGTGCGATGAAGGCGGCGACGAAGAACGACCGATCTCGTGTCCGCCGCTTCGCGTGTTGGTGGCCGAAGACGGGCTCGCCAATCAGCACGTGGCCGTGGGGATGTTGAAAATGAACGGGCACCACGCGGTCATTGTCAGCGACGGCCGCGAGGCAATCACTCGTTGGCAAAGTGAGCCTTTCGACGTGATTTTGATGGACATGCACATGCCGGTGATGGACGGCATTGAAGCAACGCTCCAGATCCGCGGGCTAGAAGAACAAACCGGCGCCCACATTCCGATCATTGCGGTGACGGCGGCAGCGATGAAGGAGGATGCGGATGCGTGCTTGGACGCCGGCATGGACGCGCATTTGCCCAAACCGATCCATCCTCGTCGACTGCAAGAAATGCTGGTCAGGTTTGCACCGCCGGAGGGTTCCCCCACCGTCGCAAGTCAAGCAATTCGCACCAAAACCGCTGGCGATTCAGCCTCGCAGAACGGCGACGCCGGTTCCAAACATACGGAGTCTCGCTGGGACGCCGTGTTGGAGGGCGGAAATGAATCGGTCGACCTGAGGGCATCGGCGACGCGAGTGCCCGGTGGACTGCAAGGCGTCCGACGTTTGTCCGAAGTTTTCATCCCCGAATGCGAATCCATTCTTAAGACGCTGGATGCGGAAGTTCCCGACGGAGACATTGCACTGATTCGCCGATCTGCACACACCTTGAAAGGTTCTTCCAATTTGTTCTTTGCCACACGCGTCGTTGAGCTAGCGGGCCAATTGGAAGACCTGGCCGGAACTCAAGCACGCGCGAGCATGCCGGCGATACTCGATACCCTAAAGGACGAGTCAGAGGCGATGCTTGCTGCGCTGAGAAACTTTTTAGAGGCGACGGCTGAGTGAACGTTACTTGGTTGGTTCTTCATGAAGACCTAGTTTGACGAGCCACCGGCGCGTCGGTTCGCCGCCCATTTTTTCGTTCTGTCGTGCTTCTCGGCGAAGGTGTTCGATTTGCTCTTCGAGCTCGACCGTCTTGTTGGCGAGTGCTTGACGTTCGCGTGAGAGTTTCGCGCGTTCGAGCGACGCATCAATCTCGCTGCGACGAAACCTGTCTTCCCATTCGGATTGGAGACGTTGCAGCCGATCACGTTCTTGCAGTACCAATTCATCGGCATCGATCAACTGCGCAATCACGGCGGCGCCGACGACGACCCCCGATCCTCGAGTCTCGCAAGGTTGTTCAAGCAAACAGCGAAGTTCCCCGATCTCTTCATCCTTTCTGGCCAATTCCGACTTCTGGCCGCTGAGTTGTCGCAGCAACGAATCGACGAATTCGATCGGACTTTCGCACTGCATGTCCCGCTCGGATTGCAGGTTTTCGACAAATGCGTCCGCGTCAAACGTTTCTGCCTCCAACTGGGCGAGAATCAACGCCTTGCGATCATCCCAGCTCAACGCATCACTCGTGCTGGACTGGGGACTCGAAACGGTGTTGCGAACGTTTGACGTCGCGAGCTGGGCAGCCAAATCTTCGTTTTGTTGCTGCAGCTCATCACTTTGCTGACGCAGCACCTCGTTTTGTTGTTGGGATGATCGTAAATGTTCCACGACTTCGTCGAGCCGGAGCCGGAGCGTCTGCGCGTCGTCTCCCACGGACGGTTCGTCGTCGGATCGTGGCCTCACGCGATGCTGGGCCTCCACCATGCGATGAAGCTCGGCGATTTGATCCGTGATCTGGTTCAGCAAACGCGTTTGCGAATCAACGTTGTCCAATGGTGTGGAGCCGGAAGTGGAGTCGGTGCATGCCGCAACGGACGATCCCGGGGGGATCACGGCTTGAGATTGATTGCCTTTTTGCGACTTCCTGGCCATGGTGCTTGTTGGTGGGAGACAACCCGGACGGATAATCGTTAGAATCGAACAAGAGAGGCTGTTCGCTAACCTTGCCTGAGTCAATGTTTACGTCGCCTCGTCTGGCAAGTCAAAAAAGAATCCATCCCAAATCTTCTTCATGGCAAAAAAGAAAACAACGTCTACCGCAAGTACCGCATCCCCGACTTCGCCGGACATGGCATCGACCGACGAGGCGATCGATTTCGAAGCCGCGCTCGTCGAGGTGGAAACCATCGTGGCGAAGCTCGAAAGTGGTGCCCTCGGCTTGACCGAATCGCTCGGCCAATACGAAACGGGGATCAAGAGGCTGAAGCAGTGTCACCGATTGCTCGCGGCGGCGGAGCAACGGGTAAGCGTGTTGGCGGGATTTGATGCCGATGGAAACTCGATCTCCGAGACGCTTGATGAGTTGACCGTCCGCAGCGGTGCGGGCCGCTCCCAATCCGGTCGCTCGAAACCTCGCCCCCCTGCGCGGCGTTCATCCGAGTCGTCATCACCTGGCGAAGGTGACCTCGACGCCCTTAACCGATCCGCCGACTCGTTGAGCGTGGACGAATCGCCCGAGCTTTTCTAGAATCCCGGACGCGTCATTCCGTGGTTAAATTTCCCTGAGACTCCGGCGACCTCAACTTGGCTACGCCCTTGCCCCGCCACTCGTCCATCGGCATCAATCCATCATCGCCCGGTATCGACCAGTGGAGGCCGCTGATCGAATCAGCACTGCATTCGGCGTGTCAATTCGGTGACGGATGCCCTTCGGTGCTGTCCGATGCGATTCGCTATGCGTTGTTGGCTCCGGGCAAACGGTTGCGTCCCGCGCTCGTTCTGATGGCGGGCGAAGCTTGCCAGTCCGCGTTGGATGATTCGATGATTGAGCGATTGATGCCGGGCGCCGTCGCGGTCGAAATGATTCACGCTTACTCGCTGATCCATGACGACTTGCCGGCGATGGACGATGATGATCTACGCCGTGGTCGACCGACGGTGCACATCGAATTCGACGAGGCGACCGCAATTCTTGCCGGTGACGCATTGCAGGCCGAGGCCTTTCGTCATCTGGCGACGCGGATTTCGGATCCCGTGATTGCGGCCGCTGCGATGGGCGTGCTGGCTCAAGCCGCCTCGGCTGCGGCGTTGGTCGGTGGACAGGCGGATGATTTGGCAGCGGAAAAGGACGGCTCCGAGCGGACACTCGCCCAGCTCGAGTCGATTCATCGCCGCAAAACGGGGGCGCTGATCGCCGCTTCGCTCGATCTCGGAGCCGTTTTGTCGGGCGGCGACACCGGTGCCCGACAAACATTGGCCGCGTACGCAGCCGATTTAGGGCTGGCTTTTCAGGTCGTCGACGACATATTGGATCACACTGCGGATGAAGCCGAGCTTGGCAAACGCGTCGGAAAGGACGTTGGTCGCGGGAAATTGACCTATCCCGGACTGCTCGGTTTAGACAAAGCTCGCGAAAAAGCAAACGAGTTGATCGATTCGGCGAAACGCCAAGCATCCGTTTTTGGCGCCGCCGGATCGCGGTTAGTATGGTTGGCGGACTACGTACTGGAGCGCACACATTGACGAACCCAACGAAAAGCCTGAAAGATTCGCACCATCACCCGCTGGGCCAACACCCGTTGTTGGCCGGGTTGGAGGATGCAATGCCCCTGCGGACGTTCACACCCGAACAATTGCAGTCGGTTGCGGCGGAAATCCGTGATGTGCTCTGCAACCTGTTGGCGGCGCGGACGGCGCACTTCGCGTCAAACCTTGGCGTCGTTGAACTTTGTTTGGCACTGCATTGTGAGTTTGACTTTCGTACCGATCGATTGATCTGGGATACCGGTCACCAAGTTTACCCGCACAAATTGGTCACCGGTCGTTACCACGACTTTCCGTCGATCCGCACCGCCGGCGGATTGATGGGATACCCCAATCCCAACGAGAGCGTTTACGATCTGTTCATGACCGGACATGCCGGATGCAGCGTCAGTACGGCGGTCGGACTGCGCAGCGGTGATGTGCTCGGTGGACAATCCGATCGGCGAACCGTGGCGGTCATCGGCGACGGTGCATTCCCAAGCGGGATCGTGTTCGAAGCGATGAACAACGCCGGTGAACTCGGCGACGATCTGACCATCGTCCTGAACGACAATAAAATGTCAATTTGTCCCCGCGTCGGTGCGGTCGCGACTTATTTGGACCGACTTCGGAGCAACCCGTTCTATACCGGGTTGAAAAGCGAGGTCACCAAGTTGCTCGATCGAGTGCCGATGTTCGGCGACCCGGCCGAACGATTGCTGGCTCAAATGAAAGAGGGCGTCAAAGCTGGACTGCTAGGCGGCATGTTGTTCGAAGAGCTGGGAATCCGTTACGTCGGCCCCATCGACGGCCATGACGTCGCGTTGGTCCGCAAGTATTTGGTGATGGCCCGCGAAATGTCTGGCCCCGTGCTGTTGCACGTCGTGACCGAGAAGGGTCATGGTTACAAACCGGCCGCCGAAGATCCCGTGTACTTTCACACGCCACCAGCTTTTAAAGACAAAGCCGGCCAATTAGTGACCCAGAAAAGTGACGGGCATCCGCCCTACACGCTGCACGCGCGAGAAGCGATCCGAAAGGCGATGACGGCCGACCCGCGAGTCACCATCATCACCGCGGCAATGTGCCAGGGCAACAAACTCGAACCTGTCCGCGAGAAATTTCCCGATCGATTCTTCGATGTCGGAATTTGTGAATCACACGCTGTCGCGTTCGCCGCCGGCCAATGCAAAACCGGTCTTCGTCCGATCGTTGACATCTACAGCACGTTTTTGCAGCGGAGTTATGACCAGATTTTCCAAGAAGTCGCGCTGCAAGATCTGCCCGTCACGTTCCTGCTCGATCGAGCCGGGCTGACCGGCCCCGACGGCCCGACACACCATGGGCTTTTCGACATCGGGTACATGCGAGTCTTCCCGAACTTGGTGTGCATGGCACCCGGTTATGCGGCGGAGCTAGAAATGATGCTCGCTACTGCACTCGCTCATGATCATTCGTGCAGCATTCGATACCCCAAGGCATCCGCGATCGAACTCGATCACGATCCCGCGCCGATTCAAATCGGCAAATCGGAAGTCATTCGCGAAGGGAGCGACGGTACAATCGTCGCCTTCGGTGCAATGCTTGAGCAAGCACTCGCGGCCGCCGAGTTGCTCGACGGAGATCTTGACGTCGGCGTCGTCAATGCTCGATTCGCAAAACCGATCGATGCGGAGATGGTTCATGAGACGCTCGACGGCGGCAAGTTTGTGATCACGGTCGAAGAGGGCGCCCGGCTCGGCGGTTTCGGATCCGCGTTCATCGAATGCGCCGTAGATCAGCGACTCGACACGCGGGCGATTCGCATTCTGGCGTTGCCGGATCAGTTTATCGATCATGGTGATCGAAATGAATTGCTGCATCATCATGGACTCAGTCCCCAAGCGATCGCCCAGGCGTGTCGCGATGAAGTCAACGCACAAACCCGACACGGCGAAATTCCCAGCGGTGTTGGATAGTTCACCGCGATTCCGCTCTTGCCGAAAAATTAGCATTCTGCGACCTTTCCATGCCGTGAAACACCCGTTTTGACGCGTAGGGAAACCGCAGACGTGAACCGTATATTCTTGGCCGCTGTTGCAGCACTTGGTTTTTGCCCGAACCTTCCGCACTCATCGGCGGACGATAGCCAATCGATCCTCGAAAAAAACGCGAAGTATCTGCTCCGATACTCGCTCAAGCCCGGCGAACAGATTCGGTACGAGGTCACTCACATCGCGAAAACGAAAACGCGGATTCGCGGAGCTGAAGAGATCTCCAATGTCCACACCATTAGCCAGCGGCATTGGGATGTGACGGATGCAGCTTCCGACGAAATGACGTTTGAGCACGTCGTCGACTCGGTTGCCATGACTCAGCAGCAAGGCGAGGCGGAAGAACTGCGTTGGGACAGCTCGACCGGAGACGAACCGGCACCAGTCTTTGAAAAAGTCGCCGAGCAGATTGGGAAAAAGCTATCAAAATTGACCATCAATCCTCGCGGTCAAGAAACCGATCGCGAAGATTTCGGCGGTACCAAGGCCTCATTGGGTATGGGAAGTTTGACGCTCGCACTTCCCGAAAATGAGATCGCGATCGGCGATTCTTGGTCGGTTCCACGCGAAGTTCGGACGCGGACGGAAGCCAACGAAATCAAAATCATCAAGATTCGCGAACTGTTCACCCTCGAGAAAGTTCAAACTGGCGTCGCAACACTCTCAATCCGCAGCGAACCACTCACGCCAATCGATGACGCATCGGTGAAGGCCCAAGTGGTCCAACAGATGAGCAACGGCACGATCCGATTCGACATCGATGCCGGCCGAATGATCAGCAAGCAATTGGACTGGGACGAGACGGTCGTAGGTTTCCAGGGCGAAAACAGCTTGATGGAGTACCGAGCTCGAATGACCGAAACGCTGCAAGACGGCGTCGAGCGAACCGCGAGTCGCCCATGAACAACACCTGCAACACCTGCCGATAACGCGGGCGAAACAGACGTTTTGGCGGTAATGGGTGCAGTGGCGTGTGCGCCCGCATCCGATGGGGGCGTAAACTCAAGCACTGCTTACTGAGTTTTCTAGGTCTTAAACCGCGAATGCGACCTAAAAAAACTGCCAGCGGGGCATAGTGGTCGCCTGCTAGTGGAAGTTGTGAATCCGAAAGATTTCGACCTTCCAATCGCGGAGGCGTCGGGCATCGAATTCTTTTGAAGTTCATCGAGTTGGCAGCCTTGCGCCGTGACCAGAATGAAACGCACACTTAATTGCTAAAGTGGAACCGCGTCTTCGGGTAGGGGTTATCACACGCCGGCCCAGTCCACGACGTTCGTCGGGCACTTCCCGACCCGCTATTCTTCCTTGGAATCATTGACGGCGATTGCTTCACTAGTAAAATAGTTTTCAATCAAACATCAATTTCCGAGGGATCGCGATGAAGCTCCAAGACGAACTCAAACGGCCCCACCCGTTTGTCTCTTCCGAACAGGAAGTGATCTTGAATTTGCTTCGCGCGGCCGACCAGATCGAGAATCGATTGTCTCGGTTGTTTCGTGATCATGATCTGACACTTTCACGCTTCAACGTCTTACGAAGCTTGATCTTGGCGGATCGACCGCTGACCTGTGGCGAGATTGGCGAACGCATGATCCAGGTGGTCCCCGCAATCACATCGCTGGTCGACCATCTGGAGCAACAGGGCCTGGTCGAACGCCATCGGTCGACCGAAGATCGCCGCGTGGTCCACGTCAGCGTGACGGACCGGGGCCGCAAGCTGGCGGACAAAACAACGAAACCGCTATGGGAACTTGAGAAGCGACTATTGAAGAATCTGACTGAAAGCAAACTCAAATCAATGATCGATCTGCTCGAAACCACCCGCGAGTCCATCACCGCGTGCGACGCCGCCGCCAAGCCCACCACCTAGACGATTCTCCATGCAAAACGTTCGAAACAAAATTCCAAAGCTCCTCCGTGTCTCCTTGTTGGTCTCTGTCATCGGCGGGCTGATGGTTGTTTCGGGATGCCGCAAAACGGATTCGGGTCCGCCGGAAAAGCTGATTCCCAGCGTCACCGTGGCGAAGCCGATTACTAAAAACATCGTTGAGTGGGACGCGTACACTGGACGACTCGAAGCGGTTCGGTTGGTCGAGATTCGCGCTCGGGTCGGCGGATACTTGCAATCGGTTCACTTCGACGAGGGACAAATCGTCGAGAAAGACGATTTGTTGTTTGTGATCGATCCGCGTCCCTTCGAGGCTGAATTGAATGCGGCGCAAGCTCAACGACGACAGTCCGAATCGCGTTTGAAACAGTCGCGAGCGATGTTGAACGAAGCCAAGGCGAGGGCGGCTCAATCGGAGTCGCAATTGAACCTGGCCGATGTTGCGGTTCAAGCGAACCGATCGTTGAGCGAACGCAATGCGTCGTCGCAAGACGAACTCGATGGACGCGAAGCCGAACTCATGCAAGCCAAAGCCGACATCGAGGGCGTCAACGCGAGCATTAATTCAGCCGAAGCGGCAATCGCGACCTCCGAAGCCGAGATCGAGACTCGCCAAGGCCGGAGTCGAGACGGCCGAATTGAACCTTGCAATACACTCGTATCCGTGCACCCGTCACGGGGCGGATCAGTCGCCAAGACGTCAACGAAGGAAACTTAATCGCCGGCGGTACGGCGACTTCGTCGATGCTGACCACGATCACGTCGATGCGAGCCGATTTACTGTGTGTTTGATGCCACCGAACAAGACGTGTTGAAGTACATGCGGTTGGCGATGTCGGGTGAACGCGAAAGTTCACGAGTGGTGAAGAATCCCGTGTCTATTTGGGTTTGATTGATGAAGCCGGATTTCCCCATCAGGGTCACATGGACTTCGTCGACAATCGTTTCGACGTCAACACCGCCAGCATGCGTGGTCGGTGCGTGTTTCCGAACGAAAACCAGTTGCTGATCCCCGGCATGTTTGCTCGAATTCGCATCCCTGGCAGTGCAGCCCAAAAAACCGTTTTGATTCCTGACTCGGCGATCGGAACCGACCAATCGACCCAGTACGTTTTCGTCGTGGTTGACGATCTGATCGAACGTCGTGCGGTCACGCCCGGCCCGATCGTCGATGGGCTGCGGGTGATCCGCAAAGGTTTGCAAGGTGACGAGACCTTAGTGATCGAAGGACTGTTGCAGGCCGGCCGGGTGAAGCGGTGAAGTTGGTCGAGGGCGAGATCGAGGTCGTGGAAGACGGCCTGCCGCATGATTACAAACCTGTGCCCAAAGAAGAATGGATTTCCCCCGCCCCCGATCCGCTCCCCGAAAGCGAGATCCAAGCTCGTTCTTCTTCCATTGAAGACGCATCATCCGAAGGGGTGAGATCATGAAGATACCTCACTTTTTTATCGAACGCCCATCTTCGCCGCGGTGTTGTCGTTCTTGATCGTGTTGGTCGGTGGCATCACCTACTATTCGCTACCGGTCTCCCAGTATCCCAACGTGGCACCGCCCACAGTGTTGGTTCGGGCCAGCTATCCCGGAGCGACGCCACAAGTCATCGCGGACACCGTCGCGACTCCGATCGAACAAGAGATGAACGGCGTCGATGACATGCTTTACATGGAATCGTCATCGAGTAGTGACGGCACCATGCAGTTGACGGTGACCTTCAAGCTGGGAACCGACTTGGATGATGCGCAGGTGTTGGTTCAGAACCGAGTCGCCATCGCCGAATCTCGATTGCCCGAGCAAGTTCGCCAAATCGGTGTCACGACGACCAAACAGATTCCCGACATGTTGATGGTGGTCCACCTGAAGTCACCCGACGAGAGTCGCGATCAACTCTACATCAGCAATTACGCGTTCCTTCAGAGTTCGCGATGCGCTGATGCGTTTGGATGGCGTCGGTGAAATCCGCATCGCCGGCGGCAACGAGTACGCGATGCGGGTATGGTTGGACATCGAAAAGATGACCCACGTCGATTTGACGGCTGGCGAAGTCGTCCAGGCCATTCGCAACCAAAACATTCAAGTCGCCGCGGGCGTGATCGGGCAACCTCCGATCAGTGACACTGGTGATTTTCAATTGAACGTCACGACCCAGGGTCGCTTGATCCGCGAGGAAGAATTCGGCGACATCATCGTCAAGCGTGGCGACGACGGTCGCGTCACGCGGCTGCGCGACGTGGCACGCATTGAACTCGGAGCCCAAGATTATTCGCGTCTCAGCTACCTCGATGGCAAATCCGCGATCGCCGTGCTGGTCTATCAACGGCCGGGCACCAACGCGGTCGACACCGCGGCGGAAGTCAAACAGACGATGGTCGAGATGAGCCAAGATTTTCCGCAAGGGATCGGCTATGAGATCGCTTACAATCCGACCGACTATGTCGAAGAATCGATCGCCGAAGTGTTCGAGACGCTGTTTATCACGACCGATGTTCGTCGTGCTGACGGTGTTTCTTTTCTTGCACGGTTGGCGACCGACAATCATTCCCGTGATCGCAATTCCGATCTCATTGATCGGTACGTTCGCGGTGATGCAGTTTCTCGGCGTCACTCTGAACACACTTGTCATTGTTCGGATTGGTGCTGGCGATCGGGATCGTCGTGGATGACGCGATTGTTGTGGTTGAGAACGTCGAGCGTTTGATCGCCGAGGGAATGATCCGCGCGGGACGCCACGCACAAAGCGATGGACGAGGTCGGATCGGCATTGATAGCGACGACATTGGTGTTGATCGCGGTGTTCGTTCCGACGGTCTTTGTTCCGGGAATCAGCGGTCAGTTCTATCAGCAATTTGCGTTGACGATTTCGATCTCGACCGCGATCTCGACGTTTGTTTCGTTGACGTTGAGTCCCGCGCTGTGTGCGATTTTGTTACGCCAAAGGACGCGCCGAAGAATCGTTTTGGACGAATCGATCGACAAGTCTGTTTGGTTGGTTCTTCCGGCTGTTCAACCGCACGTTTGATTACACCAGCAACGTTTACGCTCGGATCGTCGGACGATTGGTCAAGAAGTCGGCATTCGCGATCGCGCTGTATGTGGTGCTGCTGGTTTGCACCGGGTTCAGTTTCGGATTGGTGCCGACCGGATTCATTCCCGACCAGGACCAAGGGTTACGTCATTGTCGCGATCAATCTTGCCCGACGGTGCGTCGCTGTCACGGACCGACAAGGTGACTCGCCGGGTGGCGGAGATCGGAGGCAAGATTGACGGGGTCGCTCACGCGGTTGGAATCGCGGGATTGTCCGGAGCAACGTTCACGATCAGACCCAACGCCGCGGTCACGTTTTTGCCGCTGGAGGACGCCAAGGAACGAGCCGCCCGAGGACGCGAGTGTCGAAGCGATCGTCGCCGACATGCGGCGTGAGGTCGGCGCGATCAACGAGGCCCAGATCTTGATCATTCCGCCGCCGCCGATTCGCGGCATCGGTCGTGGCGGTGGTTTCAAGATGTATGTCCAGGATCGCAGCGGTGCGGGCATGAAGAAACTCGACCAAGTTACTGAGACGATGTTGGCGAAAGCCAATGCGGCAACCCGGACGTGGCGCAGGTGTTCACGAATCTGCGGATGAACGTGCCCCAGGTCTACGCGGACGTCGATCGTACGAAAGCACAGATGCTGGACGTTCCGGTCAACAATGTCTTCGATGCGCTGCAGATCTACCTGGGATCGGTGTACGTCAACGACTTTAACTTTCTCGGCCGAACCTATCGGGTGACGGCCCAAGCCGAACCGGAGTTTCGCGATGATGCCGACGACATCTCGAAGATCCGAACCCGCAGTGACTCGCGGTGCCACCGTGTCGCTCGGGCTCGGTGGTCGACGTCAGAACGAACCGCTGGTCCGGATCGATTGGTGCGTTCAACCTGTTTCCCGCGGCTGACTTGAATGGAACGACCGTTGCCGGATTCAGCACCGGGCGAGTCGTTGACGACGATGGAAAATCTGGCCGACCAAAGCTTGCCGCGCGGGTTCGGTTACGAGTGGACCGAACTGGCGTATCAAGAGAAGCAAGCCGGAAATACGATCGTGTTTCTGTTTCCGCTCGCGGTGTTGTTTGTGTTCCTGGCGCTGGCGGCGCAATACGAGAGTTGGTTATTGCCGTTGGCAATCATCTTGATCGTGCCGCTGTGTTTATTGTTCGCGATCATCGGCGTCTGGTTCCGCGGAATGGACAACAATATTCTGACTCAAATCGGGTTCATCGTGCTGATCGGATTGGCGTGCAAGAACGCGATCTTGATCGTCGAATTTGCCAAAGCCGAAGAGGAAGCCGGCAAGTAATCGATTTGACGCGGCCGTGACAGCATGCCGACTTGCGCTTGCGTCCCATTTTGATGACCGCGTTCTCGTTCATCCTGGGCGTCGTCCCGTTGTTGATCGCGACGGGTGCCGGTTTCGAAATGCGTCGCGTGCTCGGGACTGCGGTGTTCGCCGGCATGCTCGGGGTGACACTCTTCGGATTGTTCTTGACCCCCGTTTTCTATGTCTTACTAAGAAAATTCTCACGGGATGCAAAATTGGAAGACGCGAGTTGAGCTGAAGACGTTAAACCGCTCGGGCAACGCCCGGCGCGCTGCGACAACGCACGGCCCGTTGGGCACGCGGTTGAACCGCTCGGGCAACGCCCAGCGCGCTGCAACCGCTCGGGCATCGTGCTGCGACAACGCACGGCCCGCTGGGCACGCGATTAAATCGCTCGGGCAACGCCCACGCGCCGCGACAACGCACGGCCCGTGGGGCACGCGGTCGCCGCTTAGCCGATCGTTTCCCGTCGCTGCGTTAGCACCACCACCGCGGTGACCGCGGTGATTTGACACATTGCAAAGATGAGCGGCGGCGTTTCTCGCAACTCCTCTAGGATTCGCTGTACCCACGCGGGCTCGCGAGCTTGTTGCATCTCGATCCATTCCCCGATGGGTTTTGGGATCGGTGCCCATGTCGAAGTGTCCTCCCATCCGTTGATAGTCCTTCGCCATCCCTCGGGTGAGTGGCTGATCGGGCGTCCGGTCGCGAGCGAATCGTTGCCGATTGCGACGGTGCCCAAAACGGAGGGCGAGGGATTCGCATTTGTCGTCGTATCTTTGCCAATCAGGCTCAACAGCCCGACCACAATCACAAATCCGCAAAGATTGCCTCTCAGCCATCGGGCGAGCCGGCGTGAATCGTCTGGGTGAACGTGAAAGTACTTCATGGATCAATCCATTTGCACATTCCGGTCCGCAACGGCTCTTCGATGTTCGAAAGCCTGTTGAATGCAAGAAAATTCGATTCTTTCGGCTTCGTAGCCGAGGGCGTTCATGAACGACGTTGTCAAAACGAAACACTCGCTCGACTGGTTCTTGCCACGGATGTTGCCCAAACACAACGTCCATCCAGACCGATGGGTGCACCCGAGCCGGTGACGGCGGATTCGGAACAATCCGACGAACCGGCATCGGCCGGGATGTCGGATCGAAAAGACGCTTGAAAGCATCGCCAAGTGGACTCGAATCGACCTAGGTTTCCATAGCCAACAGCCGCGAGCGTCTCGACGAAACGAGATCGATGGTTGCGGCCGATCCCTCTGTCGATCTTTTCCAGCAAGCAGGTTTACCCGCCATGACGACGACCACTCCCCTCGCGCTCGAAAACGTCTTTCGCACCGAAGTGCTGCCGGCGTTGCCGCACAGCGCGATCGGGCTGCTCCAGCTTTCGCAAAACGCCGATTGCGGTCCATCGGATTTCGCCAAACCCATCGAAGCGGATCCGGGCTTGATGGGCCAGGTGCTAAAATTCGTCAACTCGTCGTACTTCGGATTCAGCCGCGAGATCATGAGCGTCCAGCAAGCGTTGACCCTCGTCGGCACGCGTGCGATCACGAATTTCGCTTTATGGAACGCGGTCTTCAGTGTCATACCGAATCCGATGTTCGGGCCATTTGATTTGAAGTCGCTGTGGCAAGACTCACTGCGGCGAGCATTGTTCGCGCGGATGGTCGGACGTTCATTAAAACTTTCGACCGCCGAAGATTTGTTTGCCGGTGCGTTGTTGCAAGACATGGCGATACCGTTGTTATTGAAGGAGTTGCCGGCCGAGTACGAATCGCTGGTCACTCGCCGCGCCACCGAAGGCCGCCGCCTGAGCGGGCTCGAAAAAGAAATGTTCGGATGGGACCATGCCGATGCCGCGGCGATGTTGGCGGCTCGATGGAACTTGCCGGACGAGTTCGTCGCCTTGATTGCCCAACACACGCAACTCGAAGAATTGCTGGCCGCCGGCAAAGAGAAGCAAGGCCCCACCTGCGTCGCACTCGCTTCGTTGTTGCCAGCGTGTTGTGATGACGAGTGGCAAGAACAAGCCGAGTTCATTGCCGGTTATCAAACATTGACCCGCCAATCGGAAGCACAGCTCGCAGAAATTTTTAGCGGTGTGGACAAGGCCACCGCCGACTTCGCACCGCTATTAAAATTGCCCGTCCCTAAAAAGACGCTCGTGCAATACTTGGTGTGACAGTCGCGCTAACGAGTCGGCCTAACATCCTCGAGCAATTTTTCCAACTGACGCATGCTCCGCGACAAAAGCACGCGAACGGCGACGTCCGTTTTCCCGAGCTGCTCGGCGATCTGTTTCGTCGCCAACCCGTCGACATACCTCAATCGAATGACCTCACGTGGCTCGTCACCTAAACTGGCGATGGCTTGTTGCATCCGATTGAGGCGAACATCTTGGCTAAAGGCCGCGCTGGGCGATGTCATGCTGGCCGCCAGTAACTGTTCCAACCCCATCGCTTGATCACCGCCGCCGGCCGGTGCGTGCAGTGATTGCTGGCGACGTGAATCACGACGCTGGGCACCAAAATGAAAACGATGCGCGTCGACCACGCGTCGACGTGCAACTTGTTGCAACCACTGCATCGGTTCGTACTGGTCCAGCGGCGCCGTATCCAAGCTGGTGATCGCGGTGGCGGCAACCTCTTGAAGCAAGTCATCGAGCTCGACCGCGCTGAGCAAACGTGCCGTCGTGATCGATCGGACAAATCCAATCAAGGCGAATCGATGACGTTCGATGTAACGGCCGAGCGAATCGCGATCGCGTTGCTTGATCCCCGCGATAAGTTCTTGGTCGATCGAGTCGCCGGATTCTTCGCCCAGTCCGTTGGAGTCTTTGGTAGTCATGTCGTAAGCCTCTATCTGCGACAGCGTGGTCACGAAAGAATCGCGTGGTCAGCCGCCCTGCGGCGGGGTCGTCAGGACTAGAATAGCGGATCAATCATCGTCAATGAACGCCGGGCGAACGCACGTGAACACCTCGACCGCCTTTGCCGCCCAACCGATGGACGACGATGAACGGTTGACAGAGTGTCTGCAGAAGCTCGCCGAGCATGGCTGTGTCGCTCGACCGGCCGACTTGTTGGCGTACCTGCCCGCAAGCGACGACGAGTCCAGACGCCGTGCGTTGGTCGAACTGATCAAGCTCGACATCGCCATGTCAGCAGAAACAGGCTCGATCCGTCGCTTGGCGGCGTATCTGGGAATTTGCACCGATTTGCTCTCGCCCGACCGCGTGCCGCTTGATTTGGTGATGGAGGAGATGCAATTGCGAAGAGATCTCGGCGAATCCCCCGACATCGCCGAGTACCAACGACGCTATCCGCAATTGGCGACGATGCTTGCTCCGTTGGAACAATCTCTCGCCGGAATCACGCCCGCCGCCCCGTCTGGGGCTCCACCCGAAACCGAATTGGGCGAACAACTCGATGACTTTTTGATTTTGAAAAAGCTGGGCCAAGGAGCATTCGCACACGTTTATCTTGCTCAACAGATTTCGATGCAAAGGCTGGTCGCGCTGAAAGTGTCTCGCGGCAAAGGGGGGGAGTCCGAATCGTTGGCCCAGTTCGATCACCCCAACATTGTTCGCGTCTTTGACCAACGAATGGTCAATGCGTCATCGTTGCATCTGTTGTACATGCAGTTTGTTCCGGGGGGAACGTTGGCCGATGTCGTGAAGGTGTTTCGTGATTGCCGCGAGCACGGTGCCCAGTCTATCGGCGGATGGGTGCTGCTCCGGTCCGTCGATGAACAGCTGCTCGCGACCGCCCAGGCCGTGCCAGACCAATCCGCGACTCGGGACTGGATCTCCGCCTCGCCGTGGCCCCAGGTCGTTGCCTGGGTCGGAATCCATCTGTGTCGCGCATTGCACGAAGCCCACTCGCAACAGATCCTGCACCGGGATGTGAAACCGGCAAACGTGTTGTTGTCCGCCGAGGGAATTCCGAGGCTGGCGGATTTCAACGTCTCCTACACCGACTCATTCGGCGATGCAGGGCGATCCGCGTCGCTCGGCGGATCACTCGCCTACATGGCTCCGGAACATCTCGTAGTGATCATCGATAAAGATCACAACGCCCAGGATCGGATCCGCGAGTCAGCCGACATGTACTCGTTGGCGGTATTGCTTTGGGAATTGTGGCAGGGCCGGCGACCGTTCGGGTGCAACGCGATGCCGTTGTCATTTGCCGATGCGTCCGCCGATCAACTGGCCTCGCGTCACCGCCCGCTCGTAACGCCCGAGATGGATGAATCTGCACCCCATGCCGCAGCGGAACGGGTGCTCGAGAAGACGTTGCGTCGCGCGTTGTCGCCGGAACCGGGCGATCGATTTGGTGATGGTGCCGAGATGGCGGGACGTTTGCGATTGTCGCTTTACCCCCAGGCGGCGACCTTGTTCGATCCACCCGAGTCGTCTTGGCAAGCCTGGCTATCGCATCAATCACCGTGGGTGATGGCGTGCTTGGTATTGTTGATTCCCCACGCCATCGCGGGCGGGCTCAACTATCAATACAACATGAACGAAGTCATGCAAACGATTCCGATGAAGGACGCACTTCGATGGGTGTCCTGGATCGTGAACCTGACCTATTTTCCGTTTGCCACCATGTGTGCGATTTGGCAAACCCGCAGCATGGTCCGCACCGTCGAAAACGCACGCCTGGACCAACGTGTTGATAGCCGCGACTTGGCCAACATGTTGGAACTCGGACATCGCGCCGCGATGATCGGCGGCGTGTTGTGGTTCTCGTCGGGCATCTTGTTCCCGTTGGTGTTTCACTGGATGAGTCCCGATTTTCAATGGATGGCGTCGATGCAACTGTTTCTGTCGTCCTTGATTTGCGGTGGGATTGCGATGGTGTATCCGTACTTCGGGATCGCGTGGTTGACCACATTTGTCTTCTATCCAAGATGCCTACGAAACACCATGCGGGACGCGGACTTTGACGTCCGATCATCGCGCGTCACCGATCGCGGTGAAGTGTACAAGTTGATCGCGGCGATGCTGCCCCTGGTGGGCGGAGCACTCATGATTTCTAGCGAGTCTGCCTCGCGATGGTTCATGTTGGCAGCCGTCATCGCCGGCATGCTCGGATTGCTCGTCGCGACGTCGATTCACCACCGCGTGGTGAAAGCTTGGTCACAGATGGGCCAAGTTCTGTCGACAAACGGAACGGCAATCCCCGAATAACGTCGACCGAAATTCACGGCGCCGGAGAGTCAAAGCGCTATGGCGACCTCACGGCGACGCAGCTGCAAAGTCGATCGATTGCACATCCATCTTTTCGATTGCCGTCCGCAATTCGGCGGCGTCAATGTGACCCGTCGGCTCCGGTGCACCGGGTGGTTGAATCGCGGACGGCAACGGCTCATCCTGTGCTGGGAGGGAGGGAGCCAGTTCAGGCCGCAGAACCGCGGCATCGTCGGACGCCGCGTCGTCCAAGAGGACGTCGATCCCTGACGCCGGAAATGCACGAACGTTATTCGCCTCGCAAAGTTCAATCCATTCGTCATGGCTATCGATCGCGATGACGAGCTTCTGGAAACCGATCACCACGCCGCGATCGCTTGCCATCGATAAGGCTTCGATAGGAAGCGTCACCTCGACTTCGACCGCCGAGGTGGGTTCGATCGCACACGTCCGAACTGTCGTGTGAGGCGAGTGCGGATGGATCGATCCAAGCAGTGCAACCACGGACACGTCAACTCCGTCGACACGACGTGGACTCTTATTCATCACGACGATTTTGAATCGCGGTCCACACGATTCCAAATCGTACGAACACCGGTGAATCGACACGATCTCCAAGTCACCGATTTCATTCGTCGGGATCATCGCTAAACCAAATAGTGAGGAACCGAGGTGGTGAATCGGACTGGATTGATCATCGTGTCCATTGACTCCGTGCCGGAGGATTTGGGCGATCACGTGGTCACCAAGTCGACGGTCTTGTAACACAGGCGAAATGTCCAACGTTTGACTCTGCGCAGGCGCCGCGCAGCACAATCCGATCGTTGTAGTGACACAGGCGGCGACCGTGTATCGAATAAAATTGAAGGTCAACATTTTAGAATCCTTGAGGTGAATGAATGGCAAAAAAGCCTGGCAACCCTCGGCTGAGAGTTGCCAGGCAAGGCGTGATCGAGTTGCCGCGAGCGATGCGTTCTTCGCGTGCCTAGTTGCAACCCCAATAGCTGGTGTAACAAGGTGTGTAGCATGTGTAGCTCGGTGCCGGGAACGTGTAGATTGGCGTGTAGCAAGAGCTGTACGAGGGGTAGCTGGGGTAACACGAGCTGTAACCGCGGTAGTACGAGTGGTGACCGTATCCGCCGTACCCGCCATAGCTTCCGTAACGATGGCCGTAGCCACCGTGCCCGCTGAAGCGACGGAAACAAGCTGCGATCGCGTCGCCTCCGGCTTCTTCACCGTCACCCAACAGCGAATCAATGTCGGCTTGGCCGAGTTTGTCATCGCTCGAGGCGAGCTGGGTTGCCGAATCATTGCCGGCGTCCATCTTTGCGATCGCAGTGAGCAAATCGTCGTCCGCATGAACTGAGCAAGCGAGCAACATCACGGGAGCGAGTGCGAACAGAATTTTCTTGATCATCGTAAGTTTCCAATCTTCGGCAGGAGCAATTGAGGAAGCGATTCGAGTCTGCCGGGTCTCGTCGTCGCTGGGCGTCACTTGACTAACCGACCAAGCGAAGAGTGCAGGGATGTGTTACGAGAAAGTTGGAAATCTTTTGCATCATTGGATTGGTCGTCACAAAACGAATTGGTTCACGCTTAGTCAATAAGAACCCATTTCCCTGCGACCTCCTTACGTGGACCCTGTGATGACAACCCGATTGAATCCTGCGTGGTTAGCCGCCATCTCTCTGTTTGTCGGTTACGTTTCGGCCGATACGACGAAAGCGGACGACGCCCTTTTTCCGAGATCGCCATGGAGTCGGTGTTCGCGAAATCGACGCTGAATTCAAACCCGACGGCGACGCCTTTAAGCGTTGCCACGAAGGACGGCTCAACCAACTTCGATCGAATCACGGGCCCGAGTTCTCTTACGATCGCACTCGAATCGGCCGGCTTTGAGCCCGAGAGAAGTCAAGAAAGCGTTTCGATCCGAGTCGAAAACGCGGGATGGAAGCTGCCGGCTGAAATGACGGTCGATGTGGAAAATGACCGCATTTTGTGCCGCATGTCGCTGGTTAAGATCGACTCGACCACGATCAACCTCGGCGAAACGCTGCTCGCATTGATGACAACGAGTCACCGGATCGCCAACGCTTCGTTTGTCGTCGACGCCGATGCAAACATGATCCAATTGCAAGCCACCATCGCCAATCGGAACGTGACATCCAAGCGACTCAACCGCGAACTGGCGAGTATGGCGGAGACGGCGATCGCGAACTCCGAAACCTGGTTGAAACTCAAGGGGAAATCAACCACGGCGGCAAGCTCCGCGTCGGATACCCTGCCCACTGCCGCTTCTTCTCCCACCACCGCCTCGATTGCGGGTCAGTGGTCCGCAAGCCTGCCGTCGAACGTGTCGATTGCGATCGAATTTAAAAGAGACGGGACCTTTAAAATGGCTCACGTGGCCGACAGCCGATCCGCCGTTTCATCGGGTACGGTGCTTCGGGATTCGAATCAGCTCACGCTCGCCGAAGCGGGTAAAGACGACGTCAAGTTTCAAATCGAGTCGATCACCGCGTCCGTCATGAACTTACGGTTGATCAATTCAACTGGCAAAGCGAGCACGTTGATCAAATTCTCCAAAGCCGGTCTGTAACCGGATCGGTGTGACGAAACTTGTCTCTGTCTCTTGCGATGGGATGCCTTGGCGATGCGCTGCGCCGGCCGGGATCACGCCTGGCGGTGACGTTCGATGGCGAGATGCTTGATCGGCGCATGAAAAAACGCGGCGATGACTCGGACTTGAGGTCGGAGTGCCACTGCCGCGTTCGGAGCTGCGAAAGAACTACTTCTTTTTCGCGACGACCTTTGCCGCTCGCTTTGCTTTGGCCGCAGGCTTGGCAACTGCTTTGACGGCGACAGCCTTTACGGCTGGCTTCTTGGCGGCTGGCGACTTGGCCTTGGGTGAAGAAGCTTTTGGCGACGAAGCCTTTGGCGACGAGGCTTTTGGCGAAGGCGATTTTGGTGACGAGGCTCGTGGCGACTTGACCTTTGGCGAAGTTGCCTTCACCGAGGTGGCCGTTGGGCTCGCCTTTGCGGCGGGCTTGGCAACCGCCTTGGCTGGCGACTTGGCGGTGGCTTTTGGCGAAGCCGAAGCTTTGGCCTTCGCCTTGGGTGCCGTCGCGGGTTTGCCGGCTTTGATAGAAGTGGCCTTGCTTGCTTTAACCGTTGCTACTTTGGTAGCCATCTCGAATCCCTTTGAATTGGAAAGCGGGTGAGCGAAAGCCCACCGATGCGAGGTGTTTATCAGATGCCATCAAGATCGAAAATATCAATTTGATTTTTTTGGTAACAAGTGTTCAACAAGTGACGCATTCAAAGTCCTCTCTTCCCCCGCCGCACAGCGATTTGCGTGGGAGAGAGTTAGAGGGGAAGCGGAAAAGGCACCGGTTGATCGCTCGTTGCTCAGTTCTCGAGAGACCGCCGCAATGTTGATTGACTGCTCATTCACGCCGTCCGCTTGCGACTTCGCGGTGAGTGGCCAAAGTCACGATCGATCCCATCGCGCAGCAGTGGTTGGTCGGGCTGGTGCGCAGCCAACCATTGTTTTTCCGATAGATAAGACCGAACGGTTCGCAACAAGGCGTCACGAAACCTCGCTGCGTCCTGTCCATCCTCGATCCAAGCGCGGACTTCGATCCGCTGGGAACGTTTCCCCACGCACACCAATGTGGCCAGAGGCGCCGGCGATAGCAGCACTTCGGGTTGTTCGATCACGAGTTCATACAGCAGCCGGCAAATATCGGCTGGTCGTTGGTCACGCGTCACCGCAACCTCGATCGGAATCGCACTGAGTCGACCCGCACCCATCCAGTTGACGACTTCTTCGCTGACGAAACTCTTATTGGGAATGATCACCTCCCGGCCATCATTGTCTGTCACAACCGTTGTTCGCAATTTCTGGGCGGCGATTCGTCCGGTGACCTTGCCGATCGTGATCATGTCACCGAGCCGAGCCGGCTTTTCAAATAACACGATCAGTCCGCCGAACACGTTGCGAACCATATCTTGCAACCCAAATCCCAAGCCGATCGTCAGGCCAACGGCAAGCCATTGGATGGTTTGCCATCGCATCCCCAACCAAGAGCAGGCGATGAAGCAACCGATGCCGAACAAAATACACCGACCAAGGACCAACGAAAAGTGCTCCATGCCTTCATCAAACGAGACGCACTGCAGGACAAGAGCGTCGAATAGCGCGGGCAACAGTTTTGCTAACTGAAACGCAATGAAGAGAACCGCCGCGGCCATCAACACATTCATCGCGGTAACCGGATCGTCCCCGGAGGTCCAAACGACCGGGTTGCCCAAATTTGCGTTAGGAAAGACGTCAATCCAAGCCCATCCGATGCAAATGATGCCGAAGATCACGAGCCCGCACTGGCAAAGAAAAGCCAACTGGTGCTTCAGTTCCAAAAAGTGCTCGCTAAGAATTCCGGCGTCGTTGCCCGAGGTTGCCTGACCCAGGATTCCGGACTCGTCGTACTTTCGCGGTGCCGAACTGGTACCGGTCAAACGCTGCCACGCACCGGCGGACAAAATCTTGGTAGGGCCCCACAGCGTGGATGCGATGGTCAAGGCTGCTAGCGTTCCGATCGCACGTTCGATGAGTACGTTGGCGGTGAACCCAAATCCGAGGATCGACAATCCAATCATCGCTAGCGGGAATCCGATCCCGGCTAGGTAGATTACCAATCGAATTCGATGAATGACCGCGCCGCCGAACTTTGCAATCATCGGCTTCAAAAAGCCGCCCGTCGGTCGCAATGCTCAGTGCGCCGTCCAGGCGACCAAAAACATCGCCGCGATGAATCCAAACCGTGCGGTCGAACCTCGCCACATTCCATGATCCATGGCCGCAACCAGCGTGATCAAATAGCCAGCCATGACCAACCCGGTACCGATCAATGTCAGGTACGTCATCGCACGTTCGCGGCCTGGCAATTCGACCGTGACATGCCGATCCAGATAACCAAAGTTGCGAAACGATTGACGGGGGATCTCCACCACTAACGCCACCAAACTCGCGGCATAAAACCCGGCGGATGCGTGCAATGTGGACTCGGAAACGACGCCGCCACCAAGCCAACGGGCGATCCAGTAGAGCATCGCCGGGATGACGAGTGCCATCATGGTCGTCAAAACCCCGCTGGCGACCCTACGAGAGTTCGATGATGAATCTCGCATCCGATTTCCCGCGCCGATGTCCACCAACCAGGACCGCAATCGCAATCTCAACAACGCCAGGATTAAGATCGATCCTAACATGGCGATCCCGGCCACAGGATTGGCTTGCCATTTGCGTTGGATCGATTGCCCAAAGGCGTGACTCCGCCGCGAATCCAACAACGCTCCGATTCCGCTGGGGATCTCGCCAACATCACGAAATGAAAGTGGATCATCGCTGCGGATCCAGGTGATTTGCCGGTCGATCAGTCTTCGATAGTCATGCGTTAGCTGAGTCGATGCAGTGGTGGCCGCGTCCAATTCACCAAGCTTCTGTTGGTAGTTTTGGTAGCCGTTTCGGAGCGACTCCAGCCACTGCGATCGTTGATGAAGCAACGTTCGAACCTGCGAAATGAGATCCGAGTTGGCATCGTTTTTCGGATTCAAGCCTCCCGCCGTTAAAATCATCGCCGCTTGCGAAATCGTATCGGATCCGTCGTATTGGATCAGATCGAGTTCGAGTTGTTCCCCGCGAGCCCGTTTGAGTTCCTCGCCAGCAAAATAGGTTTGCGAATCTTGGACTTGCCAAGCGTCAAGTTGATCTTTTTTGTGACGCAGCAATAAACCAACCGTCGGAGTCAATCCGTAGTGGTCAATCTTCGCGCTGACGTCCTCGAAATCATCCGACGTCGATTGCAACTTGTCCGCTGCCAAGTTGAGCCGATCGGTTAGGCCGTCGTGAGTTTCCGCAAGTTCGGCCCACTGTTCGGCAAGTTCGGCGTTCCGCTCGGCCACGCTTGCTGCGACCGGCGATGCCCTTTGGGCGATGCGGCGGAATTCGATGGCGCTTTGACGAGCCGACTGGATCATCGTTGAACCAAAGGGGAGCAACCGCTGAACCGGGGTCGGAAATGCTTCGTGATACTGGTCTCGATACGAATCGCGATATTCGAAAGGGGATGAGTCGCGGTTGGAGTCTCCTACTCCGGTCGACCGCCTAAGCGACGAAGATGTCGAGCGTGAATCGCCGCTTCGAGTGCTCGCCAGCCTTGAAATCCCAGTGTGATCGCCCGAACCTTGGGACGTCGAACCTTGGGACTTCGGATCCGAACCGGAATCCAGAGAACGCGACTCCCGCGAGTCGGTCCGTGTCGTAAATCTTGGTGCTGAACTCGTCGGCGATGCTAACGGAATCGAGGAATTCGCTGTCGAACGGATCGTCGTCGAGGCGGGAACCGACTGATAATCGATGGGATAGCTATTCGCGGGATAGGAAGTGACAGGGTAAACCGTCGTGGGATAGGAGGTGACGGGATACGAGGATGAGGGATAGGTAACGATGGGATACGAATCAATCGGGTACGAATTCGTGATCGGTTTTTGATAAATGATGTTTTGACAATGCCCAAGTGAGGTGCCAAGAACCGCTGAGGCGACAAAAAACAGGCATGCGATCACCTGGATCGTTTGCGCCTGCGGATTGCGTGGTCGAGCGGCGTGTCGCGAATCGGCGCGGGTGAGAGCAAAGGAGTGGGTCATCATCGACCGATGCCTGAATTGGGAGAGAAGTCGCCGCACCGATTCCCGATCCATCGGGACTTCGCGCACGTCGGCGACCCAGGCATACCGAAACCTTGCCAACATTTCCACATCGATTGTGTTTCACGACATCCCCCCCGACACGGAGCCGTGTGCGGTGCGAATGTTTCAACTACGACAATGCGGCAATGACTTGATCGACATGCCCATCAACCTTGACGCGTTTCCAGACCTTGGTCACTTTGCCATCTTGGTCGATCAAGAACGTTGAGCGTTGGATCCCCATCGATATCTTTCCGTACATGTTTTTTTCGCGATAAGCACCATACTTTTCGCTGACCACGTGGTCGGAGTCGACCAACAAAGGGAACGGCAAAGAAAATTTTTCTCGAAATTTTGCGTGGCTCTCCGCGGTGTCGCCGCTGATCCCGATCAACTGAACGCCGAGTCGCTTGAGTTCTTCGAAGCGGTCACGAAACGCGCACGCTTCTTTCGTGCATCCGGGAGTGTCATCGCGTGGATAGAAATAAATGACCACGGGATTTCCCTTTAAATCGCTCAATTTCACCTTGTTTCCGGTGTCATCGGCGAGCGTGAATGAGGGTGCTTTGCTACCGGGTTCGATCCAGTCGGCCATCTTAAATCTCTGAGGGTTGGGAGGAACAAGTCGGGTCGGTTTGATCGACCAAACACGTTGTCGGCTCGACCACCACCGGACCTGTCGAAAGGTTCGACCGGTACAGGTGAGTGACAGGCCCGATAAATCTACTAGACTCTCGCTTATGAGCGACAATATCACCCCCTCCAACTCTGATCCATCCGACTCACCGACTGAGAAGTCAGGGAAGCGAGAATACGTAAACCCGATGGTCAATCCGTCGCGAGCGGTTCGTCCGCTCGGGACGGACGGGGGCCGCCGTTTGGCCACCGAAGCGGCGCGAGTGGCGATCGAGAATAACGGTTCGGATGTCATGGTCATGGATGTATGTGCCCAATCGGCCGAATTCGATTTTTTTGTACTCGCGACCGGAACGAGCCGCCGGCAACTGCATGCGATCAGCGAACAGATTGATGACGCTTTGGAAAAAGGTCTTGGGGACCATCGACTCGGCATCGAGGGCTATGAAGATAGTCGCTGGATCGTTCTGGATTATGGCAGCGTCGTCATTCACCTGTTCGACGAAGAAACCCGCGAATACTATGACCTCGAATCTCTGTGGGCCGACGGAGTCAAGATCTCGCTGGCGGAACTGGGATTGGCGGAGCCCAAATAGTCGGTGTTTTGAAAAGTGAGCGAATCTCGCATCACACCCAATGCTGGCCCGCGGCAGACAAGTTACTCGCTGGGGACGCTTGCCGCCGTTCCAAATCTCCCGCGCGACGCTGTGTCATTTCTGGTCACCGATGGTGTCGCCGGGTATCGGACCATCGCGTCGTTCGAGGTCTCTCGCGAGGTTTTCGTTTGTCCATCAAATCGCTAAAACCACCGCATTCTTCCGTTCGGTTTGAATTCCACGAAGCACTCTAGGTCGCATTATGCACATTCCGAAACTCTTGCACGAACGTTTTGCCGCCGCGATAAAAGGGTTGACTGACGAGCCGGAGTTGTATGCGGCGATGATCCGCGCGACCACCGATCCTAAACACGGCGATTACCAGTGCAACGCGGCGATGCCGCTCTGCAAACGGCTCGGCCAAGATTCGCGAAGCGTTGCAAACACCATCGTCGAGCGACTCGATTTATCGGATGTCTGTGAAGGTGCGGAGGTCGCCGGGCCAGGATTCATCAACCTGAAGCTTCGCGATTCGTTTTTAATCGGCCAGCTCGAGTGCATGCTGGGTGATGCCCGCTGTGGCGTTTCAGAAGTCTCGCCAGCCGGCAACATCGTGGTCGATTTCTCATCGCCAAATGTGGCCAAACCGATGCATGTCGGGCACATTCGAAGTACGGTGATCGGCGACGCTTTAGCTCGAACGCTACGGTTCTTGGGTTATCACACCGTCACCGACAATCATCTTGGTGATTGGGGAACTCAATTCGGAATCATCATTTATGGCTACAAGCATTTTGGGGATCCCGCCATCGTCGATGCCAATCCGGTTGCCGAACTCACAAAGCTCTATCGACACGTCAATCAACTGATTGAATATCGCAAGTCGATCGAAGCCTTACCAAAAATCACCGCGGCGATCGCGGCGGTCGAGTCCGAGTTGCTCTCGTTGAAGGCGGCGTTTTCATCATCATCACCGTCGTCATCGTCGTCGCCAACGGACGCCAAAGGAAAAAAGAATGCCAAACAGGCTCTCCTGGCAGCCGAACGACGTTTGGAGGGACTATGGGAGGACAAGCGCGTTGTTGATGAAAAGATCGACCATGTAGAGTCCGACGCGGCGTTACGAGTGGATGCCGAGACGCACGCGAACATCGCCGCCGCCGTTTTGGAGGAAACCGCAAAGCTGCACCGAGGCGATCCAGAGAATCTGGCATTGTGGGAGAAGTTCTTGCC
Organism: Pirellulaceae bacterium; assembly: GCA_963781095.1. Lineage (GTDB taxonomy): Bacteria > Planctomycetota > Planctomycetia > Pirellulales > Pirellulaceae > Rubripirellula. Next base: position 286,339 of record CAWAEA010000012.1, read on the forward strand.
ACATTGTAAAGATGAAATCAACCGGATTTATAACCGTCTCGACGTCGAATTTGATCACACCTTGGGTGAAAGCTTTTATCACCCGATGTTGGCGCCGGTCGTTCGCAAGCTCGAAGAAGCGGGTTTGGCGTCGATCAGCGATGGGGCAGTGTGCGTGTTCATGGAAGGCTTTGATTCACCCATGATCGTGCAAAAACAGGACGGAGCGTTCCTCTATGCAACAACCGACTTGGCGACGCTCCAGTATCGGTTGGAGGAGTTTGATCCGATGGAAATCATCTATGTCGTGGACACACGGCAAAGTGAGCACTTCGAAAAACTGTTTGTCGTCGCCAAAAAACTAGGAATGGCAGCCACTGAATTGGTTCACGTCAACTTTGGCACCGTGTTGGGTGAAGACGGCAAGCCGATGAAGACTCGTAGCGGATCGCTCAAAGGACTGGAAAGTTTGCTGGATGAGGCAGTTGATCGTGCACGAATTGTGGTGTGCAATCCTGAGCGACTTCAAAACTTCGATCCACCAATGGACCAGGCCGAGCAGGAATCGATTGCCGAAATTGTCGGCATCGGAGCTATCAAGTTTGCCGATCTGGGACACCATCGCACCAGCGACTACCGATTTAGCTTAGACAAAATGGTGGCTTTGGAAGGCAATACGTCGGCCTATGTCCAATATTCCTACGCTCGCACTCAAAAAATACTCGAGCACACCGAAAAGTCCGAATCCGACGTGATGGAGTTGGTAGAACGGCACGGCGTCGAGTTCACGCATCCGGCCGAGCGAAGCCTCGCGGTAATGCTTTTGAAGTTCGAGGAAGCCGTTGTGGCGGTTCACAAAGACTACGCTCCCAATCATTTGGTCGAGTATCTGTTGGAAACCGCCAAGGTCTACTCGAAGTTCAATGATCAATGCCATGTGCTGCGAGCCGAATCTGAATCGAGTCAGGCCACACGCTTGATGCTGGTCTCACTCTGTGGACGTGTGCTCAATACCGGGTTGAACCTTCTAGGTGTTAAAGTAGTCCCGCGGATGTAAATCTTTCCAGTATTTACGTTGCTGGTCCGTGGTCGCATTGACAAATGATGCAGAGTACTTAACTTAAACCCGTATCAAGACTGAAATCGAATGTTTCAGTTCGATGACAATGTTTGATTCAATTCATCGGAGACCGAGTTGTCGGTCGAAAAGGTAAGAACACCATGGCAAAGAAGAAGGCTGGCGGCGCGAACAAGTCACAATCGATTCGCGATTACAGCAAAGAGAACCCGGCTCTCAAGCCCAAGCAAATCGCCGAGGACCTAGGCAAGCAAGGCGTAGAAGTCAGCCCAGGTTTCGTCAGCACGATTCTTTCGACATCCAAGCGAAAGAAGAAAACCGGTCGCCCCGGCCGTCCAAAGGGATCGGTCAAGTCCGTCCGCGCGGTGAGCGCGTCAACCAAGTCGTCCGCAAAATCATCTGGCAAGGGCGACGTCTCAATCGACTCGCTGCTCAAAATCAAGCAATTGGTCGCCGAAGTGGGCGGTATCGACGAAGCGAAATCGGCTTTGTCGACTCTCGAGCGTTTGATGGATTAGTCGGTCGAATCGGTGGAGCTCGCTCCAAACGATCCGCTTTCATCTCGGCCCACGTACCGATTCGCAAAGGGACGCCCTATCAACGGCGTCCCTTTTTTGCGCCCGCACTTTGACTCTCATCTTCTTTGACTCTCATTTTCTGGGTCGGTCTCGGATGCGGTGACTGAATTCGACGCCTTAGACCTTGTCATCTTCGACGTCGGCTTTCGTTTCGGTGTAGACTAAGCGGATTCTATTTTCCCAAACCTACGGTTTTCCCGTTGGTCATCCGTCGAACCCATTTTGAAGCGTTCTCGGTCATTTGATGAGTGATCTTAGCCCCCAAATGTTTGCCCAGCGAATTTCGGACCTGGGCCTTGCCGACCGGCGTGCGGTGGATCAGGCCCTGAATGAATTGGGCGTGGGGGAACACACGCTCGAAGAGATGATCAAGGTGATGCAGCGCAACGGATTGGTCACGACGCTGCAGACCGAAAAAATCTTAAAGGGTGACCGTGGCGGATACTTTTATGGCGAATACAAAGTCCTTTACCTGATCGGTGCCGGAACCTTTGGCGCGTTTATCGGGCGCAGAAAGGCGATGAGGTTTTTGCGATCAAAGTGTTGCGAAAGCGGTTCCGCGACGAAATGAAAGAGCTCGAACAATTTCTCCGCGAGGGGCGGATGGGATTGAAGCTTCGTCATCCGCACATCGTCAATATCCTTGATGTGGTTCCTGACACCCGCAACCCATTTCTCGTGATGGAGTTCGTCGAAGGCCAAACGCTTCGTGAGCTGGTACGAATTCGCGGGAAACTTCCGGCCGATCTGGCCTTGCGATTGATGTATGAGATCGCATCGGGTCTCGCGTACGCGTCCTCGTTGGGAATCTGCGCACCGCGATCTTAAACTTTCAAACGTACTGATTTCATCGGATGGGAAAGCCAAGTTGGTGGACTTCGGGCTGGCCGCATTGACAGACCGAAACAATCCCGAAAAGGTGGCCGACTGCCCCAACGCGCGAGCGATCGACTACGCCGCGCTCGAGCGGGGCACCGGCGTCCGCAAGGATGATCCGCGTAGCGATGTCTACTTTGCCGGCAACATGCTCTATCACATGCTGGCGGGTGTTCCTGCACTCACCGAAACTCGCGACCGTTTGCAACGCTTGAATGTCTCGCGGTTCCAATCAATCGTGCCCTTGCATGAGCTAATCCCGGATGTCCCTGGGGCAGCCAACCAAGTCGTCCAGCGAGCTCTCGAGTTCAATCCTGATAAGCGAATCCAGTCCGCGGCCGCGTTGCAGGCTGAGGTGAAGAAAGCCATTCAATTGCTTGAGTCGGGCCATACCAGGCGATCCGACGACGACCCGTCCGGCACGTCCGAGTCGACCGATGACGACGACGTCCCGACCAATGAGGGTGAGGGATACATTGTGATGCTCGTTGAGTCAAAGACCGCATTACAAAATGCGGTCCGAGAGCGTCTAAAGTCGCGAGGCTATCGGGTGCTGGTGATATCAGACCCCAACCGGGCACTCGATCGGTTTCACCCCGACGATGACCCGCCCGCCGACTGCGTCGTCTTCGGCGCGTCGGAACTTGGAAGCGTCGCGGTTGAGGCGTTTAACCGATTTGGCGCCGATGAGCACACCGCATCGATCCCATCCATTTTGTTGGTGGATCGACGTCAAACCAATTTGATCGCGGCGGCCCGTCGAGGGGGAAACCGGAAATTGCTGCCGTTGCCACTAAAGGTTCGTGAATTGCGAGTCGCGCTGATCCATTTGCTCGCGGGTGTCGAGCGTCGTCCGCTGGGAACCTATTGATCAATCGTAAGGCTCGGCGGGGGGTAACGACATCCTCGAAAAAACTTTCTACCGATCTGGGTCAAGTCCGCGAGCGTCGGGCCCGATAAATACGTCATATCTGGTGCATCAGCCAGAATCATGTGAAACTACCGTTCTTGACTGATCGCCAGTCTTTCTCTAACTTTCGCATGATCAGCAGGCGACGTGGCCAAGTGGCTAAGGCGAAGGATTGCAAATCCTTTATTCGTGGGTTCGAATCCCACCGTCGCCTCTTTAAAATTTCTCGAAATCGGTCGTGGGATCACACCTCACCTCTTTTTCTTTCGGAAGCGATCCTGATCACAGCGATTCGCCAGCGTTTTGGATCGAATCTTCTTTCTCGAGCCCGGTTTGACTGGACCGGTTGATCAGACATCTCGACTGCGTCGTCAACCTACTTTGCCGGCATGGTTTCAGTGATTGATGGCAGGTTGTGAAACGGGGATCGTTTACAATTGGTGCCCACTCCGCTCGACGCCCCGTACAAACTGTTTTCCATTCTGCTCACTTGTATGAAGGCCACAACGCCTTGATGAATGCATTTTATCACTCGTTGCACACTGCCAAAGTGGCCGTATCGCTGGTCGTACTTTCTTGCTTCGCTACGACTGGGGCTCGTATTGCATTTGCACAGTCGCCGGACGGTATTGTGTCGATAAACCGGTCAATGAATTCGCCCTCGGTTAGCGGCGATTCGTCGCTCGGTGAGGTCGACTTCAATCGAGACATTCGTGCGGTGCTCTCGGACAAATGTTTTTTGTGTCATGGACCGGACGAGTCGACTCGACAAGCAGGATTGCGTTTAGACAATCGTGATGACGCGATCGAGTCACGGGCGATCGTTCCGGGCAACGTCGGCGAGTCGGAGATGATCGCACGGATTACCAGCGAAGATCCCGACTTGGTGATGCCACCGCCTTCGACCGAGAAGGCCGTCACGAGCCGCGAACGGGAACTGATCCAGCGATGGATCGGGCGAGATGCCCCTTACGATACTCATTGGGCGTTCCAGGTCCCGGTTTCTCCCGCGTTGCCAGACGTCCAGGATGCTTCATGGCCTCGCAACGCGATCGACCATTTCGTGTTGGCAACCTTGGAGTCGAAAGGGTTGACGCCATCACCGGTCGCCGATCCGGAGACGCTTGCGCGTCGTTTGTCCTTGGACTTGACCGGGTTGCCGCCGACGCCCCCGCAAATTGACTCGATCGCGGGTCGAGACAATCTCGAAGGCCGGATCGCGGACTATATCGATTGTCTGTTTGACTCGCCTCATTTCGGCGAGCGATGGGCGAGATGGTGGCTTGACGCGGCCCGCTATGCAGACTCGGCCGGCTACGAGAAAGACATGCCTCGGCAAGTTTTCTTTTACCGTGATTGGGTCATCAACGCGATGAACCAAGACCTTCCTTATGACCAATTCATCATCCATCAAATTGCGGGCGATCTGATTCCCGGCGCCGATCAAGACGAACGTGTGGCGACCGGTTTTTTACGCAACTCGATGACCAACGAAGAGGGTGGAGCCGACGCTGAACAGTTTCGTGTCGAAGCGATGTTTGATCGTGTCGATGCAATCGGCAAAGCGATTCTCGGCATCACGACCCAGTGCGCCCAGTGTCATACCCACAAGTATGATCCGATCAGCCATCACGAATACTACCAAATGTTTGCGGCGTTGAATGATTTCCACGAGGCCACAATGTCGGTCTACACGCCCGAGCAATCAAGCCGGCGAGAAGAAATCGTGACACAAATTGCGGCGCACGAAGACGTGCTTCGTAAGCAAATTCCCGATTGGAAGTCACTTGTTGCACGGTGGGCAAAGTCGGTCCGCGAGTCGGCGCCGAAATGGAAGAACGTCACACCGACGGAGTTGCCATTTGAAGGCCAGAAGTTTCGCGTCTTACCGGACGGTTCGATCATAAGCGAAAGTTATGCGCCGGCAAAAATGGAAAGTGGATTTTCGTTGACGACAGATGTTAGCACCATCTCCGCGGTTCGATTCGATGCACTGACCCATCCGCAATTGCCTCGCGGTGGTCCCGGACGCAGCATTGATGGGACGGGGGCTCTCACCGACTTTCGATTGCGGGTCCAACCCACCGCCGCCGGCGCCGAACCGATTGATGTTAAATTCGTCCGTGCGATCGCCGACGCCAATCCAGCGAGTCGCGATCTGAAACCTCAGTATCGCGACCGAGATCCGGTCAACGACAAGCGAGTGGTTGGACCCATCGAATACGTGATCGATGGCGACTCACTTACCGCTTGGACCACTGACCTGGGGCCTGGTCGCAGCAACGAATCAAGAACCGCAATTTTTATTCCCGAGTCGCCGATCGTGATCAACGGCGAAGCCGAGTTGACATTCACCGTCGTCCAAAGGCACGGCGGTTGGAACAGCGACGATAACCAGAACTTTTTGATCGGCCGTTATCGGTTCAGCATCGCGGGAGACGATTCGGTTCCCGAAATCGCCGTGGCACCGCCAATCGAAGAAATCATTGCCATTGATCCGAAAAATTGGTCGGATGTTCAATGGAATACCATGTTCGCGATCTGGCGACGGTTGCCCCAACAACTTGCGTCCGAAAATCCGGCGTTCGCAGAAGTTGAACGACGGATCGAGAATTTGTGGTCACAGCATCCCGATCCGGCGAGCCAATTGGTGGCTCGGTCGCTCGAGGAACCTCGGGAGACATTTGTGCTCGACCGCGGCGATTTTCTGCGGCCGACCGATGCGGTGCATCCCAAGACGCCGGAGTTCTTGAATGCGATGCCCGACGATGGCTCTCCCGATCGACTTCGGTTTGCCCGTTGGTTGGTTGCGGATGAATCGCCCACGACCGCGCGAGTGATCGTCAATCGTATTTGGCAAGCCTATTTCGGCCGCGGTTTAGTGGCCACACCCGAGGATTTCGGGTTCCAGTCCGCGTCGCCTTCTCATCCCGAACTCTTGGACTATTTGGCTTGTCAGTTGATGGACCATGGGTGGAGCTTGCGGCATATTCACCGAATGATTGTTGATTCGGCGACGTACCGTCAATCGTCGACCGCCGTTGATGAGTGCTGGCACGGCGATCCAGAGAACCGCTGGCTCGCCCGGGGCCCGCGGTTTCGCATGGAAGCCGAGATGGTGCGTGACTTAGCGCTCTCAGCCAGCGGGCTGCTAGACCCGACCGTGGGCGGAGAGAGCGTTTATCCACCGGCACCGGATTTCTTATTCGTTCCACCAGCCAGCTATGGTCCCAAAATTTGGGATACCGATACCGATGGCCAGCAATATCGCCGCAGCTTGTATGTCCATCAATTTCGCAGCACGCCGTACCCGCCGCTGCAAGTCTTTGACGCGCCGAAGGGCGATGCGGCTTGCGTCCGCCGCGAGCGCAGCAACACTCCGATGCAAGCACTGGTTTTGCTGAACGAACCGCAGTTCGTCGAGGCGGCGCGGGCGATGGCGACACGACTGCTTCGCGAGACCTCGATTGAGCGACGAAGCGATGAAGAGCGAATCGAGTTGGCATTCCGATACTGCACTGGTCGAACTCCTGATGAACCCGAAATGAGCGTGTTGAAGAATTTGCTCGTTGAACAAAGACTCGTGTTCGAAAGCGAATCCGCCGACCATGTAAGTGAACTTTTGGGAGTCGATTCGGATGTGTGCCGACAATTGACTGGCGAAAGCGCCGCCGAATTGGGAGCTTGGATGGTGGTGGCGCGAACGATATTGAACCTCGACGAAACGATTACAAAATCATGATGGATAGCAGTCGAAATCAGGCGAGCCGATTGGATGCGGGGATCCAAGCAACGCGGCGTCGTTGGTTCTTACAGCAGTGCGGAATCGGTTTGGGCGGAGTGGCATTGACGAGTTTGTTGGCCGATGCGTCGCTCGGTGAATCGGCGAGTCCGGTGGCTAGCGCGGTAACAAATCCGATGGCGCCCAAGTCACCGCACTTTCCGGCAAAGATCAAAAACGTGATCTTCCTTTTCATGGGCGGCGGACCGAGTCAATTCGAGCTGTTTGATCCCAAACCGGCATTGGCACGGTTGGACGGGACGCTTCCGCCCGCGGAATTGCTCGACGGTTATCGAGCCGCTTTCATCAACCCGAATTCAAAGCTGCTGGGTCCCCGTTACTCGTTCGCCAAGCACGGTGAGAGCGGCACCGAAATCAGCGAATTGCTACCTCACACGGCGGGAATCGTCGACGAACTCTGCATCATTCGGTCGATGAAAACCGACGCGTTCAACCACGCGCCCGCTGAATTGATGATGAACACAGGATCCCAGCAATTTGGCCGCCCGAGCATGGGGTCGTGGTTGACGTACGGTTTGGGAAGCGAGTCCAAGGACTTGCCCGCCTATGTCGTCTTCAACAGCGGCAAAAAGGGCCCCAGCGCCGGAGCGGGAAATTGGAACTCCGGTTTTTTGCCGACTTCGTATTCGGGTGTCGAGTTTCGAAGCAGCGGTGACCCGGTGCTGTATCTGTCGAACCCGCCCGGGATTTCGACCACAACTCAACGGCGGACGCTCGACGCCGTTAATCAACTCAATCGCCATCGATTGGATGTGGTTGGCGATCCCGAGATCGCCACCCGCGTTGGTTCGTATGAAATGGCGTTTCGGATGCAGGCGAGTGCACCGGAGGCGATGGCGATCGTCGATGAGCCGGAGCACATTCTCAAAATGTACGGCGCACAGCCTGGTGAAATGTCATTCGCAAACAATTGCTTGCTCGCCCGGCGGTTGGTTCAGCGGGGTGTTCGGTTCGTGCAACTTTTCCACGAATCATGGGACCAACACGGTTCGCTAACGTCCGACATCAAGAAGAACTGCGTCGATACCGATCAGGCATGTGCCGCACTTGTCAAAGACTTGAAGCAGCAGGGGTTGCTCGATGAAACGTTGGTCATTTGGGGCGGCGAATTTGGCCGCACTCCGATGGTCCAAGGGGGCAACGATGGACGCGACCACCATCCCAATTCGTTCACGATGTGGTTGGCCGGCGGCGGTTTGAAGGCTGGAATGGTGTACGGTTCGACCGACGAACTCGGCTTCAACATCGCTGAAAATCCGGTGCATGTCCATGATTTGCATGCCACGATATTGCATTTGCTTGGATTCGATCACAAGCAATTGACCTATCGATTCCAGGGACGAGATTATCGGCTCACCGATGTCCACGGCGAAGTGGTCAACGATTTGTTGGCTTGATCGCGGGAGCCGGGACGGCGTGATTGGGACGAGATCGTATCAATGCGATGGTGGACCCTTGCCATGCGTGACCGCTTAATCGACGATAGAGAGACATCCGAGGTCGCCGAGGGCGATGCCGGGCTCACATGGGCGGGCGAGGGAGACGCGAGCGCGACGGCGCACTGAATCAATGTTTGGAAGTTTTCGAGATTCTAACGACACGATCGAATGGTCGAGCCTGTTGTCGTTGTTGGAAGACGACGACCGCCGCGCCGCGATCGAGCATTCCTATCCTAAGGAAGGGCGCGACAGCTATTTGAGTGCGCTGCGTCGCTTGGATTCGAGCGCAATGGCGGAGGTGATGGCCGCCGGCCGCAAGTTGCAAACGGCCGAGAAACTCTCCCACTGGCCGACCGTCGCGGTCGCCGGAATGCTCAACAGTGGCAAGACATCTTTGGTCGCTACCTTTTTGAGCGAATCGGGCAGGGTGCGAACGTTGCGGGGGACGAGCAACCGCGAAGGCACCCATCGATTCGTTTTGTGGCTGCCGTCGGCTTGGCGCGAGGATCGGGAACTGTGGGGGCTGTTGATGGATCGCATCGGTGATGCCGTCGGCAACCCTCCCGAGATGTTGAGTGACGATGCGGAAGTCGCGCACGGCCAATACAACAATCGCGGCGGTGACGGGTTAGCACTCAACGTTCCGTTGGTCGCGACGGATCCGGCGTTGGACGCCACGGGGATCGGTTTACTTGATTGTCCGGATATCGTTTCCGACGCTGATTTGAATCTGGGTTCGCCGACCCAACGGCGTGAATTGCTGGGGCGAGCCGCGACGTTGTGTTCGGCATTTCTGGTCGTCACGAGCGCTGAGTCGTCGCGGGACGCAACCCTTGGCGAGTTGCTGCGGATTGCGGCCAATTTGATGCCGGGTGTTCCGCGTTTGCTGGCGGTAAACAAGGTGCGTCCGAAGCAGACTCCCGATTTGGTGTATGAGACTTTTTTGCCGCTGGCACGCGCGCATGGCATCGAAACGGTCTATGCCGCGTACGATTTCGATATTCCCGCCAGCGGTCCGTTCATTCCGACGTCTGCGATGAAACCGACAGGCGCGATCAAGCCCGACGCGGACCTCGGACCCGTATTCTTTTCGGTCCGCGAAGATGCCGACGAAAATCCGCCGGCATCGATCGGTAAAGATCGTTTGTTGGAGGCACTTCCTCAACGACTCGATCGGGGTGTGTTGTTCGAGAAGTTTCGACTTGCGCTGCAAAACAGCTTACGGACGGCGGTTTGGGAAAATGGGTTCGCCAAAATCGATCGCGATGCGGATGGTCAAGTCGCGATCACCGCGAAAGCTCAAGAAAGTTTGTTACAGGCCGCAATGGAGTTCTTCGCGCACCGCGAGTTGGGCGGCGAGGTGACGGAATTGCGTCTGCACCAAAGCGAACGGATCATTCGCCAGTTGTCCGAATCGTTTGCCGTGACTGCGCCGTGGTATGCCCGCTGGGGTGTCCGTTTGAATGCCAAGATGCGCCGAGCGTTTGGAGGTGCCGGTGACTTCGTCCGTCAATTGACGCCTTCGGCGATGGCAGAACGGGCGGCCGGTGAAATCAAAGACAAATTTCGCCGAGGAGAGTATGGCGGATTGATGACGCCCGAACGATTGATCCAAGCGATTGATCGTTACGGTGGAGAAACGTCGCTGAAGCACTGGCCGCCGATGGCCGACTCCACCGATCGGCATCAATGGATCGAAGCGGCCGAAGCGGCGATCCTGCGGTTCGAACGCGATGACTTTACGTCGCTCGATCCACGCCGCTTGGACGAGGCCGTCGCACAAATGTGGAACGAGGTTCCAACGCATCAAAAGCTTGCGGCGGGACTGACTCCGTTGGCCGCGACGTTTGCGGCATTGGCGGGCGTGTTGATGATCCCGCTCGACTTTGGCACCACCGTGATCGCGTCGGCCTCGATCCCTGAACTATTTGCGGCGCTCGGGCTGGGGGCGTATGCGACCATGTGGGCCGGCGGCCAAAGCACCCGCAGCGTCGGGCAACAGGCGGCCCGGCAACAACTGGCTGATTTTCACGCCGTTTTGTGTGACACGTTTGGCGTGGCTCGTTACGAAACGTTGCCGTCGATCCGCGTCCGCGGCGTGGTCGAAAAACTGGTGATTTCGAAGATCCTCGCACGCGAAGCTTTCGGGCCGACGTTGCCGCTTTGTCAGGTGCGGGACGAGTTTCGACAAGAACTCAAAAAAGCACTTCCTCGTGGTGAAGGTTCGTCGAAATGAAGCGTCAATCCCATCCCGATCGCGCATCCCACCATGCGTCGCCGAGTGAGCTTGACGGTGAACCGGGTCGACCGGGCGACGAATTTTTACGTCGCGTTCGCCGCGCGGCGATGCACGTGCTCGGGGACAGCCCCACCGGTCGCGACGTGATCGATCTGTGCGATGAACACGATCAAGCAAGACGAATGATTCTTGAAGATCGCAGCCAAGGAAATACGGTTGTCGCGGTTGTCGGTGCGACCGGCCAAGGAAAGTCTTGGCTGATTCGCCAAATGATCCGCAACTCGGCCGCGGCGGCAACCGTGCGCAGCGGAAATAATCTGGACGAAGCCACGGAGAAACTGGTTTGGGTCGGGCCGTTCCCACCCGCCGATCTGGATCCCCGCAGCGAACAGTTCATTCACTGCATCAGCTCCGACATGCAGCCGATCGGGATGCCGTACTTGCTCGTCGATGCACCGGGCTCCACCGACGACCGACCCGCCATCGCGGCGCTCGCCCGGCGTGCCTTGTCGATGGCGTCGGTGCTCTTGTTGATGGTTCGCCGCGATCAATTGCGCAGCGAAACCGTTGCGGTTTTGACCGAAGCGAGCGAGGGAACCGTCGTCATCCCTATCGTCAACGCGGTTCGCCGAGATGATTCCCTCGACACCGACGTCGATGCCTTTGTCGCTCGGATGCGAAAGGCTGCACCCACCAGCCGGATCGTGGCCCCGGTCATGATCGAGGACTTCGACGTCAGCGGTCGCGGTGAAGTAGTCGTCGGGGTTGCAACCGCCGAGACCGTCGCCAACCGCTTACAGTCCGAAATCGGCGATGCGTGGGATGGTGACCGGCGACGCAGCACTCGGATGGCGGCGCTCGATGCACGTTTCCGATCTTCGCTCCACTCGATTCTCGCAAATCGATTACCCGATTTGACCGCGGCCGTTCGCCGGCTCAACAACGAGGCTCGTCAATTGCCACTCGAAGTCGCGGAGTCGTTGGTGGGCAGCGGTGGTTCGATGCAAGCCGCCATTCGGTCGCGTTTAAGATTGTCTTTGCTCAACGATACTGCGGCGTTTTGGTTCCCCTACCGGACCCAGCTGGGTGTCTTGAATCTGACCCACGGGGCGTGGGACCGGGTTCTGATGTCATTGTCGGGATCACTCCCCTCCTTGGTCGGCGCCGTTTGGACAACCACTCGCAATTTCACGGCCGATCGAGACGCTCGCCAGTCCATTCGTGACGGTTTACGCACGCGGAGCGACGCCGCCGTTGCCGACCGATTGGGGCCGCTGGCCGGTCGATTCCGAGATGAAGTTGCGGCACTTCGCGAGGGCAGAAAACAATCGACATCGTCGTTGGCCGATGAACCCTCACGCTCGCAAGTGGCACACCTGACGGGCATTGATACGCTTCAAGAGCGGTCTCAACAGATCTTCGAATCGGAGGTCAGCGTTGTGTCGATCTCGCGATCTTCGGCGATCCTGTTCGGCTTGATCGGCACGTTGATTTTCTGGTTTCTGATGGCCGGCCCGGTGATCGCGCTTTATCGCGGATACTTTGACGCCAGCTTCTCGACGTTGCGAGATTTCTCAGGCAGCCTCGACGCTTTTCCTCAGCCCGATTTCGCCATGATGTTGACCAGTCTTATTTTGTCCGTGTTGCCAACCGCATTGTTCGCCATGATCGCACTCTCGATTTCGCAAAGCCGACGACGCGTTCACTCCGCAGAAACAAACATTCGTCGTCTCCATCACGAGGCAATCGAGCGACTGCAAAATGATGGCGTGCTACGACTTCGTTGGGACGAACCGCTGCTTTCGGATGCCGAATTCCTACTCTCGGCCGGAGCGGTCGATGCGGAGACGACATGATTGATATCTTGCTCAGCGGCGGCGTCGTCGGCGTGATCATCTTGTTATTGCTGTTCGCGTTGTCGATCGCGTCGGCATATTTGTTGTTCGACCAAATCATGACGCTGCGTCGGCGGGAAATCCTACCCGAGGGAGTCAGCGAAGTTGTTCGCCAGTCCTTGTTGACCGGCCGAATCGCCGAGGCCGATGCCGCTTGCCGTCGTGCCCCCAGCGTGTTGAGTGTGGTGCTATTGTCGGGTTTGTCGGAATACGAATTTGGTTGGAATGAAGTCGTTAAAGCGATGGAAGACTCATTGGCGGGGCAGGCCGCCCGCTTGATGAGAAGAATCGAATACCTATCCGTGATCGGAAACATCGCGCCGATGGTGGGACTACTTGGCACCGTGACGGGCATGATCTTTGCCTTCCAACAAGTCGCCTCGACTCGAGGGGCGGCCGGTGCCGGAGACTTGGCCGAAGGAATTTATCAGGCGTTGGTCACGACGGTCGGCGGATTGATTGTCGCCATTCCATCGCTGGCCATCTATGCCGTTTGTCGTAACCGAGTCGATTCGTTGATCGCGGAAGTCGCTCACCAAAGTCAACTCGCCCTTTCACCGATCAAGCGACGACCGCCCTCGCGAGCCCGACCGACCTCGCAAAAACCAGTGACGCAGACACCGACGCAGACACCGACGGTGACGCGGTCACCCACGGTGATGCCGACGCCACCCGAAAAGTGACTGTCCGGTTTCCGCCCCAACCTTCCACACCCGAGAAAATAACCATGTTCTGGATCGACGTCCTGTCACGGATTGTTCACATCAGCACGGCGATCGCACTGGTCGGGGGCAGCGTTTTTTCGTTGCTCGTGCTGTTGCCGGCCGCCAGCCATCTCGGCGAAGCACCGCATCAACAATTAGCAGCCGCTATCACGGCGCGGTGGAAAAAATTTGTCCACCTCGGTGTAGCTTTGTTTCTAATCAGTGGGATTTATAATTTTGCGAGAGCCATTCCATTGCATCGCGGTGATTCGACGTATCACATGCTGATTGGGATCAAAATGTTGTTGGCATTCGTCGTCTTCTTCCTGGCCGCGGCCTTGGTCGGTCGCAGCGAGAAACTGGTGACCTTCCGTCGTCATCGTCGCAAATGGCTCACCGTCCTGGTGGTGTTGGCTGCGATCATCGTCGCGATTTCCGGCTACGCCAAGGTCCGCGGCGTTCCGGCGGAATCGGTTGATCGATCGGAAATCCGCGCGTAAAAAAAGGCCGGACGCGCTTCGACTCGCTGCGCGTCCGGCCTCCAGTCGATCCTGACTACCATTGCCAATTCGGTGGTGATGATCCGTTTGCATCATGCAGTGAATCGTGTTCGTCCGTAACCGTTGACTTTTCACCTTGTGTCGTCACTTGGCCGTTCGCATCCTGCGGTTGGCTGATCCTAGGAATCATTCGTATCCGTCACGCAAGCAAATCAACACAAAGCTTGGGTCTCATCCATCGAGTTGGCAAAGGTCACCTCCGTGTGACCCGCGTTCTCCTCTCAGCAGGAGAGTTTCCTTTGATTTGATTTAGGCAACCAAACGCAATTCTTGCTCGGATCGTTCCAGCACCCCGGCGACGAACTCTTCGAAAATTCGAATGTCAAGCGCCGATGCGGCACCGCATTCAGGATGAAATTGGGTTCCGACGGCGAACCAGTCCATCATTTCGCTTTCGATCGCTTCGATGACACCATCGGGACATCGGGCGGTGACTCGAAAACCGGGAGCCACTTCATCGATCGCCATGTGATGGCGGCTGCTGACTCGGATCTCGCCGTCGCCGTAGACGCGGCCGATCAGGGAATCGCTGACCACGTCCAAAGTGTGTCGGTGGTTGGCATCTTGCGGATCGTGATGGGGAACGGCGTTGGGCAGATCCTCTTTAATGTGCAAAAATAGATTCCCGCCTTGCTGGACGTTCATCAACTGCATTCCGGTGCCAATCCCAAGCACTGGCATACGTCGTTCGGCTATATCAGCCATTAAGAGTCGGTCGCTCGTTTCACGAACCGGATCGAGCGGACGAACGCTCGGGTGCAGCATGAATCCGTCGTTTCGGGGATCCAAATCGGCTCCGCCGATCATCACGAATCCGTGGAGTGAATCCAAAACTCGCGAGATGGATGCCGGGTCGTTCATTGGCGGAATCACCACCGGAATACCATCGGCCGCGATGATGGATTGAAAGTAGCCAGCCGCAATGTAGCCGTACGCCGGCACGTTGCGAGCTGCAGCACGGAAATCGGCATTCATTCCGATTAGTGGTTTATTCGACATCCGAAAGTTCCTCTTCGAATTGAGCGAATGAAAGTTTGATGCAAATCGTTTTGCATCCACCAACCCAATTGCTTGGAGCAAACGTCTCGGTCGCAAGTGCAGCGTATCGGACAGACTCGCAAGCTCGCGATCCAGTGCCTTAATTGGCCGGCGTGCCAAGGATTCCGCGATGGAAATGAGAGTCCGCGTCAATGGCCGACGCACATGGGTGAGACTGCACTCCTTGGGCTGGGTGGGCGAGGTGACATGGCCTCGTCCTTGTTGGTCGTGAGGTTACAAACCCAAGTACCGGCGACCAAACGCGGCCTACATATTCCAAGTAAGTGGTAACGCTAGCACTACCTGTGGTGCTAGCAAATAAAATGTTTGCTAGCAAAGGAACCTTTTTCCGGTGCTGTTGATGACTTGTCGGAGCCGGTATATTTGATGCAACGACAATGCCTCTAACCACTTAGGTCAACGCGTGCGATTTGCCAATGTCTGCCTGGAATCCATCGGTGCGGAAATTCCCGCGGAAACGTGGTCGAGCGATGCGATCGAGGCCCGTTTGAGCCCGCTTTACGATCGTTTGAACCTGCCCGCGGGAAGACTGGAATTGATGAGCGGGATTACCGAACGCCGCGTTTGGAGTCCGGGAACCATGCCAAGTGGACCGAGCATCGAGAGTTGCAAGGATGCACTCGAAATCGCCAGTTTTGACCGCGGCCGCGTCGGCTGCCTGATTCATGCCAGCGTGTGCCGCGATTTCTTAGAGCCCGCAACGGCGTCGCGGGTTCACCATGGTGTCGATTTGCCCAGTCGATGTTGGGTCTATGACGTTTCCAACGCATGCCTCGGGTTGATCAATGGCGCCGTTCAGATCGCATCGATGATCGAAGCGGGTGTGATCGAAGCAGGCATCGTCGTCGGCACGGAAAACAGCCGTCCTTTGCTCGAGCAAACCATCGCCACCTTGAATGCCGATGCGTCGATCACGCGTAAAACCGTTAAACCCGCGTTCGCGTCTTTGACCATCGGGTCAGGCAGTTGCGCGTGGTTGCTTTGTCATCGCCGAATTTCGCGAAGCGGTACGTTGATCGATGCCGCGATTGCCCAGTCTCGCACTGAATTTCACGATCTGTGCCGCAGCAATTGTGACACCGCCGGCGCTGACATGGCTCCCTTGATGGACACGGATTCCGAGCGGTTGATGGCGGAGGGCATTGCGACCGGCGTGGAGGCCTTTGAACAGTTGCTGGACGAAAGCGGGTGGAGTCGCGACCAGATCGATCGATCGGTTTGTCATCAAGTTGGCGGCCGGCATCGTCTCGCGATGTTGGAGTCGATGAAGCTGCCCGTGGAAAAAGACAGTGCCACATTTCCACAATTGGGGAATACCGGATCGGTCGCCTTGCCATTGACATTGGCGGCTGCTGCGATCCGAGGCGAAATCGGTACGGGCGACCGAGCGGCCATGCTGGGCATTGGTTCGGGCATCAACAGCGTGATGTTAGCCGCCACTTGGGGAAATACACCGGTCGGCGGAAACTTGGCGACGGAGCTAAAACTTGCCGAGATTGATTGAGCATGAACGAGGTGCGACGTCGATCAGGAAGCCAACTGGTCAAGCATCATCGCGATCGCGGCGCTGGCCATCGGAGTGCTCATGCTGGCCAGATGAGCGGCAGCTTCTTTAGCGGCTTGGGCGGGTGTGAGCGGGATGTGGATAAAGGCGGCTCGAGTCTTCATTCCAAACGACTTGGCGTAATGTTGGCTCAAAAACAATGCGGCATTGCAAAGGTAGGTACCCGCATGATGGGAAACCTCACTGGGAATCCCAGCACCGATCAGCCCGGCGTTGCAGCGATCGAGCGGCAGCGTCGACCGGTAAGCCTCAGGAGCTCCTTCGATCAGTGGCGAACCATCGCTGCGGACGTTCAAGCCGACCGCTTCCAATTTGATCAGGGGATGGCCGGGCGACTGTCCAAGATGGATCGAGAAGTCAAAGTCTTCTTGCAAATCTTTCCGCAAATTTTGACTCATTCGGCTCAGATCAACCGCGTATCGCCGGCTGGTGATCTCAACCGGGCCGTTGTACCAATGAGTCAAATCGACCAATGCCAACCAACTGCTGTTCTCAGACCAGCGATCGTAGGGTTCAAAAGCGGTTATCAATGCGCGGGTCACGAACATACTTTCGGTGAAGTTTGACATGGTGGCCTCTGCCCCACGAGGCTCATGTGGCCATCATAGTTCGTCCTTCGACCGGATCCATTCACCTTTTCAGCCGTCTGCCGAACCGCCGGCCGTCGTCGATTCGGAATGAACGTCGCCCGGCTTGCCCTTAATGTCTGGCTCCGCCTTTTTGATCATGGGCGGCAACTCCTTGCCCTCGGGATAGAATCGCATCGAAATCGAATTCACGCAGTGACGGGTGTTCTTTTCCGTCATTCGTTCGCCTTCGAAAACGTGACCCAAGTGCCCGTCGCAGTTGGCACAAACGATTTCGACACGTCGTCCATCGGCATCCGTGTGACGTTTGACAGCACCTTCGATTTCATCATCAAAGCTGGGCCATCCGCAATGGCTCGAAAACTTATCCTCGGCCAGGTACAGGCGCACATTGCACTGGCGGCAAAGATAAGTTCCCGCTTCTTTAGTCAACGTGTACCCGCCATCGCCCGGGGCTTCGGTGCCCTTACGCAACAAGACATACGATTCTTGCTCGTTGAGTGGATTGTAGGGGCCGTAAACGACGAGCGGCTTTTTGCTGGGCTCCAACGATTTGCCGTTGTCCATGATTTTAACTTGCGATGAAGTGGGGTTCAGTAAAGGCTTGTTTTGATTCGCATCGCTCGCTTCGCCAGCCACAGACTTTGGGCTAGGTTCACTCGAGGCTTTGGCGGGTGAACCGACGTTGAGATCGTCAGCATGAACGGCGATCGTGCGATCGCATCCCAATGTCAACGCCAGAAGGGACAACGGACAAAGAGCCATCGCGGTTCGACACAGAAACATTCGCATTAGTTTTCCTTTTTTACCTGCGAGATCAAAAAAAATCCCGCCTGCCGAGACACAAGGTCGATCTCGACAGACGGGGCAGTTCTCGCTCGATCTTACGAATGAACGAGTGGGGTGACCATGCCGAAGCATCGGTCCGCCGACTCCTGCTAACGGTTATCACCCCGTTGGCTAGTACAGCAATATTCCACTTGCTCACCTCCCTTCGTTTCATCGGTTTGACGGTTCACGACCCAGGTGCCAACCAGAGCGGGCCGTTTGCCGTGCTAAAAAGTCCATCGCGACGCGTCATCGCGATCCGACGGCTGTATTATCGCTCGGTGTCAACTTTGGTTCAAGAAAATTTTTTCTGATCGCGATGCCAAGCATCACCGGCTCTAGTAGCGGAGGTTCGAGCACATCCGGGCACGTTTTTACGTTAGGACGCCGGCGTGTCGACTTCATAGTGCACGATGATCAAGACGTCGCCAGCCGAAAATGAATTGAGCGGTCCACCACTGTTGCCACTCTGGGCTGCCAAATTTCCGTTGATCGACAAGACTCGGGCCCCGCTCTTGCGCATCCAACGGTTGATTTGCCGTTCCAGTTCCACCAGCTCGGTGTCGACGCTTTTGAATAGTTTGACTTGTTGTACGACCATGGTTGAGTGATGCGAAAGAGGAGGCGGCGGTGGCGATGGCGGACAACGACCACGCCATTGATACGAGTCTCTTGTTCAGCCTAGCGATCCGCGATCGGATAGAAAACCGGTTTTGGCAGAATCGATTGCGGTTCCCAGACACTTAGTCGAACGTCGTCGATGGTGGCTTCGCCGCCACCAATCAATTCAAACATCACACTGACTTCCCCCGCTTCGAGCGATTGACGGTACAACCGTATGGGTGTCCAGTCAGAACGGCCGCGGACCAATAGGCCCATTTCTTGACCGCCGATGGAATCGTAAACCAAAAGCCCTTGATGGGGTCCGCCAAATCCGAGCGTGCGGACGGCCACATCGATGCGGATCGCCGTACCCGCGGAGACTCGCACGGACGGACTTCGAATTTGGACCGCGGTCCCCTCGTAGCCGCCCGGCAACCGATCGTCGCCGATCGGTGAGACGCGAGCCATCACCGCTCCGGAGCCTTGGTAGGTGCCACGTGTGACGTGAAGCACCTCGCTGGAGGCGATCGCCTGCATTCTTTGACCAAAGCTCCAACGTCCCGGTCCCATCAAGCCCGGATCGTCGAGCGAACCGGTCGTCAGCAGATTTGTTCCCCAACCGGCCTCGTCCATCAACGGTCGCCAAACCGTTTGGATCTCGGCGGCGCCGAAAGTCCATCGGCGGCGAGCTGGTGGGCGAAGGCCAATCGGGCATCAACGATTCGGCCAACTGCCAATCACTTCGCAACGTCCATGAATCGGCGCGGTGCGCCATGCGAAGCGTTTGTTCGGTATCGCCGGCCCGGTACATCGGTTCGGCCTGCATTAGCGTCTGTTCCGCGACATCCACCAAGTTCGATGGTGCCCGGCGGTCGGATGCACGTGCGGCCGTGGCACGATTCCAATTTTCGCGGGTTCGTCGGACGGCTTCGGAAGCCAATTGCCAACGATCCAAACTTGCTTGCCGGGCAAACGTGGTCGCCGACTGGCTCAATTTGCCCCCGACGGCCGGATCGGTGCTCAACACGATGATCTCGGCGGCATCCGGAGAGATGATCTGCAACCGCGAACCCATCGACGTCGCTTCGAGTGTTAAACGTTGCGCCGAAAAATGCGTCAACCGCCAAGCTGTCTTCGCAGCATCGGCCGGCGTCAATTGGATTTCGAGGGTGTCGCCGTCTCCGGCCAACACTTCGCTGCCCCGTGCCGCGACGGAAGTCAAAATCAACAAATCGGTATCGTCGGTGGCCAGCCGCGTGCAGCGGTACGGGGCACCCGTCAAAGGTGGTGCGGTCGCGGGCGTCGACGAGATAACCCATGGCGCGATCATCGAGATCATGCGATTGACGTAACTCAGCGCCATCGCTCGGGTATTGTCGAAGGTCGCTCCCGATGACAATGGGCGTGTCGACCGATACAGAATGGCGTGCGGGGTGCTTTCAAGGGAACGCATCGTTTGCAGCCACATCGAGTGCCATCGAAAACCACTCGGCGGAGGCGCCCCGATCGCATTGGCGATCGATTCGGCTTGGCGGACCATCGACTCAGGCGGCATGCTGCAGATCCCGACCGCCATCTCGACCCGATTGCCGATCCGGCGACGTGCTTCCGTCATCTGTGAGATCTCCTCACCGCCGCGAATCCCTCGCACCCGCGGTGGCAAATCATCCACCACGCCATCAACGAGTGGCGCATAGTTTCGCCAAGATTCCGAGGGCGCCGCAATGATCGGACGTTGCCAGCGAGATGGCCAACTCCTCAATAGTGCCGATGTCCGTGCGGTGGCGTCGATTTGACGGCTGTCGAGCGATTCGCCCGCGCCGAGGTACCAAGCGAGAACCGGCTCGAGCAACGCTTCGATCGCCGGATCGGGACTGCTCGGCGGCGGAGCGTAAATTGCCATACGAGCTTGACTCGCCTCGCCCAAAATTGTCGCGTCTGGCGGCCCCGACAACAACACCGCGTCGAAACCCAGTGAGCGGACCCACGCCAAAGGTTCGCCGTTGTATTGCAGGATCTTGGTGATCCGCCCGACAGGAAATGCCGGTTGGTGGCGAAAACCCTCGGACGCCGCCGAGTCGGGTGGAAGTCGCGTCATTCGTTGGCGATCGGAGAAGGCCTTTTCATCGTCGTGGGCGTTGCCCGTGGTGACGCCTTCGGCGACGGGAACCAATCCGTCCACGCGCAGATTGTCCATGCGAAGTGCCGTCGTGCCAGGTCCGGCGTAAGCGTTGATTGCCACCGCGTCGACGAACGCGTCGGATAGGTCCGCGTCGCTGCCGAACTCACCTCGCATTGCCATGTTCTTCAACTTGAGCGGTCGCTCGATCATCCCAATCCCGATCGACGCGTACTCGCCCGGTGTCGTGTACTGGGCACCATAGATGATCACCGATTTTGGACGTCCCGTCTCGGGATCTCTCAGAAACGGATAGCGAACGCGGAAGCCAATCTTTGCGCCCCGCTTCGCACTCATCACCGAAACTCGCGCCAATAAATCGTCGAGCGCTAACACGGGTTCGATCGGATAGATCAGCACCGCTTCGGCACCATGACCAGCCACGAAGGAAATCGATTCACACGCGCCACCATCGACACCTCCGTCGGCCAAATGCTCCTGGCCGATCACGCGAGCTTGACAATCAGATTGGCTCAAATGCCATCGCGGAGGATACGAATCGAGCGAATCAAAGATCTGCGCATTCGCCGAACCCTGCGACACGATTTGGCAAACCATGACGATCGTGATTCTTGCGAGTGTCCAAGCGGTGCGCCAACGATTTCCACTCGCCCGTGCGGTTTGCCTGGTCGGCAGATCCGTCGTCGATTTACGTTTCGTTGAAAGTCTTTTGGGCATGGGAATGTTGACCGCTCGGTCGCGTGCCGGAACAATCGCGGATGTCGATTGGATGTGAGTGTGTTGGAAGAACGCGACGTCGTGTTGAAAAAGATCAACAAGCCGAATCGCCGCCGCCACCACCGACGCAAGCCCTTTGCATAACAAGATTTAGGTATCGCGATCAAGGTGAAACTGCGTTGCCTAAACGCAACGTTGCGTTTAGGCATCTCGACCAACCGTATCGCCGTAAGTCGTTACCAGCAAACTGCTTGTGGAATTCAATGGCGATTCGCCGATGGGATGCGGCACCGCAAATGCAATGGATGGCCTTCCACACGAAACAGCCACCCGCAACCACACGCCGCTCAAACCGAGGACACCAAACTTATGATGCCAAAGACCATCGGATCCGCCAAAACCGCTGCGGACGACACCCCCATCGAGCTGCAAGAGATGTCAGCCTCGATCGAATCCTTGCCCCAGCGGTATCGTGACGTCGTCGCCCCCGCGATGCAACGCGTCGTCGAGTGCAGCACCCGCCGCCGCCGCATCTTGAACCTCGTGCAAGAAGCATTGTCCCAATTGCGTTTGGACATGAAGTATTTGATTTTCGATCTTGAAGCGACGCGCCGTGAACGAGACCAATACAAAGAGATGTTGGAAAAAGAAGGACTCTTGTAGTCCCCATCTCTTCATGCGATCGGCATTCCGCGTTTTCGTTGTCCTCTTCGCGATAGGATGGATTAGCATCAACTTTCAAACCATCGTTCGCGGGATGACCACGAACCACGCCGAACTGAGCGACGACGCTGACGATCTCCGGATGCGCCCATCCACCGGGACGAGCCGCCGCGTCAAGTTGCCGACCGGATCGTCGATTGGGTAGGTGGCCAATCTCGATGGGATCTGGTCGATCGCTCCGATGACGAAATCGCGGGCGCGATCGCGCTTCATCTGATCCACACCTCGTTTCTGTTTCGCTTCGTGGACGACGTGCGGGTTCGAGTCAGCATCGACGAGGCCAATGTCAACGGTGGCGTCCCCGGCGGATCACGCATTGATGCCGCGAGTCAATCGCGAGTCGGTAAAGGCGACCTGGGACAAAACGCTCGGAATCTGCGAGAATTGGTTGCCGGGTTGCGTGTGTCGGTCTGACGAGAATCGTCAACGCTCGGTGGATCATCTTCACGCTCCTGCCTTCCGACTTACCACACGGTTTGCCCGATGACTGACGTTTGTCCGCCCCCTCACGATCGCAAGCCGACTGACGTCCGCATCAAATCGGTCCAGACTCATTTCTTGCCGGTCCAAATGCGAATGCCGCTCAAGTTTGGACCCGAATCGGTGACCTCGGTCACGTGCCTTCGCGTCGCTGTCGAGGTCGAGAATGGGATGGGAGAATCGGCCATCGGATGGGGTGAAACTCCTTTGTCGGTGACGTGGGCCTGGCCGTCGGCGAGCATGACTTATGCCGAGCGTTATGGAGCGATGACCGAGTTCTGTGGCCAACTCGCGGTCGCATGGCAAGACAACCCGGTGATCGGACACGCGCTCGAGATTGGACACGCGTTTCTCGACCAAACATTGCCCGAGATGCTGGAATCGTTCAACGCCGACCGGGGTGAACGGGCAATGCCGCATTTGGCGGCCCTGATTGCCTCCAGCGCCTTCGACATTGCCACCCACGACGCGTACGGTGTGCTAAACCGAGTGGACATCTATGACACTTACAACGCCGAGTACCTCAACAAAGACCTCAGCCATTATTTGACCGCCGAATCCAATAGCGATGTGTCATTTTCAAACAAGTATCCGGTCGATTTTCTAATTCAAGATGCACCCCAGTCGCTGGCGGTTTGGCACCTCGTCGGCGGTCTCGATCCGATCGAAGACTGCGACCGAAATGGCAGCGAGCCCGATGACGGGTACCCGGTGACGCTTCGCCAATGGATCCAGGCCGACGGGCTAAGGTGTCTGAAAATAAAGCTTCGTGGCAATGATGCGTCATGGGATTTTGATCGCATCGTCCGCGTCGGCCGGATGGCGATCGAGTTGGGAGTCACTGACTTGTCCACCGACTTCAATTGCACTGCTGAAACGACCGGGTATGTCAACCAGATTTTGGATCGCCTGAAATCGGAGTATCCCGAAATCAGTGATCGAGTTTTATATGTCGAGCAGCCTTTTCCCTACGATTTGGAAAAGCATCAAATCGATACCCACAGTGTCTCGGAACGAAAGCCACTCTTTTTGGACGAAGAGCGCGCACGATTGGCGATTCGTCGCCCTCGGGAAACGACTCGGTTGGACCGGTGTGGCACTCAAGACGTGCAAGACGCAAACCGGTGCACTGCTGAGTCTGTGCTGGGCCAAAGCACACGGCATGCCGTTGATGGTGCAAGACCTGACCAATCCGATGCTGGCTCAAATTCCTCATGTCCGTTTGGCGGCGCACGCGGGAACCATCATGGGTGTGGAATCCAACGGGATGCAGTTTTATCCGGCGGCATCCGCGCCCGAGCAATCGATCCATCCGGGAATCTACCAGAGACGCGGCGGTCGATTGGATTTGTCGACGATTCGAGGACCCGGTTTTGGATATCGAATCGATGAAATCCAACGAAAATTTTGATCGTCAATTCAGTGCTTGGAGTAACTCAAGCAAGAGTGGCGCCAGAATCGTGATCATCACCAACGCCACCGGATAGGCGGCCACGTAGCTGGTCACCGGTTGGCTCGACGAGGTTGCGCTGGTCAACACGGCCAAACCGGGCGTTGAAGTGATTCCCCCGCAAATCGCTCCGAGCGATTGGAATAGGGTCAGTTTGAATACGTATCGTGCGACCGTGTAGCCGACCGCGAACGAGGAGGACACGATCAACCCCGCCACAAGAGCCAACACCGGGCCATGCTCGGCAAGCACGGGACCAATGTCGGCGCCGGCGTGAATGCCGGCGTCGGCTAAAAAGAAAGCCAGCCCGCCCTCGGTCATCAACAGCGCCGCCGCCGGCGGATACGACCCGCAAATCGGTCCGATCCGACGAAAATGACCCAGGATCAAACCAATCATCAACGGACCACCGGCGATCCCCAGTGAAATGGACATCGGACCAAGTTGAAGCGAAATTTGCCCCGCCAGTATCCCCAATGCTAAGCCAGCAACCAAAGATAACAAATCGGTTTCATTGAGCGCCCGTGGCCGATGCCCCACCACATTTTGAATCTTTGCCAAATTGGTGGACTCGCCGACCATCGTCACGGTATCGCCGAATTCGATCCGAGTACGTCCCGACGGAACAAACTCGATATCGTGGCGACGGATTCGGGCGACGGTGACGCCGTAGCGTGATCGCAACTTCAACGTCTGGAGGGTGTGTCCGTAAATGTCAGGCGAAGTGACTACCAATACTTTGCGTTGGTGATCGGCATCGAGCACTGCATCCTCGTCGGCGACAATGACTCCGAGCGTGTCAGCCACGCGGCGAATATCCCGATCGGTGCCCACCAACATGACTCGATCACCAATTGAAAAAACGTACTCCGGTGCAAGCGGTCGCCAGCGGCCGTCGAGGTGGATTCGAGAGATCTGGCAACCCGAGTCCGTCAACACGTCGATCTGGCTCGGACGGCGACCGGCAATTATCGGATTCGCAATTTCCACCGAACGACGATGGATTTCAACTGACTCTCCCAGAGAATCCGAATCCGGATCATTCGAGCCCACGTTTTCGTGTTTCCCAAATTTGATCGCAAGTTGCACCATCAAAACGACCGCCATGATCCCGACTGGATAAGCGACTCCAAACCCCACCGCCACGTTGCCGGGTTGGTCGATCGATTCAGTGATTGCACCGAGCGCGGGCGTGCTGGTCATCGCACCCGCCATCAAGCCGCCGGCCAAATCGGGCGGCAGGTGAAGCAGCTTCGCGGCAACTCCTGCGACGCTCACTCCTGTTAGCACGATCATCGCACCAAGAACGGCCATCTTGCGTCCGTGAGTGGCAAGCCCACGAAAAAACGTCGGGCCCGCCGAAATGCCCACACAGTAGACAAACAACGCCAAACCCAATGTGCCAACGCCTTCAAAGATCGAAATCCCAAAGTGGCCGGCCAGCAACGCCACGAACAGAATCGCCGATGTCCCCAACGAGACGCCATAAATGGATATGCGTCCGACCAGCAAGCCGATCGCGATGACACCAAGCAATACCAAAAGCGGACTCAAGTGGACCTCGACAATCAATCGACGGATGGACAACGGATTCCCTCACCGGGCGATTGATTTCTATACCTATGGGATGTCGCGCGGCGATGCTCACTCGATTTAGCGAGAGAAAACGTTCCCCAATCGGCCCACAGCGGAGTGAGGGTCGATCGTGTTGGATGGACGTGGCCACGTTCAACATCGACTAACGATCGGGTCGGCCACCTTCGACCCGAAGCAACTTCAAATGGCCCATTCCCGACAAGTCCAAGTCGTCGGATTTTGCCTGGTGTGCCATCAACAGGTGGCCGGACCGAGAGAAGGCAAATTGCTGAATCTCACTGGATCTACCGGCGAAAACAGCGTCCCCAGCCAGCGCAGGTTTTCCGCGTCCCAGATGCCGACCTCGCCTTGCTGGCTGCCGGTCACAATGTTAGATCCATCGGGCGATAACGCGATCGCGCGAATTTCGCGAATCGCTTGCTGGGTCGGTGAGTTGGAGTTCCAACGTTCGCTGATTCCGACCTTCTTTCCATCGAAGTCCAGTATGCGAATGCGGCCGTCACAGCATCCCACATAAACTCGGCCGACCGTAATCGGTGCAGCTGGATCGGACTTCCAACATGCCATCAACCCTATCGGTTCCCAGTGGCAAGATTTGCTGCGATCGTTTCGCTCGCGAGATCTGGATCGACTCGCCAATCAACATGATCGTGTCGGAATTCAGCCGCGCGACCGTTTCGACCGCGGTATCAGTGCGAAATTCATGGACCGGAACGGCGTCCACCAAATGATGCGATTCGGGATTGATCGTCAAGTCGATCCATTGGAAGTTGTAGCCTCCGCGGCACAGGCAAATTTGCTGTCCCGAATCTGAAATGTGAAATTCAAAGGGTCTGACGTCATGTCCGTGAACAAGAGAGCCAAGGGGCAGCGTTTTCCAGCGGTGATCTTTTTCGGATCCGGAACCGGCAATCATCGACCCGTGATCGACCCGGCCATCTTCAAAGCCAATCAAACACCAGTTCCCATTCGGCTCGATGGCTACATCGCGCACCGCGACTCCACGGGATTGACGGATGACGGTGTGAAGGCCCGAGTCCAGATCGAATCGTTCGATCGAACCGTCATCGTATCCAATGATCGCCGACTTCCCGTCCGGCATAAGATCAGCCGCCGTGGAATGTTTTTTCATCGCGTAAGTTTCGCGTGCTCGAACATCGGATTGCGGTTTCCAAGTCACAACCGAACCATCGGCCGCGCCACTGATTACGGTTCCCGCACCGTCCATCGCGACCGCCGTTACCGCAGCATCGTGCAGCACGCGGTGGATGGTCGGCGAATAGGCAATTTCGGATCCGACTTTGGTCCGAGCGACGACATGTCCCAAACGACGACGGCGCCGCCGAGCGTTCCTGCGATGACAAACTTACCGTCGTCCGAAAACCTCAGGCTGCGTATTTCGACCGGTTCGCATTCCAACGTGTACCGGACCGCGCCATTGTCGCGGTGGTGGATCAAAGACGCCTGGCAGTTGTTCATTGCGACCGCCGCGAACCATTGTTTATCGGGAGAACGACAAAGCCTCCGAACGCCAATGTTTCCCACGAAGCCAATTTTTTGACTCGGTCGTTTTTTTGATGGATCCTCCAAAATCAACTCGCCCGCTCTCGGTGAGTGCAGGAGCAGATCATCGTCCGTAAAAAAGAGATCTTCGTTTCGACGTTCGGAGTCTACGATTTCGACCGACGAAGGTTCGCACAATGAGATGACTTGGACCGGGTTATAGCGAGTTCCCACCGCGATGCGAGTTCCGTCGCTAGAGAATGCCAACGATTCGATCGTCGAAAAGAAACCCCAAATGGTTCTTTCCGAATCAATCCCTTGAATCGGCTCCAACGGTGGCGGCGATTTCGAACCAGAGAGCGGCCGTTGCGGTGGCAACCGAACAAATCTGACGATACTGCTCCCCAGCCACCACGGACTCGAATCGGGCGACAATCCCACGGCGATCCATTGATTGTCCGGTGAGACGGCGATCGCATGGATGCTGGCCCCTTCATCCATGCGAGTTTCCATCAACATTTCGCCCGTGTCGCGGTACACGCGCATCAGGTTTGACTGCGATGCCACGACAAACGTCTGGGTCCCAGCGATCGAAATAATTTCCGTCACGCTGTGCGAAAATCCCTCGAGGCCTTTCCAACCTTCATGGGCCATCGAACTCAGCAACCTCAGATCATACCGAGGAGGCGCATCGGGTCCGCGATAATCGTTGATTTCACGAAGCAGCTACCGCGCGGCGGATGAATCATCTTTCGACAACGATGCAAAAGATTGCTGGATGTCGGATCGAAGCAGCGACCTGGATTGCCTTCTGTTCGCTCGTTGATGCGGCATCAAGCGCCTCAGAAAGCGCGACGCCTTGTAGACGCAATCGTCGGTTGTTCAACCCGAATATCACGAAGCCGGTGACAATCAAACTGATCAATGCAACGGCCAATCCGGAGATGACCGGCTCGCCACGCGTCACTCGCCAAATCCGTTCCCGACGCGACCGCGGACGTGCAAGCACTTCGCGACCATCTCGGAAACGAATCAAGTCGTCTGCGAATTCTTGAAACGAGGCATAACGTTCGTCAGGATTCTTACGGAGAGCCTTCAAGTAAATTGCGTGCAAATCATTTGGGATCGCGGGCTCGCTCTCTTCGATCCGTTGGATCGGTGTCACACAGATTTCACGAAACAATTCTTTCTTTGTCGACGAACGATAGGGCAACCTGCCCGCCAACATTCGGTACAACATCAATCCCATCGCGTAAACGTCGCCTTGGCAAGCGTCGATATGCGGATCGCCCCTCATTTGTTCGGGAGCCATGTACAAGATGGTTCCCGCCAAACGAAAGTTTTTTTTTGGGTTGGCCTGCTGATCGATTTCGAGGACGAGACCAAAATCGGTTAGTCGAGGACTAAACGGCAACATGTCGTCGGCAGCACGTTCGGGCGATAACAACACATTGCTGGGCTTGATGTCGCGATGAGCTAACCCACGACCGTGCGCATGAGCCATCGCATCGCAAAGCTTCAACGCAATTTCGGCTGCCCACGATGAGCACATCGGCGACTCGAGATTTTGCAAGTACATGGCCAGAGTCGGCCCGTCGCAAAACTCGGAAACTAAATACACACACTGGTCGTCCGAGACAACTTCAAACAGCGGAACCAAATTGGGGTGATTCAACTTGGCCGCCGCACGCGCCTCGTTCAATCGATAGTCTTCGTTTGTCGTTTGGAGTCGAGGATGCAATGCCACCGCTTTGATCGCAACGTCCCTTAGCAACACCGTATCGAAAGCGCGGTAGACGGCACCAAAGCTCCCCTCGCCCAACAACTCGCCGATCTCAAAACGTCCCACTCTCGGCGGCACAATCGGAGACAAAATCGATTGATCCGAATCGGTGGTCGCATGCGTGCTGTCGAGGCAAAGCGTCGCGTCCAACATCCTCAGCACCGATGCGACGCGGCCGGCGTCAAATTGGTTCAACCAAGAATCATCGCCGAACTCCGAAGCCGATCCATCATGATTTGATCGCAAAAGTTGTTCCGCATTCGCCAATTCGTCGGGTATCGATGAGCCATCTGACGTCCGCGTCGGCGTCCGATGATCTGATCCGCTCATCATCGCCGCTCCAATGCTGAAGGTTTCTTTCCCGTCACGATGCCACTCGTCTCAAGGCCATGGTTCAAGTTCATGGTGCGGCCATCGATCCCATCCGCGCCGAGCTGCCAAGTGATCCAGCGTGTCGCGATGGCTTGGCAACACGACGCCATTATAACCGGCAACCAATTCCCGGGACGATCGAACTGGAAAATTGAGGGGTTCCTTTTGGGATGCCACGCCAGCCGAACTTACACCCTGTCACGGATCTTCACGCCGCTCGGCCGTATGATTTGCTACCCACCCGAAGCGTCGCGACTCTTTCAATCCGGTTCATCGGCATCGGCGGCACAGGCGGTTTACTTGAGTCGTTGTTGAAGGAGTTGGGGCTGACGCGCCGATGAATAACTTCGTTCACCCAATCCATCTCCCTGGTTTGGGACTCACTCTTGTTCGATTGATCCGAGGGTATCAGCGTGGCTTTCCTTCCCAATGGCCGCGTGTCGATCACATCCTCATCTCCAGATCAGACGCCGAGTCGGTCCCAGCGATTCTTGCGTGGCGTTAATTCATGAGTCATTACGAAACAGTCGTCAATCCCGAAGATGCCGAACTCAAAGAAGCCGTGTCCAATACGCGACGCAAGACACCGACGGCATCGCGTTCGGCACAATCGCCGCTCGAAACTTATCTCCGAGAAATCAACGAAACTGCGCTTGTTGACCGCGGCGGACGAGCAAGAATTAGCCGGCCGAATCGCTCAAGGCGACGTGATGGCTCGCGACCGAATGGTCCGCGCCAACCTGCGGTTGGTCGTGAACATCGCTCGTGGCTACACCGGCAAAGGTCTCGGACTGCAAGACCTGATCGAAGAAGGCAACCTGGGGCTGCTGCGGGCCGTCGAAGGTTTCGATCCCGACCGTCGGCACACGGTTCAGCACCTATGCGAGCTACTGGATCAAGCAATCGATCAAACGGGCGTTGATCAACAGTGCCAAGACGATTCGCATCCCCGCGTACATGGTCGAGTTGCTTAGCAAGTGGCAGACGCGCGACCGCACGGTTGAACGAAGAACTCGGTCGAACGCCGACCAACGAAGAAGTCGCGAGGGTGCTGGGATTGCCTAAGAAGAAACTTGCCGATCATTCGTAAAGCGATTCGAATCAGCAACTCCACGCCGCAAAGTGATCAAACCGATTCGGGTTGGTCGTTGGGTGAAATGGTGATGGACGAGCGACTGAAAGCTCCCGACGAAGAGATGCTCGATCACGACATCCTCCGACATGCAATGGAGCTGCTCGGTGATTTGGAGGAGCGCGACTCGATGGTTTTGAAACTGCGCTTTGGCCTGGGCGGTGACGAACCGATGACGCTTAAAGAAATCGGCGCCGAATTCGGGCTGACCCGAGAACGAGTCCGTCAAATTGAAACCGAAGCACTGCGACGTCTCGCCGACGGTTTGACCGATCCACGTGATCGATAAACACGCCGAGTCGATACACGTCGACTGCCGAAGCAATTAGAATGGAGGGAAGCTGCCTGAATCAGCAT
Source organism: Pirellulaceae bacterium (assembly GCA_963781095.1). Lineage (GTDB taxonomy): Bacteria > Planctomycetota > Planctomycetia > Pirellulales > Pirellulaceae > Rubripirellula. The sequence goes on from CAWAEA010000012.1 coordinate 317,293, forward strand.
CCCTCCTTCGAATCCTTCCAACGTCTCATGCGAATCTCGCCATTTCTTCTCGCAACGCTTGCGTTGTCGATGACGATTTCATTCTCAGCTGTGGCTCTCGCGGCCGACGATCCCGTGGTCGCCACGGACGCGGCCCAACCCGAGACGCCTGCCCCGCCAGTGCCGATTTTTAAAGACAAAAATCTTGAGGCGGCGGTTCGTAGCGAGGTTTACGCCAAGCGACACAATGACGAGCCGATCGTCGCCGCCGATGTCGCCAACATCTCACGAGTCGTCGGCAAAGGGAAAAAAATCGCCGACTTGTCTGGCCTCGAACATTGCAAAGCGTTGATGCTGATCGACCTTGAAAACAACGAGATCAAAGATTTGTCGCCGATCGCCGAACTCAAACGTTTGCAGTCGGTGTCGCTTGCCGGAAACCAAATTCAAGACGTCAAGCCGGTCGAGGGTCTGGTCGCGATGCAATTATTGGATCTGTCTCGAAACCAAGTTCAAGACTTGACTCCGATCAAAGCGATGGCAAATCTCAGAACACTTTACGTTTCTGAAAACCAGCTAACGTCGCTCGAACCGCTCGCCGAACTCAAAAAAGTCTGGTCGTTGGATATTTCCAAGAACCAAATCGCCGACTTGACGCCGATCGCGAAGTTCAGCTGGCTGACCTCGCTTGACTTTTCCGGCAACAAAGTTGAGTCGCTTTCTCCGCTCGGCGAACTTCACGAGTTGGACATGGTGATGATGGCGCGAAACGAAGTCAAAGATTTGTCGCCGTTGGTCGAAATGTGCCGAAAAGATTTTGAGGGCGATCGACGATTTGCACCTTATCTAGAGATCTACCTGGGCGGTAACCCGGTTGATCAAAAGGAAAAGTCGGAACGCATCGAACAACTCAAATCGTTTGGCGTCGACGTCTATGAAAAATAGTGGGCAAAAGGACCATGCAAGCGACCGAGGCGATCGCTGCGCACGGACAAGGTCGAATGCCTAAATATGCCTGCTGGCAGGATGCTCCGGCGGCACGTGAACAAGTGGTTACGTTCGCCGGGTCGCTGGAATCAAGGTAGCTACCCCATCGCCCGCGGCAAGCCGGCGAGAGGATCAAAAATTTGATCCAAGCGACCTCTAGGTCTAGGACACAGTCGCCCAAAACGCTACAATCATGTTCTAACAAGCACCCGTGGCACAATTGGATAGCGCATCGGTCTTCGGAACCGAGGGTTGGGGGTTCGAATCCCTCCGGGTGTACTGTTGCTGGGTAAGGACTTACGACGATTTGACTTCTGCTAAAATCGGCTCTGTCCGAGAAGTTGTCCGAGAACTTTGATTGAGAACGCGATTTCGACCGATGGCAGTCGGTCGAAATCGCAAAGCGAACCTTTCATTCGCCTCTGTTGTTTCCGTTTCCCGGTTACGATTGGAGGGTTCGCAAATGCCTCACTTCCCTAAGCCGTTCTACAAGAAGACACGTGGTCTCTGGTACGTCGAGATCAATCGCAAACAGATCAATCTTGGCCATGACGAAGACCGAAGCGTTTCGGCAGTATCATCAATTGATGAGTCGGCCACAGATTCAAAATCATTCGCCGGAATCGTTGGTCACGATCATTGATGCGTTTCTCGAATGGACGCAGAAGAATCGTTCTCCCGATACCTATGAATGGTATCGCTCATCGTTTGCAGCGGTTCGTCAATCACATATCCCGATATGCGAGTTTCGACACTCAAACCGCATCATGTCGAGCAATGGGTCGATGATTACGACATTGCCCAAACAACCCGTCGAAATTACTTTCAGTGCATCAAACGTTGCCTGAGTTGGGCCAAACGACAGGGCCGGATTGACTACGAATCCCCTGGAAGTCCTCGACATGCCGGGCGCAGAACGCAAGGAGGTCTATCTTCCGCCCGAGGAGTTTGAACTATTGCTTCACTCATGTTCGAGATGAACGGTTTCGTGATTTGCTCGATCACGACCTATCAAACCGGCTGTCGCCCCAAGAGTCACTTCGTTTGCTCGCTGGGTATGTTGATTTGAAGAACGCTCGCTGGGTTTTCCCAGCGAGCAAATCGAAAGGAAAGAAGTCGCCTCGTATCGTTTATCTCAACGATGTTGCATTGGCGATCACCAAACGCCTCTTGGATGAGCATCCTGTCGGGCATTTGTTTCGGAATACCCTCGGTCAACCTTGGACGACGGAGCGGTGTCAACTGTGGCCTCGATCGCATTCAAACCCGGATGGGCAAGGCACTGATGAAAGTCAAGGGGCTGGAGCCAAGCTGGACGAGATCAATGAGTTCACGCAAAATCTCTTGCTGCAATGAAACGGCAAAAAGGGATCGATGCGGACTCAAGACGGCTGCCGAGTTACGCGAAGAAGCGAAAGCGAAACTGATTCGCAAGAATGGCGAGCCAGCTTGTACCACGGTATTCGCTGTATGCCCTCCGACATTCGTGGGCGACAAATGCGTTAAAGCGTGGTGTTGATCCGTTGACCGTGGCGTTGTTGATGGGGCACAAAGATCCTTCAATGCTGGCTCGGGTTTATCAGCATCTGTCGCATAGTCCCGATCATATGCGGGATCAAGCTCAGCGAGCCACCGGCAACTGATCGGCCATGGGACTTGGATAATTTGCTAGCCCTGTCCGGTGGCAGCCGGACAGGCTAAGAAGCGAACCTTTCATTCGCCTCTGTTGACTCAGTTGCCAACGAAACCATGTTCACTCAAAGCGGATGTGCTTTAGCCGTGGGCGAACCTTCGGTTGACTTGCTGGCTGGGCCTTCTCACTCCGACAAGCTGCCAAATAAGACTCGATGTCTTCAGGACGGAAGCGGATGGCTCCGCGCCCATTGCCAATGCGGTAAACGGGCAGCTTGCCAGAATCTACGAGCTGATAAACCAAGCTTGCGGACACACTGAGCCAATCGGCTACTTCGGTAACAGTGAGCAGTCGCGGCACTTGGTTGGATGCATCGGGCATTGTGTTGACGATGTGTTTCAAAACAGCCGTCGCTCCACTTGGTTGCCGTAAACCGTCCACTGCGTTCTTGGCTGCTCTTCTCGACCGAATAGTTCAAGGTAGGGACCGGGACTGACTCGTTCGATTAGGGCGCATGCAGCAAAGGGCTTCTTGCTATGTCGAGATCGTGGGTGGAAGAGCCAGCTTCGACACGTGTTGTCATTGAAGGGCAGACTGCCGCCACTCCCAGCAGCAAAAACTCGTGCGATACTCGCCAATAGTTGCCCATGCCAAGTTGCGGTTTGATCCAAACAAGGCATGACTTGAAACGAAAACCCCAGGCATCCACCACATCGAACGACTCTCGCAAGAAGCCGTTTGTTGTCCAGAGGTGCAAATGAGCGTCTCGCTTGACGAGTCGTGCGATCGGGTGGGCACAAATCGAATCCGGCGCCAGTTGTGGGATAGTGATTGTCTGCTGCACCGCGAGCCGCCTTGTTGGAATAAGACCAAGGGGGATCGGCGTAAACCGTTGCAGACGTCGACACTCGCCCGAATCAATGAGTCTAAGTCGTCAACAATACCAGGAAGTAGAGTCATGGTAGCGACCCATTCTCACTCTCGACGTTATCTCCCGAGCTCCAACATCCACGTATGTGCTTCATCCAGCAGGTGCCGCATGAACGGAATATCGTCTTGGCTAAATCGCGTCGATTCGTGCCACAATTCGCCGTTGCGATACAATCGACCCATCGAAATGATGTGCAGGCTCGTACCGTTCGACCGGACTCGTTTGATCTTCAAAACAAGCAATCCAACTCGCAGTTCGTGAACAACTTTGGTTTTCATTGATCTGTATCTCCGCTCGGAACTGAGTTGATTTGGGCAATGGTCTCATCGAGTGCTGCCGAAATTGTCCGCAAACGATGTCGAAGACCCTGATCCATACATCCATCGTTGGCCAGCTCGGCTGCAAGGACACGCGCAAGACTGACGATCGCCTCGATGTCTTCTGGTCCGTACCAGTTACTGACTTTTCCAGTGCGGCTATTGACGTGAAAAACGTTGAATCGGTACTTGAATCCACTCCATTCATCGCCGGTCTTAAAAACTTGCGACGTCAATTGTTTGGACCCAATCATGGCGTATGGTGTTCTTGCTTCGTTGGACATTGATGTAACTGCCGTTATGGGTCTAGTTTTGAGAAAAGTGCATGGAGGGCAGTGCTGCCCTCCATGCGAGTTGAATTGCTGACTGGCTAGTCGTCGTCCAGGCATCCGAGATCAATAGCATTGACAAGCCAACAATCGATCGTGTTTAGCTTGGGGAGGATGTGATGGTCAGGACGTCCGTTGTGAACGTAGTGCTCCAACTCATCCGCGTAGTAGTGATTTCGGATAGCCAACAATGCTTGCCAGAAGACTGGTTCAATCGTTGGCATATCAAGTCGAGGATCTGTCCATGCGGCAATTCGCAATCGTAGTTTTCGTATCATGTCTTTTCCTTAGTTGATGGAAGCTCTTGCGTGTTTAAAGGCACGAACTCCCATGGTTTCGCCCCCCTGTGACAGGTGGCTGTCACAGCGGACCAATAAGGAAAAGTGCCGGGCTGGCTAATACAGCCCGGCAAAACCTGGGTTAATAGCCCATGTCACCCACTGGATGACGTGAACCGATTTTGCGACCTAGTACTCGTTTGGCAGAAGAATCGTCGTACAGGAGCGATCATGTTCGGTGATGATCCAAAACTTTTTCCCACGCTCAGCGCGGGTCGGCCGACAACAAACGCGACTCTGTCAGGCGCGGAAAGTCGTTAGCCGCTTTGTCTTCTTCACACAGATCGCCCAGTCCGCCCGCATGTGACGCAACAATCCGATGAGCAGATCGTCCGGCGATAGAATCGCCTCTGCGCTCGGTTATTACGATTCGTCCTGTATCAACTAGTGCTATTTCTTCGGTGTCGTTCATGACGTTTCATCCCTGACGCCGGTGGGTTGCACCCGCGCAATGTTTATCCCTTACTCGCTGGTTTCTGCTTCTTTGCTGGCTCTCGCCTGCTTCAGACACCAAGCGAACGCCATATCCGCCGCCTTGGCCACGAACACCAAGTCGTCACGACGGAATGTCGTGGTGTCCTTGTACTCGTCACCGTCGCGGTAGGTGCGGGTGATCGTGACACTGTGCCACGAACCGTTCGTCTTCGACTGGTTCTCCCAGACCGAAAGCGCGAGTACCACTTCCTACTGCGAATCGCTTAACCGGCTTATTTGCCATGTTGTCTCCTTGTGTGTTATCCACACGTTGTTGTGTTTGGCGGTGAGCAGGCCCTCCTGTATTCACCGTCAATCTTGTAAATCCGGAACCTCCATGGTTCCAGCTCTGTTTCTTGTGCTCGCTCACGCGAACACGAACGTCGTCGATTTCGTCGATCAACTTTCGCAAAGAGCGATTAGTCGACGGCGTTCCTTTTTTGCTGGATGTCGATTCCATGCGAGTGAGTGCCTTTGAAATAAGGGAACCAACTCGCACTCCGTTCACCAGCCAAAGTCCAGAACTGCGCCGATAATGGCGGCGCGAAGTAGGACGATTGGCCAGTACACAACTCGCTTAATCATCCAGCCAACTAAGTCTGGAGTTGTGTTAAGGTAATCCTTGAACCGTTGCATAACGGACCTCCTGTTGACGTCGCTGGCTCATTCCAAACGACGTTGATTGACAAGTCCAATAAGACTTGCCAAGCAATTGAAGGCGATCACCTGCCCGTTGTTTTGACTGCTCTCGGTCCAAGAGGCGTTTTCAAATCCGCGATGGGAAATGCTGAGTTCGGCTGGGATACTATTGGGATTGCGGGATCGGCGGCGACTTCGAGTAATTCAGGAATCGCGTACACGTTTAGTCAGAGCGCCACTCGCGGACAAGTGAGTCAAGGCGAAATCGAGTCTTCGCTGCTTTTGTGGAGTCGGAACAATCCAGCTAATGCCGAATCGACCGCGCAGCGAACAACTCGCGGAATTCGGGCTGTGAGCGATGGCGGTCGATGATCTTCGTTGTTCGCTCAACGAGCCGACTAACGCGAGACCAAGCATCGACTTTTGCAATTCCCAGGTGTGGAGCTTGTCGAACTTCCATGTAGTAGCCGTTTGGAAGTCCCTTTCGATACAGTTGTGGAAACGTCGATTGGATGTCGTCGCTGGTCAGAGCGGTTCTTGACTTGGTTACATGCGAAAATAGCGTCAGCCCAAATGCTCGAATGAGGGAGAGATCGGAAAGCGGCTTAGTTGAATTCAGAGTCCAGTAGCGGAGGCCACTTGAATGCGTCCATTGGCTCACCTGTTTCGAGCGAATGAGATGTTCGAGCGTCAACAAAGTGCGTTCACGTTCCGCGATAGGCATCAAGCGATCGATCAAGACCGTATGACGTGAAATGTGCTCGATGATCGGTCGTTCAGTTTTCCAAATTGGCATAGCAAAACCTATCTTCTTACCAGAGTTCGTAGGGCAAATCTGACAATTTGCAGTGTTCATGAAACGATTCAAGTTGCTGGAGCGAGTACTTGCCCGCTGATTCGATCACGCGAATGACGTTACCTTCAGCATCAATCAGGAATGCATCTGGATTCTTGACACCTCGTTCTGCCGATTCAACCGCATCCTCGCCGAGCCATGACGTGCATACTTCAGGCTGACTTTCCCGGTAGCCGACGAACACTTCAGAAAGCAACAGGTCATGGTTCAGGTGCGTCTGCGCAGGCATACCTCCGGCGGACGAACCAAATAGGTGACACGCCTTTTTCGTCGCCGCGACGATGGGTGTTGGTATTGGCTTTTTGTCCCAGCGGCATTGGATGTGTTGCTCCAGTCGTTCGAGTGGTGGATCAGTTTCGCCAGGAAACCAAACGGCGAGTGGCTGGCACGAAACCGGAGAAAGCGGAAGTGGACGAACATCGCCGACCAGCAAGCCCGCTTGTACCAGTCGTTCAATCGAATCGACAATCTGGTTTGGAGAATGGAACATGGAGGCCCAACCTCGGTGAATCTGTCTTAGTGACATGACGCGAAGCCGACAGGTGAGTGTTTCGACGAGGTCGAGTATTTCGGGGGTCCAATTTCGGAACATAACTAGTCCTCCCGTTCGCCGGACCCATCAGATTCCGATTCGAGCGGATTCTCACGGAGATAGCGTTCAAAAGCGTCGGTGGCAGATGCATTGGCCAGCCCCGACTCGGTTGCCGCCTTTGGCTGTTTCGACTTCTTTGATCGACTACGCTTTGGCTTCGGTTCACCCGCGCTTCAGCAGTGTCAATTGTTTCCTGCGTGATCAATGGTGAAGAGCTGGCCGATCGGCCTCGCCGAGATGTCTTTGAGGCTGGACGATTCCAGTTCGTTGCAACAAACGTCCCTACATCACCGGAAGGCCATGCCGACTCTTTCCGCTTCTCGTACTCTTCGGCTGAGATGTGAAAATCACAATCAACGATGACCGGCATACCGCCGTACTGCGCGTAACCGGCTCCGCGATTGATTAGTACAATGCTCTTGCGGTCATCGTCGCTTACTAGCTTGATGTCGTTGTGGGTTAGACGAGGTCCAACGAACTCATTGTTTGAAAAGCTCGTGCTGCTCGTGGTCCCTTTCGAGTTAGATGAGGTACTAATTGACTTGCCGTTGAGCATGTCCACCGTCTCGCCGCTGTGTCGTGACAAACGGTCTTGGTCCTCCCAACCGGAGACTGAGAACCACTGACGGTAGCGACAATTGGTTTCAAGTACTGGGATCAAATTGTAGCGTTCCAGGTCTTGCATTGACTGGTTCGCAAGGATTACGGACACGCCCATGCTGCGAGCGAGTTGCAACAGGTAGTCTAAGTTCCGTGAAGCCATTCGCTGAAACTCGTCAATCACAAGGTACACAGGGAATTCACGCTTGGTTAAAGTCGATGCCATCATCAACATGTACGTTGCCAACCGCCCCACTTCCGGTGAAGAACCGGGACCAAGCGTCGCCGATAGACTGTAGTAATGAGCTTCCGGATTGGAGAACAGTCGCGACGGATCTATGCAGTGTTTCCGAACCTCATCGCTAGGCGTCGATTTGTCGTGAATGTTGAGTGCGGCAATCGTCGCCAGACGTGTCACAATCATCTTGACATGGTTCCCAGCGTCTCGCGATTTGTCGTCGATTCCGTGCGCCTTCGGTCGCGCCACGACATAGGAAATCTTGTCCGCTAGGTCATCAAAACTTTTCACTTCTGGGAAATTGCGTACCGTTGCAAACAGGACGGAGGCATTGGCTGACGAAAAATAGCCTTCCCCATACTCGCTGCCGTAGTTCAATCCCAAAGCACCACATAGAATGTCGGTTTTTTGCAGATCGTTTAGCTCGGTCCAACAGGGGAGCAGAAAGGGATTGAATCCGAAGGTGGACTGGTCTTCACGCAGACTAAAGTAGCGGATCGGGATGTCGATTCCGTAGAGATCGCGGGCAGTCGCGATTCCACATTTCATTGTTTGCAGCAATTCCTGCGAATCACCTTTCAAGTCAAGAACCATCACACTGGCCTTACCTGTACTGAGTATTTGCTCGATGAGAGGTGCCAGTCCACGCGATGTCTTTCCCGACCCGGTGTCCCCCAAGAAGTGCGCGTGTTCTTTGTAGACCTCCTGCGGAACCAACAACGGAGACTGGTCATAGCTGACTCGACCCTGGTAGAAGCTGTTCGCCTCAATCTGGTTACTGGAGCGACGTATTCGATCGGTGATTGCTTTCCATTCCGAAGCCGGGACATAACTCGGTTCAGGGATTGAATATCGACCGAAGACGGGCGTCCCCACAACGCACGTCGCCGTTGCTAGTAGCGACAATGGCAGTACGGCAGCAATGCCGCTCACCAATACGGCAAGTAATAGGTGCAGAAACAATTCACCGATTCCACCAATGCCAAACAGGCTTTCAGATCCGATGTCGATTCCGCCGAAGAGTGGCAGCAATAGAATTTTGAAGATCACGGAAGCGTTCAAAAGGACTATCCCGAACAGAAGTCCCAGGCGTTGTTTGCACGTTCCTGACGGACTGATGATGATTCCGGCAATGCGAGTATCGCGTCGGTTGTAGCTGCACCACGCTTGGATGGAGTTCCAAAAGTTTTCCGCGTAGTCTCGGGGTTGGCTAACGTAAGCGGCGAACAGGCCGGCCCAAGCGACTCCTCCCAGGAGCAGCATCGTTGGCATCGCGCTGGGCACGATGATTCCCATCGCAAGCGGAAGCATGACAAGGCCACTGACAACTGTTTGCCAACAGGTGTTTTCCCGAATTGTCCATGCGGTTTGTAAGTCGGTAGGTGCGACCGTTGCCAGGAAGGTGAAGTGGCGAACAATCTCGCGAGCCAAGTGCGTTGTCCCTGCCAACGCCACGAACACGTCCAGGGCATGGGGTAGCGGGACTAGACAGTAGATCCATGCCCCTGCGATCGCGCAGCAAATCAGGCCGGGCATCGTGTCGAGCTGCGATTCAACGACTCGCCACGCCAACAGAATCAGGAATCCCAGTATGATGATGGGCAGCGGAGCAAAATCAAAAATTCGCGCCCACAACCAAAGAAGCAGTATGGCTGCGAAGCTCGCAATGACTACGTCCTTCAGCACTCGCGATGCAAACTCATTGTCGTCATTGTCGACACCTCGGTAGTAGGCGAATTCAAGCTCCAGTGGCTGCAACGGAATTTTCGCGAGCTGAATCGGATTGCCTGGCGATTGGTGGTACACGCTTCGTGGCATAGTAGAGACACCTTTCTATTTACTGCGTAAAAGTAGCAGGGACAGTTGAGAAACGACCGCAATATGAATGGGAATCGCACCCGCGATATCGGATGAATCAAGGGCCTTAGCGATGAACGCGGCCTTTTGTGAACTGGTGGTGAGCAGAACGACCTGGAACCTCTTCGTCGCTGCCAGATCAGCGAGTTCCGGTAGCTTCAGATGCTCATGCACAGCGATCGAGGTTTTTCTCGCTACGTGTTGTGGCGAGCCGCCCAAATCGACGCGAATCAGTTCGAGTCGACCATCCGCAGCGACACAGTACGGCAACGTACGGAACTCCTCGGGCATCCAAGGTGCGTACTCCGTCAAGTCCAGGTGCGACAGTCGTCGTTTCGCGGTTTCGCTTTGTGTGGCGTACACGAGTGTTGCGAACTCGATCGGTAATGATTGCGGTCCTAGCGGTTCTATGTTTCTTGGCGAAAGACCCAATGAGTTAACCGCCTTGGCTCCAAGTCGAAAATAGCACTCAGGCGGGATAAGCATGAATCGAGTCAACAGTCCGTTAGCACAAAGCCTTGCGGTCACTTTCGAGACTGCATTGAGACTTCGTCCGGCCAACAGACACTTTGCGTACGCTCGATTAGTTCCGATTCGATACCTGAACGTGAAATTCACGAACGCTGCATCGCGAGGGCGGAAAAGTTTTTCGTCCATGTCATTCACCAAATTTGGTAAGGCAGCGATTTTTGTGCTGCTGAGTCGTGGAAATTTGCGACGCGTTCCGCCGAGTAGTCACCTCCGTACTCGATGGCGCACAATTGGCTCTTCGTGTTTGTCAACTAAGACTGCATCTGGAACGGACTCACCCAATTCAAAACCCGTCAGCATGTCCTCACTCCGCCGAGCATCGGCCCATCGCGGCTGATAGCACCAGAACCACAACCAAACCGCTGCAACTCCCAGGTCATGTGAGACTTGCGAATTGATCGTTCCTTTATGCCGACCGCCGAAGTGATCAGTTACCGTTTTGGTTGGGGCGACGACGACGGTTGAACGCATCGCTTGAGTAGCGCCAACGACTTTGCAACTCGAACGCTACTTGTGCGGCATCAGGTTCCGGCTGTCCCGGTTGCCATTTCACGATGGGTGCCAGAAGTTCAGGCAGCGGCCGCGCGAGTGCGACCGTCCGGTGGATCAAGCCCAGTTCCACGAACCGCCTGAGTCGACGTCGTGCATTGGCGATGTCGCCATTCCAAAGCGTGTCGGCGAGTTGTCGTTGGCCAAACAGCCGTACTTGCAAGCTGAGAGCACGCAGGACAGTCAAGTCTCGTGGTCTGATTTTTGTCAAAACGTTCATTCGCCCAGTCCTGACGACTGATCGTTTGAACTGTCATCCGCAGGTTGCGGCTTCCTTTTTGCTCGTTTCGGACTGGTGGCATCCGCGATACCGATGGTCAGCTCGGCGTGGTCCTCACTGTTATCCGACAGCCGTTCACAGATTGCAGGCGCGGAACTGAACGGGTCGCTAAGAGAGAGGTTCAAGGCTTCGCTACGGATCAACTGGGCCAAATGGGGTTTCCCAGCTGCCTCGTAGCGGCGAGCTTGCTCTTCCAATTGATTATGATGTTCTACGTGGCCGAGTATCAGCATTCGCTGTAGGGCGGAAGCCATGAAGCTTCCGATGCTCGGCAGTGCCCGCTCGACGAGTCGATCGGTCACCCATTGGGTTGTCTTTTGAAGCATGGCCAACTCCTGTCTGTGCTTGGAACCAAAGACTCCGGGAACGTCAAATGACTCGGAGTGACAGGATTATTGGCCCAATCCAAATCAGGCTAAATTCAAGTTGAAACAAGTTGCTAAAAAGTTGCGAAAAGAAAGTGAAGCGGGTCCGATGACGAACAAGCGACCAAGCCATGGCCGCTCGATATCGCTTAATCCAAGTAGGGTTTCCGAGATCATGAACGATCGCGGACTGAGCGTTGAAGAGTTGGCGATCCGCGCGAGGAAATCAGTCGGCACGATCAACAATCTGTTGTCGGGCAATCCGACTGACGAACCTGGCGCTGCAAATCGCTGAGGCGCTTGATGTGAAACTGGAATCACTTCGATCCGAATCGACGAACCGTAGCGGTCTCTCGACCATCCACGAATACGTTGTCGCTGAAGTGCTAACCGATTGGCAGCAAGCATCCAACGGCTTGAAGTTCCAGATTTGTCGGCTGCGCCATCTGGAACTTGATCGTTATGGGCCGCGGTGCAAGCGATTCGATCTTCGTGATTTATCCACCGACGATGAGCAACGCTGCCGCACCTGGATCAAACGGCATCCGAATGTATGCGAGTCGTTGCGTGATCATCCCAACATCATTTGCAACGTCACCGCGTTCCATGATCCCATTGAGAAATTCTACTGGGTCATCGACGAGTGGATTGACGGAGAACCGCTTCAGCGAACCATCGGCAACAAACGTTCTTCTCACGCCTTCACGAAGGGTTTGATGTTAGACATCGCTTCCGGGCTGATTGCGTTGCACGAGCAAGGGATTATTCGTCGCGAACTCTGTCCCGCATCGGTGTTGATTCGTCGCTCGGATGAGCGGGCCATTTTGACTGAATTTGAACTTGCAAAACTGATCGACCGTGGACCGACTGTGTCTACGTCGGAATGGCCGGTTGATCCGTATCGCGCCGGCGAAGCTGACAGTGACGATGTGGATAAGCGAGCTGACATCTACAGTTGGTCTCGAATCGCGATACACGCTTTGCTGGGCGATCTTCCCGAAGTGGTGGACACGGAAGCGAAGCTACTCGAAACGCCACTGCCAGATGCAGTTCGTCAGATATTACTGAAAAGTGCGGCAGTCTTCCGTAGCGAGCGACCAGATTCTATGAGCGAGATCGTTCCTTTCGTCGAAAATTGGAGTGTTACACGACCACTTCGGGCCGACGTGGCGACGTTGAAGAATCCATTCGCAAACTGAAACGAAAAGTTGATCTCGCTGACGAGCTACTCGATCCTGAGAAGCGACTGATGCAGTCTACCAGGCTTGTTGAGCGCGTGATCAAACGACACTTTCTAACGGAACCCATCGACAAGCCAGGGCTTCGTGCGCTGATTAGCATCCGCAGGAAATCGCTTGGACCAAAGAGATTTGCCGATGCAGCCTATGCCGTTCATATACGTAACCGAATTGCGCATGACTCCAGCGAGGGTGAGCCAACTGACGAAGAAATGTTGAGAGCCTCCGATGTCTTTATCGGTTTGGTTCGGTGGCATATCGAAAGCTTGAACAACGAGCTCAGTCATCAGCACAGCAGGAAGTTGCCTCAGAACCGAGCAATGCGGAAAGCAACCAAGTTGTTGCCGAACCGCAACCACGACCAATGTCACCGTCGAAAGAACCGACGCAGTACGCGACGAAAATCGTCAGTAGTCCGATGCCGCTGCTCGATGCGATTGAATCAGACCCGTGGCTCAGCGCTTCAACCATCGCAGAGTTCACATTCTGTCCACGCCGGGCGTTCACACGCATGAAGGTGGAAACTCCGCCGCTGATGAAGAGTTGCCTTCCACGTCTCTGCTTCCGTGGTTTGAGATTGACGCGATTGAAGAAAGCTCGCCGCAAGTACGCGAAAACTGTTCTGGATGGTGGTCGGTTTTATCGTCGGGCTAACGCTCATGCTGGTATCGCCTTTAGTCGCGTTGTCCGTTTTTCCCTATATTCTGATTGGTGGAGCATGCGTTTGGATTTATCTCGTATCGCTCGAATACGCAATCTGGCGAACACTGAATCAGCGTCTCCTCGCAGCTTTGAATGCTGAAGAGTGTGAGCCTGATCCCAACAGCATGCGGTATCAAGATGTGGATTGGTGGGGATTGCTGCGGGCGGGCTTTGAGGTGCATCGTCCAATCGCTGCCTTAGAAGACAAGAGTTGGAGAGTCAGTGGCAAGCCCCGGCGGATTCTGCACAAAGGCAGTTTAACGGTCCCTGTGCATCGCATTCGTAATACCGAAGGCCCCATCAGACCTCAGCATATCGTACGCGTGATGGCTCACTGCCATTTGATTGAAACCACCGAAGGGGCGATCCTGTTCTTACGCCATTATTCTGTTTGGCGGTAGCTACCAGGGGATCACGATTCCCAACATTCGCGAGAATCGCGACAAGTTCTATTCTGCGCTCTTGCTCGGGTTCGCGCAAAGATTCGCCAGTCGGATGCGAACGAGTGGAGTCCTCCGGAGCCCGCGTCAACGTCGATTTGGACAGAAATGTGCATACGGTCTCGCTCGACCGGCCGCCATGAAAATCAAAACGAGTACATGGTGAAGTGCTGGAACCGTACCTGCTCGTGGGGCCGAAGGGCAAGCTGTACAACTCTAGCTGCGGGATCGGTTTCGTTGGAAACCAAAGTACGAGCGAAACGAACGTCTAAACCAATCGAGTAGTTCCGCTACGTCGTCGACTTTAATCGCTATTTCTACGACCATCCAAGCAAATGCGTGAGCCAGTTCTTGCTTGGCGTGCGAGTTCTTCGTATCGCGAATCTCAGTCATGGCAGAAGATCCACGCGTTCACCCATTCGCTCGAAGTGTCGTAGCGTTGATCCGCGAAGATCGAGAGTGAGCGTTTGAGCAGCGCGTCGATCGGCTGCCAGATTCTCTTGGATACTCAGATCTCGTTTTGGGACTAGACTCACTTGCTGGCACCAGGGTCAACCCTGAACGTGACGCTGCTGCAACGCACCTGCATTCCCCCCATGCTCCGTCGTACGGAATCTTGCTTGTCAGAAACTCGTAGAACGACCCCCACCGAAAAGATGTCGGCTCTAAAATCGACATGCTCGTTACCCTCGATGACTTCAGGTGCTGAGTAGGCGCGGCTGACGCCATCACCCTGGCCTCTGTTCGATGGTTCGCTCGAATCGCCCAGGCGTTTCCGATAATCAATCATCACCAAGCTGGTACGATTGGTAAGAATCAAATTTGCCGGTTTGATGTCACCATGCACGATTTGTTTGCGGCGATGTAGGTGATGAAGCGCATGAGCAATACCCTTCATCAGTCGCACGGCTTCTGGGGCAGCAACTCGTGGCCGGTTGCGTTCACGAATTCCGGTCAGCACCGTGCGTAAATTAAACCCGTCGATCCAAGGCAATACGACCCAGACTTGGTCATGTTCGCGGCGATACTCGATGATCTGAAGAAGCTCATTGTCGCCACGTGTTAGCCGCTGCAACGTAGCAACTCGGTCCACTGTTGCAGTAGAATCTGGTAGGGCGTGCAGCGCCCGCATCTGCTTTGAACCTGGATCGAATACTTGATAGGCACGACGGCCTGCCGAACCAATTCGTGCAACGGCAAGATAGAGGCGACCACCTATTCGGAATCGTTCGATGATTGGATACTCCTTCCCTCGATATCGAATCTCGCGGTTGCTCATAGGCGGGCGACTCATGTTCAAATTGCCTGGTGTGACACCTGTGATTCTATACCAATCGTCACACGTTGTTTCCGTAGCTACCTGTAGCTAACACATGCCACCGTCAAACGACTCTAAGTCGTTTGACGTATCCAAGTTTGAAGGAATCTGGACTGGAATGTGGATGGGTCATTGCGGATGCCGGTTCAGGTGCCGTCGATACGCAGAGACAAGCGGGCCGCAACGTGGCCCGCGAAACAGTGAGGCGAGCGCAAGCGAGCCGCAAACGCCGGAGCGTTCAGCGGAGGCGGGAAGCGACCGCAGACTGCCCCAGCAGGCTCGGTCGCAGGTCGAGCGACCTAGCGAGACCAACGGGCGTCCAGCCCGTAGCGAACCGCCCCAGCGGTGAGCGTCTTCGGCCCGTACAGGGCCGGTGGAGCGTTCAGCGGAACAAAGCCGGAAAGGCTGGCCCCAGTCAGCCTGGGAGGCGCTTGAAAAACAGGGCCGGTAGAGCGGGAGTGGCACAGACCGATTGCTTCAGATGGGCCAACAGGCAACGAATTCCTTGAGGGTTGTGCCGCCCCGGTCGTGAGGCACAACAGCGATAGGTGAGTGCGAGACTTTTCCGCGAAGCGGAAAGTCGCAATCGAACCGGTGGGGCGGGCGGAAGGCGATCTCCTGATCGCAGGTGCGATCGGGAATCGACTGAAGCTGAGTGACCGTTGAGGTCTTCCGCAAGCCACGACTGCGGAAACCGAGCGGGAACGCAATGTGACTTGATCGCCCAAAGGGCGATGCGCTCTACCCCCTTTTTTTCAACGAACAAGGAGTCGAAGCCAATTCCGAACAATGGGTATCTTCGTTTGCATCGGAGTTGACAGCCGTTCCATCGGGTCTGTGTCAACAACTCGGTTCGGGGTCGGCGCTGGTTCCGAAACGGCTCGCTCCGTATCGGTGTCGTGGTATTCCCACGTTCTGCAAATTGTTTGAAATGGGTTTGGTCGTCGCTTGCCGGTTCGATCACTTGAGAAAGGAGAAGCGTCCGCCCGAGGACCGGGCGGACTGAGCAATTGAAGCTTGCTCTATTGGTGGGAGTTATCAGGAACTATGTCCGTTGCCTTCAGTTGAAGTATCGGTGGTTGCCAGTTGAGCACCTCGGATAGTCGCTTCCAGCAGACAGCCTCGCTATCCGTTTTGGCAAACCAACGCTTCGGAAACATCTTCGGTTTCCATCGCCGTCAGTTCTTGCAGAATGCCAGACGCACACTTCTGAATACGTTGCATTGATTCGGTCAGCATTCCACTATCACCATTGTGCAGGTGGATGTAGTCGGTCGAGTGTTCGAGACACTCCATCCCCAGTGATCGGCAAACCACGTGAGACACGGCTTCCGCCTCGGTCTCCCGTCTCTGGTGCGAGCGTGGGCCAGGAAATCTCTCGTCGGCGTGAAGCAACTCGTGAGCAAGTTCATGAATCAGTACGCCCAATCGCTTAGCGGGTTCCAAGCCAAATTGGATGACGATTTTCCCTTTCGCCGAGTATCCGTACACACCAACGCCAAGCCGTTCGTATGCCAGTTCGATTCCTTTTGAAAGAATGAGAATTTCGGTTTGGTCAACCCAGATGCCGGGGTCGCCATGTGGCTCTGCGAAAGTCGGTAGTGGTTCACCTTCGGTTTGTTCAACGTCAAAAACATGCACAACCCGGAACCCACGGATAACCCGGTCGTCGCTGTTCTCCTTTTCTGCATCGCGGAATGCCATCGGAGCCGTGATACCGATTCCCTTTTCGCCCTTCTTCACGCTACGTCCCAATCGCTTCCAGCCGTGGAAGCCTTGAACGATGGTTGCATCAGGACGCTGCTGTTGAATCAGTAGGCAGTTGTTGAAGCTGTATCTCGGGAATTTTGCCATGACGGAAAGCAACCGCTCAAGCCGATCCGAATTGCCTTCGGCGAGAGATTGGTTCAGTTCATCTAGTCCCGATTTGACGAGTTGTGCAATGTCTTCCTTCTTCATTTCGATTCCTCATTGGTGTCGCTGCATCCGACATTGCAGCGATGTAACATTCGATGAGCCTGTCGGCGGCACGAACGAAACAAGCACGGCAAGTCAAGGTGGAGTCTTTGCGCAGCGAAAGCAGCAGTGAGGAACAGAGGCAGCGGCGATCCGAACGGACCTTGACGCCGTGACACAATCAGAGAAGCCGCAGACAGATCAGAATCATCAGGAAAAAGAGTCGAGGGAGAATTGCCCGATTGTCACACCTTCAATTCGCATTCATTCCCAAGCTTCGACAAGGTAGTCTCGATTTGAAGAAGTTCGCTGGCAACGAGCCTCCGCTTTGGCATCGACATGCGTATGGTGGCATCGTCATAGGTCGAAACCGCAATCCCGCTATCGGCAAAGCACGTTCGCATTGAATCATTTAAGACCAATCGCGCTTGCCGACTGATTGGCTTCAGGAGCAGAATGCCGGTCCGTGAATCGACATCGAGAGGCGGAGTGTACCAACCGACTGATTCTGCCATGGACGCGACATCCTCGCGACTGCGAAGCTGATCAAGCCAATGCTGACGCTTCAGCTCGCTTTGTTCAGGCACGTCGGTGATGGCTGCTCGGCAGGCAAAAAGCGGAGCCACATTCACGGTCTCGGAATACCGTTCCATTGCTCCACCGGAGAGCGAGCATGCGAAACGAGCTAGAGGGTCGTCGAATGTCCGGGAAGTCGGATTGAAACATCTGCTTAGAAGTTCCTGTGATCGACGTCGACCAAAGACTGCGATTCCCAAAGGACTACCGGCTCGCATCCATTTGTGTGTACCGGCCAGGAACACGTCACACGAATCATGGCAGTCAATCTCCGGCAGATGACCCAGGGCTTGAGCACCATCAATGATGACAAAACGTGGCTTGCGAATTTCTTCGATTGCTCTGATGATTTCAGGGATAGGAACCCGCACGCCCAGATTGTCGACCAACGGCAAGAACAGCCCGTCACAACCATGTTGTTCGTAGGCGATTGCCATCGCTGAAATCAGCTCTCGTGAGCCGAGGTGCCCAGCGAGTATGTCTTCGCGGCAACTGTGAATCGTGTAGTGTTTGTTCGCTCGGACCGAAGCGGATGAAAGTTCGTTTTGATAAGCCGGCCAACTCATGTCCGTCGCTAACACGTTTCGGCAGACACGAAACATTGCACGAGCCGCAATTCGCATCAAAACGGTGGAACGACTCGCCACAGCAACTTCGTGGCTCGCAGGTGCGTTCGCCACTTCATTGATCGCTCGCTTCAGTTCTTCAATGCCGTGCCAATGACGAAGCCCGGAGAATCTCTCGCCCCAAGAGATGGGAGCGGCTTCGATGCCGCCTGCTAGAAAGCGATCAGTGTACAGGCTGGACGGTTGCTCGGCTGTCAGTCGAGAAAAGTCAATTTGAGCTTTAAGTGCGCTCGGCGAGGTTTGTCCTAGCCGAGCAGTGTCGAGATACAACACGCTGGCGGCCATCGAAAAAAAAGTTACCGTTTTCGCGATCTTAACCGTCTAACGGCAGGTGATCCAGTAGATCGCCATAGGAAGTCGCATAAACCTCCAGTCTTTTCCAACGAGCCTCAGCCTGTTCGACTGACGAAAACCCAAACTGCAATCGGAACGATGTGGTCCTTCCAAGCGCATCGACTTGCTGGGTGCCCACGGCGCGACCGCCATAGATTCCAAAATCAGTCAGTAATTCCGGCTCGTTGGCAAGTTGCGACTCGCGGACCAATGCGATCCAAATTCCCACGACGTGCTGCTGATGAATCCACTGCCGAATCTTCTCGGACGGCAACACGGCGTCGCTCAGCCAGTCCGAATCTTTGACAATCACGATGCGTTCGACGCTGATCTGCTCTTTCTGGTGCAGTTCGATGTTGACCTTCAGACTCCGCCGACCTGGCTCATCTTGCCAGTAGGAATCCGTGTTCATTCGACTTACCGACCGATACTGGAACAGCCCCGGACTGCGAAGCAACTTCTCGTAAACGATTCGCCAAGTCTCCGTTCCCTCAAAGGTAACTTCGCCGTGCGCCACAGAATGGAGTTCTGCCGCCATCTCAGCCAAACGTTGCAAGGCGACTTCGCGATAGATCGGATCGTTCTGCCAGCTAATGCTCAGCAGCGAGCGGCTAAACTCACGATAATGCTCAAAAACTTCCGTGTCTCGTGCTAGACGTAGCGGCGTTTCCAGCAACGACGGTTCCGCAGATTCCATTTCTCGCTGTCGCGTGTGAACTAAAATTGCGGCGACACAAGCCAGGATTAGAGCAAGCATCACCCACAGCACGAGCTGACCGACGCCTTGGCTTTCAAGCACCGTGGCGATTAACCATAAGGCGATACCCGAGACGATGCCACCAATCGGTATCAGCCAAGGTGACCAAAACAATGCTGGGGACTTCGGATTCTGTTTCATGGATTGACGCTACGACAAAACCGCGAAAACCGCAAGTCTCACTGGTCAAATTCCAAAGTACAAGCAAGCTCGCGTTGGCAGTGGCTCCCAATGCAGCCATCGAGAGATGCAACTTTGTCGTTCTTGTTGACTAAACGGAATCACTAGCCCGACCAGCACCGACCAGAGCCGCGCAAGCTTTTTGGTCTCCCACTAGGCAGAGCCGCGACTTGGCTCTGCTCAGCGTCACGTAGAGAAGTTCGACATCCACATTGCGATCAAACTGGTCGGCACCCCAGAAGTAGAGGTAGTTTGATTCGAGTCCCTTGAACCGCATCATTGTTTCAATGCAGATCGAATTCGCTGCCCCGAATTCTTCGACGGCCCAGCGAATTCCGTGGGGTAAAGGATAGGGCGTCATCAGAGAGGAGTAGTTCTGACTGCTCTGGCTGGGAACAATGATGCAAATGTCCACGGCCCTGACTTTTTGTTTTTCGAGTAGACCGACGACATGAGCATGAAGTCTCTTTGCCTGGGTAGCGAGCGTCGGCCCGGAAATGAATTCAATCTCATCGCCGTGGATAGATGAAGTGTCAGTTGGTGTGCCGGTGTAGAACTGATAGGCGACTCGGTGAATGATATCAGTGTTTCGGCAATTTCGCGTTAGTTCAAACGCTGGCCCGTTAATCGGAAAATCATTGCACCGCGTGTAGAGTCGCTGGTTGTGATCGAAAAAAATGCAGAGAGTCATGTTTGGGTTGTCATCGGCAAGTATGGCGATAGGCATCCAAAACGAGTCGCGGAAATCCTGGCCTTCGTCAATGATCAAAGCGTCATACGAAATGTTGCTTGCGGACAAAGCCTCAGAGAGTGCGAGAGGCAGCCAATCGTCAAAGCGGCTGCCGTCGGGTATCGAGGCCGTAGCGTCCGCCACGAAATCCACTCCCGTCATTTCCTGAGTTGCTTTGATGACCTTCCCGCAGAACTGGTGGAACGTCATTGTGTGCAAACTGTCTGCGTCAGATGTCGCTCGTATCAATTGGTCGGCGAGTGGTTGATTGTAGCAAAGAAATAGGACTCGCTTCCCTTCTCTGGCAAGCTCCTGGGCTCGATGCACTGCAAGCATTGTTTTGCCCGTTCCTGCACCTCCTGATATCGCAATTTGCTCGTGGTTTTTTAACGCCAGCAATAGTCGGCACTGTTCATTGGTCAGCCGGATGCGTTCTTGCTCTTCATCGTGGAGGATCGTCGAAAGGAGCGGCTTAACCTTGACGGAACGACAGAAGTTTCTTGAGACGTAGTCCATACCTATCGTCCCTAACTCCTTGGCCTGCCGGTTGTCCGTTTGCCCCTTCCAGTAATCGAAGAGATTGTCAATCCAATCGGAAAAGCGTTGCAGGTCAGGCCGAGTTCCGATGATGTCCAGTGGCCGGTCGGCACCGACGAGTTTGCTTACGTCGGTGAGGTCGGGTAGGAACACGCCATGACCAAAGTTCGGTCGTAGTCCAAGGTGCGACCACTCGACTTCGTCGCGTAGATAGTCTCTCAGCGCATATTTACAGATTCTTGCTTGCTCGAACGGATTTTTTATATTGTGCTCGATTCCGTGGCGATCTTCCGATAGCCAGTCGCCCGTCATTGGATCGAACGAAACGCCGCCTCCTTTCACTTCGATGGATAAAATACCTTTGGTCGGATGAACAATGAGGAAGTCCGTCTCGCCGTCTCGTGGGCTTCCGTAGGGTGTGGCGCGAATCCACGGAAATGAGAATATCACGACAAACGTATTGGCGAGGGTGGCACACTTCTCATACACAGTTGCTTCTGCTGCGGACCGCAACTGACTGAGCTTGTGTTTGTCGAGAGTTGGGAGGATCGTTGCCAAGTGTTGATGCCTATTCGAGTACCGTGATGTGCTGATTGGGGAAATTGATGTTTTTCACTTCTCCGGAATCGAATTGAACACGAATACGTTGAGCTTTTCCATATTCCTTTGTTTCGGTGACGGTCCCTTCGCCTTGCTGCGCCACCAAAACTCGCGAGCCTTGCTTGGGAGTTTTTTTGTTTTTCACAGTTGATTCCGTACTCAACTGCTTCCACCCCGAGTCAAAGCGATAATCGGTGATTGACTTGACTGGATTCTGAATCTTGTGAATCACTTGCCGTTCACGGTCTTGAGCGAACTCAACGACATACAGCCAGTGTAAATCGTCTTTCTGACCACCGAATCGGATCTGTGCCGGTGTAAGTTTGACACCAAGATCACTCCATGGTCCGCCGAGTCCTTTCACTTCAATGAACCGAACAACCTCACCGTCCTGCTGTTGCTGCGACTCGATGTCATAACCCTCATTGAAGTGTTCCATTGCGGTCGGCAATCGACCCTCCGCCTTCTCGTGCTCAACAACTGCATCGACGGCAGCATGGTCAACGCTGGTACGATGGTCCTCCCTTTCGTAACTATCGTGATCGAGACGTGAATCGCCACCTACATACGTTACCGCCCGTTTACCGCGAGCGGACGGAGATGCGGAAATTCGTGAACGAGCGTCACGCGGTTTGGGCGATCCAATCTCAAAACCACTTTTTGAGTCTTGGCCCTCTGGTTTAGCGGATGCTGGCGGAAAAGACACTTTGTTGCTAATCGCACCACTTGATCCATATCCGGATGCATGTACGAAATCACCTCCAGGAACGTTCGAGGGCACTGCCGTCGAGTCGAGACCGCCAATACTTTGGAGACCGTTGTAGGTTGCAAGTGATTCCTCCAGGAAATCGATCGCCTCCCCGTCAGGAATATCTGCGATGTGCAACTGGTCGAGTAGTGAGTCGATTTCACGAGGGTCTTCCTCCAGCATTGCCTCAATGGCTGACTGGTTCGCTATTTCATATTCGGAAAGATACCTGGTCGCGAGCGTGGTTGCGACATGATTCTGCAAGACACGCAACTTCAGAGAGTCGGTGTATAAAACGCCATCGTGGAAAACAACGTCCGTCGTGCCTTCACTGCCAGAAAGCTGGTCATCATCCCAACACAGTAACGTTCGGATGGAGCACGCTGCTTCGAGACGGAATTCAGTAAGTCGACTTGCAAAAGTTCTACTGCGCCTATTGGCAGGCATCAGTCGATACAAACCATTGGCGAACTGCGGCGATTGAATCGTCGCATTCATCCGCTTGCAGTCGCGGATCAGTTTCTCGTCGTTGCTTGGCGCCGACGATACAATCTTCTCAGTCACTACTGCCGACAATTGCCCCACGCCAAAGGCGTTTGCTTCCTTCGCACCAAGGGACTCGTGAAGGAATTCTACGCCAGCTTCGCGCGCACGGTGGGCTATCCACGACGCATCATTGATCAAAACATGGTTTGAACCGCGAAGCTTTCCGTTTTCGGTCAACACTGGGCACTCAGACAACTCATTCGCCGTGCTCAGGCCCGCCGCCTTCTGATATGCCGACACGAGCGTATCACGTTGGTCAATCTGAACTTCGCCATCGCCCACTCGGTTCGCCAACTCGATAAAGAACCGACGGTAGTCGCCGAGCTTAGGCGAGTCTTGACGTCCCAACACAGAGACGAATGTGTCTTTCGCGTCATCAGAAAAAGAGACGTTGGTACGCAAACCCAAGAACAGGTTGGCCCCACTCTTGAAGCAGTCTCGGGGAGCCCACATCCGATCACCGCGACCAGTGACACACTTGCGATGACGGTATTTGTCCCCAAGCTTCAACGACTCAAAGTATTTTGGATCACTTGGAACCGTCCGTCCAAGGCGTTGGTAGATCGAATCAAAAACAGCGGTTAACTGCTTTCCCGCTCCATTGGTTTCTGCGACTACGATAGCGTTGTCGAACTGCTGTAAGACTTTGTCGATGGTCAGTGTCTGGAACCGAAGAGCAGCCGTAAGTTGCACTCCGAGCGGGAAACGACAAATGGGCACAATTGAAGCGACACAATCTCGATCTCCAGGTGATGAAATTTCTTGAGGTGCGTACAGGTTCTTGTTCGGTTGAAGAAATAGTTCGGCGGGGTAGTCGCCGGGGCACTGAACGACCACCGGCAGCCATGCCTTGGCATTCAGTATGTCAACAAAAAGAGAGTCTCCGACATACTTGTCGTGAAGATCGCCCCAATGTTGTTCGACAAAGTTCGCGATCATAACTATCTGATTGGCGACAACCTGAGTAAATGGCTGCGCAATGATGCTGTCGATCGCATGCACCACATCGGCTGCGCGAATTGCGCTCGCCATGCCGATCAAGGAGAAAAAGTCCAGCCATTCGTCCGTTGAATACATGGCTGGGTGCGGATAGTGGATTACCGTGCCGAGAATTTCGGTGATGCCTCTGCGTTTGGGATGATAAACTTCACGCGGAGCACGAAACTTGCCATCTTCACACAAAATTATCAGCGACCTGGCCACCAGATCCGAGAAGCTATCTCCAAATGGGTCCGTTTCAATATCGCGAAGGGCGTAATAGTTTTCGCGAAACCATGTCATGGCAACCAATTGCTCATCCAAGGCGAGTTGACCGAACGACTCTAAAAAGAAGTCGTGGACGAACCGTTCTCTCGTAAGCTTTATCGCACCCAACGACTCGAACATGTCTGCGTGTGTTGAGTCTTCAGCATCAAGCAAGCGAACGTCGAAACGAACGGCTGGCGGATCGAAACCGGCAGAGACATATACCGGCCCTGGGTTGATCGCTGTCAATTCTCCATTTCCTAGAGGAAAGATCGGTAGCTGGCGATATTTGGCTCGCGGCGTGCCCAGAGGTCGTGGAACTTTTTTTTGAGACCAAGTACTTCAGTATGGGCCTCACTACAGTGGTGTCAGCCAAGAATGATTTCTGGACACGAGAGTCCGCCAAACAGTCAGCCACGACGTTCGGGGAGAACGCTTGTATTTCACCGTTGCTGAAAACGGTCCGAAACTTCTTGATGGAAGCTCCGAGTTGGCCTGACGTCATCACGAAGTATCGGCTTGCACATTGGAACAGCTCTCTTTTCCAATGACTCCGGCGATCGTCCGCCTCGTAGATCGGAGTCGACTCGGAACTCATGCCCCAATAATCCCCATCCGAATCGGGAACCATCGGCATCGTTTGCAGCACATCGCGTCCGGGCATGATATTGATCGACTCTCGTTCCGCAGCGGCGACACAATAGTCGTAGAAGTCGATCAACCATTGCATGGTGGGAACGCGGCTGAAGTCCGTTCCAAGGCCGATGTACCCGGAATCCGGTAGGCAGTCAAACATTCCGGGCAAGTGCTCGACGATCGCTCGCAACGTCATCGACACAACGCCAGGCAGGCGTTCAATGCCCATCGCCTGTAGTTCGTCGGCGACGAATAGTTCCGGCAAACCAGAGAGTAATCGTCGCTCAATTTCATCACCAAGGAAAATTGAACACTGGCTGATGTCATCGAACGCCAACAAGGTTCCATCTGACATTAAGGAGAGCGGCACACCAACGAAGTCAGCGAACTCGTCGTCCTTCAAGCAAAACTCTAAGACGTCGATGATCCATTCTCGACGGCGCAAGCTCGCGAACGACGAAACTTGAAACGCACATTGCTGCCAATCGGCTGAACGGTAATGCAGACGCAGACCACCTGGAGTCAAATTTGGAATTGGCGAGCCCGCTTGCTTGAAACCCGAGCAAACATGCGAGGGAATGGGTGGATTCTCGATCAACAGTCGGTCAGCTAGCAGTGGTCCAAGTAGCTTGGTCGGCGCGAGCATGAGCCCTGTCGGTTGAACGAACGTGACGTCGGCCCCAGCGGCAACGCAGTCAAGTTTGGATAGTCGCTCGTAGATCATCGTTGGTAACGAATCAACCAAGCGATTTGCTACTGTCGGCAAAACGGGCCAATGATCGTACACTGGCACCCCACGCTCATTCCCGACCCGCTGCAAAAGAGACCCGGCAGCAACCGCACAACCATCTCGCAGGAGTCGTTCATTCCACTTCGCTCTCGTTTGGCTGGTCCGACCCGTCGCCGTGTTGTCTTGATGCAGATCCTGTCGACTGTCTTGAAGATCGAAGTATCCGTCGATGTGAATCGGAATCCCCGATTTAGTCGGCATGGGCAAGCTGCAAGACAGCAAACCGCTGGCGACGGGATGGTCGAGCCTGATTGCTGCTCCAGCCAACGGGATCGCTTTTTCACCGACCTCGTCCATCTCCTTTGCTGCTTGAACGAGTTCAACGGCATCGTACAAACCGCGTACTACCGACCACGACTCCTGCCATGAATCGCTGCGGTACGATACTTGAATGTCATGCCTATAGAACACCTCCTCGGTACCCATCAGGTTCAAGTAGTCCAATGGAGGCAAAATCGTCCCGTCCAAACAACGCCGAATGTTTTGACGTTGCTCATCCACGACATCGGCATTCAAGGATCGCATCGACAAGATCGGCTCTCGAAAGCCTTCTTTGTTAATCACCTCGATGTCAAAGTGAAGAAGACTATTGAGGAACAGAATCAGTCCGCATCCCTGATCGACAATGCCCTCGATAATCGCGTTAAAATCGTCTTTGGTGAAACCTTCGGATGATATCTCGCTGGTCGCCGCAAGGCGAGAAGTACGAAGCGGAAGTCGAAAGATGGATGCGTCAAAACGTGTTGACCTGCTCAGTCCGTACTGCTGAAACGGCGTTAACAAGTCAGACTCAGCTTGCCATAGCTCTTCGACACGCCAAGCGGCTCCCGGCTTGTCGTAGGCGCACGGGATGGTGTTACGATGCGGATCGAACACCCCGAGACGTTCGTTTGTCAACAGCATCGGGTGGTCGGTAACGTTGTAGACCGAGTTGAATCCGAGTCCGAAACGCCCAGTCTTTTGTACGTCATGGGCTTTGCCGCTATTGCCAATCTGCTGAATCCGCAGCCAGTCGTCTTCGGAGAACGGTTTGTCGTTGACAAACACCAGCGAAGGCCCTTGCAATACGGCCATTTCTTGATTTGGGAGATTTCTGCTTGGATAAGTCTGGCAATCAAGAATGACCTTCAGCGTTGTCGCTCTTGCGTCATCAGCATTCTGGAGAAACTCCTTGAAAATCCCAACTCCTTTTGGATACTTTCGGACCAGTTCTTTGAGCCGATCTGTCAGCTTCTGGAATTGGCCAAATTCAAGAATTTCGGGCGTCATAAGCTCTCTGGGATAACGGTCACTGGTTCTGTGATCGGATTCGAGGCGAAAGGTTCGCAAGCAAGGTTCGGTGAATCCGAGATTTTACTGTTCCCCAGCGCCGCCGCGTAGCCGTCCGCCGTCGGCGATCGAGCGTGTACTTGAACGAGACAGCGACCGCGTCTTTCGCTCGCAACTCGACCTCGAACGGCAATACATCGACTACGCCGAGTCCATTGCCCCGGTGACGCAGTTGGCTCGAACACACTCGCCGGTACAATTCTGGTTTCTGTGTCTTGTGAGCGTGTGGCGTAAATGGATGAACCGATCAATCGAATTTCAAGCCCGATTTCCACGGGCGCAGGTGGGCCAGAATTTGAACGGCACACAGATGCGTATTGGTTGGCGTTACTGGCCGTGCGTTCTATTCCACCAATTCTGATTGATTGCGTTGTCGAAGAAGTACACCTCCAGGCTAAACGATTAGGGTGGGATACCGACGACACCGTCGTTGTTGCCGCGAAATGCGAATGGGGATCGGCGACGGTTGGCGTGTCAGGTGAAGCGATCGTTCCTGATCAGTGCCAAAGATCCAGATTGCTGCAAGACGGTAGTAAACTTCTGGCGTGATTATCATTCAGGTTCGCTTTTCGATCCTGAAGTTGACTGTCTGGCGGTTGTCACCTTACGCGGAACAAATCGCCTTCTAGGCGATTTTGGAAGTCTCTTGCAGCTTGCACGCTCTTCTCGCGACGAGGAAGATTTCGAGCGACGGTTGTCGACGCCCGGAATGATTAACAAGGATGCAATCAGCGATTGCGAAACGATTTGCAAA
The DNA here is from genome assembly GCA_963781095.1 of Pirellulaceae bacterium. GTDB lineage: Bacteria > Planctomycetota > Planctomycetia > Pirellulales > Pirellulaceae > Rubripirellula. The sequence goes on from CAWAEA010000012.1 coordinate 344,829, forward strand.
ATTGTCGCTGCGAGTGAAAATCGGACCGTATCCCGACGTGAGATGTGGAGCTTCTTGAAGGTACTTTACATTCTAAGCCTCGACCTTGCTTCAGGCACGAATTCCACGGAAAGCCAGGTTAAGGCGATGCTCGCTATCGCTGCGAGGGGAACCGAAAAGCTCGCTGATGCAGAAGCTTCGTGGAACGACCTTTTGGTGGAGGTTGGCGACGGCATGCAGAACGCCAAGAGCTATCGACGCGAAGACTTGCCGCAGTGGGTCCAAGTTCGGCTCGGCGCGATCAACGGTCGGCAGGAGCAAGTTATCACGAAGCTTCGCGAACACTCGCAGCCGATTCTTGCCAACATCCAGACGACAATCGACGGGAGTATCCATCTCGATCGCGATGAAATTGTTCAAGACGTACTCGACGGTTGGTCTTCGTCTCAGATCGTTGTGGTCACCGGGCCAGCGGGTTCGGGGAAATCCGCGATTGCCAAAAACGTGTTTCTCCGCGTTACGGGGGATTGCGTCGGGTTCTGCTTAGGCGCGGCCGAATTGGCTCGGCCTCACATCGATGAAACGCTCGTGGCTGCGCATATTCCAGTGAATCACGCAGAGTTGGCTGGCATTTTTGTTAGCCAGCGCCGGAAGTTGGTGTTGGTCGAAAGTGTGGAACGATTGCTTGAAGCGTCTGACCGTGCAGCTTTCGCACATCTGCTCCAGATGATCGAAGCCGACCCAACTTGGCAGCTTCTTTTGACGTGCCGCGACTACTCGCTCGCAGTTGTCCAGAACTCGATGCTGGCCCGAACGAAGGTTGGCTACTCGATTGTCAATGTGCCCAAATTGACGGACGCAGAAGTTGACACGGTGACAGACGACTACCCGATCGTTCGACAGCTATCGGCAAGCGAACCATTGCGACGACTCCTGCGAAGTCCGTTCGTGTTGAGCAAAGCTGTCTCGATGGCGTGGGACTCGACAGCGGGCTTGCCCAAGACGGAGCAAGATTTTCGCCGAATGTTTTGGAGCCAGATCGTCAGGAAAGACGACCAGCAAACCAATGGAATGCCCGGGCGTCGCCAATCAACTTTTCTAGCTTTGTGCGTCGATCGCGCTGAGACGCTTGACCGAATCCGTTTCGACCCGAAACCAAGATCACGGTGCTGTCGCGGCGTTGCGTAACGATTCTCTTTTGCGTGACAGCGATGAAGGGCCAAATCTTGTCATTCCAGCGCATGATGTGTTAGAGGATTGGGCAATCATTCATTGGATCGAAGACCATTTCTACGAATGTGAGTCCCAAATCCTGGCTCTTCAGCAGCGTTTGGGAACCGCGCCGGCAATTCGTCGCGGATACCGCAAGTGGCTCGGCGAACTCGTCCAATCCGATCAAGCTCGGATCAAAGCCATCTTCGCCGATATCGTGGGTGACCAAGGCACCGACCAAGCATTTGCCGACGACACGATTGTCGCAGTTTTGAGGACCAACCACGCTGAAAGCTTTTTGGTCGAACATGAAGAGATGCTGTTCTCTCAAGACAAACAATTGTTTCGACGGTTAATTCACCTCGTGCGGATGGCGTGCAAGTTTCCATCTCCGCATGTCGCGAGCGGGTGGAGCAGCTTGGTCCAGCATCCGGTCGGGCCAGTCTGGTGTGCGATGCTTCGACTGCTAGAAAAGCGTCTTCCCGAATTTGGCAAAAGTGACTTACCGTTAATTGTCGGTTTTATCGAAGAAGCCTCGATGGCGTGGCACGTGGCAGCCGCGTATCCAGACGGCGCTGAGTCGATGGTAGCCATCGCTTGGTCCTTGCTACCGTTCTTCAATGGAGTCCATGGACGTGCGCAACAGAAGCGTCTCTTGCAGATCATTGCGAAGTTCCCTCGTTGCCAGCCTGAACGATTTCTTGCCTTGTTGTCACCCGCGTCCGAAGTCGATGAAGGTGACGAAGTGGTGGATCGAGACGACATGCTCGAAATTGTGTTTTCTGGGTTTCAAGGATTTCCTTCATGTAGGGACTATCCGACGGAAACAATCGCCGCCTACTTGGATCAAGTTCTTGTAGATCCCCACGACTTGGGCGGCTATCAAGGCGTTGGTGTTCAGCCGTCAGCAATGTTTGGACTAACCGATGACTATCACCCATGGTTGCACTACGCCAGCGCCTACAACGGCCCTTTCATGGCGCTGTTGGAGTTTCACCCCGAAAGCTCGCTCGATGCGTTAGTTCGATTGATCAATGAGAGAACCGAACACTACGCAACTAGCCCGATCACCAAACGGTATCTGCAAAGACCAACTCGCGTTTCGATTGAACTTCTTGATGGAACTCAAGTTGAACAATGGTACGACCAGGAACTTTGGACGATCTATCGCGGTCGGACGGGACCAAATGTTCTTCAGTCGGCATTGATGGCACTCGAACATTGGTTGCTAGGTATCGCCGAGCGTACTCCCGACGAACTCGATGCATTGCTGCTCAAAATATTGAACGCGAGTAACTCGTGCGCCATCACCGCAGTGGTCGCGGCCGTAGCTGCGGCTCACACGCGTCTCTCCCGCGAGACAGTATTTTTACTTCTTTGTTCACCGGAATTCATTCTGATGGATCATTACCGGTTTGCGTTGGACCGAATGGCACCGCCAGAAGTATTTAGCTCGCCGACTCAAAATTCAATTCGGGACATCTATCTATCGGAACGTAGAATTGCCAACCAGCAACCCCATCGACTTCGTGATATTGAAACCGCCGTTTTCGAGCTTCAGTTCGGTCCCGACAGAACGCGAATCCAAAACCAAATTGACTTCTATCTTTCGCAAATCCCACCCGAGAATGCCAGGACAGAGGCCAACCTTGATTGGCTCATGTCGCTTAGACGAATGGACCTGAGGCACCGTACAATCGGTGAAGTTGACGTTGAAACCTCTTCGCCAATGGAAACGTCTTCAGAACCGCAAACGACTCGATACATAAAATTTGAACTAAGTTTACCTGACGAGGAACTTCGGGAGCGGTCAACAAGGGCTGAGCTTGACCACGACGCGATGGATGCAAGACTATCGCTGCTGATGTGGGGGATGAGGGTATTTGAAAGAAGGGCTGATTCCTCGTTCGATCCAGCAGCCTGGCACGATAGCCTGGTTGCTGCCATGCGTTTGACCAGCCTTGGGGAAGGCATTTACGACCCAGCGGAAACCGCACCTACGTACATCGCCTCCGTCTGCTTGCGAGATCACGCTATTGAGCTGACACCGTCGGAGTTTGATTGGTGTGTCAACACGATTTGCGTCGCCATTGAAAAGACCGCAGATCAATGGGGGCCATTGGCAACAAGTGATCGACATGCGTTTGAAGGAGACATTCCCGCTGCAAATGTTGTTGCCAAATTAGCGAGCCTTTCGCTCCAAGAAGAAGTACGAAAGCGTGTAAAGTCGTGTCTTGCCGCCGCGATAACGCACCCGGATCGAAGAGTCGTTGAGTCTTGTTCTGTCGGAGTTGGAGAACATCTATTTCCTAGAGACCGCTCCTTGGCCTTACGTTGCATTCATGCGATCAATCACCAGAGGAACTTGATTGTTGAGCATGGCGAGGATCATCGGAACTCCGAGTTTGGCGAGGGTCGGTCATACGAACAGCGTCGCATTGAGATCGCGAAGGAGGTGCGAACCGCATTTCTACAGGATGCGTTACCGGTCATTCTATTCGTTGATGGTCAGTTTTCAGAGGATCACATTGAATCACTTCCGATAGCCCTTTCCGCTCTAGCATCCGCGCCACACGACGCTTTGGCTGTGCAGGGGTTCGTCCACGCATCGAAAGCAATGGTCCACTGGTGGGACTTGATTGTAGCGGATCGCCAGGGGCGACGTTCTGCACCAATTGCCGCCCTAAATTCGCTCCGGACTCTATTGTCAAAATTTGTATTGCAATGCGATCCGACCGCGATTGAGCGTGTGCTCGCTCCTGTCCTGTTTGCTACCGACCGTCACTCTGGCGAGTTGGAACTTCTCTTACTTGCGATCATCGAAAAACAATGCGAACAGCCAGATGCCGACAACTTTTGGAGAGCGTGGGAGCAATTCTCGCTTGCATTGCAATCGGCAAGTTGGTTGCCCAAAGTTGATGATCGGCGTTTTGCAGGAGTTAAGTTGATGAGGGCGGTATTCCTTTCCGAAAACTGGACGAAGATGTTTCGTCCATGGGAGACACTGGACGGTAACGAAGGCAGACTCGACCGCTTGTTGAATGCCATTCCTTCCTCAGTCGCCAAACTTGAGAGTTACGTCAACTACCTATGTTCGGCTGGGTCCAGCACATGCCCCACGACGTTCGTGCAACTCGCACAGGTGGTCGATTCGGTTCCGGTTAACGAATGGCAAACCAGAACCGACGTGTTGTCAGCAATGGAGTTGCTATTGCAACGATTCGTTTATGTGGAGCCTGCCCGACTAAAACGTGATCCAAAGATACGCATTGCTGTGCTGCTTCTGCTGGATCGACTCGTCCAGGCCGGGTCGTCGGCTGGCTACCAGATGAGAGACGACTTTATCACGCCTTTGCCCGTGGAGAACTAAGTTATTCGTTTGGGATAGCGTCCTCACACTCGCGAAGTTCCTCTCGGTCGGCCCATTCACGAAGGCTTCGGACTTCCTCTTGCGCCCACAGCTTCACCCACCGATTCTCATGATTTAGAAGCGAGCTAAACCGTTCAGCTTCGCGACGAAGTGCGAGGGATATTTTCCCCGCCCACACTCCGCGTGAATGATGTCCGGCATGGAGTTCCGCAACGACTTTGTTGCTACCAAACTCCTGCAAGAAGCGATCAAGAAGTTCGGGAATGACCCACGACTTCTCGTGATCGGGGGAATCATCAGTGTCCGTGGAATCACCACCACGTTCAAACTCGTCAACACTTCCTGGCGTTGGCAGATGTCGGGCAATCAGAACCGCTCTGGATGCCGGATCGAAACGTATCCAGTCGAGGACAATGTCGATTGGTAAGGAATCAACTATTTCGTTGCAGACATGTGCCCGAAGGAAGATGCCTTTTTCGTTCGTGATAGCTGCTCCAAAAACATCCATCGTTTGCTGCGGGTGTTCAGCTGATTGGTTCACCAAGAGCTGGAGCGTCAGCCTTGTGAGAGTCAGGTCCACGGATAGGAGTGCTTCTTTGAGAACGTCGAACGTCTGGGAGTAACCAGCATCAACCAGTTCACTGGCGATTCTCGTCCATTCGCCCGCAATTCGACCGTCGGCGATGGATAGAGTATTCCTCAAGAACGACACGATTTCTTCCGCAAAGGACGATTCAGCGTAGAGGTCTTGGGATAACGATTCGCGTGACGACGAAAGCTGGTAGACGTGAATCAGTTTAATCAAACAAATCGAATCCCTTTCGCTACCGTCCGATGCGGAATTTAGCGATCGAAACAAGATTTTGAATTGAGAAACGCTGAGGACGGTACGGCCAAAATGATGGGCGAAGTTAACAACATCGCAGGGATTAACGTGTCTTTCGTTAGTGAGGGCAATGAGACGGTCAAAGGCTTTGATTCTGTCGTCTGCTGAGATCAATAGCTGTAACGATTGTCTTGGCCGAGTTATGGTGAGCCGATCTACAGCGGAAATCAATTCAGGCGCGAGATGAGGTGTTTCAGGAAGCGAGCACACTGATCGAAAGTAACCTGCCAATAGCTCGACATTGCCACTCGCCGCCGCCGCATCAGCTATTGCCGCCGCAAAGTTCTGGTCACCGTCACGTTTCCCCAGGGCGACACCGAGCCGATTTGCAGATAATGCTTCTTCGCCATTTAGCCACACCAATTCATCGTCGAGCAACGTTGGATTCTGAACGATCTCATCGGTAAGCTTCGATAGTTCACCGATCTCGTTTCGCATCTCTGGTGTGAAGCGGTCGTCCCAAAGGTCACAAGAGATCAGGCTCCGCAGTCGACCACCAAAGTCGTCTGGCTCTAAAACAGAAATCCACTCCAAGAGTTGGGCACGATGCGGTGGCATATTATGGCGTTCGCCAGAATAGAACGAGTTGCCGATGCTAATCAGACGGTTGCGCAAACGCATCAATTGTGACGAAGTGAGCACCCCACTTTCCAATTCTTCGCGAAATGGACGTATGACGCCACGCGAGATCGGCCAGAACAGATTGTTTAGGACTGCATCGAGAAAATTGTTGGCAACCTGACCGGTCTGCTGGCGTATTGCGTAAGCAACCGCGTGAATGCTTTCAGCCAACATTTGATTCTCTTCGTCGTCATCACTTGGTCTCCACGCATCAGGAACTTTGCGCCCGATGTAAAATTCTGGCGGGATCGGCTTGCCACTGGGACGCGCAAAAATGTTTTCGACCGCCAGCGTGCCCAACGCACCATCACTTGGTGACGAAAGCCGATCCGTCAGAACGACGAGACGATCACGGAAACCCAATGGTGTCCCTGAGCCACGAATGCGAAATAAGCTGGCCCAAGTCTTAGTGGCGTTGTTTCCGATATTCGGCTCGGTTTCAAACTGCGCCAGCCGAAACAAGCAACGTTCAACATCGGCGAAGTATTCGGGGAAGCAAGCCAGCTTTTCGAGCATCCATACCAAGTGTCGGCGACCACCGTAGCTTCCGGTCGAGTCGTAATGGCCCATCGCTTCAATCGCAGCGTCATCCGCCGACTGCAACAGTTGTGTCAATTGCGGCAAAAACTGATCGGGGTCAAGCTCAATCACAGTCACAGCGAGTTCAGTGATTCGCGAATCTTGAAAGTCGTTGACTGACAGGCGACTCATTGCGCCGCGAAAGTAGGCAGCCAGTTGAGCTGTTACCACCTCACCGCCGTAACGGCATGCGCGGGTATGAAGTTGCGTCAGCATGTTTGCAGGAAGCTTCTCCAGAAACGCATGGACATCGTATTCGACGTACTGCCGCCAGCCATGTTGAAAAAGCGAGGGGAGGACGACTTCAGGGCTGACATACCAGTATCGCCCCTCTTGTGTTAGAAAGCCAGAAATTTGCCTCAGGTGATTGGCCTGTTGCACTATCGTCCGCTTGTCAATCTCAGCGATGTCGACGATGCAGTCCAACTCATTGGCCACTTCGTCACGAAAACCAACTCTCTGAAAAAGGGACAACAACCCAAGGAGATTCCGTTTACCGTCATCCGCGAGGTAGCGTTCAAGAAAGTCGTCGACGAACGTTGCGGATTGGGACAAATCTCGAAGATCGAATGTATCAGGGATGTTGCAAAGCATGCTGGCAAACCGAATGGAACCGCTTGATTTGGCGGTCACAAACCGACGGTCGCGAGATTCAATTTGAGGAAAGTTGGCATCGAGAATTTCCTCGACCACCTTTAGGGACATTTTTTCAAGCCAACGTCCGGCATCATAGACTCGCGACGTTCGCAATCGCTCCAAATGCTCGATGGCGATCACTCGAACGCGATCGGCTGACTTCGCTAGTAAGTTGCGTATCTCGTAGACAGCATCTGCCCCACACTCATCAGCGACAAGAACCATTCGACACCCAGGCGTTCGTGCCGCGTGAGACGCAAGCCGACGTGCCTGGGCATCGTTCGAGGTCTGCACCACCAGGGCGGAAGCTCCATTTATGCTGGCCAGCGTCTCATCGACCAGGCGAGTTTTGCCCACGCCACTTAAACCAGATACGGCAAGCAGCACATCATTCCCAATGGGTGCTTGGGTGAAATCGACCTGCATCCGTATCATGTTCGCAATCGCATCCCAGTCTGGATTAGCAACGTACGACGGCGTTTGCGACCGTTGCGATTCGACCCAGGTTTTTAAGTCAACAAACTCTCCATCTTGATTTAGCAGTGAAACGGCAACCGCAGGCTGTGTGCTCGCCCAGCTAAGGATTTTCGCGCCATCGACTAGCAGAGGCACAACCATTTTTGACTGGTTTTTCGCACAGATCTTTGTCGCTTCAGCGAGCATCGCTGCCTCGATAGCATCGGTCGCTGGTTCCCGCACATCGGCAAGCAATGCAAACCGATAACCATATCCATTTTGGATTCGCTCGGACGCATAGGGCTTTTTCATTTCCTTTAGGATTTCGGCAGTCAGCGATGTCTCTTTGTAATCCAAGGAAGACTTGAACTGCCAGCACCTCGGAGCCTTCAGATAGCCGCAAATCGAATTTGGAATTGGAACTTTCAAGCTCGAATCCACGCCCCCATCGGCAATGTTCACGCGAAGTTGAAAACTAAAGTTCTCAATTGAAATTCCATTGACCAACATTTCGCCCCGTATCAAATCGTTCACAAAATCATTGATACCTCGACCACTCTCTCCCGAAAGCAGTTTCAGATTTTCATTGTCTAGTTTGAACATCGGTTGCCTGCGGCGGGTTTTTGGCTGTTGCGGACGTCTTCCAATCGGTAGCTTAGCGATGGCAACTGTCTGGTAAAAGCATCCGGTTCCGATGAGTAATTTCTGTCGCTTGGGCACGATGAGCGATCACCAACCGAAAGCCGTTGAGGGCCACAATTGAATTTGGAATCTGTTTATCGCGACATTCGCAATCTTTACTTTCCCCGCTGGGACGTTGATGAACACTGGATAGCGAGATTTGGTAGTCCGGAGCAGCGGCGTTACCACACGGGATACTGTGACACGAAAGACAAAACGCTTTACTTTGATCGCGACGCCGTCAATGCGATGATGAACGACGGATTTCGAGCGTTCGTGATCCATGAAATTTGTCACGATGTTGGCGCCGCGTTCCACAACCGTCGCTGGGCAGACCGGATGGAGCAAGCTGCCTGTAGGGCCGATCGACTTGGAGAATCGGAGGTCGCGGAAATTCTCCGAAGTGACGTTTGGCTGTACGCAGGTGATGGAGTCCTGCTTGAGTATAACTCAGACAACGTCTCAGAGTTTGCAGCAGAACTGCGTTGGACAAAGGGGATCACCGATGTCAAGCATGCGACGATTGGAGTTGCGAAATACTTCGGCCACTCGGTCGCGAAGGTGCGGCGTGATTTCGAGGACTACATAGCAGATGCAATCTCTGGTCGCTAATGCATCGTGGAGCATTGAAAGTGCTCCCGTCAGCCAATGGCCGACGGGAGTGCAATCGCGAGAACGGCAAAATCGACATGCTCACGCGGCCATTGCTGAGCAGCTTTCTTCGCATTTGCGGCAGCACTGGACGCATTTGTCCATGTTGCCGACTTCTTCGCAGCTATCAGCACATGCTTTGCAGATTTCTGCACACGCTTTGCAGTAGAGTGCGTGGTGGTCGCTGTTGCGGCTCATGAAGTCAATGCAGGCGGCGCAGGCCGCAGCACAATCAAGCATCAGCTTGACGTGGGTCTGTTCGACATGGGCACCGCCCTCGGCGAGGCAGTGGCTCGTCAACATCTGATTGAGCGTCGTTTGACATGCTTGGCAGTTTTTCAAGCAGTCTTGCATGGAAGCTGTCTGGGTTGCCATGGGTTCTTCTCCGTGAAGCAGGGTTCAAATTTGGCGAAGTTGCCGTCATGGATGGAATGCAACTTGCATACCACAATGGGGTATCATGCAGTCTGACAAAACGACAGCCACAGGAACCAACATGTCCGATACCGCCACTTCCGCCATTGACCCCGTCTGTGGGATGAAGGTTTCGCCGGGCAAGTCGCTGGAAAGCCAGCACGATGGAGAGACGTTCTATTTTTGCAGCGAGGGGTGCAAGAAGAAGTTTGAAGCCGACCCGAAAGGTGTCTTGGTGGCTCGGTCAGAAAAAGACTCAGTCAAGAAGTCGTCTTGTTGTGGTGGCGAAGCAGCGGTACATCAAATCGACGAGACGACACCCGCTCACTCTTGCTGCGATGATCAGTCAAGTGCCAAGGTAGATGATGCCCCCGCAGACCCGACGGCAATCTACACCTGCCCCATGCACCCGGAGATCGAGCAAGTCGGTCCTGGTGACTGTCCGATTTGCGGGATGGATTTGGAACCGAAGGTCGTCGCTTTGGCGGATGAAGGCGAAGACAAACAGTACGCCGACATGAAACGTCGCTTTTGGGTTGGCGTGGCGTTGTCGGTGCCGTTGCTTGTCATTGCCATGGGACCGATGGTTGGATTGCGGCTGACTGATTTCATCTCGAGTCGCGTCGCGGCATGGCTACAGCTCGCACTCGCCACGCCGGTCGTCTTTTGGTGCGGTTGGCCTTTGTTGGTTCGTGGTGCGAAGTCGTTTCGCACATTGAATCTCAATATGTTTTCACTCATCACCGTCGGAACACTGGCTGCTTACTTGTTCAGTGTCGTTGTTGTGCTGCTGCCTGGCGTGATCCCGGAAGCGTTCTTCGAGAACGGTATGCCCCCGCTGTACTTTGAAGCGGCGGCGGTGATCATCACGTTGGTGTTGCTCGGGCAAGTGTTGGAACTACGAGCGCGTCAGCAAACCGGCGGAGCCATCCGCGAGCTGATGCAACTCGCACCGGAGACGGCACACCGAATTACCGACGATGGTGAAGAAGAGGTGTCACTGAAGGCTGTTCACAAAGGCGATCGGTTGCGAGTTCGTCCGGGCGAAAAAGTCCCCGTCGATGGGAAGGTCTTAAGCGGGTCTAGCAGTGTCGATGAGTCAATGCTGACGGGCGAGCCGATGCCGGTGAAGAAGGTGGAGGGCGACGACGTGACGGGCGGGACGTTGAACCAAACCGGTGCATTGGTGATGGAAGCAGTTGGCGTCGGCGGGAATACGGTACTCAGTCGCATCGTGCAAATGGTTGCCGATGCGCAGCGCAGTCGTGCACCGATTCAAAAGCTTGTCGATGTAGTCGCCCGGTATTTCGTTCCTGCAGTGATCCTTTGTTCGATTGCCGCATTCATCGGTTGGGCAACGTTTGGCCCCGAGCCTCGTTTGGCTCATGCCTTCGTGGCTGCCGTGGCAGTGTTGATCATCGCTTGCCCATGCGCTTTGGGTTTAGCAACCCCCATGTCGGTGATGGTTGGTGTCGGTCGCGGTGCGAAAGAAGGTGTGTTGATCAAAAACGCTGAAGTCCTGGAAGTGATGGAGAAGGTCGATTGCATTGTCGTCGACAAGACGGGAACTCTCACGCAGGGGCGACCAGAAGTAACGGCCATCGAGACATTCGGCGACTGGAACGACGATCGAGTGTTGAAGCTTTCCGCTGCGGTGGAAAGTCAAAGCGAGCACCCGCTTGCCCAAGCTGTTGTGCGAAGGGCGAAGGCCGATAAGTTGGAAGTCAATGAAGCAACCGATTTTGAGAGCATCACCGGCGGAGGCGTGCGAGCAACCGTCGACGGCGCGAACGTCTTGATTGGGAAGGCGGATCTGCTGGCGGAGCAAGGGATTCATGGAGTCGATGACGCTCGGAAGATTGCTGCGTCGCATCAACAGGAAGGAAGCACCGCGATCTTTATCGCGATCGATGGCAACGTGGCGGCCGTGATGGCGATCGCTGACCCGATTAAGGAAAGCACACCCGGCGCGCTGAAGACCCTCCATGAATTGGGTTTGAGGGTCATCATGCTGACAGGCGACGCGGAGGCGACTGCGAAGGCCGTGGCAGACAAGCTGGGCATCGACGAATTTCATGCGGGCGTTTCGCCGCAGGATAAACACGACTTTGTTCGCAAATTGAAGAGTGATGGCAAAGTGGTGGCAATGTGTGGCGACGGTATCAACGATGCTCCGGCGCTGGCAGAGGCGAACGTGGGCATTGCAATGGGGACGGGAACTGGCGTGGCGATCGAGTCTGCGGGCGTAACGCTCGTCGGCGGAGATCTTCGAGGTGTCGCTGCAGCCGGGAATTTGAGCCGCAAAACGATGAGCAACATTCGGCAAAACTTGTTCTTTGCGTTCATCTACAATGCTCTAGGAATACCGATTGCCGCTGGACTGCTGTACCCGTTCTTCGGAATTCTTTTGAGTCCAATGATTGCGGCAGCGGCGATGAGCTTCAGCAGTGTTTCGGTCATTGCGAATGCGCTTCGTTTGCGATCCGCGAAGCTGAGTTAACGGTCGACCAAGCCTTCCGGCACGGTCCAAAGGAATATTTTGGATTTCCGTGAAGAAAGGCAAGCGGGCCAGCATCTAATCCGTGTGACGGTCGGAAATTCGCACTCCCGTGGCGAAACGTCGCCCCCAGGAGTGCCCATGTTGGTTAGTGAAGATGTCATTGAGCGAGCGTGTCGAGGTGAGCCGGACGCCCAGCGAGAGATTTACGAAGCGTTCTTCCCGCGCGTTTATCGATTGGTTCGTCGTATTGTCGGTGAATCCGACGCGGATGATGTGAGTCAGGATGCGTTTGTGCAGTTGCTGTCGAAATTGAATACGTTTCAAGGCAATTCAGAATTTTCCACTTGGGTACATCGGGTCGCGGTCAATCAGTCGCTACAGCATGTCCGATCACGAAATCGACATCCCACCGAGATGCTTCACGAGGCTGCGATGGCGAATCAGAATACACGTGCAACAATACGGCTTGGCGGAACTGCTCGATGTTGCGATGCGTCGAATCGACGTGGAACTACGAACGATTTTTCAGTTGAAGGAAGTGGACGGTTTGGCCTACAGCGAGATCGCTCAGGTCGTCGGAATTCCCGAGGGCACCGTCGGGTCACGGCTGAACCGGGCTAGGAGGGAGCTGCAAAATCAATTACTCGACCTGGGGTGGGAGACTTAATATGCGATGCCAAGATGCGACCGAGCTGCTCTCGGCTTACTTCGACGAAGAACTGAATGACAGCGATGCCGCGCGGGTTCGTCAGCACGTCCAGACGTGTCGAGCGTTGCCAAGCGGAGCTGCAGTCCTTTGAGCGAATCCACGTCACTGGCAGGACAGTTCCAAGAGCCCAAGATTGCGGCACCGTCTTGGGAGTCATTCGCTGCGAGATTGCAAGTGTCTCAGCAGCAGCCATCGCAGCAAACGCAGCATGCTAACAGAGCGATGGCGGTCAAAGAACGAAGGATGTCGTCACGATTGCGGCGGCCTTAGCCGCGTCGGTGCTCATCATGCTTGCGGTGCGTCGTCCCGAACAGTCCGATCGCCAAACCGATGGTCATGCACACTCGCACTCTTCCGCGATAGCTGGCGTCATGCCGACAACGATCGATTTCCAAGACGTCGTCTCGAATTTCCAGCACGATGCGATGCACGCATCCGAAACGTTTTCGGCGCTGTACGCTGGCGAAGAAGTTTCGATTGAAAATGCGGAGACAAAAGCTAGGCTACCGTCCGCAGGTGAAGCAGTCGTTGCCAGCGGGAGTCCAATTGGTTTCGACACGAGTGCTGAAGTTACCTGAGTGCAATTGTGTCGAGGGAGCAATGTCTGTGTGGTCCCAATGGCTGCAATTGCCTTGCCTCAGTGTGTGAGCGACCGGATGGATCGAAATTCATGTTGGTCGAGAACTGCAAGTCGCAGAAATCAAGTTTCGGTGATCTACCAACGCAGCTCGTTCGTCGCGGTAATCGAGAATTGAAAGTGACACAGACGGACAAAGGGCTGGCGGCTTCCTGGGAAGGGGCCAGTGCTCGGCATGACCGCGATCGGTTTGCGTGACCTCAGTGAGCTGGATGGACTGCTGGCATCGAACTAACCGCAGAGGGCATTTAGCCCAGTGTCACGGTCGGAAGCTTACGACCGAAGCAATGGGATTGGACTGCTTCGGGTCGCTGTTGTACACATGCTTTTTCCACTGACGTTCGAGTTCGGTGACGCTGGCGATTTGATAGTGATGTTGCAGTGATTGTTGGTAGCCGACTCGCATGGCGTCCATGCCGAACCGAGTCACCTTTTGAATGTCGCCTTTCGCGCACAAGAACTTGGTCAGTGACGCACTCTGTCCATAGAACGCGGCCATCTGGTCGACCGAAGTAAACTGTTCCAGGCCAAACAGCACGGACAGCGGCATCGCTGATCCTCGGTGCAACGCATCTCGACAATCACGTTCATGCAACGAACGTTTATGTTCGGTATCGGCAAGCATCGCGGCACCCTCGTCAAGCCAATGCGGTGGTTGTTGGCCATCGAAACGGTCCGATAGGACGACGTGTGTCAGTTCATGAGGAAGGGCTGGTAGGTTTCCATCGGGGTCAACCAGTAAGTCAATTCGTCTCGAAAGCGTGCGGCCAGAATTGACTTGAATTAGGCTACTGCCAAGAGTTTGAGACCCCGCTTGGCCGACAGCTTGAATATAGTTTGCCTGGGTGCCATGGACGTGAATTTCACAACGAGGAGTCCACGCGCTCAGCGGACCATCGCACCAAGCACGTCCGAGTTCGACTCGAAGCGATTCACAAAGCTCCGCAACTTTAGCTGGAACCAGGCCGGTCGCATGACTGGTTACAACGAAATTCTCGGAAGTGAATCGTGTCTCGTTCGCCTGCAGTGTCGATTTGTGTCCGAAAGCAAACAATGCCACTACGGCTAGGACAATGAAACGTCGTGGCAACTGGACACCTTCTCAAGCACGGTATACGAACAAACTTTGTAGTCCTCCGCACACTCGGGTGACCCACCAGCGAGTCGGAAATACAGTTTTTGTGCCGCGATTCTTTGCCTAACGTGAGAATCTTAAGTATCGAAAACCTAACTCTTTATCCACACTGGGTTTCCGGTTTTAGACAATGCGCGTCATGCAAGTGCTGACGGCTCTCCAGTGCCTCAAACGCAGGCAATGAATCGCTGATTCCTTACGCACCCGTCTGGCTGGGACCTCATGGCTTGACCAACAGAATTGCAACAGATTTTTGCCGGGACTGTGAAGGAAGGAAGATTGGGCAGCATCTAACTCTCGACGACGAATCAAGGCGGACGATTCGTCGAGCAAATTTAACCAAGTCCGTTCATCACAATTTTTGGGGCATGGTCCCCGGAGATGACAAAATGTTGAAGCGAGCCTTTTTAAGCGTGGCAACACTCGGTGCTCTTGGCATGGGCGCGTAACAGCGCGGTTGCACAATGCAGTTGTGACGGCGCGGCGGGCCATGCGATGCCGACGGCGGTCGAAAGCTACAACGTCGGTTCACAGCCCGTCGTGGTCAGCGAACCAAGTGTCGGACAGGGCCAAACCTACCAGCGATTCTCTTATTCGCCAACTGAAACGTCAGCACCGATGGTTCAGCCCAGCTCACCGGCCATTTACGGTTCGGTGCCGCAAGCTCAAAGCTATCGTCGATTCTCTTATCAACCCAGCGTGCAAGGCCGCAGCGGTGGTTCAACCCACAAGCGGCCTTGGCAGTACTCCAAGACCGATCCACGGAAGTATCGAGCCAACTGATTGGTTGAGGCAACGCAACGACGCCCGTCAATCTAGAAGTTAAGCGAAAACGCTAGCAACTTCCCTGAAGTGCTCGCGTTTTTTCGTAAACGTCACCGGGGCGGACGAAAGGTGCTCTCGTTTGATTTCTTTCTACTTCCGAGCTAAAATTTTTTTACCCCATGCGGGTATCGACAAAGGAGCTCTAGCGGCGTCATTTTCAAATCGATTCGATGCCCGCTAGGCCTCGACTTTTCTTTGTTCCTTAAAATCAGCACTGACAAAGCATCATGACTAAGCCAAAAGATCGACGTCAATTTCTCAAAGTGGGAAGCCTTGCCGCAGCCGCAGGATTTGCGGGCAATGCGTTCGCCCAGGACAACAACAAGCTTCCTTCACTTCCCAGAGATCCGGATGCTCCGTCGCCAATTGGTCATGCAACTGCGGATCCAAGCGTACCAACAGAATCGGACGTTCCAGTCGAAATGGATGGCTTTAGTCGGTTCAAGCCGACGCGCGGAAACGATCCGGAATCGCCATTTTATCTTGGTAAGAAGATGCCGGGCTTTCGACCGGCGTCAGCCGGTCCTGTTCCGTTTGAGGCACCGGATTTGGAAAAGTTACCTTGGAAAATGGTAAACGGTGCGAAAGAATTTCATCTTGTTCCAATGGCAGTCGAGCGTGAATTTTTGCCCGGCTACAAGATGAACGTGTACGGTTATAACGGCAGCATGCCGGGGCCGACGATCGAAGTGACTCAGGGTGATCGCGTCCGTATCGTGGTGACCAATGAATTGCCCGAGGATACGTTTACACACTGGCATGGCTTTGAGCTTCCGATCCAGTACGACGGTGCTGCGACTCTGACTCAAAATCCAATTAAGCCAGGAAAGTCGATGGTCTACGAGTTTGACGTGCACGAAGAAGGGACGTTTTTCTATCATTCGCACGTCGCCATGCAAGAAGCTTTCGGAAGTGTGGGATGGTTCATCGTTCATCCAAAGAAAGTCTACGACCCACCAGTCGATCGTGACTTCGGATTGATCTTTCAAAACTTTTTCATCGAGCCGACTCAGACGGTCGCGGATAGCTGGCGGATGGACTGGAACTGGCACACCATCAACGGTCGAAGCGGTCCGCTGACGACTCCGCTGGTTTGCAAACACGGCGAACGAGTTCGAGTGCGTTTGATGAACTTTGCCCCGATGCAACATCACCCGATCCACTTGCACGGTCATACCTACTGGGAAACCGGACACGAAAGGTGCGCGAACGCCCAGCAGTGCCTGGGTGCCTCGCAATACTTCACTGGTAGGAGTGGCGCAGGCGACCAACTTCGAGTTCATCGCCAACAATCCAGGCGATTGGATTTTTCATTGTCACATGGTTCACCACATGATGAATCACATGACGCGTCAGGTCGGGCCTCGAATTCGCCAAGACGTGAACGTCGATCGCTACCTACAGAACACGTACACACGACCAGCAGTCGACTTCACGCGAAACGATCCCGGTTTCGCCACACCGGGTTATCCTCAGAAAATGCTGGGGATGGAACGGGCCATGCCGCAAATGGAAGCGATCTGGGATCGCCGTGAAACGAAGGGCATGCGTGCGAATTATCCAATGGCCGTGAAGGGGTTGATGACGGTCCTGCGAGTGTTGCCGGATGACCTCTACCAGTTGGTCATGGAAAGCGATCAGCCGGTCGAAAAGGGTGCGGTGTTTGCCGAAATCGTGCGTCGCTTTGGCGATCCAGATCGCTACGAAGCCGCTCCGAAGATGATGGGCATGAACATGTAGCTGGGGATGCCGTGACGGGCAAAACCATTTACACTGCGGTTTTATTCCGTTGAACAGGTAAAAGTCAGTCGCCGTATGCTGAGCGAAGACGACAAAAAACGAATCCATCATCGGATTAGGCGAATTATTGGACAGATCGAGGCCGTCGATCGCATGGTGCAGGAAGAAGCACCTTGCGTGGATGTTGTCATGCAGATCAGTGCCGCGTCGGGCGCACTTTCCAAGGTGGCCCAGCTTGTCCTTCAAGACCACCTCGCTGGAAGTTTAGCGGACGCGGCAGCGTCCGAAGATGCTGCCCAGCGTGAAGCGATGTTGCAGCAACTTATCATACTCTTCGACAAGTATGCGTCGGCGAAGTAGCTTAGGAGTCTGGGAGATGGGAAGAAAAGAAACTTCATTCTCCCAGACTCCGCGTCTTCAAACTACCTCGGTTTCGGCACTGACGAAATGTGGCCTGGAGGCTCCGGGCCGGTCGGGGCCATCAAGCCGCCGTTGAGTAGATAGCCCGCAATCAGCGTTTCGTTGCTGCGCCACGCGACCAAGTGATTGATGTACTGTGCCCGCAGGCGGTAGTACTTGCTTTGGCTTTCGAGCACTTGTGGCCAATCGACTCGATCTTCTTCGTAAGCGTCCAAAAGGACTTCGTAGGCCAGTTTCGATTCCGGTACAATCACCTCCTGGTAGCTACGAACGTTTTGCAACGCCATGAAATACATCTGGTAGACGCGAGCAAGGTCTCGCTGCAACATCAGCTCGACTCGGTTGATTTCGCCACGTTGGCGCACGACGTCTGATTCGGCTTGGCGAATCGTTCCTTGGTTCCAATCGTATAACGGAACCTCGATCGCAAGTCCGGTGTTGTGCGTTGCCTCGCAGCCTCGAAGTTGTAACCGTAACCGTAATTCACAACGATATCTGGAATCGGTTCGACGGTCTCACGCTTGACCTTGATTTCGTCGGCGACCAACTTCGGCGCGAGCGGCCAGAATCTGTGGGCTTTCGCTGAGCAGACGATCCAAAGCCACATCGAAATCAATCGGGTTGACTTCGCCTTCCAGGGTTCCGACCAAGGGAGTGGGTTGCATCCGCGTGCCGGCAATCGAAATCATTTCCCACCAGTTTTGGCGAAAGTTATTCTGGGCGAGCATCAGGTCCAAACGAGCTTGCTGTAGCAGGACGTTGGCATCGTGCATGGCCGCACGAGTCGCTTGACCGGCGTTGTATAACTCGCGTGAGGTAACGACGGCGTCTTCCGCGTTCTTCAAAATTTCCTGGTGAATCTGGACAAGCTCCTGTTGTCCTAACGTCATCCAAAAATGCATCCGCAAATCATTAAGCACTTGGTACTCTTGTCCCAGAGCCTGCCACTGCGATGCACGTGTCAGTTGCAAGAACTTCGCACGGCTGAGCTGTAACTTTCGGGCGGTAACGATCCGTTGTGAGAAGACAGCGCCTTGCCACTCACCGGCGGTCCCACCGACGCCGACCTGTTCGCCGACGTATCGTAAGGTTGGGTTGGGAATCAATCCGGCTTGGATTGCCTTGCCCAGTTCACCTTGGGTCTGCGCTTGTGCCTGCGTCAGGGTAGGGTTTCGGCGGCACGCCATCGACTCCAGTGTCGCCAATGTCAAGGCGGCTTCCTCGCTGACGATCATGCCTTGTGCAAGGGATTCGGGCACCGGCGGGACCGGTGGTGGTTCGGTAAATTTCTCGCCGACGCGAGGACGAAGGTCCTGCGGCGATGTCGGCGGGTACGGGTTGTTGATGTCCGTGTTGCGTCGTTCAATGCGTTCGGAATCAGTGATCGGTTGCTGCGCCATGGCAACTGCGGCGGAAACAAGAAGGGATGCCGACGCCAGGAAGCGTCCGACACGACTGAGCGTTGACATTGAAAACTCCGTTTTAATGAAAGGATGAACGCGTGCTCATCCCGGCCACCTTGGCCTAACAAATATTTGGTGAATGTTTTGTTGACAGAACTATTTGATCGCTTCCGTGATCACCTTTTTCCGCGTCACCATGTCAAACGCATGTTGATACCATCGTTTAGTCTTCTTATCGTTGACGGACTGGTACAACGGCAAAATCGGGTCGTCGTCGCACGGGTCGGTGCCGTAGTAGATTCGTTTGGTACATCCGCAAAAGTCGGGTCCGGTGCAGCTAACAATCGGACGTGGATTGCACCCGCTGCCGCACATGGGAATTGGATCAAAGACAAAATTCCCACCCGTCGCCGTCGGCAGGATACCGCTGGGGTTGGTGATGCTGGCGGGCAGTTCAGACATGCCGCTACCTGGTCGCGTGACCGACCGCGGGTTCGTTGAGTTTGGTTGTACAGACGATGATGCCGGAAGCATCGGAGCCATCGACGACATTTCCGGAGCGTCCAGTGTGACCGACTGCGGCAGTTTCATTTCCAACGTTGCCTGAGCATGCCGCGCTCGCACAGTTGACAAAGACTGCAAAGCCAGCGATGGCACAGCGTGAAACAATTGAATGCATAATCGGGTCTCCGTCCCTGATAGTGGTTGCAGCGTCACGCTACCTATCGTCGTTACGGGGGCGGGGTATACAACATTGGTAGGACGGTCACCGGGAATAGGGTGGCGAGATTCAGTTCGTAACGATTATTCCGATGAAAGGAAGATAAGGTACCTACGAATGAACAATTGGCTACTATCAGCCGTGGGGCTTTTCCTCATTGCGATTGGGATGTGGGAAACGTTTGTGGCGGTGCTGTATCCACGAGCGGTGATGGGACCGATTGCCACGTTGATCAATCGCGTCTTTCACGGCTTCATTCGCACGAAGTTGTTCTCGTCAAGTTCACTTGTACTCTTCAGTGGCCCACTGTTAATCGTCTGCCATGCGATCTGTTGGGCCACGCTACTACTGATTGGCTTCAGCTTGTTAGTGTGGCCACATCTCGGATCGGCGATTGTCGCCAGCGGATCGAAGCCAACAGACACGAGTTTTTCGACGGCTGTCTACTTTGCCGGGTATTCGATCACGACCCTAGGAATGGGTGATTTGATACCGCAAACGGGGTTCACCCGATGTGTGACGATCACCGCCGCAGCGGTCGGCTTCAGTTACTTCACGCTCGTGTTGGCTTACATCGTTTCCGTTTACTCAACACTTGCGCGTCGAAATCAGTTTGCCTGTGAGATCGACTACCGCACCCAACGAACCGGACATTCACTTCAATACTTGACTCCCTATCTCAAATCCGGCGATCATTCGTTGCTTAACCAAGACCTACTGACTCTGGCTGCTGGCTTAGCGGATCTGTTGGAGTCGCATCACTTCTACCCGGTGCTCCACTACTTCCGATTCAAGGAACGTCGCTACGCGATGAGCCAGATGCTGCGATTCTGCTTGGAAGTCGCCACGTTACTGCGATCGCTGCAAGCTGCTGATGGTACAGCAACCCAGCGTGTCACAGAGCCATCCGACCGGCTTTGGCACGCAAGTTTGCAGTTACTCGAAGATACGCGAAAACACTTTGTCATCTGTGAATCAACCGAGGCTTCGATGGACACCTCTTCCGCAAGCGAGCTGTGGACACACTCTTTCAGCGGCAATGCAAATACGCACGTTCCCTCGCACGATGATTTCCTGAAAGCGTACGAAACAATGTGTGAAACCTGGTCGCGAGATCTCCACTCATTGGAAGTGTGTACGGGATCAACTATTTCGCAAGCTTGACGATTTCCATCAACCAATCCTGGGCGATTGTGGCTCGGCCAGAATCTAGGAGAAATTCACAGAACTGTGGCTTCAGCGTGAAGAATCGTGATCAACGGTGCATCCAATAGGCAAAGCTATAGGCTCGACACTGCTCGCAATTCTTGATCGTTCAACAGTTCGCCCAACGATGTATCAGACATTTAAAGATCGCTGGCATCAGTTGCCGATCAGCCGCCAACTACTAGTCTTGGTTAATTCGATTTTGCTGGGACTGGTCCTCATTTTTCTCGTTGCCGACTATCGATCACGGATTGCGAGGCGACTGCATGAAAAGCAGATCGCGCTGACCGAAGAAGCAAAGACGATGTACGAATCTCTGCTAGTCGTTGAGCAGCATGGAACTGACGCCATACAAGACTTAGTCGACAACGTCTGTGCTCGAATGAACTCGGACGACTCGCCTGGCCATCACATTGCGGCGCAGTGGAACGACCGTTCCTTCCAAGCACAGTCTCACGGGCACGATTCGGCTGAGATGTTGTCTGCCATGCAAGCTGCTGTGGCGACCAATTCATTCGCGGATGACCCTGCCCACGCCATTGTTGTAGGTGCATTCGCGGACCGCCCGGTACCGTCTACGTTTCAGAAAAACGGTCCTCGGTTATTGATGCGACGCGAGAGTCACTCTTGATGCAGATGATCGCGATCATCGCATTGGGTGCTATTTCCGCTGTGGTTGTCAATGCCGTGCTACGCCAGTTGATCGCAAAACCGATTCGAAAGCTTTGTGAGTGCGATCCAGAATGTGGCCAAGGGAAACTTGAGTGTCGTCGCACAAACGCGAAGTTGTAAAGAGTTGAGCTACTTGGCTGAACAGATCAATTCTATGACCCGAGCACTTGATGAGGCAGATCGGGATCGACGCCTCTCCATGGATAAAGCACGCGAGATTCAACAGCACTTGCGGCCCACATACCACGATCTGGAGACACTCGACGTAGCAGAGCTTTTTGAACCCGCTGAGGACGTAGGCGGTGACTACTTTGACGTGATTTCACTGGGCCAGGGTCGAACGCTGCTGTGTCTTGCCGACGTTGTGGGACACGGTGTACCCGCCGCGATGGCAGCAACGTTGATTAAAGCGTTCGTTGTCGAAGCGTCAAAACAATCACAATGCCCCGCGCAGATCCTGAACTACGTGAACCGTCATTACTCAGAGATCATGGTGTCTGGCTACTTCGCAACCATGGTGATTCTCGTGATCGACGGACCTCAGCAACGGCTGACCTACGCCAATGCCGGGCACGAACCGCCATTTCTTCAGCGTCCTGACGGTATCATTGAACGGCTCGATGGCGGTGACATCATTTTGGGTGTAGATGAAGAAGTGAACTACCAAGCTGAGCAAGCGTCATTCATGTCGGCCAGCAAGTTGGTCATCCTTTCCGATGGCGTCACCGAGACGATGAATGGCGAAGACGAACAGTTCGGAACTGAACGTGTGATCTCGCTTTTGAACGAGTCGTGTCAATCGCGGGTCAACGTGGTAGTGGATAGGTTTACAGAGGAACTGAAGATCTTTCGCAACGGCACACCAGCGTTTGATGACACCACGTTGCTGGTGGCACAACTTACTTGAGCCAGCTCAAATGCTACTCGTATCCCCAGCGTAGCGACCAAATTGTATTCCGCCTGGAAGTGGTTGCGATGGGTACTTTGCCCAGGTTCGGGTGCCGATGCCAAACAACATGCTGCGGCCAAGCAAGCGAAATCCCATTCGCTGGACACTTCGGAGTGCTCGGTAATTGGAACCTTCCGTGGTCAGCATCAAGCTCCGGAATCCTTCGCTCCGCAGTCGGTTCGATAGCTCCGAAATCATAGCACCGTACAATCGTTGCCCACGATGGTTCGGCATGACATAGACGCTGAACACGTAACCCATTCCATCTGGGAGATAGAGAGGCAATTGAGTCGCGAGGTGCCCATCATGGTTGATCGCTCCAGGAATATTTTCGATTGCCGTCCACAGGAAAGAGACTAGCGAATCGCCGTCAAATACGGCGAAACCGCGTGCTCGGTCACTTTCGATAAAGGAGCAAAGGTCGTCACCGAGAATCTCGGGGTAGGCACTGCACAGCTTGTCGAGCATCGGTGCCGACAATTCTCGAAAGACCATTCCATCGGGCAGGGAGATCGAATGCAAGTCGTCGAACTCTGCTGCAAAAAAGCAGCAGATGTTGGCGATGGCAAAGCGACGCACTACCCGGTAGGGAAGGTAGCTGAAAAGTGAAACGACGTTCATCAATGGCAGCATCCACTGGTACAACTTTCGCTCGATCCATCGCTTGATCGCGACACGGTTCGAGTGGGAGGAGCGGTGTAGCTTGACGCTGGTTTCGCACTTGGTTGGTCGTCATTTGCAAGGTCAACATCGGTGTTGTACTGGATGTTGGATGCGGCTTGAGCCAGATAGCTGTCCATCGACGATGTGTCTTCCGATTTCGCAACCCACGGCAGCCTCGCCGAAGCGCAACCGGTGGATGAAAAGAGAAGGCATCCCAGAGTGAGAAGCATTGCGATTCGTTTTGCGTTCGTGTTCATTTTGACAATCCATGTCATTCAAGAGATTAAAAGGGCGGGGACGGCGTGTCTTTAGATTGCGAACGAGCCGCAATTTTCGAGGACACCGCCCCCGCGTTTTCTAGTCGGGAGTTGTGGGAGTTGGGAGTGAAGGAGCCTAAATGCTCCCGACTCCTGGCTCCCCAACTTCCCATCTTTTTCTCTATCGCAGTGTTGGCACACTGACTCCTTGTTGAGCGAGAACAGCCAGCCATTTTTGAGGTTCAGCAGCAATCTTCTTGGCGCATCCTGGGCAGCAGATATAGATCGCTTTTCCATCAGCATGAACTTTGTAGGGGCCGCCCATCGCATCGAGTGGCTCATCCATTACCGGGCAATTCTTCTGAGCAGCGATGAAAGGAGCGTCGGTTGCCGACACTTTGAAAATTCCTTCGCGAACTTCCTCAGTCCCAGCCGGAACACTCCCACTCTCCGTGTCTCCCACTCTCCCAACCTGGTCCCCATAAACCATGGCCAGGTACTTGGCAGGCTCGGCTTCGATCTTCTTGATGCAGCCTTTGCAGCACAGATAGATCGGCTTGTCGCCAACTGTCACTTTGATTGGTGTGCCCATGCCTCCAAGCGGCTCATCCATGACGGGGCACACCTTCTGTGCCGCGATTGCGTCGGCATCGGCAGCAGTGGAAGTCGTAACCGTGATCTGCGGACGTCCCGCAGCGTACTTGGCTGGATCAGCTTTGACGGCGTTCACACAGCCGGCACAGCACACGAACACACGTTGTCCGTCGACATCGACCGCAACAGGGTCGCCCATGCTTCCGAGCGGTTTGCCGCTGACCGGACAGATTTTCTGACGCGCGATGGCGGCGGCAGCCAGTTGGATTTCACTTGCCGGGACGGTCGCAACTTCATTGGCGCAATGGTTTGTCCGCGAGTTGCGGAGATGCCGACTATTTGAACTTCGACTTCGATTTGTCTGCCAGCGAGTTGAGACAGATTGACCGGTGCGGTTAGCACACCTTTTCCATCCGGCAATAGATCGTAGCGATATCGCTTGGCGTTTCCTTCGATTCGCAATGAGGCGGCGCCCGCGCCCTGATCGACGGATACGGGCTGTCCACTTTGGTCAAAGACGAACATCCGGATGCCGCCTTGAGAAACCACAGTTTCGAGTTGAACACCACCGGCTTGCTTCAGGGAACCACCGTGAGGCCCGGCTACCGGATTGGCCAACTGAGCGGTCGCTGTTTGGCTCGGCATCGCGTGGTTGTGACCAGCATGATTGTGCTGGGCACTGGCGGAAGACGCCGAAGCGACGGCGATGAGTGCGGCAGTGAGTAAGATTTTGCGTTTCATAGTTTGGAACTCCGTTGGTGTTTCACGACCAATCCGTTCGGTCGCGTTGTTCTATGGATGTGGGTTAGATGCTCTGTCGGTTTGTTTTCTTCACGAGCTTTTTGAAAAAAAACTGGGAGTTGGGAGTTGGGAGTTGGGAGTTGGGAGTTGGGAGTTGGGAGTTGGGAGTTTAGGCTGGCGAGAGGGCTACGTCGTTGTTCACTCCCACCTCCTCCACTCCCACCTCCTCCACTTCTTCAAAAAGTTCATCTTGGAATCCGAACCGCATCTTGAACTCCAGATAGGCGGAATAGAGCGTTGGGACAATGAACGACGTGAACGGTTCGGCTAGCATGCCGCCGAACACTGGAATCGCCATCGCGCGGGCCACGTCGGCTCCGCGACCGGTCGCGATCAGCACCGGAATGAGTGCTGCGAGAGTCGTGACGGTCGTCATCATGCACGGTCGGATGCGTTTCAATCCGGCTTCGTAGACGGTATCGCGGATATCTTGGACACTCGTGATTTTGCGTCGTTGCAGAAGCTGGTGAATGTAAGTCGCCATCACGACACCATCGTCGACGGCCAAACCGAATAACGCGATGAAACCGACCCACACAGCCGTATTCAATTCAACTTCCATCCAGGCCACCAGAATGATTCCGCCAGCGAAAGCGACCGGGATTCCGGTGAAGACGGCCATCGCGATCGGTAAATTGCGAAACTCCATGTAGATCAACAGCAGATTGATCAGAATCACAAACGGGATGATCCACATCAAACGTAAGTTGGCTTCGATTTGGTTGCGAAAGCTGCCGACGGATTCCAGCGAATAGCCGGTCGGCAACGTCAGCCGATTGGGATTGGACGTCGGAAGCAGTTGTGCCTCGCGAAGCTGTTCTTCAATGGCAGCCACCGACTCTAAGTCACCAGCAGCGCCATTCGACATGAACGCGACGTGCACCACCAATCGCCCGTTCTCGCTATTGATCGCTCCTGGTCCCCACGTCGTTTCCAACGTGGCTAACTCTTCGAGCGGAACCACCGCGCCACTGTGCGTTACCACCGGCAGTCGTGATAACTGGTCGATACGTTCGCGAAGGTCACGGTTGTAACGTAGTCGTACCGGATAACGCTCGCGACCTTCCACCGTTTTGATCAAGTTCATACCGCCCGCGCGGTTTCGATGACCTGATTGACCATCGAAGCACTCATGCCGTAGCGTGAAGCGGCATCACGGTTTACCGTGAACTCAATGTAGGGCTTCCCCAGAACGATGTCTGGATTGACCGTTCCTGCATTCACATACGACGACTTCTTGAGTTGCGCCGCGACATCCATCGCCGCACTCGCCAGCGTCGTCAAGTCATCACCGTAGACACGAATGGCCATCGGAGCCTTGATGCCGGATTGCAACATCACGACGCGGCCTTCGATCGGCTGCAATGCCGCCGCCGGAGTGACACCTGGTAGGGTTGCGACGCGATTGATTTCGTCCCACACATCGCGTGCGGTGACGCCTTCCCGCCATTCGCTCTCTGGCTTGAGCATGACGTAAGTTTCAACCATCGCCGCCGGTGCGGGATCGAGAGCCGATTCGACACGCCCAATTTTTCCCATCACGTCTTTGACTTCAGGGATCTGCCCAATCAATACGTCTTGCGTTTGAAGTACCTGCATCGCCTGCGAAAAACTGGCCGCTGGGTAGAGCGTCGGCATGTAGAACCAACTGCCTTCGTCCAACGCAATCCAGTCGTCACTTTGCAGTCCAGTAAAGACATGCTTGGCATCGACGTAGCCTGGGAAATCATTCAGTTCAGCACCAAAAACGCGGGCGACCTTCTCGACCGGTTGCAAGATAATCGGCATGCCGAAGAACGCACCGACCCCGACGAACAGCAAGAGCACAGGGAACGATAACGCGAACGCTTTTATGCTGCAGGGCGTGGGTTTAATCGGGCCGCGTAGATCCAGTGAATGAGTCGACTGGTCGGAATCTCTTCGATGGGGCGAATACGTTCGCGCAGCAGTTGCCATCCGAATACGAATGCGAGCAGTCCGGCTAACACGGTAACGATCCAGTGCTCGATACCGAAATGGATTGCGAGATCGTCGCCCCACATGAAGTGCGAAGTCGCAGCTACCAACCCGGCGAACGATAGTCCCGACGCAAGTGCCGTCCACTTGCGATAGTTGGCGACTTTTCAGAAACAGACGACTCAACGCGGGTACAAGCGTGACAGCCGTGATCATCGCCGCCGCGATTGCAAACGTCTTGGTATAAGCGAGCGGAGAGAACAACCTGTAGTCGCGTCCAGTTAGGAAAAACACGGGAAGGAAGCTAACAATGGTTGTCGCCACGGCTGTAACGACGGCAGGGGCCACTTCGATCGTGGCTTCATAAACGATTTCGCTACGCTTCTTAGTGGAGGAGTTGGGAGTGGAGGAGGTGGGAGTTGGGAGTGAAGGAGATTGATGCAGTCTTCCAGCTCCCGACTCCCCACTCCCAACTCCCTTCTTCCAGTCCGCCAAATGTTGATAGATATTTTCCGAAACAATGATTCCCATGTCGACCATGGTGCCGATGGCAATTGCGATTCCGGCGAGCGACATGAGATTCCAGCCACGCCGACGACGTGCAGTGGCCAGGATGAACGACATCAGCACCGCTGCAGGTAGGCAAATTGCCACGACGAAGCTGCTGCGAATGTGCAGCAAGAACAGCACGATGATGATCGCCGTGATGATGATCTCGTGCACGCTGGCCGTGGGTTAGCGTCGCCATCGTCTCGTCGATCAGACCACTTCGATCGTAGACGGCGTTTAGCTTGACGCCCTTCAAGGCGGGTTCGATTGCCGCGATCTTCGCTTTGACACGATCAATGACCACTCGTGGGTTTTCACCGTATCGCATGACGACGACGCCGCCCACCGCCTCGACTCCATTGAGGTCCAATGCACCCCGTCGAAAATCGGGGCCGAGCTGCACGGCGGCTACGTCGCGGACACGAACCGGAACACCTTCTCGCTGCAGGATGACGGTGTCTTCGATATCACGAATCGCTTTCCCCGTGTCACCGTCCGTTCCCAAAAAGCCCTTGCCGCGAACGATGTACTCCATCCCGTGGTTTCAACTGTCTTGGCACCCACATCGACGTTGGATCCTTTAATTGCCATCGCCAACTTGTCGAGCGATATGTCATGGAATCGCAGTTTGTCTGGATCGACCTCGATCTGGTATTGCCGCACGTAGCCACCAATCGACGCGACCTCGCTGACCCCTTCGACAGCTTGCAATTCATACTTCACAACGAAGTCTTGCAGACTACGAAGCTCCGCCAAATTCATGCCTTTCGGCGGTGGCTGGGAAGCGTGTAGTAGTAGACTTGCCCGAGTCCCGTCGCATCAGGACCAAGGGTTGGCACGACGCCATCAGGAAGCTGTGCGGCTGCGGCACCAAGTTGTTCTGACACACGGCTGCGCGCCCAATAGAAATCAATTTCGTCTTTGAAAGTGACTTGCACAAAGCTGTAGCCAAACATGCTCTTACCACGAACCGATTCGGCTCCGGGAACGGCAAGTAGCGAGACGCTCAGCGGGTACGTGACTTGGTCTTCGATATCTTTGGGAGATCGCCCCGGCCACGGCGTGAGCACGATGACTTGGTTTTCACCAACATTGGGGATCGCATCGATCGGAACGGCCTTGAAAGCGAACCAACCACCA
>CAWAEA010000013.1:0-160527 GCA_963781095.1 Pirellulaceae bacterium
AACATCGGCAAGCAGCCCGCCATCGGATTGAATCCGACACGTTTCTGCAGTTCCCGCTGCGCTTCATTCGCCCTTCCATGTCATCTTTGTACTGCACGCCGATCTTCTTCAGCTCGGGGGCCAGTTCTTGCATCTTCTGGGCGTTGACGGCCGCTTTTCGGCTCAGCGGAAACATCGCTCCGCGAACGATCACCGTCAACAGGATGATCGCGAGCGCGTAGTTGCCCACGCCCGAGAGCAGGTGCAGCAGATTGCCGAGCAGTTTGGCGAATTGGGCGAACCATCCATAATAGATGAATTGATCCAAGCCATAAGGCTCAAGAATCTCAGGATCTTTGGGGCCGGCAAACAACTGCAACTCTTGCCGCAGCGAACCGCCCGCCGGCACCGTCGTCACGACGCTGTCGAGAATGAATGAGGAGTTGACGGCGCGTTCCTGGTTTTTTGGAATCGCAAGCGGATCAGCCACCACACCGGCCACACACCGGCGAAACGTGGTGAAGGACGCAACGTCGGTCGGCGGCACGTAGGCCACGGCAAAGTATTGAGCGTCGACACCGATGTACCGCAGATTTTTGGCGTTGTCATCCAAGTCGGGCGCGAAGATCGACTCGTATGGATTCTTGGGCGATTTTTTCGCCGTCTTCAAAAGGTTGTAACCGCTCAATAATTCGTGATCTTCCGCAACGGTGTTGTAGATCACATCGCGGGCCGCGGCACCCGAAAAATTAGGACTGATTTTGTTGCTGTACCACCATCCCTCAAGCGTGACGCCGTTGGGACCTTCCAATCGGTACGCCAAGTCTTGCGGTTCGTCGGCCAGATTGTCGACTTGAAGAATCATGTCGATCGAGTAATCGCCGGGCGAAACAACATAGCTGCGTTTGAGTCGAACTGGCTTCCCACCCACCGATTCCATCTCACCCGCGGACAATTCGACCTGCAATGTCAAGGCCTCGCCCCCGGAGCCTTTTTCGGTTGCGGAGCCTTTTTCGGTTGCAATTGCGTCGTCCTGCGTTGCCTTGCTCCAGATCAATTGCTCGGGGCTCGTAAATCCTCTCAACGTATTCTGGCCGAAATCAAACGTTTTTCGGTTCACTTGGCTCAGCAGCATCAAGCAAGATTGACGCGATAGGTTTCCCGCGACCTGGTCGACACCACCGTCTTTGGCTAACCGAATCAAATCGAGAGGTTGTTCGGTCAAGGTGGCCGAGACCGTCGTCGCGGTGCCAGACCGGACGAGTTGGACGTCAATTTTGTCACCGGGGCGGGTCGAAAGGATTGCGTCGTCGACTCCTTGCCGCGTTGCCACCGATTTTCCGGCAATGGAAGTGATCACGTCACCGACTTGGATGCCCGCGATCGCGGCGGGAGTTCCCGGTCCGACGACATTCACGATGACGCCGTCCATTTGCATCGCCGCTTCGGCGGCAAAGTAACCGAGATAACCGTGGCGAATGTCGACGCGACGGTACTTTAGATTTCCGTCCTCGTTCCGCTCGGTCAACTCGATTCGTTCGATACCTGCACCGCGGGTGTTGATGGTGACCAGCATGAAATAGCCCGACACCGGGTCCATTGATCCCATCGTGATCCACTCGGGTTGCGTCGGCCGGTCGGCCACCACTTGGTCCGATTCGACATCATCAGGCCGCAAATCATCGGATTCCGAGGTTTTGGGATCCGAATCCGGCACCACCGCGCCATCGGATTTTGAAATGACGGAATCGTTTCCGAGCGGGTCCGGGCCGTCGACAAGCAGATTCCCAGCCGGATCAACCATCTCCGCAGCCGGTGGATTGGCGGGTTGAGGAACGAACTTGGCCCTCAACATCATGTAGACCAAGAAAAACGCCGTCGAAGAGACGATGAACGTGAGCAGACGACGTTCCACAATCGATCCCGAGAGGAAGAGTGATAGCGAGGGGCGAGCTCAAAATCGAGTTCGCAAGAATCCAAGACGCTATTCTGTCGGCAACCCCTATTCTTGGGAAGACGAGCGGATGGGAGACAATTTCAAACGGCGGCCCAAACCTGATTCCGGCGACGCGAGAAACTTCCTAAACAACCTATTTTGAAAGCCGGGTTTCCAAGCATGACCACCGAGTTTGCCGTGCACTCGTTGAATGTCTCGATCATCCGATACAGTTTTTGGGGATTCAGGGCATGGAATGCGGCGTCGATCGTTGTTGTCACAGGCATCCCACTTCATCGCCCAGATGGCTAATTCGGGCGAAATGCGATCCAACGAGGCGTTTCGGTCTCGATTCGCGGCGGATTGGGTACCCCTTCGACGATCAGATCGATGCAGTAGGGGATTGCGGGGAAGACGGCGTCAAGGCACTCGGCGATTGCCCGCGGTTTCCCTGGAAGATTCACGATCAGCGACCTTCCTCGAATTCCGGCCGTTTGCCGTGACAGGATGGCGGTCGCCACTTTTTGCAACGAAACCTTTCGCATCAATTCGCCGAAGCCTGGCATCATCTTTTGGCAAACCATTTCGGTCGCTTCCGGGGTGACGTCACGAGGTGCGGGACCGGTCCCGCCGGTCGTGATCACCAAACAACAACCCTCCCGATCACAAAGCTCGATCAATGAATCCGAAATCACCGATCGATCATCCGGAACGATCCGTTGCACCGGAGTCCAGGGGCTGGTCATCACGTCTCGCAAATAGTTGACGATCGCTGGTCCACCAAGGTCCTCGTATTCGCCCCGGCTGGCGCGATCCGACACCGTCAATATTCCAATCTTAGCTGGCGTCATGGTTCTGTTTCTCCTCTTCAGTGTGCTGGCGGATCGCCTCGACTGCTAACCGGGCTGTCGATTTCACGCGTTCGATCCATTCCAAAATTTCTGAATCGCTGGCCTGGCGAGCTGACGATTCCAACGACTCGGCCACTCGGCTGGTGACGAGGGCACCGACCGAAAGTGAGGCACCTTTGAGGGTGTGGGCGACGCGGTGCAAAGTCGAACGGTCTTTGTCAACGGCGTAGCGGTCGAGCGACCGCATCAGCGTGTCGACTTCACTCACATAGACGCCCATCAATTCGGCGAGCAGGTGTTTGTCATCTCCGACGGTCAAGTACGCCTGCTCCCAATCAATGGGCGACTCCCCAGGGTCGGTGGCATGGGGCGGAGATTTTTCTTCTCGCGAAGGTTGTTCGTCTCGCGCCGAATCTTCTGTTCTCAACGGTTCATCTCCCTGGATTTCTTGCGGAGCGAGTTGCGCGGAGTTCGATTTGACTTGGATCAATCGCTCGCGAAGCGTTGAAATTCGGATCGGTTTGGGGATGTACTCGTCCATCCCGGCATCGAGACATTTTTCGCGATCACCCTTCATGGCATGCGCGGTCATGGCAATGATCGTGGTGTGCCGATCCGTCGAAGATTCAAGTTTTCGAATCTGGCGAGTGGTTTCGTAACCATCCATGATTGGCATTTGAACGTCCATCAGCACGACGTCGAACGTTTCATTTTGCAAAATTGCCAAAGCTTGCTGGCCATCCGAGACCACCGTGACTTCGTGCCCATCTTTGGTCAACAAACCGACGGCGAGCCGTTGATTGATCTCGTTGTCTTCGGCCAACAGAATCTTCAACTTCTCGAACGACTTCGTCTCGTCGATTCGTTTGGGGTCCGCGGGCATTTCGGGCGAGTTGACACCCAAAACACGCACGATCGCGTCAAAGAGTTCGGATTGTTTCACCGGCTTCAACAAGCGTTCGCAAACTTCGAGCGTGTCGGCCAGTTCACGTTCGCCGTCGCGATCGCCGCTGGTCAAAATCACGATGGGAGCTTCGCCGATCGTGGGTTCGGATCGGACTTTGGTGATGAATTCATAGCCGCTCATGTGCGGCATGTTCACATCGCTGATCACAATGCCGAAGGGTACACCGGCGACGGACGCCGATCGCATTTCGTCGAGGGCACTCGCACCGGAATCCGCCATGGTGGTTTGCATGCCCCAATTGGTCAGCATTTCTCCAAGGATCAATCGGTTGGTTTCGTTGTCATCCACGATCAACACTTTCGTGCCGCCGACGACGACCACTCCGCGACGTTGAGCCTCGTGCGTGTTTTCGGGTGCGGGCTTTAGCTCGACTTCGAACGAAAATTGGCTGCCCACGCCGACTTCGCTTTCGACCTTGATTTCGCCACCGAGCAACTTGACCAGTCTTGATGAGATGGCCAGGCCGAGACCGGTGCCGCCATAGCGTCTGGTCGTTGAAGTATCTGCCTGTTCAAACTCGCTGAAGATCGAAGCAAACTTTTCGGGCAAAATTCCGATCCCGGTGTCGCGAACCACCACTTCAATCGTCTCGGTCTCCGAATGAAACGAAGACGGATGTTGGTCGCCGCGACGCACGTCCACGACGACTTCGCCGTGCTCGGTAAACTTGATCGCGTTACCGACCAGGTTGATCAGGACTTGTCTCAACCGTCCGGCGTCGGCGATCGCGTAGCGGGGCACATCGGGGGCCACGCGAAAGGCCAATTCGATGCCTTTGGAATGGGCTTTCAATCCGAGCGTCTTCATGGTGTCGCCCAAACTCTCGCGAATCTCAAACACCCGTGGGTCGAGATCCATTTTTCCGGATTCGATCTTCGAAAAGTCCAAGATGTCGTTGATGACCGCGAGCAATGCGTCGGCGGATTCTTGAACCATCGAAAGAAAGCTGCGTTGACTCGGATCGAGTGCCGTGTCGAGCACCAAGTCGGTCATGCCGATGATGGCATTCATCGGCGTTCGAATCTCGTGCGACATATTGGCCAAAAAGTCGCTCTTCGCACGGTTCGCCTTGTCCGCCATCACCTTAGCAGCCAATATTTCTTCGTCCGCTCGTTTCCGAGCGGTGATGTCGCGGCCGATTCCGACGACGCCGAGCACTTCACCATCATGCCCAAACAAGGGAACCTTGGTGGTCAATAAACAAAGCGTCTTGCCGTCTTTGGTTTGGTGCGACTCTTCGCGATCGAGTAGCGATTGCTGGCTACGCATGACGTTTTGGTCATCGGCCACATAGTCGCAAGCCAGTTCGGGTGATGAAAAATCGTAGTCGGTTCGGCCACAAATCTCATCGGTACTCGAGAGGTCGAGCAGATTCAAAAGGGCCGCGTTGGCGGTCACGAAACGGCCGGCCCGGTCTTTGACGTAAATGAGATCGGGCACGTTGTTGATGATCGTTTTTAACAGGTCACGTTCATGGGCGAGCGACTCCTCGGCATGTTTCTGTTCCGTGACGTCGCGCGAAATGCCGAACGTACCGATCACACGACCGCTCGGATCTTTCAGCGGGACTTTGGTCGTACTGCACCACGCCTCATTTCCATCCGCGAACACTTCGCACTCGATGTTTGCCAGCATCGCCGTGCCCGATTGCATGATTTGTTGCTCGTCCAGCAGAGCTTTTCGGGCGTGTTCACGCGAGCAATAATTGACGTCGGACTTGCCCAGCGCATCACGCGGGTTGTCGAGTCCGAACTTTGCGGCGCAACTGCGACTCAATCGAATGAAGCGGCTGTCGGTGTCTTTGAAGTAGACGGAATCGGGGACCGTGTCGAGCAACGTCGACAACAAAAATCGTTCGAACTCGACTTGGTGTTCCGCGTCTTTTTGGTTCGTGACATCCCAAAACATGATTTGGATGCCGACCACGTCGCCGCGTGTGTGGACGGGCGCTTCCACACTTCGACATGAACCTGTTTGTCGGGGGCAATCTGGTGCCGCTCGACGTCGTGATACAGCTTGCCTGACTCGATGACCTCGCGATCGTCCGCCATGTATTTTTTGGCCAAGTCGGCCGGAAATAAATCAAAGTCGGACTTGCCGATCAATTCGTCAATGCAACGACCGATCTGTTCACACGCTCGCGCGTTGGCGTATTGAATCCGGCCTCGCGAGTCCTTCCGAAGCACGCTAAGCGGCAAGCTCTCCACCAGCGACAAGTAAACCGCCTCCGAATCCTTGAGCGCCTGTTCCAAATGTTCGCGTTCATCAATGATCCGCACCAAACTGTGCAAGATCAGCTCGTCGCTTGAGTTGATTGGAACGATCGATTCGTGGACCCAGATGAATCGTCGGTCGGTGTCGCGGCGAAGGATTCGGTATTCGACTTCCGTAATGTCCGTGGGTTGAGGATCGAGCCGGGGAGTCGAATTCTTAATCGCCTGCTTGATGGCGGCGGCACGCTTACCCCGATCCTCGTCATGGATCCACAGCATGGAATTCGTCGCGTCACCCCAAACCTCCGATGGCTCACACCCGAATAGATGACACGCGTTCGGATCGATCCACGCGAGTCGTCCATCGACCGACTGGGACCACCGAAATTCCGAAGTCAACCTCCGCAGCGATTCGGGCATCACCGCCGCCGAATTTTCGGCGGCGTGAGGGGAGCGAGCGTTCATCGATACACGATCTCGCGAAAAGGGGTAGCCGGAAAATTTATGGATACGCGAAGGACGCTTCCTAAGCACATCACCGGAAATCATTGGGAAAAACGGTTCGCGGGCGTCTAGACCGCTTTCGGCAAACCGGCGGGCTGGACGACCCGCGCACCGAAAGAGGTTACACCGAAAGATTTTCCAAGACGCTGCTTAGTTGCCTAAGAGCATCATAAACACTGGGTGTCCTCAGAGTCGAAGTCTGACGAAATCCACACGAATCTTCGTCGGCGTGGACGGCTCGATCATCTGGAACTCAAAGAACTCGATCGATGAAAGATCCAGGGTTTCGCCGGCAATGGGCATCAACAATTCGTCACGCCGGATGACCAGCCGTGTGGGTTGGCCCCGCTGGAGCACAAAATTCTTACGAAAAATGTCTTGGTAGTCTTCACTCTGTGATCGATCGACCACGTTGATCCACATTTCCACCTCGGGGGACACGTGGTCCGCATCGAGCGTCGCATCGACTTCGACCGCTTTCGCAGAAGTCCAATCGGGAATCGACTCGATCATTGTCACCGAAGGATGGGGGTTGACCGAGAAAGTGATTTCGAGGCTGCGGTCGCCGTGGGTTGCACCGGCGGCGACACGCTTTCCGATGGCACCATTGAAGTACCAACGTTCAAGTTCGGTTTCGCTTTCAAACGAGGCTAACAAAGGAAAGTTGTTGTACATCGCGTAGACGTCACGCAGCGTCGAGACCGATCCCCACCACGCGATCGCGATCAAGAAACCAGCGGTCGCCCACAACCAACGGGGCAGGCGTCGGTGATGTGGATTTTGGTTCAGAATTGCGTGAGCGACGGACAAGCATAATCCGGAAACAATCCCCAATCCATTGGACAGCACGTCATCAAGCGAAGCCGTGCGCCCGACACAGCTTGTGCGAACTCGATCAGCACTCCGAAACCAAAAACTCCCAACGCGGTGACCGCCATTCGCAACGCGCCGATTGCATCGGAGTCGACTTTCGTCCTTGCTGGCCCAGAAAGATCGCGGCAATCGTCAGGAAAGCAAACAACGGGGCGTGAACCATGTTGCCGATGGCGGTCGCGATCCGTCCCTCCACCGGCATCGGGACCAGCAACGCCGCCACGATCACCGCCGCGACGATTCCAGCGATCAAGATCGTTTGCGTCGATCTCGTTCGACTTCCACCCGACTCAAATCGGACGTTGGGTTGCTCACGTCAACGACTACTTGCGCGCCGCGGCATGTTTGAGCGGCAACCACGCGGCGTCTTGGTTGCTGGACTCGACGCACTGCTGGATAAAGAACATGCCTTCCACGCCGTCATACACGTTGGGATAGACGGTGTCGCGGCGATCAAATTTTTCGCCAGCGGCTCGCTTGCAAATGGCGTCGAATGCGGTGACGTAGACATTGGCGAACGCTTCGAAAAAGGCTTCGGGATGACCCGATGGAAGTCGACAGGCGGCTGCACCGGCGGGGTTGGTGAACGAAGCGTTCGGATCTCTCGTGTAGATTTGCTGAGGTTTGCCATTTTCGCGGACGATCATCTCGTTCGGGTTTTCTTGTCGCCACTTCAGCGACCCCTTGGTGCCATCGATTTCGACCTCGAGATCATTTTCGCGACCGTGCGAAATTTGCGACGCGGTGACAGGTTCCGAGGGCTCCGTTTTTGTAGCGAATCACCGCGGTTCCGTAGTCGTCGAGCTTGCGATTGGGCACAAAGGTTTTTAGATGGCAAGAGACTTTGTCGGCCATTTCACCGGTCATGTAGCGGCCCAGGTTGTAGGCATGCGTCGCGATGTCACCGAACGCCCGGCCGCACCGCTCTTGCTCGGGTCGGTCCGCCAAGCCGCCTGTTTCTGGTCCTCCGCCTCGATCGACGTTCGCAACCAACCTTGCATGTACTGGACTCGAATCGCGTTGATCTCACCTAATTCGCCGCCGAGAATCATTTCTCGTGCTTGGCGGATCAGTGGGTAACCGGTGTAGTTGT
Source organism: Pirellulaceae bacterium (assembly GCA_963781095.1). Lineage (GTDB taxonomy): Bacteria > Planctomycetota > Planctomycetia > Pirellulales > Pirellulaceae > Rubripirellula. The sequence continues at coordinate 8,417 of CAWAEA010000013.1, forward strand.
GGGAAACCGCAAACACCACGTCGATTTCTCGACGGCTTTTTGCAGGACTCGATCGCTTGATCAAGATCAAAGGTCATGGGTTTGTCGCAGACCACATTCAAACCGGCCTCCACGGCGGCTTTGGCGATTTCAAAGTGCGTGTGGTTTGGCGTCGCGACGGTAACAAAGTCGATGCGATCATTCTCGGGACCTTTGATTCCGTATCGATCATTTCCTGGTAGCTGCCGTACGCACGATCATTCGGGATATCGTACGCCGGTGCCGACGCCTTGCTCCGCTCGGCGTCGACGAAAATGCACCGGCGTCAATAGGCACGATTGTCGAGGCAGGCGGCGATCGAGTGGACTCGTCCGATGAACGATCCGATCCGCCCCCGACAAGACCCATTTGAAGTTTGCGATTGAGCGGCGGATTGATGTGCGTCATAAGATTTTTAGCGTTCAAAGGATGGCGGAAAATTGAGCCGCAATCTTAAAGAGACTCGGCAACGGCAATTGTGGCGGCACATCGGTGTATTCTCTAAATCGGCGGATTCAAATCGCGGTGACCTTTCGAGAAATCGTCTGCCACCGGACCGTTGTCGCACTAAATGGAAATGGTGGAATATTCGCCGCCTCCGACCCCTTTTCGCAATTGCCGGTGACCAGGCGATCGCTACCGACCCCACCGGTTTCCTGCTACGGTGGCATCACATGGGCACGCGGGGCGGTCGCGACGTGTTTGGCGATTGTCGCAGATCGCGGCGCGGCGTATTCACACGTCGATCGGCGCGGTCATCGGCTGGCTTTCAGCTCACGATGATGTCACGGTCAAGAAATGCCAATCTCAGCGCTGTCGTCAGCGAAAAATTTTCGATCGCGACGGGACCAGTCGCCGATGACAGCGAAGGCTTTTTTATGCTCGACCACAATTCCGGTCTGCTTCAGTGCCAGGTCATCTATCCCCGCTTGGGTCAAGTCGGGGCGAATTCGCCATCAACGTGGCCGATGCACTGGGCACCGGCGGAAAGGGTGGCGAGTACCTGATGCTGACCGGGCGCGTCAATTTTCCTCGGGCCAGCAATCGTCCGGTCGCCTCGGTCGTCGTCTATGTGATGGACACCGCTACGGGCAATTACGTTTGCTACGGCGTTCCGTTCAATGACTCGATGGTCAACGCCGGTCGCCAGCAACAGGGCGGGCTGGTGTTCATCACGAAGGGTCGGCCAATCCGTTGATCGATCGCGACGCGCTGCGGTGACGCCCCACCTTCGCTGTCGCCGGTCGGTTGACCCTGGCAATTTTACGCCGTTGCTACGCCACTGATACTCTTAGACTTTCGCGACTCTGACTGACTGCCCAAAGTGACCGACGATTGAACCCGCTACTGAAAGGACTCAACCCGCCCCAGCCGAGGCGGTCGCGACGTTGTCGGGACCGTTGCTGGTGTTGGCCGGCGCCGGAACCGGCAAGACCCGTGTGGTCACGTTTCGCATCGCCAATCTGATTCGTCACGGCACCTCGCCCGATCGAATTTTGGCGGTCACGTTTACCAACAAAGCCGCCGGCGAGATGCGGGAGCGGATCGGCGAACTGATGGCAAAAACGGGAACCAAACGACGCCACAACGTGGCGAACAGGCACCGCCCGCCCACCGATCAGCACCTTCCATGCGTACTGCGTCGGTGTCCTGCGGCGGCACGCCTCCGAGCTTGGGTATCCGAAAAAGTTTTCGATTTATGATCGTAGCGATCAGGAAACGATCGCCCGCGGGATCCTGCGAGAACTGAAGTTGCCCGGCACCGCGCGTCACCCGGCGACATGCTGTCGATCATCTGCGGCTGGAAAACGGCGTCGATTCATCCCCGCACAAGCTTCGTTCGTCGCAGAGACCGACAAGGAACATTTTGCGGCCGCGGGCTATCGGCGATACCAGAAGGCGCAAGCTGCGCGGCGCGATGGATTTCGATGATCTGTTGCTGCAGACCGAAATCTTGTTCGACGATGAGCGAACGTTCGTGACGAAGAGGCGTCGAAGTTTGATCACGTTCTGGTTGACGAGTATCAGGACACCAACGGGTCGCAGTACCGCATCACCAGCCACTTGTCGGCCGAGCACCGCAATCTGTGCGTCGTCGGTGACGATGACCAATCGATCTATGCCTGGCGGGGTGCCGACGTTTCTCACATCCTAAACTTCAAGAAGGATTGGCCGGATGCCAAAGTCGTTTACTTGCAAGACAACTATCGCAGCATCGCCGAGATCCTCTCGATGGCCAATCGATTGATCGAGTTCAATGCGAAGCGGCATGACAAGACTTGTTGCGAGTCGCCCGCAGGGAAAGCGTCCGCGGATTGATCAGTTCAAAGACGAAACGACCGAAGCCAAATCGGTGGTTCGCGAGATTCGACACCTGATCAACAACGAGCACGTTCAGCCGCGTGACATTGCAATCCTGTTTCGCACCAACGAACAACCGCGGTTGTTCGAAACGGAACTGCGAAAGAAGGATGTTCCCTACGTGATGTTCGGAGCTCAATCGTTTTTTGATCGCAAGGAAGTTCGCGACATCGTTGCGTATCTGAAATGGATCGAACAACCTGCCGACGAAGTGACGTTGTTGCGAGTGATCAACACGCCGCCGCGTGGATTGTGCAAAAAGACGGTTCAGTTGTTGCTCGACCGGGCGGTCCAGCGTGGCGTTCCGATTTGGGAGGTGATGATCGATGCCGCGATCTCGGATCTTTCCAGCCGCGGCCACGCGGGATCGAAGGTCTGCGTCGATCGCCAACGATGTTCGCTGCGAGCAAGAATGAGCGCTGACCGCGCGATGGAGACGTTGTTGGCCCGGACCGCCTACACCGACGAGATGACCCGGTTGTACGACAAACCCGAGGAGCGTGAGTCGCGGGTCTCGTCGTTCGGCGAGATCACCAACGCATTTCAGCGTATCAAGATGGCGAAGGGAACGCGACCTGACCGGGTTTCTCACGACATCGCATTGTCTGGAAAAGAGATGGGCAGCGAGAAAGATCGACTCGCGAAACAGAACGCGGTCTGGCTTTTGACGTTGCACGCCGCCAAAGGATTGGAATTTCCGTTCGTCTTCATGGTCGGCATGGAGGAGGATTATTGCCGCACACCGCAGCGTCAAGAACGGGAATACGAGGAAGCGATCGCCGAGGAACGTCGTCTGTGTTATGTCGGCATCACCCGTGCGCAGGAAGACTGGCGATGTCGATGGCTCTGACCCGGCGAAAATGGGGCAAGCCACGACCGACGACACCCAGCCGGTTTCTTTACGAGATCACCGGCAAGGCGGATAATCCAAATAAGTATCGAAAGAAGAAGCCTGCTGCTCGCTTGGGCTGGACTTTCTCGCAATCACGAGTGTGACGTCGTGGAGGCGATTGGCGATATGTCTTTCGGGAATTTATAATTCTTGCAGCGCGACACTGCCGGTCGCCGTCGCCATTTTATCAGTCATCGTTGACTTCCTCCACGATGAAAACGTGCAGCACGATGCTTTTCAACTCTTTGACTTGGACATTGATCGCCGTGATCACCGTCGGTCACGATGATCAACTCAGGCCGTTCGGCGTCGATGTCGACACCAACTTTCGAATCCGCTTGATGCCTTCTCGGATCGCCAGGTTGATGTCAGTGTCATCGCCAATGAAGAACTCGTAAGTCAAGTTTGCGAATTTCTTCACGGACCTCCGCGACTTCCGTCACCATGACTTCGTCGTGAACCATTGAATCAAAAAAACTGTACCCCAACACGGCTTCACGCCGACCGACGGCCCGCAATCGGTTCATTAGAATCGCCAATAGCTTGTAAATCCGCTCGCCTTGCTGCATCGATTTGCTGCGGTCAAGCATCGCGTAAAACAGTTGTTTTTTGTCGCTGCGTTTGATCTTCTCGCGGACCATAAAACTCTTCGTGGCCAGACGGTAGCGGAAATACTTCGGTGACGCAATTTTCGACCGCCCACGTTGCGGGTGCCATTTTGGAGAGCTCGTCATAGGATTGCATCATCCGCATCCGAGTCTGGTCTCCATCCACCGCCGGGATCATCTTTTTTTCGAATCGCGGTTGAAAGGCCACATACTCGTTGGCAACCCGCGAGATCTTAAGCAAGGCCTCCATACTCGGTTCGGCCAACAACCGCGACGCCACGTTCAACCGCCGCACCGCCAAGGGGTGAATCTCTTTTTGGGCTGTATCCTTTCTCAATCCACCGAAACAATCGGTGAACAGTGAAGCGATCCGGCCGCGGGTGTCGATCGTCTCGATCAGTTGGATCGATGAGATTCCACGATCCTTGGCCATCTGTTCCGGATCGATTTGTTCGGTCGGTTTTAAATACCGTTCTTCCGGCAAGCACTCCAACAAATCAACTTCGTCGGCTTCTAACCCGCCAACCTCCTCGAGCGCCAATTGATTTGTTCACAAATCGTTTCGGCCGGAATGCCCACCACGAGCGATCGTTTTGCCGTTGCGATGATCGCCACGTTGGCGATCGCGCGGTCGATGTCGGTGCGTCCCTTGATGCGATCAAAACGAACATCGCGAAGCAGGTTGGCCAGTTGATAATAGAGGTCCGCGTCCCGTACGGACCAATCGACGTAATCGTCCAACCAGCGAGTGATCGGCCACATTCGCATCCGATAAGTCAACCGAGTCCGACGTGCGATCTCCGTCTTGCTGGCGACCTTGCCCTCGTCGATCAAGTGGACGCCATCCCAAATGATCGGCAACGGCAAATGATGCATCCCGATCGCATCGAGCTTTCGAACGACCTCGTGCGTGTTGATCTGTTGACGACGCTCGCTGTTCTCCGGCAACGTCACGTGCGTGTGGAAACGGATGAAGTCGCGATACCGACGGTCGACTTTCGTCAACTCGTTTGCGATCGTTTGCGACATGGCGGTTAGGTTCCCGCCTCGATCTCGGCCGCGATTTCCGCGACCCGCGAAGACGTCGCCTTATGCCACGCCAACAATCGAGGATCCGAGGTCTCCAATAGGTTCAGCTCGTGCTTGATACGATCGATGTTGGACATCAACTCCAACATCGCCGCAATCGCTTCGTCGTTGACCTCGCCTCGTTGCCGGCTGTCCAGATTACGACCGGCGGCGAAAATCTTGTCGACGTCGTTCATCTTTCCGCGTAATCGCTCGGTGCCTCATCAATATCACTCAACAAGACTTCGACGCCACCCTCCAACAGCGCCGATCGAATCAAACCTTCGACGTCACGCTTGTACGACTCCATCCCTTGCACATTGCGGATCGTCAAAATGTCTTCGACGATCATCTTTTTGCGTCCGTGTCGACCGACGCTGTTGCCGGCTAAACGCAGCCCTCCAAGTGCAATTCGCGGCGACACATGAAACCCCGATTCGCGATCCTCATTCAGGTTCGCAATCACGTGGGCGTAAATCCGGTGCAGTTTGCGTTTGTCGACGCTCGCGGTGGGATTCGATTTGTGAAACAACGCTTCGTAATCAGCTTGCTCGTACGAGGGCCAACGCACTTCGAGTTGCAACGGAAATCGCTCGAGCAACGCTTTCACGGCGTCGCTGTCTTTCGCGTATTGCCGTGGATCTTTGTTCGTGCAGGCAATGATGACTTTCGATTTCATTGGCACCGGATTGTTGCCGTTCATGAAGACCTTACGCGTCAACACATCCTTGAGCGGCAGCAACGCTTGCGAGGATGCGTCCAGAATCTCTTCCAGCACCACAACTTCGTAGGGCAAGAAAGATCGGTCCGTATCGTACTCAAGGCAAACATCCAGCTTGGCGATGTTGGGGCCGCCCCAAAGTCGGTCCTCGCTCATCCCTTCGCCGAACGATTGCAAGAAAATTTGTTGATCGTCGTAACCGAGTCGCCCTCAGCGACGCCATCACCATCTCACTCTTGCCATGACCGCCGGGGCCCCACAACAACACGTTACAAGGTTGGACCATCGCCAACGTCAACACGCGTACGATCTCGTCACAGTGCACAAAGTGCGGTTGGAGCGTTGACGCAACCACCCTTGGAATCTCGCGGCGTGGCGTTCGCAGCGGACCGTCACCGGAGGTCGAGAAGTCGCCATCACCCAATTGGATACGGAACTTCGGATCGTCCGGCAGATGCCGATCGATCTTGCGATCCAAGTCGGCCGTGTAGGACTGCATGCCTTGGACAAAGCGGATGTTGTGAAACGCCGCCGCGGTGACTCGGTCGTCACCTCGAATGCGGGCGCTGATGGAAACGACCTCGAGCGCTTGGATTGCCATGCGAGGCGACATGATAAACGTTTTGGTTTCGTTTAAACCGGCAATCACGGCCGACAAACGCTGGTGCAATTCCCGCCCTCCCTCGGTCGCGGTCGGTCGAATTTTAGTGAACAGCTCGGCGTAGTTCTTCGCTTCGTAAGATGGCCAACGAACTTCCTTTTGAAGCAGAAAACGCTCCATCAGCGCCAAAATCGCGTCGTTTCCGTCGCTGAACTCACGCGGGTCCTTATTGGTGCAAGCGATCACAACCTTGGCCTTCATCGGAACGCGCTCGGCACCGTTGACAAAGATTCGGCGAGTCAAAACGTCTTTGAGCGGCAACAACGCCTGAGCCGGTGCGTCAAATATCTCTTCAAAGATTACCGCTTTGTACTTAGAGCTCAGGAATGATCGCGACGTGTCGTAGCGCAGACAGGTGTCGAGCGATGCCATGTCGGGTCCGCCCCATAAACGATCCTCGCTCATTCCTTCGCCAAAGGACTGGATAAAGATTTCGTCGTCCGACAATCCGATCGCCTTCAGCCCCGCAACGACCATTTCACTTTTGCCGTGACCGCCGGGTCCCCACAACAGCAAATTGCATGGTTCATAAAACGCGGCCGACAATAAGTCCGCGATTTCGTCCGCGTAGACAAAACGTTCTTCGAGCGACCGCGAGATGACCGGCAAGATTTCGGCACGCGGAGTCGGTAACCAATTCCAGTCGCTCGGCGGCACGGGGCAATCTTCCCATCGGATGAGTGGTCGCGTCGGCCCTTTTGATGGAACCAATCACGAGAAACAATCGAGTATCAAAGTGATCTTACCAGGACTTGGCTGGGATTGACGGGCGGCCGCGAGGTTTCGTTCATGCACCACTTGGGTGATTTGATTTCACCAATCGCCGCATGCATCGCAGATTCTGAATCACTCGCTTTCGACTGGCGAAATCATCCAGCAGGATTCATGTTTTTCCATTCCGATGTGCGGATAATACGTCTCGGCGGATGGCGCCGACAACAGGATCAATCGAGTCTGGGTTCCGCCGCTCTCGTGGACCGCTCGGATCAGTCGCCGGCCAACGCCGTTTCCCTGGTAAACGACATCCACTGCCAAGTCGGATAAGTACGTGCAGTAAGAATAATCCGAAATCGCTCGCGCGACTCCGATGAGCATTCCCTCCGAATTCCGAGCCGTGACGATCAAGTTTGCACCCGCCAGCATCTTGGCAATCCGGCGCCGTATTATCGACGGGTCGCCGCTCGGCCAACGTCGATCGACGGAGGATGTCAATAAACTCGGTCGTGGATAAATCCGATTCGATTGCGTATTTCATTTGCTCGCTTGGCTTGGTCAAATCTCTACCGCGCTTCTGGATGTTTATTGTACGCGCCGCGCGGACCGCTGGACACGCTGCTCTAGCCCGGGGGCAACGCACCGTAAGTCAAGGCACCGTGCGATCGGATCGATTCAAAACTTGGGTGTTTCATGAAAAGCTGGTGGGGTACGTTTCCCAGCTTCGTCGAGATTGGAAAGTGGTTCCAGCGTGCATAATCCTGAAGCCTGACCCTCCAGCTCAAAATGGTGGCACGCCGAATGCACGGGATAGAGCAATATATTACCGGATAAGTCCCGTACCTTAGAGAGAGTCATGACCAACATTGATGTTCAAACCGTTCACGGCGTCACTTCACCGATCGTTCGAAGTGTAGTCGCGGACAATGTTTCGGCGGTGGAAGAAGAACCGTCCGCAGAATCACCACCTGAAATTGCCCCGTTGTATCGATCAGAAACGGCCGAGCGACTTGTCGAGCAGAACAAAAAAGCAAAGGCATAGAAAAGAATGTTTTGGATCATCGGATGGATTTTGTTCGGATTGTTCGTCGGCCTCATCGCTCGCGGGATCATGCCCGGTGAGCAGCGGATGGGTTGTTTGCGGACGATGCTGTTGGGCGTGGCGGGCTCTTTCATCGGAGGCGCCATCGGTTACCTGCTCCAAGGCGGTTCGGTGGTGCAATCGAGCGGTTGGATCGGCTCGGTCGTGGGCGCGATCATTCTGCTTGCGATAAGCGTCAAACGTGGCAAATTCATCGAGTAGGATCGGTCCTCGCATGCTCGCATCGATGCATGCGTGGCCGGCTTGGTTGGATTTCGATCAATGTGGTGCCCAGTTGACCGCGGTGGTATCCGGGCATCAATTAACGAGCCGAAACGATTCAACTGTGGCTTCTGAAACTGTGGCTTCTGACTCGACGAGATCATCATTATTTCGATCGGCGCAGTCGATCCGTTGGCATTTAGATTGACGAAAGCGACCGCTACTGTTTTTCAAAATTTTTGGCACACCATGTGCTTCTAAATCACTCAACGCCTCAGGAAGTTCTCGGGCACAACAACAATCCAGGAAATGAAAATGAAGATTCTAGCCGCCTGCACTCTCGCACTTTGCACCTTTGCGATGACCGGATGCGATGAGACCGCTCTCGAACAAAAAGCAGATGTCGTCCGCGACGCATCTCAAGAACAAGCGGAGGATATCCGCGATTCATCGCAAAACCAAGCTGAAAACTTGCGCGATCGTGCTGACAACGCCACTGAGAACGTCGAAGATGCCGCCGAACAGCGGGCTGACGCGATCGAAGAGAGTGGCGAAATGAAGGCCGATTGGACGGAAGAAAAAGGCGAGCAAAAAGCTGATGCCCTCGAAGAAACTTCGGATGAACTCGAAGAAGTATCCGCTGAATAGTTTGTAAGTTCGCAACTTTGTTGCATTTCGCGACTTTGTTGCATGCTGAAAGATCATAGCGAGAATCGCCCGGGCTCGAATCATTTATTGATGATGAGCGGCCTGGCGAATCTCGCTTTTTTCATGCGCCGTCAACTAGTCTTTCCTTCTTTGACGGCGTGGGAATGTTTGGGAGTCAGTCGAGCCGAGGCATCAGTTCCTCGAGATCACTGATGAATTCTCGCATCGTTTGATAACGGCGTGAGGGTTGTTTACCGGTCGCTTTGGCAAAAATTTCATCGGCTTGTTCGGGGATATTGCGACGGGGCGATCGCTGGCTCGGTGGCGTCGGTTGCCTTGAACAAATATTGTCGAACGTCTCATCCCGATCTCGCCCGCGAAAAGGTTCCGCAATCGCGAGCACTTCGTAGAGGCAAATGCCGGCTGAGAAAACGTCGCTGCGATCATCGATATTCCGGTTGCTGATCTGTTCGGGTGACATGTACGTGGGCGTGCCGATTAGTTGCTCGGCGGGTGTCAGCGCAGGCAATTCGTAGTCGGTTGCTTGATGATCGACCGCTTCGGTTCCGAGCGAGTCTGCGATCACGCTGCGACGAGTGAGATTGCCGCGATCCCCCGACTTCACGGCGATCGGCTGTTCGCCCCAGACCTTGGCGGAACCCCAGTCCAAAAGGGTGACTTCGCCGAAATTGCCGACCCAAATGTTCTCGGGTTTTACATCCCTGTGAATCACGCCCCGGGCGTGTGCCGACGCCAGTGTCTGGCAAACCGCTTCGATGATTTCAACCCGCCGGCGCATCGGAAACGCATCCTCAACGCCTCGATCACCCTTCGCGATCGCTTTTAAAACATTAAAGAAGTTTTCGCCGGAGATCCGTTTCATCACGTAAAAGATGCCGAGATCTTCATCTTCGCCGATCTCGTAGACCGGTACGGTCCCCGGGTGTTCAAGCTGTGCCGTCACCCTTGCCTCACGCAATAATCGCCTTCGGAAAGTCCGATCCAGGCGATGCTCGGGCAACAAAGCTTTGATCACGACCGTCCGCCCGATCACTTGATCGAGCGCGAGAAGAGGACACCATTTCCGCCACGCGCCATCTCTTTGCGATCGAGGTAACGTGACAACCCCATTGGAACGGGTGATGGCAACTGGACATCGGTGCTGGATATGGATAGCAATTGAGTTCACCTGGTTGGCAAGGTTCAGAGATGCAACGATTCTGATTGTAATAGAATTAGCGTGCAGCTCATTTCCTGGATCGACTGATTAGGCTTCGAAAGAACCACGATCGATCAATAAGCGACCCCATCGGACCCTTCCCAGGATGACTGACGAACTCTTGCGGAAGATCGAGTTGCTTCAACAGCAATCCGAAGCGTTGGAACCTGGCCCTTCGATTCGGCAACAAGTACTTTCCGACGTTGTTGAGTTCGGCGAGAAGTTTCTCGAGGAAATTGGCCATGGAAACGCATGGAACGCCGCTCCCGCCGGTGCGACGGATCGGTTTGATTCGCCGATAGGTGTATCCACGTGGACGATCGAGGAAACGCTCGAGTCGTTTGATCGAAACGTCAACCGTCCGCATCTCAATTCGGCTTCCGGAGGACACCTCGGTTACATCCCCTCAGGCGGGATCTATTACTCGGCGCTCGCGGACTACTTGGCGTCGGTAACAAATAAATATGCGTCGATGCACTACACATCGCCCGGCGCGGTGAAGATGGAACAGATGGTGATTGATTGGTTTTCCGGCGTCGTCGGCTATCCCTCATCATCCGCCGGAAACCTGACCTCCGGCGGCAGCATCGCCAACCTGACGGCGATCATTGCCGCCCGTGATGCTCATTCGATTCGCTCCGTCGACTACTCCTCCACGGTGATTTACGCGTCGCCGCAAATGCATCATTGCCTCCATCGGGCGATTCACATCGCGGGCTTGAGCGAAGTAGTGCTGCGGGAGTTACCGCTCGATCGGCGATATCGTATCGATGCCTGCGTCGCGAAATCCATCATCGAATCGGACATTCAAAATCATCTAAGACCGTGGCTGCTGATCGCGACAGCCGGCACAACCGACGTCGGTGCCGTGGATCCTTTGGACGCGCTTGCCCAAATTACTGAAGATCATCAGATGTGGTTGCACGTCGATGCGGCCTATGGCGGCTTGTTCGCATTGGTCGATGATTCGAAGGCAAAGCTCAAAGGGATCGATCGTTCGAATTCAGTCGTCCTGGACGCGCACAAAGGATTGTTCATTCCCTCTGGAACCGGTGTGGTGCTCGTCCGCAAAGCCGACGATTTGAAGCGACCGTTCAACCATTCGGGCAATTACATGCAAGACGCATGGGATCCATCGGATCCGACGTCACCGTCCGAAATGTCCATTGAGCTGACCAAGCCGTTTCGGGCGCTACGAATTTGGTTTCCGATTCAATTGTTGGGTGTTGCCCCGTTCCGCGCATGCCTTGAAGAGAAACGACTGCTCGCCCAGTACTTTTATCGGGAAGTCAGAACGATCGACGGATTCGAAGTCGGTCCAGAGCCCGATCTGTCGATTGTCACGTTCCGATATGTCGCTTGCGAATTCCCCGATCAATTCAACAAGCGACTGGTCGATCGAATTCGTGACGATGGCCGACTGTTTTTATCGTCCACGATGCTCGAGGGACGATACACGATCCGCTTTGCGTGTTTGTCGTTTCGGACCCACGTGCGGCAAGTCGATTTGTTGCTGAAGTTACTCGAAGAATTCGTGATCGAACTAAAAGCACACTCTTAGCCTGACAGTGTCATCGGTCGGCCGGCCCCCATGCCCATCCCCAGCTTTAAGACAGCCGTGATCATCAAGAATACGAGTCCAGCGGTCCACGCGCCGGTCAGATCAAACAGGCTTCCAAACAGCGTCGGTCCCATCGCAGCGATCAGATAGCCGATCGATTGCGCCATTCCGGATAACTCGGTCGCCGTTTCCGTCGTCGAGGTGCGAACCACAATGAACAAGAGGGCCAACCCGAATGAGCCGCCCAACACAAATCCCACGATCGAAACCCACGCCTCAATCCAACCCAAAGCGGGAAACATCAAACCCGTCAATCCGATCGACTCGACCAAAAAGAGAAAAGCGACAATGCCTCGCTGATCTCTTCTGGTCGCCGCAAATACCGGGATGATCAATGATCCGAGAATGCCCATCGCTTGCGAGAGCGATAGCATCCAACCCGAAAACGATGCGTCGTACCCGCGACTCATCAAGATGGCGGGCAACCAAGCCAACACGATGTAAAACGTCAACGACTGCAGACCCATGAACAATGCGACCTGCCATGCTAATGTTGATGATCCCAAGTCGCGCAAAGCCCGAGTGAAACTCCGCGAATGCTGTGATCGTTTGAGACGCCAACACTGGGGCAACCAAACAACCATCGCCACCAAAGCCGGAACGGACCAGACACCCAACGAGCTTCGCCACCCCCACTGGAGATTGCTGGCCAATGGGATGCTCAACCCGGCCGCGAGCGATGCTCCCAAACCCATCGCGCTGGAATAAAGGCTGGTGATCAATCCAGACCGTGAGGCAAAGTTGCGTTTGGCGATGCTCGGTAACAACACGTTGCCGATCGCGATCGCCACACCTATCAAGAGCGTTCCAAAGTACAACGCGAAAATTGAAGGGACGAAACGTGCTGCGCACCCGAGTGCCAGCAAACCCATCGCACCCATCATCGTGCCTCCGATGCCGAAGCGACGTGTCAACAACGGTGTCAAAGTCGATACAACGCCAAACGCAACCAACGGCAACGTCGTCAACAATCCCAGACGGGAATTGGAAAGACCCGTCGTTTGACGAATGTCTCCGATCAAAGGCCCGACACTCGCCAATGCGGGCCGCAGGTTGACGGCGACCAAAACCATTCCCATGATCAACAAAAGATTTACGGACCATGATTCGCGCTTCCTCGCCACGCCATGTTCCGGTGGGGGCTCGCTTAGCGAACCTTCGTCGTCCTGGTATCGCGGCTCGGTCCGGCGCCATTCGTCGATGCGATCACGGATCGATCCATCCATCAGTTGTTCATCTTTTCATTGGTCGTTGCGGTCGGGGAATGCAAAAATCGTATCGGCGTTTTCATACCCGCCAATGGGATACCCAAGGGCTGGGCCGTCACCGCGTTGATCGCCGCCCCCGCCGGCCCACTGCGAGATCAAACGGTGCCGGTCGTGATGGAAGAGTGCATTCGGTTCCACGCCCATGGTGCCGACGCGATGCACGGGGCCGATCCGTCTCGCTTCGCAATGTTTGAAGTGTCACGTCAAGCATCGCACCAGCACGGAAGATCGTACCGCCGGGTTGCTGATCTCGATGCCGCTACGACCGGGATACTCTGATTGAGAAAGGTCGACATGGGGAGGTTCGCGGCTTGCAGTCGAGGCTAGTCTCGATGCGGCACGGCGACGCTACCGCTCGTCCCTATGGAGGTCATCCGCGTAGACTCGTGCCACATCACCCATGTAGTGGTGTGGCGCACTGGTCGAAGCCGCCTTGATTCGGTTGCGGGCCTCGACGATGTTTCCCATCGCATCGGCATACAACGCCAAGTACAGTTCGCCATAGAACTTGGCGTCCTCGGCGTCACGCGAACCCGGCGCTCGTTTGACCACCTCGCCGATCCGCGTTCGAACCTGATCGGTGTCTCCACTGGCGAGCATCGAAAGGATCTCGTTCATCGGTTCGCGTCCGTCGCCCGGCGCGGGCAACAACATCTCTTTGGCTCTTCCCGGTGTTTGCGACTTGGCGATGCAAGCGAAATGCCATGCGGCGTTCTCGACGTCGTGCGGGTTGACCTCGCGATGCTTGGCAAATTGTTCCGCCGCGGCGTCGTACTTCTTCACCAAGAATAACGCGATGCCCCGCTGCCACAGATACGGCATTTGGTCGGGTTGAATAGCGATCAAGCGATCAAATTGGGTTACCGATTTTTCGGGCTGTCCCGAACGCAAGTAGACGTCGCCCGCCGCCGCCATTGCCTGAATCTCGTCGCCAAAATTGGCGACCAAAGCGTCGGCTGCCCGCACCGCAGCCTGGCGATCGCCGCGACGGAGTGACTCGCTCGCCTCGATTCGCAAAGTAGAAACCGTCGTCGCCGACGACGATTTGGCCCCCTTCGATTCGGGCGACTCACTCGGCGTTGAGGTCGATGACGACTGGCCATAAACGTATGAGGAAATCGACAAAATCATCCCCATCATCAAGATTTTCGTCATCGTTTTCTCGTGTTCAGTTGTTCGGGATGCGAAGTTTTCACTCCGGTTCATTCGTCAGTACTGCGGCCATCCGCTCCGCTGTCGATGTCGGCAACGATTTCGAGCAACTCGATCGCGGGAACCGAATTGCAGTGAATCAGCGCCGTCCTCCCGTACAGCGTATCGCCGACACCACACCGCATCAGCGCCGCCAAACTCGGTCCGGCATGAACCTTCCAAAGCCCGCACAGCTGAACTTCTCGCAACACATTATGCTCAATCAAGACTCGACCCAGCGGAACTTGTTGGCTCTCAATCCGACGCCAAACCTGATCTTCCAGTGCACTCGTGTCCAACCGAACGATCCCGTATTGGACCACTTGCCCCGAATCGACTCCCGACAATGTGATTTCGCGGCTGTACCAATTTTCGTGTTGGTGACAACGATGGACGTTCACGTTGACACTTTGTCCCCAATGCGATTCGACGGTCACGGTCATGTGCGCGTCATGATCGAGCAGCCGGTCATAGGGCGAAGGCAACGAACTTTGTTTTTCGAAAATCCCAAGATCCGAGTGGTTCGCCGGCGATTGATAGAATTGATCGATCAGTTCACGGATCTCGACTCGGGCATCACCCGATGATGTGGTTCGGCTCATCGCATCACTCATCAAGCTTGCAGGTTACGAATGGTTCGCCGACGGGGTGGACAAGGGTGCGATTGCGCCTAACTTTACAACCGTCGGAGTCGGCAATTCAGGCCGTTCCAACACCGTGTCGACCAAGAAGTAGAATAGCCGTCTCAACTCTTCGACGTCCAATTCGTCCGCAACGCGTTCGGCACGAGCTTGATGTTTATCGACCAGTGCCAATGCGGTTTCGAATACCTTTGCCTTTTCGTACAACCGTCGGACCTTGGCAAGCCGAGCTTCATCCGAGAGCCCACAATCGGCTTCGGCAAGTCTCAACAACTCGGCTTGATCGGCTGTGTCGAGTCCGCCAAGGGCGAGCACCATAGTAAAGTCGGGCGGCCACCGAAAACGTCCCCGCCCGCCGACATCTTGTTGCTATTGTCCCCGATCCAATCACCCAAGTCATTCAAGATTTGGAACGCGACGCCCATGTTCCGACTAAACGTTCGGATCGGTTCGCGATAGGGTTCGACATCTCCCGCCAAACGAATCCCGCTGGTAAGAGCAGCTTCAAACGCCGGAGACGTTTTCAACGCGTAAATCTTCAACGCGTCGAGTGGAGTCAAACGCCGATCACGAGTGTCACGCCACAACAACTCGGCGCCCTGTCCTTCGGACAGTCGCAAGTGGGCCGCCGCGAGCGAGTCGACCAAATCGGCTCGCACGTCCGGCTGGACGGGCGGAACCGAATCGTTGCGGCTCAACAATCGATACCCAAGCCCGATCAAATAGTCACCGACGTTGATCGCCGTGGCCATTCCAAAACGTCGATGCACCGATAATTGACCGTATCGGTAAGCGTCATCATCCTCGATGTCGTCGTGGACCAGACTGGCTTTGTGAAACGTTTCGATGCTCATGGCGGCCCGGCGAACCGCCATCGGAATTTTCCCAACCGCTTCGCTGGCGTCCGGCCCGGTCGCGTGGCCACCCGTCATCGCGTCGAAGGCGGCCAGCGTGATGAACGGTCGCGAGTGCTTCCCGCCACGGGCCAAAAAGTCGTACGCAATATGCTCGGTTGCCGCGATGGCATCCATCGACTTGATGGTGTCAAGTGTGACGGCATCCGGGTCTCGAGCGGTTCCGTCGGCACTCACGGATCCGTTCGCGTCGTCCGAAACGGGCCCGCGGATCGGGCCCTGGCTGCGGACCCTCGGCGCCAGCACGTTCATTGATTCGTCGGTGAACAGATCACCGGCCGCACGCATCAAGTGAACATAACTGCGGGTGGCTTGGGCGGCTGGCACGTAAGGCGTGCGGATCATCTGATCGACCCAGGATTCGTCCACCTTCGTGTTACGACAGTCGCTGCTCAATAGCGGGACTGCCATGCAGGGAATCCCCGCCAACAAGACTTTATCGATCGCTTTTTCCAGCACATTCAGGCACGCCACACCGACCACGGCATCGACGTATCCGCCGACAATGATTTTCATCACGACCGGCGACCCCTCGGCGACCAACACTCGATAGCCCATCTCCTCAGCCAGCCCGCGGAAATCCGCAATGCTGCAGGCCCCGCACTCCTTACAGTTCATTCCGAACTGGTCATATTCGGCGGGGCAACCTTCGGCATGTTTTAAGCAGTGGGGCAACAGGAACAGACGCCGCTCGGGTGGAACCGCAGCGAGTGAGTCCTTCCAAAACGAGCTGCTCAACATCACCATCAACCAACCGAGATAGCCCTCGGGCAAATCGGCTTCCTCGATCATCCCACGGGCGACTTTTTCCATGTCGTCCTTGTTCATCGGAACGCTATGGTCCAGCTTGGCGGCAACCTCTTCGCATCGCGCGCGCAAGCTCTCTCGCAACTCGAGAGTCTCAGGAACGTCCTTCAAATGGCTCGTTTTCCGGCGGCTCGATCGTGTGGACTCGGCGGAATCGGCAGTTCTTAAGATCGGTCGACAATCGTCTACCTCGCGTTCAGATAGGGTGGGAACGACGCACCGACATTGTGCAGATGTGTGGGTGTCGACGGGGTGGGGATCAATAGTCTTCGTCGTTTTTTAATTGCGTTTTTCAGGGTCGCTCGGGTTCAACCGACTCGACTGCAGCACTTTACCCAACGCCGCCGCCGTGAAGACGATGGGATACAACCGTTCGTGGTACCACAGCTTCGCAAAATAGAACCCGATCGGCCACGGCACGTGATGCCGTTTTTGATCCAGGTTTGCAAGCAAAAACTCGACCCCGCGGATTATAGCCTGATCCAGCCCATCATTCCCACCGGAGACGGAGGCATTCGCATCGGTTCTTGATAATTCCTTGCCTCCCGCCACGGACCGCTGGTGCTCTGGATGGCCGGACTTCCGGTTGGGCTCGAGCCGCCGCATGGTAGCCAGCGCATCGACGGCCAACGCGGTTTCCTCCACGGTGCTGGCGGTCGAATCCCCGGAATTCGAGGGATCATTCCCCAAAGCTTGGGCTGACCAAAATTCGGCAACGGAGCAGCCTCCCCCCCATCCGCCGTCCGAGTTCTGGTTCCTGACCAGATATTCAACGCCGCGCCGGATCGCGGCCAAGTCAGATAGGGATGAGTCGGATAGGGATGGGTCGGATGACGTCGAATTGGATGCCTTGTCGCTTTGCGAGGCTTGCTGATTCGTTAACGATGTCCGTAAAGCGATCGACGCCACCAAAACCTTCGACGTACCGTAGACCGGATTGTCTTCGTCGGGTCGGTCCTGATTTCCAAACCACAGCGGCAACCAGGACCCGTCTTCCTGCTGGGACTTGGCCAGGAATTTCGCGCCGCGAGCGATCGTGCGTCGTATCGTCGATCGCGGAATCGACCGTTTTTTATCACTCGGCGATTTAGTTGTTGACCCGGCTAATGAATCGGTGCGAACCAACAAGGCTCGGATCGCGTGCCCGGTCAGATCGGTGCTGCTACGATCGAAAGGCAACTTGCCCCAACCTCGACAAAATGTCGGCCATCCGCCGTTGCGATTCTGTAACTTGATCAGCCATCGTTGTCCCTGCTCGATCGCATCATCGATCTGGAGGACGAGTTGCGGATTGCGACACCATTTTCGGGATTTTGCCAAAGCAAGGATCGCACCAGGCGTATCGTCGCTGTCCGGAACCGCGCCACTCAAATCGGTCCAACCCCAACCGCCCGGTTCGGCACCGGTGAATGGATGCCGCACTCGATGCTGGCACGCCAGGTGCCATCGCAATAACGACTCGCTGGCCCACTCGCCGTCGTCATCCGGGTCGGATGAGAGTGCATCGATTGCCAATGAGGTTGCCCAGGTCGCCAAGTTGGTGTCGATCGGCCAACTGCCACCCTCGGACATCGATTCGGCCAAGAATCTCAAACCGTTTTGGGTGACCGGATGATCGCCGCGACCGGTCACGGCCAAACTCATCACCACAAACGACGTTAGCGGCGTCGCTTCGAGGTACCCACCGCTATCGGGCTGCATCCGACCCAAGACTCTCATCGTTGGTTCAACCGCCGCGCCGCGTACCAACCGCCAGAGCCAAAATGTGCGTTTTCCGAAATGATGCCGTGTCTGGCCGATCGCCACCAACGCGGGTATTGCATAACTGACCACCGGCATCTGAAGAAACCGATACATCGATTGCGGAAACACGGCAGCTTCGAACGGCAACGACGCCACGCGATCCCACGGGATCAGTCCCGCGATCGCCAGATTGGTCATGATGGGAACGACAAACGTCTTGTCGGTTCCGTATCGACGTCGCAACCCATCGATCCCCCCGGCATGCTGGATGTAGTCGCTCAGCCGAACCAATGATGCCTCCGCAAGTGAGTCACATCCCGCCGATTTCGCCAAGGCTGATGCGGCAAGTACCAGGTAACTGGTCGCGATGTTGGACAGGCTGCGGTCGGTGTCGCCGAATCCCCCGTCGTCGTTCTGCTGG
Source organism: Pirellulaceae bacterium (assembly GCA_963781095.1). Classification (GTDB taxonomy): domain Bacteria; phylum Planctomycetota; class Planctomycetia; order Pirellulales; family Pirellulaceae; genus Rubripirellula. The sequence continues at coordinate 27,236 of CAWAEA010000013.1, forward strand.
GTCGCGAGAAAACCAATTCCTGCGCAAACCATCCGGCGGCTTTCTTTATCCGCCGTCGAGCTAGCGTGGACGATCGTTGCCGCTATCGCGCTGACCGCCGTGGCGGTACTGAGTGCAGAGGCGGACAATTCCCCGACCCAATGGCCGTCGTCGGTGCGATGGTCCAGCAATTCTTGACGCAGGCCGTTAAGCGACTCGCGGATCCGAACGTGCAGCTCCTCGGGTAACCAAACGCTCATCACGCGGGGCCCGCGAAGATCCAAAAGTCACCGTCGAAAGTTGATTTGTGCATGCCGCGATTGTATCGTCATTCACTCGATCCCATACCGCCCTTCAAACGGGGCAAGCTTACCGCGTGTCAGACCGTTGTTCCTTCCCTCCGCACCCTTCCCCGATCCCCATCGCACCATGAAACGCCGTCAATTTGTTCAAACATCTTCCGCCACGCTAGCCGCGATGGCCTTCCATCCGATCAACCTTTCGGCCCGCGATCCGATCATTCGGCATGGTTTGCCGCGATTCCAGGTCGGACTGGCCGCCTATTCGCTTCGGAAACAATTCCGATTCATGAAGGGGAAGCCGCAAACGCCATCGAGTGACGGGCCGGCGATCGACATGGTCGGATTCTTGGACTACTGTGTCGCGAGTCAGGTTGATGCAGCGGAGTTGACCAGCTATTTCTTTTCGCCTGATCCCAGCGACGAATACTTTTTAAATCTGAAACGTGAAGCGTACTTGCGAGGCGTCACGATTTCTGGAACGGCGATCGGAAACAATTTTACCGTCGGACGTGGACCCAAGCTGGAAGCTGAGATTCAAGACGCGATCGCGTGGATCGACCGATCGGCCAAACTGGGAGCACCCACATTCGCTTTTTCGCCGGTACCGGGTCACAACTTGCTGTTGCACCTGAGCGTATCGAGGAAGCATCCGAAGCGCTCAACCGATGTGCCGATCATGCCGCCAAACTTGGCATTTTTCTCGGTGTCGAAAATCATGGCAATCTGTCGAGCGACCAAATGCTCGACCTGATGCAACGGGCCAACAGTCCGTGGATCGGGATCAACTTGGACACCGGCAACTTCGTCTCCGACGATCCCTATGGTGACCTGGAAAAATGCATCCCCTACGCGGTCAACGTCCAGGTCAAAATGACGATCAAGAAGACCGGTGGGAAGTCGGAACCGACCGACATGGCCCGCATCGCCGAGCTGCTCAAAGATGGCGGATATCAAGGATTTGTGATTCTGGAATTTGAAGAAGACAAGCCTTATGAGCACATTCCCGCAGCGCTGGACGCATTAAAATCGGCATTGGCCTGATCGCTCCGCCGAATGTCGTTGATCGCTCCGCCGATCAATGCAATCGAATGTCCTTATTCACTCCGAAAATTTAATGCATTGATCGAATGCATTGATCGACGGAGCGATCAACGACAATTTTGCAATGGATTTTCGAAGTGATCCACGACTTCCTTTCATGACGTGACGGGGCGTCTTGCTGGGGTGTAGGTGCAACAGTCCGCCGGGCACACGTCGTGCCACGGCCCAAGCGGTCCGAGCGCCGCTTGTTCGTCGATCCGTCCCAACCTTTCTTCAACCAGCATGCGAATCATTTGCACAAACGTCGGAGAGGTCCCGGCCGTGGCGGCGCGTGTCATTTTGATTCCCCGATTCTTACACATCTGGGCAGCCTCTTCGTCCAAATCGAACATCACTTCCATATGGTCGCTGACGAATCCGATCGGCACGATGACGAGCGAGTCTTGTTTTTTTTCGTCGTCCATCGCGGAGATCGCATCCAACACGTCAGGTTCTAGCCAAGGTTGTTGCGGTGGACCGCTGCGGCTTTGAAAGACCAATCGCCAATCCGCAGCGCCGACCGCTTCGGCCACCAAACGGCTGGATTCCTGCAACTGCAACAAATAGTCACAATGGTCGGCCATGCCCATCGGAATGCTGTGGGCGGTAAATAGAATCGTGGTGTTATGCGGTGGCGTGTCGATCGAATCCATCGCCGTCCTCACGGAATCGGCCATCGTCTGGATGAACTTGGGGTGGTTGAATCCCATGCGAACTTTTTCGACGATCGGTGCACCTTCGCCGACTTCGCTTTGGGCCGCGATGATGTTCTCGCGGTACTGGCGACATCCGCTGTAGCAACTGAACATGCTGGTAAAGAACGCCAGCGCCCTTTTGCGTCCATCGTCTTTCATTTGCCGAAGCGTGTCGGGAAACAAGGGGTCCCAATTGCGGTTCCCCCAATAGACCGGTAGATCAATTCCGGCGCTGGCGAATTCGACTTTGATCGCGGCCATCAATTGACGGTTGTGCTCGTTGATCGGGCTGACGCCGCCGAAATGCCGGTAATGCTCGGCGACTTCTAACATCCGCTCGCGAGGTACGTTCTTTCCACGCAGAACGTTTTCGAGGAACGGCATCACGTCTTCCTGGCCTTCCGGACCGCCGAACGAGACCAATAGAAACGAATCGTACGGTGGCAGCGGATCAGTCATGTCGTGATCAAAGATTGGCGGAGAAGGGGAAACCGTCTAACGAACTAGCATTGCGGTGCGTCAAGTCAAAGCTTGTCCGTCAAACCGCGCTTTTGCAATGCATCGGCAACCTCTCGAACACGCTCCTCGGCGTGCTTGGGGGCCACCAACGTGGCATCCTTGGTTTGAACGACGATCAAATCTTCGATATCGATGGTGACCACTGTATGCCCGGGTTGTGCCACGATGATCGAGCCCGTCGTGTCGATACCCACGTGTGAACCGACGACCGTGTTGTTGTTCGCGTCGGGTTCGTTTAAACGTGACAAGGCTTGCCAACTCCCCACGTCATCCCACGGGAACGGTGCCTCGATCATGACCACGTTGTCGTACGATTCCATTACCGCGTAATCAATTGAGATCCCCTTAATCGCCGTAAATTCTCGCGCGAGCACCGACTCGAACTCAGCGGTACCGATGGCTTCCGCGATGGTTTGCAAATGGACGCTCATTTCCGGAACGTTTTTGGCCAGCGCGTCCAAAATGGTCGTGGCACGCCACACAAAGATCCCGCTATTCCAAAAATACGTGCCCGCTTCGACGTACGCCTCCGCGGTCGCACGATCGGGCTTTTCGCGAAACTTCTCCACACGGAATGCGGACACTTTGTCGTCGCCCGCGGCCTTCACCTCGATCGGTTCGGCCCGCTGGATGTAACCGAAAGATTCGGCGGGATAGGTCGGCTTGATTCCGAACGTCACGATCCGAGTCGGATCCTGTTCGATCAATTGCTGTGCCGCGGCGAGCGCCGCTTGAAACTTCGCGGGTGACGCGATCACGTGGTCCGATGGCATCACCGCCATGATCGCATCAGCATCAAGTTGCTTGACGATCGCCGCGGCCAATCCGACGCACGGAGCGGTGTCGCGTTTGCAGGGCTCGCCCACGACATTGCCCGCCGGCAACTCGGGAAGTTGTTCGCGAACCGCATCCGCCAAAATCTTGTTGGTGATGATGAATTGCCGTTCGGGCGGAACCAGATCACCCAATCGGTCGACCGTCGATTGGATCATCGTGCGCTGGCCCGATAACGCAAGCAATTGCTTGGGAATTAATTTGCGGCTGGCGGGCCAGAACCGGGTTCCGCTTCCGCCGGCCATGATGATTGCGTGCAACATCGAGTTCATCGTTCCCGTTTGACTAACGATTCAAAGGTCCATTGATTGGTGAAGACAGCAAAAAACGGTAACCGAACGAGTCACCCACGTGAAGATCCCGCGCTCAATCGGTCTCCCAGCGGACCGCCAACACGCGTGCCATCACCAAGAAAAACAAGCCGCTCAGCATCAAAACAGACAATTGGGGCGCGAGCGAAGATACCGGCATCTCTCGCCAAAAAACTTTGTCATAACCGTCGAGGGCCCACGCATTGAACGTCCACAACCCGTACTCCTGAAGCTTGTCACTCATCACGTATCGCGGAACCATGGATCCACCGAGGGCACTCATCGTCAACACCAAGATCACGGACAAACCATTGAGTTGACCTCGCGTCTTGCAGAGCGTCGCCAGAAACAAGCCGAAGGCCGACGCCGCCGATGCCGTCACGATCGTCATGATCAAAAAACCGTCAAGATGGCCGAGCAGATCGACGCCGAACACGAGCTGGGCCCACGCAAACATCACCGCGATCTGCAAGACTCCGACGAACATCATGTAAAACCACTTGCCGAGCAAAAGATGATCCATTGACAATTGGGTCGATAGCAAGCGATCCAGCGTTTGGTTCTCGCGTTCTTCCAAGAACGATCCGCCCCCGCCCGTGGCACCGAACAGTAGAAACATCACCGCGATCCCGGCCGCATACATGCTGACGACCGGATTTGCCTTTCCTTCACCAATCACATCGACCACTCGAACGGTCTCAAAGCCCGCGTCGCTTGTTCGCGCTTGCGTCCGATGCGATGTTGGTTGTGTCCGAACCGACTTGATTTGCGTCGAATGCGCCGTCACCGGGACGAGTGGCTGCGGACATCATGATCGCGCGGCTGACCAGTCCGGTCGCGACTTGCGCGGCGACTTGGTTGGACGCATCCGTCAATAGGTCGGCGCCCAACTCGGTGGCCTCCTTCGTGCCCGACTTTCGGATCACGACGGCAATCGAGAGCGAACCTCGGCGAACCAACTCTGCGGCCTCACTGCGTTTGATCGGCTCCGCCCCATCGTCATGCATCGTACGCAATCCGTCGCTATCCTTGAGCTGGCGAATCACGCTGGCGCTCGCGATGGTTTGGACCTCGTCGACCAAAACGACTTTGATTTTCGGCATCGCGCCGCTGCCGACGCCGCCGCCAAAGATCAATGCAAAGATGCTGAAGAAAGCGATCGGAACCACAAATGTCAACAACAGCTCCACTTTATTGTGCAGCAGCCGACGAAAGCTGACTTCCAAGACCGTCCAGATCATCACGCGTTCAATCCCTCAATTCGTGTCCGGTCAAATGCAAAAAAACGTGATGCAGCGACGGGGCTTGGACTTCCACGTCGATAACTTCGTAGCCCGCTTTCTGGATACAGAGCAATAGTCGCGGAAGGTGGGTCGACACATCGTCGATTCGCGTCGCGACCTTGTCCTCTCCGGCGATTCCGATGGTGGCTGTTGAATCGGGCCCGACCACGATCGCTTGGGCGAGCGGTCGATCGGTGCGCAACCGCACCATTCGCGACGCGCCGATCGATTGATGGACCAATTCTTGAAGGGTGCCATCGGCAACGACGTTGCCTTTGTCGACGATCACGATCCGATCGCTGCGTTGTTCGGCTTCGTCCAAGTGGTGGGTGGTCAACAAAATGGACGTACCCGATTGGTTCAATTCGTCGAGCATTGAGAAGATTTTTTCCCGACTTTGCGGGTCGACTCCCACCGTCGGCTCGTCAAGCAACAAGATTCGAGGCGAGTGCATCACGCCGCAGGCCAAATTGACTCGCCGCTTCATGCCACCGGAAAACCCACCGACCAGATGATTTGCGCGGTCAGCCAACCCGGTCCAATGCAGCGCACCATTCGACGCGTCGACGCAAATCCGTTCGTCGGAGTCCGTGAAACTTAGCGAACGCCGTTAGATTCTCGCGGGTCGTCAAATCAGGATAAATCGCGATTTCTTGAGGCACCAGGCCGATCGATTGTCGCGCTCCGGATTCTTCAATCGGTCGCCCCAGTAATTGGATTGATCCTCCGTCCGGCTTCGTGCGTCCCGACAAACAACGGATCAACGTCGTTTTGCCGGCACCGTTGGGGCCGAGCAACGCCAAGCGTTCGCCTGATGCCAGCTCAAAGGAGACGCCCTGCAAAGCGATCAGTTTGCCAAATGATTTGCGAAGTCCCTTGATGATCAGGGCGGGCGGGTCAACGTCGGCAAGCCGCGGTGTGGAACCGCAGGACGAAAGATCGGTCGATTTTAAAATCTTTTTAACCGACTCTGGGACCGATTCGACCACCGGGTCCGACTCCGAAGACGCATCGCGATTTCGACGCGCCGCCCGTTGATGCGATGCCGCGGTCGTTATCCGGTTGCTGTTTTCCAAAAATCACATCCCCCCAAAAACGAGTCAAGCTTGGTGCTCGTGCGGCTGCCACTTTAGAATCGCCTTTTTTAGCGGTCCGGTGCCAGCCTAGAAATGGACCCCGCCTAAGGATAGGCGATGTCCGACCCTAAAAACCTGGGAACGTGCTAAGGGAAATCGAGCCACCGCCGTGGGAAAAGACGTGTAAATTGATTAAAGTCGACAAATAAGCACGTTTACTCTCTCGAATGGCTGGATATTGCGTTGACGGAACATTCCTCGGTCGATTTTGAGCCAAGAGAGCCAGCGGCTCCGCTCAGTATCTGGCAACAAAACCATGGCAATTGGGTGATCGGCTTTGCGATCGGGATCACGCTCATCGGTGCGTTGATCTTGCTGTATCGCCAAAACCGGTTCGTGCCTGTTCGCTTTCCCGACGGCATTGGCATCAATGATTCGGCCGACGACGGAGATTCGCTCGGCGAGAGCGATGGCGTCGTACCCTCCGAAGGCATTTCGGTTGGCGTGTCGGGTGCCGCAACCGATCGCGGAGTGATGCGGCTCGCTTTTTATGAAAGCAAGGCGTCGTTCAACAATGTGGAACAAGCATTCTTGCGATCAACCGCTGAGATCTCGCAAGGAACGGCGAATCTGCTCGTCCCCCTGCCGATGGTCCCCGAGAAGTTTGCCATCGCGGCCTTTCACGATGAGAACGAGAACGGTGTGCTTGACCGCAATCGTTTCGGAATCCCTTCCGAGCGGTATGGATTTTCGGCCAATGCACGCGGAGTGGTGGGTCCCCCGAGCTATGAAGAATCCTTAATCGATCGCCCAGCCCTCGGGGAAGCAATTGACATTTCGATTCGATAATCAAATCGAAGATCGCCGACGGCGGACGTGATTCTTAGGGGCGTTAGGGCGAGGTCGCATCGGTGGAATCGCTTCGCCGACGTTGACCTTTTAGCACGTCCGCCATTTGATCGCCGGCTCGACGTCCTGCGCGAGATAGTCACTCCAGCGACGTCCGCCGCGAATCTCCGTTGGCCCCGGAGCGATCAAAAAGACGGCACCGAGCCCGCAAATTAGTCCTGCCATCATCGATCCGATCGTCAACGTCGCCCCGCCCGGGCCGACGGGGTTTTCGGTCGCCTGGGGTGGTCCCAGTTCCGCAATCAAATTTGTGGAGAGGGCGGCCGAGCGAGTCGCTTTCGCCTCCGCGAGCGAACGTTCGGCTTCGCCCAGCATCGTCGTTCGATGCTTGACTTCGGCATCAATCTTCGAATAGTCCGTTCGGATCGTCGCCAAGTGATCGAGCCGAAGTTGTAATCCGGCTTCGCGTGTTTTCAGACGTGACAATCGTTCGCGTTGCAGTCGGAGCGCCGGGTCCATCGCACGGACTGCCGCCGCCGTTTCCTGTTGCATCCTTCGTTTGATTTCCCGCTCGGTCGCCGCGGCCGCCTGCAGCTTAGGGTTTTCCGGAGTGTAGATGCCCGCCAATTGGCTGGCGGCAAGTTGCGAATCGATCAACCCATCTTTTAAACGTTGAAGCGATGGTTGACTCACCAACAGATCGCTGCCACTGACCAGCAGTTTTTGGGGATCCTTGACCCCTTCCAACAACACCGCGTACAGGGACTCCATTTTTTCTAATTCAACTTCCACGGCCTGGGCGTCTCGCATCGTTTCTTCCAAGGTTCGTCGATTGGTGCCGTCGCCGCTGATCGTGTCATTCAAGTTTCTGAGATCGCCCAGATCGGCACCAAATTCGATCTCAATTTCTCGCATCCGAGCGGTGATATCGTCCAAGTTGCGTTCGGCCAAGTCGCGTGCGTGATTGAGTTCCTCGATCACCGAGTCGTGCGCGGACTCGGCGGACCTGCCGAAGTTGTTCGGTCAAGTTATCGAACATCGCTCGGCAAAGGGCTGTGGCCCGCGCCGCACTGGTCGATTTGACCTGCAAGTAGACAACTTCCGTGTTCCCGAATTCGGAACCTTTAGGTGCGACCAAGTTGACCGCATTGGTGGCGACATCGTCGATCGTTTCGGTGCTCGGCCAATTGGCGTCCGGCTCCGCCGATGGCGGACCGATTTGCCGCAGCGCTGCCGCGACGACTTCTGGATTCTGGGTCATTTCCAAAATGGTTTCTTGGGCCGCTTTCAAGTCCGATTGGCTTGCGAAACGTCCTAGCCGATCGAGCGAGGTGGTGGCTTCATCACGCACGACCAAGGGTTGGCGAGCCGAGTAGACATCGCTGCTCACGATCGCATACAGAATCCCCATCGCACCGAACAACAAAATCGTACCGACCCAAACCGGTGCGAAAAGGACCAAGACGTTGCGCACGTGTTTCCACGGAATGGGTGATGAGTTCATGTCGGTGTCTGCAAAAGTGACCAATGCACCAACGAATCGGCTGGCGCGTGTGACGATACCGATCAACCCTAGGTCGCCCACGGAGCGGGCATTGCGAAAAAAGCGAGCTTTGCTATCCCGCATCCGCGTGACCATCATCGCCAGGTCATCCCTAACGATTGCGCCGGTTAAGACACTCGTACTCTTAAGCACGTGCGACCGTTTCGAACGCGACCGTCGCAATTATTTTTGCCCACAAATATTTTTGCCAACCCTTTCCTGGCATTCCCGAACTCGCCGTTGCGCGGCACGTTGGCGATCAATGAAATTCGGGACATCAGCAGCCGGCAGGAATGTTGGGCAAAAAAATTTGTGGGCAAAAAAATGAAAGTGCTCGTGACGCTGGATTCTGCTCGGTCATTTGTTACAGGCCGATCGGCGAAACTACTGGTGAACCCATCGAGAATAAAAGGTGACGGGCAATTACCGAACTTTGATCGACACGGACAGCGTGTTTGAAGTTGGCGGACCGTCGCACGTCTTTCCGGCGGATTTATTCTGCGTCGCGCTGGCCGACGTTTCGCACACCACTGCCGATTTGATCAGTCAAGGAATCGCCGAGTTCGCTGCGATGTTGGTTCGCAATGGCAGTGAGCGAGGCAACGATTTCGGGATGTGAGTGGGCCACATTATTGGATTCTGAAGCGTCACTCGATAAATCGTACAGCGAGAGCGGCAGGTGTTCGACGCGGTACCCGTGTCGGCTAGCGATTCCTTCGACTCCGCTTTGCGTAATCGACAGCGGTTCGAGCTTGCCGAAACCTGCGGGTTTTCCGTCGTCTCGCAAGTCATCACGTGGAGTCAAATACGCATGGGGAAAATGCAGTTTCCAACGCCCGGCTCGAATGGCATGCAGTTCGGTACCGCTATAAAATACCAACGACTCATGCGGATCATTCGTCTGTAAACCGGTCAGCACATCCGAAACGTCGACGCCATCGATTTTGTGTTTGGGCAGTGGGGCGCCGGTGAGACGGCAAAGCGTTGGCAAGAGATCGATGGTCATGATCGGCGTGGTGCAAGTTTCACCCGCCGGAATTTTGCCTGGCCAACGCATGATCGTGGGCACGCGAACGCCTCCTTCAAACGCGGTGAGTTTGCCTTCACGCAATTTTCCTGAACGACCCGCGTGTGTCCCGTAACTAAGAAATGGTCCATTGTCATTGGTGAAGATGAACAACGTGTTGTCGGTTAAACCGTTGCGGTCGATCGCCATCATGATCTCGCCTACCGACCAATCGAGTTCCTCGATCACGTCACCGTATAACCCCCGTGCGGACTTGCCTTTGAAATCGCTCGATGCAAAGATCGGTACATGCGGCATCGGATGGGGAACGTACAAGAAGAAAGACTGTTCACGATGTTCGTCGATGAACGCCGTCGCCGCTTCGGTGAAACGTTTGGTAAACAACGCTTGATCGGAATCCTCTTCAACGACTTTGTCACCATCGTAGAGCGGCAGGGGTGGCATCGTATCGAACAGCACGGGATGGTATTTCGTGTTGTCGTTTGAGTAGGGAATGCCCAACCACTGATCGAAACCGTTATTGAGTGGACTGAAGTACGGCGGCAAACCGAGATGCCATTTGCCGAACATCGCTGTCGCGTACCCTTGCGACTGCAACAGTTCTGGCAGCAATTCTTCGTCACGCGAAATGCCCGTGGGACTGGTGTGGTTCAGTGCCCCCGCCAAACCGACTCGGTTCGCGTAACAACCCGTCATCAACGAGGCACGCGATGCCGTGCAGACTGCTTGGGCGACATAGAAATCGGTAAAGCGAGTTCCCTGTGCGGCGAGTCGATCGATGTTGGGTGTTCGGATCGGCGTTTGCGAAAACGAAGGGAGGTCTCCGTAACCCAAATCATCCGTGAAGATCAAAACAATGTTCGGCCGATCCGTTGACTCGGCTTGCAGCGGTAATCTCGTGACGGTTTGTGACAAGAATACTGCGATCGGCAAAGCAAGGAACTTGAACATGTCGAACTCTCCCTCTTTCGATGGTGGATGCGGGACCCAGTGTCATCTCTCTGATTTCTCAAGTCAATTCCTGGCTGCATCCGGTAGAACGTCAATGCGTTTGTTGCAATTGGCATGGAATTGAAAATCGCTAGTCGTATCCATCCACCTGAGTTCCATCCCCCTGAATTGGCCACAACATCTTTAAAACTTGTAGAGCAACAGAAGCGAATAATAGACGTCGTTGGGTTTCGCACCCTGCGGCGTGCTGTCGTACCGGTCAGTCGCCGACAATTTCAAACTAAGATTGTCGCTGCCGTCGAGTAATATCTCCCAAGAAGCATCCGCGACGATGCGGTAATTCGAGAAGTCTTCCCACGCGGGGAAGTAATCAATTTTTGCTTTGACTTTTTGACGCTCGGTCAACTGCCGTTCGGCGTCGATTCCGAACACGGCTTCCGGCGTCCAATTGTCATCGGGAGACCCAATTTCTTTCGACGCACCGGCACCGAAACGAGTGATGAAGGTAGTGTCATCCGTGCGGATCCAGTTGTAAGCCAAACCGGCATTCGTGTTGATTCGCAGATCAAAAGACTTGAATTCGTCCCACTCCAAACCGAGTTTGCCGAACGCCGACCAAGATTTGTTTGCCAAAACCCGGTCGTAATCGATGTTCACTCGGCCGTTGTCTTCCGTCGTCACGTTCCGACTGCTCGCTTGTCGATAATCTGTGTCAATTGCAAAGGTGTACAAGTCCGTTTTGCGTTTGAGCTCAAGACCCGTTTGCAACGCCAACGTTGAAGCATTCCCGCTGCTGCCATTGATGCCGAACTCGGCATTCGAGTTCCATCCTTTCATCCAGACAAGCGGATACTGGTACCAACGAGTCACGACGTTCTGGAGCGGCGGAATGTCATCGGTCACATCCGTCTCGATTCCATCAAGCAACTTCACCGTGTCCGGCGCCGGTGATCCCAATGGCAAAATCTCTGGTGCAGTAGGTCCAACCAATTGGTTTACCGCACCGCTTCCGATCGTTTCGCCAACTGGTGGTCGAGAGGCCGGCGGATTGCCGCCGCTAAAGTTGGTGGGACCGATGAACGGCAATGGCAAGACATCGCCTTCCGCCGACACCGGCCGGACCATCGGTGGACCGCTCGCGAAGGGGTTCAATCGCATCGTGGCGTTGGGGTCCACCGGCACGGTGTAGGCCGGAACGTTTGGGTTGGATCGAATCGCGCCGGTCGTCACGACTGGCGATGATTTTGATGTCAGATCGTACCCAGAACCGTTATACGTCGAGACTCCACGCATCCATGAGGGAGCGGAACCGTCAACCGATGTGCTCTGGGAATCAGCGCCTTGGGCTTTAGCGCCTTGGGATTTTGCGATACCCGATCCAGATTGCGAAAGTCCTTCGTTGGCAAATCCGACGTTCCCACAAAAAATGTGAACCAGGACGATTGCAAGTGAGAAGTGTTTCGGTTGATTCATTCGAGAGGTTGCCAGTCATGGACTCGAGAAGTTGGCCCGTTGTTCGTGGTTTTGCCGCCGATTTGCAGGCATACCAGATCGAGTCCCTGCGAGTCACCATCGATCGCTCACTGTCACCGCGTGGGAAACTGCAACGCCGGTTGGCGACTCTGTTGATTTCCGTAGTCGTATGAGGGTGGCGGGTAACCGGGTTGCCCGTAAGAATCCGGTGCTAGATATTCAGCGGCGTCCGAGCCTTCATGCCGCTCGAGGACTTCGCGTCCTTTCTCGATGGCTTTTCGGGTGTCATTTCGGATTTCGGCTCGATTGATTTCGATGGTGGTGTTGTCGCCATTTCGATTCACTTTGAACCATCCCGCCATGAAAGCGGCCAGCCCGAGCATTGCAATGATGATCAAGTTACGCATGAAAGGATCCGTTAGCGGCATGAAATTTGTCGAAGTCGGTCGCGACACCGGCGCGATTCCGAGCCGAGTTATCCGCTATTTGGTCGGTCGGTAGCGAGATCAGATCGGCAAAAATGTTGGCTCGCATGTCGGACGTCGGGTGAGGCCAAATTCACCAGCTTCGTTATGATGAGGAACCAAGCCGCATTCGCCTGAGAAAGTCACGATGGAAGATTTAGATGTTGCCCAACTGGCCGCCTACCTGCACCTGTTGCCCGACCAGGTCGCCAAGATGGCGATGCGTGGAAAATTGCCCGGTCGCAAAGTGGGTGGCGATTGGCGATTCAGCGAGGCTGAAATCCACCACTGGCTCGAAGAACAGATCGGCGTCAGCGATCCGGACGAACTCGGCAAGGTCCAAGACGTGCTCGACCGAGCTGATCCCGAGATCGTCGATCGCCCGATCCACGAACTTTGCAACATCGATTCGATCGAAGTGCCGCTCAACGCCCGCACGCGTGGTTCGGTGATTCGGTCAATGTGCGACCTGGCCGCCAAAACGGGGTTGATGTGGGATGCGCCCGCGATGGCCGAGGCCGTGGCCGCGCGGGAGCAGATGCATCCGACGGCTTTGGACTGCGGCGTTGCCCTGATGCACCCGCGGCGACCGCAAACGTCCATCCTGGCCGACTCGGTGATCGCGTTATCGGTCTGTTCATCTGCGATTCCGTTTTCCGATCGCGGCCAGTTGACCGACATCTTCTTCCTAATTTGCTCTTACGACGATACCGTCCATCTTCGTATCTTGGCGAAATTAAGTCGTATGATCGCAACCGGCACGATGCTGGACGATCTACGAGCCGCCCAATCGCCAGCCGAAGCTTGGCACGCACTCAAAGACGCCGAACAGGCGATCGACGAAGCGTAGGTCCAATCAAGGAAGATTCTCCGATGCAAACGTCAGCCAACCAAAGAGAAGCTCAAACATTGCTTTGGATCGGAGATCGGCACAGCATCGATTTTCGCGACGCCTACCAGTACTGTGAGGATCACGCGTCACAGATCGCTTGGCGTGCCGACGTGGCATCGGCACTCGACCGCGGGGCACACGGGGTCCGCTGGATCGTGCTGGCCCAAACGTGCCGGCAACCGCCTGCTCTGGTCACCCTCCAAGATCTCGATGCAGCCTACCCGGGATCATCCCGTTTGAATCTGTTGGGCGTGCTTTGCGAGGCGATCACGCAGACAAAACTAGAAGGCTTTGATCGAGGTCGACATCCCTGGCATCGATGGAACCAATTGCTGCCCGTTGGCTGGGCGATGCGAATGGAGACTCGGATTGCCAAAGCGTTTTGATCGTGTCAGCGGACACATCGGCGGCCGAGATCCTGATGGATCTAGCGAGTGGCCAGGATGCGACCGCGGTTTGGTCGCGGTCCGCCGAACCCATGCACGCTAGAAATTTTTCCACGGTCTGGTGGGACGACTCGACCGCCCACCCGGTGGACCATCAGGGATGGGCCGATCGAATCGATCGATTTACCTCGACTCGAAACACCCCCCGTCACGCATGGTTGGTCAACTCGCCTCGCCCGCAAGACTTCGAAAATGCAAAGCGGGGAGGGGTCGAGCTCGTGCTCAGCAAGCCGCATCGAATCGAGCCGCTGTTGAAAATACTGAAAACAACGGCTACGCAAACCGAGTGGGTCGACGACCAAAAAGTTCGGGCCGCTTGATTGTCCGCACTCATCGTGTGCCGAATGATGGATTAGAATGGAGGTCCTCGATGTTTCCCTCCTTGCCATCCCTCCAAAGTACAGCCGATGAACTCCGAATCTACCCCCGCAATTTCAAACGGCGCCGACGACAAATCTGCGGCGGGCGGCTCCTCCGTTGGTAATGATGCTACGCGTCGCAACTTCTTAAAATCGGGCGGCGTGATGTCGGCCGGGGCCGCGTCGATGTTGGCGGGCGCTCGCCCGCTCCGCGGTGATGAACCCGCCGCCGACGCCAGCGACGATCGCCCGATTCGAATCGCGCGTAGTCGGCGCAGGCGGACGCGGAAGCGGCGCGATCAACGACTCTCTCTCGATCAACGACGGCGTCAAGTTGGTCGCGATCGCTGACCTCGAGGGTGAGAAACTCGCGTCGCTGAGATCCTCGCTCGCCAATCGCCACGAAGGCAAAGTCGACGTCTCCGACGATAAACTTCACGGTGGCATCGACGGGTACAAGAAAGTCCTGGACGACGACGAAGTCGATGTGGTGCTGTTTGCGACACCGCCCGGTTTTCGTCCACAATACATTCGTGACGCCGTCGATGCGGGCAAGCACGTGTTTGCTGAAAAACCGACTTGCGTCGATCCCGCCGGCTATCGAATCTGTCTCGAATCGCACGACAATGCGATCGCCAATGGGACCTCGATCGTGACCGGCACGCAGTACCGCCGCCAAACCAACTACGTCGAAGCCATCAAGTTGATCCACGAGGGCGCGATCGGCGACATCGTTTCGGCGACGGCGCGTTACTGCAGCAACGGAATTTGGAACAAGATCCGTCGACCCGGAATGAGTGATACCGAATTCCAAATCTTCAATTGGATGCACTTCATTTGGTTGTCCGGTGACCAGATCACCGAACAAGCCGTTCACAACATCGATACGATCAACTGGATCATGGGCGGCCCGCCCGAATCCGCGTTCGGCAGCGGCGGTCGATTCACGCGTCCCGAAGGCAGCGAGATGTGGGACAACATCGCCATCGATTACCAATATCCCGGAAACCGAATGGTCTCCTTCATGTGTCGGCAAATTCCGGACGTTGCGTCGGAGACTTCCAACGTCATCTACGGAACAAACGGTATTGCAACGATCAACGGCAGCAATTCGGGTGCTTCACTGGTCGACCGCGATGGCAAGGAAATCTTCTCGATGAAAGGCGACATCGGGGCGGCATACCAGCAAGAGCACAAAGATTTGATCGATGCGGTTCGCAGTGGGAAACCGATCGTCGAACTCAAAGAAACGGCCGCCAGTTCATTGACAGCCGTGATGGGCCGTTTGGCCGCCTACACCGGCCAAAACGTGACCTGGGATTTCTTAACCGATGAGTCCAAATTGTCGCTTTTTCCCGAGGACCTGGACATCAACGGCCCTCGTCCCGAATCGACCTACGCGATCCCCGGCCAAACCAAGTTGATTTGATCAGCCGGTGACGATCGGTTCACATCCATTAGCCGAGCGCCAACGTCTGATGCCATCGAACTTAGATCGCAAACCGATCTTGGTAACCCGATGCGTGAGTGAGGAACAGATGCTTCGCAGGAGAAACACTGCATCTTCCTGGCTCACGAGTCGGGTGATCACGACTGAGTTTTCTCAAAATTTTTCCTAAGAAACCATCGATCGCGTCGTTGTCATGGCGATACCGCGTTCTCTTCTTCTGTCTCCGACGCTGATCGATGACCATGACCAAAACCGCATGTCTGTGGCCGCCGGGCTCGATCGACGCCATTGTCGAACGGTTCGAGCGACCGCTGATCGCGTATGCGGCCCGGATGATGAGTGGCGATTGGCAGGCGGCGCAGGACGCGGTTCAGGAAACATTTCTGAGGCTGTGTCGCGAAACGCCCGATGACGTGCAAAATCGCCTCCCAGCTTGGCTCTTCTCCGTTTGCCGAAGCCGAGTGATTGACATGCAACGAACCTCTCACGCGACGCCCGTCGATGCGTCGCGGATCCCCGTTTCCGATCCCGCGCCGGATCCCCAAACCTCGGCCATCGACGCCGAGGATCGCATCCATCTGGACCAGTTGATGGACCGGCTGACGCCGAGACAACAGGAGGTCATGCGGTTGCGGATGACCGCCGGGCTGAGCTACCGCGAGATCGCGGACGTGACCGGTTTGACGGTCAGCAACGTCGGCTTTCATCTGCACGAAGCGGTCCGCAATCTGCGAACGGCATTCCCGGCTTAGCTGTCGGCATGTTCGTGACACCGCTCTCGGACATCCACCCAGGCCAGCGGGAGCAACCCTTCGCTTCCGTCACGGCGACGGCCAGTGACACCGTCGCAAACGCACGACTTCCATCCAAATTAAAGAATCCAATCATGAATTCAAACTCCCCATGGGACGATCCACGCATCACTGCCTACGTGATGAACGAATTGTCCGGCGACGCACGTGTCGCTTTCGAAGCCGAATTGAAAACGAAACCCGACTTGTCGGCTGCGGTCGATGACGCACGACGAGTGACCGACCGGTTGTCGGGCATGTTTGCCGCTGAGTCCACACCGCCGCTGAGTCTGGACCGACGTGAAGGGATCGCCTCCGGTGCAAAAAGCAGCACCGAAAGCAATCGCTCGGAGACGCATCGCACGCCGAGTCGGTCCTGGAAGATTCCGATGCTGGTGCTGGGCACCGCCGCCGTGGTCGCGCTCTTGATCGGAATTGCACCGATGTTAAACGACGAACCCGTGACGGTCTCGCAGGTCGAAACTGATGCATCTCATTCGTCACTCGAGAGCGAGTTAAGAGAGATGCTCACTGAGACCACCGACGTTACCGTCGTTGAGCAGAAGGCACTGTCTATCGAAGAACGCCCGATCCCCGTTTCGATCAAACCGATGGCAACGAACGCAGATTCGGCAAGTCGCAGTTTGGCTGCACCGAGAGCGGAGAATGGCTTGACCATTCCTATCGCGAAGGACAAAAGAACGGGAGATACGGATAGGCCAAACACGGATAGGGACATGCGTCTAGACGGTATGAGCATGGGCGGTATGGATACCGGAATGGCAGAGATAGAAGGAATGGACGTGGCCATGGGGGGTGGAATGGGCGGAAGTGAAGAAATGGGCAGTGCGATGGGAATGGACTCGGTTCTCGATGAGTATGGAATGCTGATGCAGAATGCACCAAATCGAAAGTCTCGCGTACTGTCCGATTCCTCTGCATCCAATGAATTCCTTTTTCGAGGCAACGTCGAATATCAGTCAGAGTTACCAGCAACACCATTTGCGGCAGAACCATCCCCATCATCACGCGGAGGAGTGCGTTCAGCGATTGAGTTGCCGAGAAGCATTGAGCCATCAAGCATCCAGGTCACTCCCCGTTTCGGCCGCGACGCCAACGGCCGAATCGATTCTTCGGGTGATAAGTTTTCGCCGATCACCGAGAACGACTTCAAGCGTGCCAGCGAAGAACCGCTGAGCACGTTTTCGATCGATGTTGATACGGCTTCCTACAGCAAGGTTCGCGACATTCTGGTCCGAGCAAACCAATTGCCGCGTCCGGATGCGGTTCGGATCGAGGAGATGGTCAATTACTTCAACTACCACTACTCACCACCGCCGATCGATGCCGAGCATCCGTTTGACGCCCAAGTCGAGATCACCGCATGTCCCTGGAACGACCAACACCGACTCGCTCGAATCGGGATCCAGGGCAAGACGATGAAATCGGACGAGCGGCCCCGCTGCAACCTGGTGTTCTTGGTCGACACATCCGGTTCGATGAACTCGCCCCACAAATTGCCACTAGTGATCGAAGGCATGCAGATGCTTGCCAAGCAACTTGAGAAAGGTGATCGGGTTGCGATCGTGGTGTACGCGGGGTCTGCGGGATTGGTGCTTGACTCGACCTCGGCCAAGAGGACCAAGAAGATCAATCAGGCGTTGTCCGGGCTCGCCGCCGGCGGCAGCACCAATGGCGGTGCCGGCATTGAACTGGCCTACCAAACCGCTCGCGAGAATTTTGTCGATGGCGGCGTCAACCGCGTGATCCTGTGCAGCGATGGCGACTTCAATGTCGGCACCACCGGTACCGATGCTTTGGTCCGCCTGGTCGAAAACGAAGCCAAGAGCGGCGTGTTCTTGACGGTGCTCGGGTTCGGAATGGGGAATCACAATGATGCGATGATGGAGCAAATTAGCGGCCGGGGAAATGGCAACTACGCGTTCATCGACAACTCCAAGGAAGCTCGCAAGGTTTTGGTGGAACAAGCCAGCGGCACGTTGGTGACGATCGCCAAGGATGTCAAGTTGCAAGTGGACTTCAATCCCGCCAAGGTCGCATCCTACCGTCTGATCGGCTACGAAAACCGAATGCTGGCGACGGAGGATTTCAACGACGACAAGAAGGACGCCGGCGAGATCGGTGCCGGGCACTCCGTGACGGCGCTCTACGAGATCGTGCCGGTCGGTGTGGATTCGGATCCCGCCCGCCCCAAGATCGACGAATCGAAGTACACCGTAAAACCAGCGCCGATCGAGGAGGCCGGCGATGTCGATGTCCCCACGAGCAACGAGACGCTGACAGTTCGAATTCGCTACAAGCAACCCGATGGGGACACCAGCACTCGTGTGGATTTCCCGATCACCGATGATGGTGGCTCGTTTGATGCGGCGGGTGAGGCGACGCGTTTCGCCGCATCGGTCGCCGGTTTTGCCATGCAACTCAGGCGAAGCGAGCACGCCGGCGACTGGACAATGACGGACGTGCTGGAAACCGCCAAGTCTTCCAGAGGTAGCGATGAAGATGAATTGAGAAGTGAGTTCATTCAACTCGTCGAGAAAGCCAGCGAGTTAAAAGGCGAGAGATGAACGCCGTGGGCACAAGCGAGCCGAACGTCGCGAGCGATTGAGATTGGGGATGAAACATGCGTGGCCCAATTTCCTACTCATGATCGAGAAACGCTTGTGGCAACTTCGCCGGTCTGCCCGTCTTATCCACACAAGCGATCGTCGAGTCGGCGTCGACAATCAATTCGTCGCCTCGATGAATTTGGTAGCGGTGCCGGATTCGAACCTTACGAATCTCCGTGGTCTCGACCGTTAACGTTAACAAGTCGTCGAACTCGGCAGCCGCGCTGTAGCGAACATTCATCTCCGTCACCACCAGCATTTTGCCGGCGTCTTCGAATGCTCGATAACTGACTCCGGCGGCCCGGAGCATCTCGACACGTCCCCGCTCGAAGTAGTTCAGGTAGTTGGCGTGGTGGACTCGCCGTTGCCCATCGGTTTCTTGATAAGCCACCCGAATCTCTTCTTGATGTCGATTTAGCGGGTTGTCGGGATTCAAGGCCATGACTTCGTTTACCGGTGGATGGAAAGGCGGCGGGGTGGGCCGCCGAATTGACTGCAAACCGCCAACGAGCCTAAACTCTTGGCAGCCCGGCGGGCAGATTAATCTGAAGAGAGGCGGGTAATCAACCATCACAGAAAGAAGCGACGATGAGCAACGGCGATGATTCAGCAACCGCGATCGAAACCATTCGCGGTCGCAATTACCCGGCGTTTCGCCAATTCACGATCTTTCTTGAGAATCGTGTCGGCCAACTGTTAGAGGTTGTCAAGCGATTCGAAGGAACGGGTATCCGAATTTGCGCGTTATCGATCAGCGATGCCGCCGAGTGCGCGTTTGTGCGGTTCTTGGTCAGTGATGCCGATCGTGGCCGCGAGATCCTCGAACGCAGCGGGCTGGCGATGATCGAAACCGACTTGATCGGTGTTGAGTTGCCCGAGGGCCCCCAGCCACTGCTGAGAGTGTGTTCCGCGCTGCTTCAAGCCGAGCTCAACATCACGCAAGCGTATCCTTTGATCGTCCGTCCCAACGGCAAACCCGCGGTCGCGATCATGGTCGAGAATATCGAATTCGCGATGCAGACCCTTCAGGAAAAGGGATTCACGATCATCACCGAAGGTGATCTGAACGACGACCCGACCAAAAACCAATAGGGCGGGTAAACGGATCCGAGACCGGGATCGCTTGATCGTCCGATGGATTGGCGGTCGATCGCGACATTAAAATTGGTTATTTGGGTTGGCTTGTCCGTCGGGATTCGCCGAGCCGTCGAGAATGACTCCCGCGCTAATCGCTTCAATCCCTACAATCCGAAAAACGACAGCTTTGTGAAGCTCGATTTCTTGAGCCTCACGCAAACACTGCGACTCCTAGGGATTTTGTCGGGTATCTTTCAATTGGCTTCACGTCCATCGGGGGATGATGGATCGAGCGGAGAAATGCTGGGACCTTTCGTCTTAAAAACCGGCGTCGCTCGATCCCTACAACGTCATGCCGAACTATCCACTTTTTTTGCAAGGATGCGAATTTACGCCCCGATCGTTTGCGGAGTTTCGTAACGATGACTCATACACCCGATTCTTCAAGCAAATCAGGCAGCGATTTTTTTCGTTGCCCCGTCGCATCGGACAACCGTTCGGCGACGATTCAAATCGGACGTCGACGACTTTCAAGCGATGTTCAAGAAACATCGATCGACGGTTTTACCGTGATGGTTTCGCCGAAGAACTCATCGAAATTGAAGGTCGGTCGACCCTGGATCTTGCATTACGATGGGACGAGTGTTGAAGTGCATCCCCAATGGATGTTCAATTCGCCCGACGGACACGTTCAACTGGGTCTCCGACGACTGCGGGATCTTACCAAACCCCCCAAGATCAAGCGTCCGGCTGGATCCTGGTTTGGCCACTCCCGCAGTGGAGATCCGAGCAACTCGGCAGTCGCGTTTGGTGGATTCGTCATGACTTTGTTTCTAGTCATGGCATTACCGGGGCTCGGCGATCGGTTGGGAACGTCCAACCGCATTCAAGGCACCGTGCGCTGGATTGCGTCGGAGTTGACTCAATCGTTTGGTAGATATTTTTAGCGGCCGATTGCCGCAGATACAATTTCGAGTGTCCGGCGAAGCACTTCGTCGGGCGTCATGTCGTCCGTGTTGAGGATGACCGCATCGGCCGCGGGACGAAGGGCTCCGATCGGTCGACTCTGGTCTTCTTCGTCGCGACGATTCTGTGCCGCTATCACATCTTCGATCGTCAGAAACCGTCCGGTGCTGGCGAGTTGCTGCTGGCGCCGGATCGCGCAGTTGTTCTGGCGAAGCGGTTAGGAAAATTTTGCAGTCGGCATCGGGAAACACTTCCGAACCTTGGTCCCGTCCTTCGGTCACAATGTTTCGGCCCTTGGCGATCCGTCTTTGCTGGCGGGACAATTGCGATCGGACCGCTGCAATGTCCGCCAAGAAGTGAATCGCCGAAGTCACCGTTGGGGTTCGGATCTCTTCGCTGACGTCGACGCCATCCAAATAAATACGGCACAGGTGCCATTTTAATTTGACGCAACCGGCGTACGCGACCAACGCATTCGCATCGTCGAAACTGATTTGATTTCGTATCGCGCCGAGAGTGACGGCGCGATACATCGCACCGGTATCGAGGAACTCAAAATCCAATTGCTCCGCGACTTTTCTCGCGATGCTGCTTTTCCCGGCACCCGCCGGTCCATCAATGGTGACAATCAAGACGTTTGCTCCGTGTCGGTTTGCACGCTGGACAATTGTTTCAAGCGATCCGTCAATTCGCCCAATGCCGTTTGAATGGATTCGTCCTCTTGCCGCGAAGCATGCTCGACGCCGCCGAATGATTCAAGGGCCTGGCCGCCAAGGATCGCCGCTGACTCTTGATCTTTGCCGAAGCGCAGGCGATAAAATGCGTTGGTCAGGACACCCAACGGCACGTCAATCGGTGGCACGTCGGGGTGCCGGAACTTGATCGTCGCGGCACCCGCCAATTCGCTCGGAGTTTGCGAGGCGGACCGATCGATACCCGCTTGAGAGAGTTGTTGAAGCGTTTGCGCGTAGAATGCAATTTTGGGTATCGCCACCTTTCCAATCGGATCCGCCCGATTCCCGTGCCGCATCCATCGAGTCGTCGACAATCGAAGCAACAAGGCGGCCAATAGGGTAATTCCGACTCCGAGCACCGCCGCAGGCCAAGAAAAAAGATTTCGTTTTGCAAGCGCGCCGCCGCCGAGCTCGCCGGCACGCACCCGGTTGATCAACGTGCTGAGCCGTTCGACGAACTTTTCATAAGAGCGATGCATGGGGTTGACGTTTGATTGTCCGAGAAACGTCTTCTCTTGCTGCTTGGCGTCCATATCCACCACGTAGTCGTCCCACATGTTTTGCGCCATGTCGAAGGCTTGCCTCACGCCACCGCCGCCCTGAGCAAATCGCTGGGCACCGGGCGTTGGATCCAACCTCAACCAATAGGCCTCGGAGTCGGGTTGACCGTAAATGTTGCGATTTCGATCGAGTTGATCAGCCTCGATCAACGCCTCGACCCAAGCATGCGCATGGAGTTGTCGGGCCACATAGTGTTCGCCGATCTCGTTGTACTCGTCCGTATGATAGCCCACCACAACTCGCGATGGGATGCCTTCGGACCGCAACATCATCGCCAGCGCGGATGCAAAATATTGACAATGTCCTTGCTTGTCAATCAGAACGAACTGCTCGATCGGGTCCATCCCCGGATACCGCTCGGCATCGAGCTGGAGCGTGTATCGGTATTGCGGCGAAGTGGACAAGTGACGCTCCAAATTTTTCGCCACGCGGTAATCGGATTCACGATCGCCGTCTTTATCGTGCGTGAATTCGCTGGCCAATTCGGCAATTGCGGACATGGACGCGCGATCAAATTCTAGCGTCTCGGCTAAATACTCTTCCTGCCGCCGCTCACGCTGGGCGTCTAGTCGAGTTCGTTCACGTCGGATCGAAATCAATTCGGAAGGTGATGCGACGCGTGTGTCGTGCTCCACGGGCGCGATTTTCTCAGCCGGTCCTTTGACGGATGGAGCCGCAATCAAATCATTTTGAATCCCACGTCGAAACGCGTGGGTTGCGAATTGGTAGACGAGTCGCCGGTAATGCCAATTATCATCTCCGCGACGAGCGATGGTATCACGTTCCACACAGCTTTCGATGTTGGGTTCGCTGCGATTTCGATAAAATGGGGCGACCGCGAACAACGCGCAACTGAGGGACGACTCGGCGCTGATTTCGATGTCGACGACGTCGTAAAAGTTCTCATCCGTTGATCGTTTGGACACATATTCGGTCGGCAAGTTGTCTCGATATTTGACCATCGACTCGTTCAATTCGGACCACTTCGCCGACCGCCCATGCGAGACATATCGTTCCAGCACGCGGCCGCGTAGATAGATTCCATTGTCAGCCCGATACGACGTGCCGGTCTTACGATTGACCATTCGAACTCGCATCGCCGGCGATGAACTTTGCATCATTTTGCCGATTTGATCCAACAGAATTTCATCGCTGAATCCGACGAGTGCTTGACCCGGACGGATGCCTCGCGCCGCCTCGGTCGTTCGCGGCAATGCATAAAAAAAGATTGCCCCCACCAAAACCACCGCCGGCGCAATCGCAACAAGCGTGAACTTCGGCAAACGCATCGCAACATGGGTGATCGATTGGACGGATTGCTCCGCCGAAACCGAAATCACCGGTTCCGAGTCGGATTTTCGACTGAAGTAACCTGCCTCCTCCTCCAATCCACTATCACTGTGAAGGCCTTCGATGGCCGACAGAGCCGACAACGAGCTGATGGCCCATGCACCCACGATGCAAATAGGCACCAACAGCAGTCCAAAATTGATCGCATTATTGAAGACGGCGGCGACGATCAACTCGAGTAAACAAAAGACTCCGAGCTGTTCCAGAATACGTCTCGTTTTGCGTTGCATCATCAAGATGCCCTGAACGAGTACCAAGAGCTGTGCGACCGCAATCATTTGATGATTTCCGGGCGCATCGAGGTCCACAAAATCGCTGACACAGTAAACCGCCGCAACACCCATCGCCGCGTAGGCGGCGATCGGGGGCAACGCAAACAGCTCGAGCCAATCCACAAACACATAACCAAAGATCGTAAAGAACAAGGCCAGCAATGTGACGGATTCCAAAGTTGAACCCGAGGTAAGTACCATCCCGCCCAAACATGACAGAACGGCGAAAGAGAACTTCAATCGCCCTCCGACTCGTCTCGCCTCGTTGGCGCCGGAATGAGCGAAATCGATCAACTGCTTTGATGCTAAATTCATGAGCGGACTCCATGCACCGGTGTTGGAGTTGCCTTCGCGGAACTGTCCGCCGTCTCTCGCGAAACCCATTGATCAAGTTCGCGCTGGCCAGTGTGAATCCAACGGAATTGGTTTCGTTTGACCCAGGGTGCAACGGCCTCAACCAGCTTGGGGTCGCTTTGTTTTGCCTCGGCAAACGTGCGCGAACTGATCACAATCAAATTTTGAGTACTACCAACGATCCGACGAGTTTTTTCGGCGGCATCGTACAAGTCGGGTTGATTCGTCGGTTGAACGTCTGCAAGCATTTCTAACATGCGGCGCCGCCCGGCCGCCGACCCCGAACCCATCATCGATTCGGTATGGGTGCCGGCAACGGCAATGACGATACGGTTCGAAGGCGACCCAACCAGCCGAATCATGAACGTCGCAGCCAAACTGATCGCCAGCTCCACGCCTTGCGTGGCGCGGTCCCATTCGCTCGCGGAAACTGAGTCCCGTCGTCCCAGGCTGGGCAAGTATCCGTCGACCAAAATGCAGGTTTCGAAACGACGTTGCTGTTCAAATTGGCGAACCGCGGGTTCATTCATTCGGGCGGTCGTCCGCCAGTGAATCCATTTGGGACTGTCGCCCGTCTTCCATTCGCGAAGACCGAAAAAATCGCCCTCGCTGGGCCCGCTCTTTCGCCCTGTTGTCGACATGCCTCCCGATCTCGTTTTCAAGTTGCGTTGCCAATCTTTCCGCAGCGAAAGCAATTCGGGGAAAACGTGAAATTCGTCCCTGTCATCACTTGTTTGCTGAGAACAAAACAATGAGAACGGGAACGTGGTCAGCACCGCGATCGGTCCGACTCGGTAACGACCTCGCCGCGTCACCGTGCAATCACAGTGCGGTGCGACGGTTTGGCCCGCTGGGATCACCCCCGCGGCACAGATCGCGATCGCCGAATCATCGCGATCAATTGATCGGATCCGATCTTCCACTCGCATCATCCACACCGGCATCACGCGGCTGTGATTGTGCAACAAGTACCGAATTCGAAATGATTTCCCCGCGAATGCCTCTGATGGCAAACGTCTTTGAACCGAAACGGATTCGACCGATCGCCGCGACCATCGCCATTGCATGATCAACACACCAACGATCAATCCCGCCAACACCAACAACAGATTGAATCCACGCAGGGCTCCACCGAGCATCGCGAACGAGCCGACGAAGAGGAAGTGATAACCCAACCGAGTCAGTCGGTGTTTACGCCTCGGTTCGTTGCGTCGCGAGATTTTCACGGAGACCAAATTTCGATTGAGGTGATGGACTAGACCGGGACCGGCACCTGTTGCAGTAGATCATTCATCTGCGTTTCGACCAAATCGCGGCTCGCACCCTGGAAAATTCCTTCGGGCAGGACGCGATGCGACAACGCCGGGACGGCCAGGGTCTTCACATCATCGGGGGTCACGAAGTCTCGTCCTTCGGTAATCGCTCGCGCCTGACATCCGCGATAAAAACTAAGCCCCTCGCGTGCTGACGCCGACCTGGAAACCATCATGTTGGCGAGTCGCTTCCACGATGTTAAGCAAGTAGTCCACCAAAGTTTCGTCGAAGCGAACATTTCGCACCATCGACTGGGCCCGTGCAATGCCCTCGATTCCGACGACGGCTTCGAGCGTATCGACGGGCTCACCCATGCGATGCGTTAGCATCACCTGTTGCTCGATTTCACGCGGTGGGTAGCCGATCGACGTTCGCAACAAGAATCGATCGAGTTGACTTTCGGGCAAGGAATACGTGCCTTCGAATTCGAACGGATTTTGCGTCGCAACCACGATGAATGGCTTCGGCAACAGATGCGTTTTGCCGTCGATCGAAACCTGGCTCTCGCTCATCGCCTCCAAGAGAGCGGATTGGGTTCGCGGGGGAGCTCGGTTGATCTCATCAGCGAGGATGACATTGGCAAAGATGGGACCGGAACTGAACTCGAAATCACGCGTGTCGGACCGATAGATCATGCTGCCGGTGATGTCGCTGGGTAACAAGTCGGGCGTGAACTGCAATCGGGAAAAAACCCCGTGAATGCTTTGTGCCAATGCCTTGGCCGCCAAGGTCTTTCCCACGCCGGGCACATCTTCGAGCAACACGTGCTCGCCCGCCAACAACGCAACCACCAATAACTGAACGACATTGGGCTTCCCCAAAACGACTTGCTCGATGTTCTGACGCAGCAAACGTGAGGTCTCGAATGCTTCCTGCAACATCGGTGAAGGGCTTCCGGAAAAAGAAAGAGAAGGGAAGAGGAGTCAAGACGATGAAGCACTCCCCCGTACTTGAGTGCCTTATCTTATCGGCCAGACCGGTGACCTTCTATTGGGGGCGTCGCGAGAAGTTGCGTTCCGCGTCTACTTTTCAACCGGCTAAGGTGACTCAAATCGGGCCTAAAATGGTCCTTCTCGACGAAAAGACAATGATTGACAGAGGAATGGGTGACCGAGGAATGGGTGACCGAGGAATGGGTGACAGAGGAATGTGTGACAGAGGAATAAGTGACAGAGGAATAAGTGGAGATTCCTCTGTCCTAAATTCCTCTGTCAAGTTTGTGCTGAAAGAGAAGTCCCGACGGCCTCACCTTCGATCAAATCGCTTGCAGCAATCTCACCCAGTCCAGCAATCCGTGCTGATCTAATTTTCCGCCGGTCACGATCGGATAGCCGGCTGCTTCGATCGATTTTGACCAATCTGGCAACTCATTGCTTGAGCCAACGGGGATGATCAACTGCAGCGAGGCCGACGGCTCGTTTTCACGCAACCGAATCGCTGGTGGTTTGGCATCGACCGCCACGGCGACTCCGAAGAACGCCTTGCTCTGCGAGATCGCGGCCGCCAACGCCATCGAATCGGCTGCCGTGGCAGGCACTCCGTTCACACCTCCCGCGGAGACGACCGCGACCGCTGATGGATCGATACTGGCTTTCTTTGACACGGCGGCGGCAAAGTTTGCGATCACTTCGAGCTCTTTGGGTTGCCATTTGGTTGCATCCTCCGGAGCGATCACGCACACGGCGACACCACAAGTCTGGGCCGCTTTCCTCCACGTCTCGGCGGTCGATTGCGGCGTGCCCTTACCCGGTCCGAGCAACAGCACCATCAACCCCAGGTCCGGACGCGGTGGATCCGAGCGGTCTGGAGCGACGTAGTACGCGCCATTGGGCGACTCGGGCAACTTGATCTCGGATGTCACCCAATCGGGCGTGTCATCACGATGCCACGACTTGGGTGTTTCAGCGGCGAAAGCACCGGCTATGGTTTCGGGGGTGATCGTGATTTCTTTTGTTTCATCGCCACGTCGAATCGTCAATCGCAGCTCGGTTTCGGGTTGGGCAGAGATCAACTGACGCCGCAACGAATCGGGCCCATCGATTTCCGCCTCACCGACGCGCACGATCACGTCCTCGGGTTTTAGCGACTTGCCGGCGGGTGATCCTGGAACGGTCTCCGATACAACGGCTTGTTCCGCTTCGCGGCGGGCGATCACACCCAGCCGCTGGGGCTCGAGCGGCGGGATCGAGTCGGTCAGGGTCACGTTCACCTCTAACGTCTTGCCGTCTCGTTTGAGTGCGAGCGGCACAACTTCGCCCGCATCGAAACGGCCCAATGCTTGCCGGATTTCTTGGTGCCGTTTGACGTCGACGCCGTCAACGCTCATCACTTGATCGCCTGCCTTGATCCCCGCTTCTTCGGCGGGTGATCGGGTCCGAACGGCCGCGATCTCTGTGTCCTGTTCGTTCAAATCCTTGCTCTTGCCGACGATACCGAGCAGACCCTTTTTGATCGTGGTGCCAGCCTTCAATCGATCCAGTTTCTTGGCGATTACATCCGCGGGAATGGCAAATGCGACGCCGGAGTCGTACCAGTCGGTCGCGGTCTCGGCGCCACCTTCGGCCACCGCCGGAATCAAAACGCCCAGCACGTTGCCATAAAGATCGATCAGGGCGGCACCGTAATGGGATGCCGAGACTCGTGCATCGGTCTGGATCGCGATCCCGTCTAATCGGCCCTCACCACTTAGGATCCCGACGCTGACGATCGGCGACGCGTCGCTGCCGTATCGTCCCACGGCGATGGTGGTTTGACCAATCTCACGTTTCAAATCGGGATCAATTGTGATCGGTATCGGCGGCTGATCGGTCTTGAATTCGAGCAATACCAAATCGCGATGCTCGTCCTG
Source organism: Pirellulaceae bacterium (assembly GCA_963781095.1). Lineage (GTDB taxonomy): Bacteria > Planctomycetota > Planctomycetia > Pirellulales > Pirellulaceae > Rubripirellula. Next base: position 55,666 of record CAWAEA010000013.1, read on the forward strand.
TGCGACAACCCGAGCCGTGTTCCGCGTCCCGTCATTCATCACCACCAAGATGCTGGCGGCCGGTTTTGACGCGACCAGACTGGCAGCGATCACGTACACCTTGCCGTCCTCGGCGGCGACGACAACTCCCGACGTCGGGGCATCCTGTTCAACTTCTCCCTCACCACCCTGGTTCGTTCCGATGATCTCGATCATCACCAACGACGGCAAGACGTGCTCAGCCGCGGCGCGAACCGCCGCCGCCATCGCCTTTTGGTATTGGGGATCCGCCGCATTCGATCCGGCGACCGAAACAAGAACCCCTAGAAACGCGAACGCAAATTTCCAAATACTCATGGCTTCAGCACCAAATTCAAGATTTCACTGTCGCGCTGGACGGTCAAGTTCAAGTTGTCCCGTCGATCAATGGTTCGTAAGAGTTGACGCAAACCGCGTTGACTCTCGACACGTTTGCCGTTGATCAACAAGATCAAATCGTCCGGCCGGATGCCCGACTGCTGGGCCGGCGATGCATCCGAAACTTCGTCGACGTAGGCGGGTGTGATCTCTAAAACGTCGGGCACCATGACGACACCCATCGTCGCAAAGTTGTGCGATTTGTCTCGCTCGAGCAGCGGACTCGATTCGACCGGCGTCGTCGTCTTGCGACCCGCGATGATGTCCCCGATCGTGGCCCGAAGCTCCGACGCGGGCAGCGCGTAGTTCAACCAGACCCCGGTCGCGGCGTCTCTTAATTCTTTGCCCAACATGCCGACCAGATTGCCATCGGCGTCGACGACCGCTCCGCCGGCGGCGCCGGGATTATTCGCGATCAGGTCCAGGATCAACACTTCGCCGCGATAGGGCGTTTTGAATGTTCCACGCCGCGCATCGAGAGGGGTCACCGCGGCAACGCTGCCCTGCATCACACTGGCAGGCTCGTCGCCGGTGGCGATATTGAACAAATTGCTGATTGCGATCACCGGGTCACCCCACTGGATCGAAATCTGAGCGGGAACCGGAAAAAATGGCAGTTCCGACGCGTCAATTTTCAGCACCGCCAACTCGAGTGCCGGTTCAAAGCCGATGATGGTTGATTCAAACCGTCGCCCATCGTCGAGTTGGACGATCGGGTTGACGTCGAGGACGTAGCTCCACGCGGTTGCGATGTGTCCATCGGGCGAAACCAAGAATCCGCTCTGGTAGGCCTCCAGTCCCTTGAGTCCGCCGGCACCATAGATTTTTACCACACGCCGCTGGGCATCTCGTGACCATGACGCGATTGAATCTTGACCCGCTGATCCAGAGAACTCTTTTACTTCTTCACCGTTCGATTTGGAAACGACGTCCTGCCCGAACGTGAATTGTAAACCAAGCGAGGCTGCCATCGAGAAAACGCACACCACGAAACAACCGGTCATGCGATTCATCATTGCGAATCTCCTGTGGATTCTCGTTTCAAATCCGGTTCCGGAATCGCATCGAGTTCGGATTCCGGGATCAACTTCCACGATGCGAGTTTGACCCTCAGCAACGATTCGGTCCCAAAACGCAGATCCAAATGCGTGGGCATGGCCTTGGCATCGTCGCCGCGTTCGATCCACAATTCGGCCGGATCCTCGTCACGATCTGCAAACACTTCGATTGCTTCGATGATTCGCGATTCGGGATGCGACAACCACCGTGTTTCCAGCTCGCCATCGATGCCGACCATGCAGTCGCGGAGCGGTCGTTGGCCCGCCAGCGGCATGGTGCCCCAATAGAATGACTCGCCATATTGCTTGGGGCCTAGGGATAACATCCTTCGCCACGAATCCAGCGCCGCCAACATGCCGATCGGCGATCGACGCGTCACCGCCTCGTACAGTCCGGATTGGTTCTCGATCTGGACCGGACGGTCCCCCACGATCATCGCCATCTTGTTCGAAGTGACACGGATCTTGACCGGTTTTGCATCCGCATCGGCGGTCTCGCCTTCAATGATCCAGGCGATGGGTTGCGTTGGATCAACGTTCTTACCGTTTTCTTGATTCGGATCGTCGGACTTGTCGCTAGCGGCCGGGTATTGGTCCCGCAGTGATGTGATGAAAACGTTTTGTTTCAACTCGTTGAAGTGGTAGTTGGCGTAACCCTTACGCTCAGTGAATTGAGCCTTCACTGACGCGGGAATGCCATCCTCATCGTCCGTCGCGACCTCCGGTGCAAGCTCCTGTTCACCATCTTGCTCTCGCTCCTCCGATTTTTTATCACCCTCGTCGGGCCGGGGTTCTTCACGCGGAGGTGGCGGGGGCAACGCACCTGCCATTTTTTCGAGCAGCTCATCGGGCAAATGGACGCTGGCCAATCGGACCAACGTTTTACGGCTCTCGCCATCAATCCGGTAACCAATGGGAATTCGCCAACCGGCGGGGAATGTGGCCAGCACGTTTTGGACATCGTTTGCCGTTTGGACGACTCGTCCATCAATTTCCAAGATTTCGGCTCCGTAGCGCAAACCGCGTCGATACGCGTCACTGGAATCCAGAATATTGGTCACTCGGACGCCACCCTCCGGATCGCTGGCAACCGTGGCGCCCAAGGTGGCGTGGTCGACGATCCGTCCGGATCGCAACACGCCTAGAAAGTTCTCAGCCTGATTGATCGAGATCGCGTAGCCGACGCCGACATTGACGCGCCCCCGCTTTTCGAATGAGCAACGACCGACGATCCCCAGCAGTCTGCCATCCGCATCGTAAATCGGACCACCCGAGTTTCCGGGGTTGATCGACGCATCGGTTTGCAAACAGTCGCCGTACTCCAGCAACGTGCCCGAGGGATATTGGTACCGCCCGACTCCGCTGAGGATGCCGTACGTCACGGTGGGCTGAAGATTGGTGGCCAATAAAAACGGGTTACCGATGACCATGCACCAATCACCGGCCTGGGCTTGGCGGCTGTTGCCGATCGTTGCAGCGGGGAAATCGTTGCGAATCTTGCCGTCCGATCCGATCAAGCGAATCATCGCCAAGTCGCCGACCGGATCGATTCCCACGATCACCGCGTCATAGATATTGCCGTCGGACAGTCCGCATCGCATGAAAGTCCCGGCCGGACTGGTGACGTGAAAATTGGTCAACGCGAACCCGTCCGACGAAATCAACACGCCGCTGCCTCCCCCGCCACCGCCCGGCACAAAAACGCTGACCGCCGAAGGCATCGCACGGCCAATCGCATCAACCCGCGACTGCTCCGCCGCACGCAGCATCGGGGACAACTCCACCGGTCCATCGCCTTGAACACGCGGGGCCGTCCACATCAGAATCGCGAAGGCGATCGATACCACAATCATTCTGGTCAAAACAATCTTCTCCCTTTCGTCGGCATGAATTCAGGCGAGCGAGGTCCGCGTGTTCACTTCATCAATCTTGGTCGAGCGATCATGACCATGTCACCGAGATCGCCGTCTCCGTCAGAGTCGACTTCGATCGCGACCCGTCGAGCCGAATCGATCGCCAACTCAAATCCTTGAGGCTGGGTGTCGGCAAGCGACTGTTCCCAAACGGTCTTATCATCCATCAAAATGCGAACGGTGACGGAACTGGCCTTTTGCGATCGGGTTGAACGGCGAACGGTTCCACTAAATGTTTCATAACCGTCCGCAATTCGATATTCAATCTTTCCGCCACCGTTGATTGCCAGATCGGCGTCACCCGATTTCGTGGGGCCGAAGAACGCGTCGACCAGCCCCGAATCCGCTTTGACCTCGATGTAAGTTCGAACCGAGATGTCCGCCGGCTGCTCCGCTGCAAGCATCAGCATGCCGCTGGAGAAACGAATCGACTGCAGTTGATTGAGCGGCAGTTCGTGTTTGATCCCGGAAGACAAATCCATGTTGAGCGATTGGCTCGAGTCGCCGGGTGAGAGCGATCGGACTGACCAGATCGATCCGTAAACATCCGTCACACGAATTTCGGCATCGTCGGACACGATTGCCGTGGAGCCGAAAATCACGCCTTCGAGTTTCTCCAGCGGCGCCGCCACGACGTCGCCTTCCAGATTGAAATTTACCTTCGCATCCATGATGCTCTCGACAATGCCCGACGTCGGATCCAGCTTCTCGCCCGGACGCCGGATCACCATCACATCGCCGCGAGATTCTTTGTCCATCAGCCCCAACCACTGGGCATCCGTCGCGGTTGCCGACGCTCGAAAGCGGATCGATTTGATCTTCCGCACGTCGGTGCGAATCGGACGCTGTTGTCGAGGCTCGATCACCATGCCAGATTCATCCAATCGAACGTCCTGGGCCGCTATCCTCGATCCGTCCAAAAGCGTCACCCGGAAAGCGGGGCCAGTCTCTTCGGCAATCGTTTCAGGTGCGATGCTCTGGAGTTGAGCGAACGCAATCGAACGTTCTGTACCGTCCACCGCGAGGGTGACAGAATCATTACCGATCTCCGCAAGCGTTCCGCTGATCGGTTCGCCCGATTGGGGTGTCGCGACGACGCGGATGCCCTGGCCTGGAAGATCCCCGTCGTCTTGTGCAACCGCGATTGGTGAAAGAACCAGAATGATTGCCAGGGTCGATGCCGCGGCGGTAAAGATCGCCGCGCTCTTCATCGCGCGGGCAACCGCGAAACGGACTTGTGCGGGGAAGGGTACGTCAAATGTTGCGATCAAATTTGGAGTCCTGTCAGTGCGGCAAGTAGAGCGGCAAGTAGAGCGGTCGGTGGATCGGCAGCGTAATCGAGCGGGCGGGGTATCTGGCATTCTACCGCAAGCCCGCAAGAGCCGTTAGCCGGACGCTTTTTCAACACACTTCGTTACCAGCCCACCCCATCGCAAAAAGACCCACTCCATCGCAAAACGAAACGTTCACGAACGTGGACGCCGTATGCCAGCTTCGGCCAAGACTTGCTCGTAGCGGTCGACCATGGCGGACCATCCGAACCGATCGAGGACGTCACGGCCTGCTTCGCCGAGCTCTTCCCGCATCGTGGAATCGACAATCATCCGCTCGATCCCGGCAGTGATTCCAGCCAGATCATTAGGGACCAATAATCCATTGCGACCGTCGTCGATGATTTGCCGCGGGCCACTGGGGCAATCCACGCTGATGCTGGGCACCCCCGCCGCCATCGCTTCCATCAACGCCGATGGGAACCCCTCGTAGTGACTCGTCATCACAAACATGGTGCCGGCGGCGAGCGGCTCCCAAATCGGTTGGATCCATCCAGGCAACGATGCCGAGGGGCCCAGCCCCAGCCGATCGATCTGTTGAACCAGGCTGCTTCGTTGAGACCCTTCGCCGATGATCTTAAGTTTCCAATCGGGGTACCGCTTGATGATGGGCACGAAGGCATCGATCAATCGGGCGAAACCCTTTTCGGTCTCCAATCGTCCCACCGATAAAATTTGACAGTTTCGGATTGCCGCTTCGCGATTGGAAAATTCGCCGGGACAATCAACGGCCGACGGGATCACGTCGACCGACAATCCGCCGCGGCGACGACCCGACCCGCTCAAAAGCGATTCGATAAAACTCGCCGACTCCGCCGTCTGCACAATGATACGGCTGGCGGACGGGTAGGTCCGTTTGCGAAGCCATTGGTAACCTCGGCCAAGCGTCTGAGACGACGGATCGCTTCGCTCGCTGATCACGGTCGGGATCCCCGTCGGCTTGGCCGCCATCAACGCCAAAATGTTGGTTCGATCACAAAACGATAAGACGACGTCGGGCGACGATTCTGAGATTGCCGCACGAATCGATCCAACTCGGCGGCGTAAATTGGCTGCCGCCGCGAGTGGCGTGCGGCTATTGCCCATGACGCCGAGCGGCCGACGGATGACCGCATCGACCACCGTGTGCCGGTCCGATTCGGCGTGGTCGAGCGTGATTAATGTCACTGTGTGACCGCGTCCGGCCAACCGCGATGCCAAACCAGCCATCACGCGTTCGGCGCCGCCGCCATCAAGAGAATGAATCAGGCAAGTGATGTTCAAAACTTAAAATTTCGATCGAATGGGTTCGGCGGGCGGAAGGATCGGAGCGGTCGCGCCGAAAACGTCGGATTCTCAAGTCGTAAGAGTTGAAACAGTCGTGAGGACGAACTAGCCTGAACCCCGATCAATCGCGTGGGGACGTGAACGTTGAAAATTGTTTTAGCCAAACGTGATCACTTCTACACGCTTCCGATAAAAGGTCTAACCATGAACAAGTATCTCATTGCAGCACTGGCGATGCTTGGTGCTTCCCTGCTGGGCTCGGCATCCCTGTCGCCCGCAAATGCATCGGCGCAAGGATTTAGCGAATTTGGGTTCGCGCCTTATGGTTTCTATCAGCCGTTCGGAGCTCGCTACTCGACCTCGATTCGCACTCCACCCTACTTTGCCACCAACCCCCCCGTTTATTACGGGGCCCGCCACGCCAGGCCTTACGGAATGAGCCCCTTCGCGGCACCGCCCATGGTTCAAGCGTCGCCGACATACCAGGGTCGGTTACGAACTGAGTTTTTGGAACCCATCGTCCCCACGCCCGATGCCTCGTTTCTCAATCCGCCACTGGGCGATCCTTGCTACAACCCTCACTGCGACGCCAGCAATGAGCAATTTGAAACGTTGCCAGATCCGACTGCGGCTGAACCAATCGGCGCCATTCCACCCCGAATCAGCCCCGCGCAAGTCGGCGCGATCCAGCTGAACCCGTTTGTGTCCACCGACGAGCGAATCGCCAGCAACGACCGCAAGACCGAAGCTTAAGCGGGCCAGCACGATCAAAAGCGGCCAGCAACGACTTCGGGGCTGGCATTCGGTAAACCCATCGTTAAAATCAAGGCGATGCCGGGGTTGTAGCTCAGTTGGGAGAGCGCTGCGTTCGCAATGCAGAGGTCGAGAGTTCAAATCTCTTCAGCTCCACTTCACTATCGGCCCGCAAATCCCGTGATTTGCCGGGCCGTTCTCGTTTCTGAGGCAAACCGTCAAAGTCGTCGTGATGGTCAGGAATGGACCCTGATTTACCACGCTTGCCGGGTTCTGTCCGAAACTGTTTTCCCGGCTTCTTCTCGTCTAAAATTGGGCGTCCAATTTTAGGAGGGAGAAGATGGTTCAGAGACATTGTCTTACGGATGATCAGTGGGAATTGATTGCGGACCTGGTCGAGGTCGAGCCCAAGGCGACCGGACGACCACCAAAAGACCGGCGCACGTTGCTTAACGGAATCTTTTGGATACTTCGCACCGGCGCCGCTTGGCGTGATCTGCCAGAGCGCTTCAGCAAATGGCAAACCGTGTACGACGATTTCAACAACTGGAGCAAGGATGGCACCTTCGACGCCATCCTTCGTCGGTTGCAGTCGGCAATGGTCGACGCGGAGGAAATCGATGATGGGCTGTGGTGTGTCGATGGTACCATCGTTCGGGCCGCTCGCTGTGCTGCGGGGGCCGAAAAAAGGGATCTAAAGTCAAATGCTAGCTTACAGCCGCTGGGGCGTTGTCGCGGCGGTTTTGCCACGAAAATCCACTTTCTGTGCGATGGAAAGGGTCAGCCACTGACGGCCGTTCTCTCGCCGGCGCAAGATCACGAGTCGCAATACCTGGAGACGTTGATTGAGTCGACTGAATTGTCCGGCTTCGATTCAAACGAGCAAATACTTCCGGCAAAACTTGCCGGTGACAAACGGTATCGCGCAGGCTTGGATTGATGATTGGCTGCTTGAGCGACAGATTGAACCAGTGATCCCTAGCAAGAGCAACGAAGACCGCGATGTACGGGCGGTCAAGTTCGACAGAGCTTCCTATCGAAGACGGTGTATCATCGAGCAAGTCATCGGCTGGTTGAAGGAATGTCGACGCGTTGCAACCCACTACGACAAGATCGCTCGCAACTATCTTTCCATGGTTAAGCTATCGATGATCGGACGTTACCTGAGAATCATCGCGCCGACGAATTCGCAGGTGTAAGCGTTTTCAGACAGATCCTAGTAGTTCTATTTGCGTTGCTGTTGTTGCCGTTCTTTCAAAATCATGAGTTCGCCGAAAATTCGGGCTGCCCTTGCCTGGGCCAGTTCATCACGACGTCCAGATCCGACGTCCGTTCTCATTTGTTGGAAGTTTTCGTGCTCTCTTAATTTTTCCACTATCGCGCTCAACACGTTTAGTCGTTCGTCGTGGCTAGTCGCGGCAGATAGTTCTGCTTCAGCCAAGACAATTTCAGCTTTAAGCAAGAATTCAATATTGTCGTTACCTTCTCGATAGCGTCGACGTAATTCATCGACGACTGCTTTTAAATCGCTATTGCGAGCCGACCGCAGTTTCTTTAGTTCGGATTCGATATCCACCTCAGTTGCCTTGGCATCCTCCTGATTTCCGATAGGGTCATGATTGAGATCGTTCCGGTAACGCTGCTTTTGACGTGATTCTAAGATCCTAATCTCGCCTAAAATCCGAGCGGCCCTTGCCTTAGACAGCTCATCACGTCGTCCACTTCCATTCTCAAATCGAAACTGTTGATATGCCTCCATCGATTTGAGTTCTTTAAGCATTGTTTCCAAGACCCCTATTTTTTCTTCGGAGCTAGTTGCGGCAGAAAGTTCTGCCTCGGTTAAGGCCATCTCAGTTTTTTGCAAGGCTTGAATGCTGTCGTTACCAGTTTGATATCGATGACGTTGTATATCAGCAACCAAACGCATTGCGTCTCGGTATCGCGAACGTAGGTCTCTTAGCTCGGCTTCGGCAGTCGTATCAGCCGCCGTCTGATTTGGATTGTTCGCGATTCGCTGTCTGTGACGCTCCTCGTGAAACAGAATCTCGGCGAGGATTCGAGCGACGGTCGCTTGCCCCAGCTCAGCACGTCCACCCGTTCCATTATCAATTCGCTGCTGTTCGCTTGCCTCAACCGCTCTCAGTCTCTCAATGCCCTTCTTTAAAGTAGCTAGCCGTTCATCGGCGCTCGTCGCGGCAGATAGCTCTGCTTCAATTAATTTAATTTCCACTTCGAGAAGAATTCTAATGTCGTCAATTCCACTTTCATAACGTGGACGTAGCGTGTCCGCAACATTTCGCATTTCGTCTCGATACTCCAAACTTCGTTCTGCTATTTCAGTTTCTAGAGCAGTATTAGTTACGACCGGGTTCGCTGAAGTTAAATCTTCGTTCGGCGTCGTACTAGTGTTCTCCGGCGGCTCGCACCCAAGAATTATCAGCATGCAAATCAGCCCGCAAACTTCTGTCCGATAGGTTCTCATCAGAGCTTTCCGTTAACAGTGGAACTATGGCCGGCTTCCTTGAAGGCAAGCTAACTAGCAAGACTTACCTCAGCCCACACTGGGCCAATGGTGCCCGGGAGGGGGTATTGTCTGGCTAGAAAGTGGCGGTGTCAATGTTTTGCACTAGACCAAGGTTTGAACAATGAGAACGAAAGATTTTGCTAACCGTCTTCGTACGATCAGCTACTTACCCGCATCGGCCTCGTCGAGAACACGTCGCCAATCTCGCGTTCGTTGCCGCCGGTTTGGCTTGGCACTACCTGAGCTAGTCAGACGATCCACGGTCAGCAGTGGCGGCAGCAGGGAAGAATCCGTAGTGATCGAAGAATGGAAGTCGAAACTTTGTGAACTCGAGAGCAATCTTGATCATGCCGCGGCCGCCAAGAACTGTGCAGAAATTGTGGCACCATCGAGCCCCGATCGGTAGGCGATCCTTGCTCAAATTGAAAAAGAAAGACTCGATCGAGAAGTGAAAGATCGACAACTTGCGGAATACGGGCCGAAGCGAACCGATTTCAATTCACCGCATCGGAGCGTAGTTGTATCGCCTCATGCCGGCCTTTGAATTCCATAGACCTTCATCCGGTACCTCAATGTGCTCGGCTTGAGACCGAGGCGTTCGGCAGCGTTGCCTGCACCCTTGATCTTCCACTGGCAGCTTTCAAGTTCACTGAGAATACGGCTTCGGTCGACATCCGGTGGACTGGCTGCCTGGTTTCCGGATGTCTTCGCCCGCGTCGACTGAACAAAACCTTCCAGCATCAGCGTCGAACCTGACGTGAGGATCATCGCTCGTTCGAGGACATTTTCCAATTCTCGGATGTTGCCGGGCCAGTCGTAGTTGACCAAAAGATTCATGGTGCTTTTGTTCACGATGGTGATCGTCTTACCCAAGCGTTTCTGTTTCTTGGAGATCAGGTGCCAGACAAGCAACGGAATGTCGTCGCGTCGCAGGCGTAGCGGTGGGACTTCGATGGGAAAGACCGCCAACCGGTAGTAAAGGTCTGGGCGAAATTTTTCCTGCTCCATCGCCTGATGCAAATCACGGTTCGTTGCTGCTACGACGCGGACATCGACACGCAGCGTCTTGGACGAACCGATTCGTTCGAACTCACCCTCCTGAAGCACCCGCAACAGCTTGGTTTGTAAGTCGGAATTGAGCTCTCCGATCTCATCTAGAAACAACGTGCCACCGTCGGCCAATTCAAATCGGCCAACCTTATCAGCGACCGCGCCGGTGTAGGCACCTTTTACGTGCCCAAACAGTTCGCTCTCGATCAAACTTGCCGGCAAGGCAGCGAGATTAACCTTGACCATCGGGCGGTCTTTGCGGGGACTTCGATTGTGGATGGCTCGGGCCAGCAACTCCTTGCCCGTTCCGGTTTCACCGAGTAGCAACACGCTTGCGTCAGTCACCGCAACATGTTCGATCTTGGCGAGCGTGAGCCGAATCGGACCACTTTCGCCTACGATTTCGTCAAACCCCAACGTGTTTGCAATTTCCTCCTGAAGATAAAGATTCTCGGCTCGCAGTTGGACCGTCAGACGATCAACCTCCTCGAGTGCTTGACGCAATTCGGTTTCGACTTGCTTTCCGACATAGGACACCCGCGATCGCGTCGCCCACCAGGCGAAGTTGCTGGATACCTGTGCTATTCCAAGTGACTTCATGATGCAGCGTGCTGAGGGCAATGCAGCCGTTGACTCGGCCCTGTTCGCCAAAGAGCGGTAATTGCAAATTCGATTTGAAGCCCGTTGCCTCAAGTCTCGCGCGGTCATCGGGAAACTCTTCCGGAATGTCGGCCAGTGAATTCAGTACGATCGTCTTGCCCGAAATGATCGTTTGTTCATTCCAGTTGAACGTTCCCATCGGAACATTCTGGTATTGGGTGATCAGGCTAGGTGATCCGGGTGAACACCATTCGTGCGTCACGCTCCAGGACGAATCGTCTGCCGAAATGTGAGCGAGATAGGCATATTCGATTCCAATGAAGCAGGCAATTTCCCCAAGACTTTCCTCAATGTGTTTATCGATGTCCGAGGCGGTGCTTGATGCAAATCGTGCAAGGATGTTTGCGACAAGATCGCCGAAGGCCTGTTGTCGTAGCAGCTCGGTTTTCATGGTTCTTCCAGCATGATGGCGGACACCTCGGCTGCCACGACTGGAAACCCATCGTGGTTCAGCGGCAATGACTTCGTCCTTAGCTTCGACCTTGTGGATGGAAGTCGCGAGTATAGACACAGGGGGCAAGGGACAGGGGCAAGGGGCAGAATTAGGGGGCAACTTTTTGGTTTTGCCCCTAGCATCTTGCCGTTTGTGACGGCGGGCGAAATCAATCGCCAGACACCTAAACGCTTACCAGGACAAGCACTTACAGGCTGATTTTGTCGCTAGTGCCCGATTGCGGCACGATCGTAGCTATACGGGTTCACGAATCAAGTCTCAACCGGAGTGCGTTCAGTTCCCTATTTGTTGTGAGAGCCAGATTCTGGCGGGAATCGGGCGCGAACGGGTAACGGCTCTGGTTACGTGATCCAACGCGAAGGAACGACTTTGACCATCCATGTCAGTGAGGCAAAACACCTACGGGGAACGGTCTTGAAGGTGGACGGTCACTTAAAAGCCGCTGACGTCGCGGAGCTGACTCAGGCATGTCGATTGGCAAACGACTTGAGCACGCTCGATCTGTCGGACTTACAGTCGGCTGACAAGGCGGGCTTAGAGATATTGCGAGAACTATCCTCCCTGGGTGTGCAGCTTCAAAATGCATCTCCCTATATCGAATTGCTGATGAAGCCCAATTCCCATTCAAGGTAAAACGTGAATGAAAATGAAAGTGAAATCGATCGCCGTCATCTTGATGCTTGCCGCCGGCGTGGGCCAGTGTGTTGGCCAGGAATCTGCCGCAACTGGTGAGGTAGATACAAAAGCAGTTGCCGAATCAAAAGTTGACTCGCCTGATCTGGCTGCCATTCTCGAAGCTTCACAATCTTTTGTGGTCGCCTTCAATCAACATGACGCGAATGCGGTTGCCGCGTTGTGGACCAAGGATGGTGAATATGTTGACGGAGCGGGGCGAGTTCTCGTTGGACGCGGTGAAATCACAAAGGATTATCAGGAGTTCTTTGCCGCCAATCCGGATGCCAAGATCAACATCGTCATCGATTCGCTGCGACTACTGAGCAGCGACACAGCGATCGAGGATGGCCGTGCCGCTGTCGAGTCATCGACCTCGGGTGCTGGAGGCTTCACCAATTACACGGCGGTACACGCCAAGGTGGATGGACAATGGCTGATGGCTTCGGTCCGTGATGCGTCGGTCGAAGCTGTCGCCGTCCGTCGCAAGCGCCGCGGACCTGGAATGGTTAATTGGCAAATGGGTCGCTGAAGAGCATGGCGTGACGATGGAGTCGGATTGCAGTTGGGTCGTCGATGGGCGGTTCATTCAACGCAAGTACACGACCACTCAAGTCGATGGGACCACATCATCAGGTGTGCAATTGATTGGATGGAATCCAGAGGGCGGGCACGTTCAATCGTGGGATTTTAGTCCGGATGGCGGCCATGCGGTCGGCACTTGGGTTCCGAAGGACGGCGGCTGGTCAGCACAGATGCGCGGCGTTACCGGCGATGGCACGCTGACGACTGCGATCAATCAGTTACGAAGACTGGATGACAATGCGTATGTATGGCAATCGATTCAGCGAACTGCGGGCGGGATGGGGATTCCAGACACCGACGAAGTTGTCCTCAAGCGAATTCCGGTCGCCCGTTGATTTTGCGATCTATCTCATCAAATCATTCATAAAGTAGCCTAATCATGTCACGAAAATTTTTATTGACCTCGCTCGGTATCGCTTTGACGTTGTGCGTTCCACTCCATGACGCCTGGGGGCGCGGACGAGGAGGTGGCGGCGGACGCGGTGGTTTTGGCGGCGGTGGGGGCGGAGGTTTTAGCGGCGGCTGGTCGAAGCGAGGTGGCTTCAGCGGCGGTGCTGCCCGTGGTCCAAGCCAGATGGGCAGTAGCATGGGCGGACGCGCTCCTAGCAGTTTCGGCAGCAGTGCCGTGCGAAGTCCCAACGTCGGTGTTCCCTCTCGAGGCCCCAGCGGTATCGGGGGCGGTGGTCCAGTGGGAGGCAGTTTCGGCGGCTCCGGAGCGGTGAGATCAAACCCGGGCATCAATCCTGGTGGTGGCATTGCTGGGAATCGACCGCACGTGCCTGCTCAGGAAATCGACCTGCAATCGGAAATCGACCGCGACAGGAAATCGACCTGCGACAGGAAATCGACCTGCAACCGGAAATCGTCCTGCGACTGGAACGGGTGCAATCGGTGGTCAGAATCGCAGTCAGTTCGCAGCCCCCAGCAGCGGCCAGCTCAACAGCTTTCTCGGTTTGCCATCGGATCAAGGGATGCACAGCCTCAGCTCCGGCAGCCGCGCTGGTAGCTTAACCAGTCCCGGTCAATTGCCGGCTGGCGAGGGCCGGTTCGACGTGAACTACGGTACGGCGGAAGGTGCTCGCGGCGGTCAAGCTGGCGGTGTCACGGTGACCGGGCCACGTGGCAATACGGCGGGACGAGCTGTCGGTGTTGGTTCACAAGGTGGTGTCGCTGCGGTCGGCGGAGTTCAAGGTGCAGGCGGTGGCTCCGCGGTTCGCGGTGCTGCGGTCGGCCCCGGTGGCCAAGTCGCCGCCGGTCGTGCTGCAGTCGGACCGGCCGGCTTCGGAGGCGGAGGTGCGGTGGTGGCTGGCCCCGGTGGAGTCGCCGCGGGCTTCACTCGCGTCTCGCCTTCAGGACGATACACGGCAGCGTCTGCGGTTCGGACGAACTACAACCACTGGGGCATCTATGGTAGCGGCTGGTACACCAATCATCCCGGTGCTTGGTTTGCTGCCGGTTGGGCATCAAGTGCCGCTTGGAATGCGTGCACGTGGAACAATGCGGCCAGTTACGTTGGCTACAGCCGAAACGCCACCCGTCTACTACGACTACGGAAACAATGTCACGTATGAAGACGACGTCGTTTACATGAACGGCGATGAAGTCGGCACGTCGGAGGAGTATTACGAGCAAGCGGCAACGCTGGCGACGGCAGGCGCGGAAGTCGATGCTCCAGCCGACAGCGATTGGTTGCCCCTGGGGGTGTTTGCATTGACCAAGCCTGACGAAACTGATTCCGTGGTCACGATTCAACTTGCTGTTAACAAGGACGGCATCCTTCGCGGCAACTACACCGATACCGACAGCGGACAAGACGCAGCTCATTCAAGGCTCGGTCGACAAGCAGACGCAGCGTGCTGCCTTCACCGTCGGCGATGATACGACCCATTTGATCGAGACCGGTCTGTACAACTTGACCAAGGACGAAGCTCCCTGCTTGCTGCACTTCGGCAGCGAACGAACCGAACAATGGTTGCTGGTGAGGCTCAAAGACAACGCCGACTCGCAGAGCGAGTCGCAATAGTGAGTCTCCACGCGAGAGCACGGAGTCGCCGCGATCATGAAAGCTGCGAATTGGTATTCGGCCGCTTCGCTAGGCATCGACACGGATCTTGCAATCGCAGTCATGAGGACGGCCTAAAAGAATGGATCGGCTCGGCCGTCTACGACAAGCGAGTGGGACTCAGTCACAGCACCGGCCGGATCACTCACGTTACCGCACCGGACGTGGATACCGAACGAGACTATTTAATGCAATGCTTGGATCAGACTGGCGAGCTGAGCGAGCAAGACGCGGTGCCAAACTTTCACAAAGAACTCGAAGGATGCAACGGCGGAGGTGATCCATGGTATACCGATGGGGACCTCGAAGTTGGCGTGCTAAACATGATCTCTCTTGATGCTTTCACTCTACCAGGACTAACGACATGAAGCGTTCGAATCACTTGATCTTGACCCACTTGGTCGCGGCGGCGTTGTGGGGCATCGCGGCTCCCGCCGATGCTCAATTCCAAACGACGGGCGAACCCGGTTCACCAAGCGCAACGACAACCGTTGATGGGAGATACATTCCCAATCCGCCGGCCGCATTCGCCGGAGAGATTGGCCTCACCACCGCGGATTCCAAACCCGGTTGGCCGGCGAACATCGTCCCACCCAAGGGTGCGCCGAATGTCTTGCTGATCATGACCGACGATCAAGGTTACGGTATCACCAGCACATTTGGAGGGGTCATTCCGACACCGGCGATGGATCGCATCGCCGAGTCGGGCCTGCGTTACACGCAATTTCACACCACCGCACTCTGTTCGCCGACACGCGCGGCATTGATCACCGGCCGCAACCATCATTCCGTCGGCACGGGTGTGATCGGCGAAATGTCCACGGGTTTTCCGGGTTATGACAGTGTCATTCCGAAGGACAAAGGCACGATCGGCACGATCCTTCGTGATAACGGCTATGCAACGTCATGGTTTGGAAAAAACCACAACACGCCGACCTATCAATACAGTACCGCTGGCCCGTTCGATCAATGGCCCAGCGGAATGGGGTTCGAGTATTTCTACGGGTTCATGGGCGGCGAAACGGACCAGTGGTATCCGTACCTTTTCCGCGATCACTCGCAAGTCACACCTTGGATTGATAAACCGGGTTACAACCTGACGACCGATATGGCGGACGAGGCGATCAGCTATATGAAAGGGCTCAACGCCGCCGCACCCGATAAACCGTTCTTTCTCTACTATGTCCCCGGCGGCACGCACGCACCGCACCAGCCGACACCGGAATGGATCAAGAAGATCAGTGACATGCATTTGTTCGATAACGGTTGGAACGAGCTTCGCGATACCATCTTTGCGAACCAAAAGAAGTTGGGGGTGATACCTGAAAATACGCAACTCACCGCTTGGCCAGATTCGTTGCCGAAATGGGAAACTTTGAATGCCGACGAGAAGAAGCTGTTCGTCAAACAGGCCGAGGTGTTCGCTGCTTACGCGGCCTACACGGACCATGAAATCGGTCGAGTGATTCAGCAAGTCGAAGACTTGGGCAAGCTTGACAACACACTGATCATTTACATCAGCGGCGATAATGGCACCAGCGCTGAGGGCTCCACCATCGGTACGCCGTTTGACATGGCCGCGATTCAAGCCATCAACATCCCGGTTGAAGACCAATTGAAGTACTACGACGTTTGGGGCTCGGAATTGACCCAGCCTCACATGTCCGTGGCTTGGTCGTGGGCGTTTGACACGCCTTTCAAATGGACCAAGCAAGTCGCGTCCTACTTCGGCGGCACCCGCAACGGCATGGTCATGTCATGGCCCGGCCACATCAAAGATGAAGGTGGGATTCGGACCCAGTTTCATCACATCATCGACATTGTGCCAACGCTGCTCGAAGCAACTGGTATTGAAGCACCCGTGATGGTCAATGGCATCGCTCAAAAGCCGATCGAAGGCGTCAGCATGACCTACACATGGGATGACGCGGACGCGAAGTCGACGAGGCGAACGCAGTACTTCGAGATGTTTGGCAACCGTGCGATCTACCATGACGAATGGATGGCCGCAACGCTGCCGCCGCAACCGCCATGGTTGATGGGGTCCGCGGAGATGCCCGAAGTGTTGAATGGCTACGAGTGGGAACTCTACAACATTGCCGAGGATTACTCGCAAAACAACAATCTGGCGGACAAGTATCCGGAAAAGCTCAAAGAGTTGCAGGAGCGGTTTCTTGTCGAGGCGCAAAAGTATCAAGTGTTCCCATTGGATAACTCGATTCTGCCACGTTTGCTGACCGCGCGACCCAGTTCAACGGCCGGTCGCACAGAGTTCACCTACTCGGGTGAAATGGCTGGCTTGCCCGATGGCAGTGTGCCCAACACGCTCGCCAAGTCTTATTCCATCAGCGCCGACGTGGAAGTTCCGGCCGGTGGCGGTGATGGCATGCTCAATACGCTCGGCGGTCGCTTCGGTGGTTACGGGCTCTATCTTTTGAAGGGCAAGCCAATTTTCACCTATAACTTTCTCGGATTGGAGAAGTTTCGCTGGGAGGGCAAAGAGTCGCTTGCGGCTGGAAAACATACGATTCTGTTTGATTTTCAATACGACGGTCCTGGCATGGCCAAGGGGGGTACCGGTGTGTTGTCGGTGGACGGCAAAGAAGTTGCCCGCCAAACGATTCCTCACACCATCCCTTCGATCATCACCGTTGATGAGACTTTCGATGTCGGGGTTGATACCCGCACGGGTGTGGACGATGATGACTATCAACCACCGTTTCGCTTCAACGGCAAGCTCGATAAGTTGACGATCAAGCTGGTCCCTCCATCGCCCGCTCAGGCGAAGCTGATTGAGCAAAAAGCCAAGGAAGCGACAATCGCCGGTCAATGAGAATTCGTGACCGAGTTTACTGGTAAGATCCACAAGATCGTCGTCGACGTTAAGTAGTCGATGAACAGGGCGGTGCGATCAGGCTTCACTAAGATAAGTTTGTTGACATGAATCTGCCTGATTCGGACGATGCTGGCATACCCAAAAGTGCTGCCGACCCACCGTCGCTGGATGAAACGATGCAGTTTCAGGGCGATACGACTCCCGTCTCTACCGGCGGGATGCGTGATCGCCCTGAACAATGGATCGGGCGTCGACTTGGCAAGTATGAGATCACCGCCCTGCTGGGCGTCGGAGGCATGGGCGTGGTGCTCAAGGCTGCACGACCCGTCGATCGAAAGAGACGTCGCGATCAAGGTGCTTCCGTCGGAGCTATCGACCGACGAAACCACGCTGAATCGATTCCTATCCGAAGCGAAGAGTGCGGGCAGGCTCAATCATCCCAACACGGTAACGATTCACGAGGTGGCTCATGATGAGGACGTCCACTATCTCGTGATGGAAGTCGTGTCGGGCGGCAGCACCGCTGACTATCTTGAGCAGTCCGGCGCGTACGCTGTCGGAGAAGCGACCCGTCTGGTTAGTGAAGCCTGCCGAGGGCTCGCCGCCGCGCATCAACAGGGACTGGTCCATCGAGACGTGAAGCCGGCAAACCTGCTGTTGACGCAGGACGGGACAGCGAAAGTCGCCGATTTCGGTTTGGCCAAGCGAGCGGCAAAGCAGTCCATGATGATGACTCAGGAAGGGCATCTCGTTGGCACGCCCTATTACATGAGTCCCGAACAGTGCCAGGGATTGGAAGTTGATGCTCGGAGTGATGTTTATTCACTGGGAGCGACCTATTTCAGCCTCCTGACAGGAAAATGCCCGTTTCAGGATACGGGCAGCATCGTTCAAGTGATGTTCGCTCATTGCAACGCCGGGCCACCGGATCCGCGTGAAGTGCGGGGAAGCGTTCCCGCCGCTTGCGCCGCAATCATCCAACGAGCGATGGCGAAAAAAGCGGACGACCGCTACCAATCGATGGATGAGATGCGAGTCGATTTGGAAGCAGTCCTGGCCGCGATGTCCGGCGCGGGTATTCAGTTGCCAAGCCAATCTTCGTCCACACTTGTTCGCCCCGTTTCCGAAGCACTCGTCCCCTCCCGACCGCAGAAGTTTTACGGGTACTCTGGTGGCGGGCTTAAGTTTGCTCGCCCTAGCCGGTAGCGGTGCCGCTTACATCTTCCTATCAGGTGGTGACGGACCGGTGGCTTCAAGCACACCGGAGAATGATTCGCTCGCAACGGCCGCGGCGATACCCAATGGCGAACCGATCCGGATCGGTATCCTTCATTCGCTGACCGGCACGATGGGACACAGCGGTTCCTCGGTAGCTGACGCGACCCTGTTGGCCATCGACGAACTCAATCGAAGCGGCGGCTTGCTAGGTAGACCGCTCGAGCCCATTGTTGCGGACGGTCGATCCGATCCGGATCGGTTTCTCGTCGAAGCAAAACGGATGATCGAGGAAGAGAAGGTTTGCACGATCTTTGGTTGCTGGACATCGGCCAGCCGAAAAACCGTCATTCCGTTATTTGAAGAGCTCGATCACTTGCTGGTTTATCCCGTCCAGTACGAAGGGCTCGAAGAATCTCCCAACGTCATTTACACCGGAGCGACGCCCAACCAACAAATCATCCCAGCGGTGAAATGGGCGTATGCATTCGAAAATAAGCGTCGTTTTTTCCTCGTCGGTTCCGACTACGTCTTTCCCCGCGTTGCACACGAAATCATCAAGGACCAGCTCGGTGAATTGGGGGCGGAACTGGTCGGCGAGGTATTCCTGCCTCTGGGTAGCTCTAACTTCGGACCGGTTGTCGAGCAAATTGTCGCGGCGAAACCGGACATGATTTTGAATTCGATTAATGGCGACTCGAACCTCGCGTTCTTCCGCGAGTTGCGTGAGAAAGGGCTGACTGCCGAAAAATTGCCGACCATTTCCTTTAGCATCGAGGAAGAGGAATTACGCCAGTTGGATGGGGCGGATGTTGCCGGCCACTACGCAGCCTGGAATTACTTTCAAAGCGTCGCCTCCAAAGAGAACACTGACTTCATTGGCAGCTTTCGTCTGAAGTACGGACCACAGCGGGTCGTGACTGACCCGATGGAATCCGCCTACTTTGGCGTCAAACTTTGGGCCCAAGCGGTTGAGCAATGCGGATCGACTGAAGTGCAACAGATACGTCATGCGATGCTGAATCAGAGGATGACCGCTCCCAGCGGCAACGTTCGCATTGATCCCGCGACGCAACACACGTTTAAGACACCGCGTATCGGCCGAATCCAGACCGACGGGCAATTCGACGTGGTGTGGACGGCTGCTAAACCAGAGCCTCCCATGCCTTATCCTCCCTCCCGAACCGCGCAGCAGTGGCGAGCCTTCTTGCACGATCTTTACTTGGGTTGGGACAACCGCTGGTCAGCACCGACTGAATGATCGCATGATTCATTCTGTTGCCGCTTACCAGGAATCAAACGCGGGCGTAACACAGCATGCGACTCGCCCGCATCTCCGAGTGAGAACCAACCGCCAGCGGTGAACTCGATTCGATCCTGATGGTAGCCACGAATGCCAAAGGATTGACTGCCCGCTCGGGTTTGTTCAGCACTGCGCATTTGCTTTTGGTGTTGATCACGCCAACGATAACCAGGACCGCTGGCTCCGCAGCAACCGGACATGATGCGTGATGGCTTGTGATTTGCTTCGATTCCAGATGGCACGCGAAATGCTTCGCCTCGCGATATCAAACTTAATATTTCAAGAAAAGGAAAGACGATGAAAGCGATTTGTTGGCACGGGCGTCAGGACATGCGAGTCGACAATGTCGATGACCCCAAAATTTTGGACGCTGGCGACGTCATCATCAAAATCACCTCGACAGCGATCTGTGGCAGCGACCTTCATCTCTACAACGGATACATGCCGTCAATGCAGGCCGGGGACGTGGTGGGTCACGAACCGATGGGTGTCGTCGTGGAGGTCGGAAACGCGGTCACCAAGCTGAGCAAGGGCGACCGAGTCGTCGTCCCCTTCACGCTTTCCTGCGGACATTGCTTCTTTTGCGAACGGTTAGAGTATTCACTGTGTGACGAGTCCAACCCGAATGCTGAGATGGCTGCGAAGGTGATGGGCCACTCGCCGGCGGGTTTGTTGGGCTTTTCGCACATGCTGGGCGGATTTGCCGGTGGCCAAGCCGAATATCTGCGAGTTCCTTACGCGGACGTCGGGCCCGTCAAGGTTCCTGATGGGATTCCCGATGAACAGGTCTTGTTTCTTTCTGACATTTTTCCAACGGGATACATGGCCGCTGAGAATTGTGACATCGAGCCGGGCGACACGGTGGCGGTCTGGGGCTGTGGGCCGGTGGCTCAATTCGCGATTCAAAGTGCCTGGATGTTAGGGGCCGGACGCGTGGTCGCCATTGACCGAGAACCGGAACGATTGGAAATGGCGCGGAAGCATGGGAATGCCGAGACGATCCATTTCGAGAAAGAGGACGTTTACGAACGACTGATGGAGATGACGAAAGGTCGTGGTCCCGACCGATGCATCGACGCGGTGGGGGCGGAGGCTCATGCGGCGGGAGCCATTCGGGAAGTGATTGACGACGCCAAAGAGGCCGCTCACGTACCAGCCAATCATCCGTATGTTCTGGCAGAAGCGATCAAGTGCTGCCGAAAGGGCGGAACCCTCTCGATCCCTGGTGTCTATACAAGCTCGGTAAACGGAGTGCCGATGGGTCCGGCGATGAACAAAGCATTGACGTTCAAGATGGGACAAACCCACGTGCAACGCTACTTGAAACCGTTGTTGCAAAAGATCGTCGAAGGCGCCATCGATCCCTCCTTTGTGATCACACACCGAGGCTCGCTCGATCAGGCCCCCGATCTCTACAAAACCTTTGAACAACGCAGCGACAAATGCATCAAGGTCGTTCTCAATCCCTAGAGGACGCTCCCTTGCAATTGAAACTTTGGGTCAGTTCACAATCAACTGGAGGTTGCCATCAACACTCTGCAAAACGATAAAAGTGTCTGAGAAATCTTTCACTTCGAGAACCATCTCGCCAAACCTTAGGCGGTACTCAGGCGAGCCGATTTTCTCACGTCGCAGAGTCACCGATCGTGTTTCAGAGTCACCAAATTTGATCAGCGCGGTTCCATTGTCTTGATCGCGGAAAACCAAACCTTGAATCCTTAGTTGTGGTGGACTGAGAATTCTTTCTTCCAGTTGTTTTGTCGGTCCACTGCTCAACGTTTCGCTGCTCTTCGTTGGCATCAACGCTCTGAGTTCCAGGCTGGGTATCGTCGGATCAAGTTCGTCTGCCAACACCATCACTGGAATGAACGCGAACAATAGGGCAGGGAGTCGGTAAACCAAAAAGCGATTTACCGTTTCGGATAATTGCTTCATTTAAAATTTCCTCCGGCACTTAGCAGTGCCATGAAAAATGCGATGTAGACGTATCCCACCAACGCGCCGACGACCACGATGATGGTTGGCTCGAAGAGCCTGCTAAAGCGTTTGATCTGTGTTCCCACCTGAGCGGCATAGAAGTTTGCGACGTGCTCGAGGGCTTTTGGCAGGTCGCCGGTACGTTCTCCGACGGCAACCATGCTGACTAAAAGTGGCGAAAAACTGGGGCCAGCCAGCGCGGTGGCGAGATCTTGCCCCATCGCAAGTTGCTGGCGAGTCCGGCAACATGCGCCGCCAAATAGTGGTTGCGGTGTAACTTTGAAGCTGTGCTGATTGCGTCCGGCAGAAAAACACCACTTCGCAGCATGAGGGCAAGAGAGCTAGCCAGTTGTTGCGTTTCAGCCATCTGAAGCAGACGCCCGATCAACGGGATTCGCAGCAACCATCGATCGATTTGATATCGACCAGGCTGGAATGCGTAGACCAATGCCAAACCGATGAGGCTAGCCACAAGTACCACCGCGAGGCCGGGACCGTAATGTTGGACGAATTGCGAAATGTCCAATAGAGACTGGGTCATGGACGGCAACTTTCGCCCCATTGCTTGTAGAAAAACCGCTAGCTTTGGAATTGCCCAACCCACCAAATAAACGGCGACCGAACAAGCGGCAGTTGCAACGAGCATCGGGTACGCCATCGCCGACACGATATCGCTATGGACCTGGCGTCGCCGTTCGATGAACTCCGCTGCGCGTTGGAGTGTGATCGGCAGTTCCCCGGTATCTTCGCCGATCCGTGCCAATTGCGAGACAATGGGCGGAAACAGTTGGCTTGCGGTGATCGCGGACTCCAGCGAACTCCCTTGCTCCACCGCATCCGCTAGCTCGTTGCAAACCCGACGCACCAATTTCTTGGGACTGTGAATTGCAAGTTCTCGCAGTGAAGGGGTCAGCTCCAAACCACTTTCGAGCATCACAGCGAGTTGTTGTAGCCACAACTCGACATCCCGTGCCCGCAGGGACCGGAGACGCAGTTTATCGGTAGACTTTAAGAGTCGAGTTGTCGGTGAGAACGAAGTTTTCGCTTGCTGGATTCCGACCAACCTTCGGCCACGAGCAGTGAGCACATCGCGAACTTCAGCAGCAGTCGCACCACGGAGATGGCCGCGCTCGATCGTTCCCTGGTGGGTCTGTGCGACGAAAGAAAATTCTGGCACCGGGTCACCACATCGCCACGGCGCTAAGCACTTGCTTCGCGGTCGTGGTGCCGTTGAGGATCTTTGCGATGCCATCGTCAATCAATCGCGAGTGATCGGATTGTTGCATCTGTTCGAGCAGTTCGGACTCGGACGCCTTGCGCGTGATCATTTGGGACACCTTCGTCCCGCCCTGCAACATTTCGAACAATCCGGTACGTCCAATGAATCCTTTTCCGGCGCAGTAGACGCATCCGGCAGCTTCGTAGGCCGGGCGTCCTGCGAGTTGGGGCTTTCCGAGTGCCATCGCATCGGTTGAGCTGAGGGGAGTTGCAACTCGACATCGAGGGCACAGCTGCCGAACAAGTCGCTGGGCAAGTGCCAGCCGAAGCGTCGCTGCGATCAAGAATGGTTCGACACCCATATCGATCAATCGAGTCACCACTCCGGCCGCCGTGTTGGTGTGCAGGGTGCTGAACACCAAGTGCCCCGTCAGTGACGCTTTGATTGCCAGTTCGGCTGTTTCGGCATCTCGAATCTCTCCCAGCATGATGACATCAGGATCATGACGCAAAATGCTTCGAAGCGCACGAGAGAAGCTTACCTTTTCCGCCGAATCGACTTCGACTTGCGAAGCACCGGGAATTTCGTATTCGACGGGGTCCTCGATGGTGATGACATTACCGCCGCGGGATTCCAGAAGCTGCGTGATGGCGGTGTAGAGCGTGGTCGACTTGCCGCACCCGGTCGGCCCGGTAAGCAAGATCAGACCATTAGAGCTATTGATCGCACCGGAGAACTTTTCCAGTTCAATCGAATTCATACCCAACTTGGCAAGCGAAGGCTTGCCTTGCATCGGCGTCAAGAGACGCATCGTGACCCGTTCCCCAAATCGGGTCGGAATCGTAGCAACCCGCACGTCCGTTGGTTTCATGCTCGATGATTGTTTCAGCGAGAATCTACCATCCTGGGGCTTTCGCTTTTCGGCGATGTTTAAACCAGATAAGACTTTGATTCGACTAATCAATCCAAGCTGTAAGTCGGAAGAGAAACGGTGATAGTCTTCAAGCACGCCGTCAACACGAAACTTTGATTGCAGGAAATCTTCGGTTGGGACAAGGTGAATGTCGGACGCACCCCGAAGATTTGCCGCTCTGAAGAGTTCATCGCAAGCTTGAACGACCTCGCAAGTTTCGCCGTGCGCCTCGCTCGCGTTGGCGCGGGTTGTGGGTGGGTTGATCCCCGCAAGTCTGACGAGAAGTTCTTTCTCGTCGGCACGAACCAACCGGAACGGCTCCTTGATCCGGCTCGCGACGAAGTTTCGCACGGACGCAATGTTGTGATAACTTGTGGCAACGACCACCTCGCCGTTGACTTTGCATAGTCCTAGGACTCGAAATCGTCGCGCACCACTGACTGGTAGAACTCGCGACCAGACCGGATCAAGCTTCACGATTGAGAGATCAATGTTTTCGAGAACATCGCTTTCGGGAACATCTCGCTCATTGATCAACGCAGCTTCCTGAGCCGACTCAGTGTCGGATAAGGCCCCTGTTGCCGAAACGTTCACCGCCGGTAAGTTCAGCACCGGAGCGATCGGACCCATGAATGAAGTAACATCGAAGTTCGACTGATTCATTGCAGTGCTTCCATGAATCGAAATTCGGATTCCCACTGGCACGGTTCCGCCGGTTCAGGCCGGTTCATTGATAGTATTAGCGCGGATGCATGCGGGATGTTCGCTTCGATTGACGCGAAGGCGGCAAGCACATCATGAAAGCTGCCCACGAGCGAGAGACGATGCCTCATCGAGGATGAACGGGGATGGGTTGGATCGAGATTGCCCGGCTCGATATTGGTGCATTGCACACCGTGGCTTTGAAACATGTGAACTACCTTTTTCAAAGACTGCACAGCCGTTTGAGAATCGGCGATTGGATTCGACACGTTCTTGTCGGATTGTCCACGAACCATACGGACGATATCGGAATCATGCGGTTGAACTTGTGCTCGCCGGCGCAGCGTGTCGAGCGCAATGGTTCTGCGTTCCAGGCCGTCGGCAATTTGACGGCCTTGAGATCGTTGGGGAATTGCGCCGAAGATAACGTAGGCAAGCACAACCGCCAGGGACGGCACCATCATCTTCGGGTACTTCAAGCGGAATCGACTAGCGGGCATCCGTGACTCCGTTTTTGGCCGCAGCGAGTTGCTGGGTTGACCGTTGTCTCGGAATCAGCATCGCCTCAAAAAAGACCAAGTCATTCGACGGATTGATCGAGATTTTGGCAGGCTGGACGCCCCAATGCGATGAATCCAATTGCGATTCGACCTGTTCGACGAATCGGAGCACGGCACCATGATCCATGGCGATTCCCGAAAGCACGACTGACTTTTCTTGCCAGTCGATACGGCGGATCCAGTGCGAAGCAAAAGCCGTTGCCGCCAAGGCCTTGAGGACTTGCAGAGGTCGCCTTCGCATGACCTCGTACTCGGATTGCACTCGTCGTAACTCATTCAATCTCTGAGTCTGGATTTCCTGTTCGGACTCCCGCTTTCGTCGGTCTTCTTGTTCGGCACGCGAACGGCTCTCTTGCTGCTCGATACCGGCCTTGACCTGTGTTTCTTCTTGAGCCAATCTCGCTTCTACCACGATAAGCTTGCTCAACCGTTGCTCACCGTAGAGATGCAGCGCAAGGCATAGAAAGAAGACGACAAACGCTATCGCGATTCCAGTTCGCCATTGTTGCGTTTCACTCGGTTCGGTGGGCAGCGGACGAATCAGGGGAGCGTGATTTGGTTCAGACAAAAATTTCGATTGCCATTGCCGTGCAAGGTCAATGCAGGATTCGACCGTTGCCAGTGTTGATTCTTGGCTTTCAAGATTATCCGACGAGGGTGGCTCGATCATGCTTGAGCCAAAGCCGATCAGCTTTCTCGTAAGCTTGGCAAGAATTGCTTCGGCCGCGTCTAGTTGGGTAGACGCGGCTTGGGTGACCCACCATGTCGTTTGATTATCCGATGAGTCGACTCGCACATACCCCAGACGGCTGTCGAAAGCGGATAGACCCGACTCAAACTCAGCCTCGAGCGCCAGTGTTTGCTCGAGTTGGTCGTCGGCAATGACCGTCACGATCTCATTTGCCAAGCAAACTTGCCCGGTCCAGAACTCATCCGATAGGATGACCAAGTGGCCACATTTTTGGGGGCCAAGGGCGAGAGCGGCACGAATCCCGTCTGTAAAGTCCAGGTTGCCGTGCCGATTGATGCGAGCCGAGCAAACAACTTGGTCGAGATTGCCGGAGAGTAAGTCCACCCGCGCCAGGGTGTCGACCGTCACGATCAAGATCGTATCGAGGCGTGAAGCGATTGCAAACATGGCGTTAGCGAAGCTCCATTTCGATACGCACATCGGCATCGCCCGTGATGACGAAGTAATGGACATAGCTCGAACGAGTGACCGTCTCGCCAAGATCAAGCTGTTGATCCATGTCGATGTCACTCCATTGAATGCCTCTCGCGGCCGCGGTTCCGTGAGTAAGATTTGCTCGCGATGTTTCGAAGGTTCCGTTGGACGCGACCGGCAGCATGATCTCTTCGATTGCTCCCGTGGTCCCACCGTTGGCATTGACGCTGTAGAGCAGAACGCCCAGTTGAATCAGTGCGCCGGGTAATGGATTGATGCGTGATCCCGATACTCCGTCGATTTCGAACAGACGAAAGGTTGCACTCGAGGTGTAATCCACCGAAGGGATGACAACCGACAGATCGGCTCGATAGCCGTCTTCGGGCGCAACGGAGTCATTGTCAGAACCCAGCGATGAGAAGTCAAAATCGCCGCCATCGGGATCGATCAATGCGGCGCAGTCCCCACCCGTCCAGAATACTGGTTTGGCCGGCACCAAGTTGAAAATAGGGTCCCCTCCATCCGCTTGAAAGAGTTACGTCGTTGGTCGCGTCACGATCAGAGTCAAAGGACTGCACGGTGTGTGCAATCAGACCGACCGGTTGCGATGTAAAATCGGTCAAGGAATTTGGAAGTCCACCCGTATCGGCAATGAAACCAGAGATGATTGGTTGGCCATTGATCTGTCGCTCCGATGGACGGCCGAGAGTGGCGCCGCGGAGATCCTCGAGCAGTTGTTGAGTGACCTGATAGCGAGTTTGGTCGGCAAGCGGTTCCAACGAGCGTACGGCGACGGTCGATAGGACCGCGAGAATGCCCAGTGAAACGATTAGCTCTAAAAGCGTTAATCCGTAGCGAGTCGTTGGACGTTTTGAACTAGTGCAGCGCAAGAGTGACATAAACGTCATCTCCTATGTCGGTACTCGTCAGATCGCTTGTGGCCGTGGAAGGCGGAATGTTGACCGAACCGTCTGGTCCGCCCGAGACGATTCGAACATCACGCAGTGACGCAGACGGGTCAACATCTTGAATCGCAATCTGGTTATTCCAAGCGTCGATGAGCGACGGCGAAAGGACAGGCACGTTGCCACCCGTCGATGAAACTAAATAAGGGCCCCGCCAACCCATGAGTGTATTAGGGGAAAAGTCCTCGGTCGCATCACCGGTGACTGGATTGGCGAACAGCCAAGAAATATCCAAACGATTCGTCTCGATGGCAACCGAGGTAATTCCATTTAACGTCACATGTTTGGTATCACGCCAATATTCGCGAACGGCGTCGCGGACACTCACCAGCGAATGCTCGGTCGTGACTTGCTGAGCATTTTGGATCGTGCCGGTGAAAAGCGGTACGAGCATTCCAGCAAGTGCAGCCAGTACAGAAAGCACGACCACCAACTCGACGAGCGTGTGGCCTTTTCTTGTACGCATGATGATCCACCACTCATGTTTTCATTTTAGCAAGAACTTGGTTTACGAAAGCATCAGCCCCCTTTCGTAAGCACGTTCCTACTAGAGGTTCGATACGATCGCGAAGTAGTCAGCCAATCCAGAGGCCTGTCCTTCGCCGGTGGGCGTGATCACGGTGACCAATTTGGCACGGGTTAGCGGATCCGTTCCGTCGGTGATCTGAAAAACCGCGATGAAACGGCCGTACACCGCGGTGGGATTCAACGCGCCGCGTTCAGGGAAGTAAACCGGTGCGTCCATGTTTGTCTTACCATTCATGTCCGATAGGCCGCCGATGCCGAGAACAACGTACTTGCCCAAGGTGCCGGTGGTTTCAAGTCCCAAGTTCACCTGCGTCGCTGCGGTCAGACCCTTCAGTACGGTGGAGTCGGTCAAAGTCGTTGCCGTCGCCAGTTCAAAGGTCGTGTCGCCAGCGGTGTGAACGCCAACGCTGGTGATGCCAGCCGAATTGAGCGGGACGAGCGTCGTCGCGTCCAAAGTCACATCGGCCGTTGCGGCGATGAGTTCTGCACTGAGTGTGTCGAGGTCAGTACCCGTCAAGTCGGACATCAAGCTGTCGAGATCATTGGGATACGAGAGGTACTGTGTTTCATATCGTTGAACCGAGTTGGCGACTTCCGAAATGTTCGAAACCGCGGAACTTGCATTCGTGCGGCTTACCATGTCCGTCACGGCAGGAATCAAGATTGCTGCCAAACCGACAAGGATCATCAACACGACAATCAGTTCCACCAAGGTGAAGCCGACTTGCTTTTTATTTTTCGTTGGGGCTGTCATTTCAATCACATGTTTTTATAGGGTGTACGATTCTCGTCAGTTAACGACACCCCTAATCGCTTTTTGTTGCGTAGATGACGTGAACAACTCAATCGAAAAACTCTAGCACGTCAATTTCGCCAAGCTCGTAAAGCCAGAATAAAGCGGAAACGAACAAGGAGATTTTGCTAGCAAACCCGCAAAATCGGAACCCCGATCTTTGTGATGTTAACCGCAAAACCCCTTCAATCAGGCTATCCGGCTCAAGTCGCAAACTTTGACCGGTCGATACCCCACAGAGGATCTATCTGTACGCGAACTTTCGACCGGAACCAAATTTGGATGTTCATTCTTGCTTTAAGACTGAAGCGAGCCCCCTTTATGCTGGGTGTTGCGCTGTCCGTCTTATTGTTGGGAACGGCAAATAGGGTCCGGGCACAGGCCACACCGCCGCGATCGGAGTCACCCGAGCAGCTCGGCGACATGGCGGCGAAATATCCCGATGTGCATGTCGAAGACATGCCAGCACCGTTCTCGATCGTAGAAACCAACGCGGACGAGATCGAAATGATTCTGCCGGCTCGAACAAGAGTCAGCCCATCGACCCCACGAAAGCATGTTTCACGCATTCAGTTCGACGGAGTGACGCTTGCCGAAGCAATGAAACTCTTTGCGACGGAAACCGGGCTGAACGTCATCTGTTCCGCAGAAGCGGGCAAAACCGTGATCACGGTGTACCTGCGAAATGTCGAACCCATCGCAGCACTTGAAGCGATTGTGAAGGCCAACGGTTTGTTTTATCGGATCGACGATGAGTCCCAGATCTACCGGATTGCGACATCGGAGGAGTACGAGAAAGATCTGACGAGTTTTCGTGAAGAACAAACCCGTGTTTTCACCTTGCTCTATCCCAACCCCGTTGCGGTGGCCCAGGTGATCGGTCAGATCTATGGCAACCTAGTTGATCTGAACATGGCGGATGCCGACACGGACAACCTCGCCGACCTATCTCAACGGTTCAATCGTTTTGATTTGGTTGACGGTCGCGCCCTGGGACTCGGAAATTTTGACCGCAGCTCATCGTCATCCGCCGCCGCGGGCAATTTGCCATTCGGTCAAGGTGGCATTCGACCAGATTTGGCTGGTGCTGGATCTCTCCTGAATCGATCTCAGAACAACTTTGGACGTCATTCGTATTCACGCGACGAGGTGCCTGGGCAACTCACAGTCAACGAGATCCAAGACGTCGAGGATCAGCTCGCCCTTGCTGGTCAGATCAGCGACGGCAATCGACTCAACTTAGTAAAGCGTGGTAAGGCGACCATTTACGTGTCGACGATCCGGCGGAACAACCAAATTGTCGTTCGCACCGCCGACATTCACTCGATGGCAGAAATCGAGCAACTGGTAAGGCAACTCGACGTGCCAACTCCCACAGTGCTGCTAGAGGTCAAGGTATTGCGGGTTAATTTGGCAGACGGGGTCAGTTCCGCATTTGAGTATTTCGGCAGTGCCAGCGGAGCTTCCAATACGTTTAGTGATGGCAGCCTGGCACCAGAATTTCCTGGAGCCGCCACGGTGGGTCGCGCCGTTGCAAATGGACTTGGCCTGGCCGGCAGTGTTCCCGGTTCACTCACCTTCCAAGTCGTCGATAGCAACTTTCGATTTCGGATGCAGGCGTTGGAAAGTCAAAGTCGTGTGACGGCGTTGGCGACACCGCTGATCATGACAGCCAATAATGAGGTGAGTCGCATTTTTGTAGGCGATACCTTGCCCTTTACCGTGGGCTTCACGCCGTCGCAGGTGGTCGGCGGACTCAATGCAGTCAGCAGCGGTGTTGCGGCAACACCCATTACGGAATTGAGAGATGTCGGCCAATCGCTATTGATCACACCGAACATCAATGCCGATCGAACGGTCACCTTAAGAGTGGTTGAAGAAAACTCAGAGCGGATTTTGGGCGGCGGTTCGATCCCCATTCCAGACGCTAATGGTTCGGGAGTGACAACCGTGAAGGTGGACACCGTTCGACGACGAACGGTCAGCGGAACTATCGTTGCTCATGACGGCATGGCTGTCGCATTGGGCGGACTGATCGAAGAGACCGTTAGCGATTCGAAGGACAAAATCCCGGTGCTCGGCAACCTACCTGGGCTGGGATTTCTATTTCGTCGGCAAGCCTCTTTGCGTTCTCGAAGTGAGTTGATCGTGGTGATACGCCCCTACGTTTTCAGCACCCCCAGCGAGTCCGCCGCAACGACCCATTCAATTCTTGGTGAACTGAGTACACATCCCAACAGTCCCGATGCGACGGGCACCATGAATAGCTACATGCCGTGTGATGTGATCCATTCGGATCCCGAATGTCGTTCGCGGGCAGGTCTCTTCCGATTTCATAACATGAGTGCCGTGAAATAGGCATTTGTCCAATAGGACGCGGGGTAGTTTCTCATGAAGCGTTTTCAATATGTCACGGCTGGAGGTTTAGCCGCATTGCTGTTGTCTGGGTGCACCATGATCGAAAAAAAGAATCGATCAGTCGAGTCGAACAAGACGCAATCTGTTTCATCGGATTCCGAAAGCAACCCGAGTCTCCTATCGTCCGTGGACGACCAGCAAAAAGTTGCCAATCCACCTGCGAAGACGATCCGTTTCGAGGGGAAGGAAACGTTGCTAGGCACTTCGGACTTGGCGCCGATCGCGACCGATCAATTCTGTGATGAGTTGTCGATGCTGTTGAACCTAGAAAAATTCTTTAGCGCGAAGAACCTAATCTGTAAAAATTCCGACGCGGCCGAACAGGCCATGTGGGAGCGATTTTCCAATGCAGACCACGATCCGCTCGTTGCCTTTGTCGCAAAGGTCTTATCACACAATCTTTCTGAAACGATTTCGTGGGACGGACTGCTGGTCAGTGCGGAGCTTCGGCCATCGGAAGCCGTGCTCTACCAGCAGGCGAGATCCCGGTTCGCCATCAAGCTGAAGTCGGAAGAGCCGACCGATCAGGAAACGGAAGAGCTTAGGATCGCTGCCGAGCGTCTCAGTCATCCTTTGGCGATGGCAGACGCGCTGAGGCTGATCGCGTTACGTGAATTGGCTGCTCACCGCGACGCGTGGGCAGAGTCGCTATTCCTTCAGGCATCCGAGATCGCCGAGCAACATCACGATTTGGCGCGAGCGGCCGAGTGTTGGTTGATGGTTGCGACGACGATCAATCGGACCGACCGACAATTGGAAGCACAACTCGCGTGGACACGCTCCGTCGAGAATCAGTTGGCGTTCCAGGTTGCATCGAATCGTCCAATGAATGTTAATTATTGGCTAAGGATCGAAGAACAGCGACCCAGCGGCGCGGCCTGGCCGAAACAAACGTCTGCTTCTCTCAAACCATGTTGCATTGACACGGGGATCCAGGTCTCCAACGAATCCGCGGCGGAACTGGTGGTCTTTTGTAGCATCGCGTCGTCGCTCTACGAGAGTTCTCATCCCGAGCAGGGTCTCGTGAACTTTAAAAAGGCCGAAGCCTTTGCCAAGGGTGATAATTTGATATGGCTGCAGATTGCTCAAAGCAAATGCTTGGCCGCGTTGGGGCAATCCGAAGCTGCGGCAGCACTGCTCGGCGGTCCCGCCTCTAGTAAAAATCCGTCGATCGCCTCGGCCGCCTCAGCGGCGATCGGCATCGCCAAATTGCAGGCCGGCGCTTATGAGCAGGGTGCACAGATGCTCAACAAAGCTCTCAGTGGTGAGGGTTCTACCGATTGGCCCACGCGTGACGTGTACGAAGCAGATTTCGCCTTGGCCCAACTGATCATCGGAGACACCGATCGAGGTCTGGAATCGCTTCATGCCGTTCAAGAAAAGTTTCGCATCCGAAGTGACAGGGTTTCGTTGCTGCAGTCGCTCGAGAATGAACTCCAGCTTCTTGAGCATGAAGGGCGATCCGAAAAATCCACCATCGTCGCGTCGCAAATTCGCGAGATCGAAACCTCTCTGGGATTTTCAAAAGAGTGGCAAGTGACTCGGTAGGCTCTGATTGGTAAGCTCGGCGTCGAAAGATGACTGGGTCGACCCCAAATACGCTAACTTAACGTTGCCAAGTGCAACGAATCGGTGCGGAGTTCGGTTATATTTGTAAGCTGCGTTGGCATGGAAAGTTCATGCATGACGTTGCCTTGAATACCCGTAGCGCCAGCAAATTGCACCGGCGGCACATGGAAGTCATTCTTTCCAGCCTGAAGAAAGGTCAACCTGAATGATGCTGCTTCGAGTTGCGTTTGTGTTGTATGTCTCGGTTGCCGCTCGTTGTGCATTCGCCGACGATGTCTCGATCGACTTTGCCCAAGACGTTGAGCCGATCCTTCAGAAGTACTGCATCGATTGTCATGGTCCCGATGACCAAGAGAGTCAGTTTCGGCTTGACCGACTCTCGATCATGCTCGCAGGCGGCAATTCCGGTGAACCGGCCGTCGTGCCGGGTGAGCCCGAAAAGAGCTTTCTGCTGAAGCTGATCCGTCACCAAGAACCTGGAATGGAGATGCCGCCGGACGAGTCGCTTTCGCCACAGGAGATTGATCGGATCGAGCGCTGGATCGCCGATGGAGCCAGGACACCCGAGAGTTATGGACCAGCAAAAGAGCGGACAGAGTTATCGCATTGGTCGTTCCAACCCATCACACGCGCGGACTCCGGCAGCGTCGATGCGTACATCCGGGACAAACTCACTGAGAACGGTTTAACGCATTCCCGTGAAGCGGATCGCCGTGTGCTGATTCGACGGTTGTATCTCGTGATGCTGGGGATCCCACCGACGCCTGGGCAGGTGGACGCTTTCGTGAATGATGACCGCGAGAATGCTTGGCCGGAACTCGTCGAAACGGTTTTGGCCAGCAAGCACTACGGCGAACGAATTGCAACGCTCTGGCTGGACTTGGCCCGGTTCGGCGAGACGCACGGTTTCGAAATGAATCGAGAGCGACCCACCGCGTGGCGGTATCGTGATTGGGTGATTGAATCATTCAACGATGACAAACCTTACGATGAATTCATCCGCCAACAGATTGCGGGTGACGCTTTGGGGGCCGACGTGGCGACGGGCTTTCTCGTCGCGGGGCCCGTGGATCAGGTCAAAGGCAGCGATCCGAAGCTGCAGCAAACGCAGCGGATGAACGAACTTGATGACTTCATCAATACCACCGGCACAGCAATGCTGGGACTGACCACCGGATGTGCGCGTTGCCACAATCATAAGTTCGATCCGATCAGTCAACGTGATTACTACGCGCTCCAAGCCGTGTTCGCGGGCGTGCAGCATGGTGATCGCCCATTGCCTCTATCACAGGAACAAAACCAGCGACTGGCGGCATGGGAGGCCGAAATCGTGGACCTGACAGGCAAGCTGCAGCCGTTCACTGCGAAAATGGATGAGGGCAAACGTGTCGCGGTCAGTGCCAAACTCAATGAGGAAACGTTCGCTCCGCGGAACGCTCGATTCGTTCGATTCACGATTAACAGGACGACCGATGGAGAAGGCTGTATCGACGAACTGGAGGTTTACTCTGAGCAGGGTAATGTTGCGCTGGCTGCCAGCGGAGCGATCGCGTCTTCATCGGGCGACTTTGTGCATCCGAAACACAAACTCTCTCATATCAACGATGGTCAGTATGGAAACGATCGCAGTTGGATCGTCAATTCAAATGCAGGCGGTTGGGTGCAGATCGAGTTTGCCAAGGCGACGGTCATTGATCGCATCGTTTGGGGGCGAGACCGTCAGGGAGACTTTAACGATCGATTGCCGATTGAGTATCACGTCGAATCGGCGATCGAACCGGGACAATGGGAAGTGGTTGCCTCATCCTCCGATCGGCGACCGCATCAAAATAAAACGCCAGCAGAGCAGATCTACACGTTCGATGGCTTTCCTACTCAGCAAGCTGAACAAGGTGAGATTTGGCATGCCCGATTGCGGATCGCGCGTCGCGAGAAAGCCGAGCTGGAAAAGTCTACCATGGCCTACGCAGGAACCTTTTCGCAGCCTGGACCTACCCATCGGTTGTATCGCGGTGAGCCGGATGCGAAGCGCGAGCAGGTTCCCCCCGATGCGATTGAAGCTTTCACTTCGCTAAATCTCGATAACGACGCGCCGGAGCAAAACCGTCGACTCGCTTTGGCTGATTGGATCGTTAGTGAGCGTAACCCGCTTACGGCGCGTGTGATGGTGAACCGGATTTGGCAATTCCATTTTGGAACCGGGATCGTCGACACGCCCAGTGACCTCGGGGTCAACGGAACTCCTCCGAGCCATCCCGACTTGCTCGACTGGCTGGCCAGCGAATTGATCGAACACGATTGGTCGCTCAAACACATACATCGGTTGATCCTGGTGTCGCAAACATGGTGCCAGGACAGTCAGCCAGACCCAGTCGCCATGCAAGTCGACGCGGCTTCTCGATTGCTGTGGCGATTTCCAACTCGGCGATTGGAAGCGGAAGCGATTCGCGATTCGATGCTCGCAATCTCGGGCGTGCTTGATCTACAGAATGCCGGCGGTCCCGGGTTCGATGCCTTTGAGGTCGAGATGGAAAATGTCCGTCACTATTACCCCAGGAAGAGTTATGGGCCGAAGGATTGGCGGCGGATGGTTTATATGACGAAGGTGCGCCAGGAACGCGAGCATGTGTTTGGTGCGTTCGATTGCCCCGACGCAAGCATGGTTGTCCCGCGGCGTAATCGTTCGACCACGCCGCTGCAAGCTCTGAATCTGCTCAACAGCAACTTCATCATGCAGCAGGCGGATCTCTTTGCGAAACGATTAGAACGCGAATGCGAAACGGCTGGGGAACGCGTCGAAAGGGCGTGGTTGCTGTGTTTTCAGCGTCCGGTAACCGCAGAAGAACTCGCGGACAGCGAGGCGTTCATTGAGCAAGAAGGAATGCAGCAGTTTACTCGCGCAATGCTAAACGCGAATGAGCTTGTGTTTATCCCCTAGCGGAGGTCGTTAGCACGGCCTTTTGCAGGGCCATCTATGACTCGCTCGACGGCCTGGAAAGGCCAACTTCCACGACCAGCCAACTCATGACGCCAGCCATGCATCCGCTCCTGAATCGACGAAACTTCCTTTCCAATGCCGGATCGGGATTGAGCAGCATTGCATTGGCAAGCTTGCTCCAACAACAGAACTTGTTGGCGGAGTCGCCGATTCGTCCCGACATTGACCCCGAGCATCCCTTCGCCCCGCGCCGAACCTCATCACCCGCCTGCGGCGAAGAATGTGCTGGTCATTTTCTGTTCGGGAGCCTGCAGCCAAGTCGACACGTTCGATTACAAACCTGAACTGATCAAGCGACACGGCCAGCCGCTGCCGGGTGCCGAGAATCTTGTGACGTTTCAAGGCCAGCAGGGGATGCTGACGAAAAGTGCGTGGGAGTTCAAGCCGCGTGGTGATTCAGGAAAGATGATTTCCGAACTCGTTCCTCAGCTCGCCGAACTTGCCGATGACATGTGTTTCATCCACTCACTGACCGGTAAGACCAATACGCACGGGCCGGGCGAGAACTTCATGTCGACCGGTTCTACGCTCGACGGATTCCCCAGCATGGGCACATGGGCGACGTGGGCGCTGGGAACGGAAAACGAAAACCTTCCCGCGTACGTTGCGATCTCCGATCCACGCGGCACTCCGCAATCAAGCGTCAACAATTGGGGACCGGGCTTCTTGCCGGCAGCCTTTCAGGGAACGGAATTCAACGCCATCAAACCACTTGGCAATCTTGATGTGCCGAAAGGCATCAGTGCGGAGACCGACCGGGCCACGCGTGAGTTTCTCGAACGATTGAACCGCCGTCACTTGGAACGCTTCGAGGGTGACAGTGACTTAGCCGCCCGAATTTCCAGCTATCAGCTCGCCGCGCGAATGCAGTTGAGTGTTCCCGAAGTGACCGACTTGTCGAGCGAACCGCAGAGCATCCTGCGGGAGTACGGAGCCGACGATTCCGAGAACGTGTTGAAGGCTCAGTTTGCTCGGAACTGCATTCTGGCCAGAAGACTGATTGAGAAAGGCGTCCGCTTTGTGCAACTCTTCAACGGTGCCTATCAGACTGGGGGCGAGGGTGTCAGCAATTGGGACGGACACAAGCAGATTGTCGAGCAGTACGGCAAACATGGTCCGGTGCTTGACCAGCCTTGCGCGGCGCTGCTGAGAGACATGAAGCGACGTGGATTGTTGAAAGACACTCTAGTCGTGTGGATGACGGAGTTCGGTCGCATGCCAACGTTCCAGAAAGGCGCCAGCGGACGCGATCACAACCCAGACGGGTTCACCGCATGGATGATGGGCGCAGGTGTGAAAGCACCGTTTAGCTACGGAGCGACGGATGAGTTCAGCTACAAAGCCGTCGAGAATGTCGCCACGGTGTACGACTTTCACGCCACGATTCTCCACCTGTTGGGTTTGAATCATGAGCGGCTAACGTACTATCACAACGGATTTGAGCGTCGCTTGACCGACGTCCATGGGCATTTGATCAACGAGGTTCTCGCATGAGTGCGTAACCCCCAGGCATTCTGGGGGAGAATTCAATCGTCTTCCGGGAGCGGCTGGCCTTTGGTTTCAGGCAGAAAATAGACGACCACGATTCCGGCGATGAATACCAAGCTGACCCAACTGGTGGCATCGCGGAAGGCTTCCAATCGAGCGGCGGCTCTCGCGACGGAATCCGCATTTTCCGGCAGTTTCGCGATTGCGGATTCTCCCAGATTCTGTTGCAGAACTCCAAGCGTGAAGGGACCCGTCGCCGCCAAAAATCGTCCGACGTTGTAACAGAAGCTCGTTCCCGTGCTGCGCAGACGCGTCGGAAACAACTCAGGCAAATAAATCGCAAATCCCGCGAACAGAGCCAATTGGAAAAAGCCCATCACGCCGCTCATCCAAAGCTGGTCGACTCCTTGGAACATTCGAAAGTACAGATTGGTCGCAAAGAAAGCACCGATGAATGAGATCAGAAAGGCCGGCCGCCGTCCGATACGTTGGGCCATGAACGCAAACGTCAGCATGCCTAGAAACGCCCCCGAATTCTGGATGATGCTGTTGAGACCTTTGTAGTAGGTCGCTTGGCTGGCGATCTGGGTTTCGCTGAGCCCCTTTTTGCGTAGGGACGTGTTGATCACATCGCCCACCAATTCGGGTGAGAAGAAACCGAGACCCCACAACCCGATCACGCCACAGATGCAAAGCAGCATTCCCAACAAGGCCGGTTTGCGCCATCGACCCGGTCCGAGCAGAGACGCGTACGAGCCGAACTTTGCTCCGGTCAATCGTCCTGCCTCGCGAGCCTTGACCCATTTCTCCGGTTCCTTCATTCGGAATTGAATGAAGACGCACAGAAATGCGGGGATCGCTCCGACCAAGAACGCGTACTTCCACGCCTGGTCCGGTGTGATCCGCTCGTCCGAAATCAGCGATCCCATGTACATGCTGATCAATCCGGCGGTGATGTTTCCGATCGCGGATAACGCCTGCAGCATCCCGAGCGCCACGTCCGCGCCGTCGATGGCAAGGTGTCGGCGATCAATGCGACTGCCAAACCGAATACGCCACCGACGCCCAACCCGGTAATGAACCGGTAAATCGCAAAATCAAACCATGACGTCGACAGCGCCGTTAAGCCTGTAAACACGGAATACAGCAACACCGTGATCGTCAACGTCCTGGCCCGCCCGATCCGGTCGCCAACCGACCCAAAAATCAATCCGCCGGTGGCCCAACCCGCCACAAAAATCGAGGTCGCGTACCCCCCAAATGTCTTCACATTTGCGCCGTCAGGCATCAGATTGGAGAGCGCGGTATCACGAAAGAGTATAAAAATTTGTTGGTCCAAGCAGTCGAACAACCACGCCAGCGCGGCCATCACGAAAACGAACCAGTGATAACCCGTCAATTGCCGCCACCATGGACGCGTGTCAACTGGTTCGAGAAGGGGTACGGGATCCGAAATCATTTCAGTCATTTTCCGACTTTTGGGAGAGGTGCCGACACCAAGGCTTGATGGCTCAAGAGACGCCGTTCGATCCAATCACGCGATACAATAATCGCAAAGAGGATCGTCGTGTGAGTCGAGCCAATTCAACGTGGTTTGACTTTCTTTGCCGGCATGCCGATTTTTCGACACCGTGGTCATCGCCAGTCGGCCGATCGTTGGCAAGTCTTTAGAATCCGGATACCTAAGTCTGGCCTTTCGCGTACAATGAGTGCCGATGAATGTGGGCCAAATAGCGAACCTTGTGTGCCCCCCCTCCGCCATCATTCCCGCCTCGCAACAACTCTCTCGCACTATGCCAACTCCTTGGTTTCGATCGACCACACCGGTAACGTCCATGATGCCGGTTATTGTGGCGATCCTTGGATCCCTGTGGATAAGCGTCGCCGCGTCTGCTCAGCATTTGATTGCGATTGAAGATTTGCGAACGCGATTCGAAGATAGCTGTTTCGGATGCCATGGCGACGGTGGGGACGAGGGCGGGTTCAGCTTTGATGTGCTGTCCGAGGGTGGCTACGGCGACGACACGCTGGGGAAATGGGAAGCGATATGGAAGAACATTCGTGCCGAAACCATGCCTCCGGCCGACGAGACGCAGCCCTCGCCGGCCGAGCGGCAGGCGTGGGTGAATTGGATCCAAACGGACGTGTTCCGGCTCGATGCGGAACGAATCGATCCAGGGAAGATCGTGTTGCGTCGTTTGAATCGTTCGGAGTATCGCGAAACGATCAAGCAATTGACGGGCGTCGACTTTGACGCCGACGACGCATTTCCCGCCGATGATACAGGCTATGGATTTGACACGATCGGTGAAGTCTTGCACATCTCGCCGGTGGTCCTCGAGAAGTACTTGTCAGCGGCGGATTCGATCGTCCAGGACGCGATTCCGATGGATGGTGCGTCGCCACCGGAGCAGCGATTTTGGAGCGATCACTTTCATTTTGATTCGCCCGAAGGCGCCGATGCCGATGGCGTCAAGTTTGTCGATTCGCATGAGTTCCATTTGCGAGAAAAGCTTTCCCGACCAGGGACCTATCAAATTGCGGTCCGATGGGAGCTCGATGGGGCTTGGACCACCACGGACCAGGAGGCCAACGTCAAACTTCGTGTTCATGGCAGTGACAGTGGCGATGGAAATGGTAGCGAAAACGGCAAATCGGTGGAGGTCGACACCGCAAAGGCGGGTTTCAGTTTTCAAACCAATGGCACCCTGCGTGGCGAGGTCAAGGTTGGAGACAGCCCTCTGCACCTGAGTGTGTTGTTCGAGCCGACGGCGTTTGACACGATGTCAAAGCAAGCCGACAACGCAAAGCCGGCGCCGTACACATTCAGGCTCTCGTACGTCGACGTCATCGGCCCGATTGATGGTACCGAGCGAGTCTATCGCAAAGGATCAAAAATCATGGTGGGTGGTCCACCGCCAAGCAACGCGGACGAAGCGAAGTTGGACGAGATGAGCCGCGTGGTGCTACAGCAGTTCGCGCTTCGTGCTTATCGGCGGCCCATTGATAGTCGGTCGCTCGATCGTTTGGTCGCGATTGCTCGGGAGACTCGCGGCCAACCGAACAAGAGCTATGAACAGGGGCTTGCGGCCTCGATCAAGCTGATCTTGGCATCCCCACGATTTTTGTTTCGCATCGAGCAACCGCTCCGATTGGAAGAGTACGCCTCTTTGCCGCAAGACATGTCGATCTCCACGCTCGGCGTCCCAATCGACGAGTACGCTTTGGCGACTCGGATCAGCTTTTTCTTGTGGGGTGGCCCACCGGATGACGAATTATTGAAGTTGGCGGGCGATGGCAAACTTCGCCAGAATTTGGATTCGCAAATCAAGCGGATGATTGGAGACGAGTGGCGAATGCGAACGGGCGTTTCAAACTTCGTTGGCCAATGGTTGAAGACTCGTGACGTGCTGAATTTTACGGTCGATGTGCGTCGAGTTCTGGCGTATCGCGGTGACGAAGATGTTTTTTCGTACCAGGTCCGTGAAGCCATGAAGAACGAGACGGAGACCATGTTCCGTTATCTGATCGAAGAAAACCGACCGATCGAAGAGCTGCTCAACGCGAACTACACGTTTTTAAACCAGCCGCTTGCGAAGTTTTACGGCATCGAAGGCGTCGATGGCAACAAGATGCGGAAGGTCGATCTGCCCGCCGATAGTCACCGAAAGGGTGTGTTGACTCATGGTTCGGTTTTGCTGGTGACCAGCAATCCGACGCGGACCAGCCCGGTCAAGCGCGGACTGTTCATTTTAGAAAATTTGCTGGGAACACCCGCGCCGCCTGCACCGCCGAATGTCCCGGCCCTGGAGGACTCCAAAAGCGGAGAGATGGCGAATGCGTCGCTTCGCGAGATTCTAGAATTCCATCGTCGAGAACCGATGTGCGCATCGTGCCACAACCGAATGGATCCGCTCGGGTTAGCGCTGGAGAACTACAATGCGATCGGCCAGTTCCGCGACATGGAATTAGGAATGCCTGGCCGTCGCTCGCGTCCCGCCGAGCCTGACAAACCGATTGATCCGACAGGCGTTTTGATGACCGGCGAAAAATTTGATTCGGTCGTCGAACTTGCCGACGTGCTCGCCAACGAACGCCGCGATGACTTTTATCGCTGCTTGACCGAGAAAATGTTGGTTTACGGACTGGGGCGCGGATTGACGTTTAGTGACGCCACGACCGTCGACCAGATTGTTGCCAAGGTCAAGGCGGACGACGGCCGAATGCAGACATTGATCGGAGAAATCATCCGCAGCATCCCGTTCACTCATCAACCCAAAACCGAATCAGTCGCGAATCGACCTCGCGAGTAAACTTCGTTCCCATACTCCCTGCTGAACCCTGTACACGATTATGAATTCTTCGAAGCGCTCATCGAATTTGGTCAACCGCCGACGATTTTTAACCGCATCAGGTTTGTCGCTCGCGTTGCCGATGTTGCCAAGTTTGGCGGGCTCGTCGTCCGCGGCCAAGGCTGTTGAGAATGCTTCCGAAGCCACACGCATGTGCTATGTCTACGTGCCCAATGGCGTGAACATGACGCATTGGCGTCCAATCGGAGAAGGTAACGATTTTAAGTTCAATCGTTCAACCGAGTCCCTTGAACCGTTCCGAGATTCGATGCGGTTCATCACGGGCTTTGAGCATCGCGAGGCTTACATCCACAATGATGGGGCGGGCGATCATGCTCGGGCGCACGCGTCATTCTTGACGTCCGCTCGACCCCATAAGACGTCCGGCGCAGACATTCACGTGGGTGTTTCGGCGGACCAGTTGGTTGCCCAGAGCATCGGTGCGGGAACCCGATTACCGTCTTTGGAATTGTCGTGTGACGGTGTGCGGACCAGCGGCGCTTGTGACTCCGGTTACTCGTGTGCGTACCAGTTTAATTTGGCCTGGGCCGATGAGAGCACACCCGTTGCACCGGAGTCGAATCCACGATTGGTGTTCGAGCGTCTTTT
This sequence comes from Pirellulaceae bacterium, assembly GCA_963781095.1. Lineage (GTDB taxonomy): Bacteria > Planctomycetota > Planctomycetia > Pirellulales > Pirellulaceae > Rubripirellula. Next base: position 98,000 of record CAWAEA010000013.1, read on the forward strand.
CGGTGACGGTGCCCATGGAGAGCGGGCCAGCAACTATGCTCGTCGACAAGCGCGGCAAGAGTCCGTGATCGATTTTTTGCGTGACGAAGCGGAGTTTTTGAACCGCCAAATGGGCGCCGTGGATCGCCGGAAAGTCGATGAGTATCTGACCGGGATTCGTGAAATCGAGAGCCGGATCCAGAAGGTCGAGCACTTCGGAATGCCGGTCGACCCGGATTATCCGACGCCCTCGGGCGTGCCAGAGCTTTACCAAGATCACATGCGTTTGATGATGGACGTGATGGCACTCGCGCTGGCCAGCAACACCACTCGCATCTCGACGTTGATGTTAGCTCACGACGGCAGCAACCGCTCGTTCAAAGAGATCAACGTGGCCGACGGACACCACGATTTGTCGCACCACAAAAAAGACGAAGAGCGGCTGGAGAAAATCGCTAAGATCGATGCTTTTTACTGCCAGCAGTTAGCGTATCTGTTGGAAGTCATGCAATCGCACAAGTTGGCCGGCAATACAACGCTTCTCGATAACACCCTATTGGTTTACGGCAGCGGTTTATGCGACGGCGATCGGCACAACCACGACGACCTCCCGATCATTTTCGCCGGCGGCGGTGCCAAGGGGATCAAAAACGGATTCCACCAGAAACTCGATCAAGCAACACCGATGGCCAATCTGCATCTTGAAATGATCAACCGGATGGGCGTCGAAAAGCAACAGTTTGGTGACAGCACGGGACAATTCTCGCTATCCTGATCGATTGGCACCCCAAGCAATCCCGCTTCCGCAGAAGCTTCTCAACTTAGCGCTTCTCAACTTAACAAAGTGGAACCATCGGAATTGCATTCCGCGGGTTCTCTATTCCCTATCAAAGTTTTGCTCTTTCCCTCCCTTTTTTTGCCGTCCAGGCCCACCCATGATGATGACGTCGCCGCACGTTGCTAATTCTGGTTTCGCGATTTTTGATCATCGATGCATGACGCGAGTGTTGCACCGAATGGTTGCTCCTACTCTGATCTTGGTATTTTTGGCGTGGGCGTTGCCAAGTCCTGTCGCGCTCGCGGATGGTTGGACATCGTGGCGAGGGCCAAATCAAAACGGGACGATCGACGCGACGGACCTTGTCGATGAATTTGACCCACGCGGTGGTGAAGGCAGCAACGTCGTTTGGAAGAGTGAGGCGGGTGCGGGCATCTCAACGCCGGTGGAGATGAAGGGGCGGTTGTACACAATCGTTCGCCACCAAGTTGACACCCCGATTGACGCCGAAAAAGTGATTTGTTTGGACGCGCAATCAGGCAAGGTGCTGTGGGAAAATATCTCTAACGTTTTCCTGTCCGACGTGCCTGCCGAACGCGTCGGTTGGTCAAACGTGACGGCGGATCCGCAAACCGATACGGTGTTCGCACTGAGCGCGTGTTGTTTGCTTCAGTGCATTGATGCCGAGTCTGGCAAAACGGTTTGGTCGCGTTCGCTCAGCGAAGAATATGGGATGCTTAGCACCTATGGCGGACGCACCAACACGCCTGTCGTGTTTGAGAATCTTGTGATCATAAGCGGCGTGACCACGGGATGGGATGAGACGGCTCGTCCCGCTCACCGCTTTTTAGCGTTTGATAAAAAGAGTGGTGAATTGGTTTGGCTTTCGAGCACCCGACCGATGCCGGAGGATACTACCTTTTCAACGCCTATCTTTACGACCATTGATGGGCAAGACTTAATGATTGCCGGATCGGGCGATGGAGGACTTCACGGATTCCAGCCTCGAACCGGAGCCCTTCTTTGGTCCGTGCCCATCTCACGTCGTGGCATCAATACCTCGGCGGTCACCGATGGGTCCGGCCACGCGTACATCGCTCAAGGTGAGGAGAATCCGAAAGGGACTTTGATGGGAGCGGTGGTGTGCATCGATCTCGCTTCAGCAATGTCAGGATCATCGACAGCAGAAGTTTGGCGGACCGAGGAGTTGATCGTCGGAAAGAGTTCGCCGTTGTTGGTGGACGGCCGGATTTACGTCGTCGAAGATTCATCGAAGTTGCACGTGCTCGACGCCGGCACGGGAGAAGAGGTTGGTAAACCGTTGAAGCTCGGCACATCAATGCGAGGAAGTTTGATCTATGCCGACGGTAAAATTTTCGCCTGCACCGGCACCGGTTATTTCTACGTGCTGGCGCCCGTCGAAGACGGTGTTGAGGTCGTTTCAAAAGTGCGATTGCCCAAGGGTCACGACGTCGGTGGTTCGCCAATCGTGGTCAATGATCGCGTGTACTTGCCAACCACCGGCGGTTTGTTTTGTCTAGCCGAGAATGATTCGAAGTTGCCGTCCCGGGACGGAACGGACCAACAGGGTGATACAGACGTATCGCCCGCCGATCCGACTGATCTTTCGGTAGCGAGTTTGCAAATCATTCCGGCCGAAGCGATGGTTCGCGCCGGCGACTCGTTGGACTTGAAAGTCGTCGCATTCAATCAATCGGGCGATCGATTGACGAGCTTGCCCGATGACCTGGCATTCGATGTCTCCGGGAATGATGCATCAATCAATGATGATGGGACGCTGGGAACCAAGACATCGAATCGTCACACCGCATCAATGGTGACGGTCAAGTCGGGCGACGTGGTCGCATCGGCAAGGTACCGTGTCATACCGTCTTTGCCGTGGACGTTTGACTTTGCCGATCGTCAGGTTCCCGTCACATGGATCGGTGCTCGGTACCGACACGAGGCTCGTGATGTCGACGGCAAACCGGCGATCGTGAAAGTCACGACGATCCCCAAGGGCACGCGCAGCCAAACGTGGTTCGGTCCCACCGACCTGTCCGACTACACGGTGACCGCGGACGTGCGTGCCGCCGAGGGGACGGCAAAGCTGCCTGATATCGGCGTCATCGCCCAGCGTTACACGTTGGACATGATGGGCGAGTCGCAACAGTTGCAGATCCGCACCTGGACGGCCCAGCTTCGAATGGCTCGAAGTGTTCCATTTGAATGGAAATCCGGTACTTGGTACCGATTGAAGTTCGTGGCCACGGTCGAGGGTGATCAAGCGGTGCTAAGAGCCAAGGCATGGCCGCGTGACGAGAATGAGCCGAGTGAATGGACACTCACCGCAACCGATGACGCGCCCAATCGCAATGGGAGTCCCGGACTATTTGGCAACGCGACAAATTCCGAAATCTTCATCGAGAATGTGTCGGTGACGAAAAATTGAGTGCTGACGCGCACGCGTTTTTCACTCAATCTTCATCGAACGTTTTGCGGTCAACGTGGTAAAAGTGTGGATAGAATGGGCGTGCAAATGCCTGCCCGACGTTATGAATCGTCGTAACCCACCTTTCCCTTGATTTCGAGACACTCCATGCATTTTGATTTGAGACCGACGTGCCATCTATCAATGATCGCGACGTTGTTCTGCGTCGCTTTGATGTCGGCAACCACGCGTGCTCATGAAGGACACGGCGACCATACTCATGAAAAAGGTTCCGAGCATGGCAAAAAGATCTTCACCACGCGAGGTGATTCGCGAACGTTGCCGATGGCGAAGGAAGAAGATGCGTTTCAGTTCATCGTCTACGGAGATCGAACCGGCGGTGTACCGGAGGGGCTGCGCGTGCTTGAGCAGGCCGTGGTGGATACAAACCTGTTGGACCCCGATTTGGTGATGACCGTCGGCGATTTGGTCCAAGGCTACAACGATACGCCGCAGTGGACCGAACAGATGACCGAATTCAAAGGCATCATGGACGGATTGAATATGAAATGGTTTCCCGTCGCGGGGAATCATGACGTGTATTGGCGGGGCCAAACTAAACCGCCCGAGGGCCAACACGAGTCGAGTTACGAAAAGCACTTTGGCCCGCTTTGGTATTCGTTTGCTCACAAGAATTCGGCGTTCGTGGTTCTGTACAGTGATGAGGGCGATCGCGAAACGAACGTCAAAGGTTTTAGCGATTCGAAACTGCAAACGATGAGCGAAGAACAGTTGGATTTTCTTGGCAAGGCGCTGGAAAAACACAAATCGAGCGAGCACGTCTTCGTGTTCTTGCACCATCCGCGTTGGACGGGCGGGAACTACAGCGGCGGCAATTGGGATGTCGTCCACGAAAAGCTAAAGGCCGCCGGCAATGTTTCCGCGGTCTTTGCCGGACACATTCACCACATGCGCTACGACGGACCCCAGGATGGGATCGAGTACTACACGTTGGCCACGACGGGTGGGCATTTGTCCGCCGACATTCCCGCCGCCGGGTACTTGCATCACTTGAACGTCGTGACGGTTCGTCCCGGAGGCGTGAGTGTCGCTGCCCTGGCGATCGGATCGGTGATCGATCCCAAAGAGTTCACTCCTGAGTTCCTGGCCGAAATCGACAGCGCGCGACGTATTCGCCCCGAGCAAACTGAGCATCAAATGCAGTTGCAGCCCGATGGATCTGCATCTGGGCGAGTGACCTTCAAAATCCAAAATCCGGCGAAGCGGGCCGTCGATCTCACCGTCTCGCTGGACCAGGTGGGGAACGAATGGAAGACATCGCTCGATCACGAGCACTTGACGATTCAACCGAACGAAACGAAGACGGTGGAAGTGGCGCTGAAGCGATTGCCCGATCCCGAAACCCGCTTCGATGTTCCGAAAATTCGATTGGACATGGAGTACATCGGCGAATCAGCGCGGATCGCGATGCCGGCCGTCATGACGCCCGTTTCCATGCGATTGTCGTCCGTTCCGGCCGACTATTTTGTGGGCCAACCCGATCTTTGTTTGAATTTAGAGTCTGCGGCGGACGCGGTGCGGATCGAGTCCTCGGAATTGATGGTTCCCGAGGGTCCGTTCACCGTCGAGGGCTGGTTCAATCCGCATCAATCCGAGGGCATGCGCGGTGCGATCTCAAAAGCCCAAGGCAGCGAGTTTGCAATCTTCATGGACGAAGGTGTCCCACAGTTTAACGTTCACTTGGGCGGCAACTACGTCACGGCGAAAGCCACCAAAAAGCTGCTCACCGACACTTGGGTTCACGTTGCCGGCGAATACAACGGTTCCGAAGTTCGTCTTTACGTCGACGGAAAGCGAGTGGGCACAAAATCTGGAAACGGCAAACGGACTCGCAATGAGCTTCCCCTCTACATCGGCGCCGACCCGGACGAAAGTGGCACGGCAAGTCGCCCGTTTTTGGGCCAGATCAATGATGTGCGAGTCTCGCAGGGTGCCCTTTACGACGAAGATTTTTCACCGACGAAAAGGCTCGCCGTGGAGGAATCGACTCGATTGCTGATGCACTTTGATCGCACGCTCGGTCCATTCGTGCTCGATCACAGCAATTCCGCCAGCATGGGATTGTTGGGCAATCCAAACTCGCTGGTGCCCGCCGAGTGAACCGACGAGTCGCATGAACCCACGCGCCGAGTGAACCGGCGCATGTGAACCGGCACAAGTGAACCCACGCACCCAGTGAAGCCACGCGCCCGCGATCGAGATCGCGGCATTTGCGTGGGTGCAACGAAATTCCAGACCGGCTTTTCGTTGAAGCGGTGGCCTCGCGACGGGCAAGCGCCTACGATGAACGCTCTGGCGACAATGTTTCTTTCCCCACCCCTCACCAAGGATAACTTCATGATTCGGTCCACACTTTCGGCGGCCTGCATGTTCGCAGTCGCGGCAATGATGATGCCCCAGGCGTCCGCACAGGAAACCAAAGCGAATTCGTCCAAGGCACACTCCCACGAGCATGCCGGCGCCGAGGCCCCGATGCCGACGCTCGGCATCGCAGTCATCATGCCGACCAAAGGCAATAAAGTTCGCGGAATGCTGCGGTTGGCTCAAAAGGGCGAAAGTCTTCAAGTCAGCGGCAAGATTCGCAATCTGACTCCCGGCGATCACGGTTTTCACATTCACGAATTTGGTGACTTGCGCAACATGGCAGACGGCACCAGCGCCGGTGGTCACTTCAATCCGACGGGCGTTCCCCACGGCGGTCCCGGCCACGGCCACGTCGGCGACCTCGGCAACATCACCGCCGATTCGGAGGGCGTCGCGACCGTCGATGTGACTCTCGATCACACGATGCTGCACTTCATTCTCGGTCGCACATTCGTTGTGCATGCTGGTAAAGATGACTTGTCGAGTCAACCGAGCGGCGACGCGGGAGCGCGAGTCGGACTGGGCATCATCGGCGTGGGGAACCCTGATTTCAAAGCTTCGGCAAAGTAATCGCCCACGGTCGGTCACACGATATATTCTTTTAGCAATTGCAGCGTCGCTTGGATTGATTCAAGCGACGCTGTTTCATTTGCGGTGTGATATCCCGTCGTGGGAATCTGCAAGGTTGTCCCGGTGATCCGTCCTTCGGTCGCATTGATCAACCGCCCCAATTCGGTGCGTCCGAGCGAAAGCGGTTTTTCCCGAGCCATGTTTAGGCTCTCGACGTATTTATCTTTGTACGAGTATTTGATGTTCATCAGCTCGCATCGATCTCTCAATTCTTCGGTGATCGCGGGTGCGAAGGTTGATGATGCGTCGCGGGTTCGCAACACAACATGCTGGGCCGACGCCGCTTCCTCGTTGGAATAGGGGCTGGTGTCGAGCACGATAATTCGATCGCTGACGATGTCGTGCCGTTGGAACCACGCCAAAGCATATTGCCAACTTCGCCCCGCTTCTTCGCCCGCGGTGAACAAAGCCGTGCCTTGGAACCCGCATCGAAACATGTAAACCATCAACGCCACGGATAAGACATTGTCCAATTGAGCTCGAATGAACCCATCGGCTACTGTCAAGCGATCGAGAAACGAGACCGGCGTTCCGGGTTGGAGAAAATCGAGACCCGAAACTTCGAAAATGAGGTTGCGACGTTTCGGGCAGATGAAGGATCGGTTGATGGTCCCCTGACCCAAGTAGCTACCCGCATAGGGTGTGTGTGCCTGGACGCGTTGGCCGTGAAAACGGTCGGCGATCAATTCCATTGTTTGTTCGGAAACGCTATCACCCGTCATCTCGCTGCGATTGGCGATGATGAACGCGGCGTATTGAAATTCGTTCGGACCCGTACAAATCAAGCCGTGCCGATCAATGTGCGCCGACAAGATCTGGCCGCCGGAGTCTCGACCTCGAGCGACCAGCAAACCGTGGTAGCGAGTCACGTCGATTGGCAACTCATCGAGTTCGCGGCGGAGCACTCGAAAGAATGCATCTTCACAGCCCACGATCGAGGGTTCGCGGATCAGACCACGTAACAACAGCAAAAAATCATCGAGATCAGCGGCCAAATCGTCGTGCTTCTTCATCGCTCGTTCCTCTCAACTGGTGGGTTTTTCGCGAGTGTCCACGGTGATTCCTGCGAGGGCCACCGCCAGCGGGTCGTCGCCGGCTGAACAGAATCCCCAATGTTCTCGGCGTCGCCAACCTTCGGCATATTCGAATTTGCCGCTCATCTTTCCGACTTCGGCGCTGACTTGCCTGGCGGTCTCGAGGTAGCTGTCTTGACCCTGGCTCTCGTCGAGCCATTGCTTTTGACTTTCATGACAACCGAGTGCCTCGATTTTTTTCTCGAGAACCTCGGTGATGTCCACATAGAGGTGGGGGGTCACCAATTCGCCTGTCGGAACTCGGTTGTGAACCGGTTGCGCGTGATAAACGGTGACCGGGTCTGAGTAGACGGGAACGGGTGGATCGCTGTGAAGGTTAGGCATCCCATGCGCAAACGCCGCGCTGACCGCCAATCGGCATGCGATCTCGTGATCTTCCATGTAGTCCACGGGCGAGTGCGTCAACACGATCGACGGCTTTGCCATCCGAACGATGCCGGCAACCTTTGCCAAGTTTTGAGTCGTGTAAACCGCTTCCATATCGTGGTAGATGGGAGGATAAAATTTCCCGCCAAGCACCGCACACGCCGCTTGGGCTTCCGCTAATCTCTTGGCCGCGCAGGTCGTCATGTCCATGGTGGTCGATCCACGCGAACCATCGCACAAGTTGGCATAGTGCAATTCCCAACCCCGCGCCGCCAATTGCAGCATCGTTCCGGCGAATAGGAATTCGATGTCATCGGGGTGCGCGGCGATGGCGAGGACGCTGGGCATGAGGTTAACCTTTAAGAAGATCGCGGAGTTTGGGGGAGTCGTTAATGAGGTACAGTTCGAAAGGGAGGCGATGATCGCACGACAACGAGCCTTAGCACTGTTGAGTGAATGTACCGGCGAGACGTTATGGCCGGTTGAGCATTGCGTCATCCGGGGTGTACCGCAAGTCTGGATTGACGAGCTGGCGGCGGCTTTCGAATCGGGTTTTGAAAATGACCGCGACACAATCTATCGTGACGAGGTTGACTTTGCGAAGCGACGTGCGACCAATCAATTCCATGGCGTGCGCGATGTGGACTTGGCGATCCGGTTGGGGGAGAGCCTGGGTGTGGACGTCGCCAAAATCCGGCAATTCGCCCTCGGCCGCGCCGCCGTGGTCGAGGCGATCAAACAGGCCGTGATGGAAGGCGAATGAAACCTCATCCCGGCTTGGTCGGCTAATCATCGTGATGCTGGTGCTTTTGGGGATCCCGGTCGTGGTGGTGTTGATCAATGTGAACGTGCAAGTTGGCATGGTGTTCGAACAGCCAATTCCATCCCGACTCGGTGACCGCGGACCCATCCAAATAAAGCGACTCGAGCTGGGGCATCTCCGCAAGCAATTTGAGACCATCATCCGTGATTCGTACATCGATCAAGTGAACGGTTCGCAAGGTCGTGACGTTCGCAATTTCGCGTGCGGCTTCGTTGCTCAGGTTTGGCGATCCGAGCCTCAGGCTGCGGAGGCGCGGCATCGACGCGAGCGACTTGATTCCCTCAGCCGTGCATTCGCACTGGGGCAAGTTTAAAAATATCATTGTCTCGCAGCGCGAGATTTCTTTGAGTCCACGATCGGTGATGGGGGACAACCTCAAACGAAGTTGCTGGAGTTTTGGAAGCGCGGTGATCTTCGCGAGGGAGGAATCGGTGACGACACCTTGGTCAAAAATAACGGTCTCGAGCGAATCGAGTGACCCCATGCGGGCGATCATCGAATCATCGACCGCGAACTCAGTCACATGCAGCGTGTCAATGGTGGAGTCGGCTTCGATCGTTTGACATAACGCATCGAACAGTAGGGCGGGATCGACCATCGTCACTTCCTCAGTGGCTTGATCGGTTGACGAGTTGGCAAACCAAACCAACATCGCAACCGTGCCCGCCATCAGGCACGACGCCAGCAAGATCAACTGGTGTCGCCGTGATCGCGCCCTTTTTTCAATGACGATCGGCGGCACCGAGCCGTCCGGTTCGCTGTCCTCGGATTCAGAACTCTGGGCGGAAACTGCCAGGATCATGGGGCGGATGCTGCCAGCATGCTCGCTTCCGGAAGAGGATTTATTTTGTGACTTGACCATGTTGCCCGTTCTAAAGACCCAGGCCGGCGGTTGCAATCACGGACAAAAAAACATCGGGGCGCTGCTCGCGAGAGCAGACACCCCGACGTGAATGAAATTTCGGCAAGAAGCAGTGTGCCGAGACGATTGACCCAGAAACCGTCGCACGCACACCCTCATCGCTTCGACTTCGCAATGAAGCCGGTAAACAATTCCCGCAAACGATTTACCAAACCGAAATTTCAAAAGCACAGTTTCGACTTGCATGGCTCCCAAATCCGAGTGCGAACCGATGTCGCCATGAAGGTATGAGTTGATTAGCAATCCCGTTCGTCCGTTGTCAACGGAAGTTTGTAAGAATTCCGCCCTCATCGCTGTTGCTTCGTCGAGACCGCTGGCGAGTCGGGATCATCGATGCCCGATCGGCCTCAATCACGCGGGTCGGTTAAGTCCTCGGACGATCGGTCTCGCCAATGCGGGAAACAACGTCAATGCGTTCGCGGCCACATGCCGGGCGAAGGACGATCTCAGGGTCGTGGTGACCAATCGACACATTCGCTTCTCGGATCTCAACAGCCCTCGCATTACGCGATCCCACGCGACGCCCAGATCGTTTGGGGTTTCGAGTTGGTTCGAAATTGTCCGCGCGGCCGCCGCTCCGGTCTGCATCGCCCACGTCATTCCTTCCCCGGTGAAAGGTTCCACGTATCCGGCCGCATCCCCGATCGCGATCACGCGACCCTTGCCCGATGTTCGGCTTCGACGAAGCGGCGGAGTCGTCATGGTCGGTGATGGGTTGCGCAGCTCGGAAAAATCAAAATGACTTTGTGCAAGCAATCGTTTGACTCGGTCGAGTGGCGATCGGCCGTCGGCCGCTCGACTGCCCCGCCGCAGTGCTCCGGCCACATCGACGCGTCCATTCGCCATTCTCACCAACCCGACATAGCCGTCGTCGTCACAGGCCATGTAGATCACTCCGGTCCGAACATCGTCGCAATCGGCCTCCATCGACACCCCGAATGGACCGCTCGGAGTTTTGGTCCACGGCAAAATCTCGCTGATCCCTCCCGCCTTTAGCCCGGCGGCCACCACCACAATGTCATACGACCGCAAGACCGCATCGCAGCCGACTTCATGCCATGAGACTTCGACCCGTTTGTCATTCAGATCGATGATCCTGGCGGTCGTCTCCATCGTGACATCCACGCCCCGTCGCCGTGCGTGCTCGACGAGCAACGGGTCGAGAACCTCGCGAGAGATGGCCAAACCGTTCGGCAATGGAATGTCGACGATTCGTCCACCGAGGGAAGCGGACCACCGATCTGTTCTAGCTCCGGCCGCAACGGCCTCGTCTCGAACACCCAATCGGTCCAACATCGACAGCCCGGTGCCTCCGATGCAACACCCGCAAACCTTCGGACGCGGAAACGCGGCCTTCTCAGCGACATCGACGGCAATTCCCAATGATCTCAGAGAAATCGCGCATGACGCGCCCGCAACGCCTCCTCCGATGATCAGAACCGATGGCCGCGGGCGTGGTGAAGGCATGGAAAGCGCAAACGAAGTGATCGGCAAATGCTATCGAATCGACGCGGATGGCCACGTCGGAAACTCTACGCGAACGCAACGGCCGACTCGCAACAGGTTCGGGCATCGAGCGTCGCCATGTACCGGCACGGTAGCACACGGCGGACTCGGACCGGACGATTGAGGGCCCCCTCCGCGATCCGCTTGAACTCGTCCGCGGTGAACGATGCGCGAACGCTTGACTTGGCGTCATGATGCACGATCGGGGATCGCGAAAGTGCGTGGGCACCGATCGACACCAAACCCAAGTTCAATCGCGATCGATCCAAGTCACAAATCAAAATGCCGTCCTCGGCCGTCGCTTGCATCGACTGCAGCAGTCGCACCACTTGCAAATCCGTTAGATGGTGCATGAATAACGAACACGTGATCAAATCGTACCCGAGTGGCAAGTGACCGGCGATGCAATCCAGCTCGATTGAGCGGATTGAAACACCGGCTTCGGCAGCCCGTCGTTGCTGTTCGGCGATCGCCAACGAACTGATGTCAACCGCGGTGATTTGCATAGCGATGCCCTCTTTTGCCGCGCGCCTCGCCCACTCAATGGGAACATCGCCGCCGCCGCTGGCGACGTCCAAAACTCTCAAGGGACGTCCGCTTCGCGCGATCGCGTCGCGGCGCAGGTGACGGTACATCGCCGCTGCGATACCGGTGTAACGATTCAACCTCGCCAATCCCGCCAGAGCAGCGATGTGTTCATCGTCGGACAAACCGGGCTGGTCCATCCACTCGGGTTGAAGATTGCGTTTCATCATGAGGGGCATTAACGGTTCGGTGTCGATTCCGAGCCCAGAGCCGAGGTGGACGAGGTGCGATGGATGATGACAAGTCCGGCCACGGAAAACCAAAACACGAAAATGCTAACCCACTGGGAAATCGAAAGGCTGGTGCCAAATTGACCCGCTTCGTCTACTCGAATCCATTCCATTCCAAACCGCAAGACCGCATACGACGCGAAACCGATCATCATGATCGTTCCATCGCGGAATGGAATGAGCGAGAGCGCACACAGGGATAGGCATAGCAGAAGCGCACCGACACTGCTGATCGCTTGCGCGGGTTGGACCGGCAACGCGCGCATCGGCAACTCGTTAGCCGACCATCGATGTCGGCGTCCGTCAACCGTCACCACGACGCCGGTCTGTACGTCCTCCGCGGGGATGGCACGAGACGTCTCCGCGAGTCTGGTCTGATCGTTGCTGATTTGATCCAGACGCTGGCCGACGCTAATGCCCGCCTCGTCCGCCAGCGACCCCGAACGCACGTTGACGATTTCGCGAGTCGTTGAATCATAAGCGAAACCCAATAATTGGCCATCGTAAAGTTGATCCTGGTACACCTTCGAACCCGGCGGGAAGTGCAACGTCATCGGGCCCTCCTCGCATCGTCCTCCGTAACAGCAACCGTTCATCACGCAACCGATGCGACCAAAGAACACTCCAAGAAACATGCACGGAACGATCACGTCACCAAACTTGAGCACCGGTAATCGATTCCGCATCAAAAAGTAAGTGACCGCCAGCGATCCACCGATGAATGAGCCGTACACGACTAAACCGCCTTCGGTGAATTTCAACATGTTGGCGACCGTCTGCATCCAGGTGTCCGCGATGAATTGGTCGCGATACTGGACGACAAAGAACGCACGGCGCGCAAAGATGCCTCCGAAAAAAGCCCACGGTGCCATCGAATAAATCAGATCGGGATCCAATCCGGCGCGTTTGGCTCGATAGCCCGCCAAGGCGACCGCGGATCCCACCGCCAACAACAACATCACTCCGTAACCGCGAATCGCCATGCCGACCGGTTCGCCATCGAGATTGTTCAATTCCACCATCGGCAACAGGAAAACGACCGCAATTGCGGCGGTGGCCCAAACCAACCCTTCGGTGGCAGCAACTTTCGTGATCGCTTGAACCCATGTCAACCGTTGGTGAAACCGCGCGACGATCAGCCGGACGATCAATCCGATCGCCAGGGCAATCAACAACCAACCCATACCGAACACCGTCAAACCGGCGATTTCGTGAGGAATCATTAACAGCGTTCGTCGCATGTCATCAGTCGCCGAAGAGGCGGTCTAAGAGATAGGGGTCGGTCAGGCGGGCGACTCAGCATTTTCGACTGGTCCAAGCAGTTGATCTGGACTGGGTCCGCATTCCTTTTCTACGCTGAGAACACCATGACCGTCCAGGTCGCCCCGCAGCTCGTCGAATAAACTTACGTCATTTGATCTTGTTTTGCGAAGTCTCGTTGCGAAGTCCGGTGCGGCCCCGCAAAATTCGATTTTCATTCATCGGAGTCCATTTGATGCTGACGTCACGACCGATCCCCTGTGCTCCCCCATGGCGTTTCGCATTGTTTCTGGCATTGTTTCTCGGACCTGGGATGGAGATGGCAAATGCCCAGTCGGTTCCTTTTTGCGTCAGCGTAAAGACTTTCGTGGGCTCCTCGGTGCAACCGGCGGCTGAGAATCGAATCGTTTTCGACAATGGTTTGGTCTACGAGTTGCCTCAATTGGACCCGTCGACTCTCACGCTCTACGACCCCTCGCAAGGTCTGGTGACGCTATTGGATCGGACAAACCAAGTCCAATCGGTGGTCCGCATTGATGATCTTGTTACCGCAACGGCACAAGCCCGAGCGGCAGCCGATACCGATGAAAAACGAGAGCAGATCGGCCTCAACGCACGCGTGCGGACCAGCGATCGAATGATCGGATACTCGATCGAGTTCGGCGGCGCCGTCTATCATACGTCGACTCAAAAACCTTCGAGTTCGAGCATGGCATCGGAGTTCGGCCGACTCTCGGATCTGGCCGCCCGCGTCAACTTGGTCAGACGACATCCCTTGCCCCCGTTTGCTCGGATGACCTTGAACGACCGGATCACCTCCGCGGGCGAAATCCCCCTCGAAACCACGCTCTCGTTGACGCGAGGTGATCGCACCGACGAGTATCGCTCCGTCATGACCATTGGTGAAATCACGCCCGCCGATCAAACGGCCATGAAAGAAGTTCAAGGCATGATGACGCTGTACAAAAACGTCGCTCTCGTGGATTTCCCCAGCGAGTAGATTTTGCATTAAACTGCGGTGGTTTCACGCAATCGTTCCTCGACCGTACCAGAGATCCACCGCAATGACCGACCCCTCCGGCCAGATTGATCACGTCTTGATCGAAGACCGCAAATTTCCGCCATCGGCGGAGTTTACCAAGCGGGCGGTGTTCTCGACGCAAGCCCAGTACGACCAAGCGTACGCCGAAGCTCGTGATGATCGCGATGGATTTTGGAAAGCCGAAGCGAACGAACATCTGCATTGGTTCAAACCCTTTGGCGACGTGTGCCAGTGGAAAGCCCCGCATGCTAAATGGTTCGTCGGAGGTCATACGAACGCCAGCTACAATTGCCTCGACCGAAACATCGATGCCGGACGGGGCGACAAAGCGGCAATCATTTGGGAGGGTGAACCCGGCGAAACCCGCACCCTGACCTACAAAGAATTGCGATCCGAGGTCGCCAAGTGTGCGGCGGCGCTGGACCAGTTGGGGATCAAGGCGGGCGATGTGGTCAGCATGTACATGCCGATGACCCCCGAGTTGCCGATCGCAATGCTGGCGTGCGCACGAATCGGTGCCGTGCACTCGCGTCATTTTCGCCGGCTTCAGCGCCGAATCGATTGCCGATCGCAACAACGACGCCGGCGCAAAACTGATCATCACGTCGGACGGACTCTATCGCCGTGGAAAAGTTTACCGCTCAAAGAAACGGTTGACGAAGCGTTCGCCAAATCGCCCACGGTCAAACATTGTTTGGTGCTGCGTCGAACGGGTGCGAAGAAAATGTTCCGATGACCGACCGGCGCGATCGGTGGTGGCACGATGTGGTCGATTCCCAGTCCGATGATTTTCCGGCCGTTCCGCTCGACAGCGAATCGCCGTTGTTCATTCTGTACACGTCCGGCAGCACCGGAAAACCGAAGGGCATTCTGCACACGACCGCCGGCTACAACTTGTGGGCCAAACGCACGTTCGAGTGGGTCTTTGATCATCGCGACGATGATATCTATTGGTGCACGGCTGATTGCGGATGGATTACCGGACACAGTTACATCGTGTACGGGCCACTCGCGGCCGGCGCGACGTGCTTGATGTACGAAGGCGCGCCGAATCATCCCGAAGAAAATCGATTTTGGGACTTGGTCGAAAAGTACAAGGTCACCATCTGTATACCGCGCCCAACGCGGTTCGCGCCTTCATCAAGTGGGGCGACCATCACGTCGAAAAGCATGATCTTTCATAGTTGAGACTGCTCGGCAGCGTCGGCGAAGGTATCAATCCGGAAGCCTGGATGTGGTATCACAAAAAAATCGGCGGCGAGCGTTGTCCAATTGTGGATACGTGGTGGCAAACGGAAACGGGCGGCATCATGATGAGTCCGTTGCCGGGAATCACCGAGACGAAGCCCGGGTCATGCACGACGCCGCTGCCCGGCGTGATGCCGGTGATCGTCGACGAAGCGGGCAACGTGGTGGATGCACAGCATGGTGGAATGTTGTGCATTGCCGAGCCCTGGCCGGGAATGCTCCGAGGAATCTGCGGTGATCAGCCACGCTTCGTCGAACAGTACTGGTCGATGGTGCCGGGCAAGTATCTCACCGGCGACAATGCCCGCAAAGATGACGACGGTTACTACTGGATCATGGGTCGGATCGATGACGTGATCAACGTCTCGGGACACCGACTCAGCACGATCGAAGTCGAAAGTGCATTGGTCAGCCACGAAGCCGTTTGTGAAGCCGCGGTGGTGGGACGCCACGACGATTTAAAGGGTCAAGCGATCGCCGCGTTTGTCACGATCCGCGATCGCGAACCGAGCGATGAGCTTCGCAATGAATTGAAGATGCACGTTCGAAAGCAGATCGGCGCACTGGCCCAGCCCGATGACATTCGATTCGCGGCAACGCTGCCAAAAACTCGAAGCGGAAAGATCATGCGTCGCTTGCTCCGCGACGTCGCCTCAGGCCGCGAAGTTATCGGTGACACGTCAACGCTCGAAGACCTATCCGTGTTGGCAAAGCTTGGTGAGGACGAAGCGTGACGGTTTCGCTGGGGCTGGTAAGAACGTCTTGTAGAAGCTTTCGGTGTAACCTTTTTCGGTGCGCGGGCGTCCCGCCCGCCGAATTGCCGAAAGCGGGCGAGACGCCCGCGAACCGTTTTGCCCCTCTTTCGGTTTTCGGTTTTCGGTGCGCGGGCGTTCCTCCCGCCGAATTGCCGAAAGCAGGCGGGACGCCCGCGAACCGTTTTGCCCAATGATTTTCGGCGATGTGCTTAACAGTTTCGGTGTGACGCAACGAAAAGTCTGCGGAGGGTCCAATCCGTTTCGATCGGATGAGCCATTTTTAGTTGCTCTGCTCGGCAAGTCTTTTTGCTCGGTTAGCGATTTTTAAAAATTGTTCCCGGGTCTTGGAATCGAGGTTTGATTTGTCAATTTGTTTCAATTGCTTGATGGCGGCGATCGGATCGGCGGGATCCGAACTCAAATACAGGCTTGCGATACGAATTCGCCATTGGGGTGCGTGAGCGGGATAGGCATCGCTTCCGATGGCGAGTAGGGTCCGCGCTGGCTTGATCTGCTGGCCAGCAATCAAACCCTCGGCCAAACGACCGAGCGAGCTCGGCAGGATGATGAAACTGGGATCGAGTTTCCGTTCGGATGCAAACAATCGCACTGCGGCGACATACGCCTTCTCCAACATCATGCCGTCGATCTCGCTGCGAACTTGGGCGATCGGATCGACAAGAACGGACCCATCGTCAAATTCAGGCAACTCGAGATCGAGCTCAAAAAGGTTAGACTGGTCGGCGATCACATTTTTCTGGAATGCTTGCGGCGTTGATTCGTTGGACGAGACTGATGCAGGCGGCGCGAGTGGTGATTGGGTCGCGGGTTCACGGGCCACCGTTTTCATGGGTTGGACGCTGAGTTGGTGCGGCATTTTCGGGATCACCGCGAGTGGCGGCCCCGTCGGGCGGAGCGAATCAAGGTGGTCGGCCCTTTCTTGCTGCTCACGTCGGGCAACCGCTTTGGCCTTGTAGGGCCTCCCACCCCAAATCGAGAGTAAATCGTAGCCCTCGCAATCGACCCATCCTTGGGTGAGCAACGCGAATCCGCAGAAGCCGCCGACCAGGAAACCATTTAAGTGCAGCATCTCGCTGCTTAGCGGCATGCCCATCAACCAAAACATGAAAACTTCTTTGGCCACGAACATCGCGCACACCGTCGAGATCGCCCACTCGCGTACTCCGCCGTCCGATGCCGACACGAAGAGGCTCCAACGAAAGTAGACGTCAAAGTGGTTGCTGGGTGCCCACATCACGCACACCGCCAACAACCCGAAGATCACCGCCGACGCCCCGAGTGATCCAAAACCCTCTTGCATCAAGTCTTTACGCCACTGTTTTTTTAATTCGGCTTTGACGTCGTCGTCCATTGGGTTGTCAGGGTCATTGAACATCTCGACCATCGCTTCGGCATCCCCGCCGGTGTCGTACGGCAACATCATCGTTTGCTGAGTGAATCCTTGAATGCCGCCGATCGCTAGGTAGAGGACCAGCATTTTCAAAGGACCGATCTTGCCTTCGACCACCATCCCAAACGGGAACAAGAACAGCATGTTTCCGATCAAGTGGAAGAGACCCATGTGCAGATAGTTGTGGGTAATCCACTGCAACGGGTGGTAGCCATCGCCGAATGCCAAAACCCATGGCGTGACGTCGAACCCCGTCGCAGCGACAGCCCAATGAACGACGACGTTGATGATCACCATCAATGAAGTCACGATCGGATAGTGGTAGAGCGGGGCGTCAGTACCGTAGATGAAAAACATGGTCTCGCGATGGTTCCTCGTCCGATTGCACGTTCGATAAAAATGTCACGTTCGTTGAGTTGCGACGGATGAAGGGCCCAGCATAGCTTGCTCAACCGCCCGGTTGGGGATATCCAAGCTCCCATGGCTTCCATGCGGGTAGCTGATTTTGACATGTAGAAAAATCGGCATGATCGTGATCACAGTCAAATTCGATCACTACAAGCTGCAACACGAGAGATCTTTCGGGTGGACTGGTAAAAACTTTCGATCCAATCAGCGATGGAGGTGACTTACGACCTACTGTTCCGATAGGGCACAATTCTATCTCAATTCCTTCGAACGTATTTAAGCCTTATGGGCCAGGATAAGGTTTCAGTATCGGTCGACCAATTGACGGTCGGTGTGACATGCAGTCAGCCAATCGTTTCGGATACAGGCCTGTTGTTGCTCGGCGCCAACACACGGATCACTCAACAGGTGATTACGGGGCTACGGGAGCGAGGCATCGGCTCGATATCGGTCGATCCTCGGGATTTGGCGATGTTTCGGGGAGAACCGGCGCCGTCTTGGTTACCCAGACGTGATCGCATCAAAGAGAGCCGTTGGGATGCCAAGCGACCCGTTCGTGATCAGTTGATCGATCGGCACGACGAGCATCTGAGCTCGCAACGTGCCGCCCAATTGGCGTCACACGTCAGCGTGGCAAAACGAACGATGAACCGATTTCGTGACCAAATGATGGAGAAGTCCGTTCGCTCGGTCTCAAGCTTTATCGAACTTTCAGAATTGTATGTGCTTTCGATGGTGGATGATCTTGATCACACCGTGGGATCGATGTCGATGGAATTGGCGATCGACGGGCCGGTCGAACGATCGTTGAAGCTGGCGGTATTGGGCATGTCCGTCGCGTGCGAGATGGGATTGAGCGGCGTGCAAACGATCGAAGTCGGGATGGCGGGCTTGCTCCACGACGCTTCATTGGATGTGATGGATTCGGTCTACCGATCACCGATCGAATTGTTGAACGAGGCTCAACGATGGGAGTATCAGAAGCACCCTCTGATGTCCGCAAAATTCGTCCAGAGTATGATGGAAATCTCACCCAACGTCACAATGGCGATCGAGCAGGTTCACGAACAGTTTGATGGCTCCGGTTTCCCTCGCGGTGTGCGAGCTCAGCGAATTCATTTGTACGCTCGAATCCTAAACGTCGTTGATGCGTACCTTCAATTGACGATGGCCAATTCGCATCGCGGTTCAATCATCGCGCACGATGCGCTCGGGTTGTTGCTGCATCGAGCGGGAAGAGGCTTGTTCGACCCCCAAGTGATTCGAGCGTTTCTGAATGTCGAGTCGCTCTTTCCGCTGGGCAGCCATGTCGAATTGGATAACGGCCAACTGGCGAAAGTCATTCGGCGACCCAAGAACGGGTACGCCGCGCCCGTCGTCGAAACCGTCGAAGGGGATCGCATCGATCTGGAACTGGCCAAGACAAAGATAATCGGACCCACCGCCGCTGGCCAAGATCAAGCGATTCGAATCAGCCAGCTCGTCATGCAGGCATGCGATTGGAACCCCGCTTGTGATTCGATGCTGAATCTTTACTAGTCCCCAGCGGACCGAAAGGACTTGGCGGACCAATAAGTCGGGGTGAACAAATCAAGCCAAACCTCGTATGATGGAAACCTCGGTTCGTCGATCTCACGGGAAGTTGGAGTTCACTCCATGCGGTTACCATCACTTCTATTTTTACTGTCACTGGGGATGATGACTCTCCACGACGCTGGCTTCGTTCTCGCCGATGCCGGGTCGATCGACGAGGTCGAGACGTACAACCGTGGGATTCAAAAATACGATCGCGGCCAATGGGCGGAAGCCGGTGAGATGTTTGCGCGGGTCTCGGCCTCCACGGACTCGTCGCTTGCCGCAAAAGCCCGATACAATCATGGAAATTCGTACTACGCCCAGGCGGTCCAGGCGATTCGCAATCAATCGGAATCTGATCCACCGGTAGGATCTGAATCGGAGCCGGGACCCACGCTGGAAAAGGCCGAGATCGTGGAAAAATTGCGGTCAGCGATCGTTCACTACCGCAGCGGTTTACGTCTGGATCCCTCGGACGACGACGCTCGCGCTGATATCGAGTCAGCCGCCAGACTTATCCAGATGCTTCAACAGCCCGATCCTCCCAAGTCCGATTCGCAACCATCGGACGATCAACCATCGGACGATCAACCATCGGACGATCAACCATCAGGCGATCAACCATCAGGCGATCAACCATCAGGCGATCAGTCGTCAGGAGATCAGTCTTCGAAAGGTGAATCGACAAAGGAGAGCGAGTCGAGTCCACAGCAGTCTGACGAGCCGACGCAGAGCGAATCCGAGGGCTCGACTGAACAATCGGACGATGCGAAACCGCAAGACTCGCCGGAGAGGTCGTCGGAACGATCATCGGAAAATGAGCCGAGCGAGTCGGCGCAACCCTCCGATGAGGATCCATCCCAATCCCAACAAGAATCGGCTGGTGAGAACCAATCCGATCAATCGAGCGAGAGCCCACCTGCTAAGACGCCGAGTTCTTCGTCACCGTCGGATGCTTCGCCGGGCCAAAATGAGGAACCTGGGGACGCTCCGAACGATCAATCTGAAGCTGACGAAAATCAAACGGGTGACGAGAGCCGTTCCGAACAGGGCGGTACCAAACGGGGTGAGTTGACAACGTCTGATCAGGCCGACAAGGATGAAGATGGAACACCGGTCGGGATCGCCGGCGACGGAGACCAGGCTAGCGAAATGACAATTCAGGAAGCTCGGAAGATGTTGCAAGCCATTCGCGACCGCGACATGCTGCGTCGGTTTCGACAGCGTGAAGAGGCGCGACACCGACGGATACCGGTCGATCGTGACTGGTGATCGTGACCGGGCTGTAAGTTTTGGTTTGAGGGAGATGTTCATCGTGGAATCGCATCGCTTGTTCTCGCTTATGATTCGGCTGCCCGCGCTCGTGTCGATCGCTCTTGCGGTGTCGACCCCATCGGCGGAAGCGGCAAAGGTGTCGATCGAGATCTCGTCCAAGAGTGCGTATGTGGGGATGCCGATCACGATGCAGATTCGTGTGGAGGACGCTTCCCAGACGACGCAACCCGAGATCCCCGAAGTTGACGGATTGACGATCGAGTCGGCGGGACGGCCGCAAGTCAGCTCCCAGGTCATCATGTTCAACGGACGCACGCAAACCAATCGGTCGTCCGTGCTGCACGTGTACCGTGTGACCGCCGATCGACCGGGCGACTTCGTCATTCCGCCCGTCAAGGTCACGGGCGGTGGCGTTTCCACTATCACCGAGGCGGTTCGCTTCACAGCGAAACGCAGCGAAAACGGTGGCGAATTGATCGTCGAAATTGTCGGCGAGCAGAATAAAGTCTTTGTCGGCCAATCGCTCAACGTGACGCTCAAAATTTGGGTGCGTCCGTACCACGACGAGCAATATGATTTGACGCTGGGCGAGCGTGAGATGTGGCAGTCGATTTCACAGCAAACGAAGTGGGGTCCGTTCGAAAAGACGATGCAGGAATTGGAAAAGAAACGTCAACGACCCGGCGGACGGACGGTCCTTCGCCCGGGCGCCGACGGAGAAGACCAGCAATACTATTTGTACGAGATTGACGCGACGATCTATCCGACCCGGCCCGGTCAAATCGAAGCCGATGATCTAAGTGTCATCATCAAGTATCCGGTGCAAATCGGACGTCAACGTGACCCCTTGGCATCCATGTTCGAAGACATGGAATCGCGATTCGGCAACGGGGCGCTGGGCGACAGCTTCTTTCGAGGTTTTTCAAGCGGATTGACGGTCCTTTCGGTCCGTCCCATCGTCGCCGAGGCGACGGCCCAGTCGATCGAGGTGATGCCGATCCCAACGGAAAATCGGCCGGAAAGCTATTGGGGCGCGGTGGGTCGGTATTCGATCGACGCCGAAGCTTCGCCCAACGATGCCAAGGTCGACGACCCGATCACGATCACCCTCACGATTGATGGTACCGGACCGATGGATCTTGTCCGCGCCACCCGTTCTATCAGCTCAGTCAGATCTGACTAAAGATTTCAAGGTCGCGAGCGATGATCTCGCCGGATTTGTGGATGGCCAGCGCAAGTATTTTGAAACCACGCTGCGCCCCAAGTCGACGGAGGTGACCGAAATCCCGCCGATCAAGTTCAGCTATTTCGATGATCAGACGGAGGAATTTGTCACCGTACAAACCGAGCCAATACCGATTCGCGTCACACCAAGCGACGTGCTCGCGCTCGACGCCGTTGTAGCACGGCGCTCGGCGAATTTAAGAACAAGCGACCAAGACACGCAAACCGCGGTCGGGCAAATTGCCTCATTCTTTACGCCCGCCAAACCCGACTTCGAATTGTCGCCCCTCTCGGATTCTGAGGCAGCCGAGGCTCTCGTGTCACGCCGCCGCGCAGAACCTTTTGGACGGACGGCCGTCATCGGGCTGTTGATCGGTCCAGCAATCTTTTTGTTCGTTTGGCTGGTGAGCCAGCGCAAACATTTATCGGTTTTGATGCCGGCACGCAGAAGGTTTTCTCGCCAGCTTCACGCGGCCCAGACCCCGAGCGATGTTGCGGCGGCGCTCGCAAAATGGATTGCGCATCAATTGGGGGTTCCGGATCGACCCGGCAATAACGACTCGATCGTCGGTTGTTTGAGACGTGCCGGCCAACATGAGTCGGCCATTCGAGCCGAACGATTGTTCGCAAAGACGTCCGAATCGGTCAAGCACGCGGATGACCCCAAACGGCTTGAATCCCTCAAGGCCGACGCCCATGCAATCGCGTCCCAGATCCGCACCAACGTGCGGGTGCGTCGTGCCAAAATTGATACGACAAAAGCGACGGCAATGGTCGTGACATGGTGCTTGGCGTCGATCGTTGCGGTTTCCACCGCTTCGGCCCAGTCCGCTGAATCGCCGTCCGCTGAATCGCCACCTGCTGCGTTGCCGTCCGCTGTATCACCGTCCGCTGGGTCAGACTCCACGAACCGCACCGCGATGTTGAAATTCGCGCGCGATGCGTATCGTTCGGCAGCGACGGAGACGGATCCAAATCAGTCCCAGACGGGATTCCGGAACGCCGCTGAGACGTTCCAGGCGATCGTCGACGCGGGTGTTGTTAACGATCAACTCTATTTCGACCTCGGCAACGCAGCCTACCGAGCAGGCGAACGTGGACGCTCCATCGCCGCCTATCGACGAGCTCTTCGAATCGAGCCCGAGAGCGTAAGGTATCACAGCCACCTTCGCGCAGCGGAGATCGACGAGTCCGCGGTGACGAGTGTCTCGTCAATCAATGATCAAGTGATGCATTGGATTTCACCATCGATGATGCGAGTTGCGGGATGGGTCAGTTGGTGGTCGGGTTGGTTGATGTTGACAGTTTCGATGATCGGCAATTCCTCCCCAAGGATCTCGTCGTTCCGACGATTTAGCCGTCGCGTCGGCCTCACCATGATCCTCTTGGCGATCCTACCGGCGGCTTCCTACGCCATCCGCGTGATGCCGCTGGCTCGTGACGGCACCGCTGTCTTGATCGCTGACGAGATCGCGATCCGGTCGGGCGACGGCAACGAATTCGATGTCATCGAAAACGTGGAATCAGCCGAGGGCGACTTGGTTCAGGTCATCAACCAACGACGAGATTGGACAGAAATCGAAATGCCTGCCGGTGTCCGAGGTTGGATCCCTAGCGTTTCGCTTCAACCGATCTGATCCATGGATCTGATCCATGGGTCTGGTCAACCGAGACGTTACCGTTCAGTCGAGCCGGTGGAACACCAACATCCGCATTTCCGCGACCTGTTCACCTGGCACTCGGATCGCTTTGAGCGTGAGTGCGCCTGGTCCCGGCGTGAGCCGTATTGTTCCGAGTGACATCGCTTTCCAATCCTTGACGTAGCCTTCGGTTCGCACGTCGCGATCGTTCGCCATTCCTAAAAGCGGCACGTCGTGGGGCTCAGTGATCGTCGTTCGAATCGCTTGATCACCCAAACTCAATTCGATCACCGATCCTTCGCTGCCATTCTTACAAGCGTAATACAGAGTCACCTCGTGATCGCCCTCGCCGATCACATCGACATCCCAAGTGATCTTCCCGTCGGCGTCGACCCAGTTTTCCAGAAACGAGCAATTGGGAAAGCGATTGCTACGGACGATACCGCCGTGACCGACCGCGTCACGAGCCGGCAATTGGTCGTGCTTCGCGTCGGGATGCCCGAGGGTGATCGGGCGGCGATCCATTTGATTCGCATTTTTAGGATTCAGCTCGGCGACGTGTTGCTTTAGCACTTGCCCCAAACGATCCGCAATCTCGTTTCTTTCTTTGCTTAAATCAACCTTCTCACCGCGGTCTTGCTCGATATCAAACAAGCTGCCGTTGGAATGCATCCGATATCGATTGTTCCTCAAGCTGTGATTGCCGTTCCAGGTCGTGAAGATGGAGCGGTCGCTCGTGGTGGGCGACGGATTGCCGAGAAAATCAGCGGCCATCGATCGACCATCAAGAGGATTGCGAGGGGGCGTTTCGATTCCGCACAATTCCGCGAGCGTGGGTAACAGATCGATCGCACCCATGATCGACATGATGGTGGTCCCAGGCTTTACCCCGCGTGGGTAGCGAACCAGCATCGGTGAACGCAATCCACCCTCGTGGGTCGAACCTTTACGACCGCGCATCCCACCGTTGAATCGGTAGCCGTTGGGACCGTTGTCACAAAAGAAGACGACGATCGTCTCTTCGGCCAAACCTTTCTTATCGAGATGCTCGAGCAATCGTCCCACATTGTCGTCGATGTTTTCGCACATCGCCAACGCGGCCCGAGTGTGATTGTCGTCTTGGGCTTTGGCGTTCTCGGCCGAGGGATCGGGAATCAATGATTTCGTTTTGAACCGGTTCCAATACGGATCGGGAACTTGCATCGGCGAGTGCGGCGTGTTGTACGCAGCGTAAACGAAGAACGGTTCGTTGGCGTGTCGGTCAATGAAATCAATGGCATGATTCGTTAGATCGTCGACTAAGAACCCGTCGCCCTTCACGATTTGGCCGTTGTGTTCCAGCATCGGGGAAAAGTAATCACCCCAATGTCCACTGCAAAAACCGTAGTAGTCATCAAATCCGCGGGCGTTGGGGTGATAAGGAAACTGGGTCCCGCTGTGCCATTTCCCGTACGCCGCCGTCGCGTAACCCGCAGCTTTAAAAACTTCCGCAATCGTTTGTTCGTTCGCATCGATGCGCTCGCCCCCGGAAGACGTGCTGTACACACCACTGCGGCTGTGATAGCGACCCGTTAAAAACTCGGCGCGAGTCGGTGAACAAACCGCGCAAACGTAAAAGTTTTTCACCGACGCGCCGTCGCTCGCGAGCGAATCAATATTGGGCGTCGATAAATTCGGATTGCCATGCAAGCTCAAATCACCCCATCCCTGATCGTCCGTCAAGATTACGACGACATTGGGACGTGATGACCCCGGGGGTTCTGGCGGTTGCGCTGTCGCGCGACGTGGTGACACGCAAATCGAGAAGAGGCCAAGAACGAAAGCCCATCGGACCACGGCGCACGACGCCTCTGGATCGAAAAAGAGTTGTGACGGTGTGACGAAAAGTTTTAGAAGACTCATATCAACCAATCAGACGATGGAAACGAAATCAACCTGTTCTTGAACCTGCAGTTGACGTTGACGGGCGATCGAAATGCAAGAAAATTCTCGGGAAATGCCGGTTTTTCGTAGTGGGCAAGCTATTCTCTCTCGCCAAAAATCTTCCGAATTCTGACATCAATTCGAGTGACTTTGAATCCGTCAAGGGGTACGGTAAAGGTAGACGTTCACGCGTGTGAACGAACGAAATTTGACGCGATCAGCAAAGGTTCGGCCATGATGCTTTCGACTCACTTCGGTAACTTCAGCCTCGCTCCCTCGATGAAACAAGATGTCTCGGACTTGATGCTCGGCGCGGTCGAGCACTTTCAAAGCCGGGTTCGTAAAGTCCAGGTGACGGTTCGCGATGTGCATGGTCCCAAAGGGGGCATCGACAAACAGTGTCGATGCGTGGTTCATCTCAAACGGATGCCATCGATTGTGATCGAGGACGCCGACACGAACTACGGCAACCTTTTTCATCGCGTGGCCGACCGAGTTTCCTACACGCTGAGCCAAAAGATTGATCGTCGTCAAAAGGGAAGCCGATCACGCAAGAATCGATCGCAAGACATCGATTGAACACGTCGTTCAGACGGGCAGCCTCATCTACTTGGTTGCCGCTCGCTTTAGCAACGCATTGACGATTGCGGGTGCGAATCGGTCGGCGTAGACGAGAGCTTTACCGCCGGCGGACAGGATCACCTCGCTCTTTCGCGACAGGATCGCCGCCAGTGCTCGGCGGGCCACGTGCTCGGGTGTCCAACTACCGAAGCGGGTTGACGTCTGTCCCGCTTCGGTGTGGACCAAGGAGTCAAAGAATTCGCTGTCGGTGGTGCTGGGGCTGACCAGCGTGACCTGGACATTTTGCGCCGCCAGCTCGGCTCGGAGCGAGTCGCTGAACCCGTGGATCGCAAATTTACTGGCACAGTATTCACTTTTATCGGGCACCGCGCGATGCCCCAGCACGCTGCTGATGTTACAGACGACGGGCCAACGACCGGGGCGTCGGGCGGCCAGGGTCAAGCCGGGCAGTGCCAAACGTGTTAGCTCGACGGGCGCGAAAAAGTTGACCTCCATGATCTGACGCAGTCTCTCGGGATCGGCATCGGCAAAGGGACCGATGCCGCCGATGCCCGCGTTGTTGACCAACAAATCGATTTCGCCGTCTCGGATTCTCGTCGCTCGATCGATGATCGATTTTCGCACGTCATCGAGGGTCACATCGCCGACCACGGGAAGGATTCGGCCGGCGGTCGGCCGCCTGGCCAAAGTTTCCAAACGCTCGGCGCGTCTCGCGACCGCAATGACGTGAGCTCCGCGATCGGACAACATCTCGCAAAGGCTGCGGCCGATCCCGCTGCTGGCGCACCGTCACGATTGTGACGGAGCCGTCGGGATTGAATCGATGGGGGGTGATCCGCACCGGATCAAGCCACATCGCTGGCGGGGTCGTCCTGGGTGACGATTTCCATCGGCTGTGGTGAACGAGAAACGGGTTTGTCGTTCCGAGGGAGCACTCGAATCGCCCGCGCCGACTTGTGAACCGGCCCCATCGCGCCCGATGGAATTCGCACGCGTACGGTGGTGATCTGTTCGCCGAACTCGCGTGACAAGACTTCGCCCTTGGCCGACAAGTACGACAACAACTTCCCATCGCTGACGCCGACCTCGACTTCGACGTCCAAGAATTCGCGGCCCAGCGCCTGGCCGACCGCTTCGGTCAGCATCGTCAAACCTTTGTCGGAACGAGCACTGACGGGGATCGCGTTGGGATAGCGATCGAGCACGCGATTTAAGACCGCCGGACTTTCAATCGCGTCGATTTTGTTCAACACCAACAGCGTATCTTTCTCTTCGATGCCGAGTTCTTTCAGCACTTCGTAGACCGCCGCAATCTGTTCGAACACCGTCGCACTGCTGGCGTCGGCAACGTGCAACAACAGCTCGGCTTGTCGAGTTTCCTCCAACGTTGATTTGAAACTTGCCACCAACGAGTGAGGCAGATCACGAATGAAACCAACGGTGTCGCTGAGCAGCACGGTGCCCCATCCGGGCAACTGCCATCGCCGAGTCCGTGTGTCGAGTGTCGCGAAAAGTTTGTCCTGGGCCAACACGTCCGCGTCCGTCAACGCGTTCATCAGAGTGCTTTTGCCGGCGTTGGTGTAACCGACAATCGAGACGGTTGGCGACTCTTTCCGAGCCGCAACTTGTCGCTCGCGACGGGCTTCGACTTGAGACAGTTCGGTTTGCAAATCGTGGATTCGCTTTTGGGCGATCCGGCGGTCCACTTCCAACTGTTTCTCGCCCGGCCCACGCATGCCGACGCCCATCGCTTGACGCGACAGGTGTGTCCACATGCGTTTGAGTCGCGGCAAAGAATATTCGAGCTGAGCCAGTTCAACGGCCAACCGCGATTCGTGCGTCCGTGCACCGGCTGCGAAGATGTCCAGAATCAATTCGGTTCGGTCCACGACTTTGACGCCGGTGGCTTGTTCCAAATTGCGGACTTGAGCGGGGTTGAGGTCGTTATCGAAGATGATCAAGTCAGCCTCATGCCGCTCGACCATCAACCGCAACTCCTCGACCTTGCCCTTGCCCAGGTAAGTCGAATGGCTAGGGGTGGATCGGCGTTGGACCAACTCGTCGACGACCTGAGTGCCGGCGGTGGTGGCCAATCCATGAAGTTCTTCCAGCGGATCCGCCTCGGCCGTTTGGCCGGGCATGATCAAACGTGCCAAGATGCTGCGCTCGGGCGAGTCGTCTTGGACTTGGTGGGGTTCACGCGCAGTGATAAGAGCCGCTCCTGATTTTGAATTGGGTGTGGTCACTCCACACGAACATTATAGCGGAGACGAGAAAAAGGAAGAAGGTTCACCCCAGGCTTTGACCAGACGTGTCACGGGGGCTGCCAAGAATGGTTTTTGTCGAGCCAACGGAGGTTCGGCGGAAACGAAATTTTGCCGGAGACTTCCCGATGACCCAAATGTTGTTGTTCGAATCGTTCGCCGAAACCACCGCTGCCAACGTCGCTGCCAACGTGGGCATCGGGACCGCCGCGGGTGTCAAAGTGCCCGTGATCAGTCGTGCGGGTCGGCCAGCCACTACGATCGTCGAGCCGCCAGCGGATTTGGCGGTCCGGGTGGACGCCTTGGGCAAGCGATGCGACGAAGGTGGGCTGAACCACATGGGCGATTTGGCTCGATTGGTGCTGCTGCGTTACGACTTGGTCGCCAAACGACGCCAACAAATGGCTTCCCGCCGACGCGCCGCTCGTTGAATCGGTGGTTGATTGAATCTGTTTTGGACCGCGAATTTGGACCGCCAAGCAAATCGCCGGAAATCATTGGGCAAAACGGTCCGCGGGCGTCCCGCCCGCTTTCGGCATATCGGCCGGCGGGACGCCCGCGCACCGAAAGAGATTAAACCGAAAGATTCTACAAGACGTGCTTACGCGTCGTGTTACCACCTGCGGCTACGCCCCGTCACATGCCCCGGACAGGAAGCGAGTGTCATTTCAATGGCGTCGAATCTGATGTCCCGCCTCGTTTTCCGAACGCTTTTTTGGAATCTGGCTTTTTCGAATCGACCACGATCACCGACTCCTTTTTTGCCGTTTTGCGGTTTCTCAGCATCGATGCGGTCAACAGCGCGCCGAATAGGAACCCGACCGCCATTGCGATCAACAACAACACCGACAACGGAAATTGGCCGTCCATCCACAACAACCGGACGGCAGTCAATTCATTGTTCTGGAGCGACATCGCGAGGGCTAGCAAGATCCCCAGGATCAGGAAGAACCAACGAATTTTCTGCATCCGATTTGCCTTTCAAGCCGACTAAATAGACTGTACACGGATACAGTGAATTGCTAGCATTCAGTGCGCGAGATTGCTAGCATTGAGTATCCGGCCGTTCATCTGACTTTAACTGACCCCAGCGAATACGGGGAGGCGAAACCATGTCATTCCAGCAAACGTTCGCTTTCGCTGACCCGGCGGAATCTTTCGCCGCCCCGACAAAACCCGCTGAATGTCATTCGCCCGTCAGTCGGAAATCTTGTCCATCCAAATCAACCGCACCGAAGCCGGCCACGCCGCCCGAATCGCTGGATTCACCCGATTCCCCCGCGGTGCTGCCCACCCGTGACCAAATTTTGCGAGATTTGAGAGCCCGCACGGGCTGCATCCCGATCGTCGAAGATCAGCCTGGTCAAGATGTCGGCCGTGCCATCCTCGCCGGGCCTCGGATCGAAACGTTCTCCACCGGCAGCCCCGACATCGATGGCTTATTGCCCCGTGGCGGCTTGAAGGTCAATTCGATCACCGAATGGGTCGGCGGCAATCATTCCAACGCCACCTGTGCCCTGTCGTTGGTGACTGCGGCGGGTTGGTTGACCCGACATGCGGGTCCTTTGGTCGTGGTGGCACGACCGGCCGATTTTTATCCACCCGCCGCGGTGGCGTTGGGGATTCCGGCCGACCGAATGATCTGGGTTCGCCCCAATCGGCATGCCGACGCGGTGTGGTCGATTGATCAATCGTTGAGATGCGAATCGGTCGCGGCGGTTTGGTCGCTGGTGGGCGCTGAATTAGACGATCGGGATGCCCGGCGGTTCCAATTGGCCTCGGAGGCTGGCCGCACGCCGGGCTTAATGGTTCGTCCGATCGCGACGCGAGGCAAACCAACCTTTGCGGAAACTCGATTCCACGTCGCCATGGATCGAAACGTTCGCTTCGAAACTCGTCACCAAACCTCATTCCCCACGTTGAGGGTGACGTTGGATCGGTGCCGAGGATCGGTCGGCGGCAAAGAGGCCACGGTGATGATCGACGACCGAGGTCGATTGATCAGCTTGGCCGCCAAGTCCGCCCCCGCCTTCCAGCCTCATCCCCTGCAACCCGATCGACATCATGAAACGGCAGCTATGCGTCTGGCTTCCGAATTGGCCCATCCAAAGACGCCGACTGGTCGACCAAGCTCCCACCGAGCTGATCCATCCCAAGGCAAACAACGCCTCCACGACAAACAACGCCGAGCCTGATTCGCCCGGGCCTGAGTCGCCCCTTGAAATGGCGCCTATTTTGTTGTGGGACGATCATTCGCGAGCCGGTCGCCGGGTGATCGCGTGTTGTCCTCGAGTCCGCACGATCCGCGTCGACGTCGGCATGTCGATCGCTCAAGCGCACGAGATGTGCTTGGCGGCGGGTTTGGACGATGTCATCATCGAGCGGCACGATCCTCTGCTCGATCGGCAATCGCTCGACCAGGTCGCGTGGTGGATGCAGCAAACGATCACGCCGACGGTGGCCATCGAAACGCTCGACGATCATCCTTGGGCCGGCCACCCCCGACATCAATGCGAGTCATTGATCGGTGACGTCGCAGGCGTGACTCATTTGTTCGGCGGCGAGGCGGGGACGTTGGCCAAGGTGACAGACTTGTTGGCTTGGTTGGGTCTTGCCGGGCGATTAGCGATCGCGGATTCGATCGGCGCCGCTTGGGCGGTCTCGCACGGTCGGATCGCCAAATCGCACTCGCACGAGGACCGCTGTTTCATCGTTCCGCCGGGCCAGAATCGGTCGGCGATCGAAGACTTAAACGTTTCGGTGCTAAGGATTGCACCGGAGACTCGTGAGACGTTGGGTCGGTTGGGAGTGGAGACCGTCGGTCATTTATTGAGACTGCCCCGCAGCGGCATTGCACCCCGATTGGGCATCGCCCTGGTTCGCCGGATCGAACACGTGCTCGGCGAAGTCGATGAGCCGATGTTGGCGTTTCGCCCCGAATCGGAGTACGTCGAAAGCTTGGTGCTGGAATACCCGACCACCGATGCCGCGATCTTGACCGATCGGATCGAGGGACTGAGCGTCAAGGTGAGGGCGGGCTTGGCGACACACCAGCGTGGGGCACTACGCATGGCATGTCGCCTGGATCTTTCGATCCACCCGCCGCTAACCCTTGACGTCGGTCTGTTCGCGCCGTCCGCGGACGCAAAACACTTGAGCGGACTTCTGATTCATCGTTTCGAACAAATTCGGTTGCGTTCGGATGTCACGGCCATCACCTTGTCGGCGACCCTGACCGGTCCGCTCCGCACCGTCCAAACTTCTCTCTTCGATTCGATGGTCGATGATGGCGGAATCAACGATGGTGGGATGAACCACTCACCAAACTCTAGTTCATTGACTAGTAACTCGTTGCTGAGCGGGTCATCGATCAGTCGGTTGATCGATTCGCTCAGCGGTCGACTCGGGCGTGGTGCCGTCGTCGACGTCAAACTCTGTCGCGATCCGCTACCGGAAAGCTCTTACCAAACAACTCCCTTGGCTGGCAATCATCATTCGGGAAACCGGCATGCGAGCCTCGGGTACGCTGGGTACGCTGGGTACGCTCAAAAATTCAAACGACAAATCTCTCGCCATCGTCGATCGATTCAAAATCACGCTGCCCCACCCGATCAAAAAGTAAACTCTCAAACCTTAACTCCGTTGCCGACCGACGCGATGCGACGACCGGTGGCCTTGCTGACTACGCCGACACCCATGTGGATCGGATTTGGCAATTCGCCTTTTTCCCGCGAGACGCGATCGAATTCGCTGCCCGACCGATTGCGAATTTACGGATTGACTCACGCCGTTGTCCGATCTTGGGGTCCGGAACGGATCGAAACCGGTTGGTGGAAAGGCCCTTCCATCAATCGCGATTACTACCGAGTCGAAACCGATCGAAATCAATGGCTGTGGATCTTTCGTCAAACGATTCCGAGCGAGTGCGACAAATCAAAAGCTGATTCGCGACAACCATCGACTTATCAATGGATGTTGCACGGCCACTTCGCCTGATTCTGGCCTTCCTTTTCGTTTCGTCCTCCAAAAAAAATTGATCATTCGTCCGCGGACGTTTAGTGAACGCTCATGCATTCGATTTCGGCAGATTACTCCAAGAAAACAAAATAGGGCTCTTGTCCAGCGGTTTTCTGGAACTTTTTGTAATTCGAGAATGCGAGCATCCTTGGCCGGCGTCGCGGCCGGGAAGACGACGACATCCGGGTGGGATTGTTCCCGCCACTAGGCCCATTTAACGCGACGGTATGTCGCCTAAAGATCCGTCAACGTCCCGCACGTCGAATCGCGCCGCGACTCTCTGGTCGGGCAAACTCGCGAAACATCGGAAATAAATATCGGTTGCCGGAAATCGAAGCGCGGCTTAAATTGACACTTGCTTCGAGCCGGGATGCGCCATGAAGGTGCCGGAGAGGTTCGAAACGTAATTTGGGGAGTCAATGACGAGTCCCGAAATTGCTAGAGGACGTCACAGCTCGATGGTTCTGTGACCAGACGGTTTCTCGTTCTCTGGTCAGCCATCGGATGCTGAATCGGACGAGGAGCTCATCGCAGGAAGCCCCTTTCCATGTTGGTTCTCTCTCGTCGCGCCGAACAGCAGATCGTTTTTCCAAATTTAGGAGTTCGGCTGCGGATTCTTGAAGTCCGGGGTCGAATCGTGAAGGTCGGCATTGAAGCTCCTTCCGATATCAAGATTCTTCGCGAAGAAGTGCTCGGACTGGCGGCCGATGGCGACGCTCGGCCGAGTCAGGCGGCCCCGGAGCTCATCGAACTGCCCCTCACGATCGAATCCGAAGAGGAGGTCGAGCATCGTCGCCGCAACGAGTTGAATGTGTTGCAGCTTAGGCTCGATTCAATTCAGCGGCGTATCGACGGCGGTGAATCGATTGATTCGGCAATGGTCATCGATTTTCTTTCTGGCAATCCGTCGCCTGCGGCGCCCAACCGGCCAAAAGCTCCATTGTCCACTGCCACGCACCCGAATGATCCCAAGCCACGGAGTACCGCGGCTCCGAGCGTCCCGATCCGGTTGCTGGTGGTCGAGGATTCAGACAATGAACGCGGCTTGATGACCTATTTGTTGGCCGCCGAAGGATTTGTCGTTCACGTCGCTCGCGATGGCGCCGAAGCGTACGAGCAATTGCATCAATGGAACACGCTACCCGACGTGGTATTAATGGACATGCACATGCCGTTGTACAACGGCTTGGACGCACTGCGGCGGATTCGCGAGGACGATCGGATGCAATCGCTTTGCGTTTACGCGGTCACGGGATCGCAACGCAATGTGGACGACGAGCCGGTCGGCCGTGGCTGGGACCGTTGGTTCTCGAAACCTGTCAATTTTGCTGAGTTGGTGGCCTCGATTCGTACGGATGTCCAGCAAGCGAGGTCCGCCCGCCCGTCGCTGGCGGCACTAGGCTCCGACGCGACGGGAGAGTTGAAATGTCATTAGCCGCAGCGGTGCCCGATACCACACCGGGGCGGTGGAACTCGCAAACTTGGGTGAGCAACGGGCGTCGCTACGCGACCGCATTGGTCAGTACGCTCGTGGTGGTTTGGGTGCGAATGATGCTGCACCCGTGGTTGAACGAGGAATGCCCGTTTAGCCTGTTTTACTTGAGCGTTTTGTTGACGGCATGGATGGTGGGGACCGGACCGGCCGTCTTCGCGATTGGATTGGGCACTTTGTCGGCGGCTCATTTCTTCATTCCTCCGGCCTCGAGCCTGTTGATCGAAAGTGTTCCTGATCTGGTTCAATTGATGATCTACTTGTTTGTCAATTGCGTCGCAATTTACCTGTTCGACCGCGCGGAGCGGCAACGTTCGCTTGCGGAGAATCGTTCTCGCGAGAACGAGCGTCTCAGCAACGACCTTCGCCAAGCGGATGTTCGCAAGGACGAATTTCTGGCTCTGCTGGCTCACGAGCTACGCAATCCGCTCGCCCCAATTCGTTCAAGCCTCGCACTGCTCGAACGAAAGGACTCACCGGAGGTTGCTCGGCGGATGCGTGACATCATCCAACGGCAAACCGGTCACCTTGTTCGGATCACGGACGACCTATTGGATGTCTCACGTTTTTGTCGCGGCAAGGTGGAATTGAAGATTTGCCGAATGGATCTTCGATTGGCGGTCGATGACGCCGTGGAAATGATCGAATGCTCGTTTCAATCCAAATATCAAAGATTGAGCAAATTGATTCCCTCGGAACCGATTTGGGTGGATGGCGATCGTGTGCGGTTGGCACAATTGACCGCAAACCTGTTGGGCAATGCGTCGAAGTACACGCCCGATTCGGGTCGGATCACGCTGAATGTCGAGCAGATCGATGACACGGTTTCGATCACGGTCAGCGACAACGGAATCGGATTTGATGCGTCTCACGCCGATCGAATCATCGACCCGTTTGTCCAGATCGACACCAGCCGGACGCGGGAATATGGCGGCTTGGGCGTGGGTTTGACGATCGTGGATCGTTTGATATCGCTGCATCATGGCACCCTTGCCGCGTTCAGCCGCGGTCCCGGTATGGGCAGTCGTTTTACCGTCACGCTCCCAGCGGCCATCGACGCCCGGCTCAATGCTGGTCCGAATACCCAGCTCAATGCTGGTCCGAATTCCCAGCCCAATGTCACCACGAAGTCGCGTGACCAAGCGGATTCGGACGAGACGTTCGATGCCTCGTGCGATGCGGCCAAGGCGACGTTCTTGAATGGTTCCCATTGCCCGGCGGTGGACCCGCAACGAGGCAGGACGTTGCTATTGGTCGAAGACAACGTCGATGCCTCCGCCATCTTGATCGAACTGCTCGAGAGCGAGGGGTTTTGTGTTCATCCGGCATACGACGGAATTGAAGCAATCCAGAAAGCGGTCGTGGTCCGACCCGAAGTGATCATCATGGACATC
Source organism: Pirellulaceae bacterium (assembly GCA_963781095.1). Classification (GTDB taxonomy): domain Bacteria; phylum Planctomycetota; class Planctomycetia; order Pirellulales; family Pirellulaceae; genus Rubripirellula. Next base: position 133,299 of record CAWAEA010000013.1, read on the forward strand.
GGGTTGCCGGGGATGGACGGCTACGAGACGGCGCGTCGGATTCGCCGGCTGCCGGAATTGGCGAGCTGCAAGCTGGTGGCGCTGACCGGCTGGGGAGCGCAGGCGGATCGCGAGATGGCCATCGAAGCGGGGTTTGATTTGCATTTGACCAAGCCGGTCGCGTTTCGTGAGCTGCTCGAAACGGTAGAATCGATGATCAAGCTAAGAAGTGAGGTCGACGTTTCACCGCGTGCGTCGATGGTTTGAACCATTGGCGAGGTCCATGACGAGCGAGATAACGGCGACGAAAAAAGTTCATCAGATCTTAAAAGAGGTTTGGGGATACGACGCGTTTCGACCCTTGCAAGAGGAATCGATCGATTGCGTGTTGAGCGGCCGCGATTCGTTGACGGTGTTGCCCACCGGCGGCGGAAAATCGTTGTGCTTTCAAGTCCCCGCCCTGGCACTCGACGCGATGGCCGTGGTTGTCTCGCCACTGATCTCGTTGATGAAAGATCAAGTCGATGCGTTATGCGCTTGCGGAGTGTCGGCTGCCTACGTCAACAGCACTCAAACCGACGACGAGAAACGCCTGGTCGCTGATCGCATCCGCTCGCGTGAGCTGAAACTGTTGTACCTAGCTCCCGAGCGATTGCTGAGTCCCAAGACGCTCGACTTTTTGTGTCGTCAACCGATCTCATTCTTTGCAATTGACGAAGCCCACTGCATCAGCAATTGGGGTCATGACTTTCGGCCCGAGTATCGAGGGCTGCGATCATTGAAAGATCGCTTTCCGGGGATTTCGATTCACGCGTTTACCGCGACCGCATCCGGCCCGGTTCGCGACGACATTGCGGACCAATTGGGGTTAGATCGTCCCGAGATCATTGTCGGAAATTTCGACCGACCCAATTTGACGTATCGCATGTTGCGGGCGGAGGGTCGACTGCGGCAGGTCATGGATGTGGTGGAGCGGCATAAAGGCGAGTCAGGCATCATTTATTGCATCAGCCGCAAAGAGGTCGAGAAGACCGCTGAGGCCCTGGTTCAAACGGGCGTCGTCGCGCTGCCCTATCACGCCGGTCTCGAAGACGAAACGCGCAAGGCGAACCAGGACGCATTCATCAAAGACCAGTGCGATGTCATTGTGGCCACGGTCGCGTTCGGGATGGGGATCGACAAGTCGAATGTGCGTTACGTCGTTCACGCGGGGATGCCGAAATCGATCGAACATTACCAACAAGAGAGCGGTCGCGCGGGCCGAGATGGTTTGGAATCCGAGTGTGTCCTGTTCTACTCCGGCGGCGATGTCGTGACGTGGAAAAAAATCATTTCGTGTGATCGAAGCTCGTATGATTCCGCATTGGTATCGCTCGAGGCGATGTTTCGGGTTTGCGCCTCGGCGGTGTGTCGGCACCGGATGTTGGTGGAGCACTTCGGCCAAAGTTATGCGACCGACAATTGCGGCGGTTGCGACGTTTGCCTGGACGAAATCGATCTGGTCGATGACCCGATCACCGTCAGCCAGAAAATTCTCTCATGCGTGCTTCGACTGCGTGAGCGATTCGGTCTCGCGCACACCGCCAAGGTGCTTTGCGGTTCAAGCGAACAACGGATTCGCGAACTCGGTCACGACAAACTCAGCACCTTCGCGTTGCTCGCCGACGACGGCTTGCCTGCGGTGCGAATGTGGATCGATCAACTGGTCCAGCAAGGCTTCCTGTGCCGAACGGGTGAGTACCAGACGCTCGGATTGACCGAGACGGGACGACGGTTGCTGCATCGCGACGGAATGGTTCGTTTGTCGATAGCGACTGCGACGGGGAAATCAAAACCGCGGTCGAGTCAATCGACTCAAGAATCGTGGGAGGGTGTCGATCGAGGTCTATTCGAAACACTGCGCGAACTCCGGCGTGAACTGGCGTCCGCTCGCAACGTCCCCGCTTACGTCGTGTTCAATGACGCAACGCTACGCGAGTTCGCCCGGCATCGTCCTCGTACCCTGGCGAAATTCGCCATGATCAAAGGAGTCGGCGAACGAAAACGCGAGGACTTCGGCGACGCATTCGTCGAAGGCATCCAACAGTACTGTCGCGAACTCGGTCTCGAGTGAGCGACGGCAACGTTCGAACCCTAGCACCGACCGGGCGCCTGCATCTCGTAGCAAGAGCACGTTGGTAGCATCTACTCCAACGAAGCCGCGTTCTTTCGAACGCGGAAAGGGTTCTTGGTCTTTATCAAGAATTGTCCGGGTTTGATGGCTGGTTTGCGAGTGGGGGTGCTTTGGTGGCATTTGGAGTATTCAAATCAGGGGCGGGAGTTGTTCCTTTTCGTTGGATTTTACGGGCTCGCGAGCGGGGGACGGGATTTTGTCGCCGCCTCGCCGCTCGCGGGGCTACCTTGTTTGAAAAACGGGATAGTCCGCGATCTCCCCGCTCAGGCGGCGGGCCAGCAGTCGGGTTTGGATTTCCAGCAGGCGTCGGTAGCTGACTCGGTATTCGAACAGGGGATGCGTGACCAATGAGTCCATCCGCTTTTCATAGGCTAACAAAAAGTGCTTTCGTCCCGTATCGCTCATCACGACGGATTGACCAGCTTGAATGAAGTGATCGGGAGTCACCATTCGTGTGTTGATCGCTGACAGAACGACCGAATCGGCGATCAGCAGGCGGAAGGGTTCCATCATGTCCAGCGCAAGTGCTGGTTTACCAGGTTTGACTTGATGATAGAAACCCAAATGCGGATCGAGTCCGACGGTAGCCGCGGCGACCAAACAATCTTTGGTCAGCAGACTGTACGCGAGCGAGAGCATCGCGTTGACGGGATCGCGCGGCGGGCGCCGGTTGCGGCCGCGAAAGTCGAATGCCGGTGTCGACTTTGCCAACGCTTCACCTGATGCGGCTGAACTCAGGGCACAATCCACCTTCAACATTCCGGCGAAGTCACCGAAGTAGATTCGCGCGGCGGTGCCCTCGATGCCCAGCAGCGTTGCAAGCGAATCCGCTTCCAGTGCGCGATTGGGAAATCGTTTGAGCTGGCGCAGCGATTGACTGCTCGGTTCGCGATGGTTTCGCATCAGCAGCGTGCGTTGATTGCGGATCTTGCCGTGAACGATCTGACGCGCCAAGGTACAATGGGTACCCACGCAAGTCCTCCAGGGTAATTCGCCGATGACCGCCGCCAAGAAATATTTGCCGCACTACACCGTCGAGGACTATTCGCGGTGGGAAGGCGACTGGGAGTTGTGGGACGGAATCGCGATCTCGATGGCTCCAGATCCGTTTGGACGCCACCAGGAGTTGCTCTTCGATTTAGCCGTGATGCTGCGGGAGGCGTTGATTGAAGCCAACTGCAATGCAAAAGCTGTCACCGACCTCGACTGGATCGTCAGCCACAACACCGTTGTGCGCCCCGACGTCTCGGTCGTTTGTGGCAGAATCCCTGAGCGTCACCTCGAAACGACACCTGCGCTGGTCGTCGAAGTGCTTTCCGAATCCACTCGCGACCGAGACCGAACTTTCAAACGCGACTTGTATGAATCGCAGGGCGTCGCGGTCTACATGCTGGCCGACCCCGAAACGCGGGCGACCGAAGTGCTGGTACGAAACCTGGCTGGCAAGTACGAAGCGGCGATTGCAAACGACGACGGCACAGTGTCGCTAACGTTCTGTGGAGAATGCCGGATCACGTTGGACCTGCAATCGCTCTAACCGATTTCCAGATTCATGATTCGCTTCATGAAACCGTCGAACAACGGCACCGTGAACGCGATGTCGCCGTGAGCGGGGCTGTACGCCATTCCTTTGCGGATCAACGAGCTGCGCGTTGGCGCGAGCGTCGATACTTTGCGTTGGAGCAAGTCGGAAACGTCTCCGCTGCGATGCGGCCCAGGTCCCAGTTCGGCCATCGCCCGCATGTAACGTTTTTCAAGGGGTGTGAGCCGATCAAAACGAACGCGAAAGAAGCTTGTGTCAAGCTGAGCGATGGCGGTTTCGGTTGCCGTGTAGGCGTCGGCAAGCGTGATCGGAGATTGGCTGGCGATTCGCCAACAATGCTGACCCCATTCCTGTAAGAAATACGGATAGCCCTGCGTTGCTGAAATGATCTCGTTGACCGCTTCTGGGGCGTAGTCCACACCTTGATTGGCGGCTGGCAGGATGATGGCGTTGCGAGCGTCATCCGGCTGCAGCGGCCCGATCGTTTGAAACTCAAACAACCGTTCGGCATACGATTTTGCTTTACCCATCTGACCGAGCAATTGAGGCAACCCCGCCGCAAACATCGTCACGGGAAGTTGAGCCTGATTGGCGCGGTGCAGCGCCGCAATCAGGGCCGCCAATTGGTCCTCATCCACATATTGAAGCTCGTCGATGAACAGCGACAGCACGGTTTTGTTGTCGGCGGCGTGTTGTCCGAGCAGAATCAGCAGTTCGCCGAGATCATTTTCGAGGTCGCCACTGTCGGCAATACCCACGCTCGGTTGCAGGTCGACCGAAAACTCGATGTCCTCGAACTTCAACTTGAACACTTTGGCGAAAGACGCCAAGCCGCCGAGCACCTTCTGCATCTCGGCTTTGGCCGCCGACGTCCGGCTGACACGAATCAGGCTACTGCGCAGCGACGGCAGTAGCATGGCAGGCAACGATCGACCCTCGGACGCCTCGATAGGCACACTGAACGCACCGCCCGCTTCGGCATCCAATCGCATCTTATTGAGCAGAACCGTCTTGCCGACCCCGCGCAGTCCGAACTGCGAGCCGACAACCCGCCGCGAATCCGATCGAAGGCTATCGCGGCTGATTCGACAAGCTCGTCGCGACCGGCAAGTTCCGGCGGCGGCGTCCCGGCGCGGGGAGCGTAGGGGTTGAGTCGAGGGTCCATATCTAGCCAAGTTATCAAAGGTTATCGAAATCCGATAACCCATGATAACTTCTGTATAAACCAAGTCAGTCAGCTCCTGGAAACCAAGAAAAATGTTATTTCTAGCGAATTTCACCCCTCGTCGAGGGACGCCACATGGATGAACGCAAAGGAACAAAGTTCCTTCGACGAAGTTATTTTGATCCTTCACGCTAATCCCCCACGAAGAACGCGCCAGGCATTCTTAGAAACACTAGCATAACTTTCGCGTCTTTCGTGCCTTTCGCGGTTGTTCGGAACCGGATGTTAGTGGCGATTAGCGAGAAGTGGAAAGTCGCGTGCTCGCATCCTGTCGCTCAAGTCGATCCTGTCCAACGCCGGGGCTAGACAGGATCAACATGAACGACAGGATTTCAATGACAACCAGGTTGAGAATGAGCGGCAGGGCAAGTGTCAGACCGTTTCGGCGGCACTGAAATTGAAGTACTTATCGTTCCGTTTTCGCTCGACCCGTTGAACGACCGCTGCGCCGGAGTGGCCCAGGCGGGCGTCGGACGGATTGGGGAGATGGAGTTCAGACCATTGCATGAGTGATCGAATGACGTCGACGGCGAGCGGGTTTGTCCACAGCGGCCAGGACCAGAACGTTCCTTTCCTCCGAGTGAACTGGAAGCCGGTAGAACTGGCTGTGCTCGATCGAATCCGTTTCCTTTCCAGATATCTTCTTTCGAGTGCCTTCACTTCCGAGCGACGATACTCTCCCGAATTGGTTCATGAGGAGCGGATCTCTGAGCAGGCCGACCGTACTTGGATTCATGGACGTGGGGCGCGAACGGTTTTGCGGTTATAAGTAGTCTCCGAGTCGCCGCGTACGCGTTCCCGAAAAGCAGAGCATGAACTGGCAGAAACGTTTGCTTCGAAAAGCGGATCAGCCGCAATTTTTGTGGTCCATGGTGACCCTGATTTTGCTGGGCGGACTGGTAGCCGGTGCGGTCGTTCAATTCATTCCGTTCACGTACCCGACGGATTCGGATTCCATCAACGATGCGATCATGATGGGCTATCAAGCCGACGGTGAAGGCCAATCGGTTGCGAGAGTGTTGCAGAGTGACTTGCCTTTCGATTTCCGTCTGGTGGCACTGGCTCATCTTGCCACCGTTTCCTCGGCTCAGGAGTCTCCCGAATTGGGTCCCTTGAATTGGATTGATGCCGCCAATCCCGAACAGGAACTCGAGGACGCGATGGCGGCCATGACTTCGACTCCGACCGAATCGGTTTTCGATACCGCGAGCGAGCCGAGCGAGTCTGAAATTGCGATGGAGTTGATCAACAGCATTGTGATGAGCGAGGTTTCTCCCAGGTTGGAAAAAATGGCAATGGATCGGCCTCCGGTACGGCATGCCAACCAGGCGATCGCGGCCTTTCATGTTAGCCTGCGTTCACTCACCACCGCGGCGCGACACTTTGAGATCGAAGGGGAATTTCCCGATGCAAAAGTGGCCCGGCAATTTGCATCGATACCTACGCGCATGATCGCGATTCGGAATCGCTGGCACGATTGGCAGCGTTGCCCCAGTACCAGTCGTTGATCACGCCGAGTGAGACACTCGTCATTGCCCAGTCGAATCGCGATTGGCCGGCGATCGTGAAAACCATTCCCAGGTTGATCTTCCAACGGTTCGAGCAGGGGTTTGCCACGGCGCTGGCGTTGATCGCGGGTTTGGGCTGGTTCATTTTGGCGGTGCGGATGGGACGCGCCGGTGAGGCGTCCAGCGCCGGAGTGTGGTTGTGTTTGATGGCGGTCGTCATGGGCGGGCTTAGCATCTGGGCGACCCACATGATCGACATCTGGCAAGAACTGGATTGGGGGATCGTCGAGAGCGACCAGACCGTCGAGGGAATCAAGTACTTTGTGCTGGGGGTTGGGCTACGCGAAGAGGCCGCTAAAACGCTGTTGTTGTTGCCGTTGATGCCTTGGATCATTCGTCGTGGCAGCCCGATCGAGGCGTTGATCGTTTCGGCGTGCGTGGGATTGGGTTTCGCGGTGGTTGAGAACATGGGCTACTTCGCACGTAGCGGCAGCACCGATTCGATGGGTCGGTTCTTGACCGCCAACTTTTTTCACATGGCGATGACCGGGTTGATTGGCTTGGCGATCGCCCGCGCAATTTGGAAACAACATGACATCAGCCACGCGTTGCTGACGTTTCTCCTGGTCGTGTTGGCTCACGGATTCTACGATGCCACCATCGCGGTGCCGGCACTTGAAACCTTCAGCATGGCCGGCATGATCATTTTCATTCTGCTGTCGTACCAGTTTTTTCACGAGGTTCGTGGCGCCTACAACCATCGCCCGCAAACGATCAGCTTGACAGCGATGTTTCTATTCATTGTATCGATGTTGACGGCGATCACGTTTGTGTACGTGAGTTGGCGGTTCGGTTTTGCGATCAGCGTCATGAAGTTATCGATCGATGTGCTCGGGTTGGGTGTGATGGTCTACATGTACCTGCGTGAAATGCCGAACTCGTTGTTACGTTGACCGTTGTGTCAGCGAAGGGAACGAGCATCAAACCGACACGAGAGAAACAGGGTACGGATGAGCGAAAAGAGTCTGGACGTGGGTCCCGGGAAAGACGCCCGGCACGTGGTGGGAGCCGACGGCAAAGTCTTGCGAGTGCCCGACGGTTGGGAATTGCTGCCTCCCGGCGACGCGGGGCTGACGCGCCGCGTCAAGGCCGCCGGTCCGAGTTGGACCGTCAAAGAAAAGAAGGGTCGCCGAACGTTTTCAAAGGGGGTCTGGGCCCCGGCGGTCAACATTGCCGACGCGAAGTCCACGCTCGACAAAGAACGATCCACCGACGCCTACGCCAAACGCCGCCAATCCGATGCGGCCCGTCGCGACAAAAAGCAAACGGAGTATGTCGAAGACTTTTTTGGCGCGGTGGTCCAGTTTTTGAAGTTTCGCCCCGCCATCAAGGGCTGGCGGAAACACTCGCCAAGGCGGTCACCGATCACGCAACACCGGTGGGTAGCGGGACGGTGGCGCGGACCCAGCGAATTCCGATCGAGCGACGTGCCGAGTCCGCCGTGATCGCGTGGATGCGGCACCAAACGACCGCGTACGATCACATGAAGATCGCGCGAGTCAAAGGCAAACGACGCGAAGTTCGCCGGATGCTGGCCGAAGAGTCTCGTCGCTTGTTGATCAAGTATCGAGACGGCCAATCGGTCGACCCGCAAACTTGTTTGCTGCAACGAGCACTCAATTCGCCGCTATCCTCGCCGACGTGATCACTTATGCCGCGACGCGACGTGACAGCGCGAGACGTGACGCTTCTTGCGCCATCACTTCGTCGGCGAGCGATTGGTAGTCGATCGCACCGTTGCTCTCGGGCGAGTACTGGAAGATCGATTGGCCGAAACTAGGTGCTTCGGCTAAGCGAATGTTGCGTCGCACGCGGGTATCGAAGAACTTTGCACCGCGAAAGAATTCTCGGCTGCATTGACTTGCTTCAAAGAATTCCTCGATGTCGCTGCTGACTTCCGCCGCCAACCGCGTGTTCGAGTCGTACATGCACAGCATCACGCCGGACAAACGCAAATCGCTGTTCAAACGACGCGAGACCACTTCGATCGTGCGCAGCAATTTGCTCAAACCGTGCAATGCCAAGAAGTGGGGCTGAAGCGGCAGGAATACCTCACCGACGGCCACCAACGCGTTGACCGTCAACACACCCAGGCTTGGCGGGCAATCGAGGACGATGTAATCGAACTCTTCGTCATCGTCGTCCATTTTGTCGCGAAGGATCATTTCGCGTCCGACTTCGCCGGCCAGTTCGAGCTCGGCCGCGGCCAAGTCCAAGTTGGCTGGAACGACGGATAACGTGTCATTGACTTTGCGGCGAGCTTGCGAGAGCGAGGCTTCGCCACACAGCACTTCGTACATGCTCGGTTCGCCATCGATGGCGGTGATCCCGAGGTGCAAGGATGCGTGAGCTTGGGGGTCGAGGTCCATGATGCAGACCCGTCGTCCGGTCGCGGCCAGGGCGGCGGCCAAGTTCACGGAGCTGGTCGTCTTTCCGACGCCACCTTTTTGATTGATCACGGCTATGGATCGCATGTTCATTCCTTTGATGTTGCGTTGGAAAAGGTGTGTTACCGCGGTGGTGACTTGTTAATGGGTGGCGTCGCTTAAGCGGCTGAACGTTGGGTCATTTGGCCGTACGCCAACAAGACCTCGTACAAATCCGAATCGATTCGAACGATGTCATCGGCGAAATCGTTCAACCATGCTCGATCGGCCCGCACCGCATCGATCAATAGCGGAACCATCTTGCCCAAGGGAATGGCAACCGTTTTCGCAGCAGCGGACCCGGTGATTCGATCAAGCTCTCGCTCACTTCGATCGGAGGCTGCCGAGGCTGGGAAAACTCTCAAGGATGGTTTCGACATCAGTGGGGGATGCTCGTCAAAGTCGGAAGCGTTGCGTGGAAGGTCGCGAACTCAGAATCCATTCCGGGCTCACCCAAGGTATCGACTTTGTCGATTAGGAAGGTTGAACCGTTTCTTCATCTTTGTCTCAAGTTTTCGCATCGGCGGTTTCACGCCGTGTGGCGATCGCCGAGATGCCTCCACTCAAGCGGGGTCAAGTTCGAGACGCCTTTGTAAGCATGCTTCCCCGGACGCCGCGAGAGCGGTATTGAGCTGGATCGTGCTGAGCTGAAATCGGCGCTGCTGAACTGGGCTTGACGCTGTTGAATGAGAGAGGTCTCGAGCAGCGACTGCAAATCACGGTTCGCTATCCGATCGCATCGATTTTGCGAACTCGATCACGACTTGGCGCTCGGTCAACCGCGGATTGATGTGCGGTCGTGACTCCAGCAGCGTGGTTTGGGCTTGTTCCGCCGACATACCCTGGTACTTCATCAACCAACAAATCGCCACGGTGGCGCTGCGTGCCCGTCCGGCCTTGCAGTGAATGTAGACGGTCTCACCCGCCTGCGAATGCTTTTGAACGAACTCCACCGCTTGCTGGACATCGGCCAAGCGGGGGTGGGTGAAATCCGTCGTGGGAATCCATAACTGCTCGATGCCCAACCGCAAGTATTCGACGTGCGGTCCCTTGTACTCTTCGCACGTGTTGACGACCGCCCGGACACCCGCGGCGTACATCGCTTCGACATCTCGCGAGAACGGATAGGCACCCACGATCACGTTGGGGGCAATCAAATCCCACCAATTTCGACGCCTTAGAAACCGGGCCAGAGCATAATTCCATCCCAGAGTGGGGTAGAAAACGGATTGGGCGTACAGTCGTCTCAGCGAAGGGCGCATCGGCAATTTGTGGTCAAAAAAGGTTGCAATCGGTTGGCGAACCCATAGATTAACTCATCCGCCGTGCCCGACGCATCCCTCTTTGCGACACGCTAAAGTGAAAGCGCACATCCCGATCGCAATGTCCCGATCGAAATGTCCCGATCGCAATCGACGACGAGAACTGAATGTTGGAAAAACTGATCTTGCCCATGCATTGGACGATCCGCCCGCTGTTGATCGTACTGGCCTCCATCGGATCGTTCGCGACGTTAGCCACGCCGCCCACGGTCGATGCTGCTGACCTGAACGAAGTTCGTGAATTGTTTTCGGCGGGAAATTATGACGCGGCGGCTTTGATCGCCAAACAAGAAGTGGAGCGGGGCATTTGGAATGAACGTTGGCCACGAATCCTCATCGAGTGTCACTTGGCGACGGGGCGTTATCGCGAAGCACTCGCGGTTTATGAGCAAGCGGTCCAACGTTATCCGACAAGCCTGACGTTGAGGATGCTGGGACTCGATGCCTTTCGATTCAACGGCCAGACCAATGAGGCGTTGCAAGCCAAAGCTCAAATCATGCGGCTGATGGAAAGCTCGCCGTCACGCTATGCAAGTCGCGATAATTTGGTGGCCGCGGGACGTTACTTTGCGATGCGTGGCGAAGACGGTCGGCAAATCCTGCAGTTGTTTTACGACCGAGTGCTCGATGCGGATCCCAATTTTCTTGAAGGCTATCTAGCGACGGCGGAGCTGGCTCTCAACAAAGGAGACTTCAAGGTCGCCGCTGACACGCTCGCCAAAGCGGAACTGGTCGGCTCGACTGACCCTCGAGTTCCCGCCATGGCGTCGAAGGCTTGGGCAAATTCGGATGCGGAAAAAGCCACGTTGTTTTTGAATGAATCGCTGAAACGAAACCCGCGTCATGCACGGCGCTGATCGCGCGGGCGGAATCGCAAATCGATGCGGAACAGTACGATGCGGCGTACGAGACGATCGCCGACGTCTTGTCCGTCAACCTCCATGATCCGCAAGCCTGGTCGTTGCTGGCGGTGCTGGCGCATCTCGAAGGTCGTTTCGAGACTGAATCATTGTTGAGAGCGGCAGCCTTGAGCACGTGGTCCCAGAATCCAGAGGTCGATCATTTGATCGGCAAAAAACTTTCGCAAAAGTACCGCTTCGCGGAGGGTGCCACTTACCAGCGACGGGCGATCGAAGTGGACTCCGGCTATTCACCGGCCTCGTTTCAGTTGGCTCAAGATCTCTTGCGTTTAGGACAGGACGAGACCGGTTGGATTCTGGCCGAGGAGGTCGCCCGGGAGGATCCTTACAACGTCATTGCACACAACTTGGTGACGCTCAACGATCAATTGAAATCGTTCACGCGAATCGAGTCCGACGGGATTGAAGTGCGGATGGATTCACGAGAAGCAGCGATTTATGGAAACGAGGTGATAAACTTGCTGCGCGAAGCCAAGCTGATCCTTGGCGAGAAGTATGACGTGAAACCGACGGAAACGATTATTGTCGAAATCTTTCCTGATCAAAAGGATTTTGCGATTCGCACATTCGGATTGCCCGGTGGAGCAGGATTCTTGGGAGTTTGTTTTGGACGCGTGATCACCGCCAACAGCCCCGCGTCCCAGGGCCCCTCGCCGTCGAATTGGCAGAGCGTTTTGTGGCACGAATTTTGTCACGTGATCACGCTGGAAAAAACGCATAATCGCATGCCACGCTGGTTGAGCGAAGGGATCTCGGTTTACGAGGAACGGATGCGAGATTCGTCGTGGGGCGAAGCGATGACGCCGAAGTATCGCGAGATGCTACTCGGCGACGAGTTGACGCCGGTCAGCGAGCTCAGCGGGGCGTTTCTCAACCCACCCTCGCCGGTCCATTTGCAATTTGCCTACTACGAATCATCGCTCGTTGTCGAGTTCGTGATCGATCGGTTTGGAATTGACGCGATTCGCAAAACACTTGACGATTTGGCATCGGGATTGTCTATCGACGACGCGCTCACTCGAAACATCGGCTCGCCCCGAAAGCTTGACACGATGTTTGCAAAGTTCGCGAGATCCAAAGCTGAAGCTTTTGCGCACAAAGGTCTCAGTGGAAGCACCCGATCCGTCTGTGTTGTCCAATGCAAAATTGTTGACGGACTGGATCGAGGCCAATCCGACCAATTATTGGGCAATGACGGCGAAAGCCGATCGCGAAATTTCGCAAAAGAAGTTCGACGTCGCAAAGGTGACGTTGGAGAGCGTCCGCGACTTGGGAGCGGCTGGTCAGCGAAATGTCCAACCACTCGGACAACTGGCATCGGTGTATCGCGAATTGAATGAAGCAGACTCCGAGAAAGCGACTCTTAAGCAAATCGTCGGGCAAACCAGCGATTCGCTTCCCTCGCTCGATCGCTTGATCGAGATTGCCCGGAAAGAGCAAGACTTTGAATCAATGCGGACTTACGCCGAACAGTACTTGGCGATTCAGCCGCTCATCCCATTGGGTCACGTCGCGTTGGCCGATGCGTCCGAACATCTTGATTCGCCGGAGATCGTCGTCGAGTCATTGTCGGCGCTGGCAATGATGGAACCGATCGATCCGGCAGCATTGGATTATCGAAAAGCGACTGCACTTGCGAAGATGAACCGAAACCTTGAAGCCAAGCGAAGTGTGCTCGAGGCACTCGACGAAGCACCAAGGTTCCGCGACGCACACCGATTACTTTTGGAACTGGAAACGGGGTCTTCCGAATGAAACGACAAAAATACTTCGCGATGGTGGCGGCATTTGTGATCGCGATCACATCGGTGGGGGCCGTCATGGCCCAACGCGGTCGATGGTATCGAGACGATGACATCACCACCGATCGACGAGGCGTCCCACGCTGGGACGTCGAGCCGAGATTTGAGAAGGATGCATTCACGTTTGCCCGTGTCCGCTACGAATCCTACGGCGGGCGGGGATGGGGCGGGGGCGGTTGGCGAACGGATTACCCCGACAGCGATCTGAACTTCTCGTTGCGTTTCCAACAACTCACCTCGATGAAGGTCAATCCCGATCCGGTGGTGGTCGAATTGAGTGATGAGGAGGTGATGGACTACCCCTTTCTCTACATGATCGAACCTGGCTCTCTCGTTTTCAACGAAGCCGAAGTGGAGGGCTTGAGACGGTACTGTGCCAACGGCGGATTCCTGATGGTCGACGACTTTTGGGGTGACGCCCAATACGAGAACTTGCGACGCGAGTTGAAGCGAGTTTTTCCGAATCGTGATCCGTTCGAAGTGCCGCTCTCTCACGAGATTTTTCATTGCGTCTACGACTTGAAAGAAAAGCCCCAAGTGCCCGCGAGTTCGGCGCGGCCTATCTGCTTGCCAACGGAGAAATCGGAACCTGGGAACGCAGCCGGGATGGTAGCGATACTCGAACGCCCCATTACATGGCGATCACCGATGATGAAGACCGGATCATGGTCTTTCTTTGCCACAACACGGATCTGGGCGACGGCTGGGAAAAAGAGGGCGAAGACCAGTGGTACTTCGACGAGTTCTCGGTCAAGAAGGCCTACCCGATGGGAATCAACATCGTGACGTATGCCATGACGCATTAGTTCTAAACAAGCGAAGCGTGTTGAAAGGCTTGATTTTGGCGGTCGTTTTTTCTCGACGCGAATAGGAAGCAACTCAGCGATCCATTAGGACTTTTTTTTCCCTCTTTCTAACTTCTCGCGCCGCGAGTCAGGAGTCGAGGCGGACTTTAAATGCGTCACTTGATGATTTCTCGTTGCTAGACCCTTCCCAGCTACCGGTGGCGAATCTTAAGCGTCACGGCGTGCGGCAATCCAGCTCGACTGCGGTGACGGACGCTGCGGGAAACTCCCAGGCTTCACCGATGATGAAATCGCGTTTCTTGGGATTCAACAGATTTCGCCTGTATCGCGTGATCTCGTCCTCGGGTGGCACTGCGATCTCGTAGGCATTCCCACTTACGGCTGTGAGGTTCGCGAGCGAGATTCTTGCGTGTACCGAGCGATCTCGTCGCGTGTTCACGACGTGCAGATAAACCTTATTGTCCGTGCGGCTTGCGGTGACGTCCAAACCATCCGGTTGGTGAGTTACCGGGACGAAGTCTTTTCCACTGTATCGTTGATACAAGCTCATCACCCGTGCAACCGGCATTAGAAACGCGTCGCCTTTGTCTTCCGGTGTGGGAATCATGACAGCGTTCACCTGCCATCGATTTCCGCAAAAATCTGCGGCAGTTGCGATTTTCAACTTATCGCCATGTCGCTCGTGAAGATTCAAGATTCGCGCAGTAAGCGACACCGGTGGCCCAGGATGAATTGACGTCACCGCGGTCACGATCTTCGATGGCGAAATGGCACTCCGTCAGTGCGAGAGGCACGTCATGACCGTCCATCATTTGCCGAGTCTCCACAATCTTTTTCTCGTGCAAATGCACTGCGTTCATGAGGACTTCCCAAGTCCGGTCTGGATCGACTCGATATTGCCCCTCTCCGAGAACTGGATTCTTCGGATCGTCTGGGTTGAACATGTGATGAAAGGCGACGTAATTGATATGCTCGCCGGCGACTTCCATCATTCGCGGCCCCCAACCACTGTCACCCCACGCAATCAGCTCGATGGCGGGGTCGGCCTTCCGCATGGCTTGGCTGAATTCCAAAGTTTTCTTTGACGCGGTTTCCAGATCGAAACCACGCTTGTCGTACGATGTCTCATTGCCGATTTGCCAATGACGAATCGAGTAGGGTTCCACGGCACCATGCGAAATTCGCTCGGGGTTGTTCGCTTGGTTGCAATACGCAACCCACTGGGCGGCTTCCTCGGCGTTGGCCGTACGCACTCCCTCGCGCACCGACATGTACCTTTTACGACCGTCTGATTCAAAGTTGACGCACATCAGCGGATCGGATCCGACCTGGCGGCAAAAGTCGACGAACTCTGCTGTCCCGATCTGATTCGACTCCATTCCTCCCCACAGCAGGTTGGTCATCGGCTTTCGCGACGGACGTGGCCCGACACCTTCACGCCACCGGTAATAGTCCGTGAAAATTCCACCCCAACGCATCATGGGCGGAGCAAGTTCTTGAGTTGCTTCAATCACATCGGGACGCCAAACGTCGTTGATGTGATCCCAAGCCGCTTCCACGCTGCCATCGGTTGCCCCCAGCGGTTCCATGAACTGCATGTAGAGGTAGGGCGACAATTCGTGCATCGGTCGTGGGTCGACCTCGATTGTGTCTTTGCGGGTGGCTTCATCAGCGAGACACGTGACCGCGGCAACCGCCGGAAGAGAAGCCGCGACTTTTAATATGTCTCGACGCGTGATTCTTTGATGTCTCATAGGTGTCTCGTTCGAAGGCATCATTTTGATTTTGGTTCGTAAGTGTGAAATGGGAAACACTTGAGACAAATCGCAATCGCCCACGACGTTTCAGTTCAGATCGACGCAACCGACCCCAGGTTAGCAAACGGATCCGGCTGTCTCGAGTCTCCGAATCACGACCCGAGCGTAGTGAGCCGAGTGCCACTTCGTGGTCAACAGACCACGACCGCGTGGCGGCGAACGACATGGGCTACTCGATTACTTATCGAACCACTTCTTCACGGCTCGCACCGTCGTGGCACGTCCGGCGCGGGCGATCGACGTGGTCAGCGGAATTTCCTTCGGACAAACCGCGACACAGTTTTGGGCGTTGCCGCAGTTCGTCACACCGCCTGCGCCCATCAACGCATCGAGTCGATCATCAGCCAACGCTTTGCCGGTCGGATGGTTGTTGAATAGCATCGCTTGCGAGATTGCGTGAGCACCCACGAAGCCTTCGTCATACGCTTCCGAACGCCGGGCTTCGAAAGCCTCATCCGATTCGCCCGACTCTTTCTTGAGCTCGATTTTGTGATACTGGGGACACGCCTCCAAACAGCAGCCGCAACTCATGCACTGGCTCAGCGGGTAGTTTTGTTCTTGCGTATCACGCAAGATCCGTTCGCCGGCACCGAGGTTGTAATAGCTATCCACCGGCACCCAAGCTTTGACCCGTTTGAGTCCACGGAACAACCGTTGGCGGTCGACCATCAAATCTCGAATCACGGGAAATTTGCTCATCGGTTCGAGCAAAATTTCATCCGAATTTTCGGCGAGCAAGCGATCCACCAGCGCACTGCAGCTTTGCCGGACCCGTCCGTTGATCAGCATCGTGCAAGAACCGCACACTTCTTCGAGACAACCGCAATCCCACGTGACCGGCGAGACCGACTTGCCATCGGATGTCTTCGCTTGCTGGGCGATCCGCTGAAGGATCGTGATCACGTTCAATTCTGGCTCGTATTCGATCTTATGCAATTCCCAATAAGGTTCCATTCCGGGACCATCTTGGCGGCGCACTCGGACGTTGATGAACTCGGGTCGTTTCTTATGGCTGGGTTCGAGGGCGATCATCCGTCGATCCTATGATTTAGTTTGATTTGATTGTGAATTGAATCTGAACTAGGTTTCGGGGATCAGCGACTTCTCGTTGCGGGATCATGCACCGGCGGGAGCCAGTTGCGTCTCGCGTTTCTTCGCTTCGGCCCGTTCTTTCCAAACCTTCTCGATATCTTCGGCGCCGACCAAGCCGTACAAACGCGGCCGAGGCGACAGCAGAGACGTGTCGACATCTTCGTACGTAATGTCGGGCATCATCGTTTCTTGGTTCCACGTCGCGATGGTGGTCTTCAAGAACTTACGGTTGTTCTCTTCGAAGTCGTCACACCATTGCTCGGCTTGGGCGCGTCGTTCATCGGGATCTTCCGCGGTCAGCGCCGGTTTGTCGAACTCAGGTTTGTAGTGGGCGCCCCGGCACTCGTCTCTCATCAACGCACCTTTCAAAAGTGCCTTGGCGAGCGGGAACATGTCTTGAAGCGCCTTGGTAAAGATTGCGTTCTGGTTTGACCACGACCCGGTATCCGACAACTTGGCTTTCATCGCGCGTTTGTGCAGAACGTCGACCTTCTCGAGCGCATCGGCCAATTGATCGTTGCGTCGCACGACGGTGGCGACGCGCGGTCATGATGTCGCCGAGCTCTTGGTGAATCAGATACGGATTTTCGTCGCAATCCGGATCACCCTTCAACAAGTCATCATGTCGATCTTGTTCCTTCTTGACCGCCGCATCCAGGATTGCGGGTGACAGATCCTTGTAGCTTTCTTTCTGGCTGGCGGCGTGATTCAGGATCGACGTGCCCGTGAACAGGCCGGTGAAAATGCAAGACAACAAGGAATTGGCACCCAAGCGGTTGGCACCGTGATAGTGATAATCACATTCACCGATCGCGTACAAACCGTTGATATTGGTCATATGATTTCGCGGTGCACCGGCCTCCATCCCACCACTGGCACTCTTGACATAGTCGGCCCACAGACCACCCATGCTGTAGTGAACGGCGGGGAAGATCCGCATGGGTTCGACTCGCGGGTCGACGCCTTGGAACTTTTCGTAAATTTCCAGGATGCCGCCGAGCTTGCGATCGAGCTCCGCCTTGGGAATATGGGTCAAATCTAAATAGACCGACATCTTTTCGGAGTCGATACTCAAGCCTTCATTGACACAGATGTCAAAGATCTCGCGAGTCGCAATGTCGCGTGGCACCAAGTTGCCGTACTTGGGGTAGCGTTCTTCGAGAAAGTAAAACCGCTCGCTTTCTGGGATGTCGCGTGGCTCGCGCGACATCTTGCGGTTTGCGTGGGACCCAGACACGGCCGCCCTCACCCCGGGCCGATTCGCTCATCAGCCGCAACTTGTCGCTGCCGGGGATCGCGGTCGGGTGGACCTGAATGAATTCACCGTTGGCGTACTTCGCGCCCGCTTGGAAACATCGACTCGCCGCACCACCGGTACAGAAAACACTCATCGTGCTGCGGCCGTAGATCAGCCCGCAACCGCCCGTCGCCACCACCACCGCATCGGCGGGGAACGCTTGAATCTTCATCGATACCATGTCTTGCGCCACCGCGCCGCGACATCGACCTTCGTCGTCCAAAATCGGTCCCAGGAAGTCCCAGAACTCGTACTTCTTGACCAATCCTTCGGACTCGCGGCGGCGAACCTGTTCGTCCAGTCCGTAAAGCAATTGTTGGCCGGTGGTCGCGCCGGCAAACGCCGTTCGCTTGTAAAGTGTGCCGCCGAAGCGACGACGATCCAAAAATCCTTCGCCCGTTCGATTGAAAGGAACGCCCAACCGGTCCATCAGATCGATGATCTTGGGTCCCCAATCGGTCATCTCTTTGACCGGGGGTTGGTGGTTCAAAAAGTCGCCGCCGTAAACGGTATCGTCAAAGTGTTTCCACTCGCTGTCTCCGAGCTGGCGAGTTTGGTCGTTGCAGCTGTTGATGCCGCCCTGGGCACACACGCTGTGCGAACGCTTGACAGGGGTCAGGCTGAGCAGGTCAACCGCGACACCCAATTCGGCCAACTTCATGGTCGACGCGAGCCCCGCCAATCCGCCACCGATGACCACTACGCGATGTTCTGACATGGGATTCAATTCCTAACCGTTTTCGTTTTCTGACGTTCTGTGTTGTTTTTACGATCCAGCCGGCGAGCTCACTCGGTGGTCGGTTCCACTTGGATCACTTCGATCTCGGTGATGGAGTCGTTACCGAAATCGATGATTTCGACCTCGCCGATCGGGGTCACCGATGGGTCTCGCGGGATGCTCGATCTTTTCTCTTCGTTCTCTGGTACCAAACCGGCCTCCACCGACGCGTCGTACATGCGATCTTCGATCTTTCGATACTCGACGATCTCATTTTCGCCCGGTCCGACTGCCGCCCACCAAGCACTTGCCCCTATAACCGCAAGCAGGACGCCGAACACCACTGAAACCTTTGAAGCCCGAGCCTGGGCGGATGGCGAAATCCATAGGCCCCAAGTGATTCCCGCGGTCCACAAGCCGTTGGCCAAGTGATAAACGCACGACATGACGCCGACCAGATAAAAAGCGGGCCAAACATAGCCCTGCATCGCCGCGACCAGCGAGCTGGCTGCATTGTAAGGCGAAAACGCACCCATCCCGAGCGGCTGGATCGCGGCCAACCACAGGTGGGCGTGAAACCATCCGTGCAGGTGGAGCACATGAACGAACAGGTACACCAGTGCGATCACGCCGGTCACCCTTTGCCAGACGTAACGCCGATTTTTAGTGAACTTGTAATGATTGCTGTTCACACCACCCGTTTTCGCGATCCACACGCCGATGATCGCGTGGAACAACAGCGGCAAAAAGATGAATACCCATTCGATGATGGGAAGCAACTTTCCGGGGCTGTGAATCAAGAATACCGCGCTGGAACGTCGCCGATCCGTTCAAGAGGCTGGCGTTGGTGATCAGGTGAACGCACATGTACAACCCGAGTGGCACGATGCCCAACAACGAATGAACGCGACGGATCGCGAATTCGTGTCGCATGAAAAAGTTGGGTGCCGGTGCGGAGGCGGACGCGCTCATGAGGTGAGATCGGTTGTGGGTGGTTGGCGTTGCGAGTGGATCGAGCCGAGACGTCACACGCTCGGCTCGCCAATGGTTAGGTTAATGCAAAAACCGTCGTAGGTGTGATGCCACAACTGGTGGATAACTTGTCGCAGCACTCTCGCCAAAAACTCATCGCCGTCGCGGATCGTCTCCTCCATGAATATCTGGATCATTGTCGCCTTGGCCGTCGCCGTCGTGCTGGCCAGCATCCTCGTTTTTCGGCTTCACGCGTTCTTAACCTTGTTGCTGGCGGGCGTGTTGGTGGCTGCGCTGGCAGGCGGCGAGCCGATCACGCAATTCACCGAATTCCAGGTCGCCAAGGGTCGCATGTCGGCCGACGAAGCCGCCGAACTTTTGAAACTTTCCCCCTCGGTTCGGCTGGCCACCGAGTTCGGGGAAATGGCTGGCAATATCGGCATCCTGATCGCGCTGGCCAGCGTCGTCGGCGGATGCCTTTTGGAATCGCGAGCCGCGTCAGTGATCGTCGACAAATTGCTTCAGATCGTCGGACCACGGCGGGCACCCGAAGCGATGGCCGTGAGCGCCTTCGTGCTGGCGATTCCGGTCTTCTTTGACACGGTGTTCTACTTGATGATTCCGCTGGCTCGAAGCTTGCGAGAAAAAGTTGGCAAGAATTACGTGCTGTTCATTTTGGCGATCATGGCGGGTGGCTCGATCGCCCATTCATTGGTCCCACCCACGCCCGGGCCACTCTTGGTCGCCGGCATCATCGGCGTCGATGTCGGCACGATGATGATCGCCGGATTGTCGATCGGAGTGTTTAGCAGCATCTTGTCGCTCGGTGCGGCCCGCATCATCAACCACTATGTCGACCTTCCGCTGCGATCGATCGAAGAAACGCAAGACGAGTCAGCCGGCCCGGCACGATCGGACGAGGAACTGGCAATGCCCAAGCCGTCGTTGCTGGCGTCGCTGTTGCCGATCGTCATCCCCGTCGTTTTGATCGCCACCGGTTCGGTCCTCTCCTTCATGCTCAAGAGCGGCTCGATCACGCCATCGACGACCACCGACGTGATCAACACGCTCGGTGATAAGAACATCGCCTTGGGGATCGCAGTGGTGTTCGCATTTCGATTGCTCGCGTATTGTCCGGCGCGATTGCGGGCGACGCTGGTCGGCCGGTCATTGGCGTCGGCCGGAAACATCATCCTGATTACCGCCGCCGGCGGCGCACTCGGCGCGATGCTCCGCCAAGCCGGTATCGAAGAGGCAGTGGGTGATCTGGCGGGCGGGGTGCCTGGGCTGATGATCCTGCCCGTCGCGTTCCTGGTGACGGCCGGCATCCGAACATTGCAAGGGTCCGCGACGGTCGCGATGATCACGGCGGCGGGTGTTCTGCAAGGTCTGGCTCAAGCCGAGTCGTTGCCGTTCCACCCCGTCTATTTGGCGATGGCCATCGGCGCCGGCAGCAAACCCATTTCATGGATGACCGACAGCGCGTTTTGGATCATCACGCGGATGAGCGGGATGACGGAAAGCGAAGGACTCAAAACGATCGCCCCGATGAGCATCGCCATGGGATTCTCGGCCCTGGGCGTCACCATGATCTTCGCGGCAATCTATCCGGCCGTTTGATTCGTGTGGCGACGGGATTGAAGGCGGGGAGTCGTGGCAAAGCGTGTCGGCAGATGAAAGATAAAAAAGGGGCATCCCCACCGAATGTCACCGCCGACCCGCTTCATGCCAACCCTGAAACCCGAGTCTGACCCCGATGCGAAGCATCCACCACAACCACTTAACGAAGTAAATTTGCGTCTTCAAGTACTCGTTGATTGGGTCAAAACACACGCGACATGCTATCCGTCGACTGACTTAGCTGCCCGATGGCCGAACGAAGGAAGACCTAGCATTCTTCACTCATGAGGAGGGTTTTGACTTGCACTCAAATCTCCCGATGGCGTTTGAATGAACAGACATTTTGATGTCTCGTTGCTGATCAAGCTAGCTCTCGGCGTCACGCCAACGCCCGTGAAATAAGCCTGATCTCAAAGCACCCTATAGCCCCCGGGCGGCTCAGATCGCGCAGGGCTCCTAGTCCTCCAGAAAGCGGAGGGAATATGCATTACCCCCGACTCAAGTCGGGTAGAATACCTGAGGCGGACGTTTCCCCCCGACTCAACCACGCCGTAGACCATTTACCCCCGACTCAACCGCGTCGTAAACTGATTACCCCCGACTCGAGTCGGGTATAATGCCTCCAGCCGGGGTTTCCCCCCGACTAAACCACCCATAATTAATCGTTACCCGACTGAAGATTGATGACCGTAATTGGAGATAAGCGAACATTCGCATTTGCAACGTCTCCGTGCAATCAGTTTCCGGGACAGCCATTCCTGACTGTTGACATTTACGTTGCCGACAAACGCGTGACGTTGCGTGACAATGTTGCGTACGTTCCGCAATTCCTCAGCGACATTGATTCGACGCACCAGCACATGCGGCACAGCCTCTCGTGGCTTCAGTACCGTGATGACTTGTGCGACATGAATCTAACAGAGGCTCATCTCTACTTGGCCAAGACTGAGGGCTGGCTCAAATTCCTAAACTGGGGACCGACAACTGACGACATTTCCTGTCATTTGATTGTCTACCAGGATTCACTTTGGATTACCGTATTTTTATACTCGGAGAACCGCGATTACGAGAAGAATCCACCGATCGTACATGGCGTTCGTGTGTCGCCGTTTGATTTGATCGCAACGCTCGGTTCGCAAGCCGAATTGATGCGACGCGACGTGTGAATTCACAACCGCGGGTAACCATCGCGTGAACCGGAGAACGCGAGCCAAGCGATTTGGCCGTTAGAGACTTTCCCTCGCGTTCCCGGTTACGCGTAACGACTATGAAGTCCTAGGTTTGACAAGTGGTGTTTGTCATGTGGTTTGGATCTTCTTTGTTTACATCGTGGCGGTACTTGATTGGTGGCGGTGATGAGCCTTCAGGAGTGATTCGCCGATACGACTCACGGTCAATTGCAGACAAGGATGTTGATTAAACGACTATTCGAGGTGTGAACGCTTTGATCTCTGGTGGACCCGCATCGAAGCTGACGGCGTCCTCTCAGTTATCCTTGCACGGTTCCAACGACTTTGGTGCGATCGTGTTTCGGCGAGCACTTGCCTGGAGGCTTCAATGAGCAGCAAGTGGTCTTCCTTTGGTACGGCACATTCTTTAGGGCGATGTGTCGGATAGTTCTACGATCCTTTGCAACGGATCGATCCTAGATCGAACGGTCCGCATCAACTTGGGTCGGTGCTCATACAGGGTAGGTCTGTTCCTTGGTGGTTCGTGTGTGAGCTGGTGGCGGTCTCCTGGGGTGCTCGCGGTGATGATTGAGTTGACGACAGAGTTTCGAGAATGAAGTGAGATAAAAGGGTCAGCAGGTCCGATTCGTTACGCCGATTTTGAAGCATCAGTCAGCCGATACTGGTTGTCCTGGTGACCGAAAGATTGAAAGTGGCGAGCAAGGCCGATTCGTTACGCCGATGTCGGAGCATCAGGCACGCGATACTGGCTTTCTTGCTCGCCGTGGCTTGGAGGTTTTGTTTGTCGTTTCTCGTTTGGTTGAGAAGTGGACCGAGGCGAGCGCGTTGCCGTCGAGTTGGTCGCTTTGCGTTTGGCGTCGGCTTGGCAGATCTGCGGTGGTTCTTTCACGCGGAGTCTGCCCAGTTGTTTTTGAAGCGACGGCTCTCGGCGGCCTCTTTCGCCGCGCGAGCTTCCTTGCGAAGACGACTTTTTCGTTGATCTGCATTCTCTTTGGGTTTCATGTTTTGCAGTGAGTCCTTGAGCCCCGCCGGCATCCTTCCGAACGATTCAGTGACCTGGATCATTTGCTTGGGATCCCAATCCTTTTCGTCTCGCAGCATCGCCCAGGCGATCACGGCGATCTTGCGAGCCAACGCGATCGCCGCTTTCTTCTTGCGTGTTTTTTGTTTGCCACAGATCCTTTCGTAGACGCCCTTGGCCCACGGGTTGTACCGCAGCGAGGCCCAAGCACATTCGACGAGGATCGTTCGTGCCAGTGGATTGCCTCGCTTGGTGATGCGTCCGTTGCGATCCGTTTCGCCGGATTGATACTGCCGTGGAACCAAGCCGAAGTAGGCCGACACTTGTCGTCCGTTTTCAAAGCGGTGAGGGTCGTCGAGACACGCGACCAGGATTTCAGCGGTTCGTGGTCCGACTCCGGGGATCGTTTGGAGTCGCTTGATTCGCGATCATTCTTGCCGATCGCTTCGAGCTTTTTGACGACACTGCTAGTTGCTCGGTCAGCGAATCGAGGATTGTCAGTTCGATGTCGAGTTCTCCTTTCCAAAGTTCGTCGGGTCCGCAGTCAGCCAGGGGTTTGCGAAACGAGTTGATGTGCTCGCGACCGGTGTGCCAGGCTTTGTCGCCGGCGTCGATCGCGATCCCGTGGTTGACGAACCACGCACGGATGGCGTTCTTGGTTTTGTTGATTCGTCCGTCGAGGGTCTTGCGGTACTTGACGAGCGATCGGAACTCACGATGTTCCGGTGATGGCGTGTGGACCGGCTTTGAGTTCGCCCATGGCGGCCATGCGAGCGAGTTTGAGAGCGTCGTCTCTGTCGGTTTTCCGTTTGACGTTGGCCCACCGCCAGGCTTCTTCGTTGGTGGAGCAGACGAGTGTTTCGAGTCCGCAAGATTTTGCCAGATCGTTGATCCATCCCGAGGGGCCGCAGGCCTCCATGACGACGAGGTCGGCTTTGCTGTCCTTGAAGATGCCGGCGAGGTGTTCTCTCGTGGTGGGTGTGGTGAGAAACTTCGTTTTGCGAGTTTTGGAGTCGAAGAGGCAGCAAACGGAGTTGAATTTGCCGAGGTCCAGTGCGAGAATCTTCATGTGGATTTCAGTCCATGTGTTTGGTGGGTGGAGTGAATGTGACAGGCAGCCGCAAGCTGCCCAGATCACGGGTTTGAGTCGCCAGTTTTTTAACGAATGGCTCCCACCCATCAAACCTTGGACTTACATGGATTCTTTCTCTGGACGAAGTTGCGCAATCGATATGCAACCTGAACCAGTCGCACTACGAATCTCTGAAGCGGATGCAATTCGCATCGCACGCGAGTACGCGGATGCCAAACGCTGGCCATGGCACAAAGATTCCGTTCACGCGTGGTTCAACGCTGACATGTGGTACATCACGACACGCCCCGACACTGAATGGATTGCCAATGTCCACGTGGAACTTTGCGCTGAATCCAGGCGAGGTCGTCGGAGGCAACCACCGGACCGACGCCGTTGACCCGATATCCCGACGTAGGTGCTCGAATAACATGGCGCAGTCGTTGAAGAGAACGGATGGGAATGGCGTGACGTTTACGTATGCAAGGATGAATTTGATTCGAATGACGGACGCCGCATCAATTGCTGGACCGTCGGGACGAACCGGGGTCGGATGGGTGGGAATGCGACGATCATCCTCGACGCCGAATCAGGCGAGGTGTTGGAAACTTCGTTCATGTCACGCTAGAATCGTCCGGGAATGCAATAAAGCCAGAGAACCATGGGTTGCAACGAAGCCGGGCTTGCGAGATTCTACGAAGTGGAAAGTCAACCGTCCCGGCTCGCTGAACCCAACCGTTACCCGACTGATATGATTGCGTCCGTCTATGATCCGGCTCTGTTTGTGATGAAGTCGTTGAATGACTTGGATGCATCTGACATTGTTCGGCACCCAATCTGGTCGGAATACTACGACTACACCGAGCGGCAGGAGATTCTCGACTGGGGTGTTTCACCTGATGTCCTCGACCGGCTTCTTGCCGAGCACCACACCGGAAACGTTCACGCCGTCTACACCGTCCTCAAGCCGATTCCGCTTCCGGATCGAATGCGTCTTTACATTCGTGCAAGATTCACGACTGCGGATGGCGACGAGTATGATGGATACGTCGTTAGACGATGATGCATATTTCTACTCAATCTTCGCTTGCAACGAAGAATTCTCATTCGGACGCAATGGCAACCTTGACGAATTCGATCGCAAATCGCTTGACGCACTCAAGGCCGCTCTCAACAATCCAGCATTCCGACTACTTCCCCTTCGGTTTGACACTGGTGTACTTGATGACAAGGGCAACCGTATCGCCGGGGTGTTCGAGGACAACGGGTAACCATCGCGTGCACGCGGAGGCCCGTTGGTTCGGTTTCACAAATGGAATGTTTACTCACGGGCCCCGGTGACGCGGGGCGTTACCCGACTGAAAATCCATGACTGACACAGACCGCTACAACCGGGTCAACATTCATCATCACTTACGTGACGATGTTCTCGTTATACTTCCCTATGTCGCGTATCGAAATGGAACGATCGGATACGGTGATGGCTGTGTATTAGCGCGAGGTGATTCGGAAGCGATTGGCGATTCAATCTTGCGTATGCTCGACCATTGCGAGACTGCTAACACACGGCCACTGGAGCAAGCGCGAGACGCCGCGATGCAACGGCTACGCGAAGGTTTTGAGCTGACGTTCGATGAGCAGTTTCCGTCATTCGGCATTCCGGACAATTGGGGACGCTTGTACGAGCAGTCCCCTGAAATCCTGCTTCATCCATTGCGATCCGCACGATACTTTTCAACAGTTGACATTTCGGATCGCAACGGCCCTGATTTACTCGTTCTCGAACATTTAATTCCCAATCGCAAGGATCGTGGGATCTACTATTCTTCTGACACCGCGAACCTTGATCGTCATCTCGGTAAGGCTGTGGTCGGTGGGACGATTGCAGAGAAGCTACACTCCTGGAGACCCGTGCCGGGCATCCTTGCTCGATTGATCGCCTAGTCACGGGTAACCACGCGATGAACGCGGAGTGGCCGACAACGCGTTTACAAATGGAAGATCAACCGCGGCCACCCGGTTATCGCAGACGTTGAACTTAATCGAATTGCTCCGGTGCAGTGCGTGGTGACTGCGGATTCCTGAGCAGTGAGGTGACGTTGGGTTGGGTGACGTCCTCGCAGACATTGATCCCGACGGCACTGGCACGCTTCCTGCGTGGCGAGAGGCTGGCATCCATGCCAGCCCAGATCACATTTAGACGGTCGGCTTCGCCGCTGTCTTTTCTTTCCTTGCTTCGCTAACGCGACTCCCGTCCCGAACAGGGCAGCCAACGCCGGCTAACGAATCTGACGATTCTTACGGCACACTATCTTGCTCGGTTGATGATTAAAACGATTAAAGAGGTTGCGCTTTCTGTGACGGCAAGTGAAATGGTTGCGAACCGACCGGGCACACTTCGTGACCCGGCACGACTCCAACTTGAGCGAAACCAACATGACGCCCCACGAAAAACGGCCCTGCCCACTGACCATACGCCTCGCTGAGGATATGAAAATCAGGAACATGGCCCAGCGAACCATTGACGCTTACACCTACCACGCGGCCAGGTTCGCAGACTTTATTGAAAAGCCGCTCGACTGCGTAACCCCGGAAGACGTGCGATCCTTCCAGCTTTACCTAATCGAACAAAGGAAACTCGCGTATAGCAGCTTCAACCAAGCCGT
>CAWAEA010000014.1:0-418730 GCA_963781095.1 Pirellulaceae bacterium
ATAAAAATTTTTAAAAAAAAAAAAAAAAAAAAAAAAAAAAAAAAAAAAAAAAAAAAAAAAAAAAAAAAAAAAAAAAAAAAAAAAAAAAAAAAAAAAAAAAAAAAAAAAAAAAAAAAAAAAAAAAAAAAAAAAAAAAAAAAAAAAAAAAAAAAAAAAAAAAAAAAAAAAAAAAAAAATTCCATTCCATTCCAATTTTTTTTTTTTTTTTTTTTTTTTTTTTTTTTTTTTTTTTTTTTTTTCTTTCTTTCTTTCTTTCTTTCTTTCTTTCCTTCCTTCCTTTTCTCTCTTCCTTCCTTCCTCTTTCTTTTCTTTCTCTCTCCCTCTCCTTCCTTCCTTCCTGCCTCTGTCCTTTGCCTCCTGCCCCTTCCCCTTGGTGCTGCAGGGTCTGGTGCTGGTGGCTGGGGGCCCCAGCTGTGTGGGGGTGAACGGTGTACGGATGGTGAACGTTGCCCTGTGACTGCTGTACTTGCCTGCCTGCTGCTCTTAGCCTTTGCCAGACTCGCCCCAAGCCGGCAATGCGGGGTCACTTCGCTGCCGGCTGTATCGACGTTGATCGCCATCGGTGGCTGATCGCGGCGATTCTTCATGCCCAGGCTGCCGGTCGGTGACCGGAAATTGAAGTGGGATTGGAACCCGATTTCGACTTACGTGATGACGATCCGCGAGATGTCACGGTCACGATTGCTGATGGTGATGATGGCGTGGGGTTACTTCTAGTTGCTGGCCGGACTGGCCCTGTTCATTGTTCCCGAATACACCGTGGTGCTGGGCATCAACCGGGCCGAAGCGACGCATTGATGGGCGTGTTGGGGATTGCGATCGGCGTCGGATGTGCGTGTAGCGGCTTCGATATCGGGACACAAGATTCAACGACGTTTGATACCGATCGGTGCAGGCGGCTTGATCGTATTCTTTACGTTGTTGGGTTTGATTCCGGCGGGCAAGATGCCGGGGCGTCCATGTTCGAGGTCGCCACCAGCATGACGTCATTCCTGATTTTCGTGCCGGCTTTTTTGCCGGTTTTTACATCGTCACTGCGGCAATGTTGCTGCAGTACATGTCGCCTGATGACGAGCGCGGTTCGGTTTTTGGGAACGGCTAACGCGGTCTCGTTCACGTTCATGACGGTGGCGGCGTTGGTGTACTGGGCGATTCGGCCCGGTTTCGGCGACCGTCCCAGCACATCTTTTTCATCTGTGCAATCCTGATGGCCGCCGGTGCGGGATTCTTTTTGTGGAGGCTGAGAGGCACCGGACTGGTGGTCAGCGGTAACGGGCTGGATCCCGCCAAGATCGAGGAAACGGGAAATCCGTACCAGTCACCGCCGAGTGCGGGGTAAAGGAACCAGGCGTCACTGACCGACCGTTGGCAGCTCGACCAGCTTGTTCTCTTTGGCCATTTGGCGAATGTCTTCGGTGATCTTCATCGAGCAATACTTGGGACCGCACATGCTGCAGAAGTGGGCGCTTTTGAATGTTTCCTGAGGAAGTGTTTCGTCGTGATATCGCTGAGCGGTTTCTGGATCCAGCGACAATCGGAATTGCTCCTTCCAGTCAAAGGCAAACCGTGCTTTTGAAAGCGCGTCATCGCGGTCTTGGGCACCTTTACGTCCACGGGCAACATCGGCAGCATGGGCGGCAATTTTGTAGGCGATCACGCCCTGTTTGACGTCTTCTTCGTTTGGCAAACCGAGGTGTTCTTTTGGCGTTACATAGCACAGCATTGCGGCACCGTACCATCCGGCCATTGCTGCCCCGATGCCGCTGGTGATGTGATCGTATCCCGGGGCAATGTCCGTCACCAACGGACCGAGCACGTAGAACGGAGCTCCGTTGCAAACTTCGATTTGCCGTTCGATGTTCATTTGGATCTGGTCCATGCGGAACGTGGCCGGGTCCCTCGACCATCACTTGGGTGCCCGTTGCTTGACCGCGTGCGGTCAATTCACCCAGCACGTCGAGTTCGGCAAACTGGGCGGCGTCGGACGCGTCGGCGATGCTACCCGGACGCATTCCGTCGCCCAGCGACCAGGTCACGTCGTACTCTCGCATGATGTCGCAAAGATCATCGAACGCTTCGTACAGCGGGTTTTGCTTGTTGTGCACCATCATCCATTTGGCGATCAACGATCCGCCGCGGCTGACGATGCCGGTGACGCGATTGATGCTCAGGTGCAGGTGCTCGAGTTTGACGCCGGCGTGGACCGTCATGTAGTCGACACCCTGCTTGGCTTGGTGTTCGCACATGTCCAAGAAGTGCTGGGCCGTCATGTCTTCGATGTTGCCACCGAGCTCTTCCAGCATTTGGTAGATCGGGCACGGTTCCGATTGGAACGGGGCTTTCTGGATGATTTCGTCGTCGGATGTTGTCGATGTCTTTGCCGGTCGACAAATCCATGACCGTGTCGGCACCGAAGTGAACGGCGGTGTGCAGCTTTCGAGTTCTTCACCGACGTTGCTGGTCACGGCGCTGTTGCCGATGTTGGCGTTGATCTTGCACTTCGCCGCGATGCCGATCGCCATGGGCTCCAGCGCTCCTGCGGCGTGGACTTTGTTGGCGGGGATCACCATGCGACCCGCGGCGACCTCGTCGCGAATCAATTCGACGGGCAGGTCTTCTCGTTTGGCGACAAATTCCATTTCGGGCGTGATTTCACCAGCACGGGCAGACAGCAGTTGTGTTTGACTCATCTCGTTATTTGCTCCAACGCATGGATCGGGTCAGGATTCAGTTTTATACGCCATTGACGGTGAATCGAGTAGTCGCCGGTCGCGGAGTCGTGGGACATGATGCGGTCGCACGTGCAAAGGCCTCACTCACGCGGCGGGTTGTGAAAAACAGATCGAGTGGACGGGCTGGACTAGAGCGTTTTGAGGTACTCCAGTACCGCTGTCTTCTCTTGCTCGGTCAGTTCGTCGGGGTAGTCGTGGCCGGAGTTGCTTTTGCCGAATCGGCGAGTATCGAAATAGCTTCGGCGGACCGCTGGGTCGTGCTCAGTAAGTGGCACCTTATCGACGATCTCGATGGTGAAGCCGACTTTTTCGGGGTCGAGTGACTCATCGGTGCGTCGCCACACGCCCGGACGGTCGGCTCGGATGCAGCACATGCCAGAGCGTCGGCACGCTGCCGTTGTGGAAATACGGGGGGCTGGCCCAGGCACCATCGAGCGGCGGGGCGACGTAGCCGATTGGATCGACCACCGTTTCCTGCTCGTCCGCCTCGCCCGCGTGCGCGAACCAACTGTTGGCGTATTTTTGTCGCCCTTCGCTCGAAAGTGCGTTCAAGCGAACGGGATCCGTTCCGATTTCGTCGATCGAAATACGCCGATTGGGATACGTCGGTTGATCGCCGTAGGTGCCATGACACTGGGCACACGTCTGGTTGAACAGTGCCCTGCCCTGCCCCGCCAACGAATCATCGATTGCGGCGGTGTAAACGGGTGGTCGCAGCGAAGACAGATAAGCGTACACGTCACGGAAGTCGTCTTCATGTTCCCGATAAAACGACGGCCCATTCTCGGGAATCAACGTGAACTGCATCAAGCCACGGTGCCCCTTCGCCGCAAAACCGTCGATGTAAATGTTAGGTCGTTTGGCAAAGTGCCACCACGGCGGCGCGTCCATGTCATGGTGCGTGAACGATTCGATCGGCGATGCGATCAAATTCAAGTCGGCGTCGCGGCTGCTCATCAAACCCATCCCGAAGACGACGGCGTTTGTGGTCCCGCGTGTCGTCCCCAACGGGATGACGAGCGACCCCAAATCCATTCTCGACAGCGGCTTGCCGAGCTTGAACTTGGTCGAGCGAATTTCTTCGGTCATCGTTTGCAATGCGAAGCGATTGTTGGGCGCACCCGGCGTGGTCGTGCCGTAGACGCTGCCGCCGTGGCACGAGAAACAATTCATGGTCCAGCCGCCGGTTTCATCATCGACGACGTATTGCAACGGTTTACCGAGACCATCGACTGTTTCGTGACCCGGCCGACTCGTCAAACCATATCGATCAAATGCCATCCGACGGCGCTCGTTGACCGACGCGTCTTTTGCCTCGCTGCGCAGCGGTTCAGGCCACGACATCCACGTGTGGTCGAAAACTTCTTGCGTAAAGTCGCTCGAAAGCAATGGCATCTCGGTCAGCACGCGATACCCACGTTGGGCCGCGGCGGACATCGGTGAGTCATGTGGTCCACCCGGCACGATCTCCGCGCCTTCCGCCAACGACTTCCCAGTGCACCCGATCATCAAAACGCATCCGCACACCACCCGCGAGAGCCAACTCCTTGCGGAGAGAAAACGGGGCGGCGACGTCGTGGTCCGGTTAGGCGATGAGTGATTCATGGGAACGGTGGCTTCGAGATTGGCGGTTGCTTCCATGATAGACCGGTATCAATGAGTCTCCGGCAACCACAGCACCGATACTCGGCCAAAACCCCGAATCGAAGCTTCGCCGTTTTTGACTCCTCCAAACCTCTCGCGATCGATCATCCCGACGGGTCGACGAACGATCACCCACGCCGATTGGCCGCTTTTCAACACCCCATCGATCGCATCGGATGCGGCGGGGCTCGACCCGAATCGACCGATCGGAGTCACGTTTTGCTGAATCTCGTACGGCCCCGACACGGGGTAGCACAAGTACTCTTTCAGTGGGTTGCTGGCTGTGGAAACGTGTCCGGACTGGGCCTCGATCAGTCCGGCATCCAAAAAAATGGAGTCGTCGGCCGACGCGTTTTGACGGACCCACCGAACCGCCCCGCGCAATCTTCGCCGCGTGCGACCGCCGGGCTTCGCGGCTGGGAGATCCAGCGGCCCAACGTGGCTTGCTGCCACGTCAAGCCGATCACGAGGATCGACGCGGCGCAGACCGTCGATCCGCGAAACCACTTCGGCAACGCGGCAACTGCTACGCCCGTACCGACGGCCAGCAACGGCAGACCGGCGACGAAGTAACGGCGATGCCAGATCGGTATCCACTCGCACCAAGATACGAACCAGTAAACACTCGTCGCGGCGGCGACGAGTCCGATAATTCCTAAGGCTACGATGCAATGATCGACCGATTGGCGGGTCCACTTTTGGTGCCGTAACCATCGATCGACGACACTCGCCAAAACGAACCCGACCGGGACGATCGCTAACCAGAACCAGTTCCATGCCTCCCAAATTTCCCCGGGCCGAGTTGCGGTGGCGAACGTGGCCCAGGCCTCGCGATCTTGCCAGGATTGGCCCAGCGTGACCTTCCAGACTGCCCACGCCGACGCAATGCACCCGATCGCCAAAACGATCGATTTGCGATCGAAATCGGCGGCCGAAGAACTGTCACGCCACATCCATGAGAGGCACAACACGATTGGCATCCACGCCATCACACCCACACTAGTCGGTTGGCACGCCATCGCTATCAACATCGAGAGGACGAGTGTGATCCAGGCCGGCCAATTTTCCTCCCGCGAGCGAGTCGTCACCAGCCACACGAAGCAAACCGCAGCGATCGACGCGAACAGAATCACCAACGCAAACGGGCGCAACTCGGTTCCAAAGAAAAGCGAGTTCGACTCC
The DNA here is from genome assembly GCA_963781095.1 of Pirellulaceae bacterium. GTDB lineage: Bacteria > Planctomycetota > Planctomycetia > Pirellulales > Pirellulaceae > Rubripirellula. Next base: position 5,559 of record CAWAEA010000014.1, read on the forward strand.
ACCGCGACGCACCAAACCGGAGGTCACGCCAGCGGTGATCTGGTCCGTCCATCGACCGACACCCCAGCACGCAACGCCGCTCGCGATCGAGACCGCAATGACGCTGGATAGACGCAGCACAAATTCCGACTCACCAGCCAACTGTTTCCAGACCCACAGACCGGCAAAGTACACCGGCGATTGGTTCCCCGCGGTCGAACGCGGCATGACATCGCCGAACGTGCCCCAAATGCACCACGCCGAATGCAACTCGTCGACCCAAAAGCTCTCGTGCAACGACGACAACCGAACGATCACGGCAATCGCGATCACAATCACCGTTGCGGTGAACAGGCCGATCCGGTGAACGAGTTCGGATGGCATCAAGTGGCTGGCTTCATGTCGCTGAGGAGAAGAACAAAAAAAAGGCCAGGAAAAATCCTGGCCTGCGATGTTGCTAGCCGGATTTAATTTCCGGCTTGATCACTCGATGGAAGACCGGAATCACTTCAGATCGGCGGCGGGGATGATCACGGTGCCCATGTCATTCATGCCAGCTTTGACTTCGGTTTCAAACCGGCTTCGATTCCAGTTCTCTTTCTTCCCATCGACGGTCACGTCGCTGATCGAGCCCGATTCGTGATAAGCTCGGAACACCAATTTGGTGTCGACGGGCAAGCCCTTGATGACCAGTTCACCGTCCGAGTTGCTGACGGCCGCGAAGGGGTGTTCCAGCACGACGACGAACGACTTCATCCACGGGTGAATGTTGCAGTCGACAGGAATCGGTGCCGGTTCGTCCTTTTCCAACTCGACCTTTTTGGATTGGCCCGCGGGGATCGTGAAGTTTTGCTGCTTGTTATTGAAGAAATTCAAGTTCGCATTGTGTCCGACCGCATCGGGGTTGGTCACTTCCAGCGTGTCGCCGACTTGCGCGATCACAATGTGCGGCTCGAAACGACAGTTTTCGTTCGCAAGCGTGTGCGTGTTCTTCGGCGGGTCATACTTGTCGAGCTTCGTGCCACCGCGTCCGGTGTAGACATAGACGACGACGTTCTTGACGCCCTTATTATCTGGGTTAACCAGCAATTGCTCGTTGATCAACGGTTTCTTGCCACAGAACTCGACGTCCTTGTTGACATTGATTGGCTCAGCCTTGGGTGCATCGCCCCCGTATTCGAAGCGAATCTTCAAATCACCGGTTTCTTCGGCGGTGGATTGACCCGCGACGAAGGGAATGGCGGCGAATGTGGCGAGCAAGACAACGTGGCGCAGGTTCGAAATCTTCAATGTAAACTCTCCTGGAGAGAACGAGGTATGAATTTGATTTTCTCGCAAATGCGTTGTGAGGCAACCCTCGACTGCATTATTGAGCGTTGCCCCCAAAATAGTCGGCTATTAAGTGGTGACACGCAATTTTTGTGAGAAAGATAGCGGATCGCACGCGAAGTGAAATACGGTGACGGTGGTTCGTCGGGGAGACGCCGCCGCCACCGCGAATTTCAAATGAGTCGCGGACGAAGAATGTGCCGTCCCAGCGGTGGGATTTGGATTGGGGACAACAGAATGGCATTCTTGGGTAAGTCGCTTTATTTTAACAGCTAACGGCGTCCTGTCTACCGCTAAATCCGACGCAATGTTCAATACAATTGAAACTCTCCGGTCGCATCGAATGCCGACTCGTAATGCTCAATTTTTTGAGGCAACTTCGATTCCGAGTACCACCAAACGGCGATCACGTCGAAGCGGGTGGTGATCCCCAGCAATTTTTTTCGTTTTAAGTATCGCATGGCCGCGCGGGTGACCCGGCCCTGCTTTTCGGCATCGACCCGATCGGCGGGATGCCCCGGCTTGGTGGTCGAGTGTGTCTTGACCTCGACAAAGATGATCGTCTTGCGTTTGCGGTCGATCGCGATCAGGTCGATTTCGCCGCCCCGGTCTGATTCGCTCTCGGCGACGACGACCAGACCTTTGCGTCGCAACAGTCGGGCGGCAGCTTGCTCGCCCCTTTTCCCGACTTTCGCCCGAGGATCGATCGCACCGAATCGAACGTCGACGTATTTATCACAGAGGCGTTGCACAAGCGGATGCATCGGAATGGACCCTCGATCGCGTGGCAAACGACCAAAGACGCCAATTGTACACCGGTACAGACATGCTTGGTGATTCGCGGTTGAACCGCGCGGACATCACCCCGCGTGTGTGCGCGACCGGGTCACTGCGTGACATTGCAGGCGAGACCATGCGCGGCCCGATCGGCACACGGTTGAACCGCGGGGGCAACGCCCCGTGTGTTTACCCAGCCGAGTCAGTGCACGACATCGCAGGCGAGACCACGCGCGGCCCGATGGGCACACGGTTGAACCGCGGGGGCAACGCCCCGCGTGTTTGCGCTGCTCGTTCGGCACGGTCATAGCGAGTACCACTCGCCGTGACCTTGCTCAACATTGCGTGGGCATCACCAGCCCGTGCGATTCGTCGAAGCTTCGCCTAGGTACGGCGACGTTCTTTGAGCCGCACGGCTTTACCGACTCGGCCACGCAAGAAGTACAGTTTCGCTCGACGGACGACGCCGCTTCGCGTGACTTCGATCTTCTCGATGCGTGGGCTGTGGACGGGGAACTTTCGTTCCACGCCTTCGCCGGCGACGATCCGTCGGACGGCGAACATTTCACGCGAACCGCTGCCGCTGCGTGCGATCACGACTCCGGTAAAAACCTGGATCCGCTCTTTGGTGCCTTCCAGAATCTTCAAGTGAACATCGACGGTGTCGCCGATTTCAAACTTCGGCATTTCTTCTTTCAACGCGGCCTTTTCGACCAGGTCCATAATGGCTTTGGACATTGTTTTAACTCAGTAATGAGGGTTTTTATTTTCGTTATCGGTGTCGACCAGCAAGTCGCTGCGTCGAGACAGGGTTCGCAACCGACTTTGTTCCGCTCGCCATTTCAGCGATCGCCCCGTGATCTCCGCCCGTCAGGACGTCGGGCACGGTGTGGCCTCGGAACTCTCTCGGTCGCGTGTATTGGGGGAACTCGAGCATCCGGTTTCCCTGGCTGAACGAGTCATCAATGTGGCTTTGTTGGTCACCCAGCACGCCGGGGATCAGTCGAATCACCGCTTCCATGATCACCATCGCCGCGACCTCGCCTCCGTTGAGGACAAAGTCACCGATGCTGATCTCTTCGGGCTGCCAAATGTCGATCACGCGTTGGTCGAATCCTTCGTAGCGACCACACAGCAAGATCATTCGCTGGTCGATCGCAAATTCTTCCGCCACTTGTTGGTCGAACCGTTTGCCCTGCGGTGTCAGCAAAATTCGCCTTGCCGGCACCTCGGACATCGCTTCGACCGCTTCGACACATTTCACCGTCGGCTCGACTTGGATCAGCATTCCGGGCCCGCCGCCGAACGGTTTATCATCAACCGGTCGATGCACGGATACGGGTGCAAAATCTCTGAGGTCGTGCCGATGGATATCGACGAGCCCGTTTTTCACGGCTCTGCTGAGCAGCCCCTCGTCGAGGTAGCTTTCGAACAACGCGGGAAAGAGGGTGACGATATCGAATCGCATGATTCTCTGTCCAACGCAAATTCAAAGGCCGCCGCCAAGACGATGCGGGCGACTCAGACTAATCCGACTACTCCGATTTGGCTTCTTCGGGCCGGCTTGGCCTCATCGGCCGGTGCGGCTTCCTCGGGTGGCGTTTCAGCCACGGGTTCAGCCTTGGGCTCTTCTTTTTTCGGCCTGGCCGGTTCCGGCGGTGCCGGAGTGTACTGTTTGCGTCGGCCCAAACGTTCCATGGCTGCTTTTTGAGCTTCCAGGTGAGTTCCTTCGGTGCCGTACTTTTTGATCAGCACGCCGACCTTGTCACTCGGTTGTGCACCGACACCCAACCAGTAATCGATCCGTTCACCCTTGAGATTGACGCGAGCATCCGTTTCGGGACACATCGGATCATAGGTACCGAGCTCTTCGATCATGCGCCCGTCACGAGGGCTGCGTTGATCCATCGCCACAACACGATAGAAGGGACGGTGAGCACGCCCCATTTTCTTCATTCGAATTCGAACTGCCATAAGTGGTTTGTTCCTAAAGGGAAACGAGTTTCGATGACTAGTCAGACTTCCTGGAGCCGAAAACATTTTCGGTCATCCGGGTCGGTGCCAGAACGACTGGCACTTTGTTCTTAGTAGGTTCTTCGTAAGTTACTTTTTGCGCTTCATCCGCCGCTTCAACTTGTCACGTTCTTTCTTTTGTTGGGCTCGATCACCCGCACTGAGGCGTTTGCCGGTGCCCTTTTTCAACTTCATGCCGCCCATTGAGGGATCGCCCATGCCGCCGGCTTGAAGCTGCTGCATCATTTTCATCCGGTCGCCCATGCCGCCGCCTGCCATGCCTTGCATCAGCGGCTTCATCATGTCGAACTGCTTGATCAATTGGGAGATCACCGTCGTTTGGACGCCGGCGCCTTTGGCGATCCGATTGCGTCGATGGGGATCGATGATCTTGGGGTTGCGCCGCTCTGCCATCGTCATGGCGTTGATCGCGCCGATGGTTTGATTGATGCCTTTGGCCGCCTCGTCGCTTTCGAGCACATCCTTGAATTGGCCCATGCCGGGCATCAAGCCCATCATGCGTCCCATCAGGCCCGGCTTGGCGACTTTTTGCATCATGTTTTTGAAGTCGTCGAGCGAGAAGTCGCCGGACGCCATTTTGGCTTCCAATTCTTCGCGTTCTCGATCGTCGACGATCCGGTGGGCTTCGCGAGCCGCAGCGACGATGTCGCCCATCTGCAAAATCCGGCCCGCCATGCCCTCGGGGCGGAAGGGCTCGAGCGCATCAAACCGCTCACCGGTGCCGATGAACTTGATCGGGACGCCGGTGACCTGCTTGACGGACAACAACGCACCGCCGCGGGCGTCACCGTCGAGCTTGGTCATGATGACGCCATCGAGCTCGAGTGCCTCGTTGAAAGCACCGGCACTGTTGACCGCGTCTTGACCGGTCATGCCGTCGACGACCAAGTAGACCTGGTCGGGCGAGACCTTTTTGTCGATCCGCTTTAGTTCGGCCATCAACGCTTCGTCGATCGCCAATCGTCCGGCCGTGTCCAAAATCACGACACGGTTGCCATCCTTGATCGCCTTGTCGACGCCCGCTTTGCAGACGGCGACCGGGTCCTTGTTCCCCCTATCGCTAAAGACCGGCACTCCAAGTTGGTCACCGATCACGTGCAGTTGGTCGATCGCAGCAGGACGCTGCAAGTCGGCGGCGACCAACAGCGGCGTGATGTCCTCTTCTTTGAGCAATTGCGAGAGCTTCCCGCACGTCGTCGTTTTACCACTCCCCTGCAGCCCGCAGAGCATGATGATCGTGGGCCCCTCTTTCTTGAGGTGCAACGACGGATCGACCGGACCGAGGATCGAGATCAACTCGCTGTGAACAATGTTGATCAATTCTTCGTGGGGCCGAAGGCTCAACAGCACGCGTTTGCCCAGCGCCCTCTCGGACACCTGGGCCATGAAATCTTCGACGACGCTGTAGCTGACGTCCGCCTCCAGCATCGAGCGTTTTACGATCTCCAGCCCGTCGCGCATATTGCCTTCGGTCAACGTGCCCTTGCCGGACAAGCTCTTGAAAGCGGATTGCAAACCGTCGGAAAGAGATTCAAACACGAAAAACTGGCTCGAAAGCGAGAAACACGGGCATTGACGAAGAAATCGAAGCTCGCCAGTCTACGCAAACAGGGACCGATCTGTAAATGGCCAGAATGCGAACCCTTTTCCTCGTCGCTCGCTCCTGCTTTCCCTACGATTCCCGACCGATTCCTCGCGTCCCCACTCCCGGGGCCGCCGCTTCAAGACTTGAGCCCCCTCATGACCCGTCCCGCCGGCTCCGACCCAAGCCCCGAGCCCGAACTAACGGTCCCCGAACGTGCTGATCCTGAACCAGCGACGCCACTCGCCGAGTCGGATTCACCCGCGGCGGCGATTCCCCAAACCGCGGTGGTGGTTTTGGCGTCGCTCAGCTTTGCTCACATGCTCAACGACATCATCCAGTCCTTGATTCCGGCGACCTACCCGTTGCTGCGGGATTCACTAAACCTCAGCTATGGAGACGTCGGGCTGATCACGTTCGCGTTCCAATTGACGGCGTCGCTGTTGCAGCCGATCGTGGGCATGTACACCGACCGCAAGCCGAAACCCTTTTCGTTGGCGATCGGGATGGGCATGACGCTGGTGGGGTTGGTTTGCTTTTCCCAGTCTCGAACACTGGCGACGCTCATGGGTTCGGCGGCGCTGATCGGTACGGGGTCCAGTATCTTCCATCCCGAGGCATCGCGGATGGCCCACATGGCGGCGGGAGGTCGTCACGGGTTCGCCCAATCGTTGTTCCAAGTCGGCGGGAACTTCGGCACGTCGCTCGGACCGCTGCTGGCCGCCGCGATCATCTTTCCCTTTGGCCAAAGCTCGATCGCTTGGTTCGCCCTGATCGCGATGGTCGGGATCGTCGTGCTGACGCGGGTCGGGGCATGGTACCACGCAAAGCTCGCCCTCCGATCGGCGAAAGAGAAACTTGCCAAGCCGCCACGTCACGCTTCGCTTTCCCGGCGACAAGTCGGCGATGCGATCGGAGTGCTGGTGGCCCTCGTGATGTCGAAGTACATCTATCTGGTCAGCTTCACCAGCTATTACGCGCTTTACATGGAAGCCAAGTTCGAGCTGACCAAACAACAATCTCAACTTTGTTCGTTCGCTTTTCTATTTGCGGTGGCGGTGGGCACGTTTGCCGGCGGACCGTTGGGCGATCGCTTCGGCCGCAAAATCGTGATCTGGTTCTCGATCCTCGGCGTTGCCCCGTTCGCGTTGTCGTTACCTCACGCGGGTTTGGTCGGCACCATCGTATTGACGATGTTCATTGGAACGATTTTGGCGTCCGCCTTTTCCGCGATTCTAGTGTTCGCCCAAGAGCTGTTGCCCGGGCGAGTCGGCGCGGTCGCGGGCCTGTTCTTCGGCTTCGCGTTCGGGATCAGCGCGATCGCGGCAGCCCTGTTGGGCGAACTGGCGGATCGCACCAGTCTCGAATACGTCTTCCAGATCTGTGCCTACCTGCCGCTGATGGGAATCATCGCCGCGTTCTTGCCCAAGCGGGAGCGGGAGCGGGGATAGGGGTTAGGGGATAGGTGTTAGGGGTTAGGGGTTAGGTGTTAGGGGTTAGGTGTTAGGTGTTAGGTACGCCATTACAATTGGCGTAGTGAACGAGGCGACGCGTCCGGCCGTGTGGGACTCGTCGCCTCGTCCACGCCACTCTGCGACTCCCTAATCCCTAATCCCTAATCCCTAATTCCTAATTCCTAATTCCGATCCTAACTCCTAATTCCTAATTCCAAAATCCTAATTCCTCATTTCCCTAATTCCTAATTCCTAATTCCTAATCCCTATCCTTACACCGCATACAACTGGTACAGCATCGCGTAAACCATCACACCGGTCACCGACACGTACATCCAAATCGGAAAGGCGTAACGAACCAATTTTTTGTGCGCAATGATTCGGCCGGCTTTGGCCAAGTAGACCGCTCGAACGGCGAGGAACGGGACCGTGATCGCCAAAACCAGGTGGGTGCCAAGAATCCCATAATACGTGTATCGAGCCGCATCGGATGCGATCGCGGGATCGGTCGGAAAACGCTTGTTCGGCTCACCGGTGGCTTGATACAGCGCGACCTTGTGAAACAAGTACAGCACCAAAAACAGGGCGCTGACAGCGAGCACCGCCAACATGTACTTCTTGTGAACTCTCGCCCGCCCGCGTTTGATGTTGACGAGCCCCATGGCCAGCAACACGGCCGCGGTCGCGTTCAGCGCGGCAGTCGCATGCGGAAGATTGTCCGCTAGGAATTGCCAATTCATGATGATTTTTGGCTTTGCATCATTTCGCGAATCTTGTCTTTCATGGCCGCCAGTTGACGCTTCTCGGGCCAATTGTAAAAGCCCTCAATGGCCCCCTCGGGATCAACCAGCACAAATCGCTCGGTGTGGAATTGTTTGTCGACCGGTTGTTGGAATATCTCGCCGCCGATGCGACGGATGTAGGTCAAATCACCCGTCATGAACAGCCACTGCTCTTCGTCGGCACCGAAACGGGCGGCATACTCACGAAGCGTCTCGGGTGTGTCGGTTTCGGGGTCGACGGAGATGGCGACGAAGCGAACGCCTTGACCCTCGAACTCGTCTTGCAGCTCCTTGATGATCTGGTTCTGTTTGACGCAGATGCTAGGACAGGTGCTGAAGAAAAAGCTGACCACGTAAGGCTGGCCCGCCAAGTCTTCGCTCTTGATCGTCTTGCCACTCCGCTCGGTCAATTCGAATCGGCTGAGCCACTCTTCGTCTTCGGGCGGCTTCGTCGGTGTCGCGTTTTCAATCTCGCTGGGGTCCGACGCGGCCGGCCCATCGTTGCTGTAAACGATGTCGTCGGGCCCCGGCAAATTCCCGGGGCTGACCGGCTTTCGGAACGAGCGGATCGCGATCCCCAGCCCGACTCCGATCAGTAAAATCATTGCGACGTGTAAGAATGTTTTCATTGGGTTTCCAAGCCTCGTTCAATCGATCACGTTGAGTCTAGACAATGACGTCGACTTTGCGGCTGCCCCGCATCAATGACCATGCGATCAACGTCGCGACCACGGCCATGCCGATCGACACGACCCAACATATCGGCGTCGATGGTGCGAAGCCCACGGCGGCGAAGTCAATCTGCGGATACATCAACCGACGCAACTCGACCATCGAATAGCTGAGTGGGTTGGCCCGCATGATACCGCCCAACAGCCATTGTCCCCAGCTCGCGGCGGCATCCAACACCGGAATCGGAAAGAACGAACCGCTCAGCAACCACATCGGCATCAACCCCAGCATCATGATCGCGTGGAACCCTTGAGTGCTTTCCATCGGCCAGGCCACGATCATCCCCAGCGAACACATTGCGACCGCGATCACGGCCAACAACGCCAAAATCGGAATCACCGTCCAGCCAAACGATACGGTCCCGACGACGTAAACCAACGCCAGAAATACGGCCGCTTGAACCCACGCGATCGCCGCCCCGCCGAGCACCTTCCCGACCAACACCGGGAACCGGCCCACCGGGGCGACCAATACCGATTGCATGAACCCCTCGCGACGATCTTCGATCACCGAAATGGTGGCAAAAATCGCCGTGAACAGAACGATCAAACCGAGCGTGCCGGGCAAAAAGAACTGCATAAAATCGAGCTCGCCGGAACCCGAAAAGGCACCCTTCAGCCCGGTGCCGAACAGCAACCAGAACAGCAACGGTTGCAGAATCGCAGCCGTCACCCGGTTCCGCTGGCGAAAAAAGCGAACCCACTCGCGGCGGGCCAGCATCCAGGCGGCACCGGCGCCGGCGGTCGTCATCGCATTACTCAATGGACATCACCCCAGAAATTAACCCGTGGAAATCACTGGGTGGAACCAAATTTTGAAAAACCGTGATCACTCGAAAACCTGGCCCGTCTTCTCAACGAACACGTCTTCGAGCGTGGGCCGGCCGATCGTGATCGACTCGGCCAGATCACCCAGCCGCGTCAGCAGGCTTGCCACCAGCGTCGCCGGTGCATCGGTGCGCAACCGAATTTGGTGATGCATCGTTTGGACATCCAGCCCCAACTCGTCTCGCAAAATCGCTTCGACTTCCGCGACCCGAGATGTCTCGATCGTCACCAACCCGTCGCCCATCTCACCCCGCAGCGAATGCGGTGACCCTTCAGCGATCTTCTTCCCTGCGGCCAATATCGCGACTCGGTCCGCTTTGTCGGCTTCTTCCAACAAGTGCGTCGTCATCAGCACGGCCATGCCATCATCTGCCATCCGGCGTACTGCCCCAAACAAGTTCAAGCGGGCACTCGGGTCCAATCCTGTACTGGGCTCATCGAGCAACAGCAAACGCGGACGGTGAAGCATGCCCTTGGCCAACTCAACTCGCCGTTTCAAACCGCCCGAGAGGGACTCACAATAGTCGCCCCGCCGGTCGGTCAAGTCCAACAGTTCGAGCAACTCATCACGTCGCTTGTTCAGCTCGGCGCCGCGGATCCCGTACAACGCTGCTTGGCAAGCAATGTTCTCGTCGACGGTGAGTTTCTTGTCCAGACTCGGCGACTGGAACACGATTCCGATCTGGCCGCGAACGGCCAAAGCGTTTGACTTGGCATCAAATCCGCCGATCGTGATCGTGCCCCTTTGAATCGGCAACAAGGTACAGAGCAACCGAAACAGCGTCGTCTTGCCACTGCCGTTGGGACCCAGCATGGCCACGACCTCGCCGGCCTCGACCGACATGTCGACTCCATCGAGCGCGACGTGGTCACCATAGGAGTGACGAACATCCTTCGCGAGACAAACTGGCATCAACGGTTACCAGAATACGCGAAGGGTGACGATGAATAAAACCGATGGAAGCACCAACAACGATGATCGCAACAACTTGCGGGCACGAACCGTCATCCGGACAGCGAGCGAACAAGACCGACGCTTTCAACATTGGATAGGTTGCGATCAACACACCGATCATGGCGGGGATCGTGAACCAGGAGAATTCGCGGACCATGCACAGGGACGTGCCGCACGCGACCAGGGCCAACGAGCCGACGATGCTCTGCCAACCGGCACTGCGACCGGTCGGTTCGACCGTGGTCGTCATTTTGAAACCGGCGGCATCGTATTGATGCCGGTACATCCACGCGATTGCCATGAAGTGTGGGTATTGCCAGGTTGCCAGCACGCCGAACAGCAACCAACCGGTGGCGTCGGAGACCGAACCGCCCATCGCCGTGTATCCGATCAGCACGGGCAAGGCGCCAGCGATGGCTCCGACCGTCGTGTTCCAGGCCGTGCGAGTTTTCATCGGCGTGTAGAGGAGCACGTAAATCACCCATGTCGCGATTCCAGCGATGGCCGGCTGAACCCCAAACATCGACCACAGCATCGCGGATCCGCCGAGTCCCAAAATCGCCGTGTAAACCACCGCCGGGGCCAACGCGACACGCTGGGACGGCAAGGGCCGCTTCGCCGTTCGGGTCATGTGGCAATCGATGACGCGTTCCCAAATCTGGTTTGCCGCGCCAGCGCTGCCGGACACGGCGGCGGTGCCGATCATCAACCACAGCCAATCGAGGATCGAAAACAGCCCACCCGCGCCGATCATCCCTGTGGCGGTCGTCGTCACTAAAATCATCGTGACGATTCGCGGTTTGGTCAGCTCGACATAGTCACGAAAAACGGCAGGGCGTGGCTTTCGCGGAGGGCGCGGCGGTGGCATCGGCGAGCAGCCCCGCGTCGTCACTTCGCCCCGCGTCGGCGGTGGTCGCGAAATCAGCGGTCGTTGATGGTCGTTCCAAAACGATGGCACTCCCCTGCCCTGCCCTGGCCTGTCTGCCAACCTTGCCGGCACGGATCGGCGGCGGAACGGGCGACCCCTTCATCGGGGTCGTCGAGTTCGTCGCGGAAACGCCGGCTGTCAATAGATCAGTCGCCATGTCAGAAAAGTCGGTCCTAAGAGAAGACGGTCGGGGGAACGGAATCGGACGAAACCGCAGGTTCAGATTCATTCACATCGGCAATCACTCGTGCCATCGACGCCGCTCGCCGCTTGGATCGTTCTCGCCACACTCGCGCGGTCAACATCGCCGAGACTGCCAAAATCAGCGACCCGGTGGCCACATGGCCGGTCACGATGATCGCGTCGGAAAATCCTTTGGCCCGGATCAAAAAATCCGCTGAACCGGGCACCCATTCCAAAATCGAAGGCCAGCCGTAATTGACGACCCACGCTGCGATACCCAGCGCAATCTGCAAGCCGACTAATCCTACCAGTCCCACGGCGGGACGCGAGAGCGTCAAATCGCCGCAGCGTCGTAGACCCAGCCAAGCAACCGCCGTCACGGCCCACAAAATCGACGCGGTCATGACATGCATCATGATGATCATCGCAAAGACGCCCGGCGCGTCGTCGGCTGGACGTGTCGTAACTGGGCACCCAAAACCAGTTGCAAATAACTCAGCCCGACCAACACGAATCCGACGACCAAAATCCAAAGGCCCAGTCGTGGCAGTTCCGTTGAACCGACGTCGGATCGCCACCAAGTCTTGCTGGTCACCACCGACGCGACCACGCAAACGGCAAAAAACGCTGGCCCGAAACATCCGTGAATCATCGCCAACGTTCGATCGCCCAACACGACTCGCATCCCGCCCAATAGGCCCTGGGCGATCACCATCACCAGCAATCCCACGCACAACCAACGCACCCACCGACGCGGCTCTTTGATCGTCGCGGTGATCACGATTCCGATCGCGACAAATCCGACGATCGCGCCGAGCAGTCGGTGCCCGTGCTCGATGAACAGATCGAAAGGACCCAGCAACCAAGTCTTGTAAGGATAAAGGAACAAGTTGTATCCGTAGGTCCCCGGCCAATCCGGAACCGACATGCCCGCATCGTACGTCGTCACCAAACCGCCGACCCAAATCAAAGGCCAAACCAGGCAAACGGACAGCACGCACAAGCGGTGAAGCCAGCGTGCCGGAGGCGGATCGTTCGTGTGCAGCGTCGTTTCAATCATGTTTTTAAGGTTGTCGGTTTCGGCCATGCCATTGTTCCGCCGTGATCGCCCCGACGACGCAAAAACTGGCGCCAAAAATTGCCAACGGCATCACTCCTGAGTATCCGAGAAAACGCATCACTGCCCAACCGAGGATCAGTCCCGAGATCGCGCCGATTCGGCGAGCGGTGTCTTTCGCGATCATCCGCTGGGGCCTTCCGGATCGAGCGACTTCAGGTAGCGCACCAAGTCCCAAACTTGATCTGCCGTTAATCCTCGCCCGTCCGGTTCGGGCGTGACCTCGACGCCCGGCATCGGCGTGCCGGCGATGCCTTGGGAGATCCGCCGGAACAACGTCGCTTCATCGCCGCCGCCACGGTAAACATCGAGCGTCAACTTTCGCGGCTCGGCCGGTCGCGGTGGCAAGGCGCAACCTTTCGGAACGGTCGGATGTCGCCGCGATCGCTCGGCGTCAGCCCCAGTCGTGTCGAGTATTCCTTTCCCCAATCATCGAAATCCACCAGCACCGCTTCACCGTTTCCGCCCGGTCCGTGACACCCGGCACAGTTCGCAATCTTGCCGTGAAAGATCTCGTGGCCGCGGTCGATCGATTCGGCAAGTTCGGTGTCGCCGAGCGCCGGAAACGTGGGCACCGGCACGACTTCGCTCGGCGACTTCCTGCCATTGGCCAACGACACGGTCGATGACTTCATTGACCACCGCCGCGCCCTCGGTATCTCCTCCGGCCGCCAGCCTCAGATCACTGGCGAGGCCCCCGTCTTCCTCTTCGCCGTAACCGAGCTTGTCGATCGCGGCAGCCATCGCCCGCCGCTCGACTTCGCCGCGGATCGATAAGTCGATGACGTAGTCGACGAGCGCCTCCAAGTCGTCGGACTCGGCGGACTTTGGTGCCGCGTTTTCGAACTCGGCACTTTCTAAATCATCCGCCTGCGGCTCGATCGCGGAGAACGACGGCATGGCTGAGCCTGGGGCACCATGCCTCAAAATGGTTCGCAGGTCATCGCGAGTCGGCTTGGACGCTCGCTCGGTCGACTTCCATTTGAACACGCCATGACGAAAGTTTCGGGGATGCGGCTTCTGGTACAAGCTGGCCGGACCCGCCCCGCCTCCATCAACGCCATGACACGTCACACAATGCTCACGGTACAGCCCCAAATGCGCTGCTCGTCCTTCTCGCTGGAGACCGGACCCGCCGCCCGGACCAACCGCTCCAAATCAATCAGCCCGGCAACCGAGGGCGGCACTTTTGGGACATCAGGCGTCCCAAAGAGCTGCTCGACCACAAAGGCTGAATCCGCTTTGGCGCGGTCTGCATTGACCGATCGGGATCGGGCCAAAGTCAATGCATATACGCCATTGGGCTCAAACGAACGGATCGGCGAATCGCACCCACCGGTGAAACACACCACCAGCAAGCCGGCCAACAACGGGGTAAAGGACAATCGCATCAACGAGGTTTCGTAAAAGGTTTTCTCGACAGGTTTACTTTTTATTGAACCGCGAAACGTCAGCCAAGGCAATCGCTACCCATTGTCGCACCAAGCGGGATCGGGCGACCCTCGTGGACCCTCGTGGGGCCGCTGGGGCCGCTGGCGGGATGTGAACTGGCAAAGCCAGTTCAGAAAAAGCCAGGGGAGCATTCCCTGCGAACGGAGTCGCAGGGCCACCCGGGTGACCGGTTTCAGCCGGCGACGTTGCGGATGATTCGACAAGCCTCGTCAATTTGGGCCGGGGCGATGTCCAAATGGGTGACAAAGCGAATGGCATCGGGCTGGATCGCGAAGCAATCGACCCCGTGATCCTTCAACTTCGTCATCATTTCGGCGGCCGTGCCCCACCCGGGGTCGATGTCGACGATCACGATGTTGGTATCAACGCGGTCGCCGCGAATCGAAAGGGACTGGCATTGACGGCACGAATCGGCCAATTTTGACGCCGCCGCGTGATCCTCGACCAACCGATCGCGGTTGTGATCGAGTGCGAAGACGGCTCCCGCCGCAATCATCCCCGCTTGCCGCATCCCGCCGCCAAACAACTTGCGAGTTCGCCGGGCCTGGATGATGAAGTCGGCGGGTCCCGCCAGCACGATCCGACCGGCCTCCCAACCCTTTGCTAAAACAAACGCTGACGCTGTCGAACGGACGGACCAACTCGGCCTCACTGATGTGTGACGCGGCGGACGCGTTCCACAACCGGGCTCCATCAAGGTGGGTCTTCAGCCCATTTTCGGCCGCCCACTGACAAATCTCGACCACACCAGGCTGCGGAAGAATTCGGCCGCCCCACCGATTATGAGTATTTTCGAGGCAAACCAATTGAGTGCGGACAAAGTTATCGCTATCGGGACGGATCTTCGGCCGCAACTGATCCACTTCCAACACGCCGCCCGCCCCGGCGACCAGGCTCGCGACCAAGCCCGACAACTGCGCGAAAGCCGCCTGTTCGTAGTGATAAACGTGGCAATCGGCTTCGCAAAGAAACTCGCCGCCGCGATCACAGTGCAATCGGATCGCGACTTGGTTGGTCATCGAACCACTGGGCATGAACACCGCCGCCTCCTTGCCCAAAATCTCAGCCGTCATCTTTTCCAGCCGATCCACGGTCGGGTCGACATCGATCACCGCATCGCCGACCTCGGCATCGGCAATCGCCTGGCGCATCGCCCGGGAGGGTTTGGTCACGGTGTCACTTCGCAAATCGATCATGCGGAATCCTCCAGTCGGTGCGGCTATTAAACATCACACCTTCTACTATTCTCGCTTACCATTCTATCGTACAACCCCACGACCGGATCGATCTCCGACAGCCCTCCCCACCCGCAACCGCCATCTCGATGACCTTTTCCATCCCACGCGTCGACGCCCGCACCGGATCGGCTAAGATTCTTCAGCAGCTTCGCGACCGACTCAGCCCGCGAGGCAATGTGGTCAGCCCGCGTGGCCGAGCGCTTACCGAACAGGTCTTTGGCAAACCGCTGACACCCGCCGAAGTCGTGCAAACGATTTGCGACGATGTCCGTCGCGACGGAACCCCTGCCCTGCTTCGCTATAACGCGGCGCTAGACAAATCCAGTTTGACGGCGGATGAATTGAGGGTGCCGAAGTCAGACTTGATCGCCGCCCACTCCGCCGCCGATCCCGAACTGATCGAAACGATCCGCCGTATCCGCGACAACATCGTTGCGTTTCAGTCCGCGATTCGCCACACCGATGTGACGATCACGCCCAAGCCCGGCATCACGTTGACCCAGCGATATGTGCCGCTGCGCCGCGTCGGCGTCTGCGTTCCTGGTGGCGCGGCGGCCTATCCGTCGACCGTGCTGATGACCGCCGTGCCGGCACAGGTCGCGGGCGTCCAACAGATCGCCGTCGTCGCACCGCCCACACCGTTCGGTTCCTACAACGCCGACATGCTGGCCACATGCCATGAACTCGGCATCACCGAGGTTTACCGATGCGGCGGCGCACAAGCCGTTGCGGCGCTGGCGTACGGATGCGACGTGATCCCGGCCGTCGACAAAATCGTGGGTCCCGGAAACTTGTTTGTGGCGCTGGCCAAAAAGCATGTCTTTGGTATGGTCGACATCGATTCGTTCGCCGGCCCCAGCGAAGTGATCGTGATCGCCGACGACACCGCCCGTGCCGACTTTGTCGCCGCCGACCTGTTGGCCCAAGCCGAGCACTCACCCGGATCGGCGATCCTGGTGACATGGCATGAACCTCTGATTGAAGCGGTCGCGGCCGAGCTTGAAAAACAAGTCGCGTCGCTCGACCGATGCGAATTGACCGTCGAATCTCTCGAAGCCTTCGGCAGCGCACTGATCCTGGTTCGCGATGAAGCACACGCCTGTGAATTGACCGACCAATTCGCCCCCGAACACTTGAACGTTGAGACGGCGGACCCGGGCGGATTGATGGCGAAGATCAAGAACTCGGGGGCCGCGTTTCTGGGTCACCACACACCCGTCGCGCTGGGCGACTACGCGGCCGGCCCCAGCCACGTGTTGCCGACCGGCGGCACATGCACCTGGGCAGCCGGTTTGTCATGCAACAGCTTCCTGCGCAGCGGAAGCGTCGCGGAGTTCACGCCCGAGGCACTGAACCAGATCACCCCGGACGTTGTCCGACTCGCAGAGAAAGAAGGGCTGACCGCCCACGCCCGCAGTGTCACGATTCGACGCATCCTTCATCCTTGATTGACCATAAATTGTTCCGCCCCGCCCTTTCCAAGATGTTGCCCTACGCACCCGGCGAGCAACCACCGCCCGGCACCGGCATCAAGCTCAATACCAACGAGAATCCGTATCCGCCGCCGCCCGCGGTGGTCGAGGCGATTCGGCATGCGGCGGGCGGACCGCTCAATCGGTATCCCGATCCGATGGCCGACACATTCCGACGGGCCGCGGCGGAAACGCTTGGCATGCCGGGTCCCGAATGGATATTGGCGGGGAACGGCAGCGACGAAATTCTGACGATGCTGGTTCGAGGTTTCGTCGGCGAGGGCAAACGGCTAAGACTGCCCTACCCCAGCTACATTCTGTACCGCACGCTGGCGGACATTCAAGGTGCGAACTGGGAACAAACCCCGTTCGAAGACGGCTGGAAATTGCCAGCCGCGTTCGGCCGCCAATGACGACGGACCTGAGGTTGGTGTTGCTGCCCAATCCCAACAGCCCCTCCGGCACCATCGTGCCGCCCGGTGAAGTCCAAGACGATCTCCGACGCATTGACCTGCCCCTTGTCGTCGACGAGGCCTACGTCGACTTCGCCGAAACGAATTGCCTGGACTTGGTCAAACAGAACGAGCGAGTCTTGGTGACCCGCACGCTCAGCAAATCGTACGGGTTGGCCGGGATGCGGTTTGGATTCCTGGTCGCGCAACCGCACGTGGTCGCGGAGCTTTCGAAGATCAAGGATAGCTACAATTGTGACGCAATCTCGATCGCGGCCGCGACCGCCGCAATGCGTTCCCAGGAATGGCTCGCCGAAATTCGAGCCAAAATGAACGCGACTCGATCGACGATGCAGTCTCGGTTGACCGCGATGGGGTTCGACGTCACACCATCACACGCCAACTTTGTGTGGTGCCAACATCCCAGTGGCAAGCACAAAGCGATCTACGAATACTTGAAGCAGAACCAGATTCTGATTCGATACATGCAATTTCCCGATTGGGGCGACGGTCTACGGATCTCGGTCGGAACCGACGAACAAATCGACACCTGCCTCGCGACCATTCAACGAGCCCTGGAATCATGACCCGCACCGCCACGATCAACCGCAAGACCGGCGAGACCGACATCAAGCTGTCCCTCAATTTGGACGGAAACGGCTCGGGCACACGCCAGTCCGGAATCGGATTCCTCGACCACATGCTCGATTTGCTAGCCAAGCACGCCATGATCGACCTGGACGTGACCGCCGACGGCGACTTGCATGTGGATGACCACCACACGGCCGAAGACATCGGCATCGCACTCGGACAAGCGATCGATCAAGCACTTGACGAATCGCGCGGGAATCAAACGCTACGGACACTTCACGTTGCCGATGGACGAGTGCTTGGTGACCGCTGCGGTGGACCTCGGTGGCCGTTATGCGTTTGAGTATCACGCTCCGATCGCCGCCTCGAAAATCGGCACATTTGACAGCGAGCTGGTCGAGCACTTTTGGCAATCGATGGCCGCCAACGCGAAGTGCAATCTGCACGTCGTGCTGCACCACGGACGCAATTCACACCACATCGCCGAATGCGTGTTCAAGTCGGTCGCCAGGGCGATACGAATGGCCGCCGAAGACGATCCCAGAAGCGGCGGCGGCCGTGCCCAGCACCAAGGGAGTGCTGTAATGGATTGGGCACGAAGACATGCCGGATCTGCGTCGCTGTCGCTTCTTGATCCGGCCTACGATTGATCTGGCATCCGCTTTCTGACAAACAAACCGACCGACGCGAGTCCGATCAGACTCATCAGCACCGAGAACAACAAATAGTTTGAAAGCAGTGCGATCGATGTCAGCAACACGATCGCAATCACCGCCGCCCATCGGGCCGGCAACAGCCACAATGCCATTCCCGCAACCGACTCGGTGATCACCACACCGCGGCTGTACCACTTCGATATTTCGTGCAACGAATCGGCATCGACGCCAGCACGAATGAGGTTGAAGACCCAAAAGTCGCGGTCTCGGAAGTAGATGTCAAAGAAGACTTCACCCGACCAATACTCGGCGGTCCACTTCCCCAACCCGCCTCCGAGCAAAATCAAGGACACGATCAGCCGGCTTAAAAACGCCGCGCGAACCAGCAAACGATCTTGGTCGGGATCCGACATGTGGCACACAAACCACATCGCCCAGACCGATGTCCACCAAGTGGTCACGAACGTCATGTCGTTGTAACTGGCCTGATGAACACACAAAATGGTGATGGCGACAAACGTGATCACACCACACGCGATCTGCAACGTGCGACTGGCCGTCACCGCGTGAGCCCGATCGAAGCGACCCCGACCAGAAAGGCGGCGATCACCAGCGTCGCTGACCTTAGCAGCGTGGGAAAGAATTCATCCGCTAGCGGGATCAATTGGTAAATCCTTGCCGACTCGACAAAGTAGGTCCACTTCCAGACCAATCCCACCAGCATCCCGATTTGGACGATGCGATGCGAAAGCACGACCCGGTCGAACCGCACCGACTCCGGTGCATTGAGCGGCACTGGATCGTTCATGGCGTCGTTTCATCCGGCAATCGAATCAACAGGTACCCGCCCTTGCCATCGGCGTCCGGCTTGGCGTGCATCCGGGTTTCAAGCCTTTGACCGCGATAGGTCGAATCGATCGTCAACCATCGATCCCGGCCGTCTCGTAAAAAACGGTATCGGGCGTTGGCAAACGTCAACCAACGCGTGGGAAAGTGATTGACATATCGCTTGTTTGATTCGTCATCGAGCGGACTGATCAAAATGGGATCGATGAAACCGGGCGGCACATCCGTCATTTCGAAACGATTGGCAAAGTTGTACATCGAGGGCACAGGAAACTGAGCCGCCCAGACCCAAAACGATGTCGACCGCAAGTGAAACCGATGCAACGTCGCGGATGCGATGGCCGGCACCCACGGCAGCAGCAGCACCCAAACTCCGTTGACCACCACCAACGCGACGATTGTGATGAATCCCCAATCACGTCGTGGCATCGTTTTCATCCTTGTTCCGTCAACATTTGGTTCGTCAACATTCGGGTTCCGTCAACATTCGAGTTCCGTCAACCTTTGGGTTCCGTCAACATTCGGATCAACGTTTCTCGAACTTGTTGGGGATTGGCGTTGGGGTTCTTCTTTTTGGCTTGACCGATAAGCGATCCCACGGCTTGTTGCTTTCCCGCTTTGAAGTCTTCGGCGACTTGAGGGTTGGCGGCTAACAATTCTCTGCACAGTGACTCAAGTTCGCCGCCGTCGACCGCTTCAATCCCCAAAGCGGTCACCGCCGCATCGACGGACGATCCGTGCTGGAGCATGCTGCGCCAACACATCACGGGCTCGAGTGGTATCAAACTCGCCGTCACCCACCCGCCCGAGCAATTGACCCAACGCATTGGCACCCACGGGAAAATCATCAATCTCGATGTCGCGATCCTTCATCGCCCGCATCACGTCCTGTTGAATCCACGAACTGGCGCGCTTGCCATCACCGCACACGGTGGCGGTTTCCTCGAAATAGGCGATCAATTGTGGTCCCTGGTTCACGATCACGTCCGCGTCGTAACGCGTGATGGCGTATTGATTCTCCAGTCGTAATCGGGTCGTCGCGGGCAACTCGCCCAGTGACGCTCGTGCCGCTTCGATTCGCTCGATCGGCAAACGGATCGGCAACAGGTCGGGGTCGGGAAAGTAGCGGTAGTCCGCCGATTCTTCTTTTTCTCGTTGCAAGAAAGTTGTTCCGGCGCCGTCGTCCCAACCGCGGGTCGTTTTGGACTCGTCGTCGATCGTCTTGCCCGTCTGTTCCCACACGTGGTATTGCCGACCGATCTCGAACTCGATCGCTCGCTCGACGGCTCGGAACGAGTTCATGTTTTTGACTTCGACAATCGGCGTAGCGATTTTTTTACCGTCGACGTTGATGTGCAGATTCACGTTCGCGTCGACCCGCAGCGACCCTTCTTGCATTTCGCAATCCGAGATCCCGAGATGCGTCATTCGCAACTTCAATTCTTGCAAGTACGCCTTGGCCTCGGCGCTGCTTCGCATGTCGGGTTGGCTGACGATCTCCAGGAGCGGAGTGCCGCATCGATTCAGATCGATTCGCGTATCGCTGCGACCGGCCGCCTCGTCGTGCATGCTCTTGCCGGCGTCCTCTTCCAAGTGGGCGCGGATGATCCGCAAGTGACGCGTTTGGTCCGGGTCGACCGGATCGGCGATCTCGATAAAACCGTCGGCACAGATCGGCAGGTCGAACTGGCTGATCTGGTAGCCCTTTGGCGAATCAGGATAAAAGTATTGTTTGCGGTCCCATTTGGTCATCGGCGGAATCGAGCAATCGATCGCCAAACCGGCTCGAATCGACAACTCGATCGCCGTGTCATTCATCACCGGTAGGGCACCGGGGAAGCCGAGGCACACCGGGCAGACTTGCGTGTTCGGTGGGGCACCGAAGGCGGTGCTGCATCCGCAAAACAGCTTGGTATCGGTCTTCAGCTGGACGTGTACTTCCAGACCGATGACGGTCGTCGTCGGATAGCCGCGGGGGAGTGTCATCGGGTTGAATCGCGTGGGAATGAATTTGAGCGATAAACTCTACTTGGGACGTCGTTTGTGGTGATCGGTCGCGGTTTGGAACGCGGCGCCGGCGAACAACAAACGTGATTCCTCCAGCGCCGGTGCTTGCAGTTGTATCGCGACCGGCAATCCCGACACATCCAATCCGGCGGGCAGGGAGATCGCGGGCACGCCCGCCAGGTTTGCGCCGACGGTGAACAGATCGCACAGGTACATCTGAATCGGATCGTCGACCTTTGAACCGAGCGGAAAAGCGGGCGTCGGCGTGACCGGCCCGAGCAACAGATCGACCTGGGTGAAGGCGGCGTCATAGTCGCCCTTGATCAACCGCCGGACCTTCAACGCTTGGCTGTAGTATTGGTCGGCGTACCCTTCGCTCAGCGCGTAGGTGCCGACCATGATTCGCCGTTTGACCTCATCACCGAACCCTTCGGCTCGGCTGCGACAATAGGATGTGACCAAAGGGCCCAGTGGGTCGTTGGCCGATTGATCCGACGAACGGTGTCCGTAATGGGATCCGTCGTAACGCGACAAGTTACTACTCGCCTCACTCGGCGCGATGACGTAGTACGTCGGCACCCAATAATCCGAGTGCGGCAGATCGATCTCGATGATTTCGGCACCGATCGTTTCGAACACTCGGGCCGCTTCGAGCGTGGCTTGTCGAACGGAATCCTCAACGCCGTCACGATCCATCGACTCACGCAAGATGCCGATTTTCAGTCCTCGCAAATCACCCGATTTGAGCACGTCGGTGTAGTGTGAGTTGGCGACATCGAGCGATGTTGAATCGCGAGCATCGTAACCGGCGATTGTTTGCAACATCAATGCGACGTCGGGGACTGACCATGCGATCGGGCCGACTTGATCCAGACTGCTGGCAAAGGCGATCAATCCATACCGGCTGACCCGGCCATACGTCGGCTTCAGCCCGGTCACGCCGCACATTGCGGCGGGTTGGCGGATGGAACCGCCGGTATCGGTGCCCAACGAAAGCGGCACCATGCCGGCCGCGACGCAGGCTGCCGCACCCCCACTGCTGCCGCCGGGGATTCGGCTGGTGTCCCACGGATTGCGGGTCACGCCGAACGCGCTGCTCTCGGTGCTGGCCCCCATCGCAAACTCGTCCATGTTCGTCTTGCCGACGATCACCGCATCGGCCGCCCGCAGCCGCTCGACCACACCGGCGTCATAGGGGGGACGAAAGTCTTTGAGCATCTTCGATGAACAGGTCGTCGGCATGTCGCGAGTGCAAAGCACATCTTTGACGGCAACGGGAACCCCCGCCAGCGGCCCCAATTTGCCACCGGCCGAACGCTTCGCATCGATCACCGCCGCGGCCGCCAATGCGGTCTGGCGGTCGACGTGAGTGAACGCATTGATCGTCGGCTGGGACGCTTCAATCGCATCCAAAGCCGCGCCCGCGATCTCGACCGCCGTCGCCTCACCAGCGGATTGAAGGCGGAGGATTTCGAGTGCCGAGTCGAGCATGGGGGTCAACGTCATGAGAGTGGGTTCAATTTGCCGTCGCGAAATTATCGGTCATCCAGACCGAATCGACCAGCGGGCCCCCCAATCAAGGTTTCCCACTCAACATTTGAAAACAAGTACCCGAGCGACATGTCTGGTCCGATCCAGTGGTGGCGTTTTGAGGATTACGGGCTAGCATTTTAGGCCGCCATCCTTCGCCACTACCTCCGAGACCACACATGTTACGCAATATTTGCTCGTTATTTCTGCTCACTTCTTTGGTTCTCTGCGGCGGGACCGCCTCGGCCGAGGTTCAGACCAAGTCGGTTGTCTATCAAGACGGCGACGTGACTTTGGAAGGATTTTTGGCGTTTGATCCGGCGAAGGTCGAAACAGAACGTGCCCGGCGTGTTGGTGGTTCACCAGTGGATGGGGCTCACCGATTACGGAAGGGCCGCTGTAAGCAGTTGGCGGAACTGGGCTTGGTCGCGTTGCGCTGGACATTTACGGCCAAGGCGTTCGCCCCGCCGACCCAGCCGCAGCAAGTAAGCTTGCCGGCAAGTACAAACAGGATCGCGATTTGTATCGGCATCGTTTGAACCTGGGGCTCGACCAGTTGAAGTCACACGAGGTTGTCGACGCCGATCGAATCGCGGCGATCGGATACTGCTTCGGCGGAACCGGTGTCTTTGAACTTGCCCGCAGCGGTGCTGAAATCCGTGGCGTCGTCAGCTTCCACGGCGGCCTCGATTCGCCCAGTCCGCAGGACGGAAAAAACATCACCGCGAAAGTGTTGGTTTGCCACGGTGCCGACGATCCCTTCGTTCCCAAAGCCGACATCGAAGCTTTTGTTGCCGAGCTGGATGCGGCCCAAGTCAATTGGCAAATGGACATTTACTCGGGGGCCGTTCACTCTTTCACGCAACCGATGGCCGGCAACGACAATTCCAAAGGTGCCGCCTACAACGAACAAGCCGATCACCGATCGTGGCTTGCCATGCAACTCTTCTTCCAAGAGTTATTCGGCACGAAAATGCCTCTTGCGCAGTGCTAGCAAGGTGGGGAGCATTCCCGGCGAACGGAGTCACGGGGCCACAAAGATTAAGCCGAAAAGTCGTTTAACGTGATCGTGGCCACGCACCCGATTGGCCCGCCCGCGAGTGTCACCTCGCCCAAATGCAAACGGGCGACCCGGTAAACTCGACAGAGCCCCAATCCCAATCCGCGACCGGCTTCGCGACCGCTAAAGTACGGATCAAAGGCGTGCTTGCGCGCCTCGTCCGATAGCCCCGGACCGCTGTCGGCGACGTGGATCATGATGCGACCTGATTCGCGAGCCAAAGAAATTACGATCGTTCCCTGGCATCCGACCGCATCAACGGCGTTTCGCACCAAAGCCGAGATCGCTTCGACGATCATATTTTCATCGAGCACCGCCTCGGTCGGATGCTCCGGTACCGATACTTCGAGCCGAATCGATTGACGCGTGGTCTCCTCACGGAACGACTCCGCGACTTGGTGGAGCAACGGGTTCAGATCACACCGCGAGCGGATCGCCGACGGCGGGTTGGCATAGAACATCAGGTCCGAAATCATCTCGTGAGCGCGATAGACCTGGTCGATGATCCGCTGCAACGTCGCCACGCGTCCTGGATCGGTTTCGCCTCGCTGCAATTGTTGGGCTCGCGTCGAAACGTTCGCGAGCGGATTGTTGATCTCATGACTCAATCCGTACGCCAATTGCTTGATCGCATCGAGCTTGCTCTTTTCGAGCACCCGATCAAACGATTCCTCGAGCGATCGATGATGTTGCATCGACCGGGCGAGTTGGCCGAGCAGGTCATCGGTGGTGCTCGGCGGGACATCGAGGACGGTATCGTTGGCGGCGGTCACACGTGGCCACTGATTCTGCCACGCCGACGAGACCTTGGGTCCGGCCACTTCCAACCAAAGCGACGCGTCGTCTATCCATCGATCGATGGGGAGCGATTGGAAATGCGAGGTCAGCTTTTGCCATTGGGATTGCAACGACGCATGGATCAGCGGCGCGCCAATGAATGCATCACCGGCGGCGAAGCAAGACGATGCGTGATCGATCAACCAGTCTGCCAAATCGGTGACGTCCGCGGACACAGTCGCGCCGGATGGTTGGGTCTCTGGTCGCCAAAGCAGTGCCGCATAGATCAGCAACGGCGGATCGGTAGCGATTGCTCGCGTGATCCGAGCATGGAGCGTTGGATGGACACGAGGCGTGTCACCCGGCGATCGGCCGGTAGCTCCGCGATGGCAGAGCAATACCCGGCCGATGACTTCGGTCGCCTCGTGACTTCGAGGCAACCACCAACGGTCCGAACCGCGTCGCAAACAGGGCAACAAACCCATCGGGCTCGTCCTAACAAAATGACTGTGGCGACGAAGACGATCTTAAACAGATCACGATTGATCAGTTGACGACTCCGCGATCGATTTCCAGCAGATCACAGGATCGAGCGACGAGGTCGTCAATCGAAAACGGTTTCTGCATAAAATCGTTCGCACCGGCAGCTCTCAAGGCGTCGACTTTGCTGTGTTCGACCATTCCGGAGATGCATAGGATTTTGACCATGTCCATCGACGGATCGTTGCGAACTCGTTGGCAAACTTCCTTCCCGTTGATATCGGGGAGCATGACATCGAGCACGACCAAGTCGGGTCGGAATTCCTTGACACCCATGCCGGCATCGAAGCCGTTATTGGCGGTCCGAATTTCGAATCGTGCGTCACGATCAAAGCCGTCTTTCATCAAGTCAACCAGATCCTGGTCGTCGTCGACGATCAACAACTTCTTTTTGCCGTTTTCGAGTGCATCCGTGGGGATGCCGTTGTCTCTCATGAACAGATAAAGCTGTTCGCGAGGAATGCGACGAAATTTGCTGCCTGGGACACGAAAGCCCTTCAACGATCCGTTGTCGAAACAACGAATGATCGTCTGCTGACTGACTTTACAAATCTTGGCCGCTTCGCCTGTTGTGAAGACCGTTTTAGTGGTCATGGCAGAAACCATCCTCCCTGCATGACGAGCCATGTTCATGAATCAACCTTGGCTTCGATCCGTCGCTCATGATCCCGACAACGCGTGCCAGAACCCGATCGCCTTCCCGAAGCGGACTATCAATGGGGAGGGGTCAACGCATCCTGTGCGTTCAATTAAGACCCTCTTTCCACCGCAAGCCCTCATCTAGCAAACTTACCGTTCCTGCCGCAAACCCACTTGCCCACTTTGCTTACGCGGGGCACATCAGACTACGCGAAGAACGCAGGCGACAAGAAACTCCGAGCCTCTCTGCCTTGCCAAGCTTGCCTCATCTCCGAATTCTACCGTTTCACCGGAGCGGGTCAAGATCGATTCGGTCGCCGTAAGTACCCGATAACATTGAACTTATCACAAACCCACCGAAGTTCTCAAAACTTTTCGAGATCGACAAATCCCCCGATTGTGCGAAAGTCGTTGATCGCTCCGCCGATGAATGCCCATAGTCGTTGATCGCTCCGTCGATCAATGGATAGTCGTTGATCGCTCCGTCGATCAATGGATAGTCGTTGATCGCTCCGTCGATCAATGGATAGTCGTTGATCGCTCCGTCGATCAATGGATAGTCGTTGATCGCTCCGTCGATCAATGGATAGTCGTTGATCGCTCCGTCGATCAATGCTCATAGTCGTTGATCGCTCCGTCGATCAATGCTCATAGTCGTTGATCGCTCCGTCGATCAATGCTGCCAAAACGATTGCTCCGGTTCTGCCGGCAAGTGTATGGATCGACGGAGCGATCAACGACTTTAAACGTCAATGTTCCAAATGCGCCATCACCAACGCGATGTCAGCTGGCGTGATGCCGCTGATCCTTCTGGCTTGGTCGAGCGACAGGGGCCGTATCTTCGAGAGTTTCTCTGCGCTTCGTTACGAAGCGCAGAGATCGTTTCGTAATCGAACGACATCGGAATCTTTTTGCTCGACAACCGATGCACTTTCTCGACCTCCAACTTCTGGCGATTGATGTATCCCTCATACTTCACGTCGTGCAAAACCTGGTCGGCCGCTGACGGGTCGATCGCATTCAACTCGGGCACCAACTGACACATCGCCGGCCAATCGATTTCCGGCCGTCGCAGGTACACGTCTCCCGCCGTTCGATCGATCCGCGAAGCCTTCAGGATCGCGATTGCCCGATCAATGTCCTCCAACTTCTTCGCAAACTTTGCACGTCGAGCCGGTGTGATTAAACCCAAACCGTCCGCGTCGTCGGTCAGCCGCCGGTCGGCATTGTCTTGCCTCAGCAGCAATCGATACTCCGCACGACTCGTGAACATGCGATAAGGCTCATCCGTTCCGGCGGTCACCAAGTCGTCGACCAGCACACCGATGTACGCTTGGTCTCGAGTCGGTATCCAGGTCGTCTTGCCAGCGACGATCCGGGCTGCGTTGATCCCCGCGATCAACCCCTGGCCGGCGGCTTCTTCGTAACCCGTCGTGCCATTGATTTGACCGGCGAAGAACAAGCCGTCGATGGACTTGGATTCCAAATGGGGCCAGAGCTGGGTCGGCGGACAAAAATCGTATTCCACCGCGTACCCGTACCGCATGATCGATGCTTTCTCCAACCCGATAATCAACCGGAACATTTGATCCTGGACGTCGCGTGGCAGACTGGTCGAAATCCCGTTGACGTAAACTTCTTGGGTGTGGTGCCCCTCGGGTTCCAAGAACAATTGATGTTGCGACTTATCCGCGAATCGAACCACTTTGTCTTCGATCGACGGACAGTACCGCGGTCCCCGCGAATTGATTTGACCGCTGTACATCGGCGCGCGATCCAAGTTCGCACGGATCAATTCGTGAACCGCATCGTTGGTGTAGGTGATGTGACACGGCACTTGATCGACGCTGAGTTTTTCGGTCATGAACGAAAACGCTTGAGGCTGATCGTCGCCGGGCTGTTCCTCCAACTTCGAGTAATCGATGGTGCGGGCGTTCAAACGGGGCGGCGTACCGGTTTTGAATCGATCCACTTCGACACCCAATCGCGCCAGCGCGCCGCTGATTCCGGCTGTGGTGCCCTCCCCTCCCCGACCGCCCGCCGTTTGAGCGTGCCCGGTGTGCATGATCGCCTGCAGAAACGTACCGGTGGTCAACACCACCGCGCCCGCCCGATAAACCGCGTCGCCGCGCACCCGAATGCCGACAATCTGTACACGGCCATCGACGGTCTCGGTGATCAGATCTTCGACCGTCTCCTGGCGCAGATCCAAATGATCTTGCGTCTCGATTCGCGACTTGATGTGACTTTGGTAGGCTCGCTTGTCGGCCTGGGCACGGGGGCTATGCATGGCCGGACCTTTGCGACGATTGAGCATCCGGAATTGGATTCCCGTGGCGTCGATCGCCTCGCCCATCAACCCACCCATCGCGTCCACCTCGCGGACGATCTGGCCCTTCGCGACGCCGCCGATTGCCGGGTTGCACGACATCTGGCCCACGGTGTCAAGATTTGTGGTCAACAGCGCCGTTCGGGCACCCAAACGAGCGGCCGCAGCGGCCGCCTCGGTGCCGGCATGGCCGGCCCCAATCACGATGACGTCGTAGTGGTAAACGTTGGCGGTCAAAATCTTTTTCTTCAAGAAAGGGGGGCAAAGAGTCGAATCCGAGATGGGTGGATCATTCCATCACGCGTGTTCGATCGTTAATACAGTGTTTCCCGCACGAGGAATGGCCGACAAGATGCAATTCGCCAAGAAAGCGACGCTGATTGCCGCACTTGCCTGCATCGGGTGCCCACCCTCCACGATGATCCACAACGCGTGGGCTGTCGAGGTGAGCGGCAAAACGACTTCTGAAAACCACCCCATCGACGACCGAGACGCCTCCGTCATCCAGCGCGATCCGTTCGTCTTGGGATCTCGCACGTTCACCATCCCCTACACCGTCGACGCCGACGGCTCCGAACCGATCGAAATCCAGCTATTCGTCAGCCGCGGAGCCACCGATTCGTGGCAGTTGATCGAATCGAAAAAAGCCAGCGGAACCGTCGCGACACCCTTCAAGTTTACCGCCGACCAGGACGGTGAATTCTGGTTCGCGACTCGGACCACCCATAAAACCAGCATGACTCAATTGGCGAGCACCGTCTTGCCTCAATTGAAAGTCTTTGTTGACACGTCCAAACCGTATTGTGAAATCGTCGCCGAAGCCGATGCCGATGGGCGAGTCGATGTGCAGTTGGTGATCCAGGACGCGACGCCGCTGAAGTCCATGCAAATGCGTTACTTCACCGACACGACAAAGGCCTGGCACGATCTCGATGTCTCGGCCCTGCCGACCGACGGACGATTGAGCTTTCGCCCCGACACGGATTGGCAACAACTCTCGTTGCAACTGGTGGTCGTCGACAGCGCCGGAAACCAAAACATCGCCACCAAGTTGGTCCAGCTTCCGAGGATCGCCGAGGCGCCGCCCGAGAACCGATACGCGATGCTTCCCGGCGACCATTTCAATGGCCTGCAAATTCCTTTTCGCTTGAGCGAATCCGATGCGATCGATGCCAAAGTCGCCTCGGGGCCCGTGATCGCGCTCGATCGACATCGTCGGACCAACGATCTCAGCGGAAACCAAGCCACCGCGAACGGATACGCACCCGTCGCCGACCCGACCGGCCAACGCGGGATTGGAAACTTTCGAGGTGCTGCTTTTCCAACTTCTCCGATAAACGCGTTTCCCCAAACTCCGTCGTCGCCGAATCCATTGCCCAACCACTTTGGCGCCGTACCGATGATGGCGACGCCCGAGTTGGTCCCGCGGCCCGAGCCGACGACGATGCCCGAGCCGAACCGATTGCCCAGTCCGATCGGCATGTCGGAGCCGATTAGCATGAATGACCAACCGTTTGCGCTGCCGCCGACGGCCAAACCAGCACCGATCGACGCACCGTCGATCTACGCGACTCCTGCGCCGCAAACCCCGGACTCGGCGCTGCCTCCGCCGGCGTCGCTCGAACAGATCACCAACGGTCTCGGGTTGACGCCGCCCGGCAACAACAGCGGTCCCGAAACAATTGCCACGCCCGACGCCACCGCCGATCCGCTCGCCTTCGGCGAGCCCGTTCCCAAACCCGAGATCGTCCCGACGCCGATCCCCCAGCGCACGCTCTCCGAAGCGATGCGCCCTCTCACCGAGAAGAGTGCCCTGCCCCCGCGTAGCGTTCAAGCTCCGACACCCAAACCCGAATTGGCGCCGTCTCCAAGAAGCGACTATCGCAGCGCTCGACCCAATGCACCGGAGCCCGCTTCGCTGGCATCTCGAGTTCCGGTCCGATACAGCGACGGACTGAGATTCAGTTTGGCCTACGAACTCGAAGCCGTCGGCAGCCAGGGCGTCGAAGCCATCGAACTCTACGGCAGCGTCGATGAAGGACGCACGTGGAAGTTGTGGGGTAGCGACCCCGATCGCGTCAGTCCCTTTGACATCGAAACCCGCGAAGAAGGCGTCTTCGGATATCGCATTGTTGTCGTTGGCAACAACGGGCTGGCGAGCCCCAGACCACTCTCAGGCGAAATGCCGGACATCGTCGTCGTTGTCGACACGCAAGCACCGGAGGTTCGCATCACCGGAGCTCGCTACGGCGAAGGCGACCGCATCGGCGCCCTCGTGATTCTGTACGAGTGCAGCGATCCGAACATCATGGCTCGCCCGGTCGCTCTCTCGTTCGGACCCAACGCCGACGGGCCTTGGACCACGATCGCCGCGGGACTCAACAATGACGGGGACTATGTCTGGCCCGCCGATCCGCAACTCCCCCGCCAATTCTACCTCCGGATGGACGCGACGGACCAAGCCGGCAACGTTGGAACTTACATCCTGGACAAACCGATCGATGCCCAAGGCCTCGCACCGCGAGCACGCATCCGAGGCTTCCAATCCATCTCCGGAATCGAACCCGACGCCACCTTCAAATAGTAGTTGATCGCTCCGCCGATCAATTCAAACAAATAGTGGTTGATCGCTCCGCCGATCAATTCAAAAGCCCTGGCATCGCCCCAACCCAATCACTTCAAAAAATCGTTTGACAGAAGAACTTGGTGACAGAGGAATCATTCGACAGAGGAATTTGCACGACGCAGCATTCTCGACGCACGGTGATCCACTAGCCACCCGCTAAAACTCGACGGACTCAACCGCGACGTCGCCAGTCGACAAAACTTTCACGCGAGTCTCCGCGCGATGCCGCCCGTCGTCCACATCAGGCATTTCATACAGCGAATGCACGTCATCGAACTTGCCATTCTTCGAGCCACTGCGGATGTCTCGCGGTTCGACCAGCTGTCCATCAACGTGCAAACTTTCAAGCACTGAAAGCGGCTCGACCAGTTTCCCCCGAAGTCGTACGTAGGACGTTGCCGCGGCACGCCAAATCAAGTTGTTTGCGACACAGTGATCACGATTGACGATTTGACAAGGGCAACAACTTCGATACCTGTTTACGCAGGCGAAGAATCGAAGCCTCAGGGTGCCACACTGGAAATCAAAAATCCATGCCCTCCGGTAGCGGCGATTGGAAGGATAGCCATTGGTTGGTTTTCGGATGGGCGAAAGAGAGGCTCGATGCGTGAAGGCACAGGCGTCCAATGGGATTCGTGGTCGCCCCATATTTGGCGTCACCGGCGACGGGATGGCCGATCGCTGACATTGTGCACGTATTTGGTTTTTCTTACCCGTTTTCAACCGAATACGAACGAGCGTGTGGTCGTCTCGAGACTTTAGAGTCTCGTAGGAAAGCGTGGCTTTGATCGTGTCGCGGCCGGGGCTATCGTGAGCATGAACGACCAGTCGATCATCCTCTTTGAGGAAATGGGTGAGGCTCGCTTGGGGTGGTTCGGGTACACCTTCGACGACGGCGTGATAGAGTTTTTCTGAAGTGCCCCAATTTTTCTTAATCTGGGATTGCGAGAGTTCAGTCTTGGCGAGCAAGAGAACTCCCGACGTGTAGAGATCAAGACGCTGGACGATGTAGCAACGTTGGCGATGCTCGGCGAGGGCCTGATTGACAATGGATTCGACGGTGTGATTTTTTTCGTATTTGTTGCCGACCGTTAGCAATCCGTTTGGTTTATCGATCACGATAATCATTGCGTCTTCGAACAGAACGTCGAAGGGGAACGAACGTTGGGCAGCAGCCCGCTGGGTGCGAATTTCGATGACATCGTCCGCGCCGATTTCTTGATCGTGCTGGGTGATCGACGTTCCATTGACGTGAACCAATCCGCTGCGCAGCAATGTTTTGATACGTGAGCGTTTCGTATCGCTCAGCATCATCAAAAGGTGAGCAAGCAAGCCGATTGGCTTTGATGGACTTGGCAGGGTTCGGTCGGCCACGGATTGACTCGCGCGTCGGTCTTTCGGTTGAAAATCGAGTTAGCGATCAATATAGGCGACGGTAAGACGATCGCAACATCGCAGTCGCACGTCGCGTCGGCAACTTTCTCAGGCCAAATCGGAGCGTTTCAATTCGCCCATCAGGTAACTCCTCAGGCTGGTGACGACTTGCGAGAAGCATGCTTGCACTTCTTGTCCGCGCCGATCTCGGTTTCGGATCGGTCGCAGTTGGGCGTGGACGTTTGTGTGGATCGCGCCGCGTCGCTGGATCGTTTCGTCGCGTCCCTCACTGAGCGTCAATTGAACACGGATCGACATTTGTTGATCCACGCGTCGGCGGCCACCCCGCGAATACGTGACGCTCAACTTCATCGAGACTTGGTTTTCATCGACGCAAATGATTTCGGCGTCATGATCGGCGATGAACCCGCGAAGTTTTTCAATGGCCAAATCCACGGGAACGGGCGTGACAATGTCGAACTCTCCATCCTGGACCGGTCCGGACACGCGTAGCCAATGCAGCCATCCGCGCGGCGCGGAAGGTTCATCGGAGAGTGTTTCGAAGACATTCCCGGCACCCAACTGGATGACGCGGTTTCGGCCGTTGTCTTTGGCTTTCAGAAGGGCTCGGTCAGACCGCGCGAGCACGGTTTCGGCGCTGTCGCCGGGCTGGAATTCAGTGACCCCGAAGCTTGCCGTGACTGCCTCTCCGCCGAGGGACGGCAGCGCGGTGGACTCCAGCGCTTGCCGAATCGCTTCGGCGCGTTTTGATGCGGTCGCATTGTCACATTTCGGAGCGAGCAACAAGAATTCTTCGCCTCCGTATCGTGCCACCGTGTCACCATCGCGGCTGTGGGCACGAAGGACGGCGGCAAACCCCTTCAAAGCTTCGTCACCGGCCGGGTGGCCGTGGACGTCGTTGACTCGTTTGAAATGGTCGATGTCACAGATGATCAAACTAAAA
The DNA here is from genome assembly GCA_963781095.1 of Pirellulaceae bacterium. Lineage (GTDB taxonomy): Bacteria > Planctomycetota > Planctomycetia > Pirellulales > Pirellulaceae > Rubripirellula. The sequence goes on from CAWAEA010000014.1 coordinate 38,791, forward strand.
CTCTCGCCACCCGCTTTGGTGGCGGCCGTGAGTTCAGCAAGCACCTTGTCAAAGTGTGCTCGATTGAAAACGCCCGTCAATTGATCTTGAGTGGTTTGTTGATGCAGCGTCTCAAGCCTCTCTTCCATGGTCGCTTGATCCGACAAATCGCGAACGATCACGACGGTCCCCAGGGTACCGGGTGTTTCGGCGATCACGGGCGATACCGTTAAATGAATCGGAGTGGGCGGCTTGCCGGGCTGCTCGATCGTCATCGAGTGCGAGAGGGTGTCGCCGCATGCCAAGCAATCGCGCACCAAACATTCTTTCGAGCCTCGGCGGCTTCCTTGGTTGCGAAGCCGCAGCGAATCATTGCTCCACGATTGACCGATGATCGCATCGGCGGCGATCGAAGTCATTCGCTGCATCGGTGCATTCCAATGTGTGATCGTGCCCTCGGCATCGGTGAAAACGACTCCTTCTTTTGAGGTGCGAAACAATTGCTTTAGAAACAGCGTCTCGCGGCTCGCGGCCGTCGGCCCAGATGTTTTCTCGGTTGCGTATGTTTGCCGGCCCGGGCCACCGCCTTCGCCCCAGAATCTCGGCACCGCCTCGTCTTGCAATTGACGAAGCCAACGATCCACCACGCCGCCGTGAAGCATTTCGGGGCGTTCTTCGAGCATCCGGCTGAATTCGACCACGAGATCCGGATCAAATTGAGTCGATGCATTCTTAAGCAATTCCTGGATCGCTCGCTCGCGGCTGAGCGCCGGCCGATAGACCGTATCGGTCGTCATCGCATCAAACGCATCAGCGATCGCTAACATTCGCGAACCGATCGGTAAAGCATCGCCGCGGGGGCCCTCGCCGTGACGCCGACTCTCAAACCACGTGTTCGCGTAACGAACAATGTCCAACAACTCTGTATCGCCGGTGCTGCCCCTCAAGATCTCACAGCCCAATTCGGGGATCAACTCCATCGTCAACTGTTCGTCGGCGGTCAACTTACCGGGCTTTCGCAAAATTCGATCGGGGATTCCGATTTTGCCCAGGTCGTGAAGCAGGGCGGCGACCTCCACACGATCGCGGGTCGGCTCGTCGAGACCCAGTCGTTGCGCCGAAGCGGAGCATGACAGAGCGACTCGCAAACAATGGGCGGCCGTGGGCGAGTGTTTCGTGCGAAGGGAATAGAACAGCGAAGTGGCAATCCCCAGACGCACGACGGCCAGGCGATTTTCAAATGGAGTGTCCGCGGCGTTCGGGGCCGTGGTCGCGATTGACGACCCCCGCAAGCCATTGCCGGAAAGCCCCACCACGGATTGGGCCGAGGGTGCGGTATCGCAAAGCCCGGCTAAGAGAGTTCCGACCTTAGCGTCGCTACAAGGTGTCTTGACGGGCAGCGTATTTGAATGCGACGGATCAAGCATGATCCCCAATGGGATCGTGAACGTCGGGCTCACCGAATCCGCGGATAAAGGTGGATCGTTTGTGACAGTCATGCGGGTCGGACTTAAGAAAGTACAGGTGACAGGAGCAATCTACCCAAACTTAGGTCACACTGCGGACGATGCAATTCGCTTCTCGAGGCTCTCGCCGAATGGCCCGGTTTGGGCGAGAAAATCGCGTCATCCGGTCATCAGCCTGACATTCCCGCCCGTTCTGGTCCGACGTTCGGCCGTTAATGCTTGCGATGGGCGGTTTGCGTACCTAATATGTTTTTCGACACGAGTTGTTTCCCCATTTTCGGTACGTATCGAGTGAGTCTCTCCGAGGTCGATCGCGTTCTGCTTCAACGATGCTTGGACCAAGCTCCTCGCGCGTGGCAGGACTTCGTGGACCGATTTCTGGGACTGGTGGTGCACGTCGCCAACCACACGGCCGAATCTCGCCAGATCGCGATTGATACCGCCACGCGAGACGACCTGGTCGCCGAAGTTTTCCTAACATTGGTCTCCGCCGACTTCGCGGTGTTGAGACGGTTCCGTCGAAACTGCTCGTTGGCAACGTACTTGACGGTGGTATCGCGTCGCGTCATCGCCCGGCGTTTATCGCGAACGGGTCCGCCGATGGTGACCAACCATGCGCGCGACGGGGGATCTGGCGAAGCCGGAACGTTCGATGCGAACGGGGCCTCACCATGGGCGACGTCACCAATCTCGCGAATCGATGATCAAGAAGAGGTCCAGAGATTGATGTCGCGGCTCAGTTCAGATGAAGCCGACATCATTCGCATGTATCACCTCGAAGGCAAGTCTTATCAGGAGATCAGCCAAGTCGCCGGCATCAGCGAGAACAGCGTTGGCCCGGTGTTGACGCGTGCTCGCGACAAGATGCGAGGCGGCCGCGGTTAAGGGGTGATAGACGATCTTGAATGATTCGCAACTTGCATCAATCGCTTACTCGCTGACCGGTTCGATCGTTGCCGACATGCTGCCTTTGCAGCGTGCGATCATTTCGTCTTTTCCGAACGCATGGATTTGGTCGCGTTTGAGTTCCGCATGCTCGAGCGTCGTGGTCAAGCAAATCGCGCGTCCACCGTTATCGACCTGCTTGGCGATTTGAAAGCCCGACTCGATCGGATGACGGAAGATCCGCTTCATCATCAGCACCACGTAATCGTAGCTGTGGTCGGGATCGTCCCACAGGATCACGTGATACCGAGGTTGCTTTTTAGGTTTTTGTTTCTGCTCTCGCTCGACTTCGAACTGGGGCTCTGCCACCATCGCTTGCTGATCAGCCATTATCGACCAAACTCCTTGCCATCCAGAAAAACACGCACAATTTGGGTTACGGCCGCGAGACGTTAAGATTGGAACGCTACGATCCGGACATTCGATCCCCGCGGTTGAACCGTTATTGTAGCGCGGCGGAGTGCCGATCGGCAGTCCTAAAAAAGCACGAAAATTCCACAGGTACGATCACGATGACGGCAAATCCGATCTTGGAAACTCTCAAACAAGCGTCCCCCAGGCATCTGAGCGAGTTGGTGGAGTGGCTGAGGATTCCGAGCGTCAGCAGCGATTCTCGCCGAAAAAAAGAGGTGCTTCGCGGCCACTTGGTTGTCCGACAAATTTAGCGATGCGGGCTTGGAGGTCGAGACGATCCCGACGTTGGGCCATCCGATGGTCTATGCCCAAACGCCAGTGGTCGCAGGAGCGCCCGTCGTGGTGGTCTACGGTCACTATGACGTCCAACCGGCCGAACCGCTTGATCAATGGATCACCGGCCCATTCGAACCCACCGTCCGCGATGGCAATCTGTACGCCCGCGGCGCGACCGACGATAAGGGACAAGTGCTGACGCACGTCCAAAGCGTTTGCGATTGGATGGCCGGTGGCGAGCCGTTGCCGATCCAGATTAAGTTTCTGATCGAAGGCGAAGAAGAGGTCGGCAGCGAAAATTTGGAACGCATGCTGCCCGATTTGGCTGATCGTTTGGCGTGCGATTGTGTGGTGATCAGCGACAGCGGCCAATACTCCGACGGCCAGCCCGCAATCACGTACGGGCTTCGAGGAATCGCAACTTACGAGCTTCGCATTGATGGGCCGACTCAGGATCTGCACAGCGGTTCTTTCGGCGGCGCGGTGATGAATCCCGCCATCGCACTGGCGCACCTATTGTCGTCGATGGTGGATTCGAGCGGTCGTATCCAATTGCCCGGTCATTACGACGACGTGGTCGAGTTGAGTATGGCCGAGCGAGAGGCGTGGCAACGATTGCCCCAAGACGAAGCCGCGTTTACCAAATCGATCAGTGCCAGTGAGTTGTTCGGAGAAGCCGGTTTCAGTGCCGACGAGCGACGGTGGGCACGGCCCACTTTCGACGTCAACGGGATCACGGCGGGACATCAAGGCGAAGGCGTCAAAACGATCATCCCCGCCACCGCGTCTGCAAAGCTGAGCTTTCGATTGGTCCCCAATCAAGACCCGGCGAAAGTCACGGCGTCACTGGAGCGGCATCTGGCCGACCATCTGCCGCCGGGCGTTCGTTACACCTTGACGCCCGACCACGGGGCACCGGGGATGCTTGCCGATACGACCAGCCGGTTCATGGCCGCGGCCAACGATGCGATCGAAGTCGCATTCGGGAAAAAGCCAGTCTTGATTCGCGAGGGCGGCTCGATTCCGATCGTGACTCGCTTTCAAGAGGTACTCCGGTGCGACTGCTTGTTACTGGGGTGGGGGTTATCGGATGACAACGCCCACAGTCCCAACGAGAAATTTCGGATCGCCGACTACCATCGCGGTATCCAGGCATCGGCATTGCTGTGGACCGAACTGGGCAAACTGGCGGGTCAGTCGTAGCATGAGCTTAGCAACGAACGATGAATAAGTGACTTCTCTTTTTTTCCCCTCTCTCTAACTCTCTCCCCCGCAAATCGCTGCGCGGCGGGGGAGGAGAGGACGTTAAGTGACTTCTCTTTTTCCCCTCTCTCTAACTCTCTCCCCCGTATATCGCTGCGCGGCGGGGGAAGAGAGGACGTCAAACGCGTCACTTATTCATCGTTCGTTGCTTAGGTTGTTGGGCGTAGGTTGTTGGGACGTTGTTTGGTAATCTGGTTGGCTTGCTCCCCACCGTTTCATCATCCTTTTACTCGCTCGACCTCCATGCTTGACCGAAAATTCATCATCCAAAACTTGGAACTCGTTCGCGAAAACGGTGCGCGTCGCGGCGTGGCGGCTGATCTGGACAAGATCGTTTCCTTGGACGCCGATCGTCTGGATTCGCTTCGCCTTGCCGAAGATCTCAATCGGCAAGCCAATGAGGTCAGCAAGCAGATCCCCAAAGCGGCCGACAAAGATGCCCGGCAAGCATTGATCGAGCAGGGCCGGAGTTTGCGAGAACAAAAGGACGCCGCCCAGAAAAAGCATGACGAACTTGAGATCGTGATCACGGAGATCCAGTCTGAAATTCCGAATTTGACGCACCCTGATGTGCCCACCGGCGGCGAAGACGACGCCAAGGAATTGTCGCTCGGAAAAACACCCAAGCCGAGTTTCGAGTTCAAGCCTCTCGACCACGTCGAACTGGGCGAAAAGCACGACCTGTTTGACTTCGAAGCGGGTGCCCGGGTAAGCGGATCAGGCTTTTATTTCTTAAAGAACGAGGCGGTTCGACTCGATCTGGCGCTCCAGCAATTTGCGATCAGTTTATTGGCCGATCGTGGATTCACGCCGGTCACGACGCCCGACTTGGCGCTGACTCACATTTTGCAGGGAATCGGATTCAACCCTCGCGGTCCCGAAACTCAAATCTACAGCATCGAAAACTCCGAGCTGAACTTGGTGGGCACCGCCGAGATCACGCTCGGTGGAATGATGGCGGGACAAACGATCGACGCCGAAAAGTTGCCGTTGAAATTTTGTGGACTGAGTCATTGCTTTCGCACCGAGGCCGGGGCGGCGGGCCGCGCGTCCAAAGGACTCTACCGTGTCCATCAATTCACCAAAGTCGAGATGTTTGCTTTCACCACGCCGGAGCAAAGTGACGCGGCGCACGACATGCTGCGAGATCTTGAGTGCGAGATCTTTGACGCGCTAGAAATCCCTTACCGAGTGATCGATACTGCCAGCGGCGATTTGGGCGGACCCGCGTACCGCAAATTTGATCTCGAAGCGTGGATGCCCGGCCGCGGTGAAGGAGGTGAGTGGGGCGAGGTCACCAGCACCAGCAACTGTACCGACTATCAAGCTCGTCGATTGAACGTTCGCTACAAGCAAGCTGGCCAGAAAGGCACCGAGTTTGTCCACACGCTCAACGGAACCGCGGTTGCGACCGGTCGCGCGATGATCGCCATCCTGGAAAATCACCAACGCGAAGACGGCACGATCAACGTCCCCGAGGTGCTGCGGCCGTGGGTAGGCAAAGCCACGATCGGCTGAGCTTCGTATCGATACTGCCTCAGTCGCAGAGGCCGAGACGAACGGCTCGCACGGCGGCGTCGGTTCGGTCGGCCGCTTTGATCTTTCGCAAGATATTCTGGACGTGCTCTTTGACCGTTTCGCCGCTGATGTCCAAAGAGATCGCAATCTCTTTGTTGCCTAAACCCAATGCAATATGACGCAGCACTTGGGCCTCGCGAGAGGTGACCGGCAATTCGGGTGGCAAGTCATCGACGTGGACTTCTTGTTTCATCAACCTGAGCGTTCGCCGCATCCGACTCTCCCCGGACAACCCCGATCCCGCCGCGACGCATGCCAGCGAGTTCTGGATTGATTGCGGGGAAACGCTTTTGAGCACGTAGTCGTCGGCGCCCAATGCCGCCGCACGAGCGATGTAGGTCGGATTGTCATACCCGCTCACCACCACAACCTTCAACGTTTCATAGTTCTGACGCAAGCTTTGCAAGACGCTAAGGCCGTCCGACTTTGGCATTCGGATGTCTAGCAAGACCAAGTCCACCTTCTCCCCCGTCGCCAAAAACTCCATCGCCTCGGCGCCGCTTGACACCTCCGCGGCGATCGAGAAATCGCTGCCCCGCAGCAACTCGGCCATTCCCAGACGGGCGACCTGGTGATCGTCTACTATCAATACTCTAAAAGTCATCCACCACATACCTAATCGAAAGACACCCGCCCGGTGCTCATTCCGATACGATCGCTCGAAACGGGGGGGATTCGCGTTGGATTCTTCACTAGTGAATGGGTTTGCACTAGCGGGCAACCGCGGAATCAATCCATTCTCGGATTGTTAGTCGTCGACCAAAAGGTCGTCTTCGAGCAGGTGACAGTAAGCGTCGTAGCGACGCGCGTCGATGCGGGCATCGGCTACCGCATCCTTGACCGCGCAGTCGTCTTCGCTCAGATGCAAACAATTGGGATAGCGACAGGCGCTGACGTAGGGACGCATGTCGGGCATCAGACCGGCGACTTCGCCCGCCGAAATGTCCCACAATTGAAATTGGCGAATTCCGGGAGTGTCGAACACGGCACCACCGCCTTCGATCGGAATCAACTGGGAAGAGGTGGTGGTGTGCCTGCCCTTGTCGTTATCCTCGCTGACTCGTCCGATCGCCAACCCCAGGCCCGGCTGAACGACGTTCAACAAACTGCTCTTGCCCACCCCGCTCTGGCCCGCCAGCGCAGTCTGCTTGCCTTGCAAAAGCTCCCTCAGGTAAGCAACGCCGGTCCCGTTTTCGGCGGATGTCATCAGCACGCGGTATCCCATCGCCGCGTAGGCACCGATGATCGGTTGCAGGGGTGCGGGGTCCACCAAATCGATTTTGTTGATCACGATCACCGGTTCGACGTCGCATTGTTTCGCCGTCAAAAGAAAGCGATCGATCAGGACGGGTTTTAGACCGGGCTGGGCCGCGCTGGCGATGATCAACAAGTAATCGATATTCGCCACGATGATGTGTTGTTGCCCGCGGCTGGTGCGGCAGATGATTCCGTGCCGTGGCGCGACGCGTTCGATCATCCCGTCGTGTGGCGTTTCGGCGCGAAACCAAACGAAGTCACCGGCGACCACGGTCGACCGACCGTCGATGCTCAACGATTTGAGCACTTGTCGTATGGCGCACTCGTACATCGAACCATCATCGGCCATGACTTTGCTTTTGAGTCCATGGGCGCTGATCACTCGACCCGAAATCAGTTTGGCCAAAGACGCGGTTTCTGACGCGTCGGACTCCGATGAAACCGTTCGCTTTCGCGTCAGGTCGCCTTTCCCGCTGACCCGTTCGCCATGCGACAGATCGGCCATCTCCTTGCCACCGGTGAAGTCACGGGTCAAGTCGCCACCGCGAACACGACCTTGGTGGTGCTTGCGAAACGCGGTCCGGTGCTTGGAGCTCTTCTTTTTCTTGGCCATTTCAAAAACAGTCCTGGCGGGCTAGCGGCTACTGCACCGCAGTACCGGGACTGTGTTCGGCCGCACTCTCCGGTGCAAGCGTCTGCACGAGTCCTTGAGTGTCGCGATTTCGGACCTGGATCGAGAGCCCGAGGATCTCGGTCAATTCGGCTTCGCCGAGTTCTTCGTGCTCCAACAGCGCGCGAGTGATCTTTTCCAGATCGCTGCGATGCTCTCTCAACAATTGCTCCGCTTTCTGGTCGGCTTCCAACAAGATCTTTGCGACTTCCTCGTCGATCAATTCTTGAGTGTGCTCGCTGAACTGGCGTCTTTGATGAATCTCACGACCCAGGAACGGATCGTCGTCGCTCGTTTTGTAACTGACCGGGCCGATTTTGGCACTCATGCCCCAGTGGGTGACCATCCGACGTGCGATACTGGTGGCACGTTCCGAGATCGTTTTCGGCACCGACACAGGTTTCGTTGTAGATGATCTTCTCGGCCGCTCGGCCACCCAACAGCACGATCAATTGGTGATCGAGTTCCCGCTTGCTGATGCTCAGTCGATCCTCATCGGGCACATACTGGGTCACTCCCAGGGCACGTCCGCGAGGAATGATGGTGACTTTGTGAACGATGTTGCGACCGTCCAGGTGCCACGCGGTCAGCGTGTGTCCGGCCTCGTGGTAGGCGGTCTTTTCTTTCTCGCTTTCTTGCAGCACTTCTTCGCGTTTGGCACCCATCAGGATCTTGTCGCGAGCGTAGTCAAAGTCGTCCATGTCGACGACTTTCTTGTCCTGTCGGGCCGCCCATAACGCGGCCTCGTTGACCATGTTGCGAATGTCGGCACCGGTCAAACCGACGGTTCCGGCGGCCAGCCGCTGCAGGTCGACGTCATCGGCGAGCGGCACGTCGCGCACGTGAACTTTGAAGATTGCTTCGCGGCCCTTCATGGTCGGTCGGCCGACGGTGACGTGTCGATCGAAACGACCCGGACGCAGCAGGGCGGGGTCGAGCACGTCGGGCCGGTTGGTCGCCGCGACGACGATGACGGCTTGATTGCCGCTAAACCCGTCCATCTCGCCGAGGATTTGGTTGAGTGTTTGTTCGCGTTCATCGTGACCGCCACCCAGCCCGGCACCACGTTGACGACCGACCGCATCGATTTCGTCGATGAAGATGATCGCGGGGCTGTTCTCTTTGGCGGTTTTGAACAGGTCGCGGACTCGGCTGGCACCGACGCCGACGAACATTTGAATGAATTCGCTACCGTTGACGCGTAGAAAGGCACCCCCGCTTCACCAGCGACCGCTCGAGCGAGCAATGTTTTTCCGGTCCCGGGGGGTCCGTTGAGCAGCACGCCCTTGGGGACTCGACCGCCCAGCTTTTGAAACTTCTCGGGGGTTTTCAGGTAGTCGACGATCTCTTGCAAGTCGGCTTTGACGCCGTCCAGCCCAGCGACATCGTTAAAGGTGATCATTTTGTCACTCGCTTCGAATCGTTTGGCGGGGCTTTTGCTGAAACCCGACAAAAACCCGCCGCCCATCATGTCGTTGCGGGTTCGGCGGAGCATCATGAAGAAGAAAAACAGCACGCCGAGCGGTAGACCGACCATCACCAGGAAGTAGAGGATTTGTTCCGTGTTGTCTTTGGATAAGTACCCGTAATCGACTTTTGCGTTTTCTAATTCGCTTTGCAGTTGGACGACCCAACCGGCATCGTTGGAACGATTGAACGCAAACTTTTTCAGATACTTTTCGGGTGCACCGTCTTCGCCTTTTCGGACTTCCTGTTTGCCATCGACCTCGACGGGCGGGGCATCGGGACGCGTGGTGAAAGTGCCGAAGACCTGTTGATCACCGATCTGAATGTCTTCGACGTTTCCGCGATCGAGTTCCGCTTTGAAGAAACTTGCGGACACGAGCGACCGTTCTTCGCCGCGGTTGTAGAACAACATCAACACCAAAGCCGCCAAGATCAGAGCGATCAAAAGCGAGTTGTTGTTGCGTCGAGGGGGTTGTGAATCCGGACCCTGGGTTCCACCGACACGGTCCCGGACGTTGTTGTTCTTCGGGCTCGGGTCGTCTGACTTCTTATCCATTACGTGCCTTCAGGCCTTACTTCGGTTTTCGAGATTTTGGGTCTGCCGAGCCAATTGTAGTGTTTCATCGCAGAAGTGACTAACCGACGATCGATCCGCTTTCCAACGCCTCTCGAATCCGCTTTGCGGTCGCAGGTGAGTCAATCCATTTGGGGTCGATGGTGTGACCGGATGACGCAGCCATGACTAAATCCTCGGCAAGCGTCGAGGAGTCACATCGCCGGATCGCCGCGATTTGGTGGATCGTGTACCCGTCACGAAACAAACGCCAAGTCCAATAGGCGTCCGAAACGCCGGCTTGGCGTGAGGATTCGGTTTCAGGCCGAACTTCGGATTCAGGTTGCAATTCAGGTTGCTCGACGTGCTCAAGTTCCAGGACATTTTCCTCGTCTGACAAGTTGCCCAGAAATCCGGCGATCAATTGGACGATGTCGTATCCGAATTGTTCGATCGTCGCGGCCCCGATTCCCGTGACCCCTTCCAATTCGACCGTCGTCGTCGGCGCCGCTACGGCGACCCGGTCGAGCGTCGAGTTTGTCAGAATCCGAAAGGCGGGCACTCCCAACGCGGCCGCGGTCTTGCGGCGCCATCGCTTCAATGTCTCGGCCAATTCCAGCGTTTGAGCCTGTGCGGCTTCATCATCAACCGCTTGCGCCTCGTCTCGATCGGTCATCTCGTCAACGATTTCAGAGGGGTCGAACGAGCCACTGGTTTCCGGACCTTCGGTGGAGACTTCCGGCGACATTGACCGATCCGAGGGCGTCTCGAGCGTGGACAGATCGTCGGTTCCCGCGGATTGAGTTTGCACATCGCCCGATTCGATCGCTCGCGATGCATGGGCCAGTTTTTTTGCCAACGCGAGCGGCATCCTTAGTGACCGCGGCAACGCGGTGCCGCCCATCATCACCTTTGTTCCAATTTCGGTCATGTGAATCGTCGGTCGCCGATCGTCGACTTCTTTTTGTTCAAGCAATCCGGCTTCGGCCAAGGCGTCCATCACCCCCACCACCTCGGATTGTTTCAAATCGGAGAGCAAGCCGTAGGTGCTCAATCGATTGAGTCGCCACTGTTGCAGTTTTTTGCTTTTCGAACCGCACAGCATCTGTGCCACCAAGTTCTTTCCAAAGCGGCCGTGCATGCGAGTCACTCCGCTCAGCACGACTCGGACGCCGCGAATGAGCATCACCGGATCGACGCCCGGCATCACGGCCGAGACGTCGACGTCGTCACCCCGACCGGGGCCGCCGTCGCCGGGTGCGCATCGATCGCAGGTGCCACAGTTGGGTGCGTCGGTTTCGCCAAAGTAGTTCAAAATCACGCGTTGGCGACAACCCGCGGTCCGCGCGAACTGGATCACCGCTTCCAACTTCTCCGTTTCGCCGGCCTTGCGTTGGGCCAGTTCGGCGAAGTCGATCTCGAGATCTTCGAATCGGCGATCGCGATCAATGAAGTGAATCGCGCGACCACGAAACGGCGGGCAATAATCGAACGCTTTCAATCGCCGGAGTTCTCGCAGGGTACGTACCAATTGGTCGCGTTTCACACCCGCCATTTCCATCAATCGGGCTGGCTTGACGAACACGTCCTCGTGCCGTCGCCGACCGACGATCTTCTCGATCGCCAACATCACCTTGCGGCGGGTGCGGGCCTCCTTGGGCAAGAAGTCCAACATCGACGGCGCGTCGCTGTCGATTCTTAGCATCGCGTAATTGGCGTTGGAATCGAGTCGCCGCAGCACGCCGGCTTTGGCCAGCAGCGTTTCCGCGGCGCCGATCGCTTCGCTGCCGTCTTTGACATTGATGGCGTCTCGGACTTGATCGAGCGTCAATTCGATCGGATCTTCTTCGCGGCTAACCAAGTACTCATAAACTTTTTTGATCGTCTCTTTGGACGGGTAGCGATTGTCGATAAAAAATTCTTGGATGTATCGATCGCTGTACGAGAACATCAACCGGCAATCGCTATCTTGACCGTCACGGCCGGCCCGGCCCGCCTCCTGGTAATACGCCTCCAAACTGCCCGGTAAGTTGTAGTGAATGACGAATCGGATGTTGGACTTATCGATTCCCATTCCGAAGGCGTTGGTGGCCACGATGGCGGACAATTTGCCCGACATGAAATCATCTTGAACTTTGCGACGTTGCGCTGGATCGAGGCCCGCGTGATAGACACCGATCGGCCGACGGGCTTTCTCGGGCAACCAATCCGCGATCTCTTCGCAACGTTTACGGGTGGCAGCGTAGATGATGCCCGCGCCACTTTGCGATTTCAGATACGTGAGCAACGCGTCGTTCTTTTCTTGATCCGTTTTTGAATGAGTGACGCCGAACCTCAGGTTGGTGCGAGCAAAACCAGTGACGAACGTTTCGGGTCGGTTCAGGCCCAAGATGCCGATGACGTCATCGCGGACTAGGGGTGTGGCGGTCGCGGTCAACGCGATTGTTTGCACGTTGTCGAGATAGCGTTGTCGAAACCGACCAAGACGCGAGTAGTCGGGCCGAAAGTCGTGACCCCATTCGCTGACGCAGTGCGCCTCGTCGACTGCCAACAGACTGATGTTGGCGGTTCGACAGGCGTCCAAGAAACGGCTATTGCGAAGTCGCTCGGGCGCGACGTAGACGAGGTCCAATTTGCCCGACGCCATCTCGTTCATCACGGCGGTTTGCTCGTCGGAGGACAACGTGCTGTTGATCAACTTGGCCGCGATCCCGATTCGCTGAAGCGTGTCGACCTGGTCCTTCATAAGCGCGATCAGCGGCGAGACGACGATCGTGGTTCCGGCCCGCGCCAAACTCGGCAATTGGTAACACAGACTCTTGCCGCCACCGGTCGGCATGACGCACATCACATCTTTACCGGCCGCGATCGCATCAATCACATCCCGCTGGCCTGGGCGGAATTGGGCCAGCCCGAAGCGGCTCAACAGCGTGGTCGGATCCGATGTGTCAGCCATGACGATCGTTGCGGGACAATTGGAATGCGTACAATGAAGGCACCGTGCAGGAACGGGGCAAGCCAACCAGTATACGGCTGCGCAGCGACCAAACGTAGGCCGCCAATCGGCCCGCGAGCAACGTACGGGCCGTCACACCGATGGACTGTCCAAGCCGACCGCTAACCTTTCGAGACGAACCAATGGAAAACGAAGGATCCTACATTTGCGACAACTGCGGCGAGGAAATCGTGATTCCGCTGGACCCCGTCGAAGGACGCAGCCAGGAATACGTCGAAGATTGCCCGGTGTGCTGTAACCCCAGCGTCATTCACGTCGATTGGATCGATGACGAACCCCGCGTCTGGGCCGAGGCTGAGTAGGGCGGAAAATAAAGTGTCCGGGAAAATAAAGTGTTCGGTACCTTTTCTGCGAAGCACCCGAAGGGCCGCTTCGCGGGAAAAAGGTACCGGACACTTTTTTCCGCTCATTGCTAAGCACCGAGTTGTCGCATGACTCGGCTGACAATTTTTTCGATCGAGTCGGGCTGCATCGTTTGATCGGGACCGATCCGTGGTGCGTCGTTGACGAGCGCGTCGATTTGGCGCTGAGTCTTTTCGATGACCTCGCGCTGGGCGACAGTGATGGGGACCCGACCGGGACCGAGGTCCCATCCTCGCGATCGGGCGCGGCGCGGAATCCTTCGGGAAATTCTCCTAAGCCGATCATTGCATCAAACAGCGGCAACAATTGGTACTGCATCCTCATCGCATCGTCGATCTTCCCCGCCTGGACGCTGCGGTGGATCGCACGCGTCAGCTCCGGGACGACGCCGCTGGTCGCATTGGTGCCGCCATCACATCCCGCGATCAGCATCGGCACCAGACTGGCGTCCCATCCGGTCAAGAACGTGAAATCTTCGCGCATCGGACGAATCGCCGCGATCATACGCATCATATTGGGCAGATCCCCCGAGCTGTCTTTGATGCCGATGACGCGGGGACAATCCGCGGCCAATCGGACGACGGTGGGCACGTCGATCGGCGACGCGAACAGGGGAATGTTGTAAAGCGTGACGTCGATGGACACGTTCTCCGCGATCTCGCGAAAGTAGGCGTAAACCCCTTCGCTGGAGAGCCGAAAGTAGAACGGGGCGACAATCGCGACCGCCCGAGCCCCCATGGCGCCGTAGGCATCACAGGCCTCGATCGTTTCTCGGGCATTGGCTTCGGCGGCACCGGCCAGTACCGGGACGCGGCCAGCGGCCTGGTCGATCACCACTTGGACGATTCGCCGACGCTCGGCGGGCGTAAAACGGACAAATTCACCGGTGCTGCCGTTAGGATACAGCCCGTCAACGCCACACTCGATCAACCAATCCACGTAACCACACAATTTGTCTTCGTCGACGCGACCCGATGCGTCCACCGGCGTGATGTTGGGAGTCAAAATTCCGGTAATTCGTTCGGCCATGGTGTCAGTCGGGCGGTGGGATAGGGGGGAGGCGTCGATTTCGCAGGATTCGTGTCTGACCATCTTATTCAACGATCACGCCAAGGGGAGCCGTTGGCTCGACGCTTTTGATTGACCGCTTCGGAGATCGAAATTAGAATGATTGTTCGGTTACGTCTCGGCCCACTCAGTCAAATTCGCGGTATCGGCCGAATGATTCGCGGAGTGTTTGAGTCCACGTGATCCGATTCTCCTGTACTCGAGACTCGATGCCCGCCGAAGACCCCATCCGAACTGACGCATCGACCGTCCATCGCGGCCAGCGATCGGATTCGGGTTCGCACTCGCGCCGACATGATGACCCGAATGTATCGTCCGAGCCTCCCGAGGAAAGTCCTCGATCCGAAGTGTCGCCCGATCCGCTCGCCGAGGCCAACACGGTCATCCGGGGATCATCGCGAGCGATTTCATCGACCAGCTTGTCGGACCCGATCGACCGGACCCCCACGTCGGTCGCCAAAGTGTTGTTGGGTCAGCGGCTGAATCATTTTTTGCTGGAGGCCATGATCGGCGGCGGAGGCATGGGCGCAGTCTTCAGAGCGCACGACGAACAACTCGATCGAACCGTGGCGATCAAGGTCATTCCGTTCGTCGGCGAGGACCCCGATCTCCAGCGGCGGTTTCGAAACGAATCCCAGAGTGCGGCGAAGTTAGATCACCCGCGGATCGCAAAAGTCTTTGACGCGGGCAGCCATGGTCGTTGGCACTACATCGTGTTCGAGTATGTCGAAGGCACCAACATTCGCGATTGGGTCCAAACGCACGGACCTTTGTCGATCGACGAAGCGGTCTTCTATACTGTCCAGTTGGCCGATGCAATTCAACACGCTTCGGGCCGTGGGATTGTTCACCGCGACATCAAGCCGTCCAACGTACTGATCGCCAGCGATGGGAAAATCAAGTTGGTCGACATGGGCTTGGCTCGCTCGGACAATTTGGAGCTGAGCGGCGACATGACGGCCAGCGGCGTGACGCTGGAACGTTTGATTACATTTCGCCCGAGCAGGCCCATGATCCGCGAGATGCCGACCTGCGAAGCGATCTCTATTCTCTCGGCTGCACATTGCATTTCATGCTGACGGGTTCGCCGCCGTACCCCGGCGGCACCATGCTGCAAAAATTGCTCAGCCACGGCAACGCCCCGCCGCCGGATACTCGCACGCTGCGTCCTGAGGTGAGCGGCAACTTGGTTTCAGTCATCCAAAAGATGTTGGCCAAAAAGCCGTCCGATCGATACCAAAACTCCAACGACTTGATCGCCGACTTGCACGTGGTCGCCGCCCGCGATGGGTTGACGCGATCACGGTTGGCGGGGTCCATCGCCGTCGACACACCCAATCATTTGATTTCCTGGCTCGAACGTCATTTGCCCTGGATCACGGCCGCCGCACTATTGATTGCGATCGCCGCATGGTTGCAATTGGAGTCCGCCGCGATTCGTGAAGAGATTGCCATCCCGACAACCGCCGACGCCCCATCGCCGCACTTCCGTTGTTGACGCCGCCATCACTTCCGCCCCCCTTCCCCACCGCGATGAGTGAACCGACCGGGGTGGTGTTCTTCCTCCATCCGCCCCCACGCTCAATCCGACGACGAGCCCGCCGACCGGCAAAGCCAATGTGACGGCGGTGTTGTCGCCCAGCGCCGCGGCAACTTCGAGTGAGGACGCGGCGGCTTCGATGATCGAGCGAATGTCGAGAGGCGAGCCACCCCGCTTGACTGTTTTCCCAGTACCAAGCGAGTTGTCGACGCCCGCTCCACCGCCCAGTGGGACCGATCCTCCACCAAACTTTGATATCGACGGCGATGACCGATCCGCCCTCGAGGATCAGGTTGGCTCAGGCAGCGAGGAGTTGAATCGTTCCCAAACCGCGGTCGATTTGACACCCACATTGGTTCGCGTCGTTGGCCCTGATTTGAACCCGGCGATCGATCGCGATAGTAGCGGAGCGGCGATTGCACCGTCACTCTCCCGGGCACTCGAGTTGGCCAAACAATACAACATCACTCGAATCGAAATCGCCGTGCCCGTGCTGACCAGCGGACCGATTCGGATCGATATGGACGATCTCCGCATCACGTCGTCGGTCGGTGGCGGCAGCGCGATCGTGTTCCAATCCAGCACGCCGTGTCACGATGGAAACGCGCCAAGATGTGCTCGATCGGGAACCATCCCATCGAGTTCAATGATCTGCATTTTTCGTGGACGGTGCCGAGCGACCAGATCGATGGAGGAACCATCTTCGAGATCAATAACAACAGCAGCGTCGTGTTGACCGACTGCAGCATCACGGTCAACAACCCGTCCCTTCGCGACGAAGTGTACGCATTCGAAGTCTTAACCGACCCCGACAAACTGACGCGAGTGCGACGCCAAGCCCTGGAACCCGACGACGCATTTATGTTGGTTGATATGAAACTTTACAACGTCATTGTGCGTGGGCAAATGACGATGTTGCACATGGACTACACGACGAAATTGTGGCTGGATTGGGACAACGGCATGTTGGCCGTTACGGATCGGATGATTGATACCGCGGGAGCCCGTTTGCCGACGCCGACCAGCGCCGGTAACGTCAAGATCGCTTTCACCCGAGTGACCGCTCATGCCCCCAAGGGAATCATGCGGACACGGCTGGGTGTCAGCGGTGCGTATCCGGTCGCCACCAGCCGGTTTGCGCGGAAGAGCGTGTTCGTCATTGACCCGGCCGCAGCCCAATTCGAAATTTCCGGCCTGTCGCCAGACCAGATGCGTTCGCCGTGGCTGCGAATGGAAGGTTCCAGCAACGCCTACGTGGCCAACGCGTCGCTCAGCAATCCATTGCTGCAATTGTCCAGCACCGATGGCGAGACCGAAACGACTCGCTTGAATCAATTGTCCAGCAACCCGCCCACTTGGTGCGACGAGAACCGACCCCAATGGTCGGTGGCATGGACGACTCCGAAGTTGACGAGTAAGCCGGTGAACCGGCGAATTCCAGACGATTACCGTCAAGAGGAAACTGCCTCTGGACCCGGATTTGACGAGAAATCACTGCCAACTTTGCCGGTTCTCGAAAACGATTCGCCTCGATTTTCTGCTGCCACGTTTGCCCCGCCCGAAACCGATTGATAGATAATCCGCTCTCTAGAATGAGACCCCGGCAACCGTAAAAAGGGAGAACGATTTGACTTTTGGCCGGCGATAAGACTTAATAAGACACTTCTGAACTTTGCGCGAGCGGCTTGAGTTCTTCCATAGAGGACATGCTCGTCGGCTTGATTCCCACCTTTCCCACCCGCCTTCACAACACCGCACCCTCCGGAGCAAATGAATGAAACGACTGGCAATGATTTTTGGATGCTTGATGCTTTTCGCAACCCCCACGCTGGCGACCAGCGAATTCAGCAAGGTCTGGAAGGACCAATACCTCGGTGACGATGCCGATGCTGACTTCAAGAAAGTCGGCCGCAAAGCTGGTTGTTATGTCTGTCACGTGAAAGGTGAAGATACAAAGAAGGTTCGTAACGAGTACGGCAAAACGCTGAACGAATTCCTGAAAGCGGAAGACTTCCCGAAGGAGTACGTAAAGGATCACCCCGAAGAAGCCAAGGCAAAGATCTTGGAAGGCTTCAAGAAGGGGAACGAGAAGAAGAGCAGTGACGGCAAGACGTTCGGCGAAAAAATCGAAGCCAACCAACTACCCGCAACCGACGCCGGACTCGACGACTGAGAGCTGCAAGTCGTTGATCGCTCCGCCGATCAATACAAAGTCGTTGATCGCTCCGCCGATCAATACAAAGTCGTTGATCGCTCCGCCGATCAATGCAAAGTCGTTGATCGCTCCGCCGATCAATGCAAAGTCGTTGATCGCTCCGCCGATCAATGCAAAGTCGTTGATCGCTCCGCCGATCAATGCAAAGTCGTTGATCGCTCCGCCGATCAATGCAAAGTCGTTGACCGCTCCGCCGATCAATGCAAAGTCGTTGACCGCTCCGCCGGTCAATGCAAGTTGTTGACCGCTCCGCCGGTCCATGCAAGTTGTTGACCGCTCCGCCGGTTCATTGCATTGATCGGCGGAGCGATCAACGACACTCTTTACCGAATCCTCCGCTTGTCGCATCTTGGCAAGCGGAGTTTTTTTACGCTCGCTCGAACCATCCAACCGCTTGGAAGACCTTCATGACTCAGAACCTTTTGCTGACCGCCGCTCGCGTGGACCCTGACGACTTTATCCACCGCCGTTTTGGCCGACTCGCCCACCAACACCGATGAACCAGAAGCCGTATCCTTGACGGACACCGGCTACATTTCGCTGTTCGATGGAAAAACGTTGGACGGGTGGAAGAAGGCCGACGAAAACCCCACCAGCTGGAAGGTCGAGGACGGCAAACTTGTTTGCAACGGCGACATTTGCCACCTGTTCTATGTTGGCGAAGAAGCACCGTGGAAAAACTTTCACTTCAGCGCCGAAGTGATGACGACACCCAACAGCAACGCCGGCATCTATTTTCATACCAAGTACCAAGCGACCGGTTGGCCCAAGGCCGGTTTCGAATGCCAGGTCAACGTGTGCTCACTCGGATCCGAAGAAGACCAGCTCGCTGTACTCGGTCGTCAACGTGGCGGATCCTGGCGTCAAGGACAATGAGTGGTACACCCAAGAAATCATCGTCAACGGCCGCAATGTGGTGCTAAAAGTGAACGGCAAAATGATGGTCGATTACACCGAGCCCGAAGACCAGAAACCAGCGGATCCGAGTTTCGAACGGCTGCTCGGTGAAGGCACTTTCGCGTTGCAGGCCCATGACCCGCAAAGCAAAGTCTACTTCCGCAACCTCAAGGTCAAGCGACTGCCGTAGCAAGTCATCGCCGGCGTACCCGAGCCAGCCCATCGCTGGCTCGGTCGATCGTCTAGAGCGACGATTGGTCGTAGACTTCCCGGTCGGCTCTTGAACCGATCGCGTGCCGCACGGATTCATCAAGACTTTCCGTCAAAAATCGGATCGATCCGTCACACATCAATCCGTGTGCCCCGCCGGTGTGAAAGCTGCCGACCGAAAGTTCCAAAGCCTCCTTCGAAGCGTTCTTCAAGTTGACGCCATGCTGCAGCGACATCAAGGCTTCGGAAAAGTCGGTTCCATTGGCCCGATCAAAATCAGGATGAAAGAGCGAGAAATGGTCACAAATGCCACACTCTTGCATGTCGATGTAGCGGGTTTCTGACACCAGCACGGTGTGGCTCAATCCATCCAAGATTCCATTGAATCGGATCGCCGGTGGCGATGGCGACCGGTTCGGATGGGAGACGCAGTCGCCCACGCGAAGGACTCCGTTGCCCGCTTCCATTCCGATGTAACCGGATGCGGAATAGGTGTCACGTTGAACGTTGCTGCCCGCATTGCCGAGGTAACTGTTGAGTGCTCGACCGGTCAACTGATCGACCTCTTCCCCAAATTGACTTGGACCCGGCTGGCTCGGACATCGGTAAGTCGGGACGACCGTACGGGCGAGTTCCCGCAGCTGATCGCTGGCGGGCGAGTTGGACGTTACCGAACCCTCATCACCGGGTGGAACCTTTTCCCACAGGGCGGTTTGTTCGATGAACGGCAAGATATCGGTGGTCCAACTCGATCCCCAACCGCCTTTGGCACCCCACGGCATCGTCCGAAACGTCGATTCATAATTGTGGATCGCCAAGCCGATTTGCCGAAGATGATTCTGGCATTCAACCCGCCGCGCCGCCTCACGTGCCGACTGGATCGCAGGCAACAAGAGACCCACCAATATCCCAATGATCGCGATCACGACCAATAACTCGATTAACGTGAAGGCGGACCGCCGTTTGACCGGGATCAAACTCGGACGCACCGGCCTTGACTCAGCACGCTTCGGGATCGACGAGCGGGCACGCCGATTGGGAATGAGGGGAAACAATTGGACTCTGCCTGCATCAGCCGAGTGAAATCGAGCAATCGCGACCGAGTCCCACCCGGATCACGCACCCCCCTAGTTTTAACGCAAGCCGTCCCGATCGGGTCCAAATCTCACAAAAACTTTCCAAATTGATGCTCAACGATGGAAATCGGCATCGTGAGCTATATCCCGAGCACGGCGTTGAACAGCGATTGCATGGCCGGATTAGAGGCTTTTCGCACCGTCAGCCGGTCACCCGGTTGCAGAGCGTAATCGCATTCGGGCTTGACCGTGTCACCATCGCGGCTCATCCGGCACTCCAGCGGAATTCCGGCGATCGAGGCGGCGGAATGTCGGTAGAGAGTGGCTTCGAGGTAACCCAATTTTTTCTTGACGCCCGTCTGCACCAACAAAGTGCTGACGTAAACGCTGCGTCCGTCGGTCGGCAACGGCAAGACGCGAGTCGATGGATCGTCTCCCGGCACGTGCAACACCATGCTGTTGCTGGCACGAGCTTGCTTGACCGCCAAATAAATCTGTTCGGCTTCGGTTTCCGGCATTTGAGGAACGCCTTCCAATCCGGTGTAGTCGCCCAGACGATCGCCGGGATGCGAAAAGGGATTGCTCGGCAGCTTGATCGACGAACATCCGCTCGTCATCGTTGCCAAGGCAATTGTCATCACAACGGCAGCACGGATAGAAGAAATGGCGATCATGACATGAAATTGTGGTTGGAGATCTTTGCGGGCGGCACGGTCCGGCAAGCCTGGCAAACTTTGCCGACAAAAGGCGGCTGTTGGGACGATCGACATTCGACGCCGCTCGCGTGAGCTCATTTCTGAATTCCAAGCGAATTAAGTGATAATCGGTCGGCCTGGCAAGAAGACGTCGGAATCATGCTTCTCGAATCCCACCGGAGTCGCTATAGTGCCGAGCTTCGCTGACAAAAATCAGACAAACATCGATCATCCATAGCAAATCAAGAGAAACGTCATGGCACGGCAATGTGAAGCGTGCGGCAAGAAAGTCCAAATGGGCAACCGCATCGAAACACGCGGTAAAGCAAAGTATTTGGGCGGTGTCGGTACTAAAGTGACTGGCATCACACGTCGAAAATTCGTACCCAATCTGCAACGCGTCCACGTGACCACCCCCAAAGGTGAAAACAAGACGTTGCGAGTCTGTGTCCAGTGCATCCGCAGTGGTGTGGTTCGCAAAACGGTCAAGACGAAGCCGTTTGACGTCGGAAACAGCAGCGCGAAGTCGAGCACCAAGTAGGCAACCGAATGTCCTTGACCGATGACGACGTTCGCAAACTGGCCTTGTTGGCGCGGCTGGACCTCTCCGAGGCGGAAGTGTCCAAGGTCCGTCCGCAATTGGATGGAATCCTGGGGTTTGTCCAGAAACTATCGCAGCTTGATACCAAAGGAGTCGAACCGATGACAACGGCTCTTGATGTTGACAACCGGTCGCGCGAGGACAAACTCACCCCCGGCCTGTCCCGCGAACAAGCACTCGCCAACGCCCCATCGCATGATTCCGAGTGCTTCTTGGTCCCGCCAGTGCTGGGCTCGGCAGGCGCGAGAAAGTAGTGGTCATCTTCGCTCCGCAAAGGCAGGCGCATCATGCCGGCTGGGGCTGAGTCACTCTTGCCGCCGCTGGTCGCCATCACACTCGCGATCATTTCTCGCCGGGTCGTCCTGCCCCTGGCCACTGGCGTCTTTGTCGGTGCCGTCTTGCTGGCTCGCCCGATCCCCGATCACGCTTGGTGGCAATCGCTCGTCATTTTTTGCGAGGCGATGTACCAATCGGCCTCCTCAAAAACGCATCTGCAAGTGCTCGCATTTAGCTTGCTGCTCGGCGGCATGGTCGGCGTGCTCGAGAAAGGCGGTGGGATGCGGGCCCTGATTCATCGACTCTCATCCCGAGTACGAACACGAACGGGAGCCCAAACGATGGTCGCCGTCTCGGGCATGGCCATCTTCTTCGATGACTATTCCAACACGTTGTTGGTCGGCGGAACGATGCGGACGACGGTCGACCGATTCGGCGTGTCGCGAGAAAAACTGGCGTATCTGGTCGACTCCACCGCCGCGCCGGTCGCGGGCCTGTCCGTCGTCAGCACCTGGGCGGCGATCGAGATCAGCTACATGAGCGAGGGGCTGCGGGGCGCCGGCGTTACCGATTCCGCCGCCGCATTTGAAATGTTCATCCAATCGATACCGTACCGATTCTATCCTTGGCTCGCGCTCGTGATGGTGTTCGTGGTCTCGATCACCGGTCGGGATATCGGCCGCATGCGGCATTGTGAATCGGAGTCCGCAAGCCGAAAGCTTCTATCGGACGGGACGCAAACGATTGACGACGACGAAAAACTTAGCGCTGACCACGGTTGGCTGTGGGCGGCGGCGGTCGTACCGGTGCTCGCGTGCTTGGCCGCCGTGGCGATCGTGTTGTTGATCACCGGGTACGCTGGAATGCCGACACCTCGCGACAGCGATGGTCCACTAAGGATCGCCGGCCAATTGCTCGGAAACGGAGACTCCTATCTGGCCCTGATCGTCGGAGGTGCGGTAGGGCTGTTGGCAGCGATCCGATTCCATGTTGGGTTGGGAGGATGCGACATCGACCGAGCGTTGCGTGCCGCACTCGGCGGCGCCGCCCAGATGTTGCCCGCCATGTTGATCCTCTGGTTCGCATGGGCACTCTCCACGATGACCGAGCCAGAAAATCTTGATACCGGCGGTTATCTGGCTGGCATCCTGTCCGATCGACTCGATCCTCGGATGCTGCCCACCGTCGTTTTTTTGTTGGCCGGCGCGATCGCGTTTTCGACCGGTACCAGCTGGGGAACGATGGGGATCCTGACGCCGCTTTCGATCACGCTGGCGTTGCAACTCGACCCCGGCGGCGGTCCGGGCGGATCGATCGCTTTGGCGACCTGCGGTGCCGTGCTGGCCGGTGCGATCTTTGGCGATCACTGTTCGCCCATCTCCGACACCACCGTGTTATCAAGCCGGGCGAGCGGTTGTGACCACCTCGCGCACGTGAAGACTCAAATGCCCTACGCCCTAACCGTCGCTGGGGTATGCATCTTGGGCGGGACCCTGCCGGCTTCACTGGGTATATCACCATGGATTTGTTTGACCCTATCGTCGATCATCTTAATAATGATGATGCGGTGGTTGGGATTGCGGCCCGAGCTTAACGCGGAACCGGAGCGTGAACCGATTGCACCCGAGTGAAATTCTTACAATGATTCGCCCGAACCGGAGCCATCAAAGCACTTGATCCATGAGTGAATCTACAAATTTTGGTAATTGCTGATTCGTCCGCCGATTTGCCGAAAGTGGGCGAGACGCCCGCAAACCGTTTTGCCCAATGATTCCCGGCGATATGCTTATCACCGTGAAACAGAAAGTGAAACTAAGAAGTTTAATAGAGATCTATACTTTGCACCGCGTCGGCATCAATCTTGCACCGTTCATTCTTTGCGATTAAGAATCACGTGAACGATCGCCAGGAATGCCAGAGCAGCGGACGGAACTTGCACTTTAAGGATGGAACATGAATACGAAATGGAATACAAGGCAAGTCATTGCATCGACGTCTTTAACACTGGCGGTGACGTTGATCGCCAACGATGTATCGTCGCAAAACTTTGACACCCCGATGACGCGAATGCGACCGATCGGTGCCGCCAGCGCGGTGGACCAATACCGGTCGCCGTCCTACGAATCGACTGCGGTGGCAAGCATTCGTCCCGCCGCCCAGTTCCAAGAAACGGGTTACAGCTCACCGGTGCGACAGGCCGCGATGCAGATGTCGTTTCCACCCTCCGCGGGCGCTAGCAACGCCGTTTTGCCGCCCTCCACTTCCCTGCCTCAACAAACGACGCAGCCAATTTCGTTGCCACCAAACTCGTTGCCACCGAACTCCTTGCCACCGAACCTGCCACCGAACTCCTTGCCACCAAACTCGCTGCCACCGAACTCGTTGCCCCAAAGCATGTTGCCCACCGGCAATCTTCCATCCAATACGTTCCGCTCCAGCAATGATTTGACGCCCATTGCCCAGCCCCAATTCGGCTCCGGTGGTTACGCAACGATGTCCAACTGCAATAACGTCTCAGGGCCGAGCAGTTATTCGGCCGCCAGCGGGATTGGGTGTGGCCAAGTCGGCTACCAGGCGCCCATCGGCTACGCACCCAACTTGCAACCGCCACCGAATCTGGCGGTGGCACCCGGGACGATCCCGCCCCCAGGCATGTTGGCTCCGGCGATCGCGATCCCGCCACGATCGGCGGCTCCGGTGGGTCCGCTGTTAACGTTCGGGCAATCCGCCAATCCGGTCCAAGTGGGTCCCGGGCTGTTCGGTCAACCCAAGGCTTATGTGCCCGGCCAAGGTGTGCGAAACTGGCTGCGTTATTTAACGCCCTAGTTCTCTTGATGCCCTCATGCGACTGATCACCTCACTGCTGCCAAGCGACTTTGTCGCGGGCTCACCATCAATAGCCGAGTCCGTTGATGTGGCGGTGGTCATCGACGTCCTACGAGCGACATCGGTCGCCGTCACCGCTCTGGGCGCGGGCGCATGCGAAGTGGTCACGTGCCGCGAGATCGCCGAGGCGCATCGGCTTGCGTTACCCGATGAATTGTCAAGCGTGGTTGAACCTCGGGCCCGGGAAAACTCACTGCTGTGTGGCGAACGTGGATGTCAACCGATCGTCGGGTTCGACCTGGGAAATTCACCGTCGGAGTACACCGCCGATCGGGTCACCGGCAAACGATTGATCTTGACCACGACCAACGGCACGCGAGCCATCGAGTCGGCGTCGCAGGCAAAAACGATGGTGCTGGCGAGCTTCTTGAACCTGACCGCGATCGTGGATGCCATCATCGCATCCGAAACGGCACACATCGTCTGTGCGGGCACCGATGGCGCGGTGACGGGGGAAGACGTGCTGCTGGCCGGCGCGATCATTGAAAAGTGTCACCAACGCCTGGGATCGACATGCCAGTGGGACGACGCCTCGTCGATCGCCCGGTCATGGTGGCGAGCAAGAATACCAGGCGAGGCAAACGCGGCCAAATTAGTAGAAGCCTTTGCCGAAGCTGCGGGCGGCCGTAACCTGGTCCGTGTCGGTTTCGCAAGCGACCTCGCCGCCTGTGCCGCGATCGACACGATCCCCATCGTCCCCACGCGAAGTCGGCAACAGCCCACCGGTTTCACGATCGACGTGCACCACGGTCGCGTCTCCAGCAACTAAAATAGCCGGCAATCTTAGCTTTTTCGGCGACTCGTGAGGCATCGATGATTGGTTCAAGTGATCGAATCGGAATTTGGTTGGTGTTGGCTGTTGCGTGTTGGGTCACGACCGCACCGGTTGGCCAAGCGGCCGAACCGGACACCCGCGTCGGTGACCGACTCGCGGCGGAGTACTTCGAGATCGAAACGGCAAAGTTGTCGGGCGATTTGGTATCACCCGGCATCACGCTCGCGGACTGGGAGCGCGGGAAGAAAGAAGACCGGCGACAATTGGCCGAGATGCTCGGGCTCGATCCGATGCCGCCGAAGACGCCGCTCGATCCGGTCGTCGTGTCCACAAGCGACTTCGAAGCGAGCGACGGTCACGAGGGATTTCGTTTGGAGCGATTGCATTTTCAACCGATGCCAGGTCTCTACGTCGCGGCAAATTTTTATCGACCGATCAAAGTTGATAAACCTTTACCAACAATCTTGTACGTGTGCGGCCACTCGCCTCAAACCGATGGCGACATCCGCTTCGGCAACAAGGCCGGATACCATCATCACGGCGTCTGGTTTGCCCGCAATGGTTACACATGCCTGATCGTCGACACGATCCAATTGGGTGAGTTCGCCGGTGTTCACCATGGCACATACCGCCTTGGTCGTTGGTGGTGGGCCAATCGTGGATACACACCGGCGGGCGTCGAGGCATGGACCTCGATTCGCGCGCTCGATTATTTGGAAACCCGCCCGGAGGTCGACTCAGAGCGGTTCGGCGTGACGGGCCGGTCGGGCGGCGGAGCCTACTCGTGGTGGGTCGCGGCTCTGGATGATCGCATCAAAGTTGCCGTGCCAGTCGCGGGGATCACGACACTCAACAATCATGTGGTGGATGGTTGCGTCGAAGGACACTGTGATTGCATGTTCATGGTCAATACCTATCGATGGGATTATCCACGAGTGGCGGCGCTGGTCGCGCCACGTGCCCTGTTGATCTCCAACAGCGATAAGGATGGCATTTTTCCGCTCGACGGGGTCGTTGAACTGCATCGCCAAGTTCGCGAAGTCTATCGGTTGTACGATGCCGAAAAGTACCTCGGCCTTCAAATTACCGAAGGCCCGCACCTCGATACGCAAAACCTTCGCGTCCACGCATTCAACTGGTTCAATCGCTTCCTCAAAGATGACAACTCGCCGATTCGATCTGTCGCGGACAAGATGTTGCAACCGAGCGAGTTGAAAGTCTTTGATATTGCGCCCGAAGATGAACAAGTCTCAACGATCGACGAGACGTTCATTGCACCCGCCGACGAACATTGGATGCCCGAGTCGAAATCCCAATTGGCGTCGCAAACGAAACAGTGGCTTCGAATCCTCCGCGAAAAAACATTTGGTGGTTGGCCCAACGACGGCCCGCATCAAGAGACGTTACCAGAGAATGGCGCGGAGAACGCGAATCTCCAGCGAACGTCACAACTCGCGTACGGCGAAACCGTGCTCACTCGGTACGAGTTCGACAGCGGACCGCCTTATCGGTTGCCATTTTTCGTCATCGAAAACGGTCACAATGACGACTCGATCGAGGGCTATCGCCTCGAGATTCTGGACCAGTCCGAATGGGACAAATTGGCCTCCGTTTTGACGGCGAAAACGCTCGATGAATCGGGTGCAAAACGATTGTCCGATCGACTGGCATCGGCGGTCGACGCGAACAAAAACACCGACTCGCTGATCCTGTTCGCACCTCGCGGTGTGGGACCAACCGAGTGGACTCGTGACAAAGTAAAGCGGACGCATCTGCGTCGTCGGTTTCTATTGCTCGGACAAACCGACGACGCGATGCGCATCTGGGATGTCCGTGAACTGATCGTCGTGCTTAAACACCAGGCCCCATTTGCGGATAAAGCGATCGAGCTAGCGGGGCGAGAAAACGCCGCGGCGTGGGCGATCTACGCCAGCCTATTCGCCGGGGGCGTGGACGCTTTGGAATTGACCGACTTACCAGCCAGCCACCGTGACGGAATCACGTTGCTCAATGTCAGTCGGCACGTCACCGCGCCTCACGTGGTGATGATGTCGACGGTCATAAACCCCACAACAAAATTGATCGGATCGCCCGCGACAATAGCGACGTGGCAGCCGATCATCGAAAACTCGCTTTGTGATGAATCTCGATTGACCTTGATCAAGAAACCCTCCCAGGAATAACACCGAAATGATACGTTCGTTCTCCTTGCTCTCCTTAGCGTTCATGTTTGCCGCGATGGCTGCATCCGCCGCGACGGCCACGGCTGATGACATTCGCGTCATGACATTCAATCTTCGCTTCGGCACCGCGTCCGACGGCGACAATCATTGGGACAATCGCCGGGAGTTTGTGGCGGAGACCATTGCCGCGTTTGATCCCGATCTGTTGGGCACCCAAGAGACGCTGGGGTTCCAAAGAGATTTTGTGATTAACAAGTTGCCGGCCTACACCGTCGTCGGAGTCGGCCGTGACGATGGCAGCGACCAAGGCGAGATGACAACGGTCTTCTTTAAAACCGACAGGTTTGAGAAGCTTGATGAAGGACATTTTTGGCTGTCGGAGACCCCCGATGTGAAAGGCAGCATTTCGTGGGACAGCAGCCTGCCGAGGATCGCGTCGTGGGTGCGACTAAAAGATCGCCGCGGGGAAACCGATCGTCCGATCCTGTTCATCAACACCCATTTTGACCACCGAGGCGCCGAAGCACGCCAAAAATCAGCGGCGCTGATCCGTCAAAAGGCTGCCTTGATCGGCCATGGATGCGACATTTTGTTGACTGGTGACTTCAATGCCGGCGCGGACACCAAGCCTTACGCAACGATGTTTGATAAGTCGACGCGAGCATCGGCTGACAAAGACGGACCCGATTTACCAATCTTCACGGATGTCTACGCCAAATCAAAACCAGATGATGCAGCGGGGGAAGCTACATTTTCCAATTTCCGAGCGGACGTGGTTCAAGGAGCCCGAATCGACTGGATTGCAACCGCGGGCAACTGGGACATCCTCACCGCGAACATCGACCGGACCGCTCGCGACGGACGCTCGCCTTCGGATCACTATCCCGTCACGGCAACGCTTAGGCAAACGCCGCCAAAACCCGAACCGCTACGAGTGATGTCGTACAACATCAAACGCGGACTTGGCAACGATGACAAGACGGATTTATCTCGAACGATTGACCGCCTGGATCGTTACTCACTTGACATCGTGGGCTTGCAGGAGGTCGACGAGAAGGCCAAGCGTAGCGGCGGAGTGGATCAAGCGGCCGAGATGGGAAAGCAACTCGGAATGCAGCACGCGTTTGGACCGTTCATGGATTATCAAGGTGGACGCTATGGCTTGGCCGTGTTGTCGAAGCTTCCGATCGAGAGCACCGATGTGGTCAAGCTGCCCGAAGGAAACGAGCCACGCGTAGCGGTGGCGACAACCATCCAACTGCCGGCCGGTCAAACGATCACCGTCGTCAACATCCATTTCGACTGGGTCCGAGACGACAACTTTCGATTTGCCCAGGCTCAAGCACTACGAAAGTACCTCGATCAATTGCCGCATCCGTACCTGCTGATGGGCGATTTTAACGATGTTCCTGATTCGAGAACGGTAAAGTTGTTGGCAAACGGTGCGTCGGAAGCGAAAAAACCGGCACAGGATCGATTCACGATTACGTCGCTCGAGCCACGGATGGAAATTGACTTCATCTTTGGTTTCCCCGCATCGAAATGGCGATTCGACAACGTACGCGTGATTGATGACCCAATCACATCGGACCACCGCCCCGTTTATGCCGAAGCCTGGTTGGCGGAGTAAATTCAACATGCAATCTGTATCGATGCGATTTTTCAGGCATTTACAGGCACTTGCCCGCATCGTGGCGATCGTGCTCGCGGTTGCCGCAATGTCGATCGTGGACGGTGCCGACGGTGGCTCGCACGCCGATGGGGACACACCCCGTCCGAAGCTGCAAATCATCAACGGATCCGCGTCACCGGTGGACATTTTTTGGATGGCTCGCGACGGACGCCGAGTGCCAAATGGAACCATCTTGGCGGGCGATGACACCATCATCACCACGACGCTCGGACACCGGTTCGCGATCGTCCCCCGAGACGGTTCGACCGAGCGGGTGGTGACGTCACGCGTTCGAATTCAAGGAATTCGCTTTGACCCCTCCGATCCCGACGGCGTGCCGTCGTTCTACACCCGCCGCACCGATGCCGGAGGGTTTCCGATCGTTGCGTCGGAGACGGTCAATCCGTTCGCGTTGCGAGAAGCGGCGCACTGGATCGACCAGATGCTCGAGAGCCGAGACGATCTGCGTGAGGCATTGATCGAGAGCGGAGCCCGATTGTGCATTTTAGGATACAACGAATTCACGACCGAATTGCCGGAGTTTGCACACCTGGGCGCGCAGCCGGTTCGAGGGTTCGAAGCGATCGACCCGCGAGACTATTGGGACGCACGTGCGCGCGGCACCGGCGGCAGCGAACATGATCCGTATTGTTCTTGCGGCGAAGAAAACTTGCTTGCCTACCCCGGCGACCCCTATGCCACCGAGTTCATTTTGATCCACGAGTTCGCGCACTGCATTCATTTGCGAGGAATGAACAATATTGATGCCACTTTCGATGCGCGACTGCGTGAAGCTTACACATCCGCAATGCAAAAAGGGTTGTGGGCGACCAAATACGCCAGCGTGAATCATCACGAATACTTCGCCGAAGGCACGCAATGTTGGTTCGACAACAATCGCGAGAATGACCACGACCACAACGACGTCAACACGCGTGCGGAGCTCGTCCAGTACGATCCCGGCTTGGCAGACATCTGTCGAGAAGTATTTGGTTCCACAAAACTTGCCTACACCAAGCCGAGTCAGCGTCTTAGCGGCCATCTGGAAGGATTTGACCCGTCGACATCGCCGACATTTTCGTGGCCACCCCGATTGCGAGCGGCCAAACAAGCCATCCACGAACAAGCCACCACACGCGGGAAGCCCGGCGGTTGATAGTAAATCTTCGTTGACTCGCACAAGCGGCAGTTGATCATCTCCCGCGACCTTTGCATCAAAATCCGAAGCGTGAGCGGGGGACCACGCGACGGTCGCTAAGGTGTGTTGCCGCGACCGCGTTGCCGAACGGGCCAACCGCCAACCTTCTCAATGGGAACCCGGTTGGATGGACAGCTGTTGCTTGAGCACGTCCATGGTTTCACGCTGGCGGTTAGCGACCAATGCCTGGGCGACTTCGGCTTTCCGTTTCGCCGCGCCGAAGTCCTTTGCCATGGCAACCACGGCGGCGGGGACTTGGGCGGCTTCTTGCGGGATGTCGAGATCAAACAGCCAGTCACCTAGGCCGATGTCACGCCACATGATGCCTTTGCTGGTCTGCTCTTCGAATCGACATACGATTGCGGGAATGCCGTTTCCGACGGCCATGATCGGTGAATGCATCTCGCTACCGAACAGCCCCGCGCTGCGGACGTAGACGCTCAACGCCTCGTCGGTCAGCCAAAAATTCTTGCGCCACACCACTCGCTTCCTGACGTCATCGGGCAAGCGATCGTAAAGCATTTCTTTGCCGACCATCATTTGAGTCATGTCTTCGGGGCACAACAGAACTTTCATGTCGGTCTCGCGAATCACGCGAATGATCGCGTCGCGGATGGGAACGTGATCCTGTTCTTTCATCGCCTCGTTACGGGCTTGCCGCGCCAAGTCTTTTTTGCGTTGGTCACCCGGGATCGTCCAATACGGGGTGAACCGCAATCGCGACAAACAACACAAAAACTTTTGTTCTTCCAGGCCATTTTCAGCCAGATACTCCTCGGCGGCCGCATCGTTTCGAAGATCGCACGCGAAGGCACCATCCGGGCCAAACTCCATCACGGGTGAATCGACGCCTTGCTGTTTCGCCCATTGCAACGATGTCGAGTCACGGAAGAAAATAAATTTTGCCTGACTGAGCAGATCCGTTGTGTTGTCGGAAAAGACCGAACCATGAGTGATGCCGTACACGCCGAACGGTTTTTCGGTGTGCTTGACAAACGCCGCCACATCCTTGGCCGCGACAAGCGAGGGTCCCGAACCGTGCAGCAAGAAATCTGTCCATTGGATCGCCGCGTCGAGTTCTTTGTTCGACGCGATCCCATCGGGGCCGATCGAACCCTTCACGATCCTCAGATTTGGAAATCGTCGGTGCTCCATTGCGGCGACTTCATCCGTCAAGTTTCCCGATGCCCACAAGATGACTTCGGCATCCGGCAAGTATCTTTCCAGCAACGTCAACACGCCTGGAGTGTGGGCAATGTCACCGATGTTGACGCATTGCCACGATGATCGCAGCAGAATCCGAGCGGGGCGGATGGAATCCGACGCGAGCGCCGAACACGAAAGCACCGCCGAAGAAGCCATCGTGGCCTGACGAAGAAATTGACGTCGTTTCATTCGATTCAAAGACCCATAGGGATGGAGTTCAACAACACTTTGCAAGGTCCGGCAACGGGCAACCGTAACCGGAAAATGAGTATAGTCAAAGCTTCCCGTCGGGAGGCTGTCCTCTAACGCCCGGCGGCGCCAGGGGTGGCAATGCAATACAAATGGGATTTGCCTCGCAAATAAAGTTCGTCGCCAACGATCGCCGCCGATGCATCAATTTCTTCGTCGAGCTTGTTGCTCGCGATGACCTCAAGTGACCTGCCATGTTTGAGGACCAAGGTTGTTCCGTCGCGACCGGTTAGATAAATGTGGTCGGCGGCAGCGACCGGCGAAGCGTAGACCGTCGAGATGTCAGGCAAACGAGTTTCGTCGATCAACAATTCACCAGTCTTAGCATCGCGTGACACGAGCACCGCATTGTTGGCTTTGACAAAGTAGAGTTGGCCTTTGTACAGCACCGGTGAGGGCACGTAGGGCGCCGCGTCTTCTTCGATCCAAGTCGGCACGTCGGTATCGGTGATGTCGCCGGTCGCGGACAGGGGAATCGAATAAATCGCGTAGCCTCGAAAACCAGTCATGACGATCACGTTGTCTTCGAAACGGACGGGCGTCGGAATCGGATTGCCCGCTTGTCCGCCACACTGCCAAATGATTTCGCCCGAGGCCAGGTCGTAGCTGCGGACCCGCGTGCTGCCGTTGGTGATGACCTGGGTCCGTCCGCCGAATTCAGTGATCAATGGTGTCGACCAAGTCGTTTGCTCGTCACGAGCTTGCCGCCACTTTTCGTCACCGGTTGTCGCATCGAGAGCAACGATGAACGACTCGCCTTCGTGATCAAATGGGACAACCAAAGTACCATCATGGAGCGCCGGGGAACTGCCTTCGCCGAACTGGTTTCGTGTTTGCATCTTGCCAAGGTCTTTGGCCCACAACTTGTCGCCATTTAAGTTGAGACAGTAGATGCCTTGCGAACCGAACGAGACGTAAAGATGCTTGCCATCGGTCACCGGCGATGACGACGCGAATGTGTTGGTGTTGTGGCCTGCCTCGTGAGGAACTTGTGACGTCAGCGTGTTCTTCCAGACTTCTTTGCCGCTTTCGCGATCGTAGGCAACGACCATGAAGTCATAGAAGTGGGTCGGTGCAGCACCACCGCCGAAACCGCCGCGTCCACCGCCCCGCCGCCCACCGAAACCGCCACCCTGGCCACTTGATCGTTCGCCACGTGGCCCATCACCGCGATCGGGCCGCTGTGCCTGCGCTGATTCGGGGGCTGGTTCATTTTTGGCCGCCTCGGTTCCTTCTTTTACGCGATCGGTCTTCACTGCGGTGGCCACGTACACTCGATCCCCAAGAATGATCGGCGTGCTGCTGCCGATCCCAGGGACTTCAACCTTCCACTTAATGTTCGTGGACTCGTTCCAGGTCGTCGGAGGGTTCGATGCCATCGCGACGCCAGACGCCGCTGGCCCTCGCCACTGGGGCCAATCGTTTTCCAATTCGGCCGAGACCGCGGAGGTGGCTAGGCTCAAGCAGCAGGCGAGCGAAAACAAATTCTTCATAAGACAGTCCGATGGTTTGAACGATTGCGAAATGATGGAAATCCCGAAGGGACGGAGAAACGCCGTGGGTTTTGCCGTTCTATATCCGTTTGAACCCCTAAAGACTCGCAAAGTTACGGTTCCCGGGACTGGCGTTTGGACGTTGGCAACGACTTTGAAGCGTCATCACACCACACCCACAGCGTAGCAGTGTTCTGGGCGAGGTCGATGCTTCTGACTTGGACCTTGGTGACGTTCAAGCCGGTTCGTGATTTTAGATCATCCAGCAACGTTTGTCGCATTTCGCTGCCCAGCCATTCGACCTTGTCGTACGCGATGGTGTACTTGGCTGATTTGTCTTTGCCACTGCCATTGCCATTGGCATCCCTGTTCGTGTCGCCGTTCTTCTTTCGTTTGGCTGGCGGTTCTGGATTTGATGGCACTCGGCCGACGATCCATTCCTTTAACATCGCGGCTGAGACGATCATCGTGTTGACCAGTGCGACTTCCGCGTAGCTGGTCTTCTTGTTCGCTAGCGAATTGATGACGGCAATGCCAATGACAATAAACAAGTACGTCATTTCTTTGGTACAGATCGCATCGGTTCGGTAGCGCAAGACGCCGAAGATCGCAAACAGGCCGAGTGCCATCCCGATGTCGATTTCCAGCTTCTTGAGCGTGAAGCAGATGAAGAAGACGGTGACGTTCAGCATCACGGCCGTGAACGCAAAACTGCGTTCACGCTGGTTGGGATAGATCGCAAAGATGACGACGATCGACAAAAAGAATAGGTCGATTCCGAAGCGAACGAACAGCTTGATGATGTCGTCGTCGTAAAGCGGTATTTCGAGGAATTCCATTGCGTTGCGTTCAGCCGCGAGGCGTTAGCCCACGGTTTTGAGGTACATGGTTCGATAAAGAATTGGATCGGAGTCAACCACCGCAGCCGCCCGCTATCGCGTCGCGGCGGGTGACTTGTAGTCCAACAAGTACTGGCGACGGGTTTTGGCGAACGCTCTCAGGTTCATCGAACCGTGCCCGCCTCGCGCGTCGCTATCTTGCTTGGCCGGAGCGTCGCTTTGCGTCGCCGCCACAAAGGCGTCGTACGAACCGAGCTTTCGTGTTTCGGCTTTCACTGCTTCGTCGATGACGGAGACGCACTGGGCAACCACCGGACCAAGTTCGCGCCAGTCGAGTGAGTTCTCGGCAAGTTGCTGGAGGTTACGAAGGTATTGCTGGCGATACTGCGGCACCGCTAAGACTTTGCTCCGCAGCGGTTTGCTCGAATCGTCCATGCCGACCAGCGGATCGAGTTCGACGGGCGAACCGGTCATCGCCGGCGGTCCACTTCCAGGACGACCTCGATCTGGTCCGCCTGGTCCGCCGGGTCCGCCTGGTCCGCCTGCACCCCGGAACGCTTCGTTCATGTCGTGGGGAATGAAGTGGAATTTGTCGTCTTCGTCTAGATAGATGCTGTAGTCGCTCGCACGGATCCAGTATCCGTCTGAGTTGATCAGCCCATTGTCGAGCGCCAGAAA
Source organism: Pirellulaceae bacterium (assembly GCA_963781095.1). GTDB lineage: Bacteria > Planctomycetota > Planctomycetia > Pirellulales > Pirellulaceae > Rubripirellula. The sequence continues at coordinate 73,795 of CAWAEA010000014.1, forward strand.
CCACAGCAATCCATCGACATCACAAATCGGCTCCAACGCAGCGGCCAGTTCGTCCGTCGGCGTTTCTTCCAGCACGCGACACAGTTCGATCAACTTCGCGAGCGACTTCTTGCCGCCCGACTTTTGTTCGTAGGGATGTTGATAGTTCGCGGGATCTTGGCCGCGATAGTCGAGTCCACCGCCGCCACGAGGTGAACCGGCAACTTTCCAGCGCGCGCCCTTCTTGCTGCCGTAGTTCTCTTCGAGGAACTCATTGTTGAATTGCTGGACATTGGTGTAAACGCCCCAATTTTCTCCATTGATGACGACGCGAACGAAGTTGGCTTTGGGGGCGGGGATGTGTTGCCGTGCGATGTGCGAATACAAAACGGTGCTCATCATCGAATCGTCGCCGCTACCGTTGAGTAAGTTCAACGTCTTGTACCCAAGCAACCGCTGATCCTTGTTCACCAAATCGGTTGACAGGTTCAGCGAACGTTTGTAACCGGCTGGGACCATTCCGTAGGACGACTGCGCCGCGAAAGTGGACGCCCACGCCTGGATAAGACTTGCCATCGACGGTGAGAGTCGCGGGGACATCGACATCGGAGCCATGAAAATCTTCGAGTTCCGATTCCCAGTCGGTGTTTTCAAAGTCGATGAACACCGTTCGCAGACCGTTGAGATCGTAGAGTTCGCCGTCCTGCGGCTTCAAGGATGTTTTCTCGACCTTCACACCTTCGGTTGCTTCGGGTCGGTTTCCGCGTCTGCCACCGGGACCACCGGGACCACCGGGACCACGTCCGCGCTCGACCAAAACCTCCCGGGCCATCAGGTCCACGGCCTTCCGGACCACGTCCATTAGGGGGACCGAATCCGCCACGATCGCCGCGTCCTTCGGGTCCACCGCGATTGTCAGGTCCGCCACGTCCATCGCGTTCGAAACCGGGAGGAGGTCCGCCACCGGGACCACCAAATCCGTCTCGACCACCGGGAGGCCCACCGCCGGGGCCGCCAAACCCTCGTCGCTGGAGAGGATTCGCGTTGATGAACGCTCGTGCTACTTTTCGCTCTTGCTGATCAAGCCAACCACTCTCGTCGGCATCAAATTGCTTCAAAATCTTTCGCTCCTCACCTCCCGTCCCAGGTGGCTGAGCCAGACCAATCGCTGGTGCGGCAGCACCCAATAATAAGACGAAACACGCAGTTCGGATCGACATCGTCGTACTCTCGCAAAGGTTGGGAAATATTTCGGTACCCAACTAGTTGCCGACCACTGCCGAAACCGCCGCAAGAATTTTTGAAAAACCACGGATGCACGCAGATCGATACAGATGTAGGCCGCGTTCGCATGCGGCGCGCGTTAAATGTGTGCTTATCTGTGTCCATTCGTGTTTATCTGTGGTTCAAATTCAATCCCAAGACGAGAACCGGTGGCGTGTCCCTAGTCGGCTGATGGAACGTAAGGATCACCGATCAACTCATCCCATTTCGCTCGCTGCTGTGGCGTCAAGATTTCGAGGATATGTTTGACCGTATTCGCCGTCGCCTCTTGGTGAGACACATTGAACCGGGTGCCATCGGGTCGGCCTCTGGATTCATCGCCACGGGATCCATCGCCACGGGGTCCACCGAGTCGCGGGGGGCCTCCGACACGGCGGCCTTCTCGACCAATACCCTGTTGCCCATCCCGAGGCGGTCCATTCCCTGGCGGCCCATCAAACCGACCGGGCCGTGTTTCCTCGATGATGCGATTGATGTCGGTGCGCTGCTCGCGACTCAGACCCAACGCTGACACGATCTCGGACGACTTGAACGTGAACGGCAATCTTTCCTGGCGAACAATCTGACGCAACCGCGTCATCTGGCCGATTGACAATTGAGCCGTGACGAAATCACCCAACTCAGCGGCAATCTCAGTCATTTCCGTGTTCTCTGTGGTCAGCCCGCCGACAAACTGATTCGCCATCGACTGGCGTTGCTCATTGAATCGGTTGACTGCCACTTCGATCGACCGTGCCGTCGCACCCTGTATGCCAAGTTCGTTTTGGACGCCACGATCGGCGAGCACACGCAGCGGCGAAATGCTATCCAAAATCCGCAGCTCCTCGACCATCTTCTCAACCCGCGCCGACGTTACCGCCAACTCCTTCTTCGACGTCGGATCGTCGGACCGATCGGCTAGAAAATCCTGATAGAACTCAAGCGAAATCTCCAAAAAACTGCGGCGCAAGTCTTGGAGATCTGGGCGATAGGCCAGCTCGCTTTCGCTCAGAGTACTGAAGGTCTCGACCGCACTGCGGGCCTGTTGAAAACTCCGCTGAGCGACGAGCCGTTGCTGGGTTTCTCGCCCGAGTGCTTCCCGCGTGTGCTGCTGTTCTCTCCAAATCAATAGTGTCGTCGCCAACAAACCGAGCGTTGCCAAGAATAGGAAGCCGCTCGTCATTGCCACCAACCCGCTGTTGCGACGACGCCATTTCGCAAGCCGCTGGACCGTCGTCGGAGGTTTTGCCGCGATCGGCTTGTCGTCCAACCAAGCCTGCAAATCGTCCGCCAATTTGCCCGCACTCGCGTAACGTTCGCCGGGAGCTTTAGCGATCGCTTTCCGCACGATCGTATCGAGTTCGATCGGCAACAAAGGATCCACGGATTTCGGTGACGGTGGATCGTGCATAGCGACGTTGTTAAGCATTTCACGATAGCCGTCCCCCTTGATCGCTGGCTCGAGGGTCAGCAATTCATAGAGCGTGATGCCGAGCGAATAAATGTCGGTGCGATGATCGAGTTCCTCGCGTTTGCCGGTCGCCTGTTCTGGACTCATGTAACGCAGCGTCCCCATCGGATCGCCCGTGCGAGTCAACTGCGAAGCTTCGCTTTGCACCTGAGCCAACCCGAAATCGGTGACCCAGATTTTCCCGACCGAGTCGAGCAGCAAGTTTGCCGGCTTGATGTCGCGATGGACCACCCCGTATTGATGAGCGTGCTGGATCGCAACAGCCGCTTGATGGGTCATAAGAACGACGGATCGGTAGTAACGCAGCCGACCGGCCGAAGTTGCTTTCGTCGTGTTGTAGCGGAACTCGTCTAGAGTTTCGGCGGCCTGCGAATTGTTTGAACGAACGTCTTGAGCATGTCCGCTACTAGCGTTTGATCGCATCTTCTCAATCAAGCCGGCCAACGTGCCACCATCGATCATTTGCATCGCATAGTAGTGCACCCCGCGATCACTGCCGACGGCGTACACCGGGACAATGTTCGTATGATGCAACGCCGCCGCCGCGTGGGCTTCGTTGCGAAACCGTTGCAGCCGAACCTCGTCCAAGCCCGACGCAAAAGGCAGCACTTTCAGTGCCACGTGGCGTCCCAATGACAACTGCACCGCTTCGTAAACCACGCCCATCCCACCACGGCCCAACTCGCCCACAATTTTGAAATCGCCAATCGGCAACGCCGTGAATTCGTGGTCGGGTGCCACCATCGACGGCGTCGGCTTTGGTCGGCCGGCCCGGTGAACCAGCGCCAAACCCTCGAGCGATGGACGCAGTTCATTGGCAATCGCAACATGTTGGTGCAAGAAGTCATCGTGCGACGGTGCATTGCCCGCATCAAGCATCCGCATGTAGTCCTTCACCGCCGCTACCACGCGGCCGTCATCGGTCTCATCTAGATTGTTCATCAGTTCTTCCTAAGCGAAACCGTGTGGACAACGCCCCATCCGTTCGTTGTGGGTGACGACCGATCGGGCACGCGGTTTAACTAATCCATGACTTGTTTTAATTTCGCCAATCCCCGAATCCACAACTTTTCGACGCTATTCACACTCCGATTCATTGCTTTGGCAACCTCGCCGAACGGCAACCCCTCGACATGCCGCAGCACGATGACTTGTCGATAATCATCCGGCAAACCCTCCAGTGCCTCGGCCAGTTGGAGGAACGCTTCGTTGCGAGCAAAATTCTGACTCGGCGACGTCACATCCCCCGCAATTTGTGATTGCAAGAAGCCCGTCGCACTGGCAAAGCTCTGGCTGAGTTGTTGTTCCAGCGCGCATCTCGCTTGCCAGTCCCAAGGAACTTGCGAATGTGCATGGCCAACGTATTCGTCAGGATTCCTCGCAACCATGCTGCGAACTCCTCCGCCGTCTCACCTCGAAAGTCGACCATGCTCGAGTGGGCGGCCAAGCAAACCTCTTGAGCGATGTCCGACGGGTCGGCTTTGCCTTGCATGTGATGGTGTAAGCCACTGCGAGCCAAAAACACGAGATAGCGACGATAATTGATCAACAACTCGCCCATCGCGTCGCCGTCACCCGCTCGCGCAGCGTCAATCAGACGCTCCATCCGAGTCGGTGGCTGGCAATTTTCGACCCGAGAGAGCTCGTTCAATTGATCGTTTCCTCCATCGATTCGTATCGCCAACGTTTCAAGTACGCGATCAAATCTCGCATCTGTTCGACGTCGATGGCGCGATGCAGTCCTTCGGGCATCAGCGAGCTGCTTGAAGTTCGAAACACGTCGATGTCTTCGCGCGACTCGTCGAGTTTGGCCGCCGGGGATCGTCAACGTCACCGCATCACCCGATTCATCCGCCAACAATCCGGTGATGATCTCGCCGTCAAGCGTCAAGGCTTGATAGGTGACGAAAGACGCGTCGATCGCGGAACTCGGATCGAGTATCGCCGCCAACAACGAGGCGGGAGTCTTATCGCGACTATCGCTGATGTCCGGTCCCACGACATGACCGACGCCGTCAATGCGGTGGCAATTGGCACAGTGCTGGGTGAACAAGAGCTTTCCACGGACGACGTCGGCGGTTTCCCAATTCGACGCCGATCCGGCGTATCTCGCCATCGCCTCGGCGACGTCTCCCGCCGGTGCAAAGGTTTCTCGACCTAGCTTTGCTAAACCTGCGTCCGAATGATTTCGAAACGCATCCATTGACAACGGATCGACGAAGTTGCGTGGCAATGCTTGTTGACCGATTTGATGAAGCAACCAAGTCGCCGTCGCAACGTCGCGACGGATCACTTCCACGACCGCCATGCGATCCGTCGGAGCCATGGATCCAGCGGTTTCTAAAACCGTTTGCTTCGCCCACTCGGTGTCGCGTCGCATCAGCAACCGATAGGCGGCGGCACGAATTGCCGAATCGTTTTCACGTTGAATCAATCCGCGGATCTGCGGCGGCAAGTTGGGTTGTTGTCCCATCCAAGCCAACGCATTCAAACGAACGTCGACCGCTTGTCGATCGTCGATCGCCACTGATAACGCGATCCGATCAATGGTCTCGAATCCTTTGCTCGTCTCACCTCTTCGTTGATGGCTCCCCCGCGAGCCCACGCCCGCTTGCCAAGCCGATGCGATTTGGATCACGAGGGATCGAGTCAACAAACCGGCTTCATCGAGCGGTTGAGGTTTGCCGGACGAAGGGGCGCCATCCGACTCGTCGAGTTGATCGATCCAAGTCATCAGGATTTGCGTGGCAGTTTGCGAGCCAATCGAATCTTTGGTCGCAACGCGGTGCATCCATCCTTGCAAGACAGCGGCATCAATGTCCGTCTTCGGATCGGCTTTTTGACTCGGCAAAGCCATCGTCAACCAATCTCGAGCGAACGAGTTGGGAACGGCGACCCACAACTTCCGCATCCACGGATTACCCCCATCACGCCGTGACGCAAGCATTCGTCCGAGGAGATCGTCGGGCAAACGAGACGGCGGTGATGACGCGGAGTCCTTCGGGTCAACTGCCGCGAGTTCGTCCAGCAGGGAAATGGATGTCTCGAGCGCGGCTCGACGGACCAGTCGCTCATCGTCCTCCATTGCCGTCAACAACTCGCCGAGCGTTGCGAGCGGGCGACCGTCCCATTGGTTTTGGTGTCGCATCGAAAACGCCAACGCTCGCAGCCGAACATCGTCATCTTGCCGGAGCGTCAGAACTGCGTCGCCGAGCAGCCCCCAACGATTCAACACCGCAGCGACACGTGCACGAGAAGCCGCCAGGGCGTCCGATGACGCGACGATTCGCGTCAGCGACTGGATCGTATCGGTGCTCGGGGGGGATTCTTTTTCGTATCGGTTGTACCAATACGCCGACGACAAAATTCGCGACAGCGGATCATTCGAAGCGATCGCATCGATGGCGGATGCGTCATCAGTGATCGACAATGCTCTGAGGTCGCTGCCTCGACGACGCACCTGCCAAATTCGGCCCAAGTCGTTTCCGTAGAAAGTATCGGGACGATTTTTTAATTCTTGTGGCGCCCAATGAGGATGCTCGATCACGGCGCGTGCCATGTCAACGACCAATATCCCACCGCCGGCGTCGGGGATCAGGTCAACGGGACGAAACCATTCGTCAGTGCTCGCCAACCATTCCGTCGATTCATCTTCGCGGCTGCTCTGCCAGATCGCGTCTTTCATCTCGATCCGTTGGCGCTGGACCAGTGAACCGGTCGGCTCGCAAACCCACAACCACTCCGACGCGTTATCGGGGAACTGACCCGGCGCGCACACGCCGCACGCGGCGCTGAACTGGCCGGCGTGCAGGTTGCTGGTCGTCCAAGCGGCGCTGATGGGATGCACCTCGGACTCAAATCCCGACTTCCCCACATCCGTGATCGCATCACCCGGTGTCAAAAACGGATCTCGGTCGACAACCGTCATCGCTAGCACTGCCTCGATCGCCGGATTACGGTTGCTGCAACCCAAACGTCGATTGAAATCATCGACCGAAAGACCATGTTGACTGTTCCCCGAAACGGTCCCCCAGGAACCACCGGTTGGATCAAACGCAAAGTCACGCCCATGCAACTTGCTTGGCTCGTCGTGTCGATCAAATCGATCATCGACCGCCATGATCTCGCCGCCGCGGAGTCCGCCCGCCACGTAAACCATCCCATCCGGCCCGAGTGTCGGATGATTCGCTCGAAGTTGCTCGTTGTCGATCGTGAAGCCTTCGAACCAGATTTCAGTTTGATCGGCCTGGCCGTCACCATTCGTGTCTCGTAAAAAGACGATCTTGCCGGCCAACGTGACGATCGCGCCGTCCCGCCACGGCAGCACTCCCGTCGCAAAATCTAAACCTTCGGCGAAGGTGACTGCGGTGCTAAACCGACCGGTAGAATTCCGGTCGGACAGCACTCGGATACGACCGAGCCGATCGGTTTGGCCCGGCGGAGGGTGAGGGTAGTCGGACATTTCGACGACCCAGAGTTTCCCGTCGGCCGACCAAGCCACGGAAACCGGATCGATCACATCCGGCTCGGACGCCACCAATCGCACCTCGAAACCATCGCGAACTCGCATCCGATCGAGCGAGGCCCCTGGCGAATGCAAGTCGCTGGGATTCGCTTGCGGGTCGGCGGTTTGTCCCGCTGCCGCGACGTCGCTCACGACGACACCGAATCCGGTCAAGCAAACTAAACATGCAACCATCCGCGATGGGCAACAGCCGAATGCACCAGAGAGAAATTTCATCGTTGACTCAATTGATGAAGCAATGACAGAAGCACGTCGCTGATCCGATCCGACGCATCGATTTGCACTCGGTTGGTACCCATCCATGTTTCGTATCCGCCAAGTTCGTGTTGGGCAGGCGTCGGCAAGTATCCGTAACTGCCGTTTGCCAATTCAATGGTGAAGGAGTCCGAGAATGGGTTACGCACTTTCAGGTCGAGTCCCGTCTCAGCGAAAACTTCGAAAGGAATTGCCGTCACTCCCAAATCACCAATCCGCATTGCTTGCAACATGATCGAAGTTTCGTCGGGGCCCTCGCTCAACCCGCTGACCCGCTCGGAATAGGTCTTGGCATGCCGATGGAGGGTTTTCGGATCGACCCCCGATTTTTGCATGTCGGCAAAGTATCGAGCCATTTCCGCATCCGGCTTGCGCATTTTTAGCACCAATTCTTGACTTGCCGATCCCAGGGGAACCCATTCCTGGTGGTTGACTGAGGGATAGACGGCCGCGATTCGATCGGCGATCAATTTTGATACCTCATCGATGCGTTGATACAGTGGCGATCGTCGGCCTTTCTCCCGAAATGGGATGTTGTTGATGTCGCCGCTGGTGCCGTTGCTCATGATGCCCACTCTTATCGCTGACATACCAGCGTCGGTTGTGGACTTCGCTCGGTTCGTCGACGCTGGACCACCCGATCTTTGCCGGTTCCAAGCGGCCGAGAGCCGATGCCACCCCATCCGCGATTCGGCGAGCGACCAACGTTTGGTAACTGTCCAGCACCCGGACTCCATCGACCTCGCGTGTGGAACGCGCTGAAACCGCCGAGTGCGTGTGCGTCGCCGACATCAACACGCTATTCGAGGGGACGTCGGTTTCGGCATCGATGAACTTCCTCGCTTGATCGAACACCTCACGAGGAATTCCGACATTGTCACATATCGCGAAGACTAGTTTTGTCGTGCCATCGTCCAGGGCCAAACAACGAACCATCAAGTCGTCGTGAATTCTTTCGGCCGGCGGCGAGTCCCAATTGCCCACGATCGGCAAACCCAACGGCGGCGTGATCTTGACCTTCGCCGCACCCGCGCGAAATGTCGGCCCGTCAGCGGCGTCGACCATGTCGGCTAATAACATGCCGCCAGACACCACGAGCATTCCAACCATCCATGAACCCAGCCCGATCGATCGGATACGCGTCGTTCTCAAATGAAATCGATGAATGCTAATCATGACTTAATCTCGGCGATGGTTGAATGAACGATCGAATCGACCGCGAAACACGCCCGAAGTGAGTCGCGTGTTGGGGACCATGCTAGTCGATTGAGACGAGCGAAAGATGTGGCATTCGGGGCTACCGCCCAATTCCGCGAGTTTAGCATCGCGTGAAAATAAATTGCCCGAAGAACCACGAACCAATGGAGGAGACTTAACTTTGAACGGCAAAAACGGGCTCATCCGACGGAAGGGTGCGTCAGTTCCAGGCTGGAGGTTTTCGGAGGGATGACTCCAGTGTCCAATGGGCGTCTAGAAAAGAGTCCCCGACGAACGGAGGTTCGTCGGGGACCGGCAGCACCATTGGCGCACTGTCGACCGAGATATCCCTTGTCAAGTTGCACCTCTGCAGAGCTTGACTCCGTTTCTCCCGGCACTCTCAGTCTAGCAATTGTGATTTGTCGTTGGCAAACAAACATTGGACACTGGAGTATGCCTTGAAAACCTCCCGCGCACACTTCCGTCGGATGAGCCCAAAAACGATGCATTTGAGCTCAAGTCGCAAGCGAGTGACGAAGACACCGTAAATCACTCGCTTGGACGTCGGGATTGAATCGCGGGCTCCACTTCCATCCGAACATTTACTTCCATCCGAATACTTACGAACTCACGGATCAAGGGTTCGTTTTACTTTTTCTCATCTCTGATGACTTCGTCGCCATCTCGATGACCAGCCCTTCCGGACGATCCCACGGGTCGCCGGAAAGTGTCTCTCCGCCTGCCACGAACTCAAAAGTCCGTCCGAACTTTTGCATCAACGGCATTCGAAGGTCATCCGAATCGCATTGAAGCATTTCCGGGGTGACCTCGTCCCCGACGAGCCAGTCGATCTTAGCCAACATTTGCTTTTGAACCGGCTTGTTCCCAAATTGATAGGCTTCCACCGAAGCAGCATTGATCACAACAGGAACCCACCGGCCATTCTGTTGTTTCCATTGAACATGCGTATCACTAAAGTAGTTTTTGTATTTATCTTGGCGATCGGTGTACTCGATTCGCGTTGGCATGCCGCCATGAGCGGTGGACTGGGTCAACCGAATGTCGAAGTCATGGCTCCCAAACCGCCAGTGCCAGTTGCTTTGAATCGTCTCTTGCGGTCCCCGCACGGAAGATAACAATTCGGCACCTTCAAGAAAGATTTTTTCGGCAGCTCCGCGATCAGAGCGTTCGGTGAAATAGAAATAAGAGTATGACATCGTGAGCGGATCCTCGAGTGGCTCAAAAAGAAGTTGGAAGTAACCGCACTGTTGCTTGAAGGTCGCGAGTTTGACTCCCGGCGGCTTGAGAATATAAGATTTTTGAGGAGTAATAGGCCCTGCAAGGATTCGGGTTTTCGTGCCACATCGCGACATTTGCATTCAGTCTTCTTTTTGTCGACTGAGGGGATGTGGGTCTGAAAGCAGTCTGCCATAACCGTCGAAATCGAATTCGGACTTGGAATCAACAATTTTCATGAAACAAAACGGAGCGAATCTTGGTGGCTTCTCAAATTCTTCTCCCCACGATTCGCCAACGATTTGATAGGCGTATCGTTGATAAAGCGCGTCGCGATTATCAATGAATTCTGCAATCCCAGGGATCACTTCGCCAGTCCGTTCTGAGTTTTCCTCCCCGTTGCAAAAAGAGGAGAGATCCGAAGAACAGAGGATCAAAACTGTAACGACGATGAACGACGGTCGCGAATGCATGATGGGGCACCAATGAAATGAGTAGCGACGCGCGAATGCATTGAGGTTCGACAAAGAATTTTGAGACGCGACCAGGCATTTTACCAACGGTTGCAGGACTTTCGTGTCTTGAGTGCCTTTCGCGGTTGTCTTTGAACACTGTGGCGTAACGTGTGGGATGTTTTAACCGCGAAAAAGACCAACGACACGAAATTTCAGAACCGAATATTAATCGAGACACACTCGGCGGCTTGGAATCCGACGTCAACGTGTCTGGCCTTGTCGCCGGTTGGGGAATTTTGGTACTGGTCGGGTTTCACGGACACTCAAAATCGAACATGGCCGCGTCTCCCAAGCCCGAACCGACCGGTGTGACCACTGCTGGACGTGGCGACAAGATCACCACGATGCTGATGATGGCGGCTGCGCTGACGGCAGTTGGCGGCTTTGCCATCTTGTTTTCACTGTGGTGGCGATCGGGCGTCACCGATCCCTACGAAATTTTGCGGGTCGCGGCTCAGGAATTTGTGGCGGGTCGTCCGATCGTTGCGGGTGAGCTTGCCGAAACGGTTCGCTTTGACAACGAGCCTGCGGCGGCATCCGGCAATGCCGAAGAGGCGTTGCCCCCCGAAGGCGAGCCGCCCCTGGACGTTCCGGGGGAACCCGAACCCGAGGCCGGCGATGAAGATCAGTCGCCTGAGGAAAAATCGGCGGCCGACAAAGCAAAGAAACTTAAAGAATGGATACGTCTGCGCAATTTCCTGGTGGGCGCCGGAAAGGTCGCCAAAGCACGCGCGGAGACTGGAATTCGGGAGCGACGAGCCCAATTGATGGAAGCGATCAAGCCGCTCGAAGCGGCTCGCAACAGTGGTTTTCCTGCCGGTCGACAAACCGACGGACACCTGATGCTCGGCGACGCCTTTTATCAACTCGGCCGTTACCCCGACGCCTCGACCGAAATGTTGGCGGCGGTCGAACTCGATCCTGCATTACGCCGATCGTTGATGGTCAAGATTGCCGATTCGCAACTCCGATCTCGCGGAGTCTCGGCAAAGCCGGCACTGACCACCATCGAAGAATTTTTGGAGGACCCTTCGCTTTCCACGTCCCAGCAATGGCAAGCCGAGCTGATTCAGATCGGATCATTGATCGAACTGAAACGTTTCGGTGATGCCATCAATGCGATCAACGATGCGCTCGCCAAACCCGTCATCACCAACGTGTCACGCCAAGGCGAAGACGCCGACTTCCGAAACGAGGCAAAGCTATTTGCGGCGTCGATCGACGTGCAAAAAGCGATGGATCAATTCGGCCCAATGCCCGGCGAATTAGTGCCCGGCGAATTAGTACCCGGCGAATTAGTACCCGGCGATCCCGTGCCCGGCGATTCGGCTCAAGGTCGCGATGACGCCGTAAGCTCACTACGACGAACCGATCAGATGCTCGGGGAACTCAATCGCGAATCGGCGCCCCGAATTGCCGCAATGGCGCGGCTGTGGCTTGCACGCAGCTATTTGGTCCAAGGCCGCATCGATGACGGATTGAGCCAATTGACCTCGGTTCGTAGCCTGCGGCCGTTTGGCGCCGAAGCGATTCTGGGCGGGCTCGAAGAGATCGAGTTGCTGGCCCGTCAAGGACTCGGAGTCGAGGTCTTGCAAGCGACTCGTTACATGATCCGCGAAATCGGTGACCCCAGCGGCTACGATCCCGATGCGATCGCATTCAACGAGTTCCAGCGGCGGATGTTCGCGGCGATCGAGAATTTGCGCCGAGCCGACGACTATGCCAACGCGATCGATATGGCTCGGACGCTACCGCCAGTGTTCGATAAGGCCGACGCGCTCATTCAAGAAGCGATGGGCTACGACGAGTGGGCTGACGCGACGATGGTCGAAGGGACCGCGATCTCTGGTGAAGTCAATCGCAACGCATCCGCACTTGCACGATCACGTTATCGCGCCTCGGGCGACGCGTACGCCCAGGCCGCACAGATCCGATTCGACACAAAACTGTTCGTCTCGACCCAATGGGCGGCGATCGAAGCCTACCAAAAAGGTCGCCATTTTCGACGCAGCATCCGGTTGCTCGAACCCTACTTGCGTTACGAAGATCGCCAGCGGCAACCACGTGGCTTGGTTGCCTACGGACGGGCATTGCTTGCCGAAGGCGAAGAGGAGGACGCGATTGAGGCCGTCGAATCCTGCATCATCGAGTATCCCCGTGATCCGCTGAGGTACGACGCTCGGCTGATCGCCGCCCAAGCTCATGCGGAACTTCGCGAACTCGATAAAGCTCGCAAATACTTGGAAGACAACCTGCGCGACGGTGAACTGACCCCACAAAGTCCGGCGTGGCGAGAGTCTTTGATGAAGTTGGGTGCGATGCGATTGGAACAGGCCTACCAGAACCATCTCGCTGCCGAACAGGCCAGCGGTGAACCGCAACGCGAATTGATGAGAGCGAATCAACCGTTGCTCGAGGAAGCCATCCGATACCTCGAACAAGCCGTCGACCGTTACCAGCTTCCCATGGCGCTTGATGCCGCCTACGGCGCCGCTCGGGCGCACCGATTGGCCGCCGCTTGGCCCCGCATCGAAGCCGATTCGCCCGAGATCCTTGTCGCCGCAGAACGAGCTCTGCGGGCCCAAGCCGATCAGGAACTTCAATCCTCGCTGGAGGGATTCATCAAGTTGCGAAAGGCCTTGATCCTACGCGAGGAAGAGGATCGCTTGCCCGTTGAGCAAGAAGCCATCCTTCGCAATTGCTTTCTCGGGGAGGCCGAATCGCTGAGGCAAATGAACCGCTTTGATGACGCGGCAATAACCTATCGAACCATCGAACTTCGCTACCTGAATGAACCCATCGCTTTGGAAGCGGTGCTCGGCCGAGCCGACTGTGTCAAAGCACTCGGTCGCATCGACGAATCAAAACTGCTGATCCGACAGGCCTCGGTTGTGCTCAGCCGTATTCCGGCGGAATGGGACGATCGCTTTGCCGAAACGACTCGGTTTGATCGCAGCGGATGGGAACAATACTTGGCATGGATGAACAGCCAGGATGATGGCGGCGGCGTCTAGAAAATCGACCCAACCCAAAAGAAACCAATGAATGCTAACGAACTAACCGCATTGATCGAACGACGTTTCCAAACGCTCTCGCACTTGCTGGAATTGAGCCATCGCCAGATCGATGCGATCGATGAACATCGCATGAGCGACTTGATGCGGATCTTGTCGGACAAGCAACCGCCGATCAACGAGTTGATCCAAATTGGCAAGCAGCTCGCCACCGCGATCGGTGACGATCCGGCCGAACGTCAGTGGGCTTGCGAGCATGATCGCGAGTCATGTCGCCGAAAGCAGACGGAGTGTGAATTGATGCACGACGAATTGCTAGCGATTGAAGCTGATTGCGAAGGACGTTTGACTGCCAACCGCGAGCTCGCGCAAGAAAAGCTCAAACGCTTTGACGATGGACGCGTCGCGGCCAACCGCTACGCGAAAGCTCAATCCGCCGCGCCGATCGGCGGCAGCCTGGATCTGTCCAGCAATTAATTTCCCCACCGCGGCAGCACAAACGGCCGAAGACTTCTTTTTTGCGATCAGTCTTGCGTCGAGCTGCTGCGGCGTTGTATCAGCCAAGGTGCAACGAAGTGTGGCCACGGATCGGCGCACCACCCCATCACCTGACGACTAAAAACCCGTCACCGAAGGAATCGGAGACCTATCATGACAAATCATTGGATCGACCCAAAGACCAGCCATTCTTTAGCCGTTTTGGTCGAATCGGTCACGGTTCCACTGTTGATCAAACACGAAGGACCGGTGTGCCTCGAACTCGACATCGATGTCAAAATGCGAGTACCGGCGGATGCCGCTCGGTTGGTTGATTTGATCCAGTCGTTGGTGGGTCAATCGCTTGCGGAAATGTCGGATGGTGGCGACCTGACCATCACGGCTTGCGAAACGGCCGACGGTGTCGAACTCGAATTTGCCGACACCGGATGCGACGTCGAGCGACGTGCCAAGAGCCGTCCGCTCGCCGCCGCTGCGATCGGCGCTAAGATGGCATGGCAGAATTGTCCTCAGGGCGGCGGCAGCGTTACCGTCACCCTGCCACCGCGTGCAGCCCAATCCCAACAACGGCGAGCCGCCTAAGGAGGACCGACGATGCAAGGACTCTTTGGCGGCACCCCCATCAAAGCACTCGAACACACGTTGACTTTCGCTCAACGTCGCCACGAATTGCTTGCCGGAAATTTGGCCAATGTCGATACGCCCGGCTATCGCTCGCGGGATCTCGACGTCAAGGATTTCCAAAACGCGCTCGCCGAATCAATCGACAACGCCAATCGTCCCGTCTCCCATTCGATCAGCCCCCACACACGCGACGACGTTCAGTCGGGTCCGCGAGCCGCAACCGAGCAAGTCGTCTTTCATGACGGCAGCGACGTTTCGCTCGAACATCAAGTCACCGAACTGGCCAAGAACCAACATCTTCACGGACTCGCCATCACCACGATGAGAAGCCAATTCTCGCTCTTACGTGCCGCGATCACTGAACGAGCCTAGTAAGAAAAACCGCTCAGCGAACCGACCAGAAATTCAGGTACGGCGAGCCCTTATTCATTCTCGAAACCCAGGAATCATCCGATGCTCAAAGCACTCGACATCAGTACTTCGGCATTGGTCGCCCAGCGGACGCGATTGAATGCCGTTTCGGGCAACATTGCCAACATGTCATCACTGACCGACGAGACCGGTAAGCCGAATCCTTACAAAGCTCGCGAAGTCATCTTTCAGACCGACGATACCATGTCACTCTCGGGTGCCGCCGGAGTCAAAGTGGCCGACATCAAACCCAATGAGGCGGAACCGCTGCACCGCTGGCAACCCAACCATCCGCTGGCGATCAAAGAAGGTCAATGGAAAGGTTATGTTGCCTATCCCAACATTGATTTAACGACCGAGATGGTCAACGCGATGGAGTCGACCCGAGCCTATGAAGCAAACGTCGGCGTGATGGAGATTACGAAAAACCTGAGCCGCGAAACGTTGACCATTCTCGCCTGATGAGACCCCTATCCGGAATCCAGCCGCCTCAGCGACCTCAGTCGCCCTTCGGCCCGCTTCAGAAAAGCGGACTGCAAGGTGGCGCATCCGGAACCAAAGGAATCGACTCGTTCGCGAGCCTATTAGGTGATCAAGTCAAAAACGTGAACACCATGCAGGTCGATGCCAACGACATGGTGCACAGCATGTTGACGGGCGGAAACGTGAACGAAGCCGAAGTCTTGACCTCCGTCCAAAAAGCCGACCTGGCCTTCCGCATGTTGCTGCAAGTACGAAACAAATTGATCGAGGCCTACCGAGAAGTGCAACAGATCCAAATTTGAGAAGACAGGTAACAGGTAACAGGTGACAGGTAACAGGTGACAGGTGACAGCCGAAGACATCCTCGCGGCAATTCGCCTTTCCTAACACCTAACACCTAACACCTAACACCTAATACCCGTCACCTAACACCTCCGCCCCGCCCCGCCCCACCCCACTGCTTGAATGAAATTCTTCCAACAATCCGCTGACCAAGCTCGCGAAGCTTTTACCGCGATGCCGATGCAATCGCGTGTCATCACGGTGATGTTGGTGGCGGCGATCGCGATCGGTTTAGCATTTCTTGTCAAAGGCGATTCATCGGCCAGCGGCGAATATCTCTTCGGCGGTCGGGCGTTCACCGACCACGAATTGGCAGCCATGGAAATGTCGTTCAGCCGTGAAGGCTTGAACGAGTGGAAACGCGATGGCACGCGGATGCGGATCCCGTCGTCGTCGAAAGACGTCTATCTGGCGGCAATGCAGCAATCGACGACGTTGCCCATGTCGCTCAACAGCAACGTGCAGGAGGCGATCAAAGCCACCACGGTTTTTGATTCGAGCGAACTTCACGGCGCCCGAGTCGACGCGGCTCGCGAAGCCGATCTGGGCCGCTCGATCGCAATGATGGCCGACATCAAATCCGCCAGCGTCGTGCACGACGTCGGACCACGGCAAGGATTGGGACGAACCGCGGCGATGTCCGCCAGCGTCTTTGTGCAACCCGAGGGCACGACCGCTCTGCCAAAACACCGCATTCAAGCGATCCAGGAGATGGTCCGCGGTGCCTATGCGGGAATGAAGACCGAAGACGTTGTGATCACCGACGCCAACGCGATATCGTCCTTGTCGATTGCTGACGACGATGATCCGATGCTACGAAAAAGCCGCGAAGCCGAGTCGCTCTATGAACAGAAAGTGCGGAACATACTGGTCGGTTTTCCCGCACGAATCGCCGTGTCCGTCGAAGTCGATCCGACGATGGACATCGAGAAAACCACCCTGAAGTACGACGCCGAACCGACAAATCTCTCCAACAAACAACTCAAATTGGAGACGACCAACATGCGGCAACCGCCGGCGGGTGTCCCCGGCGTCGTGCCCAACGCGATCGCAAATCGCGCCACCAGTTTGGCGGACAACGTCGAAACGATGAAGACAAAACAAGACGAGCGAGAGACCAGCGGCGTGGCCGGACAACAGTTCGAGAATTCACGGATGGCGTCGCTGCAAGTCAAACGGGTGCGTGTCTCGGTCGGCCTGCCACGCAGCTATTACAACTCGTTGCACGTGCAAACTTACTTGCAGAAAAACAAGGACAAGAAGGCCGACGATGTGCCCGCAATGGATGATGCGGCGTTCGAAAAGTTGAAAAGTGAAACGGCGACGAAAATTCAAACCGCGATAACGCCTTTGTTGCCGGACGTGGCGGCGGGTGCGGACCGTTTTCCGTTGGTCGAAGTGTTTGACTACTTTGATTTGCCGGGACCGCCGGAGCCCGAACCGGAGACCGGGAAGATTGCGTTGGCGTGGCTCGCCCAGTCGTGGCAAACGATCGCGCTGGTCGGTTTAGGTTTGCTGGCGTTGCTGGTCGCTCGATCGGCCGCCAGTGGTGGTGGTGATTCGACGCCCGCCGAGTTCCGCGAAGGATTCGGCTTGGAACTGCCCAAGCCGAATGCTCAAGACGACGAGGCGGGCGAAGACGCCGAGAGGATGACGATCACGGGCGTGTCCCTCAAAGACGAACTGTTGACTTTGGTGGAAGGAAATCCCGAGGTCGCCGCCAACGTGATTCGTGGTTGGGTCGGCGAGGCCGCCTAGCAACCCCAACGACATTGATTTTCGTTTCGCTCTTTCCATTTTCGCTCAAGTTTGCCTAAAAGAGAGTTTCCCGGCGGATCCGGCACCACGACTCAAACATCACAGGACCCACGTCCGATGGCAGGCTCAGCAAACACGGATGCTGCGAACCAAGACGCAGCGATGCGCCGAATCGCGATCGTGTTGACCAGTCTGCCCGCTAGCGTTGCGGCAAAGTTGATGGGAACGATCAACCAGGATTCCAAGCAAATCCTTCGTCGAACGATGGCCACGCTTACCGATGTCGACCCGCTCGAGCGGCACCGCGCCTTGCAAGCCTTTAAAGTTTCCGTTCAACAGCCCTCACAGCGAACACCCGGCGATCGCTTTAGCGAAGACACTTTCACAAGCCATGCCGGAGCAGGCGAATTTCGACCGAGCGATTCTGCTGAGGTCGTGAAAGATCTCGTCAACGGTCGGCCGGTGGACCCGGCTTCACCGCTCGCCTTTCTAAGTGACGTGGAAGACGACGACTTGGTCGAATTGCTGGCGGGCGAACATGCTCAAGCCGTCGCATTGGTACTTGCGTCGATTACCGCCTCTCAATCCGCCCGCATTTTGCCGCGACTTGAAACGAGTCTGCGCTCCTCGGCACTTAGCCGATTGGGGCGATTGACTGACATCCCCGAGACGGCCGCAAGCGAAGTAGCCCAGCACTTCAAAAAGCAACTCGGCCTTCGATCGTCGACGTCCACTCGTTCAACCAACGCCGGCAGCGGAAAGCGAGCACTCGACGCGATCCTCGCCGCGATGCCGAAAACTGCCACGCCCGATGTTCCGACGTCGAACTCGGCGGGTGACGAGGCCGCGCGTGATTCAGCGTCAAGGGTGGAGCGTCCATCGATTTCGTACGATCCGTCGGTCCGGCCGTCCGTCGACGAATTCTATCGCCAAAGAGACGTGTCCTTGGCCGACTCCCCTTCGACACCCCGAACCGCCGCTCCAACCACCGACGCAGTGGTGCGAGCGAATGCTGCCCTCGCAAACCCCGAATCAACAACAAAATCGACTTCAACTTCCAGCTTTCAGTTTGAGTCCACGGATGCGATCCATAAACACTTGATCTTGATCAAAACCAAAGACCTCTGCAGGGCTCTCGGATTGGTGGAGACTCGTGACGCAATGTTGGCATTGTGTGGGCTTCCCAATGCGAAGTCGGAATCCGTCCTCGCCATGTTGCCTCGCGACCAGTCCAAGTTCGTCCGCGCTCAAATGAACTCCCTGCAATCGCTAAATCTTCGTGAGATCGATCGGGCGAAAGAACGCGTTGCGATCGCATCGATGGCGGGCAAACCGTCACCCCAATCGTCGGATGTGACGGCGGCCGCTTGACCTCGAACCCTGTGTGAAGACTTTCATGGCAAACGTACTGAAATCTGGATCGCTTCCTGAGAAAACTGCGGCCGCGCGAAGCGTGTCGGGTTTGGCTGGGTTCAATCTGGATGATCTTGCCAGCATGGGACGATCGCGACTCGACGAGTGCCGTGTCCAAGTTCGCAAAATGTTCGACGACGCGGCCGTTCAAGCGGAACAAGTTCGCAAGACGGCCGAATCCGAAGGTTACCAAGAAGGACTCCGACGCGCCGCAGTCGATGCCGACGCCAAGTTGCAAGCCGCCGCTGAACAACGTGCCAAAGAAGCCTTACATGTGCTTAACCAAGCGGTCGAGCAAATGCATCGAGGATACGAAGATTGGATGACGAAGTACAGCAAGCTTCTGCACACGATTGCTTTGGCATCGGCGGAGAAAATCGTTCGTCGAAAACTGGAGGATGAGCCGGAGATTTTGGTAAAGTGGGCTGAGGAAGCGATCACCAGCACTCGGGCTGCGGCCCGTTTGACGTTGGCCGTTCATCCCGAGACGCTCGCCCGACTCGGCGAAGCCCTCGATTTGATGTTGGTATCGCCCGGATTGCCCGAACAAACTCACGTCGAACCGGACGAAACGTTGCCACGCGACTCTGTGGTCGTTCGGCAAATGGGCGGGGACATTCACGCCGGCCTGGATGCCCAACTCCAACGCTTGGAGATGTTGTTGTCATGACACCACCTACACCGCAAAAATTCAAATTGAACGCACCGCCGCTGGCGGATTGCGAATCGACACGCCGCATGATTGCCAAAGCGTTGGTGCATCAGATCCGTGGGCGGGTTGCCGCCGTCGTGGGCGAGACGCTGGAGATCGAAGGCATGACCTCGCCGATCGGTGCGATTTGTGAATTGACGATGGCGGACGCGACCACTCTGCGCGGCCGAGTGATCGGGTTTCGCGGCGTGCGGCCCGTGCTGGCCCCGATGGAGCGATTGTCGGCCGTGTCGGCGGGCGACTCGGTTCGATTGCTCGATCGATCCGCAAAGTTGCGAGTCGGCCCAGCCCTTTGCGGACGCGTGATCGATGCTTTCGGTGACCCGATCGATGGGCGTCCGTTACCGTCGGACCTGATCTCCGTCGACGCGGACCGCAGCCCACCGGATTCACTCGACCGGCCTCCGATCGACACCATTTTGCAAACCGGTGTGCGTGCGATTGATACCATGTTGACCTGTGGTCGCGGACAGCGGCTGGGCATCTTTGCGGGCTCGGGCGTGGGAAAAAGCACACTGCTGGGAATGTTGGCTCGTGGCAGTGACGCGGACAAGATTGTGATCGGCATGATCGGCGAACGGGGCCGCGAAGTCCAAGAGTTCATCCACCGGTGTTTGGGCGAAGCCGGCTTGGCCCGCAGCGTGGTGGTGGTCGCCACCAGCGACCGACCGGCGGCTCAACGTGTTTCCGCCGCCTGGACCGCGACCGCCATTGCCGAAACGTTTCGCGACCAAGGCGAGAACGTTTTGTTGTTGCTCGACTCCGTCACGCGATTCGCGATGGCCCAGCGAGAACTCGGTTTGGCGGCGGGCGAACCGCCCACGACTCGCGGGTATCCGCCGAGCGTCTTCAACATGTTGCCTCGCTTGGTCGAACGGAGCGGGCGAACCACCAAAGGGTCCATCACCGCGTTCTACACCGTGTTGGTCGAAGGCGATGACAACAATGAACCGATCGCCGACACGCTTCGCGGACTACTCGACGGACACATCATGCTAAGCCGCGCGTTGACTGCCCAGGCACAATGGCCGCCGATCGACATCCTCGAAAGTCTCAGCCGATTGCAGGCTCACTTGATCGATCCCGAAATGACAGCGACCGTCTCGGCCGCTCGACGTCACTTGGCCATCTACAAACAAAACGCCGATCTGATTTCCATTGGTGCTTACCGTGCCGGCAGCGACCAGAACATTGATGCCGCCATCGCAATGCGTGAACCCATGAAAATGCTGTTCATGCAATCGGCCGAAGAGATTGCACCGCTTGAAGTGTCTCAACGTCAATTGACCCAATTGATGCAAATCCCGATCGGAGCATTGAATGCCGCGATGGCGAATCAACCCACCCATCAACCGACGACCCCGGCCCAGACCGATTCCAAGCAAGTCAACTCGCCCCGCACCACTCAACCAAGAACACCCTCCCAATCCAATAATGATCAACGGATCTTGAGTTAGGAGGACGGCATCCAAGTCAATCGACCGACTGTGCCGGTCCGAAAAATCTCGAATCATCGAACTCAACCATGTCATTCAAATTCCGCTTCCAATCGATCTTGGACCTACGCCGTCGTCAACGCGACGAAGCCGTGCGCGGCGGTTGGCAAAGCGAACCAAGCCATCGCCCGAGTTGATGAACAGAGCGACGAAATTGAGTCACAGCGATCTCAGCTGCGAAACGGCAATGGGGAGGAGCGAGTGGGCAATGTCTCGGTCGAACAACTGCTCTCGATCGGTCGGTACGAATTGCAACTGCAAGCCGATTTGAGTCAACTTGCCGCAACCCGCGCTGAATTGGCTCGGGAGCGGGATCGAAGGCAGACCGTCTTGGTCGACGCGGAGGCGGAAGTCAAACGTTTCGAAAAACTCTGCACCGACGAGCGTGAAACTTACCAAACTCGTTTGAATGTTCGTCAACAGGCGGATGCGGACGAACGCAGCACGCAAGCCTACATCCTCGCTCGACGAGTCACGAACCCATGATGTCCAAACTGATGAAAATGTTTGTCGGATTCTGCATCGCAACGGTGATCACTCAAATCATCTTGTTGGGCTACATCGCTTCGCGTGGCCAGATCAGCGGTGACACGTTCACCCGGGCGATCGCTTTGGTAAACGGAATCGATATCTCGGGCAACCGATTGCAACAGATCCTGCGGCAAAGCGAAGACCGCGAACAACCTGATTTTGATGAGATCTTGGAAGCTCGAAAGTTGGAGGGTTACGATAGCGAAGTTCGTATCAAGAGCCAGTTGGCGTTTCGCAATGAAGTCAGCACCCAATTGGCGACGTTGAAGTCTCAACGAGATCGATTCGATGAGCGACTCGCCTCATTTCGCCGCGAACTTGAGGAAATCCGAGAGGGCGCCTGAACAAAAGGGGCTGCAAGATGTCCAACGTACGCTTCAGACACTTGATCCGGCTCAGGCAAAAGAGCAACTCTTGATCATGTATGACGATGAAAGAATTGATAACGTCGTGACAATCATTCAAGCCATGTCCTCAGAAAAACGAAAAGACATACTGGCGGAGTTTGCCGGCAACGGCGACCGCGAAAAACTTGCCGAGATTCTGCGTCGCATCGGCGACGGGGAACCGACCACGTCACTTACGGATCAGGCGGCCCAAGGCCTCTGATCCAATTCGTCGGCGTGGGGCACCGAAAACGGAGTCCTGGGGGGGAAGCCGACATGAGTGACCTAGAATCAAAGTCTGCGAAGTTTATTCGTCGGCGCCGTTCACGGCGACCGCATTTCAAAAACTGCGCACCTTGTCCGGCACTGGTTTGACGCTGGGGTCCACCGAAGGACTCGTCGATGCATTTTCCGAAGTGTTTGCTCGAATGGCGTCCGCAACGCCGCGAACTTCGAATCAACCCTCCGGCGAGCATGCGGAGACCCAATCGGATTCGGATTTGGCCGCCCAATCCGCTCACGAATCGCCGAAACCAAATGAGACCGAGTCGGACGCGGATGAGAGAGAAACTAGCGCCCAAACGCAGTCCGACCGGGTTGTGAATCAGCAGACCGTTTCCCCTTTGCACACTGACACGGACACTGACTCGGCGAGTGAGTCCCGTGATCAGGATCTTGGCGTGGCGGAGATCGCCACGGCGGCGGGTGCCAATCAAAATTCCGACGAGCCGCTCGCCACGCCACCCGATGCACCGGAGCAGGCGACGGATTCGATCGGTTTAGCGCTGGTGGACAAACCGGCTAAATCGAAGACCTCATCGAGCGACACCGGCAACCAGCCCTCGTTGACGACCGAACCCCTTGACCAAGATTCCGCCCGCGATCCCAACGCGAAACCAATCACTTCCGCGAGTGATGCGTCGCTCGACTCGGTTGCCGAAACCGGATCCACCGGCGAATCACCGTCGAGTGATCCGGCGGATGAATCCGGAGATGATCGACGCAAGGATCGCCGGGATCGCTCCGGTGCGTTGCGTCGCTCGGGCGACGGAGCCGACGATTCGGTGAGATCCGGTGCGGGCGACGCGGCTCGCGAAGGGAATTCGGGATCGAATCGAGGGAGCATCGCAATTCCAGACGCCGGATCCGCGCCGCCACCGGCTGCCCTTGACGGCGGCGATCCATCAACGGTCAGGTTGCTGCAATCGGTGCAACAATCGGTGGTCGCACCAGGCGCGGTTGCGAGTGTGGCTGCTCCGGCGACTCCCGCGGTCCGCGGCGGAACCACTCCCGATGCCTCGACGGCGCCCCGGATCGATTCCGCGCGAGCAGCGGCGAAAGCGGAAACGGCAACCAAAGCAAAACACAGCTCGGCAACCGACTCTTCAAAAGCCGACATGCTTTCACGCATCAAGTTGATCCAACGGGTCAGCAAAGCGTTCCAGCATTTGGGTGCCGACGGGGGCGTCGTTCGTTTGCGATTGGCACCGGCGGAATTGGGAACGGTGCGGATCGAGATGCGGATCTCGCAAAAGAAGGTCGAAGCACGTGTGGTCGCGGACACCGAAGCCGCCAGCGCCGCTCTTCGCGAACATCTTCCCGAACTTCGTGCTCGGCTGGAATCGTTTGGCATGAACGTGGAACGCATCGAAGTCGAAACGGATGCGTCGTTCACCCATCAAGAATCTCATTCGGATCACGCCCATCAAGATCAAGACGCGTGGTGGAGCCGCTCTGAGAATCGCAACGTCGATCGTCCGGAACGTGCCTCGGCGGTTTCCCAGGTGGTTTCACAACCGGCGATCCAATCGATTTCGTTGGGTCGATTGCCAACCGCCGGTGTCGATGTGCGACTGTAAGGTTTCAATTGGTCTGGCGAGATCAGTCCCTACGCGCGTAAAAGGATAGAACGATCTGCTCCGATTCAAACTCATTTCCTCTCAACCACTTCGGTCACTTTCATGTCACAAGTCGGACAAACGGGTAGTGCTTCCTTCGCGGCCCAAGGCGGCACTTCCAAAACGGACGCGGCGACCGACCCGTATGGCAAGGTTGACTTCATGAAACTGTTGATCAACGAAATGCAGAATCAAGATCCGCTTGATCCGATGAAAAACAGCGAGATGGTTCAACAGATCAGCCAAATTCGTCAAATCGGTTCGACAGATTCGTTAACGTCGACGCTGGGCAATTTGGCTTCCAGCCAGGATTTGGTGACCGCCAGCAGCCTGATCGGCCAGAAGGTTACCGGGATTGCCGATGATGCGTCCCCCGTCGATGGCAAGGTCGACCGCATCACCGTGGCAACAGACTCGGAAAACGATACCCGTTCGATCAAAGTTCACGTGGGTGGAAAGACGATGAACATTAAGAACATCCGAGAAATTCAGCCTGGGTAAACTGTAACGTTTCCCTGCGCGACCTCTCTCGGTTGACTAGTCAACACGTCAACGAGGAGACCGAAGTCGATGGGACTGACATCAGCACTGACCACCGCTGCTCACCGGACTTGCGGCCGCCGAAACACAGATCGATGTGATTGGCAATAATCTTGCCAACTCGCAAACGGTCGGCTTTAAATCGTCGAACGTCGTTTTCGCGACTCAATTTCTGCAAACTCTCTCGCTCGGTTCGGCCCCGACGACGAACAACGGTGGCACGAATCCGCGCCAAGTCGGGCTGGGCGTCCAAGTCGCCGAGGTGGCGGCGAACCACGGCCAGGGCACGATCGAGATCAGCAGCAGTTCTTCGGATCTGGCGATCCAGGGTGACGGTCTTTTTATCGTCGAAGGTGCCGACGACGAACGGCTGTACACACGAAACGGTATCTTCAAACTCAACAGCGATGCCGAACTGGTCAACAGCACCGGCCAACGGCTGCTCGGTTACGGCATTGATGACCAGTTTCGATTGCAGAAAACGTCGCTGGTGCCGTTGTCGGTTCCTCTGGGAACCGAGAGCGTTGCCAAGGCGACCGAGAACGTCACGTTCGAAGGAACCCTGACGCCGGAAGGTGACTTGGCGGACGTTTCCGAAGTCATCGAGTCGGTGAAATTGGGCGACAATAGCACCCCACGGCCTGACGTGGCAGGGACTCAAATCGGAATCTCGCCCTTGTCGGATCCCGCCGCGGTCACCGTCGCAACGGGTGGCGTCGGAACGTTGGCGGCGGGGACGTACAAGTACCGAGTCGGGCTGGTTGATTCGTCTGGAAACGAGTCCACCCTCAGTGCCGCGATCACGGCGACCGTCGGTGCCGGCGGCGCGGTGGCACTGGGCAATCTGCCCGCCGAAGCAACCGGTGATTTCCCCAATGTCAATGTCTACCGAACGGGTCCGAACGGAAACGAATTCTTTTTGCTCGGCTCGGCCGCAGCCGGTGCATCGTTCAATGACAACGGATCCACGCCTTTGTCGGCGACTCCCATCAACGACACAACCCTGACCGGCAACTACACCTACATGGTCACGTATTCGCGGCCGGGTGAGAAGGAAAGTCGCCCGAGCGTTTTGATCGGGCCACGCAACGTCGTCAACGGCCGCATTACCTTGTCCGATTTTCCCACGCCGCCTGTCCCCACGACGGGCGACGTGTTTCCGGCTTACACCGAAGTCAAAATCTATCGCAACTTGGCCGGCGACCAAAACAATTTCTACTTGGTCGATACCGTCGCGCCCGGTTCCGTTTACACCGACGGAAAATCGGATGCCGAGATCGCCGATCTGACCAACCCGGCCAACAAGCTGGTCGACTTGGATGGACCGACCATCAACAACAGCACGTTGCTGACCGGCGTCCTGAAACGTGATGGATTGACGTACCAAAACATGTTTGAGTTGGGCACGATGACGTATTCGGGACGCAAAGGCGGCCGCGCGTTAGGTGCGCAAACCTTTGAGATCACCGAGACATCCACGGTTCAAGACTTCATCGACTTCGTCGAGCAGGCGTCGGGAATTCAGACCCTGCAGGGCGATTCCCAGAACCCGATTCTGGCATCCAAAAACTTGATCGACGGTGAGAGCGGAACGCTCGTTCCGGGTGGCTACATTCAAGACGGCGCGATCCGATTCGTCAGCAACACCGGTGAACTCAACGCACTCGAGATCGACTTGGCTGCATTCCAGATGCGGAGCCGAGACGGCAAGGTGATCACACCGAACTTGGGTTTCGGATCGGCTCAAAAGGCAGTCGGCCAGAGCGCCGCGAGCGATTTCATCGTTTATGACTCGCTCGGTGTTCCCATCAACGTTCGCGTCACGGTAGCGCTGGAAGCACGGACCAACGAACAAACGGTCTACCGCTGGTACGCCGACAGCCCTCAGAACCAATCAGGTGTCGCTGGTAGCGGGGTGTCGGTCGGTACGGGACTACTCTTTTTCGATGGCAACGGCAGCTTTGTGTCGTCGACCAACAACACGATCGCGGTGGGTCGAGACGATATCCCGAGTCTGTCGCCGCTGCAATTCGACCTCGACTTTGATCTGGTGTCCGGCTTAGCCACCCAAAACGCATCGCTGGCGGCGACTCGGCAAGACGGCAGCGAACCGGGAGTCTTGAACAGCTTCGTGGTCGGCGAAGATGGAACGATTCGAGGCGTCTTCAGCAATGGGATCACACGAGATCTCGGCCAAATTCAACTGGCGCGATTCGCTAACCCGGTCGGATTGGAAGCGCGCGGCTTGAACGTGTACGCCAAAGGCGTCAACACAGGCTTGCCCGTCCAAGGTGCGCCAGGCGAAAACGGCATCGGAAGCGTCATCGGTGGTGCTCGCGAACTGTCCAACACCGACATTGGCAAGGACTTGATCGAACTGGTGCTCGCCAGCACCCAGTACCGCGGAAACAGCCGAGTGATCACCACCAGCCAACAACTGTTGGACGAGCTGTTGAACCTGAGACGATAACGGGTGACGGCGAATGCCCGTTTTGATCCGTTACGGATCGTTGCGGATAAAATGGATCAAATCGGCAAACGGTTGGTCCGCGATCAAGTCGCCGAAGTTACCCGGCATCAACGATTGGCCTCCGTCGCGACGCTGTTCGATCGCATCCTTTTGGACGTCGTTCGGCTTACCGAGACTGTCGACCAGTCGAACGGATTGTGGCGTTTCGCTGACCACCATTCCCACCAACACTCGTCCGTCATCAAGCAGCAGGCTGGTGACTCGAAACGCCTCGTCGACGTTCTGGTTCGGTGTCACGATGTCTTCGAGCAGACGAGCTTGATTTCTGGCGGATGCACCATCCAATTGTGGACCCACGACTTGGCCCTCCCCACGCAATTGGTGACAAGCGGCGCAGTGTTGAATGAAGAGGGCTTTCCCCGCTTGGTTGTTGCCGACGTGCGTTGGCAACGTCAACTGCAAGCGTGCCAATCGCTCGGTCGCGCGGGAATCGGGTCGACTCGACTGAGACAACTTGGCGATCCGGCTCTGCTGAGCCGGCGAGGTCTTCGCCGCCATCGACTGCGACACGCTCTCATCCGCTAAAGCGGCCGCACCGATCCAGCCCGCTTCGACCATGGCGATCAACCGCTGCGGATCGGCCGGGCTGGTTGCCCACGACCTTGCGAAGTTGATTTGATCGTTCGCCGTCATCCGATGACAGATTTGTTTGGTGACGATTTCGATCGCGGGCAAATCGTTGGATTCAATCGCGCGGATCGCCTGCTCGATTTCGATGGACGGTGTCGTTTGCGAATGGAGAGCATGAAGGAGCAGCGCGTCTCCATGCCGACCGAGCACCGTCGACATTGTGCTGGCAATCTCCACCTTGGCACGCGGTGAAAGCGTCTCTTGCCCCAGCACAGCTTTCATGCGGTCGACCATCTCGGTCAGCCCCAATCGCTTGGTCCACTCCATCGCCCGCTGCAAAGGATCAACGTCGGTAGTCATCGTAAGCGACTTGGGTTCAAAGTTGCCGACCGCGATCCAAGCGTAGGAGCCACCCGAGTCTCCATCGATGATCTCTATCCGCACCGATTGTCCGGCCCACTGCGAAGTGTCCCAACGAACGGGAGTCGCGACATCGCTGCGCGGCGGAAAGGATTCCTGAATAGTTTTCCCCGAAGCGTTTGAGACCAATCGAACTCGATTCAGTTGTGAATCCGGCTGGTTCGGGAATCCGTTATGTCCCGCAATCAAGAACGTGATCTGCTGGGGAGCGGAAAACTCGTCGCTCGATAGAACTCCGGTGTAAGCCTCCGTACGAGGGAAACTGCTGTGCATCGCCACCGCTTGATCGCTCGCAGTTTTTCGCGATTCGGTCCCCCAGGGTTTCCCGTCACGGGTTGCCCACACCACCGTTGGCGGTGATTGCCGGACCGCGTCCCAATCGGCTCCCACTAGTTCGAGCGCCCACTCGCGAAGTTGCGGTGCGACGTGACCGGGACGGGCACGGGTGGCGAGGGCGATGGCGCCGAGCAACTGCCATCCACGCTCGGTTGATGGACCAGCCATGCGCCGAGCCAGCGGGATAAAATCGCCGACCGATTCTTCGCCGCCGGATGAAACAGCGTGCATCAGCAATTCGTCGGCACCGTCCACGTCGGGATGATCGCGTAGATAGCTGACCAACATCCGCGACACCCCGGGCGCCGAAATCGCTTTCAAGATCGGCAACCATGACTGGGGAGGTTGAGTGTTCCAGATCGGTGAGGAGTCCGGCACGTCTCGCAGCAAATTTCGCGCAGCGATGCGGATCGTTTGCCTTAGCACCGGATCCGACGCCGGGACTTGGTCAAGACGCTCGAGCAGCGGGTTGATGTGATCGGCATTTCCATGAACTCCGGTGAATTCCACAGCAGCGCGAACGACGTGCGGATTCGGATCGTCGAGACCGGCGGCGATCGATGCGATGAACGATGTGGGCGTCTCCGATTCGGTTGCCACTTTCCATGATTCCACGCGGCGGATGGCCTCATTGTCGTCCAAGCTTCCCTGGTCCGACGGACCGATGTAGCGAATTTGCCAAACTCGACCGCTGTGCCGATCTCGTCCCGGATGCTCAAGCGGCACCTCGTAGTGGCCGATGATCTTGTTGTAAAAGTCGGCGACGTAGATGAACCCGTCCTTACCTAATTGCAAATCCACGGGTCGGAACCAAGGATCGTCACTGGTCATAAAATCACCCAGTTCGGTTCCTTTTGCCGTCGCACCGTCAAAGGAAAGCAGGTTTCGATTCAGCCGCGACGTCATCACGTTGCCGCTTAGAAACTGCCCGCGCAGCGGTCGGATCGGTGAGTCGGGTGCGATGTAAATCAGGCCCGAAATGGCGGTGCTGCCGTGAAGATGCTCGACCGTCGGCGGCAGAAATCCGAGCCCGTCATCGGGACGACCGAAGCTGGGGTAACACGCGCCGCGAATCAATTGCGAGATCGGCTTGCTGTGGCAATCGGCCGAGTACCAGTAACCCCATTGGTCGCGGGTCATGCCGAACGGATTGACTTGCCCTTGGGTGTAAAGTTCGACGCGGCTGCCGTCGGGGCGGAACCGAAACGTGTTCCCCGAGTGCATCGTGACCACATGTCCGTCGGTACCGGCGACTTGACTTTGGTTGTTGAAACCGTGACACGCATAAACCCATCCGTCGCCGCCATCACGCAACGAGTTGATCATGCCGTGAGTGTCTCGCGTCGTATCGAACGGCCCCAAAACGACATCGCGGCGATCACATTCGCCGTCGCCGTCCGTATCTTGCAGGTACCAGAGGTTGGGAATGCTAAAACAGAGACACCCATTTCCGTAGGGCAACACACCCATGGGAATGTTCAGTTTGTCCGCAAACCTGCGGACGCTGTCGGCCCGTCCATCGCCATCGGTATCTCTGAGCACCATGACGGCGTCGGACGGCACTTCGCCCTCTTTCGCCGGGTAGGGATACTCCAAACTTTGCGTCATCCACATGCTGCCGTCGGCGGCGAAAGCCATGTTGAGCGGCTTGGCGATCTCAGGCTCGGCGGCGAACAATCGAATTTCGAAACCGGGCGGCAATCGAAATCCGGCGCGTTCGTCATCGGGCGACAACCACGAAGTCGGACGAACCCCCTCGCCGTAGACTTCGGCGGCGGTGATCGGTTCGGCTGCGGCCGGTGCTGGCTCCGCCGAGTGGCTCGCAAGTTCTGTCGGGCGCGGCGCGGGCTCCTCGGCGTGAAGGATCACGATGGCATGGAGGGAGAGGAAAACCAGAATGGGGATCCGCGGCTTCATTAGAAAACCTGGTGGGCGATCGTTGGCGGGAGGGGGATTTTGCAACATGGCATTTTAGTACGTCACGCGACGCGGATGCATTTTGGAGACCGTGTGATTTTAAAGGGGGAAGGCGCCCTTGCATGGGCTGGTCAGATAGGCTTGGGGAAGCGAAATTCAACGTTTGAATCGTTCCCCATCTCCTTCGACGACGACTTAAACTTCTGCGATGTCCAAAGCACCGAAAACTGCGATCCAGCCTACCCGCGGCGAAGATTATCCCGAATGGTATCAGCAAGTGATCAAGGCGGCCGACTTGGCCGAGAACTCGCCCGTTCGTGGTTGCATGGTCATCAAGCCTTGGGGATACCGACTTTGGGAGAACATGCAGCGGGTGCTCGATGACATGTTTAAGGCGACGGGGCATCAAAACGCTTATTTCCCGTTGCTGATCCCGATGAGCTTTTTGGAAAAAGAGGCCGAGCACGTTGAGGGCTTCGCCAAGGAATGCGCCGTCGTCACGCACCACCGACTCGAACCCGACCCGGCCGGCGGACTCCGCCCCGCCGGCAAGCTGGATGAACCGCTGATCATTCGCCCCACCAGCGAGACGATCATCGGCGCGACCTATGCCAAGTGGGTGCAAAGCTATCGCGATCTGCCGATTTTGATCAACCAATGGGCGAACGTGCTGCGTTGGGAAATGCGGACCCGTATGTTCTTGCGCACCGCCGAATTTTTGTGGCAGGAAGGACACACCGTTCACGCGACGGCCCAAGAAGCGATCGAAGAAACCGAGCGGATGGTGGATGTCTACAAAGACTTTGCGGAAAACTGGATGGCGATGCCGGTCGTGGTCGGTTCGAAAACGCCAAACGAAAGGTTCCCCGGCGCGGTCGATACGCTCTCGATCGAAGCCATGATGCAGGACCACAAAGCGCTACAGGCCGGAACGAGTCACTTCCTGGGCCAGAACTTTGCCAAGCGCAAGAGATCATGTTTCAAGCCGAAAACGGCGAGCGACAGTTCGCCTGGACGACTTCGTGGGGCGTGTCGACGCGACTGATCGGTGCGCTGATCATGACGCACAGCGACGATGACGGATTTGTATTGCCGCCCCGGTTGGCTCCGTGCAAATCGTGATCCTGCCGATCTATCGCGATGATCAACAACGGGCCCAAGTGATGGAGTACGTTCACTCTTTGAAAGCCGATTTGTCAGCCCAGACGTATGCCGGCGCCGCCGTCCGCGTCGAGATTGACGATCGTGATGTGCGCGGTGGCGAGAAGAAATGGCATCATGTAAAGCGGGGAGTTCCCATTCGCTTGGAAGTCGGTCCAAAGGACATGGAGAACAACTCTGTCTTCTTTGCCCGTCGTGACCAACCCAAGGCGGTCGGCATGGAGCGGGCCACAGTCGTTTCAAAGATCGCCGACATCTTGGCGGAAATGCAACAAGCGCCGTTCGATGCCGCGCTCAAATTGCAGACCGACAACTCGAGGGTCATCACCAACGAGGCCGAGTTCCGCGCCTTCTTCAAGTCGGAAAACGAAGACGCAATCAGCGGGGGATTCGCCTACTGTCACTTCGCCAGCGAAGATGAAGTCGAGCCGCTGTTGAAAGAATTGAAGGTCACGATCCGATGCATTCCCCGCGACAGCAACAACGCGCCGGGAACATGTTTCTTGACCGGTAAGCCCGCGCAAAAACAAGCCATTTTCGCAAAGGCGTATTAGAAAGACGGCCGGATCATTTCTTCCAACAGCGACTTCATCGCCAAAGCGTTTTGATGGTCGTAAGTGCGTTCAATGACCCCGTTGATAGATTGCCGTCAGCAACGATTCGGTGTCTTTGAACTTTTTACCGCTGGTGATCACGTCATCGATCAATTTGCGTGCGTCCGATTCACTATGTCCGAGCGAAATCAATGCGTCGAAGGTTTCGGCGGTGATCTGGGAGCCTCCCTCGATCGCTTCGCCCGCCGCGTCTCGGTCGACCATCAACGCAAAACGCGGCATCTTGCGACGCAACTTGGCGATGATCCGCTCGCTGGTCGCCGGACCCACGCCAGGCAACGCGGACAATTGTTTTGTGTCTTGCTGTTCGATGATGGTGGCCAACTCTTTCACCGGACGGACCATTGCCCTCAGCGCTTTTCTTGACTCCGACTCCGTCAACGCTACAGAACAGATCAAAGAACTGGCGTTCCGGCTCGGTTAGAAAGCCGATCAATCGGGGAGTCATCCGGCCTCCTTGCAAGCCACCTTCGATGTAATCGAGCGTAAAAAAGCGAACGTCCTCCCCGACCTTGCTCTGCAATTGCCGACGCGTGTAGTCGGCCACGAAGACCTCATACTCGAACGGCTTCGCTTCGATCGCAACGGAAGTCTCACCGACTCGGTTCAGCTTTCCAGAAATGGCAATGATCAAAATGGGGTTCCTAAAAGTGGGTTGGTGGGATGCCGGTCCATGCAGCCATTACATTCTCGTCAGTTTTTCCATCATTGAACCTTGTCCGAGGTGATGTCCACAAATGGCAATCGCTAGGGCGTCCGCGACGTCAGCGGGTTCGGGAATGGTCGCCAAATGCAAATGAGCTTTCACCGCCAACTGCATCTGAGCTTTCGACGCGCGGCCGTTTCCCGTCATCACCTTCTTGACCCGCGTGGGCTCGAAGTGGGCGACCTCGATGCCACACTTCGCAGCCGCTAAACAGATCACGCCGCGGGCGTGGCCCATCAAGATCGCCGTCCGTGGCCGCTCGTAGTGCGAGAACAGTTGCTCCAGCGCCATGATCGTCGGACGATGCAACTCGATCACTTCCAACACGCCCGAATAAATTTCGTCCAAACGAGATTCAATGCTGGCCTTGGCTTTGCTGCGTACGATTCCAGCCTCGATCAAACGCGGCTTCATGCCATCAAACTCGATCACTCCGTATCCGGTTGTGTTCAATCCTGGGTCAACGCCCAAGACGCGACGATGCAATGGGGACGCATCGTCGTTCACGAAGTCCGTTCCCAACTGGTGCCCTCTTTCTTGTCCAGCAAGGCAACACCCAACGCGGTCAAACGATCGCGGATTGCGTCGCCGGCCGCGTAATCTTTTCGCTCGCGTGCCTCTTTGCGAAGCTCGATCAGCAATCCGATCACGTCGTCGAGCAGCTCGGTATCGGCCGCGTTTCCACCGCCACCCTCGATCGGCGTTTTTGCGAACAGACCCAACGTTCCGGACAACTCGCGAATCACCTTCGCCGCGTGAACCAGCGACTGGGTCGCCGCACCGCTCGGATCCGACGCCGCGGTCAATTGGTTTGAATCCATGTGACGATTCAAAATTCTAAGCGAATCGAACAGCGCGCTGATCGCTGCACCGGTGTTGAAGTCGTCGTCCATGCCGGCCAAAAACTTCGCACGGATGCCATGAATTTCAGTCATCAAGGAATCACCGGCGGGATCAAATTCGCCATCGACACGAGTCGTCGCGGGCTGGAGCTCGTAAAACGAGACGTCCTTGATCGCAGACGTGATCTCATCAAAGCGGGCAAAGAATCGATAGAACGCTTCGAGCGACGTGCCGGCCTCTTCCAAACCGTCCTCGCCGTAAACGATCGTCGAGCGATAGTGGGTTCTCAGCAAGAAGAAGCGAATTCGTTCCCCGGTGTGACGGCGGATCAGGGTGGATAAACCGCCGGCACCTTTGCTGCGGCTGATTTTTCCGCCGGTCTCGTCCTCGACCGACTCATTGGCTTGGTTCTCGCGGTCGCTCTTGCCGCCGACTTTGCCCTTCTCACCCGCACGCATCAGGCCATTGTGCATCCAATACTTGACCATCGGTGCGCCGTGACAGCAACTGCTTTGAGCCCGCTCGTTCTCGTGGTGCGGGAACATCAAATCCAGTCCGCCACCGTGAATGTCAAAGGTATCTCCCAGGATCTGGTGACTCATCGCCGAGCACTCGATGTGCCAACCCGGGCGTCCGCGGCCCCAGGGACTCTCCCACGCCACTTCATCGGGACTCTTCGCGGCCTTCCAAAGCGCGAAGTCGCCGGGAGAACGTTTCTTGGCCGCCGCGCCGCCGCCTTCGCCTTGCTGGGCGTCGGCCGTCCGATTGGACAGCTGGCCATAGTTGGGATCTTTCATCACATCAAAGAACACGTCGCCATCGACCGCGTACGCATGATCCTTACTCTGCAGCGTTTCAATGAAGCGAATGATCTCGGGGATATGGTCGGTCGCCCGCGGCAAATGATCGATTTGGTTGACACCCAATTCTTTCAAGTTCGACAAGTAGTCCGCCGTCATCTCGACCGCGATCTGGGTCATCGGAATGCCACGCTCCTTGCTCTTGTTGATCAGTTTGTCGTCGACGTCGGTGATGTTGACGACGAGCGTGACGTCGTAGCCACAATACCGCAAGTATCGCTTGACCGTATCAAAGATGACCGGTCCGACCATGTGTCCGATGTGCGACTCGGCGTAAACGGTGGGTCCGCACAAATAGATCCCGACTTGGGGAGCCCGCAGCGGCACGAACGCCTCCTTCGTTTTCGAAAGCGTGTTGTAGACGCGAATTTCTGGCTTCGAGGGGCTGGCAACAGACATAGGGGGTTGGGCTGCGGAAGCAGTGCTCATGGTCGAAGTTTGCGGCAAAATGACAGCGAAGGTTTCAAACCGCGAAGTATAGGGAACTTGCCCCGTTCGGTAGAGACCGTTTTTTTTACCCGCATCACCATTTTTCTGGCAACCCTCGTGGACCCGCTGACTCCGCTCGCGTGATGGGAACTGGCAAAGCCAGTCTTTCGCGTCCAGTATCATGGCGTTTTGGACATCCGCCGGAAAGGAACAAGGACCATGAGCACCGAGAAACCTAAATCCCGCAAACGCTTGGGTTGGCTGATCGTCCTGGCACTGATCGTAACGCTCGGCGTCATGGGATACATCGAATACGATCTGGCGAGGCCGATCGGAAGCGGTCCGGCAGGCCCGAGAGTCGCCGTCGACGCCTTCGCGGACCCATGGACCGACCGGCCCGTGCACGTGGTCGGGGTGGGCGACAGCATCACGGCGGGGCTGGGGGCGAAATCGCCGAGCCACTCTTTCTTTAACCGCGTCCTGCAAAACCCGGACGACGAGTTCGCGGACCTGCGCGGCGTCTGTCTCGCCGACGTGCTGGCCAATCTGACTCACGAAAACTATGCCATCTCGGGTTCCGAATCGGAAACGCATTTGCAAGTGATCAACGACACGATTCCGACTGACAAGACCGCTTTCGGATTGGTCATGATGACTTCGGGCGGCAACGATCTGATTCACAGTTACGGTCGCAGCAAGCCGCGCAAATGCGCGATGTACGGTGCCACGCTCGACCAGGCCGAACCGTGGATCGACAGCTTCCGTGTTCGGCTCAGTCAGATGCTCGACGTCCTGGGCACCAAATTCCCGAGCGGCTGCGAGATTTACATCGGCGACATCTACGACCCGACTGACGGCGTGGGCGACGCCCCGAGTATCTTCTTGCCGGATTGGCCCGACGGGCTGGCGATCCACGCGCGCTACAACCAAGTCATCCGCGATGTGGCGAGCCAGCGGGATCACGTCCATGTTGTACCGCTTTATGAAACGTTTCTCGGCCACGGATCGCACTGTCGTCAATTTTGGCGTTCAACCTACGACGCCGACGATCCCCACTACTGGTTCTTTACCAACATCGAAGACCCCAACGACCGAGGCTACGACGCCATCCGCCGCGCATTCCTCAATACGATCGCCAAGCACACAACGCTGAGAAACTAAAGCGTTGACCTGACGGAATATTCGCTACCATTCCTGTCGTCGGTCCAAACTTAGCATAATGACGCGGCGGTGAAGTCTAGCATTTGCCTCCTGATCGTCCACTCGCAACGATAAGGTTCGAGACGGGGGCGGTGCAGATCGGTAACCTATTAACGCGGGGATCTGGGGATGCAAAAGAGTTTGGGCAGAGGAATGTTGGACAGAGGAATCTGGGGACGGGGGAGCAGAGGAATCGGGTGAAATATTTCTCTGTCTAACATTCCTCTGTCTAACATTCCTCTGTCTAACATTCCTCTGTCCAACATTCCTCTGTCCAACATTCCACTGCCCAACATTTCACTGCCCAACATTCCACTGCTCATGCCGTCGACGCCTGTTTATTTCGGATAGCCTATTGGTCAGCACATGAACATTGGAGATTGAGAAGGAACAACGTCCATGCCCATCGAAGTCTCCATTGGCGTCGAGTCGGTATCGCAGTCGGAATTTGATTCGATCGACCGTGTCGTGATGAGGTGTGCCTTTGCTGCTCAAAACCGGTTCGGCAGGCTTTGCGACGAAAGAATTTACGAAAACGATGTCGCAGCGAGATTGGTGACGGAAGGAATCGCACTTGTCAGGACTCAGGTGCCTATCTTCGTTAGCCACCGCACGTTCGCGAAGACCTATTTTCTTGACTTGGTCGCTCGTCGGATGGTTTATGAGTTCAAGTCCGAGAACTGCTTGTCGCCCGCTCACGAATCCCAGGCTCTGAACTACGCCGCACTGCTAGGAATCAAACGGATCAAACTGATCAATTTCGGTGGCGAATTGGTTCATGGCAAACTCATCGCCACTCCTTTCGCCGAAGTTGACCGGCGAGACATTACGTTTAATTTATCGAAGTGGCGGCCGCTGTCCCCGAGTTGTGAAGACTTGGTTCAAGTTGTAAAAGAACTGCTCCTTGACATCGGTGGCTACTTGTCAGTTTCGCTCTACGAGAATGCTTTGATGCAACTTGTCGGAGGCGAATCGGCGTGCGTTAGGCGGCTCTCTGTTTCGCGGGACGGAATGGTGATGGGCACCCACCGGACGCTGTTGCATGGCGAAGCCTGTGCATTCGTGGTGACGACTTTTGGACGAGATCTAGCAATGCATGTTCGACAATTCTATGCTCTGGCCGCGTCGTTGCCGGTCGCCGGAATCCAGATCATCGACGTACATCACCGCGAAGTTCAATTCGTGACCGTCCCGTAGTTTAAAAATGGGGCAGTGGAATGCTGGACAGAGGAATCTTGGGACGGGGAGATTAGGACAGAGGAATGTTGGACAGAGGAATCTGGGGACAGCGGAGCAGAGGAATCGGGTGAAGTATTTTTTTGTCCAACATTCCTTTGTCCAACATTCCTTTGTCCAACATTCCTCTGTCAATTCTTCCTCTGTCCACCATTCCTCTGTCCGACATTCCTCTGTCCGACATTCCTCTGTCCGACATTCCTCTGTCAATTCTTACTCTGTCCAACGTTCCTCTGTGAATTCTTTTTTTAATCAATCCTGGGACGATTTGTTTAATGAATGCTGCTCAATCCGACTCACTGCGTATCCTGGTTGTCGATGACACTCGCGCGAATCGGATGGTGCTCAAGATTCTGTTGACTCGTCTAGGTCATTTCGTTGACGAGGCGAGCGATGGTGCCGAAGCGTTGCAGGTTGCAAAGCAAATGCTTCCCGACATTATTTTCTCGGACATCGCGATGCCGGTGATGGACGGGTACGAATTTGCTCGAGCGATCCGAGCAGACGATACGTTTTCCAAAACTCGGCTGATCGCGGTGACGGGGCAGGAACCGAGCGAAGGATCGCATGATCCTTTGCAATCCGGTTTTGATCAATGCGTTTGGAAGCCCTTGGACGTGAATAAGATCATTGAACTGCTCGATGAATTTTCGAGGACGAGATCTTAATTACCCCAGCAACTCTTCGATGGCATCTTTGCTGACCGGCTTGACCAGGTGGAAATCAAAACCTGCGGCATGGGTTCGGTCGCGGTCTTGGTCTTGCCCCCATCCGGTCAACGCGAACAGTCGGACGGATTCGCCGCCGGGCAGTCGACGCAAGTGCCTCGCCACGTCGCATCCGTCCATCTCCGGCATTCCGATGTCCAAAAAGATGCAGGTCGGGCCGAACGATTTGAACAACTCGATCCCCTCACGCCCCGTTTCGGCAGTGGCCACTTGGTGACCCATCTCGGTCAGCAGTCCCTTGAGCGTTCGCAGAGCGTCGGCGTTATCATCGATCGCCAATATTTTTAAACCATGTTTTGTTGCCTTGACGGACGGTTCGACCTTCGCTGATTCTATCTGGGGGTGGATTCTGGGAAGGGTGATGACGAATTGGGATCCGCGATCCTCACCTTCGCTGCGCACAATCACACTGCCGTTATGCAGCTCCATGACTCGCTTGACGAGCGCCAATCCGATGCCAAGACCACTGACACTTTGCTTTCGGTGGCGATCGAGTTGCGTGAACAGTTCGAACACTTTCTCAAGCATCTCCGGTGGGATTCCGATGCCGTTATCCTTGATGGTGATGGATGCGCCGGACGAATCAGCGTCCATGAAGACGTCGATCTTTCCTCCTTCGGGCGTGTACCGTGCCGCGTTATTGATCAGGTTGCTGACGACTTGAGTCAATCGTGTAAGGTCACCATCGACATGGAGATCTGCGTCCGCATTGTGTACCGTTAGTTGGTGTTTCCCCAGATCGACATTTGGCCGGCTTGTTTCGACAGCTTGGCGAACGACATCGGCTAATCGAATGGGTTTGGTTTCCAATTTGATTTTCCCGTTGGTGATCCGGCTGACTTCTAAAAGGTCGTCAACCAACCGCACCATGTGATGAACTTGTCGTTCGATCATCTCTCGCATTTCGCGGCTCTCGTCTGGTTCACCGTCGTCGGCCATCATGCCGAGCAGTTGAATTCCGCTGAGGATGGGGGAGAGCGGATTGCGCAGCTCGTGAGCCAACGTCGCTAGAAACTCGTCTTTTCGGAGATCCGCACGCCGCAATGCCGCTGCGGTCTCGCGACTCGCTTCCAACAAACGGGCGTTCTCGCGGCTGATCAATTCCATTTCGTCACGTTGACGCATGACTTCTTGCCGTTGGGAATCGAGGTCGAAGAAGACGCTCGCCTTGCTGCGTAGGACATCGCTTTCGATCGGTTTTTGCAGAAAGTCGACCGCACCTTTTTCGTACCCTTCGAACAGCCGTTTCTCGTCCGAATTTCCCGCCGTCACAAATACGATCGGGATACGTCGAGTGCGATCGGAACCCCGCATCAGCTCGGCCAACTCGAATCCATCCATATCGGGCATTTGGACATCAACGAGCGCCAACGCCACGTCATGTTTGAGCAACAACTCCAACGCCTCGGCGCCGGATCTGGCCTTCAACAGACTAAGACCGTCACGCTTGAGTAATCGTTCCAAAGCGATCAAGTTCGCTTCGCGATCATCGACAAGCAGAAAATTGACTGCAATCGGAGCCGTGTGTCTCATCCGCTCAGATCCGTGCATTGAGGTAGGTAGGAATGTCACCAAGGTCCATCACGATTGCCGCCTCCGCAGCGGCAATTGCCGCATCGGGCATGGTCCGACAATTCGCCCGATCGGGCGTCTGCACGATGCCGATCCCGCCGAGCTTGACGATGCGAGCCAACCCGTCGGCACCATCGCGATTGGCACCCGTCAAAATGACGCCGATCAGCCGATGCCCAAAAACATCGGCGGCGGATTCAAACAGCACATCGATCGATGGGCGGGAGTAATTGACGGGTGAGTCGTTGGACAACGCCAACGACTGTTCGTCTTCCACGAGCACGTGATAGTCGGGCGGTGCCAAATAGATGTTCCCGCCCTCCAGCGGTTGCTTGTCATCGATTTCACAGATCGGAATTTTCGTTCTGGTTTGAAGCAGCTCGACGAGTCGCGTGTCTCTGGATTGCGGGAGGTGCAAAACGATCAAGATGGGGACGTGGCATGCCGGGTCGAGTTCGCTCAAAATCGAGCATAACGCCTCGATGCCGCCGGCCGATGCACCGATCACCACCGCCTTGGCTTGAGTGGTCATAGGCCACCCCTGCGACGATACAGTCGATTGCGAAGATCAAAATCAACGAAGCCGGCTTCGTGTTTCGAAAACCGTAGACTCTCCTTCGCCCCCAACCCGAGGAAACCGTTTCGCGGCAACGAATCTTTAAAAAGCTTGATCGCCCGGTCTTGGAGATCACGACGAAAATAGATCAACGTATTTCGGCACGAGATCAACTGGACCTCCGCGAACACCGAGTCGGACGCGAGCGAGTGATCCGAAAAAAGGATACGGCTCTTGAGCGAACGATCGAAGATCGCGGCACCGTAGGCGGCGGTGTAATAGTCCGACAACGACGTTGCTCCGCCAGCGAGCCGGTGATTTTTGGTGAACAGCGCCATTCGATCCATCTCATAGCGTCCCGCTTCGGCCGCCTCGAGCGCATCGGCGCTGATGTCGGTCGCGTAGAACATTGTCCTCTGTTCCAGCCCCATCTCGCGAAACAGAATCGCCAAAGAGTAGACTTCTTCACCATTGGCACAACCAGGTATCCAAACCTTCAGCGATGGATAGGTTTTCAGGTGCGGAATCACGGTCTCACGAATCGCCTTGAAATATGCCGGGTCGCGGAAGAGCTCGCTGACCTGGACCGTCAAGTACTGCAACAGTTCCGGAAATGTGATCTCGTCATGCAGGACACTATTCTGCAGCTCCGAGAGCGTTTCAAATTCGAAGTGCGCGAGCGCCTGGGTCAATCGCCGCTTCAGCGAGGCATGGGAATAATCACGAAAATCGTAGTGATATTTTTGATAGATCGCCTCCAGTAGCAGACGCAATTCGATTTCATCGATTTTCATCGCTTGCGAATCCACACACGAACCAGCGACAGCAGTTTGTCGACGTCCAACGGTTTGGCCATGTAGTCATTCGCACCCGCATCAATGCACTCGGCTTGATCATCTTTCATCGCTTTGGCGGTCAACATGAT
Source organism: Pirellulaceae bacterium (assembly GCA_963781095.1). Lineage (GTDB taxonomy): Bacteria > Planctomycetota > Planctomycetia > Pirellulales > Pirellulaceae > Rubripirellula. Next base: position 114,945 of record CAWAEA010000014.1, read on the forward strand.
GATCGGGAGGCTGGAAAACTCGACTTGTTTGCGGATCTCACGAGTCGCCGTCAAACCATCCATTTGGGGCATCATCACATCCATTAAAACCAAGTCGATCGTGGTGTCATGGTGGTCGAGCGACGCGGTGACCGCCGCCAAGGCCTCAAGGCCATTGCGAGCGATTTCGATGATGGCGCCGCGCGGTTCCAGGATGCTGGTCAATGCGAAAATATTCCGAACGTCATCCTCGACGATTAGGATTCGCCGCCCTTCGAGCACCGATTCGCGGCTCCGCGCTGTGCGAATCATTTGTTGCTGTTCGTCGGGCAATTCATCGACGACTTGGTGCAAGAACAACGCGACTTCATCGAGCAAACGCTCCGGCGATTTTGCGCCCTTGATGATGATCGATTTGCTGTACCGGCGCAGCAACTGCTCCTGTTCCGAGGACAACTCGCGTCCCGTGTAAATGATCACGGGGGGGAACGAATACTCATCGTTGCTGCTAAGTGTGTCCAGCAACGCGTAGCCCGACGAATCTGGCAGCGTCAGATCGAGGACCATGCAGTCAAACGTTAATTCTTTGAGATATCGTAAACACTCTTCGACGGTGGTCGCGCCCACAGTCTTGACGTCACGCGAAGCCAGTAATTTTTGCAAACTTTCCAGTTGGACCGTATCATCCTCGACGATCAATACTTGGCGGCCACGTTGATTGATTTGGGTCTTCAAGCTTTGCAACGTCTCCAACAACATTTCGCGAGAGACGGGTTTGACGACATAGCCGATCGCGCCCATCGCCATTGCCGTTTCGGAAAAATCGTTGGCGGAAATCATGTGAACGGGAATGTGCCGAGTCTGCGCGTCTTGTTTCAATCGGTCCAACACCACGAGTCCTGTTTCGTCGGGCAAACCGACGTCGAGTAAAATCGCTTGTGGCAGATACTGGACGGCCATTGCCAACGCTTCGTGTGCGTTGTGGGCGATCAAACAGCGAAATTCCAGTTCGTGCGCGACCTTGGCCAAAATCGACGCAAACGACTCGTCATCCTCCACAATCAAGATCACGCGTTGGTGCTCGCCTAAGTCCTCGCGATCATCGACGGTTTGGCGGTGGCTCTTCGGCGTGTTTGAAGTTTGCATTTCTTGCGCCGTCGCCAACGCCGAATCAATCATCTTCTGGGACACAACCGGCTCGGCGCCCCCGGTTGGTAGCGGCGAGTCCGATGGCGGCGATGCCGCATCCGCTGGATTGCCGGATTCGTTGCTGGTCGACACACCGGAGTTTTCGTATTGCACCGGCAACGTGATTCGAAACGTGCTCCCCTTGTTCAGCTCGCTGGTCAATTCGATCTGGCCGCCGAGAATCCGCGTCAGTTCGGTCGTGATCGTTAAACCGAGTCCCGTGCCGTTGAACTTTCGATTCGCGGCCGTGTCGACTTGTTCAAACGCCTTGAACACATCCGCTTGATTTTCTTTGGCGATCCCGATTCCTGTATCAGAAACATCGATCGCAATTTGATTGTTCGGTTGGCTGGTGATCCTCAAGTCGACGCGGCCGTGGTCGGTAAACTTGATCGCATTGGAAAGCAGATTTTTCAAGATTTGTTCGAGCCGTTGCCGATCGGTCACGATCAATTCTGGAACGCCGTCGTCAATCTCGCACTGGAAACTCAGTTTCTTGTCGGTGGCGATCGGGCGGATCACTCGGACGAGCTCGCCGGTAAGCTGTGAGAGCGAAATCCGTTCAGGACGAATATTCATCTTGCCCGCCTCGATCTTTGACAAATCCAAGATGTCATTGATCAAGTTGAGCAGGTCGTTGCCGGCGGCATGAATGGTTTCGGCCGAGATGATTTGATCCTGACTCAGATTCCCTTCCGCATTCTCCGCGAGCAGCTTGGAGAGAATCAGCGCCGAATTGAGCGGCGTCCGCAACTCGTGAGACATGTTGGCCAGGAAGTCGGATTTGTAGCGACTGGCGATCTCCAGTTCTTTTGCTTTGGCTTGCGTCGTGATCGTCGCCTTGGCCAACTCATTTCGCTGAGACAACAGCAATTGGGTTTGCTCTTCCAGCTGCACATTGGTCTGCTCGAGTTCAACTTGCTGTTGTTCCAACTGAACTTGCGATTCTTGGATCGCGCGAGCCTGAACTTCAAGTTCTTCGTTGGAGACGCGAAGCTCCTCGCCTTGTTGTTGCAGTTCTTCGGCCTGTTGTCGCGTCTCGGCGAGCAAGCGTTGCAAGTGGGAACGGTAGATTGACGATGCCACCGCGACACCCACCGGCTCACCAATGTGTTCAAAGAACTCGATCGCGTCCGGCGTGATCGGTTGGGAGAAACCGATTTCCATGATCGCATTGACATCCCCATGAACCATCATCGGAGCGATGTACAGGTGCGACGGTTTCATTTGCATCATCGAGGTGCCCATCGTCAGGTGACGATCCGGCACATCGTCGACGGCCATCGCTCGGCCGGTGGTGATGACTCGCCCGAGCAATCCTTCGGATGCATCCGCCGACTCGATCAAGTCCGCGTCGCTGGGCACCCCGTACGTCGCGGTACGACGAAATACTTCGCCGTCGCGAACGAAAAAAGTACCGACGCGGGCCCCCAGAAACTCGACGACGAAGGCGAGAATGTTATCGCCGAAAACGTCCGGCTTCAGATTGCCAGCCATCGTTTCCGCAAGCTCTGACTTTCCGGATTGAATCCAATTCTTGCGGCGCAGGACGACATTGTTGGCAACGTAAAAGTAGCCGACCGCGCCCAAAATCCAAAACGTCATGATGCCGAAGCCCCGGTTGGCTTGAGCGAGCTGGCGATTCGCCCCATCGACATCGGTCAGGAAGCGGACGGACATGAGGGCCGTGCAAATTCCCGCCACGATTAGCGGAGCCGATCGGCGGCGAAGCAACAGCGAAACGGTGATCGGCACCAAGTAAAAAACCCATATCGTGATCCCCAGCGGCGTCATCACATCCGCCACCAACACCCCCAGCAACGAGAGCGCAAGCGCAATGTAAACGAGCGTCGGTTGCATCCGATCGCCTCTGGCCACGGGTGCGTGCTTGAGCATGCTTCAACCTTGATTTCCGGTCAGCAAACGGGGATTCTTATTGCGGATCTTCGTTCACGCGGCGGCACAGCAGCACGATCACGCGTGCGGCGATGGCGGCCGAGCTGCCGATGTCGCCGATCCCTTCGCCGGTTTTCGCTTTGATGCTGATTTGGCCCACCGCGACGTCCAGCGTTTCGGCGATCTTCGTTCGCATGGCATCAATGTGCGGCGACATTTTGGGCTGCTCGGCCAAGATCACACAATCCAGATTGACGATCTCCATTCCCCGGCGATGCACTCGATGAATTGCCTCGGTTAAAAAATCGACGCTGTCGCGACCGCGGTTCTCGGGATCATTATCCGGAAACAATCGCCCGATGTCTTCCTCGGCAATCGCACCTAGCAGGGCGTCGGTGATCGAGTGCAGCAAGACGTCCGCGTCGCTGTGCCCGATCGCGTGAACGTCGGCCGGGATTTCGACACCGCCGATTCGTAAGGGGCCGCCATTGCCCAAACGGTGCGAGTCATAGCCCAGCCCGATACGTAGCGGCGACGCCGATGATGTTCCAGGATTCAGGTGACGATCTCTCGGTGCGAGGAACGCGGGCGGGAAGAACGGACCGGGGACGTCCGTTCCCAAAGTCTAACATTGACCCTAAGTTTGCGTAAACAAAGTCGGGCAATTTTTAAGCCTGCTACTGCGAAACTGAAACCCGACGCCGAAAAATTGCTTGGCCATGTCGATCATCGAAGTCCGAAATCTGACCAAATCGTACCGCGTCTTCAAGAAAAAGGAGGGGCTCGGCGGCAGCATCCGCGGCCTGTTCCACCGCGAGTACAAAGAAGTCGAAGCGGTGAAAGGCATCGATCTGGATGTCCAGCAGGGTGAGTTTGTCGCCTTCCTCGGCCCCAACGGCGCCGGCAAGACCACGACGCTCAAATTGCTCTCGGGAGTCATCAACCCCACGTCCGGCTCGGCCTCGGTGATGGGGTACGTTCCATGGCAACGCAAAAACGAATATCGCCGTCAATTCGCGTTGGTGATGGGCCAGAAAAATCAATTGTGGTGGGATCTGCCGGCGAACGAATCGTACCGGCTGCATCAACAGATCTACGGAGTGCCGGCGGACCAGTTCAAGGCCACACTCGACGAGTTGACCGACTTGCTAGACGTCGGTCGATTGCTCGACCAACCAGTGCGAGAATTGTCGCTCGGTGAACGGATGAAAATGGAGTTGATCGCCGCGCTGCTGCACAGCCCCGAAGTGTTGTTCCTGGACGAACCGACGATCGGGCTGGACGTCATCGCCCAGCACAACATTCAGCAGTTCCTACGGTTCTACCAAGAGAAGCGGCGGATCACGATTCTGCTGACGAGCCACTACATGAAGGACATCGCCGCGCTTTGCAAACGGGTCGTCATCATCGCGGGGGGGCGGATCGAGTATGACGGATCGCTGTCGGGAATCATCGACCAATTCAGCGGGTTCAAAATCATCACCTTGCAGTTCGCCGAAGGAAATCAACCCGATTTGTCGGGCTACGGCGAAGTGCTGGACGAGACGTGGCCCAAAGCAAAGATTCGGATCGCCCGCGCCGAAGTACCGCGCGTGCTCGCAAACATTCTGCGTGACAACGCGATCGAGGATGTGGCGGTCGAAGATTTACCGCTCGAAGACGTGATCACGAAACTGTTTCAAGACGTGGCAAAGTAATCTTCCATGGCCGCATGGTGGCCGATGGGTTAAGGTCTGGAAACGGATAAACGGTCCGCGATCTTGAGGAGTGATGAAGGCGATGAAGTTAATTTCTTGGAACGTCAACGGCATTCGCGCTGCAATGGATAAAGGGTTCCGCCAGTATGTGGAAACGGATCAACCGGACGTCGTGTGCTTGCAAGAGGTGAAGGCCGAACGGGAACAAGTGAAACTCGAATGGGCCGACGAATTGAATTACCACCAAATTTGGAATTCGGCCCAGAAGCGAGGCTACAGCGGCACTTCGATCTGGTGCAAATTAAAACCCGAGAAAGTATCACTTGGAATCGGCGTGGACGACCATGACGGCGAAGGCCGAGTGATCACGGCGACCTTTGAAGAGTTCCATGTGGTCACGGTCTACACGCCCAATTCGCAACGAGGATTGGCACGACTGGACTACCGCAAACGCTGGGATTGCGACTTTTTGGACTATGTCAAAAAGTTGAATCGTCGCAAGCCGGTGATCTTTTGCGGCGACGTCAATTGTGCTCACCAAGAGATTGACCTGGCGAACCCCAAAGCGAATCGCATGAATGCCGGTTTTTCCGACGAAGAACGCCAGGGTTTGGATCGGATTGTCGAGGCGGGGTTTGTCGATTCGTTCCGTCACTTCGACCCCAGCCCGGCCAAGTACAGTTGGTGGACTTACCGCAGTGGCGCTCGCGAGCGAAACATCGGGTGGCGACTGGACTACTTCTGGGTCGCCCAGAAATTGATGCCGCGTGTCACCGGTGCATCGATCCGTCACGACATCCACGGATCGGATCACTGTCCCATCGAATTGACAATCGATTAGGGTGCCGAACTTTTCATTCGCTTACCGCCCGCGTGTACTGAACCGGCAAAATTTCGGTTCAGGGACGGGAAAAAGTGCCAGGATGAGAGGCCACGACGCTCAACTGCTGGTCATGGCTGACATCACCACACCGGAAGAACTGGCGGTTCAAGATGCCGGCGATCGGTTCGCGATCATCGACGCGGTCGCCAGCAGCACGGATGTGCTGATCACGTTTCTTTTCGTGGCTCAAGCGCCGGTCGCATGATCAAACTCATCGACCACGTCGGATGCAAGTCCGGTGCAGATGTCACCGCGAAGATTCGGGCGGTCAGCAACCATTGTCCATCGACACGGCGGAAATTGACTTCATTGCAAAATCTCGCGACTCATCGAGATCGATTTGAAATTCGTCTTGACGTTGTAACGATTGCACAGGAAAAAGCCTCATTGAGTTTCTGAGAAAACGAGATCAATTGCTGAAATGAACCGACCACGCCGAGAAGATATCGACTTGATGAAGGGCGTGGCCATTTTGGCTGTGGTCGGTATCCACTCGCTCGGACGATTCATAGATGATCCGGCATCGGCAACCGTGATTACCGGTCCGCTTCGATTCTGCATTCCCGTTTTTCTGTACTGCGCCGGGACGCTGTTCATCTCGGTCCGAGATTTTCCCGGCCTGTGGCGACGCTACCGGCGAATTTTGTTGCCGTATGTACCGATGGCAATTCTCGCCCAGATCGCGATGCGAATTTCGAACGGACAGCCGACCCTTTTTGAAAAACCCCTTTTCGGCCTGCAACGTTTGTTGCTCGCGCAAGATTGGAACATCTACTACTTTATCTGGGTGATCGCAATTCTTTACGCGATTGGTTATTCGATTCGAGACGTTCGCCGATCGCTGGCAATTGGAATCTTAATTTTTTCGTTCGCTCTCGCAATGATCCACTTCCAATTGAAAATGGATCTGTTTGATCGTTTTATGATCACGGATGAAGTGCGAAGCGTTTACGAATGTCGCTACGTCGCCTTCTGGGCTTGTTTTTTTGTGCTCGGGTTGTATTCAACCCGACTGGGGACTGAGCGTTTCTTTGCGAACACGAGCAATGCTGGTGGCGCAGCCGCAGTTGTACTCGCGGCGATCGTGGCAATCTACCAATCTCACCATGTCAGCGGCGACCCGTACGATTCGCCGCTCGTCTTGCTGTTCGGAGTGGCCTGCATTTGGGCAATGAGCGGCCGGAAATGTCCGACCGCATTCCAATATTTGAGCGAATGCTCTTTCGGAATTTACTTGATTCATCTCTTCATCGTCTATGCCGCATTGTTTGCTGTCTCCAAAGGCAAGATCGATGCGAAAGCGTGGATGGGCATCCCCGTTTTCCTTCTGGCCGTCGGGGTCCCCGTGTTGATCGAAATCGTGACTCGACGGATCAAATCCATGCAACCGCTACGGTTCTGGCTCGGATTTTGAAGTCGACTCCATTAGCATTACTGACCCTGATGTACGGGTACCGCCTTCGAGTATTAGGGATGATCCCCCAACTCAGTGAAGCAGAGCGCAATCGAAGACGGGTGGAAGAGAAACCGAATGTTCATCGAAGCCAATCCACTTCGAGCAACAGATGAAAAGAGTACGTTGACAGCATTACGAAAACCACAATGCGGTACACGACACGATTTCAAAAACCACGGGAACCGCCGTGGACAACGCTATTTAGTCCTGACACCTTTCCCACTGTCCTGACACCTTTCCCACTGACGCCGGTTCTGCTCCCGGATCACTGTCCCATCGAATTGACGATCGATTAGGGTGCCGCACTTTTCATTCGCTTACCGCCCGCGCATACTGAACCGGCAAAATTTCGGTTTCGATATCGTCGCCCAACTCCTTTGCGGCGTGATAAGGCCAGTACGGATCACGCAACAATTCACGTGCCAGCATGACCATGTCGACCTGTTTGCTTGCAATCGCGTCCTCGGCTTGCTGAGGCTCGGTGATCATCCAACTGGTCGTCGTGGAGATGGACGCTTCGTGACGAATTCGACCGGCGTGGGGCAGCATCATTCCCGGCGACCACGGCACGACGCTGGAGTCGGGAATGATCATCCCATGGCTGACGTCGAGCATGTCCAGTCCCGCCGATTTCAGCTGCCGCGTTAACTCGACTGACTCATCGATTGTGACCCCGCCGTCGATCCAATCGGTGATTGATAAACGCACGGCGAGCGGTAGTCGTTCCGGCCAAACTTCACGCACGGCCGAGAACGTTTCCATCAAGAATCGAATTCGGTTCTCGAAGCTGCCGCCATACTGGTCGGTGCGTTGATTCGAGATCGGTGAATAGAATTCGTGGGCCAAGTAACCGTGAGCGAAGTGAACTTCGAGGAAGTCGAACTCGGCCGCGAGTGCTCGCTCGGCCGCCGCGACAAAGTCTGCCTGAACTCGTTGGATGTCGTCGATTGTCATTTCCTTGGGCACCTTCGAGATGCCGCCGCCGAATGCGATCGGTGAAGGTGCGAGCGTTTGCCAGCCTCCTTCGTCATCCTCGACCGAGCCTCCGCCAGCCCAGGGAGTGTGGGCGCTGGCTTTGCGACCGGCGTGCGCGATTTGGATCCCCGCGACCGCGCCGTGCTGTTTCAAGAAACGGTTGATCTCGGCGAATGGATCGATGTGATCATCGGTGTAAATGCCGCTATCGGCCGGGCTGATTCGACCGTCCGGTGACACCGCCGTGGCTTCGACGACGACCAAGCCGGCACCACCGACGGCGCGAGATCCCAAGTGAACCAAATGCCAATCATTGGGATATCCGTCATCGGAAGAGTATTGGCACATCGGCGACACCGCAACGCGATTTCGCATCGTGATGTCTTTGATCGTTAGCGGTTGAAAAAGTTGGCTCATCTGATTTTGCTCCAAGAGGTTGGCTTACGGTTCGATCGACCTGGGATCGGTCGTCACCCGGTGACGTTTCGGCCGGCACCGTTTGCCGCGTGCGACTCTCGCCGAATTGTATTGTCTCGTCGACCGCGGAGAGTGATGCGAGGGCGGGCCGGCAGATCCCACTCTGGTCGGAACGCCGTTTTCGTGTTAAACCGCGCCTCTGAACTCAATTTTCTGTCGCTCAAATTCAACGTGTTTCTTATGCCTCTCGTTTCGCTCGACGATCTTTCCATCGGTTTTCGCGGCCCCCTGCTACTCGACGGCGTTTCGGCGGTGATCGAACGGGGCGAAAAAATTGGGCTGCTCGGACGAAACGGTGCCGGAAAAACGACGTTGCTGAGAATGTTCGATGGTGAAGTCGTTCCCGATCACGGCTCGATCACGTTCGCACCGCACTCGACCGTGGCGAGACTGACTCAAGACGTGCCCCGCGATTGGAGCGGTACGGTGACCTCGATCGTGACCGAGGGACAACCCGGCCGCGATGACCCGGAAACCCAGTGGCAAGTCGAACACGCCGTCGAATCGACGCTCTCGAAGATGGAACTGGAAGGCGATGCCCTGTTCGAGAAACTCTCCAGCGGGATGAAACGGCGAGTGCTGCTCGCGCGGGCGATCGCGATGGAACCCGACGTATTGTTGCTTGATGAGCCGACCAACCACTTGGACATCGATTCGATTCTGTGGCTGGAGAACTTTCTAAAGCGGTTCCGCCAAACCTTGGTCTTCATCACCCACGACCGTTCGTTTTTGCAAAGTCTGGCGACCCGAATCTGGGAAATCGACCGTGGGCGGCTGTTCGACTGGTCCTGTGACTACGCCACCTTCCTGCAGCGTAAAGAAGCGGCGCTGCATGCCGAAGAAAAGCAGAACGCGTTGTTCGACAAGAAACTAGCCCAAGAAGAAGTTTGGATTCGTCAGGGCATCAAGGCGAGGCGAACTCGCAACGAGGGTCGCGTGCGAGCGCTGAAAACAATTGCGGCTGCAACGCGGCGATCGACGCAGCATCGAAGGCAAGGCGAAATTGAATTTGCAAGAGGCCGCCCGCAGCGGTGCGTTGGTCGCCGACGTCAAAGAGATTTCGTTCCGCTACGGTGATCGTATCATCATGAACGATTTCTCAACGACCATCATGCGGGGCGATCGTGTCGGAATCATGGGCCCCAACGGTGCCGGTAAAACGACTCTGCTAAAGCTATTGTTGGGTCAATTGAAACCTGACTCGGGCGACGTCAAGCTGGGCACCAATTTACAGATTTCATACTTCGACCAACTTCGCGACACGCTCGATCCCGAGAAGACGGTTCAGGAAAATGTCGGCGAAGGCAGTGATAAGATTCTGGTCGGTGATAAGTCAAAGCACATCGTCGGTTACTTGCAAGATTTTTTATTCACACCTGAGCGGGCCAGAACGCAAGTGAAGTATTTGTCGGGCGGTGAACGCAACCGGGCTTTGCTCGCGAAATTGATGACCAAGCCCGCCAACGTGATCGTATTGGACGAACCCACCAACGACTTGGACAGCGAAACGCTTGACCTTCTAGAAGAACAACTGATCGATTTCAGTGGCACCGTGTTGATGGTCAGCCACGACCGTACGTTCCTCAACAACGTGGTCACCAGCACGATTGTTTACGAGGAAGACGGCGTCAAGGAATACGACGGCGGCTACGACGATTGGAAAGCCGCGGTCGCGCACCGCGAACAAGCGGCAAAAGAAAACCCACCCCAAAAGCCAAGCTCAAAGGCTAACCCATCATCCAATACATCTTCTACTAAACCGGCAACAAACAAGAAACTGTCTTTTAAAGACAAGCACGAACTTGAAAAAATGCCCCAACGGATCGAGAAGCTCGAATCCGCAATCGGAATTTTGAACAATACGATGGCGGATCCAGCCTACTATCAAAAAGGTGGCACGCACATCACTCAAGACGCTGTCAAATTGAAAGGGCTTCAGGAAGAACTTGCGGGTCTTTACGCCCGCTGGGAAGAATTGGAGGCTTGAAGTGTCTGAGTCAGACTTGATTGACTGTGCAATGCATCAATGGACTGTGTTGACGAGCATTCGAGTGCCAATGTAGCCGTCTCGGTCGTGTCTTTTCACGAACAGATCAGGGACTGGTCCTTTCGCCTTGCACGGCGCTCGCTCTTGAACGAGAATTTCATCTCTGCCGAAACCGAGACTGGCTCCGTGATTCACCGACTTGGAACTCCGAAGATGAAGATCCCTCCATTGCTTGCCGTTGGCCTAGCCTTGTCATTGAGCGCGTCCGTTCCGCAAGCTTACGGCGAAGAGAAGTTGGAGCAGATGCTCGATCGCTCTCCCGCACCGGCCAACGCGATGGGTTACGTCAACGTTGCGGCGTTAAACGATTTGATGACCGACGCCGGATTTTCGAGCAGAGTCGTTGAAGCGGTTGGCGAGTATTGGTTCGTATCCGATCTCGATCTCAATAAGATGGCACCTCGATGGGAAGCCGGTTACGCGACGCTCAAGAAGCCTGTCGATGCCAAGCAACTCGCCGATCAGGTGGGTGGCTACGTCGACACCGTGTCGGACAAAGACGTCGTCTTTTCTCCCAACGAGACCTTTTTCGTGCCCGGCGACGAACGACTGGGAATGCTTCGACCGGCAAATCGAGCGATGCTTTCGGGCTGGCTGTCCGAGCAATACAACGTCAATGTGTCGCCTTACTTGAAGGATCACGCCAAACAACCCGAGCAATACCTCTCGTTCATGATGGCGGTCGAGTTGCGAGATGTGTTTTCGGTCGTGTCGCTTGAGGAAAAGCTGAACGGCTCGGCGGCGCTGAAGTTCGAAAACGCCGGCATCGGTGGCTTCCGTCTTGGCTTCGACCGAGGGCATGCAAATCATCATCGGTCGACGCAATCTGGATGAGTGCATTGTCAGTTTCCATTTCTCCAAGTCGCCCAAGTCACTCGAATTGATCGCCGCACCGTTGTTGGCCGAGATACTGGAAAAGAACGGTACCGCCGCTCCGGAGGTTCTCGTATGGGAAGTCACTTCGGATGATAACTCGCTCTCGTTGAAAGGCCCGATCACCGAGGCGACTTTAAGTGGCTTGATGGGAATCTTTAGCCTGCAGAGTCAAGCCGCTCGGGCCACTGCCGGATCGCTTTCAATGAGCCAAGATACGCAAGAGAAACAAATGGGTTATCGCACCCAGAGCTTCTTTAACGACGTCAACGAAATCGTCGAACGAACTCGAAAACACAAGTCACAGACGACGGGTGCGTTGGCCGCTTGGAACGATAAGCGAGCTAGGCAAATCGAAGAGCTGGGAACGTTAAACGTGGATCCCGAAATGGTCCAGTATGGCGTCCAAGTCTCCAGCCTGCTCCGCGGCAACGCCTTGACGGTTCGCAAAGGTTTGATCGCCACCGGCCAAGATAACGCAGCAAACAGTGCGACATCCGGTTATGGCTATGACTCCGGATACTACGGGTACCGCAACGTGAACAATACCGGACGAATAAATAACGCACGCCAAACAATCAATAGCGGCAACGCGTATGCGAATTACCAACAGACACTGTCGGCGATCGACGAATTGATGTCGACCACGCGTCGTCAAATGACGGACAAGTACAAGATGCAATTTTAGGAAGGAGCCGAGTCGCCGATGCCTGTGGTTCTTGATCGTCCCTACCAGTTTGTTCCGCCTCATCGCGGAGACTGGTGGCCGTCTTTCATTCAAAAGTTTCACATCGTCGATTGGTTTTTGAAGAAGAAGGAAGGTGTGGTCGGGCATGAATGTCGCGGACTCGAGCACTGGGAAGCATCGAAAGGCCGCGGCGACGGAATTCTGCTCGCGCCGAATCATTGTCGATACGCCGATCCATTGGTGCTCGGTTGGCCATCACGCCACCTTGATCAGCATGTTCACGCCGTTGCGTCTTGGCACCTGTTTAACCAGGGATCCTTCGACGCATTCGCGATCCAGAAAATGGGCGGGTTTAGCCTCAACCGTGAGGGCACGGACCGTGCCTCGCTCAATGCTGCGATCCAGATTCTCACGGAAGCACGCCGGCCATTGATCCTGTTTCCCGAAGGTGCGACCAATCGCACCAACGATGTGCTCAAACCCCTGCTCGATGGCGTCGCGTTCATCGCCCGCGGCCGCCCGTCGTCGTGCAAAGGAGTGTGGCGGACGAGTGGTGATGCATCCCGTTGCACTGAAATATCTTTGTGTCGGCGACATCCGCGATTGGTGTGATCATCAACTTTGGAAGCTCGAAAGCCATCTGGGTTGGCGGCGTCCGCACGACCAGTCGATCCTCGGGCGAACAACCCGGTTGGCCGAAGGACTTCTTTCGTTGAAGGAGATCCAGTACCTCGGGAAAGTCCAACACGGAAGCTTGCCCGACCGGCGAGACCATCTGATCAAGCAATTGATCGAACATTGTGAACGTTGCTTAGGATTGAGTCTCGAACATCCCGGTGCAAATCTTGAGGATGGTCGCGGACGTGTCCGTGCGATTCGAACCGCCATCGTGTCAAAGCACTTTGCGGGAGTCACCGCCGGCGAGAATGCGACGGAAACGCGCCGACGATTTGACGACTGGTCCGAGGCTGCCGACGTGGCCCAAGATTTGATGTCGTACCCGAACTGCTATCTGCATCCCGGCGAGGCGACCGACACACGGATCGTGGAAACCATCCAACGGATGCAGGAGACCTTCTTTGGACACGCAGACGTCAATGTGCCGCTGAGGGTCATCATCGAGTGTGACGAAGCGATCGTCGTCCCACCCGAAAAACCGCCACGGGGAGACGTGGATCCGCTGATGAGCCAACTCGAACATCGCTTGACCAGCATGTTGGCCAGAATGTCCGGCGAAGCGAATTCCGCACAAGCGGCTGGGCTCGATCTTCATCCCTCGTGAAGCTCGTATCTGCGATTGCCGGAACATTGGGAGGCTCGCCGCCACGCGTGCGGGTATGATCCGGTAACGACTATCCGTGGAAAGCGATTTCCCCCAAAATCATCAAGCGAGTTCATCATGATCATCGGAGTTCCGCGAGAAATAAAATCCGACGAGTACCGGGTGGCGATGTTGCCGGTCACTGCTGAGACGCTCACGCAAAAGGGCCATCACGTCATCGTCGAGTCGGGAGCAGGTTTGGGCAGCGGCATTGCCGACCATGATTACCTGCGAGCTGGTGCAGAAATGGTGGCCGACGCCGGCGACGTTTACGCGAACGCGGAGTTGATCGTTAAAGTGAAAGAGCCGCAGGCGGCCGAGTATCCGTTGATCCGCGCTGGCCAATTGCTGTTCACCTACTTTCACTTTGCCGCCTACGAATCGTTAACCGATGCGATGGTTCAAAGCGGGTCAACGTGCTTGGCCTACGAAACGCTTCGCGACGCCCACGGGCGACTCCCGTTGTTGACGCCGATGAGCGAAGTGGCGGGAAGGATGAGCATCCAACAGGGTGCCAAGTATCTCGAGAAACCGCAGATGGGTCGCGGCATCTTGCTTGGCGGAGTTCCCGGTGTCGCGCCAGCCCACATCACCATCCTGGGCGGCGGAATTGTGGGCGCGAACGCGGCTCGAATCGCCGCCGGTTTTCAAGCGGATGTGGCAATCTTGGATGTCGACATCGATCGTCTTCGCTACCTCGACGATGTGATGCCGGCCAACGTGAACACGTTGTACAGCGACCGCCATAACATCCTCGAACAACTCCGCCGCGCCGACTTGGTCGTCGGAGCGGTTTTGATCCCCGGATCCAGAGCACCTCAATTGGTCCGCGCGGAAGATCTGAAAATCATGAAAGCGGGAAGTGTCATCATCGATGTCGCGGTGGACCAGGGTGGATGCATCGAAACCAGTCGCCCCACCACGCACAGCGAGCCGACTTACATTGTCGACGACGTCGTTCACTACTGCGTCGCCAACATGCCCGGCGCGGTCGGCCGAACCAGCACCTTTGCGTTATGCAATGCCACTTCGCCGTGGGTGATCCGATTGGTCGAAATGGGCATCCAAGGCGTGATTGACTCCACCAGCCCTCTGAGAGGCGCCATCAACGTCCACGCGGGAAAAATCGTCCATCCCGGGGTCGCGTCCGCCTTTGGGAAAACGGCTGCCGAATTGTAAGATCAACCAGGGGCCGCACCCACACTTGATAAAGCTCGGTCGATTGACCGCTGGCTATTTCATGCCGTCGCTATGCGACTCAATGTGAGACGGTTAAACGGTTGCCGTTCCGAAGTCGGGCGAGCCTACGTAAGCAAGCTTACCCCAACATGTCGTTTTTGATTCGCATGCGAAATACTCATCGAACGTGCGCAGGATCTTTTCCGGTTGCCCGAGCCACTGCTCATACGTGACACGTTCACGGTCTGTCATCGCGGCGAGTGCCTCACCTTTAGCGTACAGACGTCGCATCAGCCGATTTTCGACGATCAAATGAGCGGCGATTAGAAACGGCGTTTTCCATGGTTCGATGACATAGAAGCGACCGCTCGGTTTTAAGATCCTCTTCACACCCGCAAGTGCGGCGTGAAGGTCATCGGTCAAATCAGGTAGGTGATGCAAACCGCCTTGAACAATCACCACGTCATAAGAATTTTCGGCCAGAGGCAAGTTCAAACAATCGGCCAAGTGCAGCGTCGCTGGACCGCGATACTGTTCTAACAAATTATCCGACAAATCGACACCTTCGAGATCGGTGAATCCCATCCGATGGAGTGCGACGAGTCCGCCGCCGCGCCCACAGAAAATCTCGACGATGCGAAGGTTGCGATCGAGTTCATCGAATCCGAATCGCTCCAACCGTTTGGTGAACTTTGCGATCTCTTGTTCAGGGGTCTCAAATCGTTGATACGCCGCTTCCCACTCGGGATCGCAACAGATCTGTCCGGCCGCGACGTGGCGGATGATCGTCGATTCGCTGTTGTCGTCTGTCATCTTCGGTGCATCTTTAGAACGCCGGCCGCCAAGGCAGCCATCGCAGTCTGGAAACCAATCGCCATCAACGTAACGCCGGGAACCACGAACCGCATGCTGAACGGGTAATCCAGTGGCCCGAAGTCCAAACGCCACCACCGGAGGATCATCGCGGCGACCAAGCCAAACCCGATCACAATGCAAACCAACCCGAACACCAGGCCCTGTTCGACCGTCAGTTTCTCCAACTGATCTTGGGGCGGCATCATCCCCTCGCGGGCTGCAAAAATTCGCGCCAACGCTGCCAGCAATACGCATTGCCAACCCAATAGCCCCGCCAAGCTGGCCACCAATAACGTGTGAACATCCAGCGCAGCACCGAAAATCCGCACTTGAGGGATCGCCAACGCGTAACCGATCATCGCGATCCCGATTAAAACCAACCCGGGACGAAAGAATGTCCAATTCGGGCTGAACACCAGAAACAATTTTAGCGTTCGCCAGCCGTCACGAAATGTCCGAAGGTGGGGCCCATGCTCACGTCGACCGTCTGGGTGAAGTGTGATCGGCACCTGGGACATGGACGCGTTATTCAAACCACTTTTGATGATCATCTCGGTCGCGAACTCCATTCCCGGAGATCGCAAATCGAGTCGCTCAAACAATTCGCGTGTGAATCCTCGCATGCCACAGTACACGTCGTTGATGGGAATCCGAAACATCAACCTCACCAACCACGACAACACCGGGTTGCCCAACCAACGGTGCAGAAACGGCATCGCACCTGGCAGGACTCGACCTCCGCCGCGCGGCAATCGACAACCTTGGACCAAATCGAAGCCCTCACGAAGCTTACTGACAAACGCCGGGATCTCCAGGAAATCATAACTGTCGTCGGCGTCGCCCATGATCACGTACTTGCCTCGCGACGCTTCGATGCCGTGCATCAACGCCGCGCCGTAACCTCGCTCGCTGACATCAACCGTCCGAGCGCCGAGCGATTGCGCGATCGCTTTGGATGCATCGGAGCTGCCGTTATCGGCAATCAAGACTTCGCCTCGAATCCCCGCCTGGTCCATCCGCGGAGTGCCTTCTCGATGCAGACGCCGATGGTGTCAGCCTCGTTGAGGCACGGCATCACGACCGAAAGTTCTAATATGTCGTTCAATGCATTGCCAAAGTGATGGGCAAAAATCGAGTATCTGAGTTGAACAATACGAAAACTAAGCCGGTTCAATGACCAACCGGACCGGACGGGTTCGCTTGGACCATCCGATTGCGAGCGACGAGCCAATCACGCTTGCCGCGATCGGCTCTAACACCATACGGTATCGGTACGCCGGAATCTCAAAGCATGCCGTGATGAGGGTGAAGTAGACCAAGAGCATCCCGATCCAAAGTCCCCTCGCTCGCGTCGGAAGATGATACACCATGACCAAGGTTGCCAAGCCAATCAAACTCATGATCGTCGTATTGATCCACAACACATTGCTGGCCCGATGACGCAGCATGATGTCGACAAAGGGTACATCCTTGTGCCACGACTGTTGTCCAAAAAATTGACCCGTGCCATTTTGAGCCGGCAACTCGGTCGCTCGCGTCCGCCACACATTGGCAAAGCGACGAAAGGCTTGCTCGGCAAACCGACGCGGTGACCGTCGGATCGCTTCCACAGCCACCTCCTTCATCAGCCGATCCGTTTGCGGATCGCTGAGTCCCGATTTTGTCAATCCACGTGAAACCGTCCAGGTCGCATCACGTCCTTCGATCACACCAACGCGATCAAGCCGACGCTTCAATTGGTCACCGGCTTCGGTTGAGGGAAGAGAAAGGCCGGCTCCCGATCCATCCTGGAACGTGACCACCCAGAGATTTCGGCCCACAAACTCGGTCAGAAACGGCTTGCCAAACATGATCTGGTTTCTCACCAACCATGGGCTAACCATGATCACGCAAACGCCACCAGCCATCAAAAGGTGTCCAACCAAAACTGGGAGGCGAGAGTCTCCCGACGACAATCGACGATTCTTTAACTGCGCCGCAGACCTCGGAACGGATATTTCGCCAAATGTCCGATCCGAGTGTCGGCGACGAAGATGAACCATAACGAGAAACAACACGTGAGGGACCCACAACATCAAAACGATCGGCCGCGTCAACAAAGTGATCGCAAAGGTTAGCCCTGACCAAGTTGCCCAACCCATGCTCGGTCGTTCAGAGTATGTTTGCACCGCCGATAAATTCGACATCATCAAGAACACAAACAACGGCTCGGATAAGAGCGTCGCGTTGAACACCGATGCGGAGATCGCAGGTATCGAAACCAACATCGTCAATGGCATCGCCGATGGGAGCTTCGTCATCCGCGCCGCTAGTCGTGCAGCGATCCAAATCGAAGCAATCGACAGCAGACTTTGGATCGCGGTGATCCAAAACAGGCTGCTCGAACCGGCCACCAATCGGACTGCGGCGATGAACCACGGATACACGGGCGTCCGATAAGCGATCGGTTGATCCATCATCAACAAATCGCCGCCCGTCACGCTGGTGCTGAGTCGCCAATATCCAGCGGCATCCATCTCGATCGAAGCGGGGCCGCGCCAGCACCGCCGCCGTCTTCACCGCGATCAAGATCAACAGGATCGTCACCACAAGCTTGCGCAATCGAGATCACTCGGTTAGCGGAGCCAAGTAATTGCTCCGGCGGGTGGAAGGACGTTCAAGTCGGCGCACCGAATTGACGTGCGTCGGATTCTCGACGTGCAAGATGAACTCTTCGATGAACCGTTGTTCGGCGAAGAGCACTCGATCAAATTGTCCGATCAAATCATGATGCGGCGTGTACTTGCCAAAGATTTTGAGCTCCGATTGCTCCTGCAACTTCAACACCAGCTTCCATTGATGAAACAAACGATTGAAGTGCCGTGGGTTCTTGGCCGCCGTGACCAAGCGAGCCGTTTCATCGGACCAGCGATCGACAAGTCGTTCGTCGAAGCGATCGATGCCTCGAACTTGGTGGACCACGTTTTTAAAGGCTAGTGCCTCGGCATAATATTGCGCCGACAATCGGGCGAGCGGTGGCACGTCCGCAGCCTCGGATCCGGCCGGCCATGCCGATCCGATGACCAGGATCAACGTCGTCAAAATGATGAGTGCGCGTGACATGAAAGTCTCCTCAACCTGTGGTTATCGTTTCTTTCGTTTCTTTTTTTCACGCCGATCGTGCTGGCGTTTGGTCTTGTACTTTGGCTTCGCCGAGAGTGATTTTGCGATCGGCTTCGTCTCGCCGCGTGCCGTCTGATTCTTAATCACTTCTAAGTAGAGCTGGCGGTCTTGCAGATCCACCTTGGCGATCCGTACGGTCAACAGATCGCCCAATCGATAGCGATTCCCCTCTTTGTGACCCTGCAGCACATTGCCGCGACGTTCAAAGCGATACTTGTCGTCGGGCAGTGTCGTGATGGGAACGAAACCGTCGACGGGCAACTTGATGCACCGAGCATGGATGCCATCGGCGAACACGCGGCTGATCACCGCTTCCATCGTCTCCCCGATGTGCTTTTTCAAAAAGTGCAACAATTTTAGCTCGACCAAGTCGCGTTCGGCTTGGGCGGCGTTGCGTTCCATGTCGCTGCAGTGGAAGCCGAGTTTGACCAGCGAAGGGAAAGGGTCGTCGGGCGTTTTTTCTCCGTCGAGCAAGCGTTGCACCAAGCGGTGAACGCTCAGGTCGGGATAACGCCGGATCGGACTGGTGAAGTGACAATAGTGTTCCATGTCGAGCGCGTAGTGGCCTTCGGTTTCCGGGCCATACACCGCCTTGCTCATGCTCTTCAAGACCGCAAAGTTGACGGCGTCTTCTTGGGGTGTGCCGGCAACCATGTCCAACACCGCTTGGATCTCAAAGCGACTTTCGACGTTTTCAACCTTCAACCCTAAGTCTTTACAGAACATCGCCAATTGGCGTAATTTGCGTCGTTCGGGCGAAGGGTGAATGCGATGCAGATACCCCAGTCCGAGGTCATCGAGCCAAGTCGCGACGGCTTGATTGGCCGCCAACATAAACTCTTCGATAATTTGATGACTCTCGGTGTTCTCTGTTCGGAACGCACCTTTGACTTTTCCGCTACGATCAAACTCCAATTTGATTTCCGGCATGTCCATCGAGATTGCACCGCCTTTGAAGCGTGCTTTTCGCATTTGCATCGCTAATTGGTGCATCTGGGTTAGCAAATCACAAACGGGCTCGCCCCACTTGTCGCGAAATTCGTCGGGTGCCGCCAAGAATTGATCGACTTGTTCATAGTTCAGCCGCAAATCACTATGAATCGCGGCGTTGTGGACTTCGGTATGCGTGACGGTCAAGTCGTCCAGCATTTCGATTTCGACCGTTTTGACCAAGCGAACTTTGTCGGGTTGCAAGCTGGCCAAGTGATTGCTGATGATCTCGGGGATCATTGGGATCACGCGATCGGGCAGATAGACGCTGGTCGCACGTTGTCTGGCCTCTTCATCGAGCGCGCCACCGATCGGAACAAAATGGCTGACGTCGGCGATGTGAACCCACAATCGCCATCGACCCGGTTCACGCTGGAGCGAGATCGCATCATCAAAGTCGCGTGCGTCGAATGGGTCGATCGTGATGGTCAGGAGTTGGGTAAAGTCTTTGCGGCCCTCGGGAATTTCGCCATCATCGAATGCGTCAGCTTGTTTGCGGGCATCATCCAAAACCTCATCGGGAAATTCGTCCGGCAACGCGTACTGGCGCATGATCGTCAACGTATCGATCGCCGGATTGCTGCTGCTGCCCAGCCGCTCCAAAATCACCGCTTCGCCACCCGACCCATTATCGGCCGGATACTCGACCATTTCGACGAACACCTTGTCGTCGTTCTCGAGCGGCAGACCGCGGATGTCGCCCACCGACACGGGTTGTTCATAAGGCGTACCGTCCAAGAACACACAAGGATTCCCGTCGACGATTTGAAAGGTGCCGGTGAATTGTCTCCGGGCGCGCTGGAGCACCTGCGTCACGGCAGCCTCATTGCCTCCATTGCGGCTCGGCCTCACCTTTGCTTCGACCAGGTCGCCTTCGAGGGCACCACCGGTGGAACCCGGTGGCACGAACAAGTCTTCCATCCGGTTCGAGTTGGCATCACCAGAATGGTTGGGACGCAAGAAGCCGAATCCGCCGCCCATCGCTCGACGAAATGTTCCGCGAACCACGTCGCTCGGGCCGCCCAGACTGCCGGTGCTGAACACCAGATGATTTGATCCGTAAACCAGCCGGCCTTCGAGGACCAACTGTTTTACGACACGGCGCAGTTCTCGGTAGCCATCGTCATCGAGTTCTAACAGCGACGCGATTTGCTTCGGTTTGCTCGGCTTGTAATCCGCCGAGACGACCAATCGCATCAGGCGATCAGCCAATTCAATTGAAATATCCATGCCCGAAGGATATCCGATTTGTCACGCCGCACTAACGGGTCAACAAATTCCGACGTAAAACCACAGTCAACGCACCGCCAAACCGTCGTGGACAAGGCGACGAGTCCTCTCATGCGGGCCGTCGTTTAGAACTGCGTCTGATACTGGAAGTAAAAGAAGTCCGCATCACTGCTGCTCTGAAACCCGGGCGTCGTTAAAACGGCGTGATGAATTGCGCATTGATGTCGTGCAAGTTGCGACGACCAAACAAATCCATAAAACCAATCTACTTGTGAGCAAGCGGGAACAGATGGTCGAAACTGTCGTCGCCACGGGCCGCCGGAACTTGATCACCACCCGATGCGTAGTCGTACCAGAATCACCGGCAACACCGCTGCCGATCGTTTGGTAGTCGAAGTCTGCAGTCTCATCGTTGTAGCCAAGAACGTAAGCATCGACGATCTCAATATCCAAACCCTTTCGAGTCGAGTAGACGCCATAGTAAACCATCCGAGACGTCCCCGGGAAAGGACTCCCAATCTGTTTGGTCGGCGACACTGCGGAGTTATGCGACACCCGTCGGTGTGAAACCACCGCCGCCCGTGGAGACGTGTCGTCAATCGCGCGCGAAGTACCATCGTCGCAACTCAATTGTTCTCCTTTCTCCCACAACGCGTGCATCATGAATAATCCGCCGAGTCACGGCTGCCCAATTCGCGGGCATTTGCGATCGATGATGCCGTGGTCGCCAGCACGTTGGAGATGATCAGGCGATACGGTGCTCGCCGACCGAGGATTCTCAATCTTTTTTGCGTGCAAATTCGACCCACTAAGTGCGAGACCCAGGTCGCGCAGGCCGCGTTGCGACAAGATCATCGGACGTGAAACTCGGTTGGCTCGCCGCTTGCTTGCTCAAAACTGGAGACATTTCTTACCACCCTGGTCTCTTCTCATCCCTGATTGTTCTCATCCCTGATTGCTGGAACACGAATGCTTCTGTTGGGACGCCGATCGGCCATTCGCACATTCTTCATGTGCTCGATGGCCATGCCACTTGCTGGATGCGGCAGCGACGAAATCACTCTCGACGATCTCGAACGAGCCACTGCAAAGCTTTCCCAGCCGAACCCCCAGGCGATGCCTTCGAACGAGACGATGAAGGTAGCAGCACGAGAAAGCAGTGATGCGGGCTCCGCAATCGCGGAGATTCTTGACATCGAAAAACCGAACCTCAAAATCGGGTTCATCAAGCTGACCGACTGTGCGCCGCTCGTAATCGCGAAGGAGAATGGATACTTCGAAGACGAGGGTTTAAGTGTCGAAATCGAAGCCCAATCGAACTGGAAGATCCTGCTTGATCGAGTCATCGACGGCCAGTTGGATGGTGCGCACATGTTGGCGTGGCAACCCATCCTGGGTTGCTGCGTAGGAGAACCTTGGAATCAAAAAGCGGTTGTGGATGGCATCGGTGTTCCAGTCACTACCAATTATGACATTTGGAAGAACAATCCCGAGAAGGTATTCGGCGTTGCTGAGCAATGGGATGCAAAATATCCCAACACCCACATCGCGGTGATCAAAGCATTGATCCGTGCGGGCAAATGGCTCGACGAGAAGGATGCGGGCGGAAAGCTGTTCAATCGCGACGAAGAAACGGCGCAAAAAGTATACAAGCCCGCGATCTATCAAAAGGCCGCCGCCATCTTGGTTTCCGAAGGCACGGTCGACGCCAAGGCGTTCGCGAAATCAGACGTGGCAAAAACTTTACAAGATCATCTTTCCCGCCAGCCTTTCGCTTATGTTTGCTGGCTTGCGGATCAGCCTCGGTGTGGGATGGATGGTATTGATCGCCGCTGACATGTTGGCGCAAAACCCCGGTTTGGGAAAATTTGTTTGGGATGAGTTTCAAAATGGTTCGTCACTCACTTACGCACGAATCGCCTTTAGCGTGATCGTCATCGGATTAATCGGCCTGGTTCTGGATCGCACCATGATCTGTTTGCGGAACTTGGTCAGCTTTGGAAACCCCGCTGTCGCCTGAGAATCGAACGCACGAGAAGTCAATCGAGAATTTGCACGGATGCAACGTTCACGCTTGGTCGCATGATGCGACGAAGTTGAGTCCCCGCCACGGATGGCATTTTAATCCTTCAATCCATGAAGTGAATGTAGTATGAGCGTGGCAGTCCTCAACACACCAGTCTGACCAATCCTTCGCCGCGACGTGATTGGTAACGCCTATGAAGTCCTAGGTTTGGCAAGTGATGTTTGCCATTTGTTTTGGGATTCTTTTTGATTACATCGTGATCGTTCTAGCACGGCGGATAACCACGGCCGTGCACCCGAGCGGCCGGCAACGCGATTTTTGAGACACGCCATTCCACGGCCGCCTGGTGAAGGCGGACGTTCGTCGGACTGACATACTGGGAAGATGGACACGGCTTACATCGAAACATCGGTCGTCAGCTCCTATCCCAGGTCAAATTGGCTCAAACGGTTGGCATTGGCGCGGGGAAAGCGTTTAGAATGTGGAGCCGGCCGCTTTCGGTCGATCCCGCCGCCCCAACCCACCTTTCGAACAACGCACCCATGATTTTGATGCGTTTTGCCGTTTTTTGCTTGCTGACGCTCGTTGCCGCGGTGACGTTGCCGGGTACGGTCTCCGCCAATGAAGCTCTGGAGGCTTCCTTTCGCGAGCACGTTCGCTCGGTGTTGCGCCAGAATTGCTTCGAGTGTCATGACGCGAACTCCGCAGAGGGTGATTTGGACCTCAGCGGTGACCGTGACGTCGCATCGGTGACCAAAAACTTTAAACGTTGGTCTGTCGTGCTCGAGCGATTGAAAGCGGGCGACATGCCGCCCGAGGACTCCGAACAACGGCCGACCGATGAGCAGCGTGAGCAATTGATCGAGTGGATCGAGCAGTTGCGAGACACGGAAGCCTGCGCGGACGGCGGGTGATCCGGGCATCGTTTTGGCTCGCCGCTTGAGCAGTGCCGAATATGACCACACCATTCGCGACCTTTTGGGGGTCGATGTCCGTCCGGCTGCCACGTTCCCCGTCGATCCAGCCAATGAGGCCGGGTTCGACAATTCGGGCGAGTCGCTGATGATGTCCCCGGCACTCGTCAACAAGTACCTCGCCGCCGCCCAGAAAGTGTCGGACCATTTGGCGATCACTCCATCGGGAATCGAGTTCGCACCGCATTCGGTGATCACCGATACCGATCGAGACAAGTTTTGCGTCAACCGGATCATCGATTTCTATCGCCGCCAAAAGACTCAGTACGAGGATTTCTTGATGGTGCTTTGGAGGTATGAGAATCGCGAAGCTTTGGGCATCAGTGAATGTTCGATTGCCGACCTCGCACAGCGGACGGGCGTCAGCCCACGTTATTGCCAGACGCTTTGGAGAACGATCCAGGAAAATCGTGAGTCGGTTGGTCCGATCGCCGCCATTCAAGCGATGTGGAAACAGATGCCGGTGGTCAGTGCCGCGAATTCATCAACCGACGCGGAAGCGAATGCACGTGTCCATTGCAAGCGGATCGACGAATTCGTGACGAAGCTGCGTCAATCGCTGGTGCCAAACGTCCCGAACTTGACGGTCCCGCAAATCAACAGCGGATCGCAACCGCTAGTGCTTTGGAAGAACCGGCAATTCGTCGCCAACCGACGAGAGTTTGTCGGTGAAGAGCTACCGAGCGGAGATTTTGGGTTGCCGGCCGACTCGGAAGCATCGGCCGCGATGGAAGTTGAACCGACCGACGGCGGCGACGAGGCCAGGCGCCAAGCATTCGTTTCGGGGCTGAACCATTTTTGTAATGTTTTCCCCGATGCATTCTTCATTTCCGAGCGGGCTCGCGTCTACCTCGATCCCAAGGGCGAACAAGATCTGACGGGACGTTACTTGAGTGCCGGCTTCCATAGCCAAATGGGATACTTTCGCGACGACGCCCCGCTTTACGACTTGATCTTGAGCGAGATCCGAGCAAATGCGAAATCGATCGGTTGTGGCTCGAGCTTGACTTCGTGACGTCCGCGCCGATGCGTCAATACGCTGGTTTCATTTGGTTCGACCGGACGGATTCGCAGTTCATGCGAGACCGCGTCTTTGATCGCTATCGGGCTGAAGACAAAGATTGCATTTCCGAAGAGAAGGTCAACGGGTTGTCGGATGCGTATTGCGCGAAAGCCGAGCGGGTGGGCGCGAGCGAGGACGCTCTTGCGGCGATTCGATTCTACTTTCGACGACATGTCAAAGACGTTTCGTCGACTTGAAGAGCTGCGATTGACATCCGAGCCGACCCAGGTCGCGGCGATGTTGCGATTTCGCGGAGCGAGCTTATCGTCGACCGCTTAGCGATTTTGAACGCGATTCAATTTTGGCGTTCTATCAATCGCTCCGTGACGAAGACGAATTGAGTCACGAAGACGCGATTCGCGATTGCGTCGTGATGGTCTTGATGTCGCCGAACTTTTGTTTTCGAGTCGACCTGCCCGACTGACGCAAACAGTCCCGCGACGCCTCAATCGGTTGCTCCATTGAACGATTTCTCGCTCGCCAGCCGACTGAGTTATTTTCTATGGTCGAGCATGCCGGACGATGAACTGTTGACTTTGGCAGCTTCCAATCGGCTGCATGACGAAACGCAGCTCCGCGACCAGGCTCGCCGAATGTTACTTGACGATCGCGTCGAAGGGTTCGCCAATGCGTTCGCGGGTGACTGGTTGGACATTCGGCGATTCGATCAACACAACGGGGTCGACCGCGGCCGGTTTCCCGAATTCGGTGACGAACTTCGGCAGGCGATGCACGACGAACCCATCCGGTTTTTCCGTGACCTCATCGAGCGTGACGGATCTGTACTCGACTTCCTGTATGCCGACCATACTTTCGTCAATCCAGTCTTGAGCAAACACTATGGGATGTCGGATGCCAGCACTGAGCGACTCGCGTGGTGATTCAACGGATGATCAATGGGTAAGAGTCCAACATGCCAACTCGCATGGCCGAGGCGGGTTGTTGCCGATGGCGGTGTTCTTGACCAGCAATTCGGCGGGGCTGCGCACCAGTCCTGTCAAACGCGGCAATTGGGTCATCAAACGGATGCTCGGCGAACAGGTCCCAGCTCCCCCACCGACGGTTCCGGAGTTACCGAGCGACGAAAGCAAGCTGGGTGAATTAACGCTCCGCGAGACACTCGCCCGGCATCGCGACGATGTCAGCTGCGCGCGCATGTCACGAACGGATCGACTCGATGGGATTGGTGTTTGAAGGGTACGGACCGATCGGTGAAGTTCGCGACATCGATTTAGCGGGAAGAGATATCGATGACACCGCCGTGTTCCCCGACGGCAGCGAAGGGCGTGGGTTGGAGGGATTGCGTGATTACATCCGACGACAGCGTCAGGAGGACTTCGTCGACAATCTGTGTCGCAAATTACTCGCTTACGCATTGGGTCGAACGTTGCAACTGTCCGATCAATCGACGATCGCGGAGATGAAACAGCGTTTGGAGGCGGATGATTTTCGCTTCACTGGCATGATCGATGTGATCGTGACCAGCCCCGCATTTCTGAACAAACGATTGAATCTCGACACCCAGACGGCGGCGGTGAAACCGTGAAAAAAATAAGTGAAAAGATGAAAAACAAGATCTCGCGACGAACCTTGCTACGGGGGACCGGCGTTGCGATGTCGATCCCGTGGTTGGAATCGATTCCGGTTTGGGGCACCGAAACCGTGGTCGGCGACGCCGTCGCGCCGTCGCCGAAACGTTTTGCGGCGCTGTTCATGGGTTGTGGAATCAACCAAGACCACTGGTGGGCCAAAGGGAGCGGCGACCAAATGGAACTTGGGCAAGAGTCTCAAGCCCCATGGAACCGATCAAGCACAAGATGAATTTCATCACCGGCTTGTTCAATGAAAACGCGACGCACGTCGGGATTCACCCCGGGCAAACCGGCAACATTTTGTCGGGCGCTTCGCTGCAAGAAAGGATCGGAGCTGCGCGGCGACATCAGCATGGATCAAGTCCTCGCCAATCATTTCGAAAATGACACGGCGGTACCCAGCTTGGTGCTCGGTTGTGAGCAACCCGTGACGGGATACCACGAGACCAATTTTTCGATGGCCTACAGCTCGCACATCTCGTGGCAGAACGCGACGTCGCCGGTGCCGATGGAGGTCTACCCGTCGCTCGCATTCGATTCGCTTTTTGATAATCAAGGCAGTCGTCGCAACGAGAGTATTCTGGACCGTGTCCGTGAGGACGCCGATTCGCTGAGCCGGCGAGTCAGCGGGTCTGACCGGGCGAAGCTTGACGAGTATCTCAACAGCGTCCGTGAGGTCGAACGGCGGGCAACCTCGATGCGTGCTGCGCATGCCAAAGCAGTCACCCGAGCGGAAGATCAAGGCAAAGACATCCGCATGATGAAACGTCCCGACGACGGGTTGCCCGAGGACATTCGCGAACACATGCGATTGATGTGCGACATCGTGGCAATCGGTTTCCAAACCGACAAATCGCGAGTGGCCACGTTGTTATTGAACCGCGATCTGTCGGGATTGTTTTATCCGTTCCTGGACGTCGCCAGCACCCATCACTCCGCGTCACACGAGTGATCGATCCGATGAGTACGAACGCATTTCGCGATTCTATTGCAGTCAGTACGCCTACTTGGCCGGTAAGCTCGACGCGATGAAAGAGGGCGACTCAACGGTGCTGGATCATTCGTGTCTGCTGTTCATTTCCAGCATGTGGTCGGGCAACTCGCACGACTCCAGCAAAGTTCCCGTACTACTTACCGGTGGATTGTCGGGAGAGTTGGAAACCGGACGCGTGCTCGATTACGTGGGTAAGGATGATGACGATCGCAAACTATGCAGCTTGTACCTATCGATCATGGATCGAATGGATCTGCGACTCGATCGTTTTGGAGACGCCCAACGGAGGCTGGTGAATTTGTGAGCTTTCATAAGAAGCCCTAGGAAGCGTTCCCTGGAGAACGGAGTCGCAGGGCCACATCGGGCAACCCTCGTGGACTCGCGACTCCGTTCGCGGGATGCGAACTGGCAAAGCCAGCTAAAAGCCCTGGGGAGCATTCCCTGCGAACGGAGTCGCAGGGCCACGAGGGCGGCCCGATTTTTATTCGGGGTCGTAGGCCAAGTTTGGCGACAGCCAACGTTCGACTTCTCGTAGGGTCTCGCCCTTGCGCTTCGCGTACGATTCGATCTGGTCTTTGGTGACTCGATCGACCGAGAAGTAACGCGATTCGGGGTGTCCGAAGTACAGCCCACTGACGGATGCACCGGGGTACATGGCGTAGCTCGATGTCAGTTCGACTCCGGTGTCTGCGGTAGCATCGAGCAGTTTGAACAGCGTCGTTTTTTCGGTGTGGTCGGGGCACGCCGGGTAACCCGCGGCCGGCCGAATGCCACGATACTTTTCGTCGATCATCTCCTCGGTCGACAAATCCTCGCTTTGACCGAATCCCCAATCCCTGCGAGCGGTTTGGTGCAGCATCTCGGCGAGCGCCTCGGCTAACCGATCGGCAACGGCTTGAACAATGATCGAACTCTCGTCGTCGAGTTCGTCTTTAAAATGCGTGGCCAACTTTTCCGCTCCGATTCCGGCGGTGACCACGAAGCCACCGATGTAGTCTTCGCGTCCGCTCTCCCGCGGAGCCACGTAGTCGGCGAGCGATCGGTAGTCCGTCGTTCCCTTGCGCTGCCATTGTTGCCGCAAACAGTGGAACCTTGCCGCCTCCTCGGTTCGTGTTTCGTCGGAGTACACGATGATGTCATCGCCGTCGGACGCCGCGGGCCAAAATGCGTAGACCGCTTTGGCTTGCAACAGATCCTCAGCGATGATGCGATCGAGCATCTTGTTGGCTTTCTCATACACCTCTTTGGCGATCTCGCCGACGACTTTGTCGTTGAAAATCTTGGGATACTTGCCTTTCAATTCCCACGTCATGAAGTACGGCGACCAATCGATGTAGGGTCGAATGTCGGCCAGGGAGATGTTGTCCAGCACACGCTTGCCGATGAACGACGGCTTGTCGACGGCGACGGTGGCCCAGTCGGTTGCGAATCGCTTTTCCAGCGCTTCGGCGTACGGCACCAACTTTTGTTGTCGATCACGATAGCTGGCGACCAGCTTCTCTTGCTCGACGATGTTCGCCTTGATGAACGAATCACGATTGTCTTTGCTCAATAGCTTTTCGACCACACCGACACTGCGGCTGGCGTCGAGCACGTGCAGGACCGGCCCGTCGTAGGCCGGCGCGATCCGAACGGCGGTATGTTTGGCGCTGGTCGTCGCTCCCCCAACGAGCAACGGCATGGTCATTCCGGCTCGTTTCATTTCACGGGCCACGTGAGCCATTTCATCGAGACTCGGCGTGATCAATCCGCTCAGCCCGATCATGTCGACGCCGTGCTCGACCGCGGCTGCCAAGATTTTTTCGCTCGATACCATCACGCCCAAGTCGATCACTTCATAGTTGTTGCACTGCAGCACGACGCCGACGATGTTCTTGCCGATGTCATGGACGTCGCCTTTGACGGTTGCGATCAAGAACTTGCCACGTGCCTGGTGGTGCCCGGTACCTGCGGCTTCCTTCTCGGCTTCCATGAATGGTTCGAGGTACGCGACCGCCTTTTTCATCACTCGCGCACTTTTGACGACTTGGGGCAAGAACATCTTGCCTTGCCCGAACAGGTCGCCGACGACACTCATGCCGTCCATCAGCGGACCTTCGATGATGTGCAAGCACAAGTCAAATTGTTGACGAGCTTCTTCGGTGTCTTCGACGATGTACTTGTCGATGCCTTTGATCAGCGCGTACTTCATCCGTTCTTGGATTGAAGTCGACCGCCACTCCAGATCTTCACCCGACTTCTTTTTCGTTCCCGTGCCTTTAAACGACTCCGCAAAGTCCAGCATCCGATCGGTGGCATCGGGGCGACGGTTCCAGAGCACGTCCTCGACATGATCGAGCATGTCTTTGGGAATCTGTTCGTAGACTTCCAATTGGCCGGCGTTGACGATGCCCATGTCCAGTCCGGCCTTGATCGCCCGGTACAAGAACGCGCTGTGGATCGCTTCGCGGACGACGTCGTTGCCACGAAAACTAAAACTGATGTTGCTAACCCCGCCGCTGGTCTTAGCGCCGGGGCACTCCTTTTTGATCCGCGAGAGTGCGTTGACGAAATCGACGGCGTAGTTGTTATGCTCCTCCATACCCGTTGCGACGGTCAGGATGTTAGGATCGAAGATGATATCTTGGGGCGGAAAATTGACTTCATTGACGAGCAAATCGTAGGCACGTTTACAGATTCGAACCTTGCTGTCTTCGTCGGCCGCTTGTCCTTCTTCGTCGAACGCCATCACGACCGCCGCGGCACCGTATTGGCGAACCAAACGGGCGCGACGCAAGAATTCTTCCTCGCCATCTTTGAGGCTGATCGAATTGACGATCGATTTGCCTTGAACGTTTCGAAGCCCGGCCTCCAACACTTCCCACTTGCTGCTGTCGATCATTACCGGGACAGTCGCGACGACATCGTCGCCTGAGATCAAACGCAAAAATCGGGTCATCGCCTCGGCACCGTCAAGCAGCGCGTCGTCGAAGTTGATGTCGATGATCGTGGCGCCGTTTTGGACTTGTTCGCGGGCGACCTCGACCGCCTCTTCGTATTTTTCGTTACGAATCAGATTGGCAAATTTGCGGCTACCCGTGACGTTGGTTCGCTCGCCGACCATTGTGAACGGAATTTCGGGGCGCATCACCATTGGCAGAGTGCCCGACAATCGGGTCAGGGCGGGCAGCGATCTGATCTTTTTCGGTTTGACGCGATCGATCCGCTCGGCGAATGCCGCGATGTGATCGGGCGTCGTGCCACAGCATCCGCCTAGGATATTGATCCAGCCGTTGTCGGCGAACTCGCCCACCCGTTTCGCCATCGCGGCGGGCCCCAAATCGAATTGGCCCATCTCGTTAGGCAAGCCCGCGTTAGGATGGCAGCTGATCGGGATGGCGGCGACCTTGGAAAGTTCCTCGATGTGCGGCCGCATCACGTCGGGGCCCAAGGCACAGTTCATGCCAACCGCCAGCAGCGGAAAGTGATTGATCGCCGTCCAAAAAGCTTCGACAGATTGGGCGCTGACGAACGTCCGTCCGCCATCGGCAAAGGTCCCCGACGCCATCACCGGCACCCGTCGTCCGCCGGCGTCGAAGTAATCTTGAATCGCGAACAGACACGCTTTCAAGTTCAGCGTATCGATCGCCGTCTCGGGCAGCAGGATGTCAACGCCGGCTTCGCATAGCGATTGGACCTGGGCACGATAGCTTTCCACCATCTCCATGAATGTGGTGCCGCGGTGGGCCGGGTCATCGGTCGTGCTGATCGCCAATTGGCGAGTGGTCGGTCCGATGGATCCGGCGACAAAGCGAGGTTTGTCGGGTGTGATTTCGGTCCACTTGTCGGCGGCTTTTCGGGCGCATGCGACGGCCGCGTGATTGATCTCATTGACCAGTTCGAGTGGTAATCCGAATTCGACCATGCCGACGGGACTGGCGCCAAAAGAATTGGTTTCGACGATGTCAGATCCGGCGGCGTAGTAAGCGTCATGGATCGCGGTGATCTTCTCGCCGTGGGTCAAACACAGAATGTCGGCGAAGTTTTTCAGATCCTTGTGATGGTCCGCAAACCGATCTCCGCGAACGCCCGCCTCGTCCAATTCCAATCGCTGGATCATGGTGCCCATCGCGCCGTCAAGCAGCAGGATTCGCTCGCGAATGAGTTCGTTGAGTTGCGAGTCGGTGGTATCGGCTTGGAGCATGGGTGGGCTGTTTCACGCGGTTCAAAAAAGCGTCCAACGGAAAAAGTTTCCGCTCGATTCCTAATCTTCGTTCTCAATCGCTTGGTTCACAACCCAAAGCGTCGAGAATTTGACGTTCAGTATTGCCTGATCGTTCGAATTTGGCTAATCCGAATATCCCTCAAGATCCCAACGGTTGCTTCCGATGAATAAAGAACGGAACCGTCGGGTACGGGTTCATGGCATTTTAGAGATCGAATGAGTCGTTCTCCCACTGGCGGGTCGTTTCCGCCACGGATAGACGATTGATCGATCAACCTCGACAGCAGGAAGATTCGTATGACCGTCTCGCCAAAACGGCCATCAGACGGCTATCGCCAGCCGCAACTTCGAAGCGAACCTCGTGCAACGCATCCGCTGAAACGCGATTTTGCAAGCGAGAATGCGGAGGCGAGGCGTTGCGAAGCCGCCGATGCAGAGTTGTCGCAGTTGCCTCCGGTGCTGTTCAAATTGCCCAATGTTAAGCCGCAGCCTGCGGTCAAGAAGCGTCATCCCTCCGCGGTGATGCCCTCTGAGGACGTCCGAGTGGACGCGCCGGCGACGCACCAAGTCGTGCCCCCACCGGCTCCGCCAGCGGCCAGGAAACCGGAAATTTTGCATGGCCGTTCGGCGGTGGATTCGCAGGCCCGGACCACCGTGTTTGGCGAACGCCACCAGCCCAAGATGAATTCGGATCAAACCGGGTCGTCGCAAGTTCAATCGAATGATTTGGAGACGGCTTCGTCCTCTCCCGACGCCCCCGGCGTACACGACACGTTCCATCCACCGGTTCCTTCGGCGACGTCGCGGCCGCGGCCTGACGCTCGCCCCGTCGGCCGTACGTGGATGGAAGCGGTCGTGGCCCACCGGACCGTCTTGGTACTGCTCGGGATTGTGATCGGTGCAGCGTTTTGGACCAGTCGTCGATCGGGCGACGCAAAAGACATTGAATCTTCAATCGCAAAGATCGACCGGGCGCTCGAGATCGAATCATCCGAGTTGATCAATGATTTTTCGATCAGTGACAGCGTCGAGAAGACAGCGATCACCGTTTCGCTTGACCCGCCCATGACGGCGGCGAAACCCGCCAACCTCGACTCCGCCGAGTTATCGCTCGGTGCGCCGACCTTTACCGAAAACAACACTCCGGGCAAGACTGTCTCGACACGTACGCCGGGCGAGCCGAACATCGAACCTCCCTCCGTGCCGGATTTGGATGACGACGAGATGACGCTCGAAGGTGCCTCGTTCTTTGATGCGTCAACCGTTGATTTGCAGACAAGCCAAGGCCGCGACAAACCAGGGCCCGACATTGTCGCGAACGCCAGCCGCGGTTGGCGATTGGTTGCAATACCTGCCCCCACCGCCGAGTGACTCCGGTTTCTAGAAAGTTCGACTGCGTTTTCCCGAGAACGACCCTGACCCGTCCGTTTGCTACCTTCATCCAGCGTGCTGCCATCATGAGTTCGACCGACCAAGCTTTTGTCAAAGCGTTCGCACGACGTAATCGAAACTCCGATCATTCTGTAAAAGTCGTCACCGAAGTCACACCCCTTCCCGACGACGAGATGACGCTCGATCAAAAAGTTGCGGATTCGGCAACGATGTGGATCGACTCGTCGGAGGGCACGGTGGCGCGTGGCGACGCAGCTCATCACGGTGTCTCACGCCCGAACGTCGAGCCGGCCAAATCGGATCCACCTGTGGAAATGTGTGACCCGGCTCCGATGAGTGACCCGGCTCCGCAGGTCGAACAAATTGAACAACCTTCGTTGACGACAAGCGAAACCGAGACCGTCGACGACATCGCACGTCTGGTTGCTTCTTTGCAGCAAGTCCACAATGCGTTCGGGTCGATCGACGCGTCGTCGAATTCGTCACACGCCGATGTGACGTCGGACATGGCGTGGAATGAAACCGCGCAGGAACTTATCAACGATCTCGATTCGCTTGAACCGTTCGCCGAACCGAAGCCACGGCAAGCCGTGGATGAAGCACCCGTGCCGTTTCAAGCGGCTTGGGAAGTCGACGTGTTCGATGTGCCCAAAACGGTCGCCGACCTGTTCTTCGGCGAAAATTTGTTTCAAAATTTATCTGACCGAATGCGAGAAGCGATCGACGGCGGTCTGCGGACGATGCTGATCACCAGCGTGAATACGGGCGAAGGCCGCAGCAGCGTGGCGATCGGAATGGCGATGTCGGCAGCCGCCTCGGGTGCTCGCGTCGCATTGCTGGATGCCGACCTTGACGATCCCACGCTCGCCGACGATCTTCGATTGGACCTCGAATACGGCTGGCTCGATACGCTGCGCAGCGGATTGTCGGTCAAGGAAGTTGCCGTTTACGCGGTCGAAGATGCCGTAACGCTCATTCCACTCGTTGGCGTCGATCGAAAGCATGCTGCCACCGCGGACGAAGTCACTCAAGTGATCGAATCGCTGAGACAACGATTCGACTTGATCGTGATCGATGGCCCCGCCGGAAATTCGCCCAGCCTGCAACCATTCGCAGCGACGATCGACAGCGCCATCATCGTTCGCGACTCACAACGCACCCCGCCCAAAGACGTCGAAGACTTCGCCAAGCGGCTGACCCAAGCGGGCGTCCAGGGCGTCGGCATGGTCGAAAACTTTATCTCGTAGTTAGCAACAATCGCTCGTCCCGCAACAATCATCACCGAGAACGGTCATCTTGATCGATCGTTTTGAACTCGTCAGCTCATCGGCCGACTGGCCGGATGTCCAACCGATAAAATCGGCGGCGAACGGTTCGGAAGTCATCCGCTCGACGGTTGCTCGGGATGCCGGAATACGAACACCGCGGTCGTAGCAGTATCCGTGATCGTCGATCACATGCTGATACGGGCCGCGATACGTCACCGCGTCGTTCTTGGCGGCCTCGTCATCGTCGGATTCGAGTGGCTTGTAAGCGATCACGGTTGCCGATCGGAACTCGATTTCCGACACCACTTGCCACGGCTCGGTCTGCAGAACCGGCATGCGAACTCCGTAAAATCCGGCGGCCACAAATGCGTCGATGAATTCATGTTCTTCGAATGCACCGGAGATACAGCCGCTCCATAGTTTCTCGTCCTGCTGCATCGCGACGGGCACCGGCCGGTCGCAAACGATGTCGCTGATCACGGCCCGCCCACCCGGCTTGAGCACTCGGTAAATTTCCTTGAACAATGATTCTTTCTCGGCGGGATCAACCAAGTTCAGAACGCAATTGCTAACCACGACATCGATCGAATCGTCCTCGATCATGGGTCGCTCGCGTCGCATTCGAGCGATGAATGTTTCGAGCGTTTGCAAGTCGGTTTCGCAGGCGACAGGATGCTCGACCAACCACGCATCGACGGCGTCGCGATCGACGCCCAAGTCTTGGATCTTGCCTTTGAAAAAGCGTACGTTGTCGAATCCGACCGCGTCGGCAACCGCCGCCTGGCTCGACCGGGCCAAATCCAACATCGTGTCGTTCATGTCGACGCCAATCACGCGGCCCTCCGCTCCGACGACCTGGGACGCGATAAAGCAAATCTTGCCGCCGCCGCTGCCCAAATCCAACACCGTTTCTCCCGCACGCACCCATTTCGAGGGGTCGCCACAACCATAATCGCGATCGATCACTTCTTGTGGGATGACGTTCAAGTACTTGGCGTCGTAATCGACGGGACAACAAAGTTCGACTTCGCGTTGGCCGGCGGCGGCGGAGTATCGCTCGCGGACGGCGTGCTCGGTATCCATATCAAAAAATCCGATTTCTAGGTGGTGATAAAAGACTCGATCACAGCGCCGGCACAACTGCTACCCGCACCCGCCGTGCAACCGTAGCAATGGTCGGCCGTCGCGATTCGTTGCGTGGCAAACGTCTCCAACGACTCGATATCCCAAACCGTGGTGGATCGACGGCCGCCGATCGGTAGGTTCAACATTTGGTTGAAGTCACAGTCAAAAATCTGACCGTCCCATCCGATCGAAACCAACGATCGACACATCACTTGATCCGCCGCCGCAGGATTAAAATTGTCGGCCAACAACCGCATGTAGTCATCTAATTTGCCTCGTTTATTCAGATACACCGCGTAACGTTTGATCGGGATGTTGGTGATGCATAACAAGTTGTCAAACTCGATGCCGTACCGCGCCTTCAGTTCGAATTTGTATTCGGCTTGCAACTCGGTCTGATCAGGCGGCAAAGAAGGACCGGTGGGGTTGAACACCAGATCGAGTTTCCGCCGTGCGTCGCCGCGGCCGTAACCGAGATCATTGAGTTGCCTCAGCCCGTCAATGCTCCTTGCGAAGACGCCGTCCCCACGCTGGCCGTCCACGTTGTCCTCCAGATAACACGGTAGCGACGCGACCACGTCGACGTCGTGATCGGCCAAGAAATTCGCGACCCAGTCAAAATTGGGCTCTGACAGAATCGTCAAATTGCAGCGATCGATCACCCGCACGCCGTGACGGCGAAACGACGTCACCATGTCGCGAAAATTGGCGTTCATCTCGGGTGCGCCGCCCGTCAAATCGATCGATTCGAGCGCCTCGCATTTCTGGGCTAGCTCGATCACTCGCGACGCCGTTTTGGCGTCCATGTTTTCACGCTTCTTTGTCGGCCCAGCCTCGACATGGCAATGGGTGCAAGCTTGATTGCACAGCTTTCCCAAATTGATTTGTAATTGCGTGAGGGAACTGCGAACCAAGGACCGTTGCTCACGCTCGATCCGCCGCGCGAACGGCTCCACGACGCCGGTCGGTAAACCGGCATCGATGATCGGCAACAACGAGGAAGTGGGGAGAGACGAATTCGAAGTCATGAATAGCCACATCGATGGGGCGGAAACGGTCGCGGTCGTATCGTACCACCAATGAATGACCGGTCCACGCCACGATCCGCTCATTTCATTTCGGTGCTGATCGCAGCCACGGCGAACGTCCTGGGTCCTAACTTCCATCGCCAAGGACCGTGAATGGCGGTGGCGGCGGCCCGATCGGTTGTGGGAAACGACAAACGCTGGACCAGCACACCTGGATGGAGGCCGGTAAAAAAGTTACGTGATTCAACCGCCTGTTGAATCATCATCGGCATTCGTTCGGCGGCGACGTCACCCAGCGCCGGCAACGTGTCCGACGAAACGAAATCAGTGATCAACACGGAGGTTCCGCCCGTTCGAGTCAGCCGAGTCAACAACCTCAAATGTCCATCGCGAACCGCTAACATCGCCTCGGCCAACCGAGGATGCGAGGGCGGCAACCAACCGACTACCGAATCGAGCATCTGGCTGAGCAAACAAGTCGAGATGACGACGTCACCGAGAGGAACGCCAACGGGTTGCGGATCGCGAGCCAAGGCGAGCCAGCGATCCCAATCGGTCTCGTTCCAAGGCATCGGTTCAGCCCCATGCATCGGCATTTGCTCGAGCATCCCGGTCAAATCGATCGGCGTGACCAGGTTAATCTTTTCGGTGACCTCGATCGGCAGGCGCGATCGGCAATGCGTGACCGCTTCGTCATCCAAATCAACCAACGTCGTCGAATCGTAGCGGCCGACGACGGACTCCAGATCGATGTCGTTTCCATTGCCGATGCCTAAGATCACCAATTCATGCCGATCCGATGCCGCGACCACGTCGCGTCGCCGACCGACCGCCTGAATCAGCGCGGTCACGTGAGTCCGATGTTGGGCGAACCCATCCCAATCGCCGCGAGACTGGCGGTTTCGATCGAAATGGATCGTGGCGGCTGTCGAGTCGTGCGGATTCATGCCAGCCAGCTAGCCAAGGTGTCGGTGCAAAAAATCAAAAGTCCATTTCGTCAAACGTTGTGTCGCGCTGGGGCACATCACTGAGCGAACCCTGTGGCGTCAACAACGCTTGATAAACACGATAGTCGATGCTATCGGTAATGAAACGCGTGGCGCCATCGGCAAACGCCGCATTGATCCCATCAACGTGATCGGACGAAGGCCGAGCCAAGTCGGACCGAGTGGCCGAGTCGGTCGCGAGACCATTGATTTGATGAACGGGCTGGACTTCGGCCGCACCGTTTATCTTTTCTGGGTCTTCGTAATGCCAAACCATCCCATGGATGAACCGAGACGATTCGGGATACCGAAACGGCAGCTCCCTATCATTCATCAAGCGATCAAGCATCGGCTCGTCACTGATTCGATGCCAGGGCAACGCGCTTGAGCTTTCCGAAAACAGCATTGTGAAACCTTGGCCGTCACGAAAATCGTCCAGTCGGACGCTCGGACCAAGTGCCACGGTTGCGCCATCCGAATCAACGGCTTGCACCTTGTTATTGAAGACGCCGTTGGGCACGGACATCGAACGAGCGAAGTCGATCTTTGTTGACTCACCGTCTTCGCGAACGATGGTCCATTCGTCCTCGCCATGCGGGCCACGGTGATGCATTGCGTTGTTGGTGATGTAGCTGTTCCGGCCACCTGACTGCTCGTCCACCGTTTCATCTTTTTGACATTGGAAAACTACCAAATCAGGTGCGGCGACGATGACATACCCATCGGGCGTGATTCCTTCCCCCGGCGTCTCCCGAGAAACAATGGGGAATCGATCGTCCGACCACCACTCGTAAGTCGGCTGAGCGTCCAGCCAGGGCATCAACGCGACCGCCCAAGTGCCGATCTTGCGATGAGCGGCGTGTTCGCCTGATGACTCAGTGGCATCGTAGGTTCCGAAATCGTTCAGGTAACCAGGCAATTGGCCGCTGGAATTTTCAAACTGAACAGCGGCCAAGGCAAGATTCTTTAAGTTCGTCGCACATTGATTGCGTCTTGAGCCGCCTGTATCTGTATCCACCGCCGGAATCAACAATCCCAGCATGATCGCGATGCAAGCGATGATCACGACGCATTCCACTTTGGTCAAACCGTTACGACTTCTCATTTGAGTTCGTCCGCTGAGGGCGTGATCTCGAAAAGATAAATTTGAACAGAAATGGTCATAACGCGTTTCGAATTGCCTGAATCTTTCAAACTGAGTCAGCTCGTGGTCGCAGGGTCACGAGGGCCAGCCCGAAAAATGGTAATGGTTGGTTTTTGCGGTTATCCTGGGAGATTGATTTGTCCACGGGCAACCCGACACCTCAGTCACGGAACGGTATCATGAATTTCGCCGCTACTTCTTTCAAACGCCGACGGTTTTTATCCTCAATCGGTGCCGCTTCGGCTGTTCTGTCGCTCGAGAGTCTAGGGTTTTTGTCGTCGCTGCCGTCGGTCTCGGCCGCGGACGCCAAGCTTCCCTCGGGCGCGGTGACGTTTTCGTCGGACATCGAGCCGCTGGTCCGGCTGCTCGAAGACACGCCTCGGGAAAAGGTGATCGAGGTCTTTGCGGAAAAGATTCGGAGTGGGACCAGTTATCGCGAAGTGCTCGCAGCCCTCTTGCTCGCTGGTGTCCGCAACGTCCAGCCGCGGCCGAGCGTGGGGTTCAAATTTCATGCCGTCTTGGTGGTCAACTCCGCCCACTTGGCGAGCCTGGCTTCGCCGGACAGCGACCGTTGGTTGCCGATCTTTTGGGCGCTCGACTATTTCAAGTCGTCCCAACAGACGGACCGCCGCGAGGGCGATTGGACACTCGCCGCGGTGGACGAATCGAAGGTGCCGCCAGCGTCCCAAGCTCGGAAAGATTTTGCGAGCGCGATGGACGCTTGGGATGTCGAGGCCGCAGATGTCGCGACGGCGGCGCTGTGTCGATCGGTCGGCGCGACAGAAGTTTTTGACATGATGGCGCACTACGGATGCCGCGACTATCGCAGCATCGGTCACAAAGCGATCTACGTGGCCAACGCCTACCGCACGCTCCAGTGCATCGGCTGGCAATACGCGGAGCCGGTTCTGCGATCGTTGACCTACGCATTGCTCAATCACACTGGTGAACCCAATCCGGCGGAAAGCGATTTAGGACCAGACGCGGCTTGGCGAAAGACTCATTCCGTGCTGGCGTCGATCGATGAAACGTGGAACGACGGACGGATCGATGCGGGGGCCACCCTTTCGTTGCTCGACACCTTGCGATCTTCGACTCCGATTGAAGCGATCGATGCTACCACCAAGATGCTGGGCGATGGAATTTCGCCACAATCGATTAGCGACGCAGTCTTTTTGGCGGCCGGCGAGATGCTGATGCAACAGCCCGGCATCATCGCCCTGCACGCCGCCACAACGACCAATGCGATGCAGTACGCGTATCGAACCGCATCGGGTCCGCAAACGCGACAAGCATTGCTGCTGCAGAACGCGGCGTTCATTCCTCACTTTCGCGAATCGATGCGAGATCGAGGCAATGTCGGTACCACACGGATTGACGCGGACAGAGATGAAGATCCAGAAGATGCACCGGAGAAGGTTGATGCGGACACCGTCGATTCGATTTTCGCGACGGTATCGAAAGATCGCGGTGCGGCTTCGCAAGCCATGCTGGGCTTCCTCGATGCCGGAGGCGATCCCGGGAAGCTGATCGACGCTGCCCGGCGGTTGGTATTCTTAAAAGGCAACGATGCCCACGATTACAAGTTCAGCTCGGCTGTGCTCGAGGACTTCACCGCGGTCTCGCCCGAATTTCGTAACCGTTATCTCGCCAGCGCTGCGTACTTGTTGCCCGGCAGCGGTGACAAAGACAACGGCCTCGTCGGACGGGTAAACGAATCGTTATCATAACGAGATGAGGTTTTGAATTGGATGAGCAGCAATAGGTTCCGTGGGAATTCTATGAGACGCTGCGTGATTCCCGAAAAGCGACACGAGCGATCAATAAGTGACTTCTCTTTTCCCCTCTCTCTAACTCTCTCCCCCGCAAATCGCTGCGCGGCGGGGGAAGAGAGGACGTTAAAAGCGTCACTTATTTATCGCTCGTTGCTTAGATGTTGTTCGAGGGGCGCGTAGTATTCGTGGACCGAGTGGATGTATCGTTCATAGCTGGATCGCTTGGGTCGCTCGGCGAGGATGATGGCGGGTTGGATCCAAATCCAAACGCTTAAGGCGACCAACGAGGATAGCATCGAGGTGGCTAGAAAACTTCCCACCTCGCGCTTCCAATTGCGATGGATGTTCAGCCAAGCCGACCACCCGAGACAGACCATGATGACGCTCGCCAGCGGCCCTCGGCTTGATAACCAATGAGTGATGGCTTCACCGACCCAACGGGAACCGGCCCACCAGCCCCCGGTGTCAAAGAATGCCTGCGGATCAAGGATCGCAAACGGGGGATGGGTCATGTCATTCGTTTTGAGCGGCAATCCAAGGGACGACAGATTGATTTGCCAGTGGAATGCCAATTGGATCGTCAAAGCTGCGACGGCACTGGCGATCAACAGGGCTCGGATGCTGAAGCGGAACTTCATGCGGGAACGCACCGCGGTGCCCGCTACGATGCAAACAAACCAACCCAAAACGACCAATGTTAACGTCCAGTTCGGAATCCAGGCACTGATTTTTCCCGTCGCGGAGACGCCGAAGAATAGAAAGCTGAGTGCGGTCGCGAAGGGAAGCATGATCAAAAGCGGTAACGAAAACACAATGCATTTTGGTTGGCGAACTGCGGCGACCCAGATCGCGCCCGATAGCACGCACAGCAGCGCCCAGGGTCCGATCGACGCGAGCGAAATGGCACTGGCGGCGATCACCCATGCCGGGGCCGCACCTTGGTTCGCCGCAACGTTTCGGGCGGACGCAGCGGTCAAATTGTTCTCCCACTTGATGGCTTCGGCAAGTCCGAGATCGCTCTCCAGAACTCCAGTGGCAGATGATTGCACCAGAGCTTCGCGTTGCTGGTACGACCAGACTTGCAGCATAGCGACACTGGGGTCGTAGCGAACTGAATCATCGGATCGATTGATTGCCAATTTCGCGATCTGGTTTGCCAAGTCAAGTATTTCGATCGAAGAAGGTGAATTCGGCGGAGTCACTTTGACCTCGGCCATCCGTGTCAGGCTGCGAATCAACAAACTGACCTCCATCGCCGTCTGTTGTCCGATGAAGCGTGAACGCATCGACTCGATCGTCGTCGCAGTCGGGTGACCCGCCAGTCGATGCAGACGGACGAGTCCATGGATTGCCGGTTCGCCCATCGTCAAACTTGGTGCCGATGCGGCGCGGGTCGCCCGCGTGAGTGCATGAGTCCAAAGCGATTCATCAGTGATTGCAAACTCGAGCGCGTCATCAAAATCGATCGCCGAATCGGCGGCGTGACGGGCCTCGATGAGGTCATACAACGCGTTTCCCGGATCGGCATCGCGGGCCCGATCAAGCATCGACTTCCAATCGCTCTCGCGCGGTCGGTCATCGCTCTTGGATAACATGGGCGGCCACAACATCACGGCTCTCAACCGCCACCACTTGGGATTTTCTGGATCGAGCTCGGTGGCTTGCACGATCAACCGGCTCGCGTGGAGTGCACCCAGGGCGTCGTAATTTGCTCGCGCGTCGGCCGCTTGGTTCATCACGTCGCGGGCGAAGTCCATCGAGTTCCCACCGCCGCCCCGAATGACTTTCTGAGTCAGGTCTGAGATGTAGCCCAGCGAGGGTCGGTTCAAGATCACGGCCGCCGCAGCGTGCAATTCGGCGTCGCGCGGATGGTCGGCCAGCACACGGTCGGTCGCACTTTTCCAGTAGGCCCATTGCTCGTCGGGGCACTTTTCAGCCGGTGTTCGGCAGTCCACGATCTTTCCGATGGTGGCCGATGCAAGCGTATGGATCGATGATGCAAATTCTTCGGATCCGCTGCGGGTGTGCGAGCGCAGCCTCAGGACGCCTAATGCGGCGAGTAGGATCAGTCCGGCCAGCATCCATCGAGTCAATCGTTGCATGACGTTAATTTTAGCTTGTTTGAACCCTGCCGGCGGAGTCGCCGGGCCACGTGGGGCGGCCCGTTGCGTTTGCATGTGGGAATGCGGCCTCCGCGTGGGGCTTACGATGATTCTCGGGATCGATAGAATTTATGAGCAGAGAGAAGCAACCTTCGTTTCAAGATTCGTCCGCCGCATCCCCCACGTTTCGATTGCATGTCTGAATCGCTCGCCTCCACTCCG
This sequence comes from Pirellulaceae bacterium, assembly GCA_963781095.1. GTDB lineage: Bacteria > Planctomycetota > Planctomycetia > Pirellulales > Pirellulaceae > Rubripirellula. Next base: position 157,736 of record CAWAEA010000014.1, read on the forward strand.
CTCGACGCTTGGCATCGCGCCGCCGGTGCGAAGATGCTGCCCTTTGCCGGGTACGAGATGCCGATCGTCTACTCGTCGATCGTGGCCGAGCACCACGCTTGCCGAAACGCCGCGGCCGTCTTCGACGTGTCCCACATGGGGCGATTGAAATTCGAGGGTGATGGCAGTGAAGACTTGTTAGACCACCTGCTTTCACGGCGGGTTTCGGACATGCCGTTGGGCCGAGTTCGATACGGATTGATCTGCAACGAAGAGGGCGGCGTCCTTGATGACGTGCTGGTTTCTAATCTGGAGACGCCGTCGCAAAAGCGATTTCACTTGATGGTCGTGAATGCGTCGAATCGTCAAAAGATCATCGACTGGATCACTCCCCGGATGGCCGATTTCCCGACCGTGACAATGTCCGACCGCACCGACTTGACCGCGATGATCGCGGTCCAGGGTCCCAAGGCGATGGACATTTGCGGCCGGCTGTTCAAGTCGGACCCCAGCAAGTTGAAGTACTTTCAATCTCGAATCACCGATCAGATGGGCAAGCCTGTCATCATCAGCCGCACCGGGTACACCGGCGAAGACGGATTCGAGTTGGTCGTGCGTGCGGAAGAAGCCAACCGGGTCTGGGAAAATTTGATGTTGATCGGTCGCGACGAGGGGTTCATCGCGGCCGGCCTGGTGCTCGCGACACGCTTCGCATGGAGGCGTCGATGCCGCTGTACGGTCACGAACTCGATGAGACCATCGATCCGATCACCGCCGGCTTGTCGTTCGCGTGCAATTGCCAGGACCGCAGTTTCATCGGCCGGGACGCGATCGCGAAGGTGGCCGCCGATGGCCCCCGTCGGGTTCGCATCGGGTTGCTGCCCGAGGGTAAACGTCCGGCCCGCGACGGCTCCGACGTTCTATTGCCGGACGGACAAAAGGTCGGCTCGATCACCAGCGGTGGCCCATCCCCCACGCTGGGTCGACCGATTGCGATGGCGTACGTCGATGCGGAACATGCTAACCTTGAAACGTACCAGATCGACATTCGCGGCCAGCTTTGCCGCGCCGCTCGTACCGCATTGCCGTTTTACAAACGCGGCGTTTGATTCCCGCTGATCCTATCCTGATAAGTCATTCACTTTCTCGGAATTTTCATCATGTCGCGTGATCCGTCGAAACTGCTTTACGCCGAGACCCACGAGTGGGCTGACCTCACCACGGACGCCGATCAATCGATCGCGACGGTGGGAATTTCGGCGTTTGCGATCGAGCAACTCAACGATCTGGTTTACATGGACTTACCCCAAGTCGGTCGAGTCTTGACGGCGGGCGACGAGTTCGGCGAGGTGGAATCGGTCAAAGCGGTCAGCCCGCTGTACAGCCCGATCAGCGGCGAAGTCGTTGAGGTCCACTCCGAATTGCCTGATAAGTTAGAAGATTTGAACAGCGATCCGTACAATTTCGGCTGGATCATGAAAATCAAGGTCGACGGCGACGCGGGTCGTGATCGCTTGATGGATCATGCGACGTATGAAAAACAATGCGGCGAAGCGGGCTAAATCGGTGAGCAAGTCGCATCCGATTGGCCGGGGACGCTTGATCCCATTGGCCCGACACGGCGGCGGCGAAAACATGGCGCTCGACCAAGCGATGTTGGAATCAGTCGATGCCGGTGGTCCGCCGACGCTGCGGTTGTACCAGTGGTCTGATCCGACCCTCTCGCTGGGCTATTTTCAAAACCACGCCGACCGCGAGCTGCATGGGGAGAGCCGGTCCGCCGCGTGGGTTCGTCGTGCGTCCGGGGGCGGTGCGATCCTGCATGATCATGAGTTGACATACAGCATCGCTTGGCCGTGCCCGGAATGCAGGCCGGCGCCAATCGTTCCCTTTATCGCCAGACCCACGAGGCGATGATCGAAGCGATATCGGACTTCGGGATTCGTGCGGCCACGTTTTCAAGCACAGGGTCGAATAGGATTCGCCATCCGGCGCGGCCACAGCCGGACGAATCGGGGGCGGTGGGGCCCCCTAGCGAACCGTTCTTATGCTTTCAGCGACGGACCGATGACGACTTGATCGCCAGCGGCTACAAGGTTCTCGGCAGTCGCCCAGCGAAAGGGAAAACGAACGGTACTCCAGCACGGCAGCTTGCTGGTGCGGGCCAGCCCGCTTGCCCCTCAATTGCCGGGAATTTGGGATTTAGGAGCGACCAGCGACAAGGTGGACCAGATTGCGGACAGCGTCGTGGCCCGATTGTCGGCTCGTTTATCGATCGACTGGAATCCTGGATCGTGGACTTCGGACGAGCGAGAACGAGCGACCGGGTTGGTCGAAGAACGATTCGGTCATCCGACATGGTTGCTGCGCCGATGATCTCGAGCCACTCCGATGGGAGGGTCCCGGGGGTCGGATTATCCGACTTGTGACTTCTCGTCTTGCAGCAAATGTGGCCGATCGGGATATTCCCAGGTCGCAAAGCGTCTAGAATGGATCGGAAGCGTAAGTTAGCTTCCATTCGTGCAGTGCAGTCGACGTGTGGTCTTGAGTCATTCAACCGACGGCGGCTCCATTTCCTTTCTCGGTCCTGCACGAGGCCGAACGTGACGAAATCGTCAATACCGATGTACGAGAGGTCGATCGATGCAAGTGAAGCTGAAGGTCCTAGCCGGGAGTCACCAGGGCAAAGAAATCGCCATCTCGAGCGAAAAATTCCTGGTCGGTCGCAGTGAAGTTTGCCAACTGCGTCCCAAGAGCGAATCGGTCAGCCGTAAGCACTGCATCATTGTGCTGAAAGACAGTCGCGTGTTGGTCCAGGATCTGAAGAGCCGCAACGGAACGTTTGTCAACGAAAAGCGATTGCCCGTCGACAAGGCGAAAGTCTTGAAAGGTGGCGACGAACTTCGGATCGGTAAACTGTTGTTCGAAGTCGTGATCGAGCACGGTCTGCAGGCCAATAAAAAGCCGGAGGTCTCCGGCGTCGGTGATGCCGCCGCGCACACCGTCGAAGCGGGATCGCAAGACAGTCGATTCGAAGCCGTCGACGTCAACGATTGGCTCGACGAAGCGGACCAAATCGACCGCGTCCGCAAATTGTCGGATCCCGAAACTCGTCAATTCCGATTGGATTCCGGCGTGGGCGATGGTGAAGAAGAGAGTAAAGACGAGGGTCCCGACAGCGGGGATTTGTCGGTCAGCGAATCGACCAAGCCCAAACGGCCGGACAAGAAAGATAAAAAGGCCCCAGGCAAATTGCCCGCCGACATGAAAAAGGCCATGACCGACAATTCTCGGGACGCGGCTGACAACGCGTTGAAACGATTCTTCAGCGGTCGCTAGTTCGATCGCGTCTCTCACAACCCGACGCGTCAGCGAGGAACGTCACAAGTGAATGAATCCAATGCTCTGCTGGCGGATCAGTTCGGAAATCATGACGAGCGTGCCTTCGATAAGCTGATGCGGCGCCATCACGCGTTGGTGTTCCAGATTTGTTTGCGAATGATGGGTCATCGCCAAGATGCCGAGGACGCGACCCAGGAAACGTTTTCACGGGTGGCTCGCTATCTCGAACATTGGGACCGAGGTCGGCCGCTCGAACCGTGGTTGGTCACGATCGCCGGGAACCGTTGCCGAACGTTGCTGTCGCGAAAACGTCACTACGTCCCACTGGCCTTAACGGACGAACCCGCATCGCTCGCGGCAAAGCAACAGCACGAGGCCGCGACGCTGGCCCGAAGAAGTCCAGTTGGCGATCAATCAACTCGCCGGCGAACCTCAACGCGCCTTTCGAATGTTCCACGAACAATCGATGGACTACGCCCAGATCGCCTCGCGGATGAACCGGCCCGTCGGCACGATCAAGACCTGGGTCCACCGATCGCGAATCCAGTTGATCGAATCCCTCACCGCGCGCGATGTCATCAATGCTCGCCCGGTACCGGGATCGGGCAATGCGGATACGACCGACCGTCACACGTCGAATTGCAATCCGGAGACTCATTCATGATCGATACTTGCGAACAGTTCGAGCGAGCCTTGCACGACCGACTCGACCGTCAACAAAGCGTCGACGATTGCGAAGAACTTTTCTCGCATGCAACCCGTTGCGCGCGATGTCAGATGATTCTGTCGACGTGGTGCCACATCGATGCGTCCCTTTCGCAACCGGCTTCCGTTGGCGGTGCGACGCCCTCTTCTCGCGCTACATTCACTCCTCACGCGACCTGGTCTGACTCGGCGAGTGATTCACGCGGTTCCTCGACCCGCGGAGGTTGGATGGCCATCGCTGCGATTCTGGTAGCCAGCTTGACTGGCATGACTCTCTATTCCGATCCATTCGGGGTGAGCCAAACAGGCGAGACGGTGGCCCAGTTTCGAGCGAACCAGTCTTCATCACCGCCGTTGATCGACGGATTGGTCAGCAACGTCGACGCGGTCGCATGGTGGCAAGAGATGCAAGATCGCGACTGGGTGGCCCAGACCATGCCGACCGTACGCAGCGTCCGCGAGGGCGTGGCACCGCTGGGCCGCTCGCTCCGCCGCGCCGTCACGATCCTGACCACGGGAGCCGGCAGCGAACAGACGTCATGACCAATCGCGAAACGAAACAATTTGGCATCCAAGAAGGTGTCCGGTATCCATTCCGGCGGAGCGTCCCTTCGGGTCCTCTCAAAAAAGGTACCGTTCGCAAAAAAGGTACCGGACACCTTTTTGCCGTGCCTTTGTGATCGGCTTGATGGTCGTGGCGAGCGTATCCCGACCGGCTGGGGCCGAGCAGCTTTTTCAACTGCGCAACGGCATGGTGCTGCGTGGCATGATGGCTGAGTTGCCGACGTTGAAAGAGGGTTTCGGCGCGGCGGCCGCAGGACAAACGCAGGTGCGTCCGATTTGGTTGATCGACGACGGACTCAGACGGATTTACATTCACGGTAAAAGCATGTCCCAGGGCAATCCGGTTGACGTTGCTGATCCCTCTCAAGCGATCGAGCTGCGGCAATCCAAACCGCTCGGGGGCAAAGCGGTTGAAGGACTCGGGTCGATCTTGGGCGTTTCGCCGTTCAACGAGTTTGGTCGTCGGCAATTGACGATGCAGGGTCCGGACGGCCCGGTCGACGTGATTCAGGGCATCACGGAATTGAACTCGCGGTACGCCAAATTGATTGCACTCAAGGGGAAGCCGGCGTTGTTGTGGGACATGCGAGTCGCGACGGCATCGATCGACTCGGCGACTCTCAAACGAATTTTCGATCGGCGAATCGACGCCAGCGATTTGGATGGGAAACTGGAGACGGTTCGTTTCTTTACCGATACCCAGCGCGATGACGATGCCAAGGACGCGCTTTCGTCGATCGAAAACTTGCCGGATGATTTCGACCGTGACGCCATGCTGATCTCGCTGACCCAGCGTCAAGCGATGCAGTTGTTGGAAGAAGCCAAGACACGCGACCGGGCCGGGCAACACACGCTGGCCCGCGGAATTCTGGAAAATTTCCCGACGGACCAAGTTGGTCGGATCACCCGGATTCAAGTCCAGGACGAGCTTCAAAAGGTCAACGACGCGCGCGACCAAGCGACGTCGCTCGCTGCCCAATTGCGAGAACACGTCGGCAAGCTGGATCCTGCCCAAGCCGCACCTCTGGCCGCGATCGTCGATGAAATCTCCGCCGGCTTGTCACCCGATACTTTGTCGCGAATGAGCGACTATGTTCGACTGGGGACGGTCGACACCATCGCTCTGGATGACCGGGTCGCGCTGGCGATCGCCGGATGGATGCTGGGCAACGGATCGGGCGAACAAAATTTGAGCGTCGTCTCCTCACTGATCACCGTTCGCAATTTGGTCGCCGAGTTTCTGAGTTCGGACGATGCGGATCGTCGCGCGGCAATTTTAGAAACGCTCAAAACGGTTGAGGGGTGGCAACCGGAATATGTCGACCGCATGCTGCCGTTGCTGAAACCGACTCGGGGCTGGCCCGAGGGATCGGCGATCGAAGGCGCCGAAGGTTTTTACAACATCGACACGCCCAAAGCCAAGTACGCGATTCAATTGCCGCCGGAATACAACCCCCTGCGGTCGTATCCGTGCGTGGTCTCGCTGCATCAATCGGGCGGCTACGCCGAAGACCAAATCGATTGGTGGGCCGGGCAATTCAATCTTGAAACCGGGACGCGGATGGGCCACGCATCTCGAAACGGCTACATCGTGGTCGCGCCGGTATGGAGCCGATCGACACAGCGGACGTACGAGTACACGCCCCAGGAACACGAGCGAGTGCTGGCGTCGCTGCGGGATGCGATGCGTCGATCGTCGATCGACTCGGATCGCGTTTTTTTGTCGGGGCATGGCGAGGGTGGGACGGCGGCGTGGGACATCGGACTGGCGCACCCCGATTTGTGGGCGGGTGTGATTCCGATCAGTGCCAATCCGTCCAAGACGATCCATCATTTCGAATTGAATGCCCGCTACATTCCCATGTACATCGTCAAAGGCGAACGTGATGGCATTCGCGACGACGGTTCGATCATGGACGATTACATGTCGTTCAATCATGACGCGATGGTCGTAATGTATCGGGGCCGCGGCCGAGAACCTTTCTTTGATGAGATTCCGCATCTGTTCGAATGGATGAACTCGCCCGCTCATGTGAGACGCGCGATCCCCGAACAGATCGAAGTGTCGACGATGCGAAAAGGCGACCAATTTTTTTGGTGGTTAGAGCTCGGCGAGTTGAAGCCGGATGTCCAGATCGACCCGATCTTGTGGAGTTCGACTTCGCGAATTCGTTCGGCGAAAGTATTGGCTTCGATCGGTGCCAACAATCAAATTCGCGTCACCGTGGCGCCATCGGAAAGGATCACCATCCTGCTGCGTCCTCAGCCCGGAATCGACATCTCGCAAGAGATCATCGTGAGGTCGGGTAGCCGTCCCGACCGCTTCCAGTTCGATGGTTCGCTCGACACGATGTTGGAAGACACGCGCCAACGGGCCGATCGCAAACGGGCGTTTTGGTTCCGAGCCAGCATTCCCTGATCGCTTGATCTGATTCGCAGTACCCGCCGTTATCGCGAGTTTGCGGGGCATAATCCCACCACCGGGAATCCGGGCCGTGGCGAACTGGACGAAGTCGCGGAAATCAATTATTCCCCGCCAGTCCCGCGATCATCGGCACGGGGTCGTCCGGGTTCGTGGCCCAGCGGTTCCTTCTGACTTGCAATGACCCAATCGGCTCCCTAGAGCCGACATTCACAAATTGTGACGTGTGAGTGGGATGGCGATCGAGTTAAGATTGGGTGAGTCCACGTTGTCGGCGAGTCGACTTGGAAGAGGGCCTGTCCGGATCGAGCTTCCTCGATTTTGATGGAACCTGATTCGATCGTCGGTGTCCAACTGCTTGGCAATGGTCGGTCGGATCGCCCCTAGCGTTTCGTGACTTGCCTGAGTCCTCCTCCAACCTACACCGCCCTACCCTGCCCCTCCCTACCCCGCCCTGCTTTTTCGCTTCACCATGTCATCCTCGATCATCCCAATGAAAAACTTGAACGTCGAAGATTTTCGTCGCTTGGGTGTTCGTCCGAATGAAATAAGGTTGACGGTGATCCGACGTGCCGTTTCGCAGACGACGCGAAATCTTGCCAAACAGCAATTGTTGACACCGTCGACCGAACAAGCGAGGCAACTGTCCCGCGTAGCCACATCCGCGTACCGCTTGATGGATCCTCGGAAACGGGCCGATCCCCAGCAGCGTGCCTACGTGGGCCGAATCCTGCCGACCACCCTGTTCTCAGCCGGACAAACCCATTTTTTTAGCCGGGTCGGCGAACCATTGGAACCTTCGACGAACGGGGATGCGATATCCGACAAGTCAACCGATGCCAATGACTCGATGGAGATCAACGACTGGATGCCGGGCATCGACATGCCGGCGATTGAGCCGACGGTTTCGCGGTCCGCGGATGACGTGTGGCTGAAGTCGCTCGGTGACGACGACTTATTGATCACGACGCCGCGGTCTCGGCGACTCAAACGAATCCGCCGAAAATGGTTGCCCGGTTGGGCCTGGTTTACGATCGGCGGATTGATCATTGCCACCTCCGTTGGCGTTCCCACGTTGGCGTCTCGAGGGGTGACCGAAAGATCGCCCGCGCGAACGGATCGGTCGTCCTCCGTCGCGTACCGCTCGACGGAAAATGAGATGGCAAGTTTGAAACCAACGTCGCGGACTTTAGCGCCTACCGATCAGCCGAAAGTTGAATCCCAAATTGAACCTCCGGCGATCCCCAATCGCGTGACGAATGAGCAAACGCATCTCCCCGATCCGTTTGCCGCCGCGACGACGACGGCCCCTCCATCGGACTCCGATGAGTTGACCAGCATCGACTCGCGAAGCCTGCGATCGGTGAGTCCGATCGCATCCACGCCGGTTGACACGGCATACGACGCCCCGGTTGGCGTAATGGTCGCCAGCCCGCCGGCGGAGTTCAGCGATACCGAATCGTCACCCCAATTGCTCGCCTCGAATTGGATCACTGCGCTTCGTTCGATGGATGGGATCACGGACCTCTCACCGCTTTCACGTCACCGTTTATTTCGCGAGGGATCGGCAATCGGTGAATTGCTTTTAACCAGCGAGTTGTTCGACACTTGCGAGCAAGTGGTCGCGCAGTTGAGCCTGCTTGCGGAGCTGGACAAGAGCCAAAGCCAGATTGCGGAGGTGGCTCAGATCAAAGAGTCGATTCTTCAGATGCGACGGCTACAAAAATCGATTGACCGGGAATCCACGTCCTCCTCCACGACAAACGCCCAGCGCGAACGGGCGGGCGCACTCGGACGATACGAATGCTTGATGCTTCGTCGCTGGGATCACGACTCGTTATCGCGGCTGAATCATTCAAATGACCGACGCTTGGCGGCGCTCGCGAGACAAGAATTGGAAATGCCGCCTGATGCATCGGCCGACCAGTGGCAGACGCTGGCCGAGCAATGGTTATCCCAATCGGGTCGCACCGATGGTCGAGCTTCGGAGTCGATGCAATTGCACGCGATTGATTGGATACGACGTGCTTTGTCCATCTCTGATGGGCTGCAACGTCTTGAATTGGCGCGGATGCTCGACGAGCAACTTGACACCCTGCCGCCGCATCTGCGTGTGATTTCGGCGACAATGCTGACTTCGACTCGGTCGAAAACACCTGGTACGAACTGAGCCCAGCACTCGTGCGTGATCGCGGGATGTTTAGGCGTTGGCCGGTTTCTTCAAATTGCTGCTTCGTCAATTGCCGCCTTCATGAATTGCCGGCTTCGTAAAATGACTGGGCATCGGCCTACAATGCAGTGACATTGAAATGGACCCCGAACCAGGACTTGCCGGTATGAATGCCACCGTGGCCCCTCCCCAACCCGAAACGCTTGCCGAACTCAACCATAGCGGCTGGACTTCGAAAACAGTCAAGCAGGAGATCAGCGACAACTTCACGCGAATGCTCGCCGGTGGCGAGGAATTGTTTCCGGGAATGATTGGGTACGACGACACCGTCATTCCGGAAATCAATTTGGCGTTGTTGGCCGGGCACGACATGCTGTTCCTGGGTGAAAAAGGCCAAGGCAAGAGTCGCATGATGCGGATGCTGACGCGTTTCTTAGATGAATGGATTCCCTACATCGACCATCCTGACTTGCCGATTCACGAAGACCCCGTCAAACCGATCACGTCACTTGGCAAACGTCTGATCCGCACCCTCGACCCGTCGGACATCAAAATCGGATGGTGGCATCGCGACGAGCGGTATGCCGAACGTTTGAGTCCAGGCACCAAGTTTGCCGACATCATCGGAGAAATCGACCCCGCGAAATTGACGGGTGGGGTTAGCATGAGTGCCGAAGAGGCGCTTTCGTTCGGATTGATCCCGCGAATGCACCGCGGAATCTTTGCGATGAACGAATTGCCCGAGCTCGACGAATTGGTCCAAGTCGGATTGTTCAACATTTTGGAAGAGCGTGATGTCCAGATCCGCGGCTATCCCATCCAGTTCGACATCGATGTCATGATTTTGTTTTCGGCAAACCCGGCGACCTACAACCGTAGCGGCAAAGTCATCCCGCAATTGAAGGACCGGATCGGCACGATCGTTCAAACTCACTATCCCGATGAACGTGACCAGGGGATCGCGATTTTGCAACAGGAGGTCGGTGAGCAACTCGGAGGCGACTATCCCGTTTCCGTTCCTTACTTCATGTACCAAATCGTCGAGGAGATTACGGTTCAAGCTCGCAAGAGCAAGTACATTGACCAGGCATCGGGTGTTTCGGCACGCTTTTCACTTTCGAACTTTCGAACCATCGTCGCGTCGGCCCGTCAACGGGGAATCGTCAATCAAGAGCGACCCGCGGTGCCTCGGATCAGCGACCTTGGGCATCTGTATGCGAGCTCGCTGGGCAAGTTAGAGCTCGACTTGATGGGCACCCATCAAATGAGCGAGCGTCAAGTGTTGGATGCGGTCGTGGCGGAAGCGATCCGCGTCGTGTTCAGCGAGTACGTGGAAGAACACGGGTTAGCGGAAATCGCGGAAATTTTTCGCGGCGGCGTTCGCATCGAGGTCGGCGACCAACTTCCGAGCAGCGACTACGCCGAGCGTCTCAAGAGTGTGCCACCCGCTTGGGACAAAGCCTTCGAAGTCAACGCGGGCGAGAACGAAGCGGTTCGCGCATCATGCGTCGAATTCGTCCTGGCAGGCCTCTACAGCATGGACAAAATTAGCCGCAGCCAACGCCATGGGAAGATCCAGTACGAGGTCTAGCGGTGCGATCGGCGAAGAAACATTTCAAGTTAACTTTGGCAACCTTATGAAGTCTCGCGTCGGCGGAATCATTCACGCCTATCAAAAATACGATCCTGCGTCTTTTCCGCCTCCCACCCAGGAGCCACCGGATCTTGTTTCGCCGGCTTTCGAACAGGCGATGATGTACGGTAACTATCGCGAGTTGTCGGCCGAAGAACTTGCGCGTGCGATCAAACTTGACCCCAGCCAGATTGCGGGATTGGGTCCGAGTTTGGACATGCTGCGTGCCATGCTCGAAGAACGCAAACGAAAAATACTCGAAACCTACGAGGCCAAGACTGTCCAGAAGAAGGCTCGCAAGGCTTACTTCAACTCATCGAAAAACGTTCGCGTTCCCAAGAATCAAGAGAAGGCTTTTCGGCAAGCGATCACCTACGAACAACCCTACATCATCGAACAAATCTGGTACCACGCCGACAGCGACAACAGCGATCTGGCGAGATCCTTGATGAACATCGCCGCGCGGATGAGCGACAAGCACAATATTGAAGAGCTGGAATCGAAGTATGACTTCACCGGCAACGAGTCGATGTCCGTTCCCAAAGCGCTCGAAATCAAAGAGGAGCTGGAAAAGATTGACGAGTTGCTCAGCCAACTCGACCAAGCATCCAAAGATGCTCAAATCGGCATCATCGATATGGAGATGCTGTCCGAATTCGCCGACAAAGGCGACATGCAAAAGCTCGAAGAGATGCAACAACAGATCGAGAACATGCTGCGTGAACAGGCCGAACGTCAAGGCCTCGAGAAGAATCCGGACGGCAGTGGCGGTTTTCGATTGACACCCCAGGCGTATAAGATTTTTCAAGGTCGCTTGCTGCAGCGGATCTTTAGCGAGCTGTGCCTTCAAGAACCGGTCGACACCAGGGAAACGTGATCGGGGACGGAGCGGTCGAGCTGCAGCAGACCAAACCCTATGAGTTCGGCGACAGCGTCGCAAACATTGACTTGCCGCAAACCGTCATCAACGCCCTGCTTCGACAGGGCGATGAGCGTCCGATCCGATTGCGAAGCGATGACATCGAAGTTCACAAGACCCGCAATCATCCCAAGTGCGCCACCGCGGTCATCATGGACATGAGCGGTTCGATGCGATACGAAGGCCAATACATCAACGTGAAACGGATGGCACTTGCGCTCCAAGGCTTGATCACGAGTGAGTATCCCGGTGACTTTTTGAAGTTCATCGAGATGTACACGTTTGCCAAGATGCGAACCGCGGGCGAAATCATTGAACTGATGCCGAAGCCGGTCACGATCCATGACCCGTGGGTGCAATTGCGGGCGGACATGAGCCAGCCCGACATGAGTGAGGCGATGGTGCACCCGCACTTCACCAACATTCAGCACGCGCTTCAATTGGCTCGCCGGAATTTAGCAACCTGCGACACACCGAATCGACAGGTCGTTTTGATCACCGACGGATTGCCAACCGCTCACTTCGAAGAGGAACAGCTTTACATGCTGTATCCGCCCCACCCACGGACCGAAGAAGCGACGATGCGGGAGGCGGCGATGTGCAAGAAAGAAGGCATCACGATCAACATCTTTCTGATCCCCAGTTGGTCGCAGAGTCGAGAAGATGTTCAGTTCGCTCAACGAATGGCACAAACAACGAGTGGCCGAGTCTTCTTCACCAGCGGCAAGGACCTCGACCGATTCGTGCTGTGGGACTACGTGCAAAACCGCCGAGAAATCATCACTTAGTACGCTAATTAAGCCGAGTGGGCATCGCCACGTGAGTTTGTAAGACGCGCAGGGCGATGGCCCACGCGGATTAACTCTTTGAGCGTGAAAACTCTTGCAGAGAAGAAATGAAGTGCGGGTTGCGGATCACGCCAACCCAAGCGAGAGGTTAAAATGCGTGTCTCCGATGAGACATCTCAATCATACCTCTGTTAAAAAATCGATCATGCATTTGACTCCGAGACGATTCATCGCGATAGGTGCTGCTGTCGCGACACTTCTGACTTCGCCGGGGTTGACTTCGCACGCTGTCGAGCCCGATTTTCCGTTGACGTCGAAACGCATTGTGTTTTTGGGCGACTCGATCACCTACGCGGGTCACTTCGTCGATGTGTTGGATGCGACGCTTGCGGCCAACGGCTATTCACCCGAGATCATCAACATCGGACTACCCAGCGAAACGTGTTGCGGCTTGTCCGAGCCCGACCATCCCTTTCCGCGCCCCAATGTTCAGACTCGGATCGATCGGTGCGCTGGCCGTACTGGCACCGGATGTGGTTGTTGCATGTTACGGCATGAACGATGGCATTTATCATCCATTTAGCGAAGATCGATTTGCGAGTTACAAACGGGGCATCGACGAAATCATCGAGAAGGTATCCGCCAGCGGCGCAAAATTGGTTTTGATGACACCCCCACCCTTTGACCCCGTGCCGCTTCGCGGGACCGGCAAACTCGTGCCGTTGAGTGCCAAGGATTTCGGATTCAAAACGATCTATGAAAACTATGACAAAGAAGTGATCAAGAAGTACGCCGCGTGGATCATGGACCAATCCGATCGAGTGGCGATGGTGATCGATTTGCATCAACCAATCACCTTGTATCTTGAAGCCAATCGTGCCGTTCAACCTAACTATTCGATCTCCGCCGATGGAATCCACCCGTCAATTGAGGGTCATCAAATCATTGTCGATGCGATCTTGGACGCATGGGGGCTCTCGGATCGTGAGACCGCCGAACAGTCAGAAGTGGAAACGACTGCGAAGCGACAAAAAATCATGAAGGCCGCGTGGTTGACCGCCGTCGGTCACGATCGGCCCGACATGCCCGCCGGATTGCCGATCGAGCAAGCAAGGCGGAAGGCGGCTTCCCAGTAGTGCCGCTTCACGAGCTGGCGCTTTGGTAACTCAGTAGCGCACGTCGAAACACCCATCGACTGGCGATCAAACTCATCAACGTCGCCACGACCGCCCACCCAACCAACATCCATTCTTCGTTGGTTCGAGGACTGATCGGTTTAGCCAACAATCTTGCCGGCACGTTGACCACCAACAGCACGGGAATCACAAAGGTAAAAAATCCGTACATCGGCGTACCCCAACCGCGGTTGTACATCTCCATCGGATAGCGTGAGAAGTTCGTGATGTAGAACCAAAAGTTGTAGAGCGTTTGGTTGCGACCCAACCAGATGCTGGTGGCACTCAAACAGATCATGAGGCTGTACATCATGGCCACGCCGCAGATCAGGAAAAAGACGTACAACACGACTGAGACCAGCGAGGGAACCATCGGATCAATTTCTCGCGTCGCCAATTGGTAAAGGGAAACGCCAAGTATCAACAGCCCCGCGAAAAAATTCGAAAGTCGCGCTCCAGTCGATGCGACGGAACGAAATCAAGAATTGAGTATCGATCGGTTTCAATAATGCAAAATCCAAACCGCCGGTGCGGATCAGCTCGCTAAACTCTTCCGCATTGGGCATGAAGAATGCCTGCACGATGCTGTTGATGAACCAAGTGGTTGCGATGAACACGAAGAATTTTGGTTCGTCCCATCCACTGTCCTGGCCGATCGTTTTGGTGTGCTGGAACAGGATCAAATAGAATCCAACGTTCATGGCCGTCCAACCAAGACTGCTAACGCATTGAAGCACAAAGTTGGTTCGAAACGTCATGTCTCGCACCAGACTGTTGCGAGCAAACGTCAAAAACACTTTTCGATAACTCGCGTCTGCACCGCTCATGGGATTAGCCTCCGAATCCGCTGTAACGTCGAACGCCGCGCGCGTAGGCGACTCGACAGACGATGATGAAGAAGGCCAACCAGGCCGCTTCGATCGCCATTTCCATCGGTAGCTCCTCTTCCGGAATCTTGCCCAGAAACACCGCAGCGGGAAAATAAGCGAGATACTTGAATGGCAACAAGTTCACAAAGCTCTCGATGCCGGGCGGCAACATCGTCAACGGAAACATGTGTCCAGACAAAAAGAAACTGAACAACATGTAAACAAATAGCAACGAGGACACTTCCAGGAACCAGAACCCGATCATCCCGATCGCCGCTTCCAAAAAGAAACCGATCAAGAAGCCCATCACCAATGAACCAATGAACGCGACCACGATCGCCGGTGGTGGCCATCCGTCGGCAAAGTATCCGCGACACAAATAGAAGACGAATGCAAACGGCAACGTCGCGACCGCATAGTAGGCCAATTTATGAGCGACTCGGGTCAATAACAGAAAACCGACCAGATCCACGGGTTGGATCAGATACCGTTTGATCTCCCCCTCGCGAATCTCTTTGGCGATTCCGGACGCCAGCCCCGGCATGCTTGAGAAAGCTCGCGCGATCATCGTCAGCAAATAATAGGCAACGATTTCGCGAAATCCAAAACCACCGATCTGAGCCGCGTCCTCACCCTCGGCGTTGCCGATCGAATCGAAGACGGCATACCACAAAAAGATTTGAGTGATGATCGGCAAGAATCGCATCAGCGTTCCGAGCGCGAAGTCACCCCGATAGACCAGACGTTCACCAAGCGCCGTCGCCAAAATCGTTCGCCACAGCGAAAGTCGTTGGCGAACCCCAGTTAGCCGCTGCGCGGGCGGCGACATGAACGTAAAAGACGAGGTGGTCACGGCAAGAACAATGACGGTGGGAAGTGGATGACAAGCGATCACTTCAGTTGATACTCGCTAACCCCGTTCTTGGCGAGACCCGCAATGACTCGCATGCCTTGGACCTCGTCGATCGACGGATCGATTAGAATTGGCCCGCACCGGTTCGCCATCCATTTTGGAACCGCCCTACCCTCCCCTTTCAATCGCTTGCGCTGAAAACACCATGAAATACTGCCCGCCCCGCATCTGCCTCATCATGCTCTTTTGTCTGGTCGCGACGTGGCTTGCCGATTCACCACTGTCTGCGTCCGAACCGACAACCATGCGACTTTGGGAGCACGGAGCTCCGGGGGTGACGGACGACAAGGATGGCGACACGCCGGAGTTGATCGTCACCAAGGTTGCATCCGAGTCACCCACAGCGGGAGTGATTATCTTGCCGGGTGGTGGCTATGGCGGTCATGCGATGGACCACGAGGGTCACCAATTCGCGGCCTGGTTTGAGTCGCTCGGCGTGTCGTCGGCGATCTGCACTTATCGTCTGCGTGGCAAGGGCAACGACGGCAAGGGCTACGGTCATCCCGCGCCGATGATCGACGCTCAACGGGCCATCCAAACCATGCGTGCCAACGCGATGGAATGGAACATTGACCCCAATCGCATCGGTGTGATCGGATTTTCCGCGGGCGGCCACTTGTGTTCAACGGTCTCGACTCAGTTCCATGACGCCGAACCCGCCGCCACGGACCCGATTGATCGCGTTTCTTCCCGACCCGACTTTGCCATTTTGTGTTATCCGGTGATCACGATGGACCTCGCCTTCACGCATCGCGGCAGCCGACGGAATTTGCTGGGCAACGATCCCGACCCCGAACTGGCCAAGTCGCTTTCGAACGAGACGCGAGTGACGGGACAAACTCCGCCGTCGTTTGTGTTTCATACGGTGGAAGACACTGCCGTCCCGGTCCAGAACAGCTTGAGCTACTTCGGAGCTCTCGTTGAACAGGGCATTGCGTCGGAGCTGCACGTTTTTCCGAAAGGCCGTCACGGACTCGGCCTAGCCGCCGACACACCCGGTGCATCTCAGTGGCCAAAACTATGTGAAAACTGGCTCCGAGATCTCGGCATCGTCACGAGTCACTAAAGCGGGCAACCCTCGATGCCGTGCGACTCCGCCCGCAGGAAATCTTTCCAAGAATAAAACTGGCTATGCCAGTTCCGTCGGGTTGCAGTTGCGTTTGAATCACGCAGTGGTCGTGAATAGTCGACCACGAGGTCTTGGCGCGTCGAACTCGGTGGGTTGAGAAGTCTTCATTCCGATGCCCGAGTTCGGATACTGTGGTGACTCGTTGGCAAAGCCAGGCCTTACAGGTTCCTTTTCGAGCGACTCTAAGGTGCTGGCAAAGATGCGTTTGGAGTCTCCCAAACACGCGGCCGTTAAGCGACGAACCTCCTCGGGATCGGTGATCTCGGACAACGACCTGACCTCGGTTGCGGTTTGCGAGAGCACCAGGATCCGGCTGCCACAGCGAATCATCGTCAAACGGGTCCGAGCATCGATGGGCGAGCTACCCAGATGCTCAAACACTTCGCGTGGAATTGCACCGGGCGCAATCGATCGGGAGCCGAATTTGCGGGTTAGCCATACCATGGCTGCGAACAGGCCTAGCACGACCGCCAGGCTGGAGGTGACGGTGACGGCCGGGATTGCGAATTGATTTTTGGGTGCTTCGTCGACCGGAGCGCTCGCGTCATTTGCTGCGACGGGACTGTGAAAAGCAGGAAATTTGGTGGGCTTTCCGTCGATCAAGCGGACGGGTGGTTCGACTCCGGTTGGCGTAGGAACCGACATCGCGCTGCCTCGCGAATGCACCGACGCGTTGGCCGCTTCTTGCGCCTCGATCAACGAGAAAGACGATCCAGCGAAAATGACGATGAGCAGTAAGAGTGACGTTTGGAAATCACGAACGATCATGCGATGCTCGGCAAAGTGAAAGGCACGGCGAGACGAAGGGCAAAACTTTTCGGTTCAAGCGCCGACCAGCTCGGTGACACGTATACAGAAATTGTCGTTCATCACCAAGACTTCTCCGCGGGCGATCAGTCGTCCGTTGACAAAAATGTCGACCGGGTCGCCGGCGAGCTTGTCAAGAGCGACAACGCTACCGCTGCGCAGTTGCAGCACCTCTTCGAGCCGCATTTGAGTCCGGCCAAGCTCGACTCGAAGGTCCATCTCGACCTCGCCGAGCAGATCGATCGGCTGATGCACCGCCGGCCCATGATCGGATGCGAGATCCTTGAAACTGAACGGCGTCGGTTTTGCCTGGGTTGAAACATTCTCGCCCACTGCCTCGTCGAGTGACTCGGACGCTTGGTTAAGCAGCTCTTCGATGTCATCGGTATTGAGACGTTCTTTCCCCGCGGCCTTTTTCGACTGATCTGGCGTTTTGGAATCGCCCATCGACGTTTCGAGGTTCGATTTTTTATCATTCGGCTCGTCGGTCGGATCGGCCATTCTTCTATCCTTCCTTGGACAATTTGCGATTCAATCAGATGTTCGGCCGCCGGCAGTTTCACGCATGAAACGGCCGCCTTCGCTGTTCAGTTTTATGCCGCGACGCTATTGCTCGATCAATTGATAGGACTTGAAACCGACGCCCAGCAGCAGATCATCTTCGAGCAAGTGGTTACATTTCGTTAAAATGCCGCGTTCGAGCAACCCCAAATTGTTTTCACCGAGCTCCTCCATCGAGCTGTTTCGGATTTTCATTCGGATCACGTTCCGGAGGCGGCCCTCTTTCGAAATGAATTCTTCCTTCATCTTGGGTTGGTTCTTTTTCTGAATCAGTCCGTACAGATCCAATTCGACGCGATAGGTGCGTTCGGTATCGTGCGGGCTGAAGATTTCGCCGTACATGCCGAGCTGAAACTCGATGACAGTGTTTTCGTCCGACTTTTCCTGTTCGGCTTCGACTTCGCTTTGTTGAACGGATTCGATCAACTTCGCTTCGGCCAAGGCGCGTAACATCTTCGGCGCTGGGAACAAAAAAGAAGAACATTGCCGTTTCGAGCAGGATCACAACGGCGACGAACGCGATGATTAGCGTTCGTCCGCCGCCGGTCGTTGGTGGCGGCGTGATCGCTTCGGTGGTCTCGTCGGTGGTGGTTGTTTCGTCTGCCACTATGGTTTCTCCTGGCTATTTTCGCCAACTTTGATGGTTGCTGCGTTTCGTTCGTCAGCGGTTCCCGCCAAGTCGTCTACGGTTTCGTCGAGCATGAAGACTTCGACGCGAGCGTTCTTCGCGAGCGCTGACCCCCGCCCGCCTCGGCTCATGGGTTCGCTATCGGCGGCCGAGGAGATCCGAAATCGTTGCAAACTGATACCTTCTCGATCAATCAAAAATCGCTGGACCGCCGCGGCGCGGCGGATGCCTAACATCACGGACTCGTTGGTGCCTTGGGTGCGAGCGGCGTACTCCGCAGACACGTGACCGCGAACTTCAATTTTTTGAGGTTTCCCACGAAGTTGTGACGCCAAGTCCATCAGCACCTCTTCAGTTGATTGGGAAAGCTGGTCGGAACCAATTTCGAAAAACACCACCGATCCGACTGCCGTGATTTGCCCCGGACGAATGATCCGGACCAACGGTTCTTCGCCCGTCGGTGCCTTTTCGGGCACACCACCGGACGCGGTATCCTTCTTCTTTGCTCGGCCGGTCGTGGCCAACGTTTTGAACGCCGTGCTACGTGGCCGCGAGTCTCCGGGCGCCAACGAATCGGGTGCCTTGGAGTAACCGAATTGCTGATGAATCGAATCGACCATCGCCTGGTACGTCTCCTCTTCTTTGATTTCGCTTAGCGAAACCAACATGATGAAGAACGTCAACAACAAACTCATCATGTCGCCGAATGTGACAACCCATTCAGGGATGCCGATCACATCTTCTTCTTGTTCCATGATTTACTCCGCACCCCGTAATTTCGGTGGCAAAAACGTACGAAGTTTCTGGTCGATCGCACGAGGACTCTCACCCGACTGGATCGCCATCACGCCGCGGATCGCAATCTCGAGACTGATGACTTCATTGCGGCTGATCAGACCGAGTTTCTCGGCAAACGGACAACAAATCACATTGGCGACGATGGCTCCGTAGAGCGTCGTGATCAACGCGACCGCCATGCCCGCACCGATCCCCGACGGGTCCGACATGTCTTGGAGCATCATGATCAATCCCATCAGGGTTCCGATCATCCCGTACGCGGGAGCGAATCGCCCCAGTTGGTCCATGATGCCCTTGCCTTCGCGATGTCGGCATTGAATGGCTTCGACCTCGGTCCGCAAAACTTCTTCGACAATTTCGGGCGTGCTGCCGTCGACCGCCATTTGAATCCCCGTTTTGACTAATTGATTTTCGATATCGCCGATCTTGGACTCCAATGCCAACAGACCATCGCGACGAGCGGTCTCCGCCAACTCGACGATCTGTTTGATCAACGCCAACCGGTCTTCCCCTTTGTTAAGCAAGACCTTCAACGCGATCATCGGCGACTTCAGAATGCTGCTGAGTGGGAACGCGATCATGGCCGCGGCGACGGCGCCACCGATCACCACCAACCCCGAGGGGATGTCGATGAAGGCAGAGAACGGCGCATTGCCGAGCGCGATGGAGCCGATGATCAAACCGACGGCGAGAATCACTCCGACGAGGCTGGCGATATCCATGGTTCGTACTTATTTTCGCAGGGAGGGCGAACGGAAGGGGTGCGTTGAAACAGACTCGAGGCCGAGATGCTTAGGGGTTGATCGTTTCTGGCGAACGAGGCATCGGCATGAAATGCTTCTTTTGTTGGTAATCAACCGCCAATTCGATCACGCTCTCCATCGACTCTCGCACGACGATGCGGTCGCCGGATGTCAACGTGATGAATGTGTCTGGACGACGCTCGACATATCGAATCAATTCGGCATTGAGCACGAAAGGTTCGCCATCAAGACGAGACAGTTTGATCATCGAAGTCCCCGGTGCGAATCAACTTGGCAAGCGCACGGCGCAGGTAAGTGAACCTGAGTCCGTGTGACGCAGACCGATCGCTCGACAACGTGTCGTGGGAACCGTCCGCCAGTGAAAGCTAGGACACGTTGCGAGTCACCGACGGTTGATGCGAAAAAGAAACACCACCTTTGATGAAAAACCCAGCCGACATTACCGGGACAAACGTTGCAAAGGGTCTCGCCGGATAAGAATTGCTAAGCGGGACCGCGTCGCGGTTGATACAGATCCAAGGTCGCCCGTCCAGCCAACGAGGCAAAAATCGAGACGATCCGCTTGCGGCCCGCAACCAATCGCTGTTCCGCCGTCCCCTCGCTGTCGGTGCCGATTCGAAAAAAGTAGTCCGCGGGCAAATCAAAGGTGGTTTCGATCTCACTGACCGGCCCTGTCGCAATGATCACCGCCTCCACCTCCAACGAATCAGCTTGCTCGGAATCGTTGGCTTCCGAACAAGCCACGCCGACGAGACGGAAGTCGGGCGGAATCCCCTCCAAGTCTCCTTCACTTTCATCGACGTCTACTTCGTCATCAAGATCGTTGGCCGAAATCGGCACTGTCTCGATCCGCGTGACTCGCCATGGAGCACGCAACCGTCCGGCTAGCAAATCCGTTTGGGTCAGCGCCACAAGTCCTTCGTCGATCCATTGGCCGACGGTCATCGGCAAGACACGATGCTTCGTTTCAGCTTGCGCATCGAGCGCCGAATTCGCGAGTGAAGACAAACATCGATCGGGCAGCATTGGTAACGGTTCGTCGAGCTGATCGACCAGGGAAGCGGCTACACCGACCGCATCAACCAACGTCACATCGTATCCCATGAACCGCCCATACAGTGCGGCTTCGATCCCCAGGGGCCCAGCCCCCACCACCGCAATTCGCCCAGGCGGATCCAAAGTCATCGCGTCATCGGGGATATCTTCGCCAGCAAAATTCTCGTCAGTTTGGTTCATGCGATTTTAGGGGGATTGCCCCGAATTCAAAGACTTGTGGTTTCGATCGTGCCGAAGTGGATGGCGTCGGCAGTACAATCATAGCAAAGTCGACATCCTATTCAGCAGCGTAACGGGCAACGCCAGATTTGTGAAAAGGGCGCGCGGAGCACAGTACGGAATCAATGACTGCTTTTCCCAGACGATTATCATTCTCGCGATTCGAAATCGTTGCCATGCTTGCGGTTTGCGTGCTGGCAATCTTGTCGTTGTGGATGTCTCAACGTTTCGAACCGAAAAAAGCAGCACCAGACTGGCTCTTTGATGCGTACGCAATTGACGACCAGACCGTACGACGCAGAGCTTTGAAGCCACCGCGGACCGAATGCGATTGATTTACGAATCATCGTTCTCAGAAGACCCGACCGAAGTCCCGACCGATCCCTCGAGAGGTTGATGCTATGCGAATGTTCATGTTTGTAATTGTCTCGCTCTTGCCAATCTTAAGTGTCGCGGAAGACTGGACTCCACCGCCCAATCCGGAACCGACTGTCATTTTGCAGGAAGCCCAAGCGGACGCCCAGGAGCGTCGATACGAAACCGCGCTCGCGAAGCACGTTTGGTATCACGAAAACGCGGTTGCAATCGATCCGGGGCAATCGGGAGTGCGGCTATCTTTCGCCATGAGTTACTGGCTCAAACTTGGCGAAGCGTACCCGCCAGCGTTAAAAAAGATGACCGAAATTCGTGACGAGACGGAGGAGAAAATACGGGACCCGAATCGTGTCCGAGTCCAATTCCAAGAGTTCCACGACTTCACCGCTCTGAATAAGACGTTGCGTCAAGAACAAAAAACCGCCGAGCTATTCCGATGGGTTGACGAAACCGATTCGGAAGATGCCGCACGACTGTACGGCATCTCGGAACCGGCTTTGATCCGCGCGAAGGAATATGAACTTTGCGGAAAGTACATTCAGCCGGAAAAAGACACTCAGAGAATCGTTGAGACGTATACCCGTGGCTTGGAATCCGCAGATCGTTTCGGCGAGGCTTACCAGACTTATGTTGATAAAAAGATCGTCAACGATGCCGCGACGTTGGTGGCCATTTTGATCAAGAACGACCGGTCGGCAGAAGCGATCGAGGTTGCTGAGAAATTCAGAACCGCGTTGGAAAATGAAAAGCTTTCAAGCAAGCTGAACAAGACCTTGGATGCGGCCATCGATGGCGTGGTCCCCACTCCATGGCCATAGCATTATTCTCTGGGAACGGAGTCGCAGGGCCACGAGGGGTGCCTATTCTATGCCGAGTGGGTTTGTTGCTTGCCGACGGTGAAGGCGCTGAGGTCGATCGCGGGTAGTTGGCCGGTGATGGCATCGGCGAGCGTGACGGCGGTACCCGGCGATAAATGCAAACCGCTGCGGAAGTGGCCGGCGGCGACCCACACATTGTTGGCGTCGGGGACGTGTCCGATCATGGGGAATCCGTCAAAGGTTAACGGACGGAGGCCCGACCACTTATTGATTGACTGGGCAGATGCCAACTCGGGAATCAGCGCAAGCGCGAATTGACGCAAGCTTTCCAGCGTCGCATCGTCGGTCCCGATTTGAAATCCCTTTTCCTCTTCACACGATCCGATCAACGTGAAACCATCGTCGCGGCACATCACGTAACGATGTCCGACATTGACAATTCCACCCACCAACGGGCGATCGGTTTTCAGCAACAAGATCTGGCCGCGAATGGGAACGATTGCATTGCTAAGCTGCAGCGTTTCGGCCACCTGCCCCGCCCACGGTCCCCCGCATACCACAACCACGTCAGCCTCGTGCCAGTGGCCGCTCGCGTGCACCGCCGGCGACGAGCGAGAGTAACGGATCTGGTCCACGCTCGCGTTCTCGATCAAACGAACCCCGCGATCAAGACTGGCTCGAGCAAGCGCCTGCAGATACCGCGGCGGCCGAATTTGATACTCGTCGGGGACCCACCAAGCCGCGTTAACGGCGGCTGGATGGGAACGGGATTCTTGCTCGGCCCAGCGTCGAAGCGCGGGCTCTCGGATGGCGAGCTTGTCGGGCGGAACCGATTCACACTCGATCCCGAGTTCGTCCCAGTAACTTTGCATGCCCAACATCGAGGCTCGCTCGCCGGGCGTGTCGGCCAGGTACCAACCGCCGCAACGCCGCAGACCCACGTCGATGCCCGTCGCGGCTTCGAGTTCACTCGCCCACTTCGGGAAAAGTTGATGAGAAAGTCCTCTCAACCGATCAATCGGATCGGTCGCCCGATCCAAATTGGCGGGCGGTAGAATGCCGGCGGCCGACCAGGATGTGCCTTTGCCGATCTGGCCACGCTCGAGGATCGTGATTTCAAACGTCGATTCGGATGACACCTGCGAAGAGCGTCGCGACATCTCCCACGCCAAACTGAGGCCGATTGCTCCCCCGCCGATGATCAGCACGCGAGTCGTCATTGATTCGCTTTTCGAGATTGTGAGGTTCTTAATACCTGTTCGACATCGCGTTTCAGTTTTGCCAACAAATGAATTGATCCTTCCGAGGTTGGCTTTGGCACCGAGTCGATCGACGGAGCGGCGTTCAGTCGAAAATGGGTCAGATCGTCGGCGGTATCGATATCTCGGTGAGCTGCCATCACTGAAACCGAGAGTCCGGCTTTCCGGCAACGATCATGGGTCAAAGAGAGTACCCGATCGGTGCTCCAGGGCATGTCGTCAAACAGCGTGCCGAGGACCGAAAGAGTCTCACGCGAATGGTTCGGTTTGAGACGCAGTCCGATCAAATAGTATCCTCCGTCGGTTGCCGGACCGATTACCACATCGTGATGACCAAGCCGCTGGCCAGCATCCTCGATATCGTCTGGCGTGATTGTCGGGCAGTCCGTTCCGACGAGGATTGCACGATCGATCCGATTCGAACTTGAAATCGATAGCGTGTGCTTGAACCATCGCGACATGCGCTCGCCTAAATCTCCACCGCCCTGCCCCACGACCGACCATCGATCGCCAAGATGCCATGACGCTAGTGAAAGCTCGAGACGCGATTGGTCTTGGTTTGGCGCCAGCACCAACTCGCGATGATCGGCGGCGGCGGCGAGCGACAAACAAGAGTGGCGGACCAGCAACCGAGCGACTTCAGCCGCTTCGAAGTCGCCGATCGCGACGGCTAAACGTGTTTTGACTTTTCCCGGATCCCAATACTTCAACATCACACCGAGTGCCAACTCAGCCGAGTCTGTCGGCGTCAACGGTGCAAGCATCGATTCACTCGATGGCCCAAGCGGCGACTCATTCGGAGTCTGGCATGGACTCGGGTGATTCGCAGACACATCGGCCATGAGTCGAGATGGGGGCGTCAAGGAACGATCGTGGTCCGGAATTACGTCGCACAGAATGGGTCAGACGACTAAACTAGGGAAGACCGCACGACCCGACCTATGATAAACGAGTTTGATTTGGAGCGTCGGGTTGCTTAACTCGCTCTTCTAAACCTGTTATCTTCTCACAACACCGCATCACTCTCCATGGGGTCACGGCCGGCAGCCCATGTCGCAGCAACAGCTTTCCTCTCAGCGATTCCTCGAGATCCTCGCAAAAAGCGGTCTGGTTGACCCAAAGGCTTCGGACCAATTGGTTGCGAAGATCAAGGAAAAACTAGACGGTGCCTTGCCGTCGAGTTCCAAAAAGCTGGCGGGAATTTTCAAAAAAGAGGGTCTGATCACCCAATGGCACATCGAGAAGCTGTTGGCTGGAAAATACAAAGGCTTCTTTCTGGGCAAGTACAAATTGCTCGGACACATCGGCACCGGCGGAATGAGCAGCGTTTATCTGGGCGAACACATCCGGATGGGCGACAAGCGGGCGATCAAGGTGTTGCCGAAGAGCCGCGTTCGCGACGCAACGTATCTTGCGCGGTTTCAATTAGAAGCGAAAGCGATCGCGTCGTTAAACCACCCCAACATCGTGATGGCCTACGACATCGACAACGAGGGTGACGTGCATTACATCGTGATGGAGTACGTCGACGGGTTGGATTTGCAACAACTGGTCAAGCGTGACGGCGCGATGGATTTTTCGACTGCCGCAACCGTGGTCGCGCAAGCCGCACGAGGTCTTCAACATGCCCATGACAAAGGGGTCATTCACCGCGACGTCAAACCCGCTAATTTGTTGATCGATCCGCTCGGTAATGTGCGGTTGCTGGACATGGGTTTGGCGCTCGTGACCGCCGGCGACGACGAGTCTTTGACCGTCGCGAATAACGAGAATGTGCTGGGCACGGCGGACTATTTGGCGCCCGAACAGGCTCTCAACAGCCACAACGTCGACCACCGCGCGGACATCTATGGGCTCGGATGCACGTTGTACTTTTTGTTGACGGGCAAACCACCCTTCAGCGAGGGGACATTGGCCCAGAGGATCGCCAAGCATCAGTCCGAGATGCCTACACCGGTCCGGCAGTGGCGGAGCGATTGTCCCGGTGAGCTGGAAGGCATCTGCGTCAAGATGATCCAAAAAGATCCCAAGTATCGGTACCAGACAGCCGCCGATGTTGCCGAGGTGCTCGAGAAATATTGCGTCGCGGTCCCCAAAGGCACGACCGTCACGGCGGGATTGGGGTCACGGCCCAGCTTTGATGAGAGCGGTTCTTCGTCCATTTCACTCGATGATTTGGATCGTTCGTGGATCAATCGAGATGACACAATCAGCAACAAGAACGGTGATACCTTAAGCAGTGCACGGAGCAAATTGATTCGTGGCGAAGGCCTAAGTTCGAGTGACAGCGGTCGTTTGGTCGACATCAAACAGCGACCCGATCTGGTGGATGGCAGTTTCTTGGATCTGCAACTCGAATCGGGCTACCGGCCCAACTCCGAAGTTCGAAGGAACCGTGACGGTGGTAGCTCTTCGACCGGACGTCCGGGGATGCGAGCGGGCGGATTGTCGGACGTGCACAGCAGCTCGGCGGGGTTCTCAGACAGCCGCTCGGCGAGCGGTCGACGCCGCGGCGACGGCACTCGTTCGAACGGCGGAAAGTCGCAAGTTGGTAAAGACAAACCGGGTCTCGACCCGATGCTGGTCGGGGCACTGGTGACGGCGTTGTTCATCGTCGCGGCTGTCGATCGGATTCTTCCTGGCCCGTGTGACCAGCTAGCCTTTGCGGAATGCATTGGGTGATTGACGAGAATGGTAATCCGAGAGCATGACGGTAAAGGTCACACGCCGCCGTCCTCCCTCGCATCGTCGACTTGCTCTTTTTCGGATTTCTTAGCCTCGCGGCGCATCATGTGTTCGGCGGCCAAGTCTTCCATCGTCTTGACTTCATCAGGTTCGGTTTTGTCGAACCGTTTCACGTACAGTTTTTCGATGTACTTATTCAGTGGCAGTCGGCCCGGCATGTTGGGATCCGGGTTGGCCGGTTGCCGGATTCGTTTGATGTCCATTCCCAATTCGCGGGCCATTTGAACGTGCGCGTGCGTGAGCCCGAATTTTTTGCGGATGGCGATCCAAGGCTTGAACTTGTTGGGGATGCGGTTGGGGTTTGCCATCGGATCACTCGTCCGTGACGCAGCCTTCGCTGGCACTCTTGACGGTCTTGATGTACTTGTACAACGTGCCTCGCGTCGCTTTGAGTGGCGGTGCCGTCCAGGCGGCTTTTCGCTTTGCCATTTCCGCTTCGCTGACGTCGACATCCAACCGGTTGGTTTCGGCATCGATCGTGCAAACGTCGCCGTCTTTCGAATAGTCCAAGCGGGCCGCCCTCGTGAGCCTCGGGGGTGATGTGTCCGACGATGAACCCGTGACTACCACCGCTGAATCGCCCGTCGGTCAACATCGCGACGTCGCTGCCGAGCCCATGCCCATGATGGCACTGGTGGGCGTCAACATCTCTGGCATTCCGGGACCGCCCTTGGGTCCTTCATACCGAATCACGACGACGTCACCCTTTGCAATTTTTTTATCTTCGAGGGCATGCAGCATGTCTTCTTCGCTGTCGTAGCACCGCGCCGGTCCGGTGAACGTGAGCCCCTCCTTGCCCGTGATTTTGGCGACCGCACCGTCGGGTGCGAGCGAGCCGCGGAGAATGCGAATGTGACCACTCGCTTTGATCGGTTTCTCGATCGGCATCACGATCGTTTGTCCAGCTTTCAAACCGGGCAAGTCCGCCACGTTTTCGGCAAGCGTCTTGCCGGTGCATGTCAGGCAAGAGCCGTCCATCAGCCCTTTCTCGAGCAGGTACTTCATCACCGCGGGCGTTCCGCCGATCGAATGCAGGTCCTCTTGCACGAACTTGCCACTGGGTTTCAGATCCGCCAAAAACGGGATCCGATCGCTGACCGATTGAAAGTCGTCGATGGTCAGCGGGACGTCGACCGAACGAGCCATCGCGATCAGGTGCAAAACCGCATTGGTGCTGCCGCCGAGCGCCATGACCGTCACCATCGCATTTTCGAACGCGGCGCGAGTCATGATATCGCGCGGCTTGATGTCTTTTTCGAGCAACTCCAGGATCGCTGTGCCGGCCCGCGTGCATTCGTCTTTCTTGTCCGGGTCAACCGCCGGAATGCTAGCCGAATACGGCAACGACATGCCGAGTGCCTCGATCGCGGTGGCCATCGTGTTGGCCGTGTACATGCCACCGCACGCACCGGCGCCGGGACAGCTCTTGCGGATGATCTCGGCTCGTTCCTCTTCGGTGATCGTGCCAGCGACATACTCTCCGTAGGCCTGGAACGCGGACACGATGTCGAGTTTTTTTCCCCCGCAAAGGCCGGGCTTGATCGTGCCGCCATAAACCATGATCGCCGGGCGGTTCAATCGCCCCATCGCGATCAGGCATCCGGGCATGTTTTTGTCACACCCCGGCAACGCAATCAACGCGTCGTACCACTGGGCCGCCATGATGGTCTCGATCGAGTCGGCGATCAAATTGCGCGACTGCAACGAGTAACTCATCCCGTCGGTGCCCATCGAAATCCCGTCCGAGACACCGATCGTGTTGAATCGCATCCCCACCATGCCGGCTTCGGTAACCGCTTTCTTCACGTCGGCGGCCAAGTCCAATAGGTGCATGTTGCACGAATTGCCCTCGTACCAAACGCTACCGATACCGATTTGCGGCTTGTTCATGTCCTCGGACGTCAAGCCGGTGGCGTACAACATCGCCTGGGAAGCACCCTGGGACTTGGGCTGGGTGATTTTGCTGCTGTATCGGTTGAGCGGTTGAGTCATCAGTCGGAAAGATTGCGAGGATTCGGGATCGGACGCTCGGAAGCGAGGAACGGCCACCGAGAATATGATCCGAACGTCGCGATTGAGCAAGCAACCGCGAGTCCGGATGAGCAAACGGAGATGCGAGACCAGTCGCGGGTTCGCTCAATAAGTCACATGCTCTTTCAAGCATCCCTCATCCAGTGGCGTGGGTTCGCCGACCAGGTCGACGGGATGAGTGAACAGATATCGCCAAACCGGTTCGTACAAAAAATTGCCCTCGGCATCTTTCGGCGAAGACTTGCCGGGCTGGACCGAGGAGTGAGCACGCTTCGCATCGTCGCCCACGTCGGCCGCCGAAACCAATCGCCGCGTGTTGCCGTAGGGCGACGCGACTTTGTCGACGTTGACGATCGGCCCGAATTCATTCAAACCCAACAATTCCCAAGATCGGCAATAGTGATCACCCGTCCAACCCCCATCGAGCACGTGGCTGAATCCGAAGAACCGATTGGCCGGGGTTGCCGATTCGAGCGATTGCCAATCCTGGTCTTGATCTCGGGGACCGCACAACATCACGACTCGATCGACGCGTTGATGCTTGGCGAATCGGGCCGCGGTGGTGCTGCCGTGTGAACTGCCCGCGACGATCACCTTGTCCCATCGCAGATGATTTCGATCATCGGTCAAAAATTGGTCCCACTTGCCGGGCTCGTTTTTACGAGCGAGCCATTTGACAAACTCGAGTGCTCGCTCGGCCGCACCGTCGGGCCGAGCCAGGTCGAGCTCGTCGCTGTGGTCTTCGCCGGTGGCCGCCTCCAAACGCACCTTGCCCCGCGCTAGAGCGTCGCTGGGTTGAGGTTGACATAGTTTACCGAACCACTGGTTCGCATAACTGACTTGAATCGCGTGCAATCCGTAACTGTTGACACGTTCGAACAGCCCTTCGTTGTAGCCCATCAACCAAATCACCAGTTTGCCTTTCATTTCGACTTGCGTGTCGACGGAGGCACGTTGGACATCGCTGGGCTTGCCGCCATTTTCGAACACAAAACCGATCGCGGGATACTCTTTCGTGCGAGCATCGATCTCGCTTGCCCGGGCCTGCAATTGATATCGCTGAGGCTCTGATTGCTTCTGCGTCACGATCGCGTCCTGGGCAACACCCATGGGAATGAACGGACCCGAGGTCAGTGAAACGGAAAGCAAGCCGAAGGCGATCACTCGCCAATTTGGTGATGGGTTCATGGTCAAGATTGGGGATCATTTGAGGTGGGAAATCGGGTGGGGGAGACAGACCGCTATCGTATCCGATCGAGCAGTGAAGCGAGCTATGTCGGAGAGGATGGGTCAACTAGACTCGGGTCGGCATGACCATCGTGGCAATTGCTCTGTCTGGTCGATCTGCCAATCTGATCCCGATCCGCCGAAACGTTTGGAATTCGCGTCATGAAAAATCTTGCTTTGGCTGCGTGTGCCGTACTACTGACCGGCGTGACGAGCACCCTGCCCCGCCCTGCCCTTTCCCAAGAAGCGGCATCGGCGCCCCGTTCGCCGGCCAAGACGATCGCATCGGACGACGACTTCACTTCCGAATCGCTTCCGTTGTTCGATGGGCAATCGCTCGCCGGATGGGAAGGCAATGCGTATTGGTTTCGCATCGAGAAGGACGACGCCAACGGCAACTCGATTGTGGCCGGACGTTTGGACGAAAAGATTCCCCACAACGAGTTTTTGTGCACCACTCAAAACTACGACCACTTTGAACTTCGCTACGAGTTGAAACTGGTCGGCGAAGGGAAGAACGCGGGCGTTCAATTCAGGTCCAAACGGGTTGCCGGCGTCACCGAGGTTTCCGGTTATCAAGCCGACGCCGGTGTCGCCTGGGACCGCCCGGTGTGGGGTGCACTCTATGACGAATCACGACGCAACAAAATGCTGGCGGAAGGCGACCCCGCCGCGATCAGCCGACTCGTCAAAACCGATGATTGGAACGCGATGCGGGTGGTGTGTCGCGATCGACACATCGAAATTTACTTGAACGGCGAAAAGACAATCGATTACACCGAGCAAGATTCCTCGATCCCAACCTTCGGCGTGATCGGCTTGCAAATCCACAGCGGTCCACCGACCGAGGCCTGGTACCGCAACATCCGCGTCCGGCAACTCTGATCCCACGGCCCCCCCATGATCTCCGGTGCAGACATACGCTTTGTCTATTTTGATCTCGGCAATATCTTGTTGTCATTTGATGTCGAGATCGCGCACGCCCACTTGGCGAAACTGTTTGGCGTGTCGGCACTCGACGCGAAGGCGGCGGTTTACGACAGCGGTTTGGAGGATCGCTTTGAACACGGGGAGATGGCGCCCGAAGCGTTTGCCGCACGGGTCTGCAAAGCAATCGGAGTGACCGGCAATCCGCCGCCGGTCGAGGATGTGCTTGATGCGATCAGCGACATGTTCACGCCGATCGAGACGATGGTCTCCGTCATGGACCGAGTCCGCCGAAACGGTCGGGGCGTCGGTATCCTGTCAAATACTTGCCACGCCCATTGGGAATGGATCCGTCGCCAAAACTACGAGGTCATGGCGGCTGAGTTGGATGCCACCATTCTAAGCTATCAAATCGTGCGCCATGAAACCAGACGCTCGGATCTACGAAGCGTCCGAGGCCGCGGCAAACGTGCTCCCATCCCAGATCTTATTCATCGACGACAAGCAAGAGAATGTGAACGCCGCCGTCGCCCGCGGATGGCAGGCTGTCCAATGCGTCGGCGGGGTCGAAGCAATCAAGGTGCTCCGTGATTGCGGCGTGCTGGGTACGGAAGACTTCTGATGCCAGATCTTCCCCCTTCCCCCTCTCCCGCTCCCACTGCCGAGGCTTGAGCATGCCGGTATGATGAAGCCATCGCCGCCCCACTTGTCCCGTCATCCGCGCATCCATGTCTCAACCGATTGCATCCAAACCCAGCGAAAACGCGAGTTCCGTTCACGCGCACCTGAACCCGGCGGTGTCTCCGACGTCCGTCGTTCCGGGCTCACCCCGTCCAGTCGCGGTGATCGACATTGGGGCCACCAGCATTCGGATGGCGATCGCGGAAATTCATCCCGGTGGCGAGGTTCGGACGCTCGACACCCTGGTCCAATCGGTCGAACTCGGCCGCGAGGCCTTTGATAGTCGTCGTCTTTCTCGACGCAGCATCGAAAAGTCAGCGTCCGTGATGCGGCGATACAAACGTGTTTTGCGTGAGTACGGGATCACGTCGCCCGCCGACGTTCGCGTGGTGGCCACCACGGCCGTCCGCGAGGCGATCAATCGATTGGCGTTTGCCGACCGCATTTATGTCGCGACCGGTTTCAAAGTCGACTCGATCGACGAAGCCGAGGTCAATCGAATCACTTACATGGGTGTGATGCCGCACTTGCGGACACACCCCGAATTGGCGGACGGCAAGTCGATCGTCGTCGAAGTCGGCGGCGGCAATACCGAAATGCTGATCGTCCGCGGCGGCAACGTGCTGCACAGCCAATCGTTTCGGCTCGGAGCGCTGCGGCTGCTCAAAACACTCGAGGGTGTTCGCGCCAGCCCGGCGCGCCGCCGCTTGATGCTGGAAAGTCACATCCGCCGGACCGTGCTGCAAATCACCGATGCGATCAAAAATGACACCGCGATCCATCTGATCGCGCTGGGGGGCGACATGCGTTTTGCGGCTCACCAATTGCTCGACGACTGGGACGGCAACTCGTTGGCGATGGTTTCGACGGCGAAGCTTGAGAAGTTAACGGAGAAATTGCTGGCCCTCGACGAAGACTCAATCGTCCGGCGCTACAACGCCAGCTTCATCGAGGCCGAAACCGTCGGACCGGCACTGTTATCGTACACGTTGTTGGCCAAGCACTTCGATCTGCCGCACGTCTACGTTTGCGACACCAATCTCCGCGACGGCCTGCTGCACGACATGGCGGTCGGAGGCAGCTGGACGGCCGACTTTCGGAACCAGATCGTACGCTCGGCGATTTCGTTGGGTCGAAAATTCAACTTCGATGAAACGCACGCTCGAAACGTTGCCGAACTCTCACGCAAGCTGTTCGACCAATTGCAAGACGAACATCAATTGGACAGCCGACACGAGGTGTTATTGTTCGTCGCGGCACTGCTGCATGAGATCGGCATGATGGTCAACGTCCGCAGCAATCATAAACATGCGTTGTACTTGATCCGATACAGCGAGCTGTTCGGGCTCTCGCGTGACGAATTGCTACAAGTCGGATTGGTCGCACGCTATCACCGCCGCGCCTACCCGCAACCCGCGCACGAGGCCTACGGCACCCTGCCCCAGCACGATCGGGTCGTCGTTTCGAAGCTGGCGGCAATCCTGCGACTGGCGATCGCACTGGACGACACCCGCAGCGGTCGGGTCCGCGAAATTCAGTGCGCGATCGAGGCCAAACATCTGGTGATCAGTGTGCCGGGTCTCGACGACGTTTCGCTTGAACAAGTTGCGATGCGAGAAAACTCAGGCATGTTTCGCGACATCTTCGGACTGCCGGTGATGTTGAGAGCTGGGAAGTTGGAATGATGAAAAAGGCCGGACCGATCTTTCGACAGATAAAGGTTTTGATTTTGGCGATTCTGTTTTTGACGGGTGACTCGTCGGCTGCCGATCCCTACCAGGCGCTTCGAAACCAGTTGGTGGAACAACGCATCGCCAATGCGGGAGTCACCAATTCGCGTGTGCTCGATGCGATTCGATCGACGCCGCGACACGAGTTCGTCCCCAAGAGCCAAAGGGCTCGGGCGTACTACGACATGGCTCTTCCGATCGGCAATTCGCAAACGATCAGCAGTCCCTTCATCGTCGCGTCGATGACGGAATCACTCGATCCTCAACCGACCGACAAAGTGCTGGAGATCGGAACCGGCAGCGGGTACCAGGCCGCCGTGCTAAGTCCGTTGGTAGAACATGTGTATTCGATCGAGATCGTCGATGAACTCGGCAGGCAAGCCGAGCGAACGCTCACCCGACTGGGATACCCCAACGTTTCGACGCGGATCGGTGACGGCTTTTTGGGTTGGCCTGACGCGTCGCCGTTCGACAAAATCATCGTCACCTGCAGCCCCGAATCGGTGCCCAAACCACTCGTCGAACAACTTCGCGAAGGTGGCCAAATGATCATTCCGGTCGGCGAGCGGTATCAACAAACGTTGTATCGAATGACCAAAACGGATGGCAAGCTGGTTCGCGAACCCCTGCAACCGACCCTGTTCGTGCCGATGACCGGAACGGCCGAAGACGGCCGCCAACTGAAGCCCGATCCAGCTCATCCTCGAGTCGTCAATGGCGATTTCGAATTGGCCGCCGATGCCGACCAGCCGGAATTGGTCGATTTTGTCCCCGGTTGGTATTACGGTCGACAAGTCGCGCGGATTGAAAAATCGGGATCGATCGAGTCCAAGGACGAGCACGTCGGCACCAGCGGACAGGCATTCGCGAGGTTCAGCAACGATACTCCTGGATTGAGTTCCCATCTGTTGCAAGGCATCGCGATCGATGGAAAAGCCGTTTCAATGGTTCGGTTGAGTGGGAAGGTACGTACCGATCGAGTCGAGAAAGGGCCTGCGCCGGAAGCGATGCCGGCGGTCGCGATCAGCTTCTATGACAGCCTGCGACAAGATCTTGGAACGTTCTCGATCGGCCCCTTCCGCGGCACGCGGTCATGGCGAGCGAGCAGCCGTTTGATTCGCGTCCCACCACAAACCAAAGAAGCCATTTTGAGGATCGGGCTGTTTGGAGCCACCGGGACGGCTGATTTCGATGACGTCCAACTCGAAAAGGTAGACTAACGATCATGTTTTGGCGAGATGCGCGCCAGACCGCACACGCCGCCCAAGACACCCAGCCTTCCCGATTCGCAAATCTTAACAAGTGAGCTTGTTTGGGAAGAATGGGTCGTTATCCTGGAGCGGATGGCGCGAGCTTTGAGGACGGGGGCGACTGTGCGCCCGGTGGCCTACCCTAGAACAGCAACACGGCAGGAGATTTGGTGCGAATATGAATAGGAAACATTCAAGAATTTTGGCGGTCGCAGCAGTGGCTTCGATCACTTTGGGATCCGCATCGACGGTTGACGCGGGCGGATCGTGGGGCGGATCATCCGGCGGTGGTTATGCGTCATCGGGCGGCGGATACGCGTCATCCGGTGGCGGATATGCGTCATCGGGCGGCGGATACGCGTCATCCGGCGGCGGCTATGCGTCATCGGGCGGCGGATACGCTTCGTCCGGCGGATCAGCAAGCTCGGGCGGAAGCCATATGGGCCTGATCGCCCGATTGAAAGCGCGGCATGCGGCGGCGAAATCCTACGGTGGAGCTTCATCCGGCGGTGGTTACCCGGCTTACACCGCGGCTTACTCCGGTGCCAGCAGCGGCGGCGCCGTGGCGGGTTCATCCGGCGGCAGCGCTGATAGTGGTCGAGTGGGTCCGATCCGCGGCTTGATTGCACGACTGCATGCACGCAAAGCGGCCAATCGATTGCAAGCCGGATCCTCGGGCGGGTCATCCGGCGGTGTTGTCTATGCGAGCTATTCGGCTGGGTCATCCGGCGGCTTCGCGTCATCCGGTGGCTCCGCGTCATCCGGTGGTTCGATCTACTCGGGCGGTTCGTCCGGCGGCTACTCGTCGCTGGGCTACTACGGCAACCCGGGCGTCCAATCGGTACCGATGGGCGAGGCGTTTTACGAATCACCCAACGTCCAATCATCGTACGAATCTTATTCGCCGATGGACGGGACCATCATCGAAGATAGCAACCGCCCCCAATCGGCACCGGTCGATGAGTTTGAGGCACCGAGTGAACCAGCGGTCGAAAACGAGAACGATTCGGTTCGTTACGAATCGGCGAAACCAGCGTTCGAGTCCGACGCCGCCATGTTGACCGTTGCCGTTCCCAGCGACGCGATCGTGACAGTCAACGGACATTCGACGACGAGCGACGGAAACCTACGGCAATTCATGTCGCGGGGTCTCAAGGAAGGCTTCGTTTACACTTACGTGGTTGACGTGACCTACGAAGTGGACGGCAAAGAATTGAAGGACTCAAAGTCGATCAAGTTGCGGTCCGGTGACGAGCAAACCGTTGAATTTGAGATCCCTGAATCCAAAATCAATGGGGATACCGACGTCGCCGAGGAGTCACAAGACCTCATTACCGTTGTGAAGTTGCACGTTCCGGTTGACGCCGAAGTTTCATTGGCCGGAAACGCGACCGACGGCGAGGGCACGCTGCGAACGTTCCGCACCAAGCAATTGAAGACGGGTCAACAGTGGACCGATTACACGGTTCGCGTCACTTCCGAAGTTGCCGGCCAAAAGGTCAGCAAGGAGCGAACCGTTAACGTCGAAGCCGGGTCGACGACCGAGTTGACATTCGATTTCAACGACGATTCGATCGCCGTCCGCTAAGGCGTTTTCCGAATCGAGAGGATCATCGAGGCCGCGTTCTCCACTGGGGAACGCGGCTTTTTTGCTGCACCCTCGCCACCAATGTTCACCAACTTCAAGGGCTTCCCGACTGTACAACCCACCGCATTGAACTAACTTGGGGGTAGTTTTTGCGCTATCGGCCCCGTTCGAATTGCTCCGCACGATCTTCATGACGTCCCGTTCGCCCACCGCTTTGACGCCCCGAATTCGTTTCGTGATCAGCGTGCTCGTCGTGGGTCACTTGTCAGCCGTCATCCTGCCGCCGCTTTCGTTCCAAGCACGCGGACCCGTGGGAGTTTCACCCGCCGTCGATACCGCGATGATACCCA
The DNA here is from genome assembly GCA_963781095.1 of Pirellulaceae bacterium. Classification (GTDB taxonomy): domain Bacteria; phylum Planctomycetota; class Planctomycetia; order Pirellulales; family Pirellulaceae; genus Rubripirellula. The sequence goes on from CAWAEA010000014.1 coordinate 194,158, forward strand.
TCCATGCGTACAGCCAAGCCCTTTACCTGGACCGCGGCTATGCCTTTTTCGCGCCCGACCCCGGCCCCAGCCACTTGATCCAAGCGGCCATTACCGCTCCCGGCGGATCGGTCATCGAAAGAATGTTCCCCGACCTCGACGACCATCGTCCGCGGTTGATGTACCACCGCCACTTCATGCTCTCCGAGTTTCTGACCGAAATCTATCATCCGCCGGGCCCACCACCCGGCCTCGCCGAAATCGATCGCGAGGAAGCCGAAAACTGGCGACGCAGCCGCGCTCGCTACGAGCATGTTCGACAATCGATCATCGGACATTTAGAGACGGAGTATCCCGGACAGGAAGTCGCAATTCGGCGAATTGAACATTTGATCCCCGATCTGATCAGCTTTCGCGAATCTCCTATTCCGATCAATGCACCGGAGTCATATCGGGTGATGCTCGATAATCCGATCGGGATGCCGGCTGAAGGTCCAAGCCAGAATTTGGTCGCCCCCTTGCAACCACCTGAGTCCATTCCCGCGCCACCCCAGAATGAACCGCAGCAGTCTCCACAGAACGCGCCGGAGATGAATCCAAGACTCTTTGAAGACGAAACCGGCGATCGTGAGGGAAAAGACGTCGTCCGCGAGGTGCCGCAATGAGCCGCCGCGCGAACCATCGCAACCCGCCGAGCCGACGCGACCCTCGGCCGTCCTCTTCCCATGGTCCGTCTCCGGTCCAGTCCGCGGACATCGCCGCCGACTCTCTGGATTCGGTGACGCACCGGACGCTGGGAGCCCGAGAGTGGGCGAGGGGCGTCGCCACCGCATGGGATCGATTCTGGTTCACGCCCCGGCTGCCTCACCTGCTATCTGTGCTCCGCATCTTCACCGGACTGATGCTGTTGTATTCTCACGTCGCACTTGCGACGGACTTGATGGCGTTCATCGGTCCGGACGCATGGATCAACGATCACACGGCACGAGGACTGCACGACGGTGCCTTCGGCAATTCGGATTGGGGGCGAACGTATTTGTGGCACCTGAGCAATCCGCTGGTGCTGTGGCTGCATCATGCGGTCACGATCGCCGTCACCGCCTGCTTTGCCGCCGGCTTGTTGACTCGCATCACGGCGCCACTGGCTTGGCTGTTACAAGTGATGTTGGTGCACCGTTTAACGGGGGCCCTATTCGGGCTCGATCAAATCGCGACCTATTCAGCGATGTACCTGATGTTATCGCCGTGTGGCAGTTGGATCAGCGTCGACGCGTGGATTCGAAAAAAGCTTGGCCAGCGTGTTGACGACGATCGCCGTATGGCGTGGCTGTTCCCGGCCGCGACGCCATCCGTCGCCGCAAATGTGGCGACTCGATTGTTCCAACTTCACCTGTGCGTCATCTATCTGTTCGGGGGTCTCGCCAAGGCGCGTGGCACGTCGTGGTGGGACGGAACTGCATTGTGGTACGCGGCGGGCAATTACGAATACCAATCGCTCGACATGACGTGGATCAGCAAGTTTCCGCGGATCGCGTCATCGCTGACGCTGGTCACGCTGTTCTGGGAAATCTCCTACGCGGCGCTCGTGTGGCCTCGCCTGACGCGTCCGATCGTGATCGCCATCGCCGTCTGTGTTCATGCCGGCATCGCGATCTTTTTGGGGATGCTGACGTTTGGCTCGATGATGATTGCGGCCAACATGATCTTCGTCCGACCCGAATGGATGCTCGGACTGATCAACCGGCCGACGCACGAAAAGACGCTCGGCGATCCTTTGCTCGAAAACGACGATTGGGACAATTTCAAAATCGACTCCGACGACATGGTCTGGGACGACGACGAACTCGAGCTGGAGGAAGACCACGCCGAGAAATCATCGATCGAACTCGGCGAATCGATCTCCGATGACTTCGAGACCCGTGTCGCCAAACTGGACCGCGATGAACGAAAACTGCGGGCGGCCGCCAAGAAACTTCGCGACAAGTCGACTCGCATCAAGGGACTGGAAACCAAGTATCGCGAACGAGTCAGCCGACTCAAAGAACGCGAGGCAAGGATCAAAGCCTTGATCGATCGCCGCCGGAAACCAAACGGCGACGTTTAACGATCACCGCCGTCGCAGCCTTAGAGATCGATCAACGATTCGCCGGTCATTTCATCAGGCTTGGGAAGTCCCATCAATGCCAACAACGTCGGCGCGATGTCCGCCAAACGTCCGCCCGTGCGTAGCGACCGGCCTTCGACCCCGGGCTCGACCACGATCAACGGGACGTCGAATGTGGTGTGTGCGGTGTGTGGACCGCCCGTCTCGGGATCGATCATCTGTTCGCAATTGCCGTGATCCGCCGTCACCACCAGCGACCCGCCTTTCGCGAGCGTCGCCTCCACGACTCGGCCCACGCAGGCATCGACCTTTTCGACTGCTTTGATCGCGGCGGCCAACACACCGGTGTGACCGACCATGTCGCCGTTGGCAAAGTTGACGACGATCAAATCCGCGTCCCCCGTCTCGATCTCCGCCAACACTTTTGCCGTGACCTCGTCCGCCGACATCTCAGGCTTCTGGTCATAGGTGGGCACGTCACGCGGCGATTGGGCCATGTCACGCTCCTCTTCGGCAAACGGTTCGTCGCGATAGTCGTTGAAGAAGAAGGTGACGTGAGGATACTTTTCGGTCTCGGCGGACGAAACTGGCTCAGCCCCAGCGATGCGATGTACTCGCCCAAAATGTGGGGCATTCGAGGCGGCTTTTCAAAAATGATTTCTACCGGTAACCCCGTTTCGTAACCTGCCATCGTGGCGAAGTACAGGTTATCGATCTTCGTGCCCCGATCGAAACCGCCGCCCTCGATTTTGGACCATTCCGCATCATCGTAAACGAACGCCTTGGTCAATTCTCGCGGTCGGTCGCCCCGATAGTTCATGAAGATCACCGCGTCGCCAGCCCGGATCGTCGACGGCCCATTCGCGTTCTCAATCGTTGTCGGTTCGATGAACTCGTCACCGGTGACCGATGGCGAAGTCGGATTTCCGTAGTAATACTGGATCGCGGCAGCCGCCGATTTGTCCGTTCGACCCACGCCCTTGGTCAGCATGTCATAGGCCTTGCGAACGCGGTCCCAACGAAAGTCGCGGTCCATCGCAAAGAAGCGACCGATCACGCTGGCGATGTGCCCGGCCCCGATTTCTTTGCACTCTTTTTCCAAATCGCCGACAAAATTTAGCCCGCTGGTGGGCGAGGTGTCGCGCCCGTCGGTGATCGCATGGATGGCCAAACCGTCGCGGCCGAGGCCGGCGTCTTTGGCAATTTGCAGAAATGCGTAAGCGTGTTGAATGTCACTGTGGACTCGTCCATCCGACATCAAGCCGATCAAATGCAACGTGCTGTGGTTGGCTTTGACGTGCTGGATCGCTCCGTTGATCACGCGATTTTCAAAGAACGAACCGTTTCGAATCGCGCGGGTGATTCTCATCACTTCCTGGTCGACGATGCGGCCCGCGCCGATGTTCTGGTGCCCCACCTCGCTGTTGCCCATCACGCCCTCAGGCAACCCGACATCTTCGCCCGATGTCTTGATCAACGCGTGGGGGTAGGTCGCCATCAACCGATCCGCAACGGGCGTGTTCGCTTGAACAATGGCATTGGTCGGATCCGCATCCGTATTCGGGTTCTCGCCCCAACCATCACGGACGATCAAAACGACTGGTTTTCGACGAACTTTCACAGCGAATTTCTCCAAAGGGATGGGGCCCCTCGAGCCGAGCCGATGGGCATCTGAGTTTAAGCTATCCGACTTGCGTCGACTTCGGAACTCCCGCTACGTCATGACGGCCCGATCGATTAGGCTTGCGATTTCCCGCTCGCACGTAGTCCCTCGCACCCCTGCTCCCACTCCGCCTGAAATCTGTTTGATGAGCCTGATTCGATTCGACGCCGCCGGATGCATTAGCGCCGAATTCGGAATCACTCGCCGGCAGATCGACGAGTTGGCGGAACCCCTCACACAGCTGAGAGACCGTTTCACGCAAATCCCTGGAACGAGTTTTTTCCGGCGTCCGGAGTTCCAGCACGCCGCCTACCTCGCCGATCGCCAAAACTCACCCCTGGGTCGCATTTTCAAAACCGCCAACGGCCTTCACGATCATCTCGATGCGGTCGTGGTGATCGGCCCCGACGACGCAACGCTCGGCCCACGTGCCATGCGTGACGCATGCTGCGACCCCTACCATAACGAGCTTTCACGCGCCGCCCGGGGCAGCAAACCGCGGATGTACTTTATCGGCGATCGGTTCGACAACGATGCCATCGCGTCCCTGATCCATCGACTCTCCCAGGGCGGCTACGGCGATTCCCCATCCGAAAAGCGGTGGGCGATCGTCGTGATCGATCCTGTGGGTGATCCCGCTGGAACGATGGTCACCTTTGAGCCGTTGCTGTCCGCGCTCGCGAAGATGTTGGGAAACGAAGCCGAGACGTGGCTTCCCCGGTTGATCCTCCCGATCACGACGTCCGATACGCTGCTGCATCGTCGAGCCATCGAGATCGGGTGCCACCAAATATTCGATAGTGAACATTCGAGCTCGGATCGCGAATCGAATGACCGCGTGCGACCGTTTCTCGAAAGCGTGCTCGCACCGATCGGAATGTTGCCCGCCGCGATGCTGGGACTCGACTGCATCCGATTGCTCGAAGGTGCCGCGGCGATCAACGAACACTTCCTCGCGACCGCCTACGATGACAACCTCGTATTGCAAACCGTCGCGGTCCAAAGTCTGATCGGGAAGCACCGGAACAATCCGATTCGGATGATTCGGGAGTGGTCCGGCACGCTGGCGCCCGTTCGACATTGGCACGACCGGCTAGTGAACAGCGTCCACGACGACGCGCCCCACCAAGGAAAAATTGTCAATCACATTCTGGTCGACCAGGACCGGCATGACGCGATTTCGGTCGACGATCAGATCGTGACCCAGCTCAATCGCCGGGCGTGGGAAGAAGCCAATCAACAACTCACGCGGAATCAATGCCCGACGACGACCACCCATTTTCCGACCATCGATACTCATGTGCTCGGCCAATGGTTTCAAATGTCCTTGATTCAAGCGGTCTTGGAACCGACCCTTTTTAAATCTTAAGAATTTACATCCTATGTCTGCTATCGATCAACTTTTTACCAATCTACGCAAGCGGGGCCGCAAGGCACTGATGCCCTTCATCACGGCGGGTGATCCGGACATCGAAACGACGGCCGCGATTCTGCGTGCGGTTGGGCCGGCCGGAGCCGATCTGTGCGAGGTCGGGATTCCCTACAGCGACCCGATCGCGGATGGACCCGTCATCCAAGCGTCCTACCAACGCGCGCTCGACAAAAAGTTCAAACTCGCTCAAGTCTTCGACATGGGCAAGGAGATCAGCGGCGACATCCAAACGCCCTTGGTGACGATGGTCAGCTATGCGATCATCTACCGAGTCGGGCTGGAAAAGTACGTCGAGCTTGCCAAGGCAGCCGGTTACGCCGGAGCAATCGTTCCCGACTTGTTGGTCGAAGAGGCGACCAAGTTGGCGTCGATCTGCAAAGCCGCCGACTTCAGCCTGATTCAATTGGTGACTCCGACGACACCTCGTGATCGACAAGTCGCGATCGCCAATTCGTCGTCCGGGTTCTTGTACTACGTGTCCGTCACCGGAATCACGGGCGAGCGGACGGCGCTGCCGGATGACCTCGTCGACAACGTCGGTTGGCTTCGAACGCAGACCGAGCTGCCGATCTGCATCGGGTTTGGAATCAGCGGCCCCGAGACAGCGGCGAAGCTGGCGCCAGTCGCCGATGGCTTGATCGTCGGGTCCGCGATCGTCAAACGAATGGCCGGGGCGAGCGATCGGACCCAAGCTGTCGCTGCCGTATCCGACTTTGTGCAGGAACTGCGGTCCGCGATCGACGCATGATCCGCACAACCGACACGACCGGCCACCCACCCCAGCCCCCAAGGTCTTTCCATCCGGCAAACTCTCCGAATTTGCTAAAGTCTTCCGGATCCGCGTGCTAGGTTTATTTGCAAGCCTCACTCAAGCCGGGCCTGCCGAATCGCCGGGGGGTGATCCGGCGATGGGGCCCGCCTTGATCACCATCATCCGCCGCACGGGATTTTTATAGCATGGCCGTCACCAAGACTTCGTCCGCTCAAGCCGCCAAGGTCGCCAACCAAAGCATCCTCACGTTGGATCGACGTAGCCGCGAACGACGAGGCGCCAACACGGACGCGATCGAAACCTCCGTCATCAAAAGCCCTCGCCGCAAAGTGCCTCGTCGACGACACATCGACCCGACGACTTGTGAACGAGATTACAGCGGTCAAGAGATCGAATTCATGAAGGCGATGGACGACTACAAGCGAGACTCGGGACGCATGTTCCCGACTTGCAGCGAAGTGCTCGAAGTCATCCGTGCCCTCGGATACTACCAACTCAGCGATGATCAAGCCGACCAGTTGGGATTGATCGTCGACCCAGCCTACGAAGGCGAAGCGAACGAAGAATCACTTGATAGCGACTTCGGCGACGACTCAGACGAAGACGCCTGATCAACTCGCGTTTTGTGCGAGGCTGATTGACAGTCAATGAAATAGTGAACAGCCTGGACCTACGTGGCGCGTCTCCAAATCGCGACCGAGTTCTGGGCTGTTCTCGTTTTATACCGTTGAATTCTATGGAAGCCCGTTTGCCACAACCCTTGCAAGCCGTCGTCCGGGTGATCGCCTACGCTTGGGCGTCGCCCAACACGATCTTCGGGATCACGATCGGATTGCTGTTGGGCGGTCGCTTTCAAGTCGTCGAGGGCGTGATCGAAATTCACGGTCGTCGCATCGCCGCCGTTCTCGCCCGCCTGCTGATCCCCGCCATGGCGATCACCATCGGCCACGTCGTCCTGGGCCGCGACCCGATCGCCTTGCAAATGACACGCAACCACGAACGAGTCCACGTCCATCAATATGAACGTTGGGGCATCGTCTTCATTCCAGCCTATCTGACATTCTGGGCGATCTTGTCCCTAAGAGGCCGCGACGGCTATCGAGAAAACCCCTTCGAAATCGAAGCCTACAAAGTGAAAGGGTAGGCCGAACCCAGTAGCGACCGCGACGTAGATCCGGCATCTATCCCTCCATTTCTCAAGCGCGTCTTTTCAAGCTCGTCGCCATTCAACGTCCCGCGAACATCCTTTGAGGTCCGCTTGAGCATTGATAAGGCTTAACGTCGGCAACTTCTACAGATCTTTACCGACAGCCTTCCCAGCACCGCCGGCCGCTTTTTTGACTCCACCATTTTTCGGAGCTGAATTGGATTGCTTACCTGGACCACCACCGTTTCCTTGTGGTGCTCGGCGACCCTGGCCATCGCCGCGATCAAGCTGGGGAACAACATTTTGGATTCCATTGTTACCTCGCCTTGGAACAGCGTCGCCCGGCGACGGCGAATTACCGGGCCGGCCTGGAAGTACGCTTGAACGCTGATCCGACGGACGACGCATTCGAGGTGCATCTTCGAGTTGGCGACGCAATGACGAGCTACCGCGATCGCTGCGTCCGTTTGCACGGTCACGGACCTGTTCCGCCGCGTTAGAATTGGGACGATCGTTGGGTGCCTGAATGCCGTTGATCGCATTCCGGGCGTCACCTTCGATCCTCCGCACATCGTTATCGGCTTCACGGGCACCCCTGTCCCGTCGATCAAGATCTCTCACGTCACCCGAACGATTGCGAAGCATGTTCCCAGCGTTAGAGGCTGACTCGTTGAGGTCATTCACAGCGTCATTCGACGCAGCGTTACTTTTTCCAATCGCGTCGCCTTCGATCCTCCGCACATCGTTATCGGCTTCACGGGCATCCCTATTGCGTCGATCAAGATCTCTCACGTCACCCGAACGATTGCGGAGCATGTTCCCCGCGTTATTGGCTGACTCGTTAAGGTCATTCACCGCGTCATTCGACTCGGCTTTACCTTTTCCAATTGCGTCGCCATCAAGCGCATCCGCTCGTTCGCGGGCGCGGTCATTCGTCGACTGGCGGGCCTCCCCACCGATCCGAAAGCGACCACGTTCTTCGCCTTTAGCGTTCCGATCACGGGTCGCACCGGCCTCGAGACTATTCTGTGCAGATGCTTCGATACTGTTTCCACCCCCATCGACGCGTGCGTCGAGACGAGCTGATTGAGACGATTCAAAATCCGCTCGCTGACGTTGCAACTCACGCCGCTTTTGATTAGTCAAGTCGTCATTCGCGGAACGATTGCGATCGACGCGGTCAAACTTGATGTCGCCCTCACTGTCGTTGACCACATCGTCCAAGCGAGCTGCCACCCTCGTGAGTGTTTGCACGGTATCGTCCGCATCCGATGCAGCAAGCTGACTCAATACGCGACGCTGTTCACGCAAAGTGCTTCCTGGGCGAAATTGTTCGTTATTCTCAAATAAGCTGTAGTTCCTTCGCATCCACGGCAAAACTTCGTTACGGTTTGAACCGGAGAAATAAGTATAAATTGGGTCATATCCCCAGCCACTGTCCCTTCTGTTGTAGTTCATCCACGGTGTGTAACTTCCGCGATAGCCCGAACCGTAATAGTTCCCATAGTAGTAGTTTCTCGAGTTAGGCCCAACAAAAAGGTGGACGAGCAACGCGAGGTTGGTGTCAATCACATATCGCGGCTGGTATTGATAATTCGCTTGACGATAGATCGGTTGAGTGTAATGCACGGGTGCGAAGAGCTGCCCGCGATAGGTTGGTTCATAATCCCAATAACCATCGCGAAAAATGCACCCCCGTGGTGTCCAAATGTAAGTCGACGGTACCCAGACCCAATCCTGCTGTTGAGGTGCCCAAAACCCAGCACGCCAAGCATATTCTTGATTTTCGTATTCCCAATTGCCAGGGACATAGAATTGTTCTTCACTTGGGCTGGGCGACGACGGCCCATTTTCAACGGATTCGGGGGGCGGTGGAAGATAAGCCCACTCTTCGACATCAGTCTTCTCCCAGAAACCAGCTACACGTTGATATTGAGCATCTGACATACTCCAATAACCTGGAACCCAAGTCATATTTGGTGGTAGATCTCTCCACAATCCGCTAATCCAGACAAAATCATTTCGATCGGGATCCCAGTCCCAATAGCCTTCGATCCACTCGACATTCTTTCCTTCCGGACGAAACTCAGGACGAATTTCATTGAGAGCAGCAGGCGGCTCATTCTTGATCAACTCGCCCGGTTGTGGATTCGCTTGGTAAGGCGTCGCGAACGCCTCGTGCAAAGGGGCCTTGGTTAGATATTCAACCCCCTCCATCTCTGATCCATCGGCCCCCTCCATGTCGCGTGACGCCTCGATAGGGTCGCGATTTGCCTGCTCAAGAGACTGTGGGGGATTCGTGGGCGGGGATTGCGCCCAACAAGCCGTTCCAAATGAAAACGCTGTTCCGATTAACGTTGTCACGGTCAACGCTCGGGTACTCCGTCGAGCGTGGTGCCGTGACGATCGATATATAGTCATCCGTTAAACTCGCCTGCAACAATGAAACCAAATTACGGAAATCAAGCGGCATGCCGATTTCTACGTCGCTGCACCCTTACGCAAAGGACGTGCCAACCCAAGCAAAGTACGTGCCAATTTTTACGCCGCTGCGGGGTTAGAAAATTTCCTGCCACCTCGCCTCCGAGGGTTCGTTCAGAAATTGGGGGACAGATTTTCTCCGCGGTCCAATCTTTAGAGTTAAAAGGACAACCGGTCTTTTGCTCTAACGAGACAGTTGGCATGGAAGATTTTTGACCACTTGCCATGAAAGGGTTCGCCTGGCTGGGTCCCGGAGAAATCACCTGAGCTGCCAACCAATGGCGAGTAGAGACCGCGAAACTGGCCTCACGAATGAATGCGACCGTGTAAGATTTCAACCGCGAAAGATACGAAATATGCGAAAAAAATAGCAGTGCATGAATACAATTTCCTTACGATGCTTGATCACTCTCTTTCGCATATTTCGTCGTTTTCGCGGTTGTCAAAAAAGTAGTTTCTTCATAAACACGGCGCAGCTTTCAGCGGTTTTTGGACCGGACTTCGGTCTTACCGATAGCCAACTACATTTTGGGGTTTGACGTAATAGGGCGATTGTCTTTCTTTGATCGTCCGTTGATCCCATAGAACGCGACGCCGATTGAAAGCGTGATCGCGGCAGCGATCGCTTGCTCGGGTTTGCTTATCGCGTACATCACCGCGGGGTTCGCCTGGCTGGGTCCCGGAGAAATCATCCTGAGCTGCCAACCAATGGGGAGTAGAGACCGCGAAACTGGCCTCACGAATGAATGCGCCCCTGTAAGATTTCAACCGCGAAAGATACGAAATATGCGAAAAAAATAGCAGTGCATGAATAGAATTTTCTTGCAATGCTTGATCACTCTCTTTCGCATATTTCGTCGTTTTCGCGGTTGTCAAAAAAGAAGCCTCGTCATGAACACGGCGCAGCTTTCAGCGGTTTTTGGACCGGACTTCGGTCTTACCGATAGCCAACTACATTTCGGGGTTTGACGTAATAGGGCGATTGTCTTTCTTTGATCGTCCGTTGATCCCATAGAACGCGACGCCGATTGAAAGCGTGATCGCGGCAGCGATCGCTTGCTCGGGTTTGCTTATCGCGTACATCACCGCGATGCCGAGTGTTGCGATCACATAGATTGCTGGCGGGATTCCAAACATTGGCAATTGTGGGATCTGGCCCCGTAATCGCATCCCGATCAACATCGCGACGGTTATCGCCGAACACACGGAAAGCGTCAGCCCCAAGTAGCCGAGCAACTGGGTCAGCGATGAGATCGAAATCGCGATGATTGCGAGCACCGCTTGCAGCATGATCGCGGGAACGGGGGGACGACCGGCAAAGCAAAACACGCGTGGTAAAAATCCGTCGTCGGCCATCTTTGCGTACACCCGCGGTCCCGTCATCACCATCGCCGAAACGCTGGTCATCAACGAAATCACAATCACACCACGTACCATCATCGCAAATCGCTGGCCGCCCAGTGCTGCGGCCGCCGTGGCGGCGATCTGGGATTGGTTCTCGTTTGCGGTGATCACCTCGAAGGGTGCTGAGTAAACGAAAACCGCATTCAATAGAACGTACACGATGGTGACCGCGACCGTTCCTCCGATGATCGCTCGCGGCACATTGCGAAGCGGATCTCGAACTTCGCCGGCGATGTAGACGGCCGCGTTGAAGCCCGCAAAGCTGAACGAAATCCAAACCAACTGGCCCACAAAACCATACCAATGCAGCGGAGGCGGCGAAGGAACTTTCGCGACCTCCACCGACTCCAACGCGATGGCGGCATAACCGAGAAACGCCGCGATCAGAATCAACTTTGCGACGACCATTGCGTCCTGGATCCGTGAAGCGCCGCGGACTCCGATCGCATGCATGGTCGCGGCGGTCACGACCGAAGCGATTGCAATCGAACCGCTCGGTAGTTCAGAGGCCCACTGGCCAAGCATCGGGGTCAAGTATTGTTCCAATCCCAACGCCGCGACGGCGATCGCGCCGGTGAACCCGGCCAACATTGAAACCCAACCTGCCACTACCCCGGCGATCGGATGGAGCGTGCGAGAGAGGAACAGGTACTCGCCACCGGATTGCGAGAAATGGGAAGCCAGGCCGGCATAACCGATCGCGCCGCAGATCGCGATGACGCCGCCACACAACCACGCCGCGATGACTCGCTCGGGGGACCCGAGAGCGGCGAGTGTGAAGCCGCTGGTGGTGTAGACTCCGACACCGATCATGCTGGCCGCGACCAAGGTGGTCGCCGAAAGCCATCCGATTCGGCCCGAATCGTCGCTCAAGATTCGGGTTGATTCGATGACGACGGTGGCTCAAATGCAAACTCTTGCCACGTGACCGCCTTTTCCATCGGCTCGATTCGCATCAACAAGTTGCCATCTTGGTAGAGACGCACGGTGCCGGTCGATTGGCTGACGACGACCGAGATCGCTTTCGTCTTTCGACTGATCGCCGCGGCGGCCCAGTGTCTCGCGCCGAGCCCTTTGGTCATGGTCAGGTCTTCGTGCGAGACCTCCAACATTTGGCGACTCCGCTCGATCACGCCATCACTGCCGACGACGAATGCACCATCGAGCTGGGCAATTTCCTTAGCGTCGTCTTGAACCTTTGCATCCAACAGATTTCGGAACGAGCGGTTGTAACCTCGAAAGGGGTCGACACCCGAATCGTTGGAATGTTCCAAAACCTTTCGGGTGTCACCGACGACGAACAGGGTGCCGACCGGTTTGCCTTCGCGACCCTCGCGTCCGATTTGGGCGGCCAAGTCGATGACGGCTTTGGCGGTGTGCAGCGGAACTCGGCTCTCAAGCATCTGCAGATCACGAGTCGTCAATCGTCGCATCCGCTCGTCGAGTTGCAGGTGGCTAATCGAGTCGAGCCGTCCTTGATGAAACCCGCTATAGACGGCAATGATCTCACCGTTGACGCGGATGAATTCATCGGCAGCCGATTCGAGAATCGCATGCTGCAGCCTTTCCAACAGCGGTGCTTTTTCCTTGTTGAGGGCCAGCGGTTTCAAGCCTGCTTCGGCCGCCCCTTCTAAGTCGTTGGCGCTGTCGACGGCAACGATGATGGGTTTGTCGAGTCCGATCTTCATCTCGGCGATCCGCTTCCAGTCGGTCGAACCGTCAAGCAGCACCAACAGTGCGTCGGCATTGCGTGCCTTCAGAAGTGCGATCGCCGCCTCGACCATCGCCGCGTTGTGTTTGGTCAGTCGTTGCGTCGCCACGTGCGGAGCCATTTCAAAGCAAGAGGATCGTCAATCGCGTCGTCCCGCTGTTTTAGCTGATTTTCCCAACTTCGCACAGGTCGAGACGACGAACAATCGCTCCGGCAACCCGGGATCGCACGGCTATCGCTTCGAATTCCCGTTCGACCGGGCTGTCATCGGGGTCCGCCAAGGCGGGCTGTCGGGCCGGTAGACTCGTTCGTAGTACATCGCCAGCGAACGTAGAGCGTGACCCTTGGGACCAATGCTCCAATCGTGATCGCGGTCATTGTACAGCGACATCAACAGGTATCGTACGGCCGCCACCAAACGCGGATTTTGAAGCTGGGAATCGGGCGTGAGCGTCAACAGCCATTCGACCATATGGCCTGTCGTTTGAACCTTGCGATCCATACTGTCTTGGTCCTCTCGACCTTCAAACCAATTCGTGCTCATCGAGCCGTCCCGGTTCTGTAACCGATAGGCGTAGTCGACAAAGTCCTCGGTGAACTTCTCGGCTCGCTGCCATTGGCCGTCGATCGGCTTGCCCTCGGCCCGACGTTTGCGCAGGGCGTGCGCGAAACCCATCAAACGGTGAGTTCCGCCGCATGCGGAGCCGACAATCGGTTGCGACAATTCCTCGCGAATCAATCGCTCAAAATCCCAGGTTTCCCCGTCGGAGCTCGTCCAAGACGCATCGGTATCCATGTAGTGCGCCAACCCGATCAACGTGAAAGTCAGCTCGGCACCGACCTTGCACGCCAGTTGTTCTTCGCGAATGACATCCTGCATCGAGAACTTTTGGCCGTCGGCGTACAGCGGATAATGATCGGGAACGTTGCACAGTGAAAACACTGCTAACATTTGAGCCTGGTGACCCTGCAGGCCCACGCCGCTGCGGACGACGATGCGTCCGTTATCGGACGCCAGCAGTCGTTGTCCACGACACGCGTTGTTTCCGGCGATCCATGCAATCGTGCTGTACGTCTTTCGATCGACGACGACCTTGGTGTCGATCCCGTACACCATGATCGCGTGCATCATGCCCCAGTTGCTGCGTTCGTTGGCCACCTCGGCATCGGCGTAGTAGTGTGCCAAACAAGCACGCATTGAACTTTGCATGCGGGCGACATTGGGAGTCACGACCGCTTCGGTCAACGGATATCCGGTGTAATCGCGGTCGAATTTCGGCGCAGCGGTGTTTGCCGCATCTTTCGTCATCGCACGATCGGACTCGCCGCGAGCATCAGGAGTCGCGCCGAGAATCTCTGGCTCAACGTCCTGTAACGCACGTTGCGGTGAACGAAGTTCGACCTCACCCGTGGATTCGATTGGCATCGCGTCGTCGATCGAATGCTGAAACGGCGCCAACAAAGAGGGTTCGTCAATCGGCGATCCGTCGCGACCGATTCGTAATTTACGAACCACGACCCCCGACCGTTCCCCGCCATCTTCATCGGTGTCACTCGTCGATACTCCGCCATGCGGTTCGTTATCAAACCCGTCATCCCCGACGTGATTGGTCGACGGTAATTCATCTCCGACCCGAACCGCCGATTCCTCCGACTCGGGACGATCGCTCGGCTGCGATCGGGCATTGGTTCGCGAAGCGCGGGAGTCGGTTTGTGGCAACGGCGACAACGGGTCCAGTGGCAGCGCCGGGGCCGGGTCCGACACCGGGGCCGGGGACAGGACCTTGGCTGGAGTTGGTGCGGGACGCGAATTTCGCGTCTGCATGCCGGGGGGATCGGTCAGCGGTATCGGACCGCGCGGTGCGGGCGAGAGCGGAGAGGGCGAGGGCATCGGTGAGGTCGGACTTGATAGCGGCTCGGTGATCGGCTGAGTGCGGAGTCGAGTCGTCGGCGGCGAAACCGTCGCCGGAGCGGTGGCGGGGTATTCAGTTGCCGGCTGGACCAAACTCAGCGATGGTTCTTGTTCGGCGGTCTCGAGCTTGGGTGCACGGGTTTGCCCACGAGTTTGCCAGCCGTCTTCCCCGTCGTCGCCCAGATCGATCGGACCTTGCGTGAAACTCGGCTTCGATGGCAATCGATTCAATGACGGTGGATCGGGCAGCGCCTTTGGTGGCGCGGGCGGCGTCATTTTGTTGGCTTCCGAAGCCCCCGGGTTGAGCAACTTTTCGAGCAACCACGGCCGCCTCGCGATCCGCATCTCCAGCGTCGAGTTTCCCGGGGCTGCCAAAACCATCTCAGCCACCGCTGCCTCGCCGGTTTCCGCTGTCTCGCCGGTTTCCGTGACCTCGCCGGGTTCCGTCACATCCACACCAGGCGGCAACAAACGGACCGACGATGGCGCAATCAGAACCCCATCTTGAGCGAACACGCCCGGTGCGGCGATCCATGACAAACCGGTGGCAAGAACCGCGCTGAGGTAGCGGCGTTTTGTTGACAATCTTTGACTTCGATGCTGCACGTCTGGCTCCGAGTTCGGGCGATACCTAGTCGTTGTATCGGCCCGAGCAAGCTCGGAAGTTGACCTAGAAAATCACTTCAATCTGATTCCGACACGTTCACGCGAATCGATTCAGGTGATTTGCCAAAGAAAGACTAAAGGTCGAAGTCGTCGAGTGAATCGATCAACCGGTCCAACCCGTCTTTGGGCTGGCTTTTTGCGTCGGCTTGTCGCTTGGCCAAATCGTCATCGATCCCGACCGCGTCTCGGCCGGCCAGCAACAATTGTTCATCTCTTTCGCGGGCCGCTGTGGCGATCGGGTCGCCGTCGGTGGCCGGTGCCCCGAACAGCACGGACAAATCGATCTTGAAACCCTCGTCGCCTTCGACTTCGGCGCCCGCGATCGCGGGTGCTTTGTGTTGGGGGAAAATGATCGCGTTCTCCGGACACACACGGCTGCAGGCGGGACAACCTTTGCGACAGTTGTCCGGCTGTTCTACCAGAATGTTCTCGCCGTAATCGACACCGTAAACTCCGAACAAACAAAAGTCGACGCATTCCATGCAATTGGTACACCGGCTGAAATCGATCACCGGATACCAACGTCGCGAGGTCGCCTCGTCCACCTGCATGATTTTGCCACCGATGATCGGCAGCGATGTTTCGCGCGGATCGATCTCGGCGCCCACGATCCGTCGAATCTCCGCGATGAAATCGTTGACGTCGCTGGAGATTTTTAGATCGATGCAATGAATGTTTCGATCGGGTCGGGGGTGCAAGTCGGTCACGCGACTGACGGGCTCCGAATCTTCGGCCGAGCCCAAATCGGAGTCTTCATCCGCCTCCGGTGCATCCACCGGCTTTCCTAATTGAACGTCACCCCATTGGCCGCCGATTCCGTTCCGATCGAGCACCCAATGGGCGGCTCGACCAAAGATCCAAGACACGACGACGATGTCCCCCTCGATCTTCGCTAATTTCTTGTACGACTCGCTCGTCTTGGGCAGATCGTACAGATGCGGAATCACCAACACATCGACGCCGTCAAACGCACTCACGGTGTCCGCAATCGCTTGCTCGATTCCACGCTTTTCCGGATTCCGCGATTGGCCTCGCGAAACGACGACGGTGGTGGTGGCGGTGGGGATCGCGGAAATCATAAATACCGTTCGGGTTCCAATTCTTGATCGCGGGTGGACATGTTGTTGCAGCTCACCACGCCAGCGGTTTTTTCCAGGCGACTTTGGCGTCCGCCATGGAGACATCCAAAACCATATCTCCGTCTCGCGTGACGACCAACCGAGGATCGGACTGGATTGTACCTAGGCGGACAACGGGTACCGAATCTTTACGGAACGACTTTTCAAATTTATCCGCATGGTCGGCGGAAACTTCCACCAAGAATCGGGTATTGGACTCGCTGAACAGGACTTCAGTGGGTGAGAGCTTTTCAGTTGGCAAACGCCCTTCGGTCCGGGACTGCTTCGGAGTTGACGGCGAGTCGAGTCGGCAAAGGGACGTAATATCGAGCTCCATTCCCACCCCGCCGGCCATCGCCATCTCGGTCGCTGAGACCGCCAACCCACCTTCGCTCAGATCGTGGCAAGCTCGGACTTGGCCCACCATGATGGCCGCGTGCATGACCGAAAACGTCGTTTTCGCAATCGCCGCGTCGACGGTCGGCACCTGGCCCCCGGTCAAACCGCGCACCAATGACAAGTGGGATCCGCCCAGTTCGGACTTTGTCTCACCGACCAAAAAGACGACGTTTCCGACTTCTTTGGCGTCCATGGTGACGGCCTTGCTGACGTCGTCGATTTGTCCCATCGCGCTGATCAGCAGACTCGGTGGGATCGAAATGGTTTGCTTGACCGAGTCGCTGTCGAAATAGCTGAATTCGTTATTGAGCGAGTCCTTGCCGCTGATGAACGGGGTACCCAAGGTCACCGCCATGTCTTGGCAAGCGATCGCCGCCCGAACCAGCGAGCCGAGCGTCTCGGCACGGTCGGTGTAGCCCCAGCAAAAATTGTCCAGAATCGCCGTCTTGGACGGATCCGCACCCACGGCCACCGCGTTTCGCATCGCTTCGTCGATCGCGGACGCGGCCATGTGGTAGGTATCAAAGTCGCCGTAATGCGGGTTCATTCCGCACGACAAAACCAGACCACGACGGGACTGCATTCGCGGGCGCACGACCGCCGCGTCGCTGGGCCCATCACACAGCGGGCCGACCAGCGGCTTGACCACGCTGCCGCCTTGAACCTCGTGATCGTATTGGCGAATCACCCATTCCTTGCTGGCGACGTTCAAGCTGCCCATGATTCGCAGAAGCGATTCCCGATGGTCCTCGGGTGTCATCTCCGGCAACTCGATCGGGATCGATTCGGGTGGCGTGTACACCGCATCGCGAATGATCGGTGGGCGACCGTCGTGCAAAAACTGCATCGACAAGTCACCCACCGTGTGACCTTCGTACGTCAGCACCAATCGTCCGGTCGGAACAAATCGTCCGATGGCCGCGGCTTCGACGCCTTCGCTTTCGCAAAGCTCTCTCAATTCGTCCCATTTTTCTTGCGGGACCGCAAACACCATGCGCTCTTGAGCTTCTGAAATCCAAATTTCGGTGTAAGTCAAACCGTCGTACTTCAGCGGCGCTTTGTCGAGCCAAACTTCGGCTCCCAGATCTTCGCCCATCTCGCCGACTGCGCTGCTGAACCCGCCCGCACCACAATCGGTAACCGCGTTGAACAATCCACGGTCGCGGGCTTGAATCAACACATCCAAGACCATCTTTTCGGTGATTGCATTGCCGATTTGCACGGCGCCGCCGGACAACGATTCCGATTCGCTGGTCAACTCCGCGGAGCTGAAGGTGGCCCCGTGAATTCCGTCGCGTCCGGTTCGTCCGCCGATGGCAACGATCAAATCGTCGGCCTTGACTACCTTGTCTTCCATGCCGACCGGTATCAATCCGGCGTTGCCGCAGTAAACCAGCGGATTGCCCAAGTAACGCTTGTCGAAATAGACCGCACCATTGACCGTCGGAATGCCCATTCGATTTCCATAATCGCGGACGCCCGAGACGACCCCCTTCATGACACGCCGCGGATGCAAGACGCCGGGTGGCAGCGAGTCGACGTCCGTGTCCGGTGGCGCAAAACAGAACACGTCGGTATTACAAATGGGTTTGGCGCCCATGCCGGTGCCCATCGGGTCGCGGATCACGCCACCGATACCGGTGTTGGCACCACCGTAGGGCTCAAGTGCCGAGGGGTGGTTGTGCGTTTCGACTTTAAAGCAAACGTGGTACTCGTCGTCGAACGTGACGATGCCGGCATTGTCTTTAAAAACGCTAACGCACCAGTCATCGTCGCCGAGCGTTTCGCGAATCTTGACCGTGGCGGCAAAGATCGTTTCCTTCAACATATTCTCATACTGGCGTTTGTCGGCCATCGGTTCGCCGTCGGCTCCGTGTCCGTCGTAACCGGGACCTTGATAGGCGATCCGTCCTGCCAGGGTTTTATGGCTGCAATGCTCCGACCAGTTGCGCCACCGATTCGAGTTCGATGTCGGTCGGATCGCGGCCGATTTTTGCGAAGTGGGCGCGGATCGTTTGCATCTCCACCCGCGTCAAGTAAAGCTGCCCGTCTTTGGACAGCTTCATCAACGCTTCGTCATCGAGTTCGCGAATCGGAATGGTCACCAATTTGAATTCGCCTGGGGATCCGACGTCCAACTTGTCCATCGAAAGGGGGCCGACGACGACTTGTTCGATCGCATCATTGGAGAGGGCACGACGGCAAATCGCATCGAGAGACGCATCGTCGACATCACCGATCCAGTACTTGCGCATCGTTCGCACGGCGTCGACGGCGAATCCGGCATCACGGGCCGCACCCAAGGTGCTGGCCGCGACCGGATCCATCACACCCGGCTTTGGCATCACGTTGACCTGCACCGTTTGCTCGCCCGGCGGTTCGTTCAACGTGTCGTCACCGGCGACCGCGACGACCGAATGCTCGGTGATCGAATCACACAATAGCGTCGTTGCCAATCGCACCGCTTCGTCTTCAGCGAACTCACCCTGGACCAAAAAACCTCTCGCAAACGCGATGGACACGTTCTGACCCAAACCCAGCTCGCCAATCTCTTCGCGGGTTCGGATCGCTTCTCGGTCGACCTGGTTTTCGGCCGGGTAGATATCGATTTGCCAAAGCGGCATGGGTTGGACCTTTGCGGATATTCGCTTCGAAACATGTTTAATGAAGACGGCTCGCCTCCCACGGAGACTCCGCCCCAGATGGTAACGAAGATCACTCGGATCGCCGAGAGCCGAGTCGGGTGAACCGATTCATGACTTGTCGATGAATTGCATTGAAACCAGCGTCAGCTGTTGTCTTTGATTTGTTTGGCATCGACCAACCAGTTCATCAACGCGTCCGCATCGGAGCTTCCGACGATTCGCTTCAAATGGTCGACTTCGTCGGCCAATCGGTCCAGTTCGGTAACGATCGCCGCGCGATTTTCGGAACAGATCGCCGTCCACATTTCGGGGTCTCCCGCCGCAACCCGCGTGATGTCTCGCCATCCCGATCCGACCAACGAGCGGGCATCGGGCGGGACCATCCTCGCCACCATCGCGGACACCAGATGAGGCACGTGACTGATCGCGGCCAAGTGGGAATCGTGTCGGGCGGCTGACATCGTGATCGTATTGCCGCCAGTCATTCGCCAAAACTGGTCCGCGCTCGCAACCTTACCTGGTTTGGGAGTTGAACCCGGCGTCAGCACGATCACCTTGCCGTCGAACAGGGTTTCGAGCGCATGCTGGCTGCCCGATTTTTCGCTGCCCGCGATCGGATGGGCTGCAACGAACATGGCTGCGGCCCGCGAATCGGCCTCCACGTCGGCGACGATTCCGCCTTTGGTACTGCCCACGTCCGTAATCAAACACTCCGGCGGACAATGGCCGGCCGCTTCGATTACCATTCCCGCAATCCGGTCGACTGGGGTTGCCACAACGATTGCATCGCAATTTTGGCACGCCACGGCCATCGACTCGGTGCATTCGTCGACCACGCCGCGGGCGACCGCATCGGCCAATCGATCGGCGTTTCGCGAGTACCCGACAAAGACCGTGTCGGGGCGCAACCGACGAATCGACATCGCGACGCTGCCGCCCAACAAGCCGACGCCGAGGATAGCGACTCGGCGGGGCCAATCGTGATCAGAAGTTGACTGCATGGATCGGTGTTCGTCTACGGTGCTTCGTTCGTCTACGGTGCTTCGATGGTTGGAACCGCGATCTCAGCAACGATCTCGTCCAAAATCTTTTCAGTGGTCATTTTTCGCAACCGACTTTCCGGTCGCAAAATCAACCGGTGGTTCATGACCGGATCGATAATTTTTTTGACGTCGTCGGGCAGGACGAAACTGCGTCCTCGAATGGCCGCCATCGCCTGCGCACATCGAAACAACGCGATCGTGGCACGGGGGCTGCCGCCGAGCACCAAATCGTTGTGGGTGCGAGTTTGGCTGACAATTTGTAACAAGTATTGCCGGACTCGCGGGTCGACGTGAACTTTGCGAACCTCGCTCGATGCGGCCACAATCTCCGCCGCGGTTGCGACCGGTTTGAGGCGGTCGATCGGATGCGTGTGCTGGAGCAATTCCAACATCCGCATCTCTTCCTCCATCGAAGGATACCCCAAGCTGAACCGCATCATGAATCGGTCGAGTTGAGCTTCGGGCAGTGGAAATGTTCCTTCGTGATCGACGGGATTTTGCGTCGCGATGACGATAAAGGGTGGTTTCAGGACGTGAGTGGTGCCGTCCACGGTCACGCGTGTTTCCGCCATCGCCTCCAACAACGATGCTTGAGTCCGGGGGGTCGCCCGATTGATTTCGTCGGCCAGCAAAATCTGTGTGAACACGGGGCCGGGACGGAACTCAAACTCGGACGTTTTTTGATTGAAGATCGAGGTTCCGGTGACGTCGGTGGGCAACAGGTCGGGGGTGCACTGGACCCGTTTGAAGTGGCAACCGACGCTGCGTGCCAAAGCTCGGGCGAGCATCGTTTTGGCGACGCCGGGCACATCTTCGAGCAACAAGTGACCACCCGATAGCCAGGTCACCAGTGATAGCACCAACTGTTTCCGCTTACCCACGATTGCCAGTTCGACATTCCCAATGATCCGTTTGGCGAGCTCGCTGACCGCGGCCGGAGAATCGATTTGAACGTTTTTTTCATTCGGAATGGACGTTGCCGGTGAATTCATTCGGGTCGGATCAAGCGTGAAGTTGCGTCGCGGATGGCATTCGGCACTACAATTGCAATTATGATCATAGTCTGAAGAGGGCTGCCGCGGTGGCAGCCGAAATGATCCGATGAGCAAGCCATGATGATCCCCAATTTATTGGTGACTGACGACGACGCGGCTTTTCGCCATGTTTTGTGCGAAGGGTTGGTGCGTCGAGGTTTTCATGTGACCGAGGCGACCGACGGCCAAGAGGCAATCGACGTGCTCGGATCGTGCGAAGTTCACGTTTGTTTGATCGACTTTCATATGCCACGTTTGACCGGAATGGATGTGATTCGCTACCTGCACGCATCGGGGCGAGTGCTGCCGTGTGTGCTGATGAGCGCCGATTTGAATGATGACATTCGTCGCGAGGCCCATTCGATGGCCGCCTACGGAGTGCTGGCCAAGCCGGTTCGATTGAAGCATCTCGGCGACGTCGTTTGCGGGGCGCTGGCGGATGTCTACGGATGGCGACCGGCGTCTTGACCGCTTAGAAATCGAGGGTGCCATGGCTCGACAGCCTCGGCACTTCGCTCTAGAAGATAAGGGCACTCGAAGATACGGTTGATCCCGATCTCTCCTTCCTTTCGCCCGCGGATTTTATTGTGAGCACCGTTTTGCGCGCTGTCGCCATTTTTGTCCCTATCCTCGCGATGCCGTGGACCGCAATGGCCCATCCGGGTCATGGCGAACCGGGACCGACTCACTACGTTACGGAACCGGTCCACGTGTTGCCCGCGATGATGATCGCGGCGACCATTTTCGCGGTCGTGGTGATCGCGAACATCGTTCGCGGTAAACGAGTGACCCGCTAGCTTGATCGAGGGATCGATTTGCTTTTTGAAGCCGCGTGGTCGGTCGGCACCGCCATAGAGGAAATGATCGCGATCACGGTTTGACCGGCGACCGGTTTGAGTGGCGCACCGACGGTGTTGAGTTCCAAGGACTTGTCTTCTTTTAAGACTCCGATCAAGGTCGAGCCCGATTTGTACTTCTGTAGAAATTCGTTGTACGTGTACTCTTCGGTCAACAACGTGGTTTTGAACGTGGCACCAAGTTTGTGCATTTCGCTCAGCTTGGTAAACGTCAAACCTTCGCCAAATAATTCGCGGCCCATCAAGTGCTTGGTGATGCCCCGTTGGCTGTGTGAGTTATGACTGTTGAAAGTCAGTTGAAACGCACCGGCGCGGCCGAACAGGTTTCTGCTTTCGCGGATCGCTAACGAATTGACTTCGTCGTTGGCTGTCATCGCTAAAACTTTTCCGATTCCCGCGAGTGGCAATTCTCCTCGCGCGTTTTCATTCAAGATGTTGCCACAGATTCCATCGAGGCCGTCAATTTTCGCTTTCGCAATTTTGTTGTAGTTGGTGTCGATCATCAGCACCGGCAGATCCAACTTTTTCAGCACCAATCCGAAATCTCGCACCCACGCTTCGGCGCCGATGATCAGCACCCCATTGCTTCTTTGGTTTGCTAAACCGAGCCATTTCGCCAACGGCGATGCGGCTACGCCGTAGACCGCCACGGTGCCAACGATGACGAGGAACGTGACGGTTGCCAATTGCTCGGCACCCGCCACCGACGAACCGTTGCGTTCGAGTTCCAACGCAAACACGCTGCTCACCGCAGCCGCCACGATTCCTCGCGGCGCAAGCCCAGCGATGAATGTTTTTTCTTTCCAATTGAGCGAGGTTCCCCACAACGAGACGAACACCGACAAAGGACGAACGATCACGATCAATGCGACGACCAAGGCAACCCCCGGCCACCCCAGCGCCGAAACGTCCGCCATCGCGACTCGCGAACCCAAGATGACGAATAAGCATCCGATCAACAACGTTCGCAAGTTTTCCTTGAACTCGATGATGTGTTCGATGTCAAAGTGATGTTGATTGGTCAACCAAATACCGAGCACCGTCACGGTGATCAATCCCGACTCGTGCGCGTAATGATTGCTGAGCGCGAACAGCAGCAACCCGATGGAGAGGGCACAAACGCCATGCAAATTGTCGGGGACCCAGAAGCGGCGAAACGCGGTCGTCAGAGCGAACCCCCCAAGAACGCCCAAAACCGTGCCGATCAATGCCGTTTTGATTAACATTATCGCGGCCGCCGGTGCGAAAGCCCCCTCGAATCCTCCGACGATCACGTGCTCGAAGAACAGCACGGCCAAAATCGCGCCGATCGGATCGATCAAAATGCCCTCCCATTTGAGCGTCGCCGCAACGCGGCGGCTCGGACGCACCTGTCGAAGCAACGGGCCGATGACCGTGGGGCCGGTCACAACCAGAATCGCACCCTGCAGCAAACTGACTTGCCACGAAAACGCGAGAAGCCAGCGGGTCGCCAACGTGGCTCCGATCAGGGTGATGACGGCGCCGACCGTACACAACCTCAGCGTCGCGCTGCCGGCATCACGCAACTCGCCCAGCTTGAGCGATAACCCACCCTCGAACATGATGACCGCGACGGACAACGAGACCAGCGGAAATAAGATCTCGGGTCCCGCCGTCGCATTGCCGCCTGTTAAATCGGCCAGGTATTGATCGGGCTGAACGAATTGGCCCAACAGGACTCCGAACAACAACAGCAACAGGATGCTGGGCAAATTCGTTCGCCATGCTATCCACTGAGCGGCCAAACCGGCCGCCGGGATGATCGCAAGGTACAACAGGAAGTCCATCTATGCCTCGTTGAGCGTTTGTCTTCACGGCGTGAGCGTCGCGGCGGCCGCTGACACCCCAAGCCTGCCCCGGATGAGGCAGCCTTTTTAAATCGGACCGGCCTCTTTGGGTAAGAATCGGCGCGTCCCGCAATTGTCACGGTGATCACGTTTTCAGGCCAGCGGTGGCGGCAAAGTATATTTCGATTGGAAAAATCGGAACCATTGCCCAATCCAACCCATCACTCGCGACGGAAACGATCGGCCGAGTTGATTCCCCCCGACGTGATCACCATTCGTGTCGCATCGTTGTGGGGTGCTCTCGCGCGTGACCCCATCGCGTCGTCGGCGGAACGCGAGACGCTTGTGACTGCCAATTCAATGATTCATCGACGGATAACCTTGACATGCGGATAACGCCGGAAAACGAACCATCGATTGCCATTGAGGCGAATGCGACCGTAATCACACCCACAGCGATCGAGACGGGCATCCATGTCGCGGGACCGGACATCGACAGGGGCGTGGAGCATGCGATCGATCGCATCGACGAAGCCCTCGATCTGATCTCCGAAGCCAATTCGTCCGAAGTCAATTCGATCGCCGCGGGAGCGACTCCGTTATCCCCATTTGATGTGACGGTGATCGTGCCCGTTTTCAACGAAATTCGCACCATCGAACAGATACTCTGCCGAATCGAAAAAGTGATGCCACCGGCGACGGAAGTCATTGTGATCGACGACGCCAGTACTGATGGGACCGCCCAGTGGCTAAGATCGCTGCCCTCCCGTTCATCGCGGCAAGTCATTTGCCGCCGCGTCAATCATGGCAAAGGGTCAGCCGTCCGGTTGGCAATCCGACACAGCCGTGGCCGAGTCGTCGCGATCCAAGATGCCGATCTGGAATACGATCCCGCTGATTTGCTCCGCGTGATTCGGCCGATCCTCGATGGCGATGCCGAGGTCGCCTATGGTTCTCGCTATCTCAATGGATGGGATGACAAGTCCGCCATCCATCGCGCCGGAAATTGGTTGTTGACGGCGATCAGCAACTGCTTGACCGGATTGCAACTAACCGACATGGAAACGTGCCACAAGGCGTTCGACGGTGATTTGATCCGGTCCATGGAATTGAGAGAATGTCGGTTCGGATTTGAACCTGAAATCACAGCCAAGATCGCCGCCGGTCATCATAAGCTTTTGGAAGTGCCGACCGGCTACCAAGCGCGGACCTACCAAGAGGGCAAAAAAATAGGTTGGCGTGACGCGTTGTCTGCGTTGGCGTGCATTTGGCGATATCGCAAAGGCTAGCAGCGTTTAGCCGAGAAACGATTTCCGAAGGGATGATGCAAAAATTCGAGCGGTCCTTTGAGTCGCGTCGCAACGCAATGAAATCCCTCGATGCTGCCTCAAGGCAGATCACGTCGATAGGGCGGCGTTTCGCTGGGTGGCAGATCGACGTCATACTCCTCTTGGAAACGCCTTCGTTCGACGGCATCGGCATAGTATCTCAGCCACGTGTCGTTGTCCTCGATGCAACGCCACTCCAAAAACTTGCCTGGCAACTCGACCTTCTTCTCGCAACACGGGAGGATGTCACGGTAGATGATCTTGTAGAGTTCGCGGTCGCTCAAGTGATCGGTACAGCGAAGCACGACGCGTTGGGAGTGCAGCCGAATGATGGTGCCGATCAACAGCTCTTTTAGGCCCGCGTCGGTCAAAGAGTCCGGTGGCGGCAACTCCATCACCGGGGTGAACCAGCTCGCGATCGGCAACGCGGGTGCTCGTTCCCAAGCCAACATTGACGCCAAGTACTCGTTCTCGGTCCGCAGCGGCATCCGATGCAGCGACGAATCGATCGACTCGTCACGGTAAGGCTCCAGCTCGTCTCGCAAACGGGCGTTTGCCAACATCAAGTCGGCCTCATCGACAACCGGTCGGCTCGTCTCGCTCATGTCCATGGATTGCTCGCCTCGTCGGCAGGGGGCTTTTTCAAAGTCACATCTCGGGGTCGCCGGCGTCCGTCGCCAGTCGGGTGCACCCCGTGTCACGTCTCCCGATCCTATCCGTCCCAGCGATCCACTCAACTTTGAATTGAGCAAAACCGAACCTTTGCGCCGAAATTTGGCGACCCCCGCATCCCCTGATCGTTACGAGCGGAAAGACTTATCACAATTCGCATTCACCCCGTGATTTGCTAGCATTTCGGCTCACGCGAACTGGGCCGCACGCAGCACGCCACAGCCCTCGAACGACTTGCTCAACCGGCACAAACCGGCTCCATCGGCCACCGATCCCAAGCCCATCGACTCGATCACTTCGTCATCGATCGCGGCATGAACCAACAACCGATGCTCGGCCGATATCTCGGCGAACAGACGAGAGATCGCCAGCGATTCGTCCCATCGCGGAAACTCATCGTCACCATCGGGACGTCCCTCGGGATCGTCGTCCGAAACTGTCGAGGAATCCTCGGAATCATCCTCCGAGTCATCGTCGCGATTCTCGTCGGCTTCGGCGTCGAGTCGGTCGTCTTCCTGGCGGTCCACATCATCTTGATTGGCTTGACGAATCAACGATTGCGAAGGCGATTCATTGATGTCCGTCCACAACACGATGGTTCCGCCGGGGGCGACGTGATCCATCGCCGCGAGGGCGGCGCGGGCCACATTGGCCCACGTTTGTTGTTGACGATCGCCATCGAGCGACGCGATCACCAGTGGTGCGGCCGGCGGAAAGTCAGGCTGGTCGTCGACATCGACTCTCAATCGTTTTTCGATCGACTTGATCGTGCCAGCACCCACCTCGCTGACCCGCCCGTCATTCGAAGCGAAGACGCAAATCATGATTTGGACACCGAGCAACCAAGTCGTTTCGGCCGCCATCTTGGCATTCGCCGACACGGCGTCGGGTGGCGAATCGCGATATCGGGCGCGGGCCGATGAATCCGCCAACCACGGGTACACGCCCGTTAAATCACGAGGTCGAGAAGCAGTCCAAGACCGACCCGCCATGATCGGCAACACGAAATCCGCATCCACCAGCAGTCGATTCAGATAGATCGGATCGGCCGACTCATCGGCCGCCAGGTAACCGAGCGAGCGTCGATCGGCGCTGCGATGGCGAACCACCCGCGACGTTGGCGACAACTCGGCCTTGATCGCTTCGATCGTCGGGTCCGACGCCTCGTCCCACAACACGACATCGACGCCACCGGCATCTGTCGTCGCGATCGCGCGCAGCACGCCGCGGATCACTTCGCCGATTTGAGGAACGTTCGGATCGACGGCCAATACGATTCGATCGCCCGTCACGATCGCAGCCTTAAACGGTGGAAAATCTTCGGGTTTCTGCAGCGCGATGTAGGTCGCCCCTGCCACGTCGGGGCACACGTGATCGGAGCCCGATTCGTACTGCCAAACGTTTTTGCAAGCCAGAACGTCGAGGGTGTCGGAGAACTTCAACGGCATGGGGTGAACAACCGGGTGATCGAGTTTCGAATTTTGAAAGGTTTAGCGGCCCCTAAATCGGAATTGTGCGGGCCGCCGAGCTTCGAGTAGGTTTGATTCATTAAACCATTTTTTGCCAAATTCCATCATCCCGCGAGCCGACGGCTTATGTGGCTGGTTCCAAGGCGGCCTACCGTGATCCGAGCTCTTTATCCCATCGCAACGATTTGCCTGGCGTCGATGGCCATCATCGGATGTGGCGATTCGGCAGCCGTCCAAACGGATGCCCACGCCAATGGCGATCCGGCCGTCTCGGTCCAACCGGCCTCCTTCACCGCCACCTCAGCCCGCGATCTGCTCGGCTTGACGCTTGCCCGGTACCGCAACGCGGCATCTTACCGAGACCGGGGGCGGGCCGAAATCAGTTACCAGAACGCTGGAAAAACCGAAACTCGAGCGGCCCCGATGCGAGTCTGGTTCGACCGAAACGAATTGTATCTCGAAACGTACGACGTCCGATTGACCAGCGACCCCGACGGACTGACCGCCTGGATCGCCGATCCTTCCACGGACAATTTCGACTCTCAAGTCTTAAAATCGGCACCGATTCTCGGTCGACCGGATAGCAAAGAATTGTTGGCCGATCCGATTTTGGCGGGACGAGTGGCGGGCGGGCTGGCCGGACCACCACCGCAACTGGAATGGCTATTTTCGCCCGCGCCGATGAAGAAGCTGTTCGCCGCCGATCATCAATTTGCGTTTGGTCCGACCCAATTGGTGGATCGACGCAATTGCCGATGTGTGATCGTTGACGCCCAAGCAAAGCGGTACCAATTCTGGATCGACGACCAAGCCGGACTGGTTCGCCGAATCGACTTGCCACCGATCGTCGCTCCGCTGGAACCCGGCGCCACGGCACAACCAATTCGATTGAGCATTGACTTCGTCGACGCGACCTTCAATCCGCCGGATCAAGCTCCGTCGATCGACCGATTGCCTGAATCGCCCAAGATGGTTTCACGCTTCGTCACGCTGCCGCCACCGCGACCCGCCCGAATCTTGGGGACACGCGTGGAAGCCTTTCGCAAATCGGGTGACGACACCAGCGTCACGATGCTGGTCCGCGTCTCGATTGATGCCAATACGATCGCCGCCGCGATGACGGCCCAAGCGTGGTGCGACCAGTGGCCCGACGCGTTGGCCGAACAAGTTCGGCCGGTGATTTTGGTGGACCAGAATGCGGCAAACACGATTCCCAAAGAGATGGTTTTGCCGGTCGTCGTCGATCGATCGGGACAGTTCGCCGAGTCGCTCGAGATCGACCCCGGCGCGGCGGTCCTGATCGACCCCAGCGGCCGAGTGATGTGGGTGGAAAGCGACTTCTCACCCTCCACCGCTGCCGCCTTCGGATCCATCATCGGCGACGTGTTGTCGGGTGTGGACGTACCCGATCGCTTGCGTACCCAATGGACCGAGCGGGTAGCGGCCTACGATCGAATCTGTGGCGAGGTCGCGATCAAGTCGCGGTAACTGATCTTGCCTCGACGGGCCCGCTACGCCGACAATCGGGCCAGCATCCACCCAGGCAAAACGACATGAATTCCGGCGATTTCTCCGACGTCCCCAACCCTTTCGCCATGCTCGGCCAGAAGTCCGCCAGGCCGCGATCGAGGGCATTGTGGAAAGCCGCCAAGTTTCTATGCCTGGTGCTGGCTTGCTTTGCGATCGTACTTTCGGCAAGCGTGGCCAGCAAACGGTTTCTCGTCTATCGCTTGACCAACGATTTTGATGCTCTCGGCCCTGCCGAGCGTCAAACCCGATTGGTCCAATTGGCACAACTCGGCTCGCCCGCCGTCGTTCCGCTGGTCGATGCGATGGCCGATGAGGACATCCATGTCGCTCGAACCGCCTTTGATCTTTTGCACACGATGCAAAACGAGTGGACGCTGCTCAATTCGGCGACCTGTCAAACCAAGCATCGGGAATTGGTCGCGGCCCTGCGATCGATGGCGGTACAAATTCCCGACGATCGCACGGGCTGGCCCGCCTCACTGCTTCAGCAAACGATTTCCGACTTTGTCACCCGCACCGATTCCACCTCGCGGAGTCTGTACCGCGAGGCCAACGAAACGCTGGAAAGATTGACGTTGTCAAGTCGCAGCGGACCCAGCATCGTTGCCGACGCGCCGCTCGATCCGCAGTCGCCACAACGATTGCAAGTCAAAAGCCGCCCCCTGCCGGTGCAACCCCTCGACGAAGATCTCCACTCGCCCTCCGCGTCGATCTACAAGTCGGCGTCCATGCGACTGCAGCCGATTGCACCGGAGTCCGCGGTCGTGCTGAGAGAAGTGAACCAGCCGTCACCGATGATCTCCGAGAAACCGATCGCGCCCGTCCCACCGGAGTCTCGTGAGACGCCTTACCAAATTCAACAAACCCAATCCGTCGGATCCACGATCGATACGAGTTTGGTCACGACGCCGATGCAGACGTACGACGACGTGTCGGTGATCCACTGGCTGGCCAGCGACAATGAACCGCTTCGTGAACAGGCAAAGTTGGAACTGAGCTCACGAGGTTACGGCGAAAGCGAATTAGCGCTCGCGACTGCGCATTGCGGTGGCGGACATTCCGACACGAATGCAGTTGGTCGACATGATCGCCACAGAACCCTCGATCGACCCACGACCATGGTTGTTCATGATGAGCCGCGACACCAGCCGCGATGTGCGATTGAGAGTCGTCGCGGTGATCGCAACGATGGATGATGATGCCGCAAGGACGCATTTGCAAAAATTGATGGTCGAGGAAACCGACCCGCACGTCGCCACAAGAATCCGAAAAGCCCTAAAGCTTAGACCCTGAGGTTTGCCAATGCCGAATCTGCCTCACTGTCGCTTCTAAGATCTGTCCTACTTGAAACAATCAGAGCACGGCTTCGATCAAATCCCACTTTGCGGAATCGGTTTCGGCTTTCCACAAATTGGCCAGCGTCTCGCCGGACAGCAAGGTCTGGACGATCCAGGCCATCGGATCGGGAATCACGATCGTGACCAGATCGTCACTGTTCTTCTTCAGCAATTTGCGGATCGCTTTTTCGACTCGCGTTTTTGCGTCGGCGATCGATTCGCCGCCCGGCGGGCAAATGTCCCAAGGCGATTCTTGACCGCGGCGATAAAGTTTCGGGTGATTGCGTTTGAGTTCATCAAGTAATTTTCCGTGCCACAGACCGTGGTCCAAGTTTCGGAAGGCATCAATCACTTTGACCTTTGCCGCTCGTTCACCCGTCAACCGATCTCGCGACAAAAGCTCCGCGGTCTCGCGAGCCGATTCGCACGGGGCGGTGAAGATCGTTCGACAACGGAAATGCGAAACTTGATCAACCAACGATTCCGCTTGGCGACGCCCGGTCTCACTCAAGGGCATGTCCATGCAACCCTTGATTCGACCTTGGTCGTCGAATTCAGTGGCGCCGGGACGTATCAACAGCACGCGTGAAATCGCGGGTGATTTTAGGGTCATCATTAGCGGCTTGCTCCACTGGCGTGGGGCGGATTGGCCTCGATTTGATCGACCAGAACTTTCATCGCCGAGTCGTAGTCGCCTTCATTAAAGATTGCCGAACCGACGACGAACAGATCGCAACCGGCTTGTCGAGCCGGACCGATCGTGGTTGCATCGATGCCCCCGTCAACCTCGAGCAGCAAATCGGGGAATTCGGTCCGCAAGGTTCTCAATTTCTCGATCGCGATCGGATCGAATTTTTGACCGCCAAAGCCGGCTGTGACACTCATCACCAACACCATGTCCACGTCGGCAACGCATTCTCTGATCGTGGCCAGCGGTGTGTCGGGATTCAGGGCCACTCCAACACCGACGCCCAAATCACGGATCGCGCCGGCCGTCGCGGAGGGGTCTCGGACGGCCTCGATATGGAAGGTCAGCATGTCGGCGCCGGCATCGACCATCGGCCGAGCGTACTTGAGCGGGTCGCTGATCATCAGATGGACGTCCAGCGGCATGTCGGTATGACGCCGCAGCCCTTCGACGACGGGCATGGCATAGGTCATGTTGGGGACGAAGTGCCCATCCATCACGTCCAGGTGCAGGACGCGGGCACCGGCGGCGGCCAACTTGGCCACTTCACCTTTCAAATCGCCGAAATCGCACAGCAAAAGACTGGGCAAGACCGCGGGTGCGGCGGAGCGGATCGCTTCGATTGCGGCTTTCGCCATCCATACATTCTCAAAGAGTCACGAACGTCGCACCGTCCGTTCGGACTCGGATGCGACAATCAACAAGCATCATTGAACGCGCCGCCGGTGAAATGTCAATCACAACACAAAACCAGATCGCCACTCGGATAGGGGGGTCCGTTAAGAGATTAACAGACGTTCCCGGCAGATCACGAGGCTGAAACGCATGCAAGGGAATGATAGCTTCCATTAAAAAGTAGCGGAATTCGCCAGGGCATCGCGTTTCGGCAGACGATTTCGCAGCCAATCGATCGCATCGTCGAGGCTTTTCGAGGGATCCCTTATGCGGTATCCGAGTTCGTCGTGTGCGCGTTTCGAGTCGTACCAATGAAACTGGGTACTCATCTCCAACGCGGCAGGATTGAAATCGCCTTCGCTTCGAGACAATTTCGACATCGCCAAAGCCAGCATTTCGCCCAGCCACTGTTGTCCGGGGCCGGCCGGCATGATCGGTCGCCGGGTGCCCGTGCGAATGGCAATTTCACGCCAAAGCTCGAAATAAGTCCAATTCTCGCCGGCCAGAATGTATTGGCGGCCGTTTTCGACGGTGCCGGCACGCGGAGAGCGGGCGGTGGGAGTGGGGGTGATCGGCGTGTCAATGATGGCGTCCATCGCGGCAATCGTCCCGGCGGCGACGTCTCGAGGGTCACAAACGCTGCAGCCCCCGGACGGCGCCAGGGGCCGCCATGTTTTGGCGACTTCAACGATCATTCGGCCACTACTCGGTTTCCAATCCCACGGCCCGAGCATGAATCCGGGATGGACGATGAGCGAGCGAAGTCCGCGTGCGACGCCGGCATGAACGACCTCGACGCCCGCCCGCTTGCTGGCGACATAACTGCACATCGTCGGGGAGCCGTTTTCATCAATTGGGGTCGTTTCGCTCGCCGGTTTGCGACGCGATCCCAACGCCAGCGTGTCGACCGTCCCGACGTGCACCAACGGTTTTTGATGCTCAATGCACGCCTCGACGATTGCGGAAGTACCGTCGCGATTGACTTGCATCGATTGCTGCATCCGTTGCCGACCGATATGAATCAGCGCCGCGGAATGGATGACCGCATCGCAAACGGCAATCTCTTGCTCGATGGCCGGGTAAGTGCGTGGATCCCCCAAGTCGCCGTGCACCCGGTCGATCTTCAGTCCCTCGAATACGCCAGATTCCGTTTGGCCGCGAACGAGTGCGGAAAGCGAGCACGTCGGTCGATCGCTCGCCAACTTCCGAAGAATGTTATTGCCCAACAATCCGGTTCCGCCGGTCACAAAGATGCGCATCAGAGAATGAAGGCCGTGGAAAGGGGATGGGGAGAGGAACAAACCTCAGGGGATTCGTAGGGTACCGTCTCAAAAACTCATCTTGGGTCAAGACCGACTTTGTCGCTAGACTCGCCAACCCAGGCATCACTACTACGGCGGCAAGGATGAAACCGTGAGAATCAAAGACTTCCGGCGTGAAGATCACTCGCGAAGCGATGATGACTATCTGCTTGATCAATCCGAAAGGTCTCTGCGTGATCAAACCCGCCGCCGCCGCGACGGCCGATCCCGGCGTAGGCAACTGTTCGCATTGGGCGGTGTCGGTTTGATCGGGTTGTTGATTTTAGCCGCGCCTTCATTGATCAGCCATTCTTCGATGGGTGGTTCGATGTTGACCAATGCCTTGGCCGAGTACGGTTTGGACGGAAAAGCCGAGTCGATGCGAATTGGCTGGGTCACGCCATTGCAAATCACGGGCCTAACCGTTCTGGGCCGCGACGCAGGAACGGAGGTCATGGTCGACCAGCTCGACATGGACCTGACCGTGACCAGTTTGATTGCCGATTCGTCACTGACCCGTTTGGGACAAATATCGCTGCGCGGGATTCGTGTGGCCTGCACCGTCGACGAGGGCGTGTCGAGTGTCGAAACCGATCTGCGAAAGTTGCTGGAGTCGCCCAGCGATCCAGGTGCCCCCGCGACCACCGGCACGATCAAGCTGCAAGACATCACGGTCGCTATCACCGACAAGGTTTCCCGTCGCTCTTGGCAGCTCGGCAATTGCAATGCCCAGGTCGAGTTGACCGCCACCAACGTGTTTTCAAAATTCGAAGGCGTGATGACCGAGCCGGGCGGCGCGGGCGGTTCGCTAAGCGGATCCATCGATTTGACAATGGATTCCAAGCCCAACGAATCCACGCCTTATAAAATCAATCTTCAAACTGAATCCCTGCCACTCTCGGTGGTCGAACTGGCTCGCCGACGCTTCCCCGAGTTCCAATCCTCCATTCCCCGTCATATCGCCGGGGATGCGACCGGAGCGGCAACCGTGACGGCCCATCGCGATGGGGTGATCGATGCATCGGTCCACCAGTTTCAAATCCGCAGTTTGAGAGCGGAAGATGACGACATGGTGGGCAGCGCCGCGCGCGGATGTGGAAGAACGACCTGGCCACGCTTGACGGCGAAGTGACTTTGACCGGCACCCGTCTGTACGGCCGCCGAGTGGTGGCAACCACCGATTTCGCGCGCGCTACGATGGACGGTGTCGTATCGACCTCGTTCTCTTTGGTGGGCAGCAACGACAACCCGCTGCGTTGGCTTGAAGCGATCGACGGCACCGCCGGCATCGACGTCGATCTGGCGAAACTCGACCAGGCTCTGCCGGGCATGTTGCCGCTTCGCGACGGCGCCGAACTGCTATCCGGACGTGCGTGGCGCGGATCGAATCCAATCCCGGCTCACCCGTCGCCCGCGATTCAAACTCCGGTGCATCGATTCGTCGCAGCAAACTGTCCATCTCCAGCGACGCGCTTCGCGCCCGATCGGCCGGACGCAACGTCGTCATCGACCCGATTGAATTGTCAGCCACGGTCGCGACCGAACGCGGGCATGTTCGCGCCGAACAATTCACTTGGAAAAGCACCTTCGGTTCAGCGGTCGGTCAGGGCGATTTGCAAAGCGGCAACGCTGACATCCAGATCGACTTTGGACGGTTGACCGCGATGCTGAGGCCGATCATTGAGATTTCCGAAGCCACATTGGCGGGCACTGCCAGTGGAAAGATTCGCTGGAGCGCAGTCGCCCGATAAGGTCTGGCGTTTGCAAGGCGGCGGCGAAGCGAACAACCTGCTCGTCACCCTACCCGGCGGTCAAGCCGTCCGACGACAAGCCATGAAAGGTGACGTCGAGGCCGTCGGACGATGGGGCGGCGATTCGCTCGAAGAACTGACCAGCGCGCGAGTCAACGTCAACACCAACGGCCTTCTGATCGGGGCCGATTTGTTGTCCCCCGTCGCTCGTCCCGACGGAGTGGTTCCCATGCCGCTCGCGATTCGTGGCAGCGGCCGCTTAGAAACGGTGTCGGAACTTGCCGGTCCATGGATGCCCGCCGGCTTGGTCGATGCAACCGGCGACTTCGAGTTGACCGCAACCGCCCAAGCCTCCACTCAATTATCCCGTCTGACCGATGCCAAACTGACGCTCATCCAGCCGCGTGTGACCTACGGAGCACAATACTTTAGCCAACCGAAAATTGAGATCGCGTTCGTCGGCGACTTGACCCTGCCCGACGGCCAACTGCAAGCTGAAACATTGACGTGGGTCGGTGATGCGTTCAGCGCCGCCGCAAAGGGGACCGCGATGACGGATCGAGTCGACATGACGATCAAATGGCGCAAAAATTGGACCGCTTGCAAGGCAGTGTTCAAACCCCGCCGTCGCCCAGTCGGCCGACGCGTACACCTTCAAAGGCGATTGCGACGGTGAGTTCGACCTGGCCACGACCGACGGATGGATCACCCTGGTCACCACCATGAAAGGACAAGACATCGCCGTCCTGCAACCCAAAGTGATCACTTCAAATGTGGGCCCGACCCGCAACCCGGTCGGGCAACTCGGCCGCAGCAACCACGAACCGGAATTGGTTTGGTCCGAACCCAATTTAAAAATGTCGGGCAAGGTTCGATATCAAATGCAAACGGGGAACGTCGAAGCCGATCAAGTTGAAATCGCAGGCGATTGGTTCGCCACCACTTTGACCGGCGCTGCGGCATGGAACGATCAAGTCGGCGACGTCCAATTGAGCGGCCCAGCCCGATTGAAGATGGATCAAGTCGCGGCTCTGGTTTCGCCGATGGCGGGGATCCCGATCACGATCAACGGTGTCCATGAGACGCCGCTGAACATCCGCGCCAGCCGCCGTCCCGATGGCACCGTCGCGATGGATGTGACCGCGAATTTAGGATGGGAATCCGGTGGCGTCGCGGGGGTCACGTTCGGTTCGGCAAATATCCCGGTCAAGATGACCGAATCGGTGATCGTCATTTCGCCGGCGCAGGTGGCCGTCGGCGGCGGTCCTCAATCGATGAATGGCCGAGTCAACTTGGCCGGCATCGTTCACTATTCGCCCGGTCCAATGTGGATGCAGCTGGAACGGGGAGTGATCGCCGAGTCGATCGAATTGACTCCCGAGATGACCGATCGCTGGCTCAAATACTTGGCCCCGTTGGCAGCGAATACCGCTCGCATTCAAGGCACGATCGGTGCCGAGGTGGACGAAGCGTTGATCGTCTTTGACGATCCAAATCAAACTCGAATCGTTGGCCGTCTGAATGTCGGCGGTGTCGAAATGAATGCGGGACCACTCGCCAATCAATTGATCGGCGGCGTCGACCAACTCAAATCGTTGGCCGGATCGATAATGGGGCAAACGGTGGCGGCGTCAACCAATCGAACATTGATTGCGATGCCGCCGCAAAAAGTCGACTTCGCGGTAGACCATGGCACCGTGATTCACGAACGCATGTACTTTGAAATCGACCGGGCACAAATCATCACAAGCGGCCGGGTCGCGTTCAATGGACCAATGAGCATGACGGCCCAAATCCCGTTGGACTCACGATGGCTCGGTCGTGACCTGCAAGGCTTGGTCGGGCAATCGGTCACGTTGCCGATCGAAGGCACGATCTCACAACCACGACTCGATTCGGCTGGCATTCGCCAAGTCGTCGCCCAACTGGGTACCAAAGCGGTTCAAGAAACGCCGAAAACTATCTTCAGAAACAGCTCGGCAAACAAATGGAAAAGATCGGGCTGGAAAAGCTATTTGGGCGCTAGAATCCTGGGCCAAGTTGGGCGACGGGTCGTCGTTGTCGATCGTTGACGAGTCATCTATTCTGACATCTCCGAGAGACGGCCGTCCCAACCCCCATTTGCGTTGATTCCACGTCATGACCGCACCCTACGACACGATCATCATCGGCGCCGGCATGAGTGGATTGGCCGCGGGCATCCGGTTGGCCCATTTTGATCAACGAGTTTGCATTCTGGAGAAACATTACACGATCGGCGGTCTCAATTCGTTCTATCGGATGGGTGGACGAGATTACGATGTCGGCCTGCACGCGATGACCAACTTTGCCCGCAAGGGTTCGGACAAACGCGGTCCCTTGGCCAAACTGATTCGCCAACTTCGTTTTCGTTGGGAAGATTTTAAGCTGGCAGAACAGATCGGCTCATCAATCCGTTTCCCCGATGTCTCACTCGACTTCAACAACGACATCGAGTTGCTCGAATCCGAAATTGCGTCTCAGTTTCCCGACCAAGTCGATGGATTTCGGTCGCTTTGCAGTTCGCTCTTAGACTACAGCGACATGGACGGAGACGCCCCTAATTTCATGCGATCGGCGCGAGAGGTGATGGCCGAGCACCTATCCGATCCGCTGTTGATCGAGATGTTGATCTGTCCGTTGATGTGGTACGGCAACGCCCGCGAAAACGACATGGACTTTGGCCAGTTCTGCATCATGTTCCGAGCCTGTTACCTAGAGGGTTTCGGACGACCGTTCAAAGGGGTCCGGATGATCCTTAAGAACTTGGTGAAGAAGTTTCGCGGGTCGGGCGGCGAATTAAAATTACGCAGCGGCGTGGCAAAAATTCACGTCGAGAACGGGCTCGCCTGCGGCGTCGTTCTCGACGATGGCACCGAGCTTCAAGCCAAACGAATCCTGTCGTCGGCGGGGAACATCGAAACGCTTCGGATGTGTGATGACATCTCCAAGGTCGATGTCGCTCGAGCCGGGAAATTGTCATTCATCGAGTCGATTTCAATCCTCGACCGCAAACCGATCGACTTCGGATTCGACCGCACGATCGTGTTTTACAACGACAGCAACTCCTTTCAATGGCAGAAACCCAACGATGGCTTATGCGACGCCAGAACGGGTGTGATCTGCTCACCCAATAACTACATCTACGATGCCGAGGAAGGTGAGTTGCCCGACGGGGTGATCCGAATCACGACGCTTGCCGATCATGATCGATGGTGCGCGTTGTCCGATGAAAAGTATCGTTCCCAAAAGGTGATCCAGTACGATGACGCCGTGGAGTCGGCCGTCCGCTTCATGCCCGATTTCCGCAGCTACGTCGTCGACACGGACGTGTTCACTCCCAAAACCATTCGGCGATTTACGTTCCACGACAACGGTGCCGTGTACGGGGCTCCGGACAAACAGCTCGATGGGACGACCCACCTGCCCAACGTCTTTTTGTGCGGCACCGATCAAGGGTTCGTCGGCATCGTGGGTGCGATCGTCAGCGGAATCAGCATGGCGAATCGGCACTGTTTACAGAGCTGAAGCCACGTCGAGTATTACCTGTGATCCGGTTGACCGAAGAGAGTCAAATCCGCTTTGCAGACACGATCCTTGATCCGCACCGCTCAATGATGCGATGAAAGAGCGCTCGCAGTAGCATTGATCTCTTCACAGTGCGCAGCCTGGACAAGGATGCCTAACGTATCCCGATAGGGCGATGGTGTCGATTGCCGCTGTTTCGTCCGTCGAGACACGAACATCCCGGCCCATCGACAAAATGTGTAGCATAGGCTACTTTTCGATTGAGGAGCTTGTCCACGTGTGGGCGGGCCAGCAATCTGGGAAGATAAAATTCGTGGTCTCCGCGATATCTTTTGGAGTGATCGTACTGATGATGCGACTTTTACATGCCGCCCCCCTGTTGATGTCGCTGCTTGTCGGTTGTGGCAATCCGGGCGGGCCGAATTCCGGTTCGTCTGCGACGAACGTGACCGTCGATCCTGATTCGCCGATCGACATTGCGACCACCGTCGGCATGGTGGCGGATTTGGTTCGGGTCGTAGGCGGTGATCGAGTCGACGTGACACAAATTTGTGGTGCCGGCGTCGATCCGCATTTGTACAAAGCGACCCGCGACGACGTGCAAACGATGATGAACGCGGACGTGATCTTTTATTCCGGGTTGATGCTCGAAGGAAAGATGACAGACACGTTGATCAAAATGGCGCGAAATAAGCCCGTCATTGCGGTGACCGAGACGCTCGACGAAGCGACCCTGTTGGAGCCTGACGAATTCGCGGGGCACCATGACCCTCACGTTTGGATGGATGTCGCCGCGTGGTCGAAGTGCGTGGATGTGATCGCGAGTGAGTTGTCCGCCGTCGATCCGACGTCGGAATCGAGTTATCGCGAGCGAGCCAAAACATTGCGTGACGAATTGGCAAGACTCGACGAGTACGGCAAACGAGTGATCAAAACGATCCCCGAAGAAAGCCGCATCCTGGTGACGTCCCACGACGCGTTCAACTATTTTGGTCGTGCTTATGGCTTGCAGGTGATGGGGGTGCAAGGCATCTCAACGGAGTCCGAGGCGGGATTGCAACGCATCAACGAGTTGGTGGATTTGCTGGTCGATAAAAAAGTCAAATCGGTGTTTGTGGAAAGCAGTGTGCCGCGCAAGAATATCGATTCGTTGGTCGAAGGGGCCCGTTCGCGTGGCCATGAAGTTTCGGTTGGCAACAAAGAACTCTTTAGCGATGCGATGGGATCACCGAGAACCTATGAGGGCACTCTACATCGGTATGCTGGATCATAACCTCACTTTGGTCGCCCGCGGCTTGGGCGGTGAAGCGCCCGAGGGTGGGTTCCAGGGAAAACTAGACAAGTGATTTCAGTGCCAAAACCTTCCGCGATGACCGAACCATCTCCTGCTCCTGGCGATTCGACGGCAACCCCTTTCGCGTTGTCGGTCGATGATCTGACGGTGGCGTACCATCGCAAGCCGGTGATTTGGGACGTAGCGATCGACTTGCCCGCCGGTTCGTTGATCGGCGTGGTGGGGCCCAACGGTGCCGGTAAGAGCACGCTGCTGAAGGCGGTCATGAATTTGGTGCCACGCGCCTCGGGGCGGGTGAAGGTGTTTGGAAAGTCGTATCGCGAGAACCGACACCGCGTCGGCTATGTGCCGCAACGCGAGAGTGTCGACTGGGACTTCCCCGTTGACGCGTTGGAGGTGGTCACGATGGGCCTCTACAGCCAAATTGGTTGGTGCATGCCTGTGCGAAAGAAGCATCGTGAAGCCGGCATGGAAGCGCTCCGACGGGTGGGCATCGCTGATTTGGCCCGTCGTCAAATTAGCCAGCTTTCGGGTGGACAACAACAGCGGACGTTTTTGGCACGGGCATTGGTTCAAGACGCTGATTTGTACTTGATGGACGAACCGTTTGCCGCGGTGGATGCGTCAACGGAAAAGGCGATCGTCGACCTGCTCCGTGATCTGAAGACGCGTGGCAAGACGGTGGTTGTGATTCATCACGATCTGCAAACGGTGCCCGAGTACTTTGACTACGCGGTCTTGTTGAACATGCGTGTGGTCGCAGCCGGGCCGATCGAATCGACCTTCACCACCGAGAACTTGCAAAAGACTTATGGCGGGCGATTGACGTTGCTCGACGAGGTCAGCGAGGCGATGCGTCGCCGGGAGCGCTCGCTGTGATCGGTAGGCGTGGGCTTCGTCTCGCTTTTGCTCTGCTGTTTTGTGCGATCACCGCGTCGATCCCCCCTTCGATCGCATCGGCTCAATCGTCCAGTCGATCGATCGCGGATCGCAGCGTGAGTTGGCCCTCCCACTCGCAGTGGCGGCGAGTGCTTTTGCTCGAGGACTACAACACACGCGTCGTCCTTTTTGGGGTCGCGGTGTTGGGAGCGGCGGCGGGCTTGGTGGGCAGCTTTACGTTGCTTCGAAAACGGGCACTGCTGGGTGATGCATTGTCGCACGCCAGCCTGCCGGGCATCGCATTGGCATTCATCATCGCCACGGCGATGGGCTTGGACGCAAAGACGTTACCGATCCTGTTACTCGGTGCGACGGCAACCGGATTGATGGGCGTCGCGGTCGTGTTGATCGTTCGGACACAGACCCGCTTGAAAGAGGACGCGGGGCTCGGCATCGCGCTGAGCGTTTTCTTCGGCGCCGGAATGGCGCTGCTCGGCGTGATCCAACAAATGGAGACGGGACATGCGGCCGGATTGGAAGGTTTCATCTACGGCAAAACCGCTTCGATGAACGGCAATGATGCGCGGTTGATCGCGATGGCATCGGGTGTCGCGATCGTCGGCTGTCTGTTGCTTTTTAAAGAGTTCAAACTGTTGTGTTTCGACGAGAGCTTTGCGGGATCACGTGGCATGCCGGTCGTTGCGCTGGATTTGGTGCTGATGTCGTTGGTGGTGTTGGTCACGATCGTGGGTTTGCAAGCGGTCGGTTTGATCCTGATGGTCGCGTTGATGGTGATCCCGGCGGCGGCGGCACGATTTTGGACCGAAAAGATGTGGGTCGTCGCCTGGTTGGCAATGCTGCTGGGTGGCGTGGGAGGCGTGATTGGCGGTGGCGCCAGCGCCTTGTTTCCCCGTCTGCCCTCGGGTGCAATGATCGTGTTGGCGTCAACAACCTTGTTCCTCTTCAGCATGTTTTTTGGAACCGCACGCGGGGTCTTGGTCCGATGGGCCCGGCGATTTCACGTGAATCGACGCGTACGGCAACAACACTTGCTGCGTGGACTCTATGAGTTGTTGGAAACCGAGACCGGCGAGCCGCATCTTGCTCCCCGAACAACAGTTTCGATTCAAACACTGGTTTCGATTCGAAGTTGGTCGCGCCGTGCAATTGAAACGAGCCATCGCTTCCGCACGGCGACACGGTTTAGTCAAACAGGATCAAGACGACGGAGGAGTCGGATTGACCATGGCGGGATATGTCGAAGCAGCACGATTGACCCGCGAGCACCGATTGTGGGAACTCTATTTGATCACACACGCTGAAGTCGCACCGGGCCGAGTGGATCGTGATGCGGACGCGATCGAACACGTCCTTGAACCGGAGTTGGTTGACGAACTCGAACGGTTGCTTGATCAGCAACCCATCAAGATCCCGGTCCCGCCCAACCCGCACGATTTGCCAAGCAGTGACGAGTTCAAACGCGACGCGTCTTCGCCGGGAGCGTACTGATGGATTGGAATTGGCAGCTAGACGGGTGGATTGTCGCGGCCGGAATGCTGTCGCGGTGGCATCCGCATTGTTGGGTAATTTTTTGGTGCTTCGCCGTTTGAGCATGTTGGGTGACGCGGTCTCGCACGCCATCCTGCCGGGTTTAGCCGTCGCGTTTTTCATCAGCAACAGCCGCAGCAGTCTGCCGATGTTCATCGGTGCGGTGGTCGTCGGCGTGCTGACCGCGTTGTTCACCGAATGGATTCGCGGTGTGGGGAAAGTGGACGAGGGTGCCTCGATGGGCGTGGTGTTCACGTCGCTGTTCGCAATCGGCTTGATCATGATCGTGCAAGCCGCCGATCGAGTCGATCTGGACGCCGGTTGCGTGCTCTACGGAGCGATCGAGTTGACCCCCTTGGACCGGGTGTGGCTATTCGGATTTCAAATTCCTCGAGCGGTGGTCGTGCTGGCAGGCGTGACGATCTTGAATTCGCTATTTGTCCTCGTTTTTTTCAAAGAACTAAAGCTTTGCTCGTTCGATCCTGCGTTGGCCACTTCGATGGGTTTTTCAGCGGGCTTGATGCATTATGCGTTGATGGTGCTGGTCGCGATCACGGCGGTCGCCAGCTTCGAGAGCGTGGGCAACATCTTGGTCGTAGCCATGTTCATCGTTCCACCCGCGACGGCCTACTTGTTGACCGATCGTTTGGGTTTGATGATTGGTTTGTCGACCGGTATTGCCGCGATCGGTGCAATCACGGGACACATCGCCGCAGTGGAAATGCCCGACTTGGTTCGGATACCAGAGCACGACCACGGCCGGAATGATGGCCGTGATGGTGGGTTTATTTTTTGCGGTCGCGTTGTTGTTCGCACCCCAGCAAGGCGTCGTGGTGAAGCTTGTTCGCCGCCGAATTTTGGCAATGAACATTTTAGCAGACGACATCGTCGCGTTGTTGTATCGCCGTCACGAGCGGGAGGGAGCACCGATCAGCGACGTTCAAACGTTTGCAACTGAGCTGCTCGCCTCTCGATATGCCGTCACCACGGCAATGTTCCAATTGAAACGGCTCGGTCAGGTTCATCCGACCGACGCGTCTTATCAATTGACCGACATGGGAATGCAGCGGGCGCGGGATTTGGTTCGCTCGCACCGTTTATGGGAACAGTACTTAGTGACCGAAGTCGATATGGATGCATCGCGGATTCACGATAAAGCTGAGCGTTTGGAGCACTTCACCGATCAATCGATGCGGGAAAGAGTTGGATGCGCAAACCGACCATCCCACGAGGGACCCCCACGGTCGTGCGATACCCCCAGATGAAGGAATGTCACGCTAGCGGTCACCAAACGACGAACCGTCTAGACCAGTTTTCTAGACCGGAGACGCGAACTCGTTGACCCATCGAGCCGGCGTATCCTCGCTAAGGTAAACAAGATCGCGTTGAATCCCCGCGCAAAGTTTCCAAGCACTAAACTGCTCTTCTTCCCGCCCCCTATGCAGTCAACGAGTCCCTTACGATGAGCAGCCCCCATAATTCAACGGTCGAGCCCAAAGATGCGATGACGCCTCCGGTGGATCGGCCGAGTTTGTGGACGGACATGCGGACGAGCGAGGATTGGTGGTCGATCTGGTGCGCCGTCATTTTATTGACCCTCTCATTCGCGGCGGTATGGATCGGCCAGCCCGCGGGTCTCGAGCAAAGCTTGAGAGCTGGCGAGCCGATGGAAGTGGTCAGCCCCCTCAAGCCATGGCTTGCCACGCCCGATTCTTGGACCGACAACCCCCTTTCGGCCTTTGCCGGAAAGCTACCCGGAATTGTCGGGGGGCTTTTGACGATCGGCATTCTGTTTGCCATCGCGATACAGATCCGTGGCAAGTCAGCGGTCAAATTCCTGATCGCATTTCCTGTCGTCTTTCTGTTGGCGACGTTGGCCTACGTGATGGCCGAACAGAGCGTGGCCAGCGCGTACAACTTGGAATATGCGCTGTGGGCGTTGTTGGTCGGATTGATCATCAGCAATACGATCGGGACGCCGGCCTTTATAAGACCCGCCATGTTGACCGAGTTTTTTATCAAAACGGGACTCGTGTTATTGGGTGCCGAGGTCTTGATGAGCCGACTGTTGGCTTTGGGTTTACCCGGCATTTTTGTGGCTTGGGTGGTCACCCCGGTAGTCTTGGTTTCGACTTACATCTTCGGTCAAAAGATTTTGAAGATGGAATCCAAATCACTCAACATGGTGATCTCCGCGGACATGTCAGTCTGCGGCGTGTCGGCAGCGATCGCGACGGCCGCAGCCTGCAAAGCGAAGAAAGAAGAACTTTCGCTCTCGATTGGGTTATCCCTTTCGTTCACCGTCATCATGATGGTGGTGATGCCGGCGATCATCAAAGCGGTCGGGATGGACCCAATTTTGGGTGGCGCATGGTTGGGGGGAACGATCGACTCGACCGGTGCGGTGGCGGCCGCCGTGCGCGGCGTTGGGGGACGAAGCGTTGGAAGTCGCCGCGACCGTCAAGATGATCCAGAACATCTTGATCGGCGTCACCGCTTTTTGCGTTGCAGTTTATTGGGTGACTTATGTCGAGCGTGACGAATCGGCGCCGCGAGTCGGAGCGATGGAAATCTGGTATCGGTTTCCCAAATTCGTGTTGGGCTTCGTCGGCATGTCGATCTTGTTTTCCGTGCTGTATTCGACC
This sequence comes from Pirellulaceae bacterium, assembly GCA_963781095.1. Lineage (GTDB taxonomy): Bacteria > Planctomycetota > Planctomycetia > Pirellulales > Pirellulaceae > Rubripirellula. The sequence continues at coordinate 238,996 of CAWAEA010000014.1, forward strand.
TTGTCCGGAGGTCCCGAGTTGGTCAACGCGATGATCAAAGGATCGACGAAAACGATACGTGGTTGGCTCTTTTGCCTGGCGTTTGTCAGCATCGGATTGGAAACCAACTTCAAGCAATTGCTGCCACAATTGAAAGGGGGTAAACCTTTGATTTTGTATGTCTGCGGACAGACGCTCAACCTGTGTTTGACCCTATTGATGGCGTGGTTGATGTTCAAAGTCATCTTCGCCGATTCGGTGTCGCCGTGATCTCGTCCCCACGTTTCCGAAAGATCGCAAGTTTCTTGCTTGCGTTGGCAATGGTCGGTTTGATTTGGCTGGTGGTTTTGCCAAGCTCTGCGAAGCGACCCTCGATGCGAGCCCACCTGAGATGGCTCGACGATCAAGGCATTGACCCCAGTGCGATGTATTACACCGAGCTCGAGCTCATGGAAAAGATTCTTGCCCGACGGCGGGCCGAAGAATTGGCGAAGCGGTTCGCCAACAAATCTAAATAAAGGGGCACAACGAGGTCAGCCGAAACGCGTTAGCGTCCGGTTGTCGCTAAGAACCTCTTTTAAAACACGTTCTAACCGTGAGCTAAGCACATCGGCTGATCAAACCAGAAAATTTGGTCAGCGGCGATCACTTTGCGATTTCGTAAGGGATGCTCGATTGTCCATACTTCTTGCCATTGACGTCTTCCATCGTTAATTGCAATCGATAAGTTCCCGCTGTCATTTGCGCGGGCAAGTGCATTTGATAAGCGATGAAGTAGTCGCGGAGATAGTTGGCCGAGACTTGCTTGTCGGCGGGCAGCAATTGGCTGACCACTTTTTCGTTTTTGGCGTTGTAAATATCGTAGCTGCCTTGCAGGTGGATTTCGTATCCATCCGCATTTTTATCGGCGGTGAAGTTTTCAATTTCACAGTAGAGAATCACTTGTTGGCCAGCTTTGAATCGATTGCTTTTGAATGTTTTGAATTGGCCGTACGATTCAATTTCGGTACAGAACGACAGTGCTCGGACCTCCAGCGAATCGGTGGCGGCGGCCGCGAATTTGGCAGCTTCTCGCAATTGGGGAAGTGCGGTGGTGATGCGTCGGCTTGGCACCGGGTGACCATCGGGGTCAACCATCGTCCACAGACCAAGCAATTGGTGCCGCAAAAATTCTTGCTCGGGTTCTGACATACCTTCGATCTGTTCGACGGCCGATTCGAGGTTGCCTGACAACACCATCAAATGGCGTAACTTGATCATGCGGCTGGCACGTGCCGATTCGCTCTCGCCCGGTGGGGCAACCGCCATTTGCTTGACCAGCGATTGGTAAAGCGATTGAATGTCCGGCACCGGCGGTGGCGAAGCCGAGGATTGACCGGACGTGTCGCCCGACTTCGGTAACTGACTCGAATCGGGTTCGCCGGGGAACGTCTTGTTCGTTTCGACCGAGGCACGTGCGACCATCGATTTTCCATCATCCAGCGAACGTGCGGCTGAAACCGTTTTCACGTTTGCGATTTCGCTCGTCGGTAACTCCGAACTCGATTGCATGACGAGGGGTTCGGAAGCTTTGACGTCAGAGGTCGGAGCGTCGCGGTGTTCGTCACGATCGATCGCATCGCTCAGCGACGCGATCGCGGGTTGTGGATCGGCGATCGCTGGGCTTGATTCGATGTGTCGGCTGGTATCCGCTCGGCGATGGGCGAGTTGCTCGGCGGACGCCAATCGCACCGGTGACGCGTCGGGGCGAACGGCGCTGACTTGCGGCAGCTTCGGCAGATGATCAAGGTTGTGTTTCAACGCGGATTCCAACGATTCAGGCTGGGACGTGTGCTCCGCCGATTTGGCGGTCGCGGCGACCAATCGGCGGAGGGCTTCGCGTTGAACTTCGGGCGGATAGTCGCTGAATGCTGCCATCAAGTCCGACTCGTTTGCCAGATCGGACGCCGGTTCGGAATTTGCGAGCGAGTGGGCTCCATCGCCATGGGTAGTCGACGTCGATATGGCGGGCGCGTCGGATGATGGCAAGGTTAATTTGTCGCCCGGGTCGATCTCCCCGGTTCGACTTGCCACCTTGCTTGTCGATTTCGACGTTTGCTTCGGGGTCGGGGGTTTTGCCGGGCGGCTCGCCGTCTTTTCCGCTGGCGACTGGGTGCCAAAACGGTCGATCCTTGGTGAGCCATCCTCTTGCGTCGTGACGGTCACGTCGGTAGCGGGCCGCGGTTTCGTCGTCGCCAATCGTTGCCGCGGCGGATCGACATCCAGCAAGTCGGATTGCGGTTCCTCGCTGAGCTGGACAAAACGCCCAAACGGCTTCGACCCCCGACAACCAAAAGTCATCGCGGCGGTGATTCCAACGATTAAAATCGTCCATCGGTATCGAGCGGCGTGCATCCATGCCTCGCAAGAGATCAGTCATTCGTATCGGATTCCGGCCGCGGCGCATTCCTCGCCCCATCCTCCGGAATCGGTCCATTGCCGCGGACTTTAACGAAAATCAAAATTTGGGAGCAATGCCAATCGAATCCGCCTTTCCGTTCGCCGTGTTCCCACTCATATGATCTTGGATCGAACGCCGGTGAGCGGTTATCGTTGCCCAAGGCCAATCGTCAGACGAGATTGCTTGAACCCAAGGATGGAATCCGTGAGCAATTCAAATTCGAGTGAGAGACTAATTCTTGTCGATGACAACATCCGAAACGTCGGAGGTCACTTCTACGAGCTGGCGACGTTGTTGATGTCCGGCGCTCGACCACTCGGATATCGATGTGTCGTGGGGACTCATTCGACCTTCGATCCGCCTCAATCTTTGCCGCAGTCATGGGAAATCATTCCCATGTTTCGGACCCGGCGAATGGTCCGTTGGTCGATGGGAGTCGATGGCAATTCCCATCTCATTCGCGGCTTGAACGGTCACCCGACGGGCGGATCGATACTCGATCGAATGAGGACGCGGATGACGGATCGGCTCAATCCGCCGGCTAAGCGGCCCGCCCGAATGATCGCGACGTGGGCTGGCGATTTCTGTCGGTTGATGGATCAGTTGAAACCCAAATCGGCCGATGCCATCGTGATCAATACGGGCGATGACTTTGTGTTGCTCGCGTTAGCGGCGGCGTTGAAACGTTTGTCGGTGCCACCGCTCACCATCGACGTCATTTTTCATTTTTCCCTTTGTGAATGCGACGCATCCGACCGACCCGAGCGGCTGCGAATGATCGGTCGTCAATTGAATGACTCGATTCAACAAGCTGCGCCACACTCGATCCGACTGCACGCAACCACCGCAACGCTCGCCGCCCAAATTCGAGAGACCCAGTGTGGAGCGAGCGTGAACACTCTCTCTTATCCGACTCGAAGTTGCGCAATCGAATCATCCCACGCGATCGAAGCGTCCCGGGATCGTTTGCCCGTCAAAGCGGTGTTGGCCGGGCTCCCTCGCGCCGAGAAAGGCCGCGACGCAATCTCGGATCTGATCCAGGGCATCGAGACCACTTTACTCAAAACGGGACGCATCCAACTCTCAATGCAGATGCCCGCAAAAAATTGGCAGACCATGGTGCCACCTTCATTGCGACCCAGCTATGAGAGAGCGATCACATCGGACTCCGGCGATGGGCCATTCGAAATCATGACGTCAAATTTGTCCACGAGCGATTATCACCAGTGGCTCGACACCGCAAATTTGGGTTTATTCTTGTACGATCCGAAACGGTATGTCGCCCGTTGCAGCGGAGTGCTGTTAGAAATGCTGGCCCGAGGCGTGCCGGTGATCGTACCGGACCGATGCTGGCTCGCCGATCAAGTCCGTTTAGCGGGAGGACACCGGTCGATCGGCTTTATCTATCAAGACCGCAGTGAAATACCGGAACTGATGCGTCAGTTCGTCAAGCACCGGACCCAAATTCAGGCCCGGTCGATCGAGTACGCGAGTGTCATCGCAAAGCGACACAGTGGCGAAAACACCTTGCGCAAATGGGCCTCGATCAAGTGCGTCGAAGCCAAGCCGCCTGACATCGGGCCCTGGCTTGATGCGTGGCCCCGTCGGTTGGCACCGGCGACATAATCGGCATCATCGATAAGGATTGTTAGAATACGGTGATGTGGGCTTGCTTACCCCTCTCGCATCCCTCGGACGTGACCCACGTTTTTGAAAGCACGTATTTTGTTCTCGCTGTGAGAATCGGCGTGCGCGATAAAGCGGTTTACGGGGCACTAGTTCGATGTCGAGTTACAGCAAAAAACGCGGGTTCGTCCGCACACTGGTTGATAATTCATTTTTATTGATCGCCGGTGCGGTCGTCGCGTTGGTATGGGCCAACTTGAACCATCAATCGGGTGGTCACTCCTATCATGACCTCGTCCACTTCGACGTCACATCGATCTGGCGTCCAGATGCAACGGCCTCTCACGGGTTTTCATTGCACTTCATCATCAATGACATTTTGATGGCGTTGTTTTTTGCGATCGCGGCGAAAGAAGTCTGGGAGTCTTTGTTGCCGGGCGGTGCGCTCAACGAGCCTCGAAAAGCAGCGACGCCGTTGTTGGCGACGGTCGGCGGTGTGCTCGGACCGGCACTCGTCTACATGGCCGGATCGTACATGACGGGAACGACGATCGAACTTGGTAACGGCTGGGCCGTACCGTGCGCGACCGACATCGCATTCAGTTATTTGATTGCCCGAATGATCTTCGGGGCCGGCCATCCCGCGATCGCGTTCCTGTTGCTGTTGGCGATTGCCGACGATGCCGCTGGGCTGATGATTCTGGCTATCTTCTATCCTCAAGCTCCGATCGTCCCCCAGTGGTTGATGTTGACCGTGATCGCGATGTGCGGTGCAATGTTGTTGCGACGATCGAAGGTCCATACACATTGGGCTTACCTATTGGGTCCCGGCGTGATCTCTTGGTTTAGTTTTTATCAGGCCAACATTCACCCCGCGAGTCGGGTTGGTGCCGATCATCCCGTTGCTCCCACATGCCCACACCGACCTGGGAATTTTCGCGAGAAAAGAACTCGATCGCCACGACACGCTCAGCGAGTTCGAGCATTTTTGGAAATTACCGGTCGAATGTTTCTTGGGGCTGTTCGGCTTGGCGAATGCGGGCGTCGTGATGAGTAGTTTGGGGACGGGAACCTGGCTGGTACTGGCGGGACTGTTGATCGGCAAACCGGTCGGGATCACGGTGATGACCCTGTTCGCCGAGAAGGGGCTAAAACTGGAAAAGCCGGCTGGAATGGATTATCGCCATGTCCTCACACTGGGCATGGTCGCTGGCCTAGGTTTTACGGTCGCCTTGTTCGTTTCGGTTGCGGCGTTTACCGTTCCTAATTCGATCCAGGATTCGGTGAAGATGGGTGCTCTACTAAGTTTTGCCGCGGCACCGATCGCCGTGGTCATGGCACGGGCGTTTGGGATCAAGCCGATCCAATTATCCGCGACGACCGAAGACGAAGATTTTGACTCGGAGACTGTGACGGCGATGAGTGCCTAACGGTTGATCCAATTCCTCTTGCTCCCAGAATTTCATGGACCCAGAAGAACAGCCCATCGATATGCCAAAAACGCTTCCCAAGGAGGCGATCGGCGAGGACGAGCACAAGCGACCCCAACCGGCCGATGATCCGATCAGGCCTGTCGATTCTCAGGACCAATTTCGGGTCCTTCGGCACACGATCGATCGTCTGGAAAAAGACAACACCGCGCGGGGAGACTTAAAGATTCTGTCGCGGACGTTACGCGAACTCCGTTACGCCTTCACGGTCTTCCGGCCCTACCGTCGCCGTCGCAAAGTCACCATCTTTCGGATCAGCTCGGACATTACCCGAGCATCCGGAGTATCAAGCCGCCGTTGAAATCGGTCGCCGGTTTGCGGGACATGGTTGGATGGTGATCACGGGGGCCGGTGGCGGCATCATGGAAGCCGGTCACCGCGGTGCGGGCCGTGACGCATCGATGGGATTGAACATCATGTTGCCGTTTGAGCAAGGTGCGAATCCTTACATCGAGGGCGACGCAAAACTGGTCACGATGAAGTACTTCTTCACTCGCAAATTGATGTTCGTCAAAGAGTGCAGCGCGGTGATCTGTTTACCGGGCGGATTTGGGACGATCGACGAAGCGTTCGAAACGATCACTCTCATGCAAACCGGCAAGCAAACGATGATCCCGCTGGTGTTGGTGGACCATCCCGGCGGCAGCTACTGGAAGGACATGGGCGAATTCATTCGCAAACAACTGCTGGGAAACGGCATGATCAGCGCCGCCGATGTTCACCTCTACCGGATCACCAATTCCGTCGACGAGGCGATGGAAGAAGTGCTGGGGTTCTACCGCGTCTATCACAGCATGCGACACGTCGGTGATCGAGTTGTGATGCGTCTGAAACGCGAATTATCGGAGGAGCACCTGAGTCAAATCCAAGCCAAGTTCGACGACATATTAGTCGACGGCACTTTTCAGCAGCGAGGCGCCTTACCCGAGGAGAGCGGCGAACCTGATCTGAACGACATGCCGAGGTTGGTATTCCACTTCAACCGCCGATCACTCGGCCGCTTGCGAGTGCTCATCAACTTCATCAACGGCTAGAATCTTGACCAGGACGGATCGCGGCCGGTCCGCTGACCGGCGTGACGGCGAGCGTCTTTTTCGATTTTCCGTTGGCGGTCACGATTCGGTCGTTTCGTTGTTGGGGCGGCACAACGACGCCACAGGATACGATGAACTGGATCGCTTCGTCGATCGTCATGTTCAAGTCGATTGCCTCGCTGCGTTTGACGGTCACCGTAAAACCGGTCATTGGCATCGGACTGGTCGGCATCAAAACACTCAAAACGGGTTCGCCCGTCGCCGCCGCGATCTCCGCCATGCTATTGCCCGTCACGAAACCCAATGACCAAATTCCCTCGCTCGGGTACTGGATCGCGACAACCCGGTTGAATTCAATCTCCCGCTCGCTAAACGCAAAGTCGGTGACTTGCTTGACGCTGCCGTAAACCTTGTTGACAAGCGGGATGCTAAGAATGGTTCGATCGAATGCGTGGACGAACCACCGACCCAGCCCGAACGTGAACAATCGACCCAGAAAATAGAGCGCGGTCGTGAACACGATTAGAAAGACCGGAACCACCAAAATTCGAGGCATGTACTCCAATTGCACGTAGCGGTGCCAGTAAGCCTTAGCGCGCTCGATGGCGCCGGTGTGAAAGGACCGAAGTAATCGGTTTGCTCATCCACCGTGCTTTTGACGTACTCGGGAAAGAAGCGTCGCCCCGTCGGATCGGGAACATAAAGTTTGTCGTTGAAGGTGAACCCATCGAGACGCCGTTCGTTCGTGGCGATCGCGCCCTCGGGAAATCCCGTTTTGGTATCTTCGATCTGCCAAACGATCAATTGCCGAATTCGGTACTCGATCGGCCCGAGGACGTAACTATCGATGCTGTTCCAGGCCCAAATCAACACGACGATCGTCAACAGGGGGGGCAATACCACGCCGAGGCCACGCAGGATAGCGCGGCGAAACCCTGCGCTGCGAGACGGTTTATCGGCTTCGTAAGAACCCGGTTCGTTGGGGGGGGCGAAATCAGAGCTCATCGGATCCATGATTAGGAAGGTCGTCGGTTCAGTTCAATCCGCCAAAATCGAACTCTTATGGTTCGGGAGATCAGTGCCCCGCTCGTCGGAGCGTTCCGGGTCGGTTCATCCTTGGCGTCGCGTCTAGGTTTTGCGTCGCGTCTACTCATTATCGACCGCGAACCGTCCGGGCTGTAACGACCCACGTGACGCGTGCGACACCGGCCTGTTTGAGCGCTGACGCGACCGCGTTTCCCGTTGCTCCGGTCGTATAAACATCGTCAACCACCAGAATATGCTGGTTGGCGAGTTGGGGCGATCTAGGTGAAGCATAGCTTTTTCTAACGGAAAACGCACCGTGAACATTTTTTTGCCTCGCGTCGTCGTCTAACCATGCCTGTTTTTTAATCATGCGGTTGGCTTTTAACAGCTTTCGACAGGGCCGGTCGATCGCCCGAGCCACCGTCTGGGCTACCGCAATGATCGCATTTCCACCTCGCGACATCTGGCGTGTCACGTGCGAGGGTACGTAAGTGACGCAGTCGGGTGGGGAATGGTTCAATTTCGCCAATCGGTCGGCGACCGTTGCCCCCAATCGCCTGCCCATCGCGTCCGCCAACGGTGCGTTGTACACGTACTTCGCCGCAACAATGGCATCGCATACTCGGCCGCTGTACGCCCACAACGCGATCAACCCGTCGAACTCCAAAGATTTGCCACGACAATCGTTGCAACCCTCGTCGCCCCGCCCATATCCGTTCCAAGTCTCGTCCCCATCGGATGATGGCACAGGTGCCATTTGATTCTCGTCGTTTTCCGAGGACGATCCGACCAGCGACGATTGGGGCATTCCGCACCGCGGGCAACCCGTCGTCATCGCGTGTTGGGAGTGCGAGACGCAATTTCACAGCCTCCACAAAAATCTTTTCGGCCTTGAACCGGTGCACTGCACAGACGGCACACCGGCGGCAGCACCAACTCGAGGACCGCGGAGGTCGCCGCAGACCATGTGTCTCGGATCACTCGCAAATACTTGCCTTCGGAGGGATCGCCGGACGAATGTCCAGAACACGGGCCGGGCCGTTCACTAGAAACATCGAAATTCTTTTCCCCATTTTCTGACACGGATGCGAACCTGAGTGGACGGGTGACGTCTAAGTTGTCGAGTTTCCAATGGGGCTCTCACTTTCCTACGAAGTGAAAAGTTTGTTTGTTTCCGACTTGTCTTCGGTATACCCTAGAAGGCGAGAAGGGCGTGTGGATGGTTGCTTGCGGCCAACCCTACGTGATTCTTTTACTGTCTTTTTTTGTGCTCCGCAGCCGCGCCCCTTCCCGGGTGCCACTGGAGGTTGAAATGCGTTTCGAATCGATCACCGCCGTCGTCCCACGCAACTTGGTCAATGCCATGGTCCGTGAGATTACTGTCGCGAGCTCGTTCGTTGCCGCAACGATCCTCCATCGTTGGCTGCATCGGATGCCTATCGGTGCGATGCCCGCGGGTTTTGCCAGCTATCTAGTCGGCTCGCTTACCCCGGGTGACTTCGTCGCCCTCGTCCAGCTGCACGGCGACCAGAGCGAATCGCTCGTTGCCCTGTTAGAGACGAAACGTGGCGTCGGATACCAGCCCGGTTTGGTATTGCGCGCTGTCCGGCCCGATCGTCGAGAGGCTAACGCCTTGAACGCTCGACTGAGGCTAGAGCCTCGGTCGTGAAAATCGGATTTGGCCGACGAGAACGCAGCCAACGCTCCAACGAGCGCGGTTGATCGTTCCTCGCGGTTGATGACCGGCGACGATGCGACGACTTTGCCCTTCGTGGTGAATCCTTTGGCGATTCGTCACTTGGCGCAAAACGTTTGGCACACGTCTTGGTTCGCTCGTGGTTGAGTGTGGTTCCGCAATTTTGACGCGACCGCTCCCACGACGGACTTTGGATTCTGCACCGATCACAAAGACACCGTCATGAACTTCATTGAAGATACCCTGTTTCCTATCCCGACTCGAACAGTCGCCGATCTGGTTCGCTCCGCACAATCCGGCGATCGAGACGCATTCGGTGAGTTGTTTGAGCGATATCGTCCCATCATTGTGGCATTGGCGATGCGCCGCGTTCGCAACCCTGACGAAGCCGAAGAACTTGCGCAAGATGTTTTCATCCAAGCGATGCAAAAGATCAACCGATTGCGTGTTCCCGAAGCATTCGGTGGCTGGTTGCGACAAATCGTTCACCGCATGGCCATCAACCGTACGACTCGAAACCGAACGGCACTCGCGTGCGACCCCGAAATGTTCGAAGCCACTTGCTTAGCGATCGGAGCGCCCGACGAGTTCGCGCAACAACGCGAAGAAGCCAAGGCGATTCGCGACGGTATCGACCGCTTGTGTGATTTGGATCAAGCAACGCTGAGGGCGTTCTACTTGCAAAGCAAATCCTTGATCGAGATGAGCGACGAATCGGGTGCGCCGATCGGAACGATCAAGCGTCGTTTGCACGTCGCGCGAAAACGATTGGCCAAGCAGATGGACGATCAACTTGCAACGGTCTAGCTCGAGAGGGCAGACCGTGAGTGGGACCGGAACTGGATTCACGGGGAGCTATGAAAAACTCTTTCTCAACATTGCCAGGCTTTGTGGGATTGCGGTCTCGTGCGATTCCTTGCCTTCGAACTCGAGCGAGATGTATCCCTGGTAGTCGACATCGCGGAGGATTTTGGCAACTTGGTCATAGTCGATGTCGAGCGTGTACCAGGTGCCGCCACCGAAGTAGGTTTTGGCCTGCACGTAGACCGCGTGCGGCACAATTCCGCATACTGTTCGTACTGGTTTTCCAGGAAGTTCCCGGTGTCCAATGTGGCCTTCAACCAAGGCGAATCGACGTCGTTCAAAACCCGGATCACACCCTCGGCGGTCCGGCCCAGTCCCCAGTGATTCTCTAAACCCGAAAATGACGCCGCATTTCTCCGCGGTCGGCAAGCACTTTTCCAGCCCCTCCTTCACCCACGCAAAACCTTCATCGTCGGAATAGCCTTCGAGATTGGGTTCGATGCCTTTGTTGGCCATCAAAGTGTCAAAGTCGCCGGACGTGCCCCAGCGGCCGGTGTTGACCCGGATGGTTGGAATGCCCATCGAGTACGCCAACTCGATGCATTTGATGGTATGGTCGACGTTCTCTTGGCGAAATGTTTCGTCCGGGGAAACGAACGACTGATGAGTCGACAAACCGCACAAACTCAATCCGTGCCTGAACGCCCGTTGCTTGATCCGCTGGGCCGCTGCGTTGGATGTGTCATCCATCTGGACGTGCAAAACCTCGACGGCGTCAAAGCCCGCGTCGGCTGCCAAGTCCACGCACTGCTCAATCGTCAACTTGCTGTCGTCACGGTATCGCCAATATGAGTAGGTCGAAACGGCGATCGGGTTGGGCCGGCGACCCGACTTCGTCGCGGAATCTTCCGTCGCTTCATCCGCCGCGAAGCTCGAAGATGTGCCGCCCAGGGACGCCAGCGAGCCTGCAACCACAGCCCCGGCAGCGATCGCAACCGCCGATCGTCGCGAACATGGGATCCCAGAACGGTCGGACCCTCGGTCATTGCCCGATGCGGTTGGATTCAGGTGTTTTTGGTTCATGGCTTGCGGCTCGCGAACAATGGGTGGTTGATACAGCCTAAAGGCTACCAAAAGACGACTGCATCGACACGTGCATTCATTCGATAACATCGCCGTCGAACCACCTCGACTCGCTATTCTGGTCATACCCCTTCAGCAAATCGACGTTTACTCGATGCTTCGTCAATCCTTACACTCGCTTGCGAGCTGGGGTCCTTTAATGCGAGATCGCTGATGTGTTTATTGATCAGTTGCGAAGCGGGGGGGAATGCGGTCCCTGCTGCGCTGATCCCAACGCCTGGTGAAGGGGATTCACGATCGGTGGTTGACCGATTGCCAGGGCGATTGCCGGGTGACGGCGCGGCCCGGTATGTGGCCGAGCGTATGGCCCGCGGGTTCGATGCCCCTTTGATCGCGAATCTTTACTCGCCCGATTTGATTGACGTCAGCCGCTCGCTTCATCACCGTGAATTGTTCCCCAAACTGACTCGAGGCTGGTCGCCCGACGATCGCCAACTCCTGGTCGATCAGATCTATCTTCCCTATCGGGATCGTGTCCGACGTGCGGTCGCCGGTGGGCTGCTTCGCTATTCCTACGTGATCCATCTGTCGGTACGGACGTTTGAACTCCGCAGCAAAGGAAAGGCTCGACGTGCGGATGTTGGGTTGCTTTATGACCCATCGAGTCGAGACGAAGTCGATCTTTGCCTGGATTGGATCGATGAGCTTTACGACGAAGCGGACATGCTAAAGATACGTCGCAACTATCCGCGCCGCGGGACCGCCGACTGCATCACCAAAGCGATGCGAGTGGAGTTTGCCGGCACACAATACCTAGGCATCGAATTGATGCTCAACCGCGCCTGGGTGGCACGCGAAGTCTCGTTGAGAGACGAGGCAATCGACGGACTCATTTGGTCGCTTCGTGCGATCACCGACGCGGCCGTCACCCAAGCCGCTTAGGTATCGACTCGCATGAAAATCAACGAGTCGGCACGTGCGATCGGTTCGATCAATCTTCCGAATCGGTGTCGCTCTCATCATCCGACGGGTCACCTTCGGGTTCATCGTCGGCTTTCGACTTTTCGCTGTTCTTTTCCCTTAGCTTTTGCATCGGGTTCTTTTTCTTGTCGTCCTTGTAGAGCTTGAATCGGCTGGGGACGATCCGCGGCGGCCAATGATTATTGGACACTTCCGTATCCGCCAATTCACGACGCGGATCCAGTTCCAACCGAGCGATTTCCTTTTCAGTCACAAACAATTTGCTGGCGCGGTCTCCGTTGGCTCGCCAAATGTCGACCGGGATAGTGATCAACTCGTTGGTATTGTCTGTGTAATGCACTCGGACGATGATCGGCATCACCAATCCGCCAATATTTTTGAAGGTCGCCACGTAGAAATTGGTCGACCGCCTCAGCATCGCTCGTTCGTTTTCTTCGAGCCCGTCGACAAACTTCTGGAACGATTTGCGGGCGGCATCGTCCACCGCCAATTCATCGTAATCGCCGCTGTTGTAGAAATCTTTCAGCCCGGCTTGCCATTCGATCCGTTTACGAAGCGATTCATTGCGCTCTTTGGAAAGCGTCGGCTCTTCATCGTCCTTCTTCTTCCGTTTCCGCTCCGCGGTTTCGTCGGGATCATCCCGGTCGATTTGAAAAAGCTTCAAATCGTCAATCGCCAAGTCCACGTGGTCGGTGCTGTAGAACCAACCTCTCCAAAACCAGTCCAGTCGACGCCGGATGCATCTTCCATCGTTCGAAAAAAGTCACTCGGGGTTGGACGTTTGAATTTCCAGCGTCGAGCGTATTCGGCGAACGCAAAGTCAAACAGTTCGCGACCCAGAATCGTTTCGCGCAGAATGTTCAGGGCCGTCGCAGGCTTTGAATACGCGTTGCTTCCGAATTGCAGGATCTCTTCGCTTCCCGTCATGATCGGGCGTTGATTTCCACCACGCATGTACGGCACGATCTTTTCCGGGTCACCCCGTCGTGAAGGATAATCGTTCTCCCATTCCTGTTCCGCCAGATATTGCAAGAACGTGTTGAGTCCTTCGTCCATCCATGTCCATTGTCGTTCATCACTGTTGACGATCATCGGATAAAAATTGTGACCGACTTCATGGATGATGACCGAGATCAGCCCATACTTGGTGTCCTTGGTATAGGTTCCGTCGTCTTCGGGACGCGGTCCGTTGAAACAGATCATTGGATATTCCATCCCGTACACCGGTCCGTTGACGCTGATCGCGACCGGGTATGGATAGGCGAACGAGAATTTTCCGTACACGTCCAACGTGTGCACGATCGCTTCGGTCGAATATTGACTCCAAAGCGGCTCGGCCTCGCCGGGATAATAGGACATTGCCATGACCTTTTGGCCATCGATTTCGACGCCCATGGCATCCCAGATAAATTTCCGACTGGCAGCAAACGCAAAGTCGCGGACGTTGTCGGCGTGGAATTCCCACGTTTTCGTCGTGTCGCTTCGCACCGGCTCGTTCGCCTTTGCTTCGTCTTGCGTGACAACGAAGATCGGCTTTTTGGCATCGGAAGCTTTGGCGAGCCGTTCCTTCCATTCGGGCTTGAGCGTGGCGTCGGCGTTCGTGAGGACGCCCGTCGCGGCCACGACCATTTCCGAAGGCACGGTGATCCGGACGTCGTAGTCGCCAAGTTCCAATGTGAACTCGCCGCGGCCTAAAAACTGTTTGTGTTGCCAACCGCTGTAGTCGGTGTAGGCGGCGACCCGTGGATACCACTGGGAAATCTCGTAGATGTAGTTCTTATCTTCTTCAAAGAATTCGTAGCCGCCGCGGGCGCGAATCACTTTGGCATCAACAATGTTGTATTGATAATCAATCGCGAAGTGCGTCGACTCTCCGGGCGCGAGTGGTTTGTCCAAATCGATTCGCATCATCGTTTTGTTGATGATGAACTTGATATCCTTGCCGACGGTGGACTCTTTGGCATCGAACGATTTGACGGATCCGATTTTGTACCCGCCATCAAAGACCATCTGGGCCAGGATGCTGGACATCGCATCAAAAGTGATTTTGGGGGCCAGCGTCGGTGCGGGCTGAGCGGTGACCGAATCGGCATCAGGTCGAAACCGGTTTTGGTCCAATTGGATCCAGATGTACGAGAGCGGATGCGGCGACAGGTTGTGATAGTGAATCCGTGCCGTGCCCAGGATTTTTTGATTGGCGTCGTCGAGTGTCACATCAATGTCGTAATCGGCGCGCTGTTGCCAGTATTGCGGCCCGGGTGCACCCGATGCGGTTCGAGCCGAGTTGGGCGTCGGTAACCACTGGTCGATTTGGTAGAAGCGATCGGTCGAATCAGAATGCTTGCGATTGACCAGGGGCTGGGACCATCCGAGCGATGCAAATGCAATGACGCTGGCGAGAGCGATTGTGATTCGGTTCATGAAAGTTCCGTCGTGCGAGGTAAATAAACAGGCTGGGAATGAGTCGATTACCAAAAACGTGGGGTTGAAACAGTCTAATCGGGTCGCGGGCAAACCGCCCCACCGCTTAAGATGTCCCCTTTGAACTGTCCCATCCTCTGCCCTCAGCGACCTATTGTGACGAAAGTAGCCCCCACGAATTGGACGATCGGTTATTGCACGAATGTCCATGCCGGCACGGACATCGACGCAATTCGCAAGAATCTCGAGCAGTTCGCCGTTCCCGCTCGGATCGAGGCGGGCGTCGACCACTTGGGCGTCGGATTGTGGATTCCCGCCAAAGCCGCCGGGCAATTGGTCGGCCAGGTTGACGAGTTCGCAAAGTTTTTGAACCAGCGACATTTACGGCCCTACACGATCAACGGCTTCCCCTACGACAATTTTCACCAGGGCGTCGTCAAACACGCCGTCTACCGGCCGACTTGGGAAGAACCCTCACGCCGGGAATACACCGAGCAACTCGCCCAGATTTTGGCCGCGATTTTGCCGGAGCATTCGGCCGAGGATGACGAAATCGTCGGCTCCATCAGCACGCTGCCGATCGGTTGGCCGTCCCCGTCGGTCGACGGACTTCCCGACGACTCGGACAAACGCATCGACGTGGCCGCCCAACAATTTCGAAAATTAGTTTCGTTTTTAAGCGATCTCGAAGACAAAACCGGACGTCGAATCATCGTCGCGATCGAGCCCGAACCCGGGTGCTTGCTGGACACCGCCGCCGACGTCGTCGAGTTTTTCGAAAAACACTTGCCCGAATCGCTGCATCGTCGGTACGTGGGCGTGTGCCATGACATTTGTCACTCAGCCGTGATGATGGAGGGCCAATCCAAGGTGCTCGATCAATACGCGGCGGCCGGCATCACGATCGGAAAGGTGCAAGTCAGTAACGCCGTCGTCGCCGATTGGCAATCGATGGCGATCGGACGTCGACGCGAAGCGATTGAGCAATTGAAGCAATTCGCCGAGGACCGCTACCTGCATCAAACGATGCGGCAAACCGCGACGGGCAAAACCGTATTGGCCGAGGACTTGCCCCAATTGATCGCGCGGACCGCCAAGGATGGTGACCCGGTTTGGGGTGACGATCGTTGGTGCGTTCATTTTCACGTGCCAATCTTTCTGGAACGATTTGGAAATTTGACGACGACCCAGGCCGAGGTGCTGGACTGTTTGCGAGCGCTGGCGGCACCGGCCAGCCCGATCGACTTTACCGGGCACTTGGAAATCGAGACGTACGCTTGGAGCGTGCTGCCCGAGCCGATGCGAAAACGTGGCTTGGCCGAAGACATCGCCAGCGAATTGACGTGGTTGCGTCGGGCGCTCGTCGAATGCATCTGAATGAATTTTGACCACTTTAAATCTTTGCACTTTGCCAAACGGTGATTCATAATCACCACTTCTTTGTTTCCGACACCGAGAAACATCGAAACCTTTAAACGTGACACCGGGTTCAATAGCATTAGGCTTACCCGATCAACCGCCGTGGGTTAGCGACCGGTTCTTCCGTCATGTGCTGTTCGAGGGAACCGGACGCTAACGCGTGGCGGCTAATGAAATCACCTTTTCGGTTGCGATCCTTAGGTAGCGTTGGACGGATGCTCTGTTCAGTTTGAAGTTCTATGAGGTAAGTGATTGCAGACTGAATCTCCGGCGCGTTCGCCGCTCCACACCGTTGTCAATCTTCTCGTTTCGGGGCTGGTGATCGCTGGCTGCGTGTTCGGCTACACGTTCCTCGGCGAACGAGAACGGCCCGTTCGTGGGAAGCCACCCAAATCGGACGCGGCGGTCGTCAAAACCGAACCGATGATCCCCTACGACGACGTCTTTTCGCTCTCCGCCAATGGTGTCGTGGTGCCCTTTCGCGAGATCCGTTTGGCGACCGAGGTTGCCGGACGAATCGTCCATCAAGCGGATAACTTGAGGGCCGGTCGATTGGTTGCCGCCGGTGAGACGTTGATCGAATTGGATGTGACCCAGTATGAGTTGGAGGTCAGGCGGTTTGTGAGCCAACAATCGCTCGAGTCCGCCGAGTTGGCCGCGACGGACATCAGCATCGAAAACACGACCGAACTTTTATCGCTTGCAAACGAACAATTGAAACTTGCCAGCAAGGAAAAGTCGCGAGTCGACTCATTGGTTCAACGACAAGCCGCATCCATGTCGGAGGTCGATGCGACCGAGCGAGCTGAATTGATCACCAGGGCGGCATTGTTGGAGCTAGAGAATCGCAAACGCGAACTCATCGCCGGGCGTGAGCTGATCGTCCAAAAGCAAGCCGCCACTGAGGTCTCGCTGCAGCGTGCCCAGTGGGATCTCGATCGCACGACGATCAAGTCGCCGATCCGTGGGCGCGTGATCACGTCCATGGTGGAAGAACAATCCTTTCTGGCGGCGGGGACCCCGTTTGTCACCATCGAAGACACTTCGGTCGTCGAAGTCAGATCCAATTTGACTGTCGATCAGATGTACCGAATCTGGAATGCCGGCATGGCCGACTCGGGCGGCGATGTCACGGCCCCCACCGCGGACGACCAAGTCCCACCCGTGCCCGCGACGATTCAGTACCGGCTCGGGACGCGGACCTATCAATGGCAAGCCGTGCTGGAGAGGATCGATGGCGCGGGGATCGATGCGGCCACCCGAACCTACCCCTGCCTGTTTCGAGTCAATGCACCGGAGAGCGTCACCCGTTTGACCGAGTCCGCGCTCAGTGACGGTCCCAAGCGTTTGATGCGGGGCATGTTTGTCACGGTGATCCTAAACACCCAGTCGCGACGACCACTCGTCCGATTCAGCGAGATGGCCGTCCGACCGGGCAATCGCGTGTGGATCAATCGCGACGGAAAACTGCACGTGCAATCGATCGAGATCGTCGCGCGGCAAGACGACTGCGTGATCGTCGATGCCGAAGGCTTGATCACGCCCGACCAACCCAATTTGGTCGTCGTCTCACCCATTAGCAATCCGCTCGAAGGGATGAAGTTGCTTGAGGCGGGCGGAGCCGATTCACCCCCCAACCCGTCGCCGCCGAATCCGTCGGGGCCGCCGCCAAAAAAATCGGGGCCACAAATCGCCGATGAATCCAAGCCGGTGGTTGAAAAGGCGGCCGGATGAAATCCATCATCAGCTGGTCGGTCAAAAATTGGCAGGCCATGAACGTGATCATGCTGGGAACGCTGCTATTGGGGGCGTACAGCTTGACCCAACTGCGACGCGATTTCTGGCCCGATTTTGAACTCTATGTCCTAAACGTCTCGGTCGTGTATCCCGGCGCCAGTCCGGACGAAATTGAGCAGGGGATTCTTGAGAAGATCGAAGAATCGATTCGCACCGTCGATGGCATTGACGAAATGACGTCGTCGGCTCGCGAGGGCATCGGCACGATCATGTTGGAACTCGACAGCGACACGACCCAGGACGATGCCCAACGGGTGTTGACCGAAGTCACGATGTTGATCGACCAAATCCCCAGCTTCCCCGAATTGGCCGAGAAACCCGACGTTCGACTGCAGACCAATTTTGTGACGGCGATTCGAGTCGCCGTGCTCGGTCCAGAGAAGTCGGGCGCCGGCGAAGGAAACAGCGATGCCGCAGTGTCCGAATCCGCACTCGAGCTGCGCCGGGTGGCGGAAACCGTCCGCAGTGATCTGTTGAGTTTGCCATCGGTTTCAGTTGTCGATCTGGTCGGTGCACCTGAGTTTCAGATTGACATCGAAATCCCCGAGGCTCGGCTGCGCGAATACAATCTGTCGCTGCGCCAGGTCGCTGAGATCGTTCGCGTCAACAACATCGAGCTGCCCGGCGGAACGCTCAAGGGTCGCTCGCAAGAAATTTTGCTGCGGGGCAGCGACAAGAGCGAACTCGGTGAGGAGATTGCCAAGATCCCTTTGATCAGCGAGCCCGGCGGCGCCGTGCTTACCGTGGGTGATCTCGGTTTGGTGCGTGATGAGTTTGCGGTCGACGCGTCGATCAACGAAGTCAACGGGCGGCCCGCCGTCGTCGTCTCGGTGGAAACGACCAGCTCCGATGACTTGATCGCCGTCTCGGATGAAGTCCGCGAATTTGTCGATCGCGAGAAAGTCAACTTGCCCGACGGCTACACGATGCTGCACATGCGGGACCGATCGACCAGCGTCAAAAGCCGCTTGGATTTGCTGACCAAAAATGGCTGGATGGGCTTGGTGTTGGTGTTCATCGTGTTGGCCCTCTTTTTGGAAATGCGTTTGGCATGGTGGGTGGCCTTGGGCATTCCCGTGTCCTTGCTTGGCGCCTGCATTTACATGTACTACGGAGGTCAAACATTGAACATGACGTCGATGTTTGCGTTCTTGATCGCGTTGGGAATCGTCGTCGATGATGCGATCGTCGTGGGCGAAAACATCTACGCCCACCGCGAGATGGGGAAGAGTTATCGCGACGCGGCGATCGATGGCGCGACCGAAGTGATGCCCTCGGTGATCACGGCGATCTTGACGACCGTGATCGCCTTTGTGCCGATCATGTATCTGGAAGGCAATATCAAACGGTTGACCGTGGTGTTGCCGCTATGTGTGGGCGCGATGTTGATGATCTCGATGTTCGAAAGCTTGACGGTGTTGCCGGCCCACCTTTCACACCGCCGCAGCTCGTTCTTGGCGACCGTGGAATGGTTACTGTTCCCGCTGAAACCGCTGGGTTGGTTGATCAGCCGATTGAGCGCATGGATGACACGGTTTCTGTTGTGGTTTGTCGATCGAGTCTATGTGCCGATTCTAAACGTGTCCTTGAGCAATCCGATGGTCGTGATGTCAGTTGCCGCCGGCATGTTGATTCTATCCATCGGCGTGGTGCGATCGGGGATGGTCCCGTTCCTGTTGTTGCCCAAGATCGACTTCGGATTCGTGACATGCCAAGTCTCGTTTCCCGATGGAACTCCTGTGTCGATCACCGACGCGGCAACCAAGCGATTGACCGACGCGATCATGGCGGTCAACCAAAAATCGATCGACGAGGGATTGACTTCGGACCCTGACGGAATCGTCAAAGCGGTCCAGCGAAGTGTCGGATCTTCGGGCGACGATGTCGGCGCAGCGCCCGCCAGCCATCTGGGCGGCGTCTTCGTCCAGTTGAATGACATCGGCGATCGAAGCGTTTCGAGCGCCGAGATTGTGACGATGTGGCGAGAAGTTTCGGGCAAGTTTCCGGGCGCCGAGGCGGTGGCATTCGGTGCCTCGCCGCGTGGCCCGGCATCGTTGCCGATCGAAATGCGGTTGATGGCCGGTGCCGAACACTTGGACCAACTCGATGCGGCAATCGCACGTTGTAAAGAAAAACTGGGGGAGTATCCCTACGTTTCCGACATCGCCACCGACACCCGGCAAGGCAAATGGGAATATCGAATCAAGGTTCGTGACGACGCCAAAGCCATGGGTATCTCGCTGGCCGACGTGGCCGGGACGGTGCGGGCGTCGTATTACGGCGAAGAGGTGATGCGGTTACAACGGGGACGGTACGAAGTTCCGCTTCGCGTGCGTTATCCACGCGAAGATCGAAACACGTTGACCAGTTTCAATGGAATTCGAATTCGCAATGGCGACGGCACCGAACGTCCGCTCGATGAAGTGGCGGATGTCGAGGTGGCGCGGGGCTACTCCGAGATTCGGCGGGTTGATCAAATGCGCGCCGTAGGCGTGGTGGCGGATGTCGACGAGAACCAGGGCAACGCATTCAACGTGGTCGCCGACTTGAGGGCCAACTTTGTGCCAGCGTTCCAAGAAGAATTCCCCAACGTGCGATTGGAATGGGCGGGCCAGCAAGAACAGACCACCGAGACGGTCAACAGTTTGGCGATCGGATTCTTTGTCGTGCTCGGCGCGATGTTCTTGTTGTTGACCATCCAGTTCAATTCGTGTTGGCAAGCGATTTTAGTGCTCTCGATCATTCCATTCGGATTCATCGGAGCAATCATCGGCCATCTCGTGATGCACATCGAGCTGACGTTGTTTAGCATCTTCGGCATCGTCGCGCTGGCGGGCGTGGTCGTGAACGATTCGATCGTGTTGGTCGACTTTATCAATCGCCGTGTATCCGAAGGTCTTCCGGTTCGTGAAGCGATCATCGACGGAGGACGACGGAGATTTCGCGCTGTGCTCTTGACATCCGTGACGACCGTCGCGGGCATGTTGCCGATTCTGTTGGAGCGATCCCGCGAGGCTCAGGTGGTCTCGCCGATGGCGACCAGCCTGGCATTCGGATTGACGCTCAGCACCGTCGTCGTCTTGGTGCTGGCGCCAGTGATGTACCTGTTGACCGCTCGGTTCTCGCGGGCAACCCTGGCCGATTGACTAGGAGTAGAATCCGTACTGTTTGTTGTAAGGATCGAAATCGGCGTCGGTTAGGCCGACGTTCACCTTCAAGTCCAGATAGTTGTACTCTTCGATGACTTCGAGTGGGGCACCTTCGCGGACCGGCCAATCGTAGGCGATGTAGCGAATGGGAAGGTTGAGTGCGTCGTCGATAAAGACTTGTGCTTGGTGGAAGTCGAGACCTTCGACTTTGGTGGGACTGGTCACCTGCAGCACCGTGCAGATCCGATCTTTGACCCGTGCGTTTTTGCGAAACTCACATTGAACGTCCGGTTCGAGTCGGGCTCGCGTGCCGCGCTCGATCAATTTCTCGATCAGATTTTCGACACCGATTTCGGTCATCGGATAGCGTTGTCCACGCATTGCCAGTATGCCGGTGGGCGGAATGCTAACAGTCGGCAAGAACTTGCCTTTGAATCCTCCTTCGTGCGCGACGATCTTGCCGTCGTTCGCATTTTCGACATAGATCACTTCGCGGCCTTTGACGGTGGTCGGCTTGACGAAGTTGATATAGACGCTGAGAGGTTGGACGAGTTGGCCGTCGGAAACTTTCCGGTTGCGAACTTTGACTTCCATGAATTCATGCTGGCCAAGCGTGCCGTCAACGCGTTCGCGCTTGACTAACAACGCGGTGTAATCGGTAACGTTATCGCGGCACGACTTCAAACCGCTCCTCGCGATCTGCAGCGCCCGGTCGAGCGGATGGGCATGGACGACGGCGGGCGTGGGTTCGACGCTGGCGGCATTCGCTACGCGGTGAACCGGTTCGACGAACTGTGGATCATCCGCCATGGCAACGCGTGCGGTGGCAGTGGCAAAGATTGACCCGAACAGGGTGATGAATTGGCGACGTTCAAGATTCATGACAGACTTCCGTGCACAGTGGAGTGGCGTCGGTTGATTGACGGCAGCATCCTCGCCGCCCGAAGTTGATTTATCGTCCGATCCAGTGGATCGCGCTGACCGGATCCGGGGGAGATAGCCGCTTCGCCACAACCGGTGGACTCGCCCCGACCAATACCCTTTGCGAAACTGCGAGAAAACTCGCGATCGCGAAAACTCGGCCGCCTCAAATGCGGCTGCTCTCGCGAAACTACAACGATTTCGCAAAATTTGAAAAGACCAGTTTTTTAGGCACATCCATTTAAGTTTTGTCAAACAATTCAGCCAAAAATGCTCGCCCGGTCCGTGCCTTCAAGACGATGAATAAAAAGAGATCGGCCGCTACCAATTACCCGGCCGTGTCGATCGATACCCCATTGTTCCAAGGTTCAACGCATGGGTTTCCTTTCAATGCTCCGGACAATCGCGTTTTTGTCATTGGTGTTTGCCGGAATCGGCGCACTCTCCGCGATGGATCCCTTGATCCCGCAACAAAAATGGCCAGAACCCGTCCGCATCTCATCGATTCCCGTCAACGTTTCACGCGTCCAACAAACCCAGTACATGGTGCCACCCGTGGATGGCGTGCCAATGATTGATCACACTTTTCGTGACGATCGTTCGGCTGAAGATCACTTTTTGAGGGAGCCATCACCCCATCCCGCCCACCAGATTCTGGTACCGCCGCACACCCACTCTCACGCCGGAGGCGGCGAATCTAACCACATGCGACCTCACGACTGCGCTCGTCGGCGAGTTTCACGATCACGGCTGGCGGCGGGATAATCATGTTCCCCTCGACCGCTCGACTGCATCACCAATTTCAACCGCCACCTCCGACCATCCCGGGCGCGGTCCGTCGCGAGACGTGGAAAACACCCTACTCTTACGGATACTTTGGTGCGTCGGGAACGCGAGCCTGGTCCAAGCACACCGGTTACCGTGACAACCGCACCGAGTGGCGTCTTCGTTAAAAGCACGCAGGAAACGCGTCGTACGGATGATCGACCACGACCGCAAAATTTCAATGAAATTCAAGCAACAGTTTCGCGGGGACTCCGATCCCGACTTCGTGGACGCTGCCTAGATAGTCCGCCGCATTGCCGAGCAAAAAGCCAACTTTGGCGGCAACGAAGGTGATGGTGTGATCGGCGAGGAAGGTCGGATCGGACGCCACGCCGGTATCGCAGTCCAAACCGGTAGGAATGTCGATCGCAAATCGCAATGAATCGGTCGAATTGGCGGCGGCGACCAAGTCCGCATAGACTCCTCTCGGTGGGCCGGTCGCGCCCGTCCCCAGCAAGCAATCCACCACGGCGGCGGGAACATGGGCGACAAAGGGCCTGGCCGCGTCGCCGACGACATGGATGGAGATGCCGGATCGAACCGCGATGCTCGCATTGGATTCGGCATCACCTCGAAGTTGGTCCAGCGGAACGGCGGAAAAAACCTTGACGTCGCGTCCGAACAGTTCCAAATGGCGTGCGATCACGTATCCATCACCACCGTTGTTGCCTTTGCCACATAGAATTGCGATTTGGCCTGGCAGTGAATGATCATGGATGAGGGTGGCGGCGGCGTGACCGGCATTTTCCATCAAGACGAGCCCGGACATGCCATATTCCCGGATCGCAACTTGGTCCACGCGACGAACTTGGTCTCGGGTCAGCGGCGGGATCGGCATGGCTTCACGCGGGTCGGTAAAAAGGGTTCAAATTGCGGTTCGGCGAGACATCGTTCTGGTTCATTTTATCCGCTTTCCTCGAAACTCACCCATCACCTCGCGGGTTTGAAGTACAGACGCCGAGCGTGGCCGTTTGCGCGAGCGCGATTTAAGTTAGACTGCAATTCTCAATATTTCTCGTCATTTGTAGGCTCGCTTGACTGTTAGTGAATCGACGGCGCTGCGTTACCAACAGTCCGATCCGGACGTTCGTTTGATGCTGCGCGTTCGCGACGATGACGCCAGCGCGTTTGCGGAATTGGTGGGACGGTATGAGGGCCGACTGGTGCGTTTGATGCGAACGATCAGCCCCCGGGGCGACTTGGCCGAGGATCTTGCTCAAGAAACATTCATGCGAGTTTTCCGCGCCCGCAAGACCTATCAACCCGGAGCAAAGTTTTCGACTTGGTTGTTCACCATTGCCGGGAATGTTGCACGCAACTCGTCACGCTCACTCGGCCGACGCCACGAGGTCAACGAAATCGACGCGCCACGGTCGGTGGACGCCGAGAGCGGCGTGCAATTGCTGGCTTCGACCGCGCTGGATGCCAGCGGAATGATGCCGGGTCGAATCGTCGAGGGTAGCGAACGGGCCATGATCGTTCGCGCCGCAGTCGATTCGCTCAGCGAGCGGCAACGAATGGCAATGATGTTGTCCAAGTTCGAAAACATGAGCTACGTGGAGATCGCCGAAAGCATGGACTTGACAACCAAGGCTGTGAAATCGCTCCTCAGCCGGGCGCGGGTGAATTTGAAGGACGCGTTGCAAACCTACGTGGACAGCGGCGTCATGACGCCCTCGAGCAACACTACCGACGAGTCGAACCGGGGAGCGTCAAAGTGAGCACCTGGCCGATCACCGATGACACACCGCTCGACCCCCATGACGAACTGTTGGTCGCCTATTTGGACGGCGAGCTCGACCGGGGTGAACGGGCACAAGTCGAGAACCGGCTACTGGACGAAGAGCCGCTCCGAATTCGACTACAAGAATTGCAATCGGGTTGGGACATGCTGGAAGAATTGCCAGACCCGGTGCCCAACACAAAACTGGTCGAAACCACCCTCGAGTTGGCGGTTGCCGATCTGGTCAAAGCCGCGCCAGTAAGAACTTCATCCTGGAGTCGGTTGAAAGACCCGGCCGGATTGATCTTGGCTTGCTTGGTGACCGGATTGGTGGCATGGGGCGGTGCAAAGCTCTATCAGTCCTACGCCTTCAATCGCCAGCTGAGTGAACTCGCGATTGCCGAGTCGATGGATGCCTATTTCTATGCCGGCGATCTCGACCTGATGAGAGCCTTGGCCGAGGATCCCCAGTGGACCCAGATGGTGACGGCATCGCGTCAGCTTGAAAAGATTGACGATGGTTTTGCAAACCAAAGCGAAGTCACCTTGATCGCATCTGTGCCTCTTGGCGAACGTGCCAGCCTGATCCGTAGTTTGCCGATCGATCAACGCACCCAGTTTTTTTCGCGATGGGAAAGATACAATCGGGCAGATGAAAAGAGCCGTGCCAAAATTCAACAGGTGGCCGATGTCGTCGCCCGCCAGACCGATCATGAGAAATTGATCAAGACGATGCGGGCTTATGCAAATTGGCGGGAAAGCTTGCCAGCAGAGACCGTTGACATGATCGAAGGTTCCACCGGAAAGGCCCAGCGGGAGGCCGTGGCCGCCGCGATCGAGAAAACCATGGCCGCAATCTCCGAGCGTTCCAGCCGCCAACTCAGCGACGATGCGATCGAATCGATCTACTTTGTGCTGCGTAAGATATTTGCCCAGCGGCTAGCGGAATTTCCACCCGAAGTCCGCGAGCGAGTTACGGAAATGCGTGAGCGGATGCCCGGCGAGGCGGACTCGGAATGGTGGGGCCTCAATTTGATGTTTGGACAACGCGACTCGCGCCGACGAACGATGTCGTCGGGCGGGATGAGCGAATTTCAAGAACCGCTTAGGGCGGATGAGATCGAGCTGATCCGTTTGATATTGGCACCGGAGGATCTGACCATCCTGAATGCGTCCTCCGGCGGTGGGGATCCCGTGATTGTCCCTATGACGATTCGTAATTGGGCGGAAGAAGCGATTCGGCGAAAATCGCCTTGGCCACGCCGCGAAAACATGACACCCATTGAGAGGTTCATGGACGTGCCAGAGGAACGCCGGCAAGAGTTCGAATTGCTGCCGCCCGAAAAAATGCTCGAAGAGATGAATCGATCATGGGGCCGATTCTCAGGCTAGGCTCACAGCGATGTTGTCGGGCGGGGCGTTGTCGTCGGACGCGGCGCTGGCAAGTCTTGGCTGGCTTTGCGAATCGATGCCGCACCGACGGGTGTTGCGTCGGGCGTCGGCACACTCAACTCGACCCACTGACGCAACAGCTGGTGGGTCTGACGGAAACCGTCGACGGTCCAAATGTTTGACAGCTGAGCGTTACCGGAAAGTCCTTCGTAGTTGAGCAACAACGTTTGAAGATCGCTGGGTGAGCCACCGTCGTCAATCGTCTCGATGATCAAATCAGGCTTCAAGTAGTCTTGCCAAACATCCGCATCGTCACGCCGCTGGGCCAGACCGCGCGACAGTCGCGAAGCGGCAAAACGCAGGTCGCTGACCAATGTCGACGACGAAACCTGGTCGGCGGGAGCGGAGGGATAAGCGGCTCGATAGCGGTCATCGGCGTAGATTTCAGGATCGGAAATCTCACGCGGATCGAGAACGCGGTAATCGGGACCACGGTCATCGATAACACCATACCCGAGACCTCCATAAGGGAGACCACCGTAGCGATAGCCGGCGTAATCGGGAACGCCGTAAATCGGTGACCCGTAGGCGGCGGCCCCGAACGGTAAGATCGCCGGATGATCGTAGAGATAGTCGCGCGGACCGTAGTAGCTGCGGTAGCCATCGTAGGGGCCGACCCCGTACGATCCACCACCGTAGAGCCCACGTTCATAGAAACCGCCACCGTAGAACCCACCCCCATACAGCCCCGTGTTGACCGAGGTAAACGGTGCGACCACGCGCGTTCCGCCGCCGAATGGCAGGACATCCACTCCCACAAACGGAACGCGAACACTGACCCCGCCAAAGCGTCCGATGCGAATTTGGGCATCGGCCGGTGATCCAGCCATAAAGCTACCCACCAGAGAAGCGGTGAGCGAAAAGGCAATTGAAAATCGGTTCATGTTCACGCTCGCGCAAAATCAAAGACATTGAGGTACAGCCGTCTCGCATTGTACCTCCGCATCCGAAAAAATCATCTCAGGGTCTAGGGACGTAGCGGTATTGCCCGTGATTCTGTTTTGCGATTCGACGCATGCGGCTCTCGCCCTCTTCGCTGTGGTAGGCGATCGTGTGAACGATGCTGATCGGTTTGCTTTCGCCAAACAGGTTGCTGACGTTGTTTTCGGTTTTTAGCAAGTCCTCGATGCCTTGCGGAAACTCACCGTCGGACAGCAGGAAGATGACATCGGGTCTTAGTTTGAGTGCAAACCTGAGCGGGTCGTAGGGTGCCTGGCCTCGATCGGCGGTGATCCGCATCGCCCAACGTTTGAGGGCGGCTTTGTTTTCGGGTGTGGCAAACACGCTGGTCGGTTCGTCTTCGTCGACCGGTCGCAACCGCATGTAGTCAGTTTTGGCATCGAAAAAGACGACATAGAAGCGTTGCTCGGGGGTCAGCAAATTGATCGACGCGATCAGCGCCGATCGGGCGGATTCAAATCCGTCCCCCATGCTGCCCGAACTGTCGACGAGATAGACAAAGTGATTGCCGCCGCCCTCGACGCCGCAAAATTCCATTTTTTCGTTGGAGACTGATTTCATGGACATCGCTGATGCGGCGGTGGATGGAATCGACAATGCCTCGGCCATGGCGGCGGGGGTCGTGTCGTACGCGTCGGGCGAGAAATCGGCGACGGCCAATTCGCCGATCGGGCTCAAGTCGTACTCTTCGTCGCTCGCGATCGGCTCGCTCAATGGGGTCTCGGGTACGGATTCGACACTTTCAATTTCGAGCGTCTCGATGGGCTCACTGTCCGAGGAGCTCGTTGTGGCGGACAAAGCGACTTGATCCTTAGGGATGTGGGTCGAGAACCCGATACTCGCCAAGACGATGAGAACGACGACGTGCGTCACAGCGCTGATCATCCACGCGGCCGGTCGACGTCGGCGAGTCTTGGTTTCCCCTTCACGCACCCGATCAAATGCGGGGGTCAACTCACGTGAAGCCTCTTGCTCGCCGTCCAAGAATTTGGGGCGTCGCACCTTTGACGATCCCCCATCGGTTCGGACAGCCGGATGATCGACGAGATGAACTGGATCGGAATCGGAGTCACCCGCTGTGACACAATCGGGTGCCGCTTTGGAGTCGTTTGTGATCGCGGTTGTGGCCGCGTTTGTGGTCTCGTTTGCAATCGCGGTTGTGGTCGCGTTTGTGATCTCGTTCGTGGTCGCGGGTCTGGTCGCGTTTGCTTGGGCCGACCGAACTTCGCTCCAACTCGTGAACCTCCGGGGCGATTCGCGTGGGGGATGGGCCGGATCGACTCGGTCGGTCGTTTTGCGACGCAAATTTTCCAGAATCATTTCGATTTCGGCGGCCCTCGCCTCCAATCGAGCCACAGACACGTCGCCTCGAATTTTGACCAACTCCAACTCGAGCAGCCGCCGACGCTCATCGTCCGAAACGCGACGACTGTGATGCCGCTGGGGATGGGGCGATTCGGAATCCAAGTCATCAGACATGTAATCCAATATAGGGGGCCAGCGAATGGCCCGCATGGGTAAATGATCAACTTTGCGAATCAAGCCGCAGCCATATCCAACAGAGAATTGCGAGCAGAGCCTCGACGACCATGAACAAAATCCGCGCCGCGATCGCCGCCAATAAGGCGTGGACGGGTCCGATCGCGATTCCCAAAACCGACGCCAATACCCATTCGCGAACGCCTGCGCCACCGGGCAACAGCGATGCAAATCCGACGACCATCGCCAAGCTGATCGCTCCGGTCGCGATCGGATAAAGCGTCGCCATCGAAGGCAACGGATCGATCGACGGTACGGACACAATCACCAACGTGAACGATGCTCCGATCATCAACCATGACAACGCCGACCATCCCCAACCTGCCGCGAACAGACGCCAATCGATGTCACGTCGGAGAACCTCGGCCGGAGCTTGGGTGGCTCGCGCCGCGACAAGCCTTAGGATCGGCGGCAACGTCGGCACCCCCGCCAAGACAGCGGTCCCGATCGCGATCAGCGTGATCCACATCGGCAACGCGATGCCTATCGTTGCGATCCCAGACACCACGGCGCCGACGGCCATCATCAAAAACGTCTCCAAAAAGATGCTCAGGGTCGACGTGATCGGACGCACTCCATCGCGTGCCAATACGCCACCGCGCAGCACGAGCACCATCGCTTTTCCAGGAACGTACTTGCCCACGTGACCCATCGTTTGAGCGATGATGGCGGTCGAGAGTCGCGGACTTCCCCCGAGAGACACCACGGCGAGGCGCAACAGCATGGCCGACGGAACCAACCCCATCGCGTAGAGGATCGAGGCGATCGCTAGTCCCGTCCAACTCAAGTTTTCAAAGCTCGGAATCGCCATCCGAAGCGAGTCTCTTTGACCAACGATTGCGTCGCGCCGATCCGCATCCATCGGTTGCGACAACTGGCCATCGAGCACTTCGATTTCGCTTCGAATCTTCGTCGTTTCCGAATTCCACTGGACCGCGGCCGATCGGCCAGCCAGAGAGAGGCCGACGACGACGACCGTCCAAATGATCGCTTTGGCCACTCCCATTCCGTACTGGCGAAACCATCGCAATGCACCGGAGCCCGAAGCGGATCCCAAATCGTCCGGTTCGGAGTGTTGATTTCTCGGTTCATCGGGGTGGGAAACATTCTCGGCGGTGTTCGGATCGACGGTCAATTTGGAGCCCTTCGACGCGGAGGTCGGGTGTGGCGACGCGAGCCGCAAAGGCTGGTCAAAGGTGGAGCGATCGGTGACAATCCGGGTCACTGAAACGTGTTTGGAAATTTTCGTGCCAGGCATCCGCCACCGATGAGACACCGATGAGCAACCGACGACGCAAAGCATCCAACGCCGCCGGCTCGTCGCTGCAGCCACAATCCAAACCCGGCGACGGACCGGGCGCTGGGGCGGCCGCCGGCAAACCCGACGGCGTCGTTTCGACAAGCGTTGGGGCCATCGATCCGCCGAAACTGATCGACCAACTGCCATCCCTTTCGCGAATTTTGTCGGTGGTGATGTTGATCTTTGGGATCATAGCGGTCGGGGCGCTGTTCTACAAAGTCATGGCGGGGTTCTTTGTACCGCTATTTCTGGCCGCCTTGCTGGTCGTGATTTTTCGGCCGGTCCATCAGTGGATTCTGGCTCAAACCGGCGGCAAGCCGCGAGTGTCGGCGCTGGCGACAACGACACTGGTCCTGGCCGTCGTGTTGATGCCGTTGATCCTGATCATCTCGGTGGCGACAAGCCAATTCACTGCGATGGTCAGCCACGTCAATTTCAAAGATTTGACCGCGGCGCTGGATCGCGCACGCGACCAATTTGGAATCTCGTTACCGCATGCCGAACAATTCAGAAAATTGGACGAGTTGAGTGATTCGCTCGACGAAGCCGACGAAAATTCGTTGGTGATCCGAAAAGTCAGCGAGGTCAGCACGCTGGTGAAATTCTTGCAACGAGAGGTCGAAGGTCCTGAATCGGCCGAAGCGTTCGCCGACGTGGCTGAGGCTCGGTTGGAAGAATTAACCGGGTCGATCAAGGAACAGTTGAGTTCCAGCGATGAAGGGTTGGTCGATCAATTGGATGCCGAAGAGGCATTTCATCAACAGAGCTTGAATGCGTCGGCAGCGATTCGCACGTGGATGCGAGTCAAGTTGGGCGGCACGTTCATGAGCCAAATACGATTGTTGTCGAACCCCAGTGCCGAAGACTTCAAGAATCTGCTTCAACGCGCCCGCGAAACGTTACAGCCACGATTCGTCAGTTTGACCAGTGCGACGGGAAGCTACTTGATTCAAATCTTGGTGGGCTTGGCCGTCCTGGTCATCGCGGTCTACTTCTTTCTGATCGATGGGCCGGCAATGATTCGAACGTTGATGCGACTGAGCCCCCTCGACGATGCCTATGAGGAGCGGTTGTTGATGGAGTTTGATCGCACCAGCCGGGCGGTGGTTTTGGCGAGCGTATTGAGCGCGTTGGTGCAAGGCGTGCTGGCGGCCATCGCGTTTTGGTTTTGCGGATTCGAGTCGATCATTCTGTTGTTTTTGATCACCTCAATGATGGCGTTGGTTCCGTTTCTGGGGGCGGCGTCGGTGTGGGCACCCTGTGCGATTTTCTTGGGCGCCGTCGATCAACGTTGGACCGCTGCGATCATCCTGGCGATTTATGGTGCGACGATCGTCTCGTCGATCGACAACGTGATCAAAATGTACGTGCTGCACGGCCGATCGACGCTTCATCCCCTGTTCGCACTGCTAAGCGTGCTGGGCGGGGTCAAGGTATTCGGCCCGATCGGGATTCTGGTCGGCCCAATGGTCGTCGTATTCTTACAAACGTTGTTGGAAATTTTAAATCACGAACTGGCCGGTCGTGAAGCAACAGCCGATCTGGATGAATTGAGTCAACAAGCGGATGAGAAGCCTGCGTTTGACGCTCCCTAAGTGCATCGAATTTAGCGAGCGTCGTCGTCGTCTCACCCAATCGCTTGCACGTAATTCGTGACGAACAGTGCGAGATGAATCGCCAACAACGTTGTGGCGGTGATCCGATAAGGCGAAAACATGCCGAAGATCGCCAGCACGCATCCGAGAGCCGAGATTGCGGCTCCACCGACGGGGAACCAGCCCGCCGCGGCGAGCGCGAATCCGACCACCATCGCGGATGCCGCCGTCGCTCCCATCGCGGTGTAACGAATCGGCCCGACGTCCATCAACGGCTCGATCGGCATCGACGGATCGATGGCGAATGGGGATCCGACCC
The DNA here is from genome assembly GCA_963781095.1 of Pirellulaceae bacterium. Lineage (GTDB taxonomy): Bacteria > Planctomycetota > Planctomycetia > Pirellulales > Pirellulaceae > Rubripirellula. The sequence continues at coordinate 270,575 of CAWAEA010000014.1, forward strand.
GGATCACTTCCTCTGTATCGGCTGCATCCATGGTATCAACTCAGTTCACCAACGCGTTCATTGTCATCTCGACGGGTTGCCGACTATTCTAATGCACCGGGAAGCAAACAACGGCCAGTTGGTAAGCCACTATTTTGTTCTCTGAACATGACGAATGACTTTATACTAAAACCCTGGCGTCGTTTCCGCCCACCACTCTCTTACTGAACTTTTGGATCGATTGAATGCCGAAACACACCCTCGGCGCGCTCCCTTTTCCGGCTTGCCAGCGTGCAGATCGCACTTTCACTCGGGACCTGTTTCGCGGATGATTTCAAGCAACCCTCTCCGCTGGAACCCGATGTCGCCGATGCGTCATCGGAAGCCACCGAATCGATGGCCGGCATTCGGATTCCCAAGGGTTGGACCATTGATCTGTACGCGGCCGAACCGGACGTCGCCAATGTGGTCGCCTTTGACATCGACAATCGCGGTCGCATGTTCGTGTGCGAAAGCTATCGCCAAAACCGTGGCGTGACCGACAACCGTGGGCACGATGACGAATGGTTGCTGGCCGATTTGGCAGCCGAAACGGTTCAAGATCGCATCGACTATCACAAACGTTTGCTCGGCGACGCTGCGATCACGTATGCCCAACACGACGACCGCATCCGCCGTGTCGAAGACACCGATGGGGACGGGCGAGTGGACCGAGTTTCGATTTTGGCTAGCGGCTTCAATCGCATCGAAGAAGGCACCGGTGCGGGAGTTTTGGCACGGGGCGATGATGTCTATTACACGTGCATTCCTAAGCTCTGGAAGCTCGTCGACAAAGACGATGACGGGGTCGCCGACGAGCGAGTCGTCTTGTCAGACGGCTACGGCGTCCGAGTCGCTTTTCGCGGCCACGACATGCACGGCTTGATCATCGGTCCAGACGGTCGACTGTACTTCAGCATCGGTGATCGCGGTTATCACGTCGTCGCGGACGAGGGCAAACTTCTGGCCGATCCGCAATCCGGTGCCGTCTTCCGATGCGAACTGGACGGTTCCGGTTTGGAGGTCTACGCGACCGGAATGCGGAATCCTCAGGAACTCGCCTTCAATGACTATGGCGATCTGTTCTCGGTCGACAACAACAGCGACAGCGGCGACAAAGCACGCGTCATCAACATCCTCGAGGGTGGCGATTCGGGATGGCGGATGCAGTACCAATACTTACCCGACCGTGGTCCCTTCAATCGTGAAAAGATTTGGGAACCTTTCCACAACGAACAACCCGCTTACATCGTTCCGCCGATCACCAATTTTACGGACGGTCCGAGCGGGCTGGCGTACTATCCCGGAACTGGATTCGGCGCTGATCTGAAAGACAAGTTTTTGATCTGTGACTTCCGTGGCGGACCGGCCAACAGCGGGATTCGGTCCTTCAAGTTGGAAGCCGACGGAGCGTTCTACAAATTCGGCGAAGACTCCGATCCGATCTGGACCGTGTTAGCAACTGACATCGCATTCGGTCCCGACGGAAAGCTTTACGTGAGCGACTGGGTCGACGGATGGGACGGTTTGGGCAAGGGCCGCATCTATCAAATCAGCGACCCAGTGGCGCAAGGCGAGCCGATCGTCGCCGAGGTCAAGTCTCTGTTGGCTAGCGATTGGAGTGCACATGACGCAACCAAGTTGGCCCAATTGCTTTCGCATGTCGATCGACGTGTCCGCTTCGAGGCTCAATGGGAACTCGCTAAGCGTGGCGCGACGGAAACATTGCTTTCGGTGGCCGGCCAAACCGACGCAAAAACCACCACCCGGTTGCACGCGATTTGGGGTGCGGACCAGATCGCACGCCAAAATTCCGATTCGACTCAATCGATCGCCCAATCGCTGATCAAACTTTTGGGTGATAAAGACTCATTCGTACGTTCCGCGATCGCGAAGTCGTTGGGCGATCGGGGCGATAAATCTGCGGCGGGGCCACTTCGTGGTATGCTCGCGGACAAATCGGATCGCGTCCGATATGCGTCGATGATGTCGCTCGGGAAATTAAAGGATGCCGAAGCGATGGGTCAGGTCGTCGAAATTCTAGCGGCCAACGACAACGTGGATCCTGCACTGCGTCATGCCGGGTCCAGCTACCTCGCAAACGCCGTCTCCGGTGAGTCGACTGGTGAGTTGGCGACGCATCCTAACGAATCGGTTCGCCGCGCCGCGGTGGTCGCACTTCGGCGTCAGAAGAGCGTGGTGTTGACGAAGTTTCTAGCCGACGCCAGTCCGTTGGTGGTGCTGGAAGCGGCACGGGCGATCCACGATCAACCGGTGCCGGTGGCACTGCAATCGCTCGCTTCGCTGATCGACAAAGACGCATCCGATTCCGAACTGACCCGCCGGGTGCTCAACGCCAACTATCGACTGGGCACTCCGGCCGCAGCCATGGCGTTGGCCAATTTCGCCGGTCGCGTTTCTGCGTCCGTTGAAATGCGAATCGAAGCCCTCGACATGTTGGCGAATTGGGAACGACCCGATCCGCGTGATCGCGTGATCAATGTCTACCGCGCGACGACACCGCGACCGCGAAAAGAGGCGGCCGATGCATTGACGCCACAGATTGAGATCTTGATGACTTCACAGGACGGGGTCCGCGAGAAGGCAATCGAAGTCGCCTCGGGTTTGGGCATTCGCAAGATCACGCCGATGTTGGTCCAGCGTGCGAGCGACCCAAAGCAAAAGATCTCCAGCCGCGCTTCGGCGCTCAAAGCGCTGGCGAAATTGGATCCCGCGGTCGCTGTTAAGCTGGCAAACGATGTTCCGCTCACGCCGGCTAATGAGTTGGTTAGCGCATCGTTGGAGGTTCTCGCCAAGAACGATGCATCAAACTCGTCGGCAAAGTTCGTTGAAGCCACTCAGAGCCGGAGCACCGCGGTGCGTCAGTTGGCGTGGGACATTCTGGGCGACTTGTCTGCAGTCGAGGCGGACGAAGCGATCAAAAAAGGACTCGAAAAGTATTTCGACGGATCGCTGGCACGAGACGTCGAATTGAACGTGATCGAAGCGGGACAAAAAAAGATCGATCAGGGGCGATTTGGACCCGAAATTTCTGCTCGCTTGAAAGAGCATATGGCAACGATTTCGGACACCAACCCGCTCGGCCCGTGGATGGCATCGATGGAGGGTGGTGACATCGGCCGCGGCAGTAAGCTGTTTTTCGAAAAGACGGAACTGTCGTGCCTGCGATGCCACAAAGTTGACCGGGCCGGTGGCGAAGTGGGGCCCAACCTGACCGTGATCGGCAAAGCGCGCGACCGCCGCTACTTGTTGGAGTCCATTTGCCTTCCCGATGCGAAAATCGCGGAAGGTTTCGAAACGGCCGTGATCGCGAACGACTCGGGGCAGGTGGTTTCGGGAATCGTCAAATCGGAAGACGACGACTTCATCGAGCTGATCCAAAACGACGGCAGCCAAGCCAGGATCGCAACCGAAGAAATCGTCGCTCGACGTAAAGGCAAGAGCTCGATGCCGGACGATTTGACAAAGCACATGACCGCGCGAGACTTGCGAGATTTGGTCGCGTACTTGGTCAGTTTGCAAGTGGATCCTCGTGCCGACTCGGACGTGGAGTGAGCTCGGACGAGCTCGACGCATCGAATTCGGGGCAAGTTTCTCCGGCGTGCCTCGGGTTTGAGACCTAGGGTTTCGAAACTCGTTTTTCCATTGCTATCCACCTCGCCGCAATTGCTTGGCAAGACGGTCGGGGCCATACGCCACTGCTGCTCATGACCTGTCACGAATTAGCTCAACGACTTCTTTCGATGCAACCGGCGTTATCGCCCTGCGACGTCGCGCGATTGTCGTTGTTGATCTTGACTCAATCTCCCAGCGCAGAAGATCTGCGCGATCCGGAAATGCTCAACACCGCATGGCGTAACGCCACCTTTCGACTCGATGCGGCATCGGACCAGCACGCGGCAGTCGCGGAAGAACTCGATTCCCTTGGCGGCGAAGGACCGATCGTCTTCTCGCCCGACCAGCTCTGGGTGCTGTTGAGAGCCGTCAAAGTCCAAAGCCAAATTCTCGAACTCTACACCGGCCAGCCCTCGATGGCGTGATCGCCGCTATCATCGCATGGCATCGGGCGCCATGTTGCCTGCTCCGTGCAACGGTGCGGCGCAAGCCCGGTCCTCTGTTCTATCCTTTGCTCACCGCTAACTCGTTCGATCAATCGCTCATGGTCAAATCTGACATCGTTTGGCACCCGCACGCCGTGTCTCGCCAGGCACGCGAAACTCGTTTGCACCAGAAGGGGGTCGTGGTTTGGTTTACCGGACTCAGCGGATGTGGAAAGAGCACGATAGCTAACGAGCTCGACCGACAACTCGGCGAACTCGGGCGGGCTACCATGCTGCTCGACGGTGACAACATTCGGCACGGTTTATGCGCGCCACCCGAGCGATTGGCTGAAGAGCACAGCCGAGAGTTCGCCGATCGATTTGGTCTCGGTTTTGGTGAGATCGATCGTGAAGAGAATATCCGGCGAATTGGATCGCTCGCGTCCCTCATGGCTTCGGCCGGATTGCTCACGTTGACCGCGTTCGTCAGCCCCTACGTGCGCGATCGCGACCGCGTCCGACGGGTTGTGGAATCGGTGCGCGAGGGCGACTTCATCGAAGTCTTTGTCGACACTCCGATCGAAATTTGCGAATCCCGAGATCCCAAGGGCCTTTACAAAAAAGCGAGAGCGGGGGAGATCAAAAACTTCACTGGGATCAGCGACCCCTACGAAGCGCCGCTCAATCCGGAGATACGCCTCGACGGCAGCGATGGCAAATCGCCCACCGAGCACGCCGCCACCGTGCTCGAGGAATTAAGAAAACGAAATGTCGTTTTCTAAGCTCGGACCCGATTCATGCCAAGCTCAAGCGGTACACCCACCGTCGAGTCGTTGTGCCGACGGCCTGATTCGCAGTGGGTGAAATTCGCCATAGCTCGTCGCCGAGTGACTCAGCGACACCGTCATCGGCGGTCAACGTTAGCATTTCGCTGGCTCGGTAGGAGCTGGCCAGTTGGCCGAATTCTCCGGAGACGCGACAAGCCAAATCGAACTTTAGAGACGACTCGTCGACGCATTCCACACTGATGCTCCAGTGCGCTCGTCCGGCTCCCCCGACGCCCAACACGACCGAGGCGTCGTTGATCGTTTCGAGCGATAGTTGCTGAATCGGTGGCGAAGCGGGCCAATCGGTTTGGCCGTCACCATCAAGGCTGGTTCCGGCAAGTTCCCCATCGGCGAAAACGCTCTGGACAAATCGGTCGGCTCGCCATTGAAATACCACCTTCAATCGGCCATCGCTGCTCGCGAGCGTGACATCCGACGGACTGCTTACTTTCCCACGCGACGGCATCAAACACTCACTTCCTCGGCCGCGGTCATGCCGTTAAACGCCGCTAACAATTTGAGTCCATCCGCTTGACTCTTTTCAGGGTGAAATTGAGTCGCGATCAAGTTTCCGCGGCGGACCGCGGCGCAAAACGGACCGCCATAGTCACACGTCAACGCGACGACGGCGGGGTCCGCGGGTCGGACATAGTACGAATGGACGAAGTAGAAATAACTGCCGTCGTCGACGCCGAACGAGAGGGGACAATCAACATCGACGCTGGCCACATTTTTGGTGACTGTGTTCCAACCCATGTGCGGCACTTTGAAGGTTCGAGGCAGCTCGAACCGCACAACGTCGCCCTCCAAGATCCCCAACCCCTCGTGCTCACCATGTTCGAAACCGCGCTGGAATAACAACTGCAATCCCAAACAGATTCCTAAGAACGGACGCCCGGAAGCAACAAAATCGATGATCGGGGCTGCCAAATCTCGACGTCGAATTTCGGAGATCGCGTCACCAAAAGCACCCACTCCGGGCAACACCAATTTTTCGGCCGCCGCGATCTGGGCCGGGTCCGAAGTGATCACGGCCTGTCCGCCCACCTTCTCGATGGCTTTCTGGACGCTGCGAAGGTTGCCCATCTGGTAGTCGACGATGGTGATCATGGCACGGCACAGGCAGTTGAAAATTCGGATTTTGCGACCGACGTCACCGATGGGGCAATCGATAGAGTGGCCCCCCGCCAAACACGATGTGTGTCCGACAAGAATCACTGTGTTTTACGATGTTCTCCAGCATCAGCAAGGGGATAGGGAATGTCCAACCTCCGCGATATCAACCTACATCCGCGAGAAGTGATTTCGAGTGAAGAGCTCCAGTGAAGTGAAGAAGGGTATTCCTACCATCCTCTTCGATTTCACGATTTCTGAAAGTCGCCGGATCGTTCCGCCGATCAATCTTGAAATTGTCGTTGATCGTTCCGCCGATCAATCTTGAAATTGTCGTTGATCGCTCCGCCGATCAATGTCCCGAAAAGTTGCATGGATCGACGGAGCGATCCACGACTATCTTTCACTCGCGGCGTATGGGTCATGATCATAACGGCAAACGGATATCCGGTGTTCAAGAAGCGATGGAGCGAGCACGGGCGAATGGTCTGTTATGATGTCTTTGACAAACCCATGCCCACCACCCGAGCCCACCATGTCTCCAAAAAACATGTCCCGCCGACAGTTTCAAAAACGAACTGCTGCGACATTTGCAGTCTCGGCTGCGTCCGCACTCTCGAGCGCTCGCGCCGCCGGCGCCGGTGATCGCATCCGGCTCGGCTTCATTGGCGTAGCCAATCGAGGCGGACAGTTGATGGATGCCTTTGCGGAGCATGATGACTGCGAGGCCGTCGCGTTGTGTGACGTCGACTCCGTCGCACTCGAAAAAGCCGCTGGGAAGGTCGATGGCAAGACCTTTCAAACCGGCGACTTCCGCGAACTCATCGGCCGCGATGATGTCGATGCGGTCGTCATCGCCACCCCCGATCACTGGCACGCGATCCAGTGCATTTCGGCTTGTGCGGCGGGCAAAGATGTCTACGTCGAAAAGCCTTTGGCGGCGACCATTCACGAGGGCCGTGAAATGGTCAAAGCGGCACGCAAGTACAAACGCGTCGTGCAGGTGGGGACGCATCGCCGCAGCAGCCCTGAGTATGCGGAATTCGCGTTGAGGGTCCAAGATGGATTGTTGGGGAAGGTGTGCATGTCGCGAGCGTACCGGCTCAGCAATATGGCACCGTCGGGAATTGGAAAACTGCCAAATTCGAATCCGCCCGATCACCTCGATTGGGACATGTGGGTGGGTCCCCGAGCCGAGCAACCCTATCAAGACAATATTGCGCCCTACAAATTTCGGTGGTGGCAAAACTACAGTTCGCAAATGGGCAATTGGGGAGTTCACTATCTCGATGCGATCCGTTGGTGCACGGGAGATGATGCCCCCAGCAGCGTTTCGGCCATGGGCGGCCGCTTTGGCGTTGATGACGACCGCACAATTCCCGACACCATGGAAGTCACCTTCCAGTTTCCGTCCGGTCGTTTGGCGGTGTTTGGCATGTACGAGACCAGCGGAAATCCGATGATTTCGAGCGGCGAAGTCGAACTTCGCGGAACCCTTGGAACGGCGTTTCTATCGGAAAAAGGATACGAAGTCATTCCCGAGCGGAGGGGGCAATTTGTCGAGAGTCACCCGATGACCAAGCCCGAGAAGAAGCTCGGCAGCAACAACAATCACGCCTTGACGACGCTGCATGCCAGAAATTTCCTGGACTGCATGACCAGTCGCGACGAGCCCCACGCGGATGTCGAAATCGGACATCGCAGCACGACGTTTTGCCACCTCGCCAACCTTTCTTTGCGACTCGGCCGTCGCTTGGAATGGGACGCCGCTACCGAACGTTTCTTAGGCGATGACGAGGCAAACACCATGCTCCATTACGAGTACCGTTCACCATGGAAACTGCCTTCGTGATTGACACCCATGTTCGCTCAAAAACGTTTGCTGGGCATCTCCGCAGCAAACGATTCGCGAATCAACCGCCAAGTTTGACCACGTGATCACCCGCATCAACAGCGGCTGGCCGGTGTTACTCATCGCGTTCTTTTTGTTGATGACGGGGTGTGATCGCGATTCGCCCACGGCGGGCACGACGCCACCATCACCCCCGCCTCGCAGCATATTGCCGCCTGCACCGCCAACCCCGATCGCTCGAAGTGCGGCGAAGGATCTCGAGCAAGCAGGCGATTACATCGGAGCAATCAAGCGGTACGATGAGATTCTTCGCGAGCATTCCGGCGATGTCGAGTCGCTCTGCCGATCGGCTGCCCTGGCCAATCGACTGGGGTGGCGTTTTGATGCCAACACGCGACTTCGAAAACTGCTTCGCAATTCTGCGCGTCACCTCCGATGAATTGTATTGTCTATTGGCACCCGATCGCCAGATCCACGACTCATCGAATTTTGAGACCGAGCCCGACCAGCAAGTCGTCGCAATCGCTCGCGAGCAGATTGACGAAAATCGATTTGGTGATGCCGTGGCTCTCCTCGAATCGTCGACGTTGTACGACTTGAAACACCCGGCCGCCGCCAGCTTGTTGGCACGCATTTACAGCGAGATGGGTCGGTTTAAAGAATCGCTCAGCATCTTGAAGGAATACGAACAAACCGCTGATGCGAATCCAGACTTCGGCGTGGCTTTGGGAAATGTGCTGCTCGACCATCATCGTTATGAACAGGCGTCCGACGCTTTTCTTGGAGTCATCGAGAGCGATCCGTTGCACAGTGGCGCACTCGCGGGGCTGGCACGAGCTTTGGAATCATTGGGACGATCCGACGAAGCAATACCGGTGATCACACGCGTCCAACTCGCAAAAGATCTCCAAGAAGTCGGGTTGACCATTGCGACAGGGGGTGGATCGGCCGGAAATCTATCCAGCATCCTCGCCGGGCAATTGGAACAGGTGGGTTTGCCCCTCGAATCGGTCGCGTATCGCTTCAACGGTCTTGAGTATCGCAGTCCCCGATTGGCAAAGCTCGAGACTTATCATGCGGAGCTTTCCGATGCCCTCGAGCGATCATCAGAGGAAGAGGCGGCGACGCGGCGGCGATGCGGATTGCCACCTCCCCACCCTATCGATCGGGCAGATTGGACTTCGTTGAACGGCGACTCCGGAGTCACTTCATTCCCGCAAACGACGGGCGATCGAGGCGATGAAGAGATTCAGCCACCGACGTTCGTGGATGTCGCCTCGACGGTGGGTCTGGACTTTCAGTATCAGAACGCGTCTCCGCCGATCGCAAAGCACTTTCTGTTGCACCAAGCTCTGGGAAGCGGTATTGCGTGTCTGGACTTTGATCGGGATGGGCGCGTCGATGTGTATGCATGTCAGGGCGCTGGCAATCCCACGAGTTTCGATCAGCCCTCGCTCGGAAATTCGGCCAATTTGTTGGCCAGAAATCTAGGCGATCGATTTAGCGATGTCACCGTCCTGGCTGACGCCGACGATCGCGGTTACTCCATGGGGATTACCGCCGGCGACATCAACCAGGACGGGTTTGCCGATTTGGTGATCGGGAACATGAGCGCGAATCGAGTCTTGTTGAATCAAGGCGACGGCACGTTTCGTCACCGTTCATTGGAATCATCGAGCGATCGGTTCCTTTATACCACTGGATTGGCAATCGCGGATGTTTCCGGCGACTCCTTACCCGACATCATCGAAGTCAATTACGTCGACGATCCGCGAATTTTTGAACCTTTGATACTCGGACCATCGGGGGTACCGACACGGTTGCCCGGTCCGATGCAATTTCCCGCGGCGCCCGACCGCGTATTCGTCAATGGTGACGACGGCAACTTTCACACTTTCGATTTGGGAGCGGGTCCATCGCTATCCGATCGGTTCGCAATTCACCGGGCGATGGGTTTAGTCGTCGGCGACTTTAACGGTGATCATCGGAACGAAATCTTCGTGGCCAACGATCAGACGCAAAATCAGTATTGGGTAGTCGACCGCGCCAGCGGAGCGCAGCAAGACAGCGCGGTCACTGCGCCTGTGTTCCGTGACATTGCGATCATCGCGGGGGTTGCCTCGGGCGTCTCCGGTCAATCGCTTGCCAGCATGGGAATCGCCGCGGACGACTTTGACCTAGACGGCCGGATTGACTTTCACGTCACAAATTTCGATGACGAAATATCAAATCTATATTGTCAAATCGATCCAGATCGTTTTGTCGATCGGGTCTTCCGGAGTGGGCTGGACGACCATTCGCGTGGTCTGATGGGCTTTGGGACCCAGTCGCTTGATTACAACAATGACGGCGACCCGGACATCGTGGTCGGAAATGGAGACATTGAAGATCACCGGCCCGAAAAGCCACGGTTCGCAATGCCGACACAAATCCTGGTAAATCATCACGGCCGTTTCATGCCGTCCGAACCGTCGGACGACTCGGGCTACTTTGCACGCGGGCATTTGACTCGATCAGTCGTGCGACTGGACTGGAACAACGATGGCCGCACCGACTTTCTGGCTGGCGACCTTCTCGAACCGCTTGCGCTTTTAGAAAATCGGACGATCAACTCAAAACACTGGATCCATCTCGACCTCGTCGGACGGATATCGGAACGCGATGCAATCGGCGCCAAAGTTCGCATCGAAGCGGATGAACGGACCTCGGTTCATGCCGTGGTGACTGGCGACGGCTACATGGGACGGAACCAGTCGACGTTGATGATCGGATTGGGCGATCACGACCGCGTCAATGTGATCCAGATTGCTTGGCCGTCGGGAAAACGCCAAGAATGGACACGAATACCAGGCGACCGGCGATACATGATGATCGAAGGTGATTCGGTCCCATTCGCGTACGAATGAACGCCAGCACCACCAGCGGGGTTTCGCTCTTTTTTCTGCGCTTTTGCGAAAATTAGCCATCGGAAACCCCCAATTTACAGATTTCCAACCTAGATACGCAGTTTAGAGGTTGATTCTCCCCCTTTGGCATGGATAGCTTGAAGGACATGGGCGACTTCTAGCTAGGAAGTTCGGCGAATTTGTTTAGGTATTCCGTGTCGCCGTCGACGTCTCTGGCAATTTTCGGAAGTCATCTGACACCTCTTTTCTTCTCTATTTTGGAGCGTCGCAATGTCCAGACTTCGTTCTCGGACGACCGGTTTTACTCTTGTGGAGTTGCTGGTCGTCATCGCCATCATTGGCGTCCTGGTTGGTTTGTTGTTACCAGCCGTACAGGCCGCTCGGGAGGCAGCCCGCCGCATGTCGTGCAGCAACAATTTCAAGCAAATCGGCTTGGCAATTCACAATTATCATTCGGCCTTCAATGCGCTTCCGAAGCAGGCCGGTGGTACCTACAACGACGGAGACCCGGGTGGCGATGGTCCCGGCGTCACGAACAACAAGTTTCGATTGAGTTGGCTGCCCACGATTTTGCCGTTCGTCGAACAGCAAACTCGCTGTGGGAGCAAATCAGCAACCCCTACAACCTGAACCTCAACGGAGCCCAGATCACACCTGGATATCCTGCGATGGGTCCGGCACCTTGGGGTACGGGGTATCGTCCATGGATGACCGAGGTGGGATCGTTCCGTTGCCCAAGTGACCCCGGTCGAGGCGCTCCTGCAGCCGGACGGACCAACTATGCCGCCAACATCGGTGACAGCAGCGACTGGGTCAATCACGGCTACATGTACCACGATGCTGGTACGTGGAAGTTAACACCGAACAATGGCATGAGCGCCAACGCAGCCAATCGTGGCTTCTTCTATCATCGACGGCAACTAAAGTTCCGCGATATCCTCGATGGACTGAGCAACACCGTCGCGTGCGGCGAAATCTCCACTGATTTGGGTGACAATGCCATCACCACCAATGCCTATTACAACGCTGGCTGGGACAACGTCCACACCAATCCCGCGTACTGTCGGGATCAACCGGGTTGGATCGATCCGGAACGACCCCAGTTCTGGGATCCCGCCGTTGCGGGTACCGGAGATACTGGCTTGCGTACGGCCCAGGGCGATTGGAAGCGGGGGTTCCGTTGGATGGACACCCCAGTTCTCTACACCGGGTACAACCACATTCTGCCGCCTAACTCCGAAGTTTGCCTTGGTGGTGGCGGTGACTTTGACGTCGGTGCGTGTCCACCAAGCAGCCGCCACCAGGGTGGCGTGCATGTTTTGATGGGCGATGGCGCCATCAAGTTCATCACCGGCTCGGTCGACAGCGGCAACATCCGAAACGGTGTCGTCATGCTTGGTCAAACCGGTAATCGAGCACCGGGTTCCGAAAGCCCCTATGGCGTTTGGGGAGCACTAGGAACGCGTGCGATGAAAGAACAGGTAAGCATCGACGAACTCTAAGGACTGCGTCGCCCGTCTCGATGGAAACGGGTGGATGAGTTTTGTGAGAATCAATTTAGCGGCGGGCTTGATTGCGATCGGAGCCCGCCGTTTCTTTTACAGACATCCCATTCTTTGAGATGGGAAAGCGAATCCCTCGCCCATTGATGGGGGAGGGAAAGGCTAAGAAATTAACATTGATCTTTTCCGCCCTTTGTGAGTGAGACCTAGATATGAAATTTACAAACGTTCTGTTCGGTTTGTTGGTCGTGTGCGGCTGCATGAGTTTCCAAGGCTGCGGATCAAGCGATTCGACGACCGCCATCGAACCCGTGCAAGAGCCATCTGTCAACAATACGGATTACGAGGCACAAATGCAGAAATCAACGAACGCGATGAAAAATAAAAAGTAGTCGCCCTTCGCTACTCAGCACACAATGAACGTGGTCAGGGATTCATTCTTGACTGCGTTTTTTCGTTGATATCTCCTTCGGCCTGGAGACAGCATTGCCGCTCGTATTCGATGGGCGTATCAATATCGCGGGGAACTTCTTCGGACCCGACCAATTGGACATCGCCTTTGGGCTGAGAACGGAGCCACTTCTTTGCTCCGCCATCGCCACCGATCTCTGTTAGATGTTCAAGCACGTTCACGTCGAAGCATGCCGGAACGCCTCCCCGGTCGACGTACCGACTCGCGGTGGCCCGGATCGGACGAATCAAAGATTCGATGAGCGATTGGTAATGTTGGGTGGTAACAAGTGGCTGATCGGCGAGTGCCACCAACACGCTCTTTGGCGTAAACCTCGATCGGATGTGATGAACTCCCAAGGCCAGGCTGGACGATTGTCCGGCGGTCCAGTCTTGATTCAGAATGCAATGCAAATTGCTGAGTTCGCGATGGGAAATCGCCTGACGTATCGCTTTGGCATGTGCTCCGATCACCACAACGACATCGTCACAGCCGGCATCAAAGAGTTGCGAAATCACATGATCAAGAAGTGTCGTCGCTCCCCAAGACAGAAGTTGCTTCGGCTGTCCCATCCGCGACGATTCACCGGCTGCCAAAATCAAGCCGACGACGGGATCGGCCATCATTGAACCAACACGGATTTCGAATCGGGTTCGAGCTCAGCATCTCGCAGATGAGGAACCAGATCATGCAGCGGAGCCTTGCGATGATGAAGTTGCCCGCCAAAGCGGACGGAATCCAACGCAATCAACTCAGCCAAGATCGATGCGGCGATCTCCTCGGGAGTGGACGCACCGATATCCAATCCGACCGGTGAACGGACGCGGCGAATTTCATCCTCGGTCAACACTCGGTGCCGCTCGAAAAGAGCGGTGACAAGTTTGCCTAGTCGTCGTTTTGGCCCCAACAAACCGATGGATCTCACCTCCGAATCGAGCAGCACCGGAAGCAGTTCGACATCGCGAGCGAAATCATGCGTCATGACAATCGCATCGACACGATGATCAAGCGACATCGCCGACGCAACTCGATGAAGTTCTCCACAGTGAACTTCGGCTTCCGGAAAACGCTTAGGATCCGCCAGTTCGGGACGATTGCCGACTACCTCCATTTTCCAGCCCAGGATCGAGGCGGATCGGACAAGGGGGATGACATCGTCACCAGCACCGAAAATGACGAGGTGCCGACGGGGACGAATGATCTCGATCGCGGCTTCCACCGCGTTGCCCATCGCATCACGGAATTCGACCGATGCGTTACGGCTCACTCTTTGACAAAGAGAGGCCAGAGGTTCGGGGAACGTATCGGACCAAAACTGGCCCACTGAAAATTCACTCGAATCGCTGCGGTAAATCGTGACCAGCTTTGTTGCGGTCTTCTGGCGATCGACATGGTCAAGAACATCGATCAACTGGCGATCATTCGCCGGGATGCGGCGGCAAAGCACGTACACCACTCCTTCGCACCCGGTGTTATAGCGAGACGGGTCGACGGAATTTCCACGCGTGTCAAAGGCGATCAAGCGTGGCCCCTTTTCGGTTGCATCCCAAACGCGGCGACACAGATCTTTCTCTAAACAACCACCGCTGATGTAACCTTCTCGTTGCCCAGATTCGGTCAAAATCAATCTTGCACCCGGTCGCCCGTAACCGCTGCCGTCGAGGCGAACCACGGTGCACAGCACGCATCGCTCACCGGCATCCAGCGCCGAATTGGCAAGTTCAACAATTTTCGACACGATCAAGCCATCACCTCTTGCGGCGTGATTGGCAAACTTCGAATCCGCTTGCCAGTCGCGTTGTAAATTGCATTGGCAATTGCGGCTGCGACGCCCGTGATTCCGATTTCCCCGATTCCCTTACCGCCGATCGGCGACGCGGCGAAGTCAGGCGTATCGATCCAGATGACATCGATGTCGGGTATGTCGGCATTCACGGGGATATGATACTCCGCCAGGTTGTCGTTGGTGATTCGACCGAGACGGTGATCCCAGTGGGTCGCCTCTTGCAACGCATGGCCGACACCAAAAATCAGTCCGCCGATAAACTGGCTTCGACCGGTGCGTGCATTCAAAATGGTGCCGCACGCGTAACTGCCCAGCATCCGACGAACGCGTACCAGACCGAGTTCTTCGTCGACGGCGACTTCGACGAATGTGGCGCCAAAGGAATGATTGGAAGTGGGTGAGTCTTTGACGCCCTTGAAGTCGCCGGTGAACGTCAACGAATCTTTCCTCGCAGCGGAAAACAAGTCTTCGACCGCGACCGAGTCCGTACCCGTGGTCAGTTTGCCATCGCGGAACAGAACATCTTCGCTCTTCGCTTTGCTCAACATCGTGTCGGCGGGTGCAATCTCGATCAACCGCTCCTTGAGCTTTTCAAGCGCAAAACGAACCGCGCCACCGACACTCGCCGTGGTTGCGCTGCCTCCCGTCACTCCTCCCGGCGGCAGTGCTGTATCGCCAATCTCCATCGACACGCGTGAAACGGGGATACCGACCATGTCGGCCAGCAGTTGGGAAATAGCGGTTCGAACGCCGGTGCCGATTTCATGGGTACAGCATTTGAGCACCAGAGTGCCATTTGCATTCCAGGTAAGATCGACCTTGGTCGGGAACGTAAAATAGGGGTAGGTGGCGGACGCGACTCCGCGGCCGATCCACCAGTGACCGTCGCGTTCTTCGCGGGGTTGGCTTTTACGATCGGACCAACCAAACTTCGCGGCCCCACGATCGAAGCACTCCATCAACAAGCGACTACTAAACGGTTTGTCTTTGTAAATGTCTTTCGGAGGCTCGTTGAGTCGTCGAAGCTCGATCGGATCTTGATCGAGCGCCACCGCCAATTCATCAATCGCTGACTCGAGCGCGAACATTCCCGGTGTTTCCGCCGGCGCTCGCATGAAGGTCGGCATTTGCGTGTGGAGTCGACATTGATGTTGGTCCAGCCGAAGATTTGGCGTGTTCAGCATCATCCGTGTCGCGATCGTGAAAGCCTCGCTATACGTGTCTTGGATCGCGGTGGATGCAACACCGCTGTGGATGATGGATTGGATCTTGCCGTTTTCGTCGGATCCGATCGCGACGCGCTGTCGTATCGGCGTGCGATGCCCCGTTCCACCATACATTTGACGGCGTGTCACGACCACTTTGACGGGGCTATCGGTCATCTTGGCGGCGAAACAGGCTAGCAACGCATGCGGCCACATCAACCCCTTGGAACCAAACGCGCCGCCGACGTACTTGCAGATTACCCGGACCTGTTTCGGGTCCAAGCCGAACACGGTGGCGTAACTGATCTTCCCAATTGGTAAACTTTGTGACGTTTCGTAAACGGTCAGAAACGGTTTGTTGTTTTGCGTCGTCCAGTGCGCGATCGCCGCATGAGGTTCGATCGGATTGTGATGATTCCCCATCAACGGGTATTCGTGATCGACTTTCACCGAGCAATTTGCAAGAGCTCCCACGGCATCACCAATCTCGATCAACGGCGGTGCCCCCATCAACGTTTCAGGGCGCTCATCCGCACTCGCCTTATCGATATTCGTAAGATGCTGTTTCGCATCGTATTGAACGTCAACCAACATCGCTGCGTCACGAGCCGACTCAAAGGTTTCGGCGACGACGGCCGCGACGTACTGTCCCGCATGAAACACTTCTTGTTCGCAAGCCGGAAACAGCGACGATGCCACGGATGTGGCAAAATTTGTTTCACTCCCCGATTTTACACGCTTGAACTCCGGTGCATTCCGCGGTGTCATCACCACTTGGACGCCGGGCATTCCCTCCGCAACGGACGTGTCGATCGCCTTGACGGTGCCGTGAGCAATGTCGGAGGGGACCGCGACGCAGTGCAGTAGCCCTTCGATCGGCCACTCGGCCGTGAAGGTCGCGGTACCAGTCACTTTCTCGCGACCGCTAACGCGAACGAGTGACTTACCGACCGTTCCGTGAAGATTGAAAGGTTGATACGACATGACTAGCTTCTCCCGTGTTGAGTGGACCAAAGTTGTTCGTCATCAAGCGGCCCTTGATCTCTCAGAATTTGCAAGGCACGAATCATCGAACGTTTGGCCAACGTCACCTTGTACTGCAAACCCATCGGCGGGTTGGCACCGGCCAGCGCCGCCTCGGCAGCGGCGAGAAACACATCATCGGTGGGCGGTTTTCCGATCAAAGATTGCTCCGCCTCGGCACTGTGCCATGGGATCGAACCGAGCCCGCCGATACCCACGTTGGCAGCGGAAATCTTCCCATCATCGATCTGCAATCCGATCGCCATGCTCGCGAGCGCGAACGCGTAGCTGCTCCGCTCTCGGACTTTAAAATAGATGCTGTTTTTGACCGCGGGTGTGATCGGAATCGTCACGCTGGTGATCAACTCGCCGGCCCGAATCGCCGTGGTGTATTGAAACGATTCATCGGGCACCTGATAAAACTGACGAGCTTTGACCATGCGACTGCCGTCCTGGCTCGTCAATTCGAGCTCACCATTGAGCGCCACCACCGCAACGCCGAAGTCGCCGGGATACATGCTGACCAGACGCCCGCCGTTTCCCAGCACGGCCATTTGTGAAGTGTCGACATCGCCACCAAAACTTTCGGACTTCGCCGAGACGGACACCTGCGGTAACGGCATGTCCGGATGGCGAAAGTAGGGCGATCGAGTGCGTTGCATCAAATTGCCGCCGATCGTCGCCATGTTCCGGATTTGGGGCGACGCCGCCAGAATCAACGATTGGCGAATGACGGGAAATCGATTTTTGACCAATGGATCGTCGGCCAACTTTGCCATCGTGCAACCGGCCCCGATCACCAGCGCCATCACGCTCCTCGACCGTGTCGGAAAGAATTCCACCAACGTGAACCACCTTGGTCGGTTTGAATGCATTGAGTTTCATCAGGTCGATCATCGTCGTGCCGCCCGCGATCGCCATCGTGTTGTCGTGATCGATGAGCGAGGACGCTTCATTGACCGAATCCGGTTGAAACAGCTCGAAAGGAATCATCGTGAAGCCTCCAACGTGGCGTCGGTCGGATCGACTTCGGGTTCCACACCCGCGGTTTGACGAACCGCCGCAAGGATATTGGGGTAGGCACTGCAACGACACAGATTGCCGCTCATCCATTCCCGCGTCTCTTCAGCCGATGCCCCCACATGACCCTCGTCGATGCACGCGATGGCCGACATGATCTGGCCCGGCGTGCAATATCCACATTGGTAGGCGTCACAGCGAAGAAAAGACTCCTGCATCGGATGCAGAGCACCCTCGCTGGCGACACCCTCGATCGTCCGCACGTCCGCACCGTCGAGCGTCGCCACCAGCGTCAAGCAAGACAGGACCCGCCGGCCATTGACATGCACCGTGCAAGCACCACAAGCCCCGTGGTCACAACCTTTCTTTGTTCCAAACATTTGCATGTCTTCGCGCAGCAAATCGACCAGCGTCGTCCGCGTATCGACCACCTTTTCATATTGGCGACCATTGATCTTCAAAGTCACCGAAGACTCGAAGACTTTCGTCGACGCCGGTGTCGATCCAGGAATCGGCCCGTTTTCAGCGCCGGCTTGCGAGGTCGACTGGGCCGCGGTCGACGCCGCAGACGCTGCCGCGACGCCTTTTAAGAATTCTCGTCGCTTCAAATCGTTTGGTTTCGTCATCGCCACTGCCACTCCCAAAACTGGATCGCCCGCATTTAGACTTCGAGTCGTG
The DNA here is from genome assembly GCA_963781095.1 of Pirellulaceae bacterium. GTDB lineage: Bacteria > Planctomycetota > Planctomycetia > Pirellulales > Pirellulaceae > Rubripirellula. Next base: position 289,017 of record CAWAEA010000014.1, read on the forward strand.
AAGATTTGCAAAACTCGAAATGTCTCCCAGGCCTTCGTTTAGCAAGTTACGTTCCGCAAAACGACACGCACTACCAGAAAGACACCAAGAGTCTTCAATGTTAGAATGGGGTCAAGACGCGGCGGGGGACGCCGGCCCACCGGGGCTGATCGCTCGTAGCTAGAGCACTTTTGCGGGCGAGACGTGTTGCTCTCGGATCAATCGCGAGATCAGATCGTCCACCGTGACGCCGTCGGCGTCGGCGGCAAACGTGGGAACGATCCGATGACGCAGCACGGGATGAGCTAGCGTTTCGACGTCGTCAATCGTGACGTGGGTCCGGCCCTGCAAGAGGGCTCGGGCCTTCGCGGCCAAAACCAGTTGTTGACACGCCCGGGGGCCCGGCCCCCATTCGATCAACTCTTTTACCCACGGCTTAGCATTTTCTTCGCGGGGACGAACGGCGCGGACGGTGTCGAGCACCCAATCCTTGACGTGCGACGGCAACGGGACTCGCCGAACCGTCCGTTGAAACTCGATGATCTCCTGGCCGGTGACGACGGCTTCGACCGCGCTGGTGAACGAAGACGTGGTGCGATCAACGATTTCGGCTTCCTCGTCTCGGCTGGGGTATTCGACAACGACCAAGAATAAAAACCGGTCGCGTTGGGCTTCGGGCAACGGGTAAGTGCCCTCCTGTTCGATCGGGTTTTGGGTCGCCAGCACGAAAAACGGCTCATCCAAGTGATACGTCTTGCCGGCCGCGGTGACCTCGTGTTCCTGCATCGCTTCCAACAACGCCGCTTGAGTTTTCGGGGGTGTTCGATTGATCTCGTCGGCCAACAACATCTGAGTGAACACGGGCCCCCGCTCGAACTTGAATTGGCGATGTCCGGTTTGCGGATCTTCCTGAATGATCTCCGTCCCGGTGATGTCGCCGGGCATCAAATCGGGAGTGAACTGAATTCGCCGAAACGTCAAATCCATGCTCTCGGCTAACGTTTTGACCATCAACGTCTTTGCCAACCCCGGAACGCCTTCGAGCAGGCAGTGTCCACGAGCAAGAATGGCGATCAACAACTGTTCAATCACTTGATCCTGGCCCACGACGACTCGCCCGACCTGTTGTCGCACCTTTTCGCAAGCGGCCACCAATCGCTTCGCAGCGGCCAAATCGTCTTCGGATTCGATGGGAGGTGGATTCACCATGTCGGGGGTTCAATCGAGGAGAGAAGAATGCAAATGGGGACGCGAGAACGCTATATTAGCCGGTCCAAGCATACCGTTCGCCGACCAGTTCGCATTTTGCAAATTTGGCCCGTGCTCGCGAAGGTCCTTCGCCTCCCACCGCCCGCCATCCCCTTTCGCTCGCCTATCCATGCCATCGTTGTTTGTCGTCCGCGGTCGAGATCAAGGAAAGCACTTCCAGCTTTCGGCGCCGATGTATCGCATCGGACGCGAAACCAATAGCGACATTCAATTGCTCGATTCCGAGTCGTCGCGCTCGCACGCCGAATTCCGCGTGCACGAAGACGGGAAATACGAACTGGTCGATTTGGGCAGCAGCAATGGGACGCGTATCAACGGCAGCCGGGTGAGCCGATCCGTACTTCGCAGTGGAGATCGCATCGAAATCGGCGGCACCTTGATGATCTACACCGGTGCCGGCCAGCCCGGTGCCTCGTCCGTCAGCGCCGAACCGTCGCAACACCGGGATCTTGGGGACCTTGAAGCCGCACACGGCGTCGACGTGGTGATCAAAAGTCGCGATGACGCCAGCCGTATCGTGTCGTCGTTGTCGCACTCGATGTCCGATTTCGATGCGGACCACGATGCAAAGGATCGATCCTCGAAACGGCGATCCGAATCCGATCGATCGCTCGAAGTCATGTACTTGACCGCGATCGCGGTGGGACGAACCGACGACTTGAACGAAGTGCTCAATCGAATTCTAAGACTGGTGTTCGACTGGGTCGAAGCCGATCGTGGTTGCGTCATGCTGCGTGACGTCGCGACCGACAAGTTCCGTCCTGCCGCGAGGTGTGATCGCGAAGATGCAGCCGATTCGGTGCGTGGTAAACCGATCGCGATCAGCCAAACGATTCTCGACTACGTGATCAAACAAAAAGAAGGCGTCCGAACCAGCGACGCGCGAGACGACGTGCGGTTTGATGCCGCCGCGTCGATCGTGCAAGGCGGCGTTCGCGAAGCCTTATGTGTTCCGCTGCAAGGTCGTTACGCAATCGTCGGTGCGCTCTACATCGACACGTACACCTCACCCGGCCAATTCGTCGCCAGCGGCAATCAGACGCGATTTAACGACGATCATCTGCGCTTGATCACCGCCATCGGACACCAAGCGGCACTGGCAATCGAAGACACGTTCTACTATTCCGCGCTCGTTCAAAGCGAACGCTTGGCCGCGATGGGGCAAACTATCGCCACGCTGTCGCACCACATCAAAAACATCCTGCAAGGAATCAGCGGCGGTAGCTACTTGATCGAGGCCGGTCTCGACCGAAACGATACCGATGCCGTCCGTCGCGGTTGGGCGATCGTCGATCGCAACCAGGAACGCATCTCCAATCTTGTCATGGACATGCTGACGTTCAGCAAGGAACGTGAACCCGAAAAGGTCGAATCCGATTTGAACGAGACGGTCGCCGATGTCGTTGAATTGATGCGGACGCGAGCGAATGAGTTGCAGGTCGAGATCGGTTCCGAGTTGGAACCCGGTCTGCCGACCAACCAATTCGATCCCGACGCCGTTCATCGCGCGGTCATGAACTTGGTGACCAACGCCATCGACGCCGCTTCGGGACGCTTGTCAAACGAAGAAGATTTTGAAGTCGACGACGACGACGTGACCGACGTTCCCCAAACCGGAAAAGTATTCGTTCGCACCGGCTATCAACCGGGACAAGGCTGGACCGTCGACGTGATTGATAATGGCCCAGGGGTTGCACCGGAGGATCGCGAGAAAATTTTCTCGTTGTTCGAATCTCGCAAGGGCATGCGGGGCACCGGACTGGGCTTGCCGGTCAGCGCAAAAATCATGCGTGAACACGGAGGAGAAATTGAAATCGTCGATGTCGGTATTGGGCCGGGGACGTGCTTTCGATTAAGATTTCCTGACCCCCCACCGAATTTGTCGGAATTTGCCCGCTCGGACACGCTGGGCTAATGCCCCATGCGAACGCGGTGGGTAAGCCGCGTCGAGGAGCGACTTACTTTGCGGCGGCGAATTCGTCGGGCAGCTGTCCTTGATAGCGTGCATCCGCGTAACTGCGATACCATGCCGAGGCCGACGCAATCATTTCTCGATGGTCGGTGGAGACAGCGGTTCGATTCTTTTTCATCGGTTGGTTCGCTTGCAAGTGTTGGTCGATGCGGTCGGCGAACTGGTACAACGTCTCATTCGCAGAGTGCACGAACGACCACTTCTTTAGTCTTCGATCAACTTTTGATAGTCGCCGCCTGCTTTGATGGTCCGCCGCGTCGAAGCCCCACCGTGACGGCTTATAAAACTTTGTCCACCACACATACAGCAAGATGCCGAATAACGGCAGTTGAATCAAACGAAAAATCACCATCAAGGTGTCGGTGACCCGTGTGGACATTATCCATCCCAACCCGCGTGAGTACCACTTGGTCCCCATACCATTTGCGATATCAGACACGTTCGATCCTCCCACCTGTTCGTCATCCACGTTTTGCAAGGGCGAGAGAGTCTGATAAGCGCGGCCCGGCGTCGATTCGACCGCAAACCACTGCCCCGTCTGTTCGTCAAACGCTTCCGCCCACGAATGGGCGTCGCGATTCCGGGCGATCCATCGACCGGCGTCCTCCTCGCTGAGTTCGTCAACGACGTATCCGGTGACGTACCGTGTCGGCACATCGACGGCTCTCAACATCAACACCGTCGCCGAGGCAAAGTATTCACAGTGCGCATCGTGCTCGGTTTGAAGGAAGTGGGAAATCGGATCAACCCCCTGCGGTGGGACTGTTTTGTTGAGCGCGTACTTAAATCGTCGTTGAAAGAAACGGCTGATAGCCTCCGATTTTTCTATCGCCGAATCATCTGGCTTGCAAAGACGCCTGGCGATTGACTCGACGATGCCACGCGAGTATTCGGGAATATCGTTGAGAACCATCCGACGGGCGTCCCCGAGGCTTTCGGTGCGCACATCGGCGGCCACACCGACGACATAGGGCTGGCCGGTACGGACACCTCGGATCACGGTTTGGTCGACGGACACCAAAATTTCGTTGCTGTCGGATTCGATCCAGTGACTCGTCAGCGGCATGAAGACTCCGGGACCTTTTTGTGCGTCCGTGCGAACCTCCATCATGATCGTCGGGACTTCAGTCGGGGTCGCGACGTCTCCGGAATCGATGTCCCGACTTGAACGTCCCAGAGGAAAATGATTGTAGCTCGGCGATCCTTCGGAACGAAGAAAAGATTGAAGTTCGCCAGCGGGCTGGACCAACGAATTCGAAAGCTCTTGTTGAGCCTTTCGTCCGAGTCGAGCATCGCGAGATGAAAACCAGCGGCTGGAAGAATAGACATCGAACACCGTCCCACGTAAGTATCCCGGTGCTCGCACCGAGTAGACGCTCAATGCCAACCCATTGGGATCCGCCGACAAGTGTTCCCGAATGGAGCCCAACCGGCTGCCGGTCACATACCGCATTCCGCCCAAATACCGATCGGTGACCACCGACTCAATCGAGACCCGCAGTTGTTTTTGAAGATCGCTCTGGATTCCCGGCAACACGTGGTCGGTGACACTCGCCACCGCGCTGGTCAACATCAACAGGATCGATAAGGCCAACATTGCAAACGTTCCTCGTATCCATTTTATTCGATCCGTTGAGATCGAAGCCGGCCTCGACATCACCCCAGACGATCTCTGTTTTGAGGAAATGACCAAATGCGAGGCGACGCAAAATCCACCACAGACGGCCAATCCGACGGTGGTCTGGGCCGTCGAAGACCGGCTAACCCCACCCGCCGCAACGCATAACAGGGCGACGATCATCCCCAGCGGCAAAAGAGACGTGTGACCCCGTCGGGGATACCACATCCAAATCAACAGTGACAAGAAAAAACAAACATGCGCCGACACATCGACGCCGAGGTAAACAAGGTTCGCGTTCTCGCCGACGCGGCCCTGGATCCGCCAGAGCGACGTGAATGCGATCACGAGGCCCACGCCCAACGAACGCGAAATCCACCGCGTGGGGTGAGACGGTTTCGGGGATGACGAATTTCGTGACAGGAGCTCGTTTGAGCCGGGGCGTTGATTCCACAACACGGCCAAGCCGGTCACGGCCCCGACCGGGACCCAATCAGAAAACGTCGATGCCAAGAACAACATTTCGACAACCAAGATCGCTCCCAGAAGCAACTTCGGACGTTCAACCATGTCTAGCAATCTCCGGTGAATCTTCTGGAACGCAATCGATGATTGTCACACTCGACTTCGAATTCAGCCGCGCGACATGTTGAGATCGAGTGGTCAGAATCAATGTCGGAGTGCGACCAAGAAACTCCAGCACCTCGGTGATTCGAGTGTCGGCCTCCCCGTCGCTCACCGGCTCGGCGGTCGCCAGCTGGATCAATAGCGGCTCGCCATCGGAAATCGGATGAACGCTCTGAGGGGCCGCGAAGGAATCGAAGGATTCACTCGTCACGAACAGGCGGAGCCGAATTTGTCGACGCGACAAGTCGGTCACGGCGACGGCCGCCAACGAGAGCATCCGTTCGAGGACTGGATCTACGACATCATGCCGCGATGACTTTGCGATCCCGATCGTGGCGGTGTCGACCACGATCGTGGCCATCTGAATCGATGGACTTTCGAATTCACGGACGATCGGACGACCAAGCCTCGCCCACGAAGCAAAATCCCATCGTCGGACAGGCATTCCGACTTGATACTCGCGGCTACCCGTGTAATCCAATGCGTTGCCCCCGATCAAGCGGTTGGACCAGCCGCCGATCGCGTCCAACAAACGTCGCACGGTTGCGTCATCGTCGGCATGAATCAACTGGGGCGTGATCGCAATGGTTGTCGACGATGCGACCGTGACGCGACGCCGAAACAAATAGAATGGAAACGTGGATTCGACGCATACATCCGGAATCACCTGGATGCCGCGTTGGCCGCCGGTCGTCGACAATGAGGTGTCACACCGCGATCGGGGACGAACCAAATCGATCAAACCTCGTCGATCGTCCGATTGAAAACGCGGGGGAACCGATGGTCGCCGCCGATACGGCGTTTTGAAAAACTGAACCGACAAATCCATAGCCGGTATCTGAGATTCATTGCGCAGGTGCAACGTTACCAAAAATGGTTGACCCACGGGTGATGAAGTTGGCAACGAAAAGTCGATTGCCAAACGCGGACGGGCCAACCAATTCAACGTGAAGCCCCCCACAATCATAGTCAAGGTTGCCGAAAAAATTCCGGTCCACGGATATCCCCATATGATGTTGAGCGACACGATCATCACCAACAACAACGTTATCGACGCGGCGGTCATTGAACGACGAACGGCTAGAAAAAACGTCAACGGCGAAACTGCGAAATGTCCCGCGATTCGCAGCCATCGACGCGGACCGGCCGTCGTCAATTTGCCGCTCAAACGGGCACCTTCACTTGATCCACCAACTCTCGAATGATCATGCCCATCTCGCGGCGGGTGGTCGATGCGCTTCGCGGTGCCACACGGTGCGCAATCGTGAACTCGGCCATCGCTTGAATGTCATCGGGCATCACAAACGTTCGTCCATGAAGCGTGGCTCGAGCTTGAGCCGCACGCAGTAACATCTTTGAGCCGCGGGGGCTGCAACCGATCCGCAATCGAGAATCGGTTCGCGTCAAACCCACCACCTCCACCAAATACTCGGCAACCTTGCGATCGACATTCACGTTGCGAACCATCGTTTGAAGCTCGATCAAATCATCGCGATGCATCAGCGGTGTCAACGCATTGAGCGGATCATCCATTGAACGATCCAACAACAATTCAACCTCATGGGGCGCATCGGGGTAATCCATCGATAACCTCAAAAGAAACCGGTCGAGTTGCGATTCAGGCAACGGAAACGTGCCTTCGAATCCGCTCGGGTTCTGGGTCGCGATCACCAAAAAAGGTTGCTTTAGCGGGTAACAATCACCATCAATTGTGACCTGTGATTCCGCCATCGCCTCCAACAGCGCACTTTGAGTTCGCGGCGAAGCGCGGTTGATTTCATCGGCGATCAACAAATTGCAAAAAATGGGCCCAGGTCGAAACTCGAACTGGTTCGTCGAAGGCTGAAAAATCGAGCTACCCAGGATATCGGCGGGCAACAAGTCGGGTGTGCACTGGACGCGGCCAAAGTCCAAGTCGATCAAAGCCGCGATCGACTTAGCGAGCGTCGTTTTCCCGACTCCGGGGACATCCTCGAGCAGCACCGAACCGCCCGCGAGGATCGCGGTAAGCACCGAATCAATGACCTCCGATTTGCCTCGAATCACACTACCGAGGCGTTGGCGAACCAAATCGAGCTTTGCGAGTTTGGACGAATCGGGCGTCAACTGGTCTTCAGTGGAACCAGATTTGACGGCCGCTCGGGTCGAGCTTGCAACAGTTTTTCGTACGAACAAGGAAGATTCTCGAGGTGAAGAGCAAAGCAAGCGGCGTCGAAAATAACAAACCAACAAAACTGGTGGCGGGAGCTTCGTGTCTCCGTTGCAATCCAATCATTGTAGAGTGCTCGAAAAGCGGCGTGCTCAATGGCTGGGTTCAATGAACGGGCTGAGTGGCGGGGCTTCGCGGTCGCGACCCTCTCTCGGTTGACCGCCGGGATGTCGCGGCTTCGTCATTTCGTACATCAATATCGCGGCCGCGACGGAGACATTCAGGCTATCGGTACCCAATTTCATCGGAATCGTTACCAAGTCGGTCGCCGACGCCTCAATTTCACATCCCAAGCCATCGGGTTCGCTACCGACGACGATCAACATCGGCCGATCGTCGAACGCGAACTCGCTTAGCGGTGTCGCGTCGGCGCGGAGGGTCGCCGCCACAACTCGAACGTTTTTGTTGCGGATCAACCATCCCATCTCATCCTCGGGATGACCCATATGATGGATCGTTTGGCTAAAGACGGTTCCCATGCTGACTCGGATTGCACGACGAGAGAACGGATCGGCGGTTTTTGGACCGGTGACCAATTCCCGGATTCCCACGCGGTCGCCGTTCGAATCATGCTGCCCAAATTCTCGGCGAGCGAGACGCCGACGACCGCCAGCGAAACGTTCGGCGTCGCTGGCTTGGGAAAACTCACTTCGACATTGGAAACGGGCGGGCGAACACCTTCGGCCAAAATGCCGCGATGGAAATCAAATCCCACCAGCTCTCGGATCTGGTCGCGCGGCATCACATAGATTGGCACGTCGTCACCGAACTGGCTGGCAATCTGTTCATGCCGCCCCGCCTCAACCACCACCGAACGCGTCGTCAAATCGCTCTCGGACAACTTTTCGACGCACCACCCGCCCTCGACGATGAATCGATCATGGTCGGGCCGAATGCTGCGACGTTCGGATCGCAAGTCGGTATAGCCGTCCAGGCGAGGATCGCTGATATCGGTGAGGGGAATGATCGGCATCGCAATATTCGTCTAACGCTGGCTAGCACTCTTCCATCGAACCGTGAACCTCGCGAGGCAAGTATTGCCCCGGACCGTCTTCACGATAGGATGCGTCCATGACCGCTTCGAATTGATCACGCGACTTGATGCGGACAAACGACTCGCGAACCTCTTTGAATTTGGGGTGGCTCGCGGAATACTTGATACAAAACTTTCGCATCAGCATCGGCGCTCGCTCCGGCGAATACGTTTGCTCACACAACGTGAAATGGTCGCGCATCACTCGAGCTTGCTCATGAAGGGTGGGCGGCGGTGGCAACGCGTCGCCAGCGGCCAAGGCGAGTGATTGGCGAAAAATCCAAGGGTTTCCGATCGCGCCCCTCGCGACCGTCACGCCATCAATGCCCGTTTGCTCGATCATCCGAAACCCGTCTTCGGCGGTGAACAGATCTCCGCTTCCGAGGATTTTCAAACGGTCGCCGACGTGGGCTTTGACATCGGTGAGAAATTCCCATCGACTCGGCCCGACGTAGCGTTGGACGACGGTGCGTCCGTGCACCGTGGCGGCATCGAGCCCGGCATCGATAGCTCCGTCAAGAATTTGGAAGAATTGGTCGCGGGCTTCGGCCGAATCATCGATCCCGCGACGCATCTTGACGGTGACCGGAATGGAATCGGGAACGATGTCACGTGTTCGGCGAAGGATCTCGATCGCGACCTCGGGTTGCGAGAGATGGAATCCGCCCCGGCATCGGCCCAATACCTTTTTAACCGGGCAACCAAAGTTGACGTCGATAATACTGAAGCCCGCATTGGCCAACTTCAACGCTCCGGCCGCAAACTGTTCGGGTTCGGCGCCCATCAATTGCCCGCCCACCGGGGGTTCGTCGGGGTGAATGTCGAGAAAGTGACGAGTCTTTTCTCGATTGCCGAGTTGCAATAAGAATCGATCCAGCATCACTTCACAAAGCGTGTAACTGGCACCATGACGCCGCGCGATCAAACGCATCGGCAAATCGCTGTATCCGGACAATGCCGCTTGGACGATCGGTGATCCGATCACGACGTTGCCGATCTTTAGGGGCGGGATCGCGACGATGCTGCTCATTCCAACCAATCTCCGATCGGATAAGATGTCCGATCTGGACGACTTCACGTATTTAGGAAAACCGCCATGATGATGTCTCAGTGTTTGCGGTCGATCATCATCTTGACCGCTGTGATCGCGTTTGCCAACGGCGCCAATCGGGCGTCGGCGGATGATCCGGTCGGCAAATCCCCCGCACCGCCCGGTTCGACCTCACCCGATACCACTTCACCTGACTCCATTCCACCCAACTCGGACGCAACCAAGATCAAGATGCAGATTGAAAGCGAAGAATTCGGAACCACTTCCGCCGGCGACGAGGTCACCAAGTTCACCCTCACCAATTCGAAGGGCCACACCGTCACGTTGACCAACTGGGGTGCCACCTTGATGGAAGTCAACGTGCCCGACCGCGACGGCAAGCTTGAAAACGTCAATTTATGTTTCGATTCTTTGCCGCCTTACTTATCCGGTCATCCGTATTTTGGCAGCACCGTGGGTCGATTTTGCAACCGAATCGACAGCGGCAAATTTTCGATCGACGGTGTCGACTACCAAGTCACGGTGAACGCGGGCAAACATCACCTGCACGGTGGGAAAAAGAACTTCACCTATCAATTATGGGATGCCGCCACGTATCAAAATGATGAGTCGGTCGGCGTTACTTTTAATTTGACCAGCCCCGATGGCCAGGAAGGTTTTCCCGGCGAGGTCAATGCGACCGTCGACTACAATTGGAACGACCAAAACGAATTGACGATTCAATTTACCGCGACCACCGACGCTCCGACGCACGTGAATCTAACGAATCATAGCTATTGGAATTTGGGCGGTGCGGGTTCGGGTTCCGCGATGGATCATGTCGTGGTGATTGAGGCCGACGAGATTCTCGACGTCGACGACGATTTGATACCGACCGGAACGATCAACTCGGTCGCCGACACGGTTTTCGATTTTCGCACGCCGCACACGCTCGGTGAACGAGTGGATGAATTGAAGGCTACCAAAGGATACGACCATTGCTATGTCATCCGCGGTCCGGTGGGCGAGTTGCGACCGGTGGCCCGAGTGACCGATCCCGATTCGGGGCGAGTGCTGGAGATCGAAACGACCCAGCCCGGCGTTCAGCTCTACACCGCCAACCACCTGCCGGGAAATGAAAAGTCGGCGGGCGCGGGCAGCCACGACGCATTCTGTTTGGAAACACAGCACTATCCCAACGCGCCCAACCGACCGTCCTTTCCAACAACGTTGCTGGAACCGGGTAAAAAGTTGAGAGAAACGACCGTTCATCGGTTCTCAAACGAGTAAACCGTCAATGCACGCAATGTGCCGCAAACGGCAACAACCGCTCGGGATTCCGCCGAAGTCGCTCGGAGCCGGCACGACGGGGTCGCAAATTTTGTTGTTGACGCAAATTAAATGCAAAGTTAACGTGAAATTAATCTTTTCGCGTGTCGCGTGGTTGCGACGCAACTTTTCATTCAAGGCACCTGCGATGTCACCCGACCTGGCCATCGGCATTTCGGCGATTACCGGCCTCTCGGTCTTGGCATATCGCGTCGGTCGTCACGCCAGTTTGAAGGCGGGCAGGGCGCGGCAAACCGGCTTCGTGGTTGCGCTTGTCGGTTCACTCGTATTCTCGTGGGCGATGGCGGGGAGGCTTGAATGGGCTCGATTCGTGCCGGTCGCTTCGGTCGTGTTTTGGTCGAATTTGATGCCGCTGATTCTGGCATTGACCGCCGGGATTGCCAGCACGATGTCGGCGCTGAGAGGCTGGCATCGGCCGGCAACCGTGATCGGGTTGCTGTCGTTGATGGCGGCCTACACATTGACCCCAATTCTTCGCCCCCAATTTTCGCCCGCGGTCACGGCCTTCGCGTCGACATGGCAGGACGGCGTTTGTTTGCAAAGTCATCCCGCGACCTGTGCCCCCGCCGCCGCCGCCACGCTGCTTGAATTGGCGGGCGTTCGATCATCCGAAAACGCAATGGTGGCACCGTGTTTGACAAGCAATCGAGGAACGGAACCGCTGGGGTTGTTTCGGGGATTGGCGATCGCCACCGTTGGCGAGAAGGTCCGACCTGTGATCGCGTCTTCCGATCCCGACACTTGGGTCCACGGAAAACAGTTGCCCAACATCGCATTGGTAGAGTTTGAGACGGCCGAGTCCGATGGCGCCGAGGGTCATTTTTTTGGGCCGCAATCCGATGGCCATGCCGTGGTGATTCGAGGACGTGACCCCCACGGAAACTGGATCGTTCTCGATCCAGCGTTCGGCCGAACGCTATGGACGCCGTCCACCTTCGCATCCCTCTTTACCGGCGACGCCATCTTTCTGGCACCGACGGAAGCAAGCCGAAGCGACTGATCGACGAAATCAAGATTTGACTTCTTCGGTTTTAGGCTCAACCAACCGACCGTCGAATTTCATTGCAGGCTGTTTTGGATGTCGATAAAACTGATCACCGCCCGATATCGAATCACGGTTGCATGCGGACCGTAGGCCAACCCCTGGACTCTCTCTGTGAAGAATGAAAACACGTGACAAACGACGCTTATTCTTTGTTGGCATTGCTGATGCTCCCAACCTCTTGCGCATTCGGAACGATCTCGATTCGCTTTCGCCATGATGCTACGATTGGCCACTCGCAGAATTCGGCTCGCTTATCCTCCTAGGAAAGTGCGTATCTTGCGTTCGAGTCGCTCACTTGCGAAGTCCACCTTTGCGGACGTTCGACGAGTTATTGCCTAATCGGAAGTCCAATGAACCAACGCGATCGCGGCGGAAATGAATTGCTCATCAAGCTCGCGCTAGGCGTAATGCTGGTGGTCCGTCGCTGTTTTCCGGCGATGCGATTGATGCGTTGGATGTATCACAATCGAGCGTTCGCGAAGCTAAAGCATTCCATGGATGCGCTACTCGATCCCAACAGCATTCGTCGCAATTGCGACTTTGCAATTCCAACCAAGTTGGTCTATGTCGAGGGATTCATGGGCGAAAAGATGCGGGTCAATTTGGGCGATCACATCGGATATCGCATCTTTATGGACGGATATTTCGACTTGACTCCCGCCTTGGTTGCGATTGCGATCAGCATCGAAGCGCCGAATGCTTTCTACTTGGACATCGGGGCCAACATTGGCGACACGTCCATCTCAGTCGCTCGACGCGGAATCCATACTGTCGGCATTGATGCGTCGACTTTGGCGATATCCGAACTGTGTCACAATCTGACGCTCAACGGGCCGTTGCCTTACACCGTCGTTCACGCGGCCGTCACCGACCAACGTGTCCAGATCACGGGTGAAGGAACGAGCGATTATTTGATGATTCGCACGCCCGTCGGAAATTCGGGGGCCGCGTCGGTGCATCAGCAATGGAACAAGTCAAAGGCGAGTGATCTTCAGATGTTGGCATTGCCACGGCTTGTGACGGATATCGTGGACTCGCTATCGATCCCTGCCATCTCGGTGATCAAACTAGATGTCGAGGGTGCCGAATATGAAGCCATCAACGGGATGCGCGAACTTCTCGAACGCGAAAATTGCCCGTTGATATTCGAATACCGAATCGATAGTGCAAGTTCCGAACATCTATCCGAACATCGTTGCCAAAAATCGGTCTTGGACGTTATCCCAAAAGGCTATGTGTGTTTTTCAATCGAATGCAAGGACGTCACGAGAGATTCAGCGATTTTAAAAATATCGGAATTTAATCGCAACGAACCTTACGAAAACGTCTTGGCGGTTTACCAAACCTTGCCTGAATGCCTTTTGGCAGCTCATTCAACAAGCGGTTTAACGCTTGATTTCGGGTGATTCCGACGAACGAACCGCTTGAACCGGATGACGATGATCGCGGCCTGCGTGACGACCGGGCGTCACGCGATAACTCGATTCAATCATCGGGACCGATGGCGTTACGTGAACGTGCGATGGGATTCGCTGCCCGCCGCGTCAAGGGATCCCGCGATCACATGCATGCTTCGGCCGTTCTTGCGGTTGGCTACATCGCTCAATTGGTTTTCCAAATGGGCTACTTTTTAATTTTGACGCGGATGTTGGGTGTTGAGCGATTTGGTCAGTTCGCAGCCGCTCTTGCCGCCATCAACTTGGTTTCTCCATTCGCCGGAATTGGCTACGCCGAAGTCGCGTTGTTGCGGGTCAGCCAAGATCGCGAGGAGTCCGGCTTGTGGGCAACGAATTCGGTCGCCGCAACCATTTTCTTGGGTCTCCCGCTCTCAATCGCGCTGGCAATGTTTTGCTGGCTGATCGATGCGACCGACTGGATTGACTGGTACCTGATGCTCGGCTTAGCCCTGGGTGAATTGACACTGGTACGTGGATGCCATGTTCTGGCCCGAATTCACCAAGCGCGGCGAGAGATCGTGACCACTTCGATGATCAATGTTGCCATCGCGGCCGTGAAAGCCATCGTCGCACTGAGCCTGTTCATCAGTGGAAAACACTCGCTCCTATTTCTGATTCTGGTGCTTGACATCTGCTTGCTGCCACTTTTGTGCTACTTATTCTATTCGATCACCCGTATCACACCTTTTCATGGGATCAGCTGGGTTGCGCTTCGGACGAACAGCGGGCTGGCTCTTTCGTTCACATCAGGCGTATTCAGCAAAGCGGTTTACACCGACATGGACAAGCTGTTTTTGGCGAAATGGAGCATTCCCGAAGTCGTTGGGATGTACGCCGCCGGATACAAGGTTTTGTCTCTGGCGTTTCTGCCGATTCGCGCGATTCTCGAAGCCACGTTCCCACGCCAAGTCGAGCATGCTGCAATCAGCGGACGTTCGTGTGCATTGTTTTCAACAAGTCTACTCGCGGCCAACGTTGCCTTGGCAAGCCTCTTGTCGGTTGTCATTTACACGATGGCACCGTGGGCACCACTTTTTCTAGGCAGTGACTTTACCGACTCGGTGGCGATACTACGAATGGGATGTATCTTGCCGGTGCTGCAGGCGGCACATTATACGATGGGAAACTATCTGACTGCGATCGGACGACAAACGATTCGCTCGAACACGCAGATTGTCATCGTCGTGGTCTATCTGCTCGTCGCGTTCATTTTGATCCCTCGCTATTCGTGGCATGGTGCTATCTGGACCAGCCTATTCTGCGAGGGTTTGCTAGTGTTTCTGTTTGGAATCGCCTGCCTCCGATTCGACAGAAAGACTCAAAACGTCGCTGCTGCGGGCGAGCCCTCCGGCGGCGCACCGGACGAAGCGAATGAGTCGTAGAGCCGCTCCAAGAACTCAACGCCTCGCTCAATGCAAAAATCGGTTTCCTTCATTGCACGAATCGCCGAGTCTGGATCTCGGCGAAAGTTTTGAGTCGCGAGCAAAGCCGGAACCCAAGACTCCTCCAACCGAAGGCGAGTGATTTGCTCCGATAGCACATCCGCTTCATCCGGCACAGCGTGGGAGACCAAACATGGCAATCCCGCCGCCTGAGCCTCGATCAACGCCAAACCCAGCCCCTCAAATTTGGATGGAAAGATGAACGTATCGATCGCAGAACACAAAATAGCCGGAACGTCGTCTCGATTGCTAATGATATGAACTCGATCGGAGATATCAAGGTATTGAACTTGATCCAGGATGGCCGATTTGAGTGGCCCGTCGCCGACAAGCAACAGATGAGCATTCGCGGCTGATCGAGATGCTTCCGCAAAGGTGCCAATGGTAAACGAGTGATTCTTTACATCTACCATCCTCCCCACGTGTCCCACGACCCAAGCATCCAGCGGAATTCCCAACTCACCGAGGATGGTTTCGCGATCGTGATCTTTTGAGAACGGCGCAAGATCAATACCACAATGAAGCACACGCCACTTCGACACCTTCGTCCAGTCCGAACCAAAGAGAGAAATCGCCGCCGGAACGCTGGCCGCTAATCCGTGCGTCGAATGGACTGCGATCCACGATTGCATCAAACGGACGTAGCGACGCCGCAGCCAATTTGCCGATCGCTCTTTTTCCGTCGTATCCGTGTGGCTATGTGAGATCCGGATCGGAACTCTCGCGATCGAAGCGGCACGCATCACCAAGCCGTTCTGATGATTAACATGCGAATGAACGACATCATAGGGAACACCCGATTCAAGAACATCCCGAAGTCGTTTGGAAAACATCAATGACCGCCGAGATCGACAATTGAATATCTGACCACCCAGACGACGGATTTCATCATCAAACGTCGCCTTTTCCGCCCCCTCGATGACAAAGTCCATCTGAAATCGCTGGCGGTTCATTTTCCGCATCAAATGCATCAACCAAGTCTCGATCCCTCCTCGGTTCATCTCCCCAACCACTTGCAAAATCCGTACTGGACGCGGCGCCGCGGGCGTAGTTATGTCCGTCACAACATTTCACTCTCTGGCTGAGGACAGGTCATGGTTTGAGAGAACCGTAAAACACACAATCCTAAAACATCCAAAAACAAGCATCGTAACAGGTGTAATTCGCCAACTGGCTCACCGCCGAGAACGTCGGCAAGGAAGCGGGAAACGACTACGAAACACATCATGGATTATACCAAACCCTCTCCCAGTGGCGAACCGCCGTCGAAACTTCAAGGCGGGTTCTTCTCGACATCCGAACCTATCCAATCTTCGGGACACAATGCGATGGTGGCGATGAACCAATAAATCGCTTGCGTCGGAACCAACGTGAAGGCCCCCTCGGCGGCCGCCACCATCATATAAACAAACATGACGATTCGTGCGGTTTGTTGAACGGGCTCTCGTCCGCCGACGATGATTGGCAAGCTCCAGATGGCCAAGACGAGAAATAGACCAAGAGGTCCGAATCCAAGGTAGATCGACGCGTAAAGACTCTCACTCCGCCAACCGATCCGCTGGGTGCTGATGACTTCCAGATCCTCCTGCAGGTTCGTCACTCGACCGCCAAGATTGCTGTCGAGCAGAAACTTGATGGGGTCCCGCCCGATCATCCACGACGCGAAAATCCCGATTGCGAGAAGCAAAAAAACGCCGAGCATCGCCCGGAAAAGTTTCAGAATTGATTGGTTGACAATTGCCGTCACGAACTCAAGGACTAGCAATCCCACCCAAACCGACCGCGAAAGGGTTAAAACGCATAGCGACCGATACGAAGCGGCCAATGACACCGACGACATTGCGGCCAGCGGTCCCCATAAAAGTAAGTTGATCCCGAGAATGTTTCCATTGTTGTAGGTCGAGAACATTTTAATGATCGGCCCTCGCATGTTGTGACGTGTCGCAATTAACGAGAGATCGTTACCCGTTGTCGTCAAAAACGGAACGCCAACCACCTTTCCCGTGGTGTTGTAGGCCACGAATGAAATGATTCCATAAACGAACACGGGGACCAACGCCCAACGGAGGGCCCGTAGCACACCCTCGATGCCCAACAAGCGGATCATCCAACGTGTTCCCAAGATGGCGACGATGGGAATGATCAGCGTACTGACCACAATCGAGACGAGAGCACCCAAAGAGATGCTTCCATAGACGTTGAATGAAAACGTTTCAACCAAACCGAGCGAGAGGATGAAAAGCCCTAACCAGAGGTAGGAGGGCTGTATCCGGCCGATTCGATTGGTGGATAAGTAGAGTAGTTCGGCGCCAGCCATCAAGCCAAGCAAAACGTACCCAATCGTTATTGGAATGGCGTCTATATAGATTCCCGCTTTTGGAAACCCAACCATGAAAATCAGCGTTAGCAACGCCAAGAACCTATTCAACTGGCTCATGAGCCGTGGCGGCGGAGTTTGATTGCTCATTCGCGATCCGCCCGTGCTTTTCTCTTCATTTCTATGCGAGGGTCGGCTCCCACATCTTGCAAAAAACTTAAATATTTTTGACGGAACTGGGCGATCGAAAACCGGGCGGCGTTTCGGACGCACGAGTCGGGCGTGAGATGTCCAGGCTCAAATCGTTCAATCGCATCGATCAATGACTCCGTTGTTTGATCGTCGAAGAAGATCCCTGTTTCATTCTCAAGGACCGTTTCGAGTGCCCCCCCGGCCCGCAGCGCAATCACGGGCGCACCCGATGCTTGAGCTTCGACTGGCGCGATACCGAAATCTTCAATGCCTGGGAAAACGAATGCCTCGCATGTCTCAAAATGCTCCTTCAACACGGCAAACGGTTGCCGACCTATAAACTGAACGTTCGATTTCGCGTGAGACTCCAGCGATTTACGTTCTGGCCCATCTCCGATCACAATCAACCGTTTTCCAAGCTTGTTGTAAGCTTCCACCGCGATGTCGATTCGTTTATAGGAAGCTAACTCGGAGATCACCAAGTGAAAATCGCTACGCCGGCGATCTGCGACAAAGTCGTCCGTTGCGACCGGTGGATAAATCACCGTTGATTTACGATCATAGTACTTTTTGATTCTTCCAGCGACGAAGCTCGAGTTCGCGATAAAGTGGTCGACGTTGGCAGCCGAATCCACATCGAATTGACGGAGTCGATCGGCGCAGCGGTCAAGCGCCACTCGTGCGGCAAGCGATGCTCGCTTGTAGTCGTCTCCCAATTCCCACAGGTAGCGTGGGGGAGAATGACAATAGCAAATGTGTTTTGTATGACCGGATTTTGGGACGCCTTTGATTAAGGATGCGTCGCTCGACAACAACAATTGCACATCATTGGCGATCCGCATACGGGAGATGGCCCAGGGGTGAATTGGCAAAAGGTGGCGGTACGTGCGGTTGATTTGCGGAAAGGCGTTGAGGACACTTTTATGGATACGACGACCGCGTAGACCCGGCACGTCGACTTTGGGATTTTGAACCAAGGTGTGTAGGTCAGCATCCGGAAAGAGTTTTGCAATCTGTTCGATCACCCTCTCACCGCCGCGGTAACTCATTAGCCAGTGGTGGGCGAGTGCCACTTTCATGTGGCCCGTTTGTGTCACCATATCAAATTCAGTCATGTTCGTATTTTTATCGGATCGATCGTCCGCCGCCGATCTCGCGACGAATTTGCTTGACCAACTGCGGAAATCGTGGGTCACGAGAGTCGATGGCACTCGCCAGAGAGGCTTGATCGAGCGCTCTTTGCAGTTGTCCAGTCGCACGCAAAGCCAATGAGTAACGATGGCGATATTCGAGATTGCGACCGGAAGCGTCGACCGCATTCTCCCACGCCGTTGCGGCGTCTTCTGGGCGACCAATCTCTTGGTAGATGCGTGCAATCGTTTCAAAGCGGATTCCGTCGCGGATGTCCTCTTTGCGACTTAGTATCTTGACGATCTTTTCCGCCAGCACGACGCGATTCGATTCCCTTGCCTCCGAGGAATCGCGCACGAGACGCACAAAAAGATCGCTGCGGCGTGACGGAATCAATTCCCGTGCAATGCGGTCCGGCTCAATCACTCCTTGACTGCGCTCGAAAATCTGGTCGACAAAGACGAGACTGATCGACAGGGAACGCTTCCATTGATCAACGGCCTCGTCGCGTTGATGATTCTTCAATGCAATCCAGCCGTTGATGAAAAGCATTTCATCATTATTGTTTATCAATCGGCTTGCGGATTTGATCCAGGGCGTCATCGGTGTCTCGATCATCGGCGATATCATCGCAGCCATTAAATGGTTGTGCGGCGAGTAAGATTGCCGTCTCAAAGATGCTTCGATATCCGATATCCAATGACCGACGTTCGCTCTCAGCTCGGGCGTTGCCAAAAATTCTTGAAGTACCAAATGACGTTGTTCCGCATCACCGCTGGTCAAGATGTCAAACAATGCCTCGAGTCGCGAATTTTGCCATTCGATGCGAATTCCATCATTCGTCGCCAGCTCGATGAGCGAGTTTCGATACTCACAGAGTCGCCAATTGGCGCGGTGTGTATAGAGGTCGGCGTTAGAGGGATCTGACTGAATCGCTCGATCCAACTGCGCAATCACACTATTAACTTTCTGATTCGCAGGAGCTTCGGTTTGGCTGGGAAGTTGTGTCTGGGCCAAGACGCCAGTGCTGGCCACCTGTTGTCCGGACAAAGAATACGCAAGTGCTCCAGCGACGAACGTCGTTCCAACTATCAGGGATGCTTTTGCGAATTCTCTCACTCCAAAAGTCTTTGATGGAAGCGAGTCGATTTCTTGCTTTCTCACGCTGATAACAATAGCAAAAATGCTGGTGTACAGTATCAGATTGGAGGGAATGATGATAACAAAATCATACGCACTTTGAATGACACAGCACAGCAGTGTGAACAGTCCAATCATTCCCCACATCTGGACTTGTTTTTGGCTTCCACTTCGAAGCATTCGGACCGAAACGAAAGCGACAACGAGAATCGCGATCCCGACCATCGTGATTCCCGCAAGTCCCATTTCCGTAAATGTTTCGAGGTACTGGTTGTGGGCGTTTCGAAACCACGTCGTATGCGTCCGTTCTTGGTGCGTTAGGGTCGCGTACCCATAGGTGCCCAGACCGCTTCCGAACGGCAGGTTTGCAATTGCCGCTCGCCATCCGTCGGCGGCGCTGATCCACTCGCGGGTCATTGGCGATTCGGTCAGTCGAAACCTCTTCGGCTCGTTTCCAAACGTCCCCGAACACTCCGCTGATAGCAATGACGATCGCCACGGCCGCAAACCCCACGACGCATCCGACCAGATGGGTGCGATTGGGTTTGAACCGTCCTCGAACGATTAGTACCCCAAGCGCTGCGATCGTACCAGCGGCCCATGAGCCTCGTGAAAGCGACGTCCCCAATCCGACCAACACCAAGATGGCAAGAGAAGCCAGCGTTAAAAATCTTGTCGAGAACAGATCGACACGCTCGAAGGGCGGGCCTCCGAATTGGTCGTCGGGATCACAATCCTTGCGATGGATCGCGAGTGCGGCGATCATGGCCAGGGCGGGTAAGACCGCCGCGGCGCCGGCGTTCTTATAGATAAAGCTTGCAAATGGTGCTCCATCGACATCATAAGTCACCCCCGGCAAGATGTCCTGGTTACCGCCGGTGCGCTGAACGATTCCCCAAATGCAAAGTGCCGCGGCATTGATGACCAGCGTCCATAAATAAATGGATCGCGAGCGTCGTGAATCGAACAATAACGCCGACGTGATCAGCGTGATCGTCGCCAATAAGAATGGGACCAGCGATTGACGAGTCTCGCGTGGAATGATGCTGGCGGTGGGGTCGGGTTTGGGTGCGACCGGGGTGCTGCCAAACTGGGTCGCTGCTTGCGCGAGCGATTCCAAGTTTTCGGCTGCGTAAGCGGGATGCGACCATTGGATCATCTCCGAAAACCAGCTTGGCGTCGGAAGGGTTTGGAGATACGCGTAACCGATCCAGCCGATTGCGATCAAAATCAGAACGGTCGAAGTCGGCGAAACACGTCGCTGGGCGAGTTGTTTGACGCCAGCGAATCCGGATGCGGTGACCAAGAGAATCGACAAATCTCGCATCGCGATCGCTTCGACCGCACCGTATCGCCACATCGAGTAGACCAACGCGATCAACACGATCACACGACCGGACCAAGCGGCGATGGTTTCGATCCAGCGAGTGCCTAGGTTCGATGGATGGATGTCATTCGTTTTGAACCGATTCAGCCCGTTGTCCACGATAAGGTTTTCTTATTTTAGGATTGGATGGGTTGATCGGGAATCGGCATCGCGTTGTTTATGATAGGGGCGAGTGGTGCGTGGGGACGACGGATGCTGGCACCAAGGTCGCCGAGGTTGGCGGAGACAGACGGGGGACGCTGGGTCACCGGTGGTTCTTGATTCCGAACCGAGTCGCCGCGGCGTACATCCCCAGAATCTTTTGCCGCATACTCGGCATGGTAATGGCCGATGTAGCCACCACCATATTTGCCTTTGCCATATCCACCGTAGGCGTACGTCTTCAACACGTTTCGATCGATGCCATTGACGATCACAGCGGCCGGCGTGATTTGAATGTCATCAAGTATTCGCACGGCGTCCTCAACGGTGCCGCGACCGTTTTTGGTGACCCGAACGGTCAACAACACGGAGTCCACGTAAGGTGCGATGATCGCCGGATCGGCGACGGCTAAAACCGGCGGGGCGTCAACCAGTACCAGGTCATAAGATGCGCAGGCATTTTGAAACAGTCGCATCAATCGATGGGACTCGAGCAACTCCGCGGGCTCCGACGTGTTGCTGCCGTTGGGCATGATGTGCAAATTCGGCACCTCGGTATCAACGACGCTGGCGGCAAACTCGATCCGTCCGGCGAGAAAGTCGGACAAGCCCTTCCGATCACCAATTCCGAACAGCGTTGAAATGACGGGCCGCCGCATGTCGGCGTCCACCAAGAGAACGCGTTTCCCGGCCTGTGCGAACGAGATCGCAAGATTGCTAATCGTGGTCGACTTGCCGTCGCCCGGTTGAGGGCTGGTGACCATGATCGTCTGGACCGAATCTTTTCGGTTGGCGATCATCAACGACGTGCGTCCCACTCGAAAAATTTCGGCTTCGGCGGATCGAGGCGTATGGAAGGTCAAAAGCGACGGATCGAGACGCGAGCCCACGATTGCCGATTTGCGAAGAGTCCGAACGTTCAATCGAGGAACGTGCGCGATGACGGCCGTCTTGGTGGCCGTCTCTAAATCTGACACGCTTGCGAATGTCGAATCAAACGTTTCCGCAGCTAACGTCAACAACATTCCAAGTGCTAGGCCTTCGCCGATTCCCAGTGCGAGGACGATCGGAAATTTGGGCCAGATCGGGTTGCGAGGAACTTCGGCGCTTGCCAGCAAATCGGTCGAGAATCCGGCGTAGGATCGAGCGAGGTTCAACTCTTGCAATCGTACAATCACTTGGTCGTAGCGAGATTGAGCACGTGCAAGTTTTGCTTTGAGGGAGTTGCTTTCCATGAACGAAGCTTCGACGCTTTTGGCGGCCAGCATTTCGCGTGCAGCTTCGGCCATCAAGATCGCTTTTCGTTTTTGGAGTTCTGAGATGTCATTGCGAAGCAGCATCACGTAAGTCTTCAACATCTCACCGGCGTCCATCGTCTTCGTTTCGGCGCCTTGGTTTCGGGGGCGTTGGCGGCGATGTATTGCCGAGTGATTTCGGTCTCTTGACGGGTGGCTTCGACCAACGGGTGGCCCGAGCCGAACGTGTCACTCAGTGCCTTTTCACGCTGGATCAAGTCGAGCAAACGATTGTATTGAGCCTTGGCGACTTCTTGACGGACGGGCGCCTCGGCTTGAAACTTTTCGGACTGGCTGCTCCCTCGCGTCATGTCCAAAAAGAATTTCAAACGGTCGACTTCCTTTTCGCTTAGTAATGCAAGTTGATCCATTTCGCCAGCGAGGACGTCGCCCCGATCAGCAGCCTCGGACAGAATGACTTGCAACCGCGACTCGTTCTCGGCTAGTGACGAACGAACTTTGTTGAGTTCCGTTTCCATGTCGGAAAGACGTTCTTTGTGAACATCGCGAACTTTGTCGCCTTCGAGCAGCACCGGCACCGACGCCACAAAAGTTCGGTAGGCCGCGTCGGCCTCGGACAGTTCTTGTTCGTGCGTTTGTCGAGCTGAATCGATCAACTCCACCGCTAACTTGCTATTATCTTGGTCCTGAGAATCGATGTAATTTTTGTAGCTTTGGAAAATCGCTGCCAACACCGCCGCTGATTCTTCGGGATCGGGTGCATGATAAAAAACACGAAGCACCATCGCATCCGCTGCGGCGCCCTCGCCGCCTCGCTCGACTTCGATGTTTGCCAGGATGTGATCCACAAGTGAATCGTCATTTTCCCTCGCAAGGCGGAATGTTGGTAAAACGTCAAGCGATCCGATTTCAATCGCCTCGGCCAACACTTTGCGAGCGACGAATAATCGCATGTGGGTGGAAAGCTCGTCTTCACCCATCCCTTCGGATCCGCCCGACCCCGAGCTGATGGTGCCTCGATTGGTCAGTTCGCTCGACCGTTGACCTACCAAAACTTCGATGCTCGATTCATAAACTTTGGGAGCCGTTTTGAAGTACAGGACGGAAAGCCCCGTGCCGATCAGCAATCCGAATACGAGCAATCGCCAACGACGCCGAACCATTCCCGAAATGTCAAGCTCGCTGGTCGACAATCCCAACGTTTTTTTTGCTTCTGCCATCTTCGTTTACTTGGTTACGGAGTACGCGGGGAACGATTGGCGACGCGTGGGACGTTCGGGCAACCCGAGTCGTAATAAGCGGTTTCGCGCCATTCAATGCGAGCAGTGGCTCCGAATATGGAGATAGCCCACCCCTGCTATCGGTAATCGTGGAACGCGATGTCATTAAAATTCCGATCGAATCGATGGTGATGAACGCGACGACCCGTCGGATCGAATAGCTTTGGCGATCCAGGTAAGATTTGGTGACGCGATCGAGCGAGGAGAGCGCGTTCCGCTCTCAATTTCCCTTCCGTGAAACTTTTCGAGAAACCCATTTGAGCTCACGATCGAGATGCCGCTCGGTGGCACAGTTATGACAGCAATTCTTGGCATCTCCGCATTCTTTCATGACTCCGCCGCGGCATTGTTGATCGATGGACGCTTGGTCGCCGCGGCCCAGGAAGAGCGTTTCTCGCGGATCAAGCACGACCCCGGATTTCCCAAGCGATCAATCGAGTACGTGTTAAAAGCCGCCGGGATCCGCGCCAACGATCTGAATTTGGTCACGTTCTACGAGAAGCCGCTGATGAAGTTTGATCGGTTGATCGAGACCTACTTGAACCATTGCCCCCGCGGCCTTCGGTCATTCGCCACGGCGATGCCTTCGTGGCTAAACGAAAAACTGCACGTTCGAAAGCAAATTCGCAAACATCTCGATGGCCCCTATGATGGACCGATCGCGTTCTTTGAACACCATCTTTCGCACGCGGCCAGTGCCTTCTATCCCTCTCCCTTCTCCGAGGCCGCCATCATCACAATGGATGGCGTCGGAGAATGGGCGACGTCGACTTGGGGAATCGGACGCGGCCGCACCATCGAACTGAACCAATACATCCAGTTTCCTGATTCGATCGGATTGCTGTACTCCACGTTCACCCACCACACCGGTTTTCGGGTGAATTCGGGTGAATACAAAATGATGGGATTGGCTCCGTATGGCCGACCACGATTTGCGAATCTGATCCGCGACCGTTTGATCGACATTCGGGATGATGGCTCGTTCCGTCTCTCGCCGGAATACTTTAATTATCAAACGGGGCTAACGATGACCGGTGCCAAGTTCGAACAATTGTTCGAGCATCCTCGGCGACACCCCAATGACCCGATCGAGGCGATTCACCGAGACATGGCCGCATCGATCCAAGTCATTTTGGAGGAAGTGGTGATGAAGACCGCCGCTCACGTCCATCGGGTGACCGGTCAAAGAAAGTTGTGCGTTGCGGGCGGCGTAGGGCTCAATTGCGTCGCAAACGGCAAGCTACTTCGTGAAGGCCCGTTCGAAGAAGTTTGGGTGCAACCCGCGGCCGGAGATTCCGGGGGCGCGATCGGAGCCGCATGGTTGGGTTGGCACGAATTGATGGAGCAGGAACGTGACGCAGCGATCCGACCACGATTTGATGCGATGCTCGGGCCGGAGTTCGATCATCAAGAAATTGACGACGCCGTTCGCCGTCACGGACTTTCAAGCGAGATTGAACCCGAAGACACGATCGCCGAGGTGATGGCCGCGGAGCTTGCCGCCGGAAAAGTGGTCGGCCGCTTTGCCGGACGAATGGAGTTTGGCCCACGAGCGCTCGGAAATCGCAGCATCCTGGCGGATCCCCGCGGAGAGGCCACTCAATCACGCATCAATCAAAAGATTAAATTTCGGGAGTCCTTCCGCCCGTTTGCGCCCGCCGTGCTATCCGACCATGTCCGAGAACACTTCGATTGCGGCGGACACGACGACAGCCCTCACATGATGTTTGTCCACCCCGTTCGGACAGGCCGACTGGCAATCCCCGCCGTCACTCACGTCGACGGGACTGCTCGGGTGCAAACCGTTGACTCGCGTGACCATCCTGACTTTGAGCGATGGATTCGAGCGTTTTTCGAGCTGACCGGTTGCCCGATGTTGGTCAACACCAGCTTCAATGTCAGAGGCGAGCCGATGGTTGCGACGCCCGATGATGCGATCCATTGCTTTCTGAACACGGACATCGACATCCTCGTGATGGAAAATCGTATCGTCCGATCCAAGCACAGACCCTCGACGCGATCCCACGACGGGGACGCGATGAATCCTCGTGACCCGAAGCTGATTCACTCACCTTCGATTCGCTTCAAACTGGTTCGCCGGGCCTTTCAAAAGTGGAACCGGACCTTGGGGGCGATCGGGTTGGGAATCGTCTACTATGGAGTCGTGACGCCGATTGGAATTTGCTGGCGAATGCGGAAAAAACCGGTTCCTTCGGTAACCTTTTGGCGGCCACTGAGCAACAATCACGATCTCCAACGATTTTATCGAACATATTGAGCGGGTGAACCGAGTGATCGATCCGACGGATGAGACGCGCAACGCGAAGTTGAATGCACCCAAAGATCCGGGAATCATTCGCGAATTCATCTCGTTTTTGCGCTACAACAAAAAATGGTGGATTGCACCGATTTTGATCATCACAGTTTTGATGATGGTGATGGTGTTTTTGTCCGCGTCACCCGCCGCGCCATTTATCTACGCGTTGTTCTGAATGCCCGTGGTTCCGTCATGGGAACGGTACTGTTTGCGATCGCTGGCGTACGTCTCGGCGTCGGGTAACTCAACGGTTTCGGGGTTCGCGTCATCCATCAATCGCTTTAAGAATGGCCGACACCATCCGCAACCCGTTCCCGCCCCATAGCACTCGGATAATTGACTCGTCACGGTCGGTCGATTGACGCGAATGTACTGGATCACTTTGCGTCGTGAGACATGGAAACAAAGGCATAGTTCCTGATCGTCGGCGCTGCCGAAATCGTTCATGTTTCGGCGCCATCGGTGATCAACCAAGTCGCAACGCGACATGCGTCTAAATAGTCGGGGATCATCAATCGTTCCTCAGCGGTGTGAATGTTGTGCTGGCCACACCCGAGTGTGACCGCTTCGATGCCGTGGTGGAACAAGCAATTCGCATCAAGCCCACCGTTGGAGACTTCGGCGAACGGTTCGCGTCCGAAGTGCCTCAGCGCGACCATCGCGGCGGCGGTCGATGGATGATCATCCGCCAGCTTGAAGGATTCATAATCGACGACGGATTCAAATTCGAGTTTGCCGGAGCGTCCGTCGTCGGTGGTCACCGCGGCGGCAGCGCGCTCCATCGCTGCGCGAATTTCGCCAACAATTCGGGTCCGCATTGTCGCATCATGGCTGCGAGCTTCGGCACGCAACGTGATTTCGGGCGTGATCACGTTGGTGGCGTCCCCGCCGTTGATCACTCCGATGTTTGCCGTTCCGACTCCGCCGTCTTGGACCACCTTGCCCAACCAACCGCGGGCGTCCAGATCCGCGATCGCGCGGGCGGCCATCACGATCGCGCTGGCGCCCTTCTCGGGAGCCACGCCCGCGTGCGCGGGGATGCCAATCAGTTTGATCGACATTCGCTCGCCACCGATCGCGCCGATCGTCAGTTTTTCGATCTTTCCTCCGTCAAAATTGAAGGCGCGATCAACGTGTCCGATCAACTTTGTGTCGATATTTTTGGCGCCTGCAAACCGATCTCTTCTTGGATCAGAAAACTAATCACCGCGGGTGGGAAATTCTGGTCGCCGCGTGCGATCCGCTCTAGAAGCGCGGAAAGGATCGCGCCACACCCGGCGCGGTCATCCGCCCCAAGACCCGTCGCGACGCTGCTTCGCACTTCATCGCCATCGACGACCGGTTGGCTGCCGACACAGATCGGAACCGTGTCCATGTGAGCCGACAGCATCGTTCGGGGGCCCCGACCGCTACCTGGCAACGTCACGATCAGATTGCCGCAATCGCCCGCCAACTTGGTTCGCGAATGCGCATCATCGAATCGGATCTGCGACTCATCGACGCCGGCGGCTCGAATGAGGCCAGCGATTGCCGCGGCGACCGCCGCCTCTTGGCCACTTTTGCCGGGGATTTGAGTGATAGCGATGAATCGGTCGAGGGCTGCTTTGGCGTCGATTTCGTGTTTTTGGTTCGCTTCGTTCTGGCGGTCGGACACGTTACACTCGGTGAGAACAGGTGATGTGGATTCGAAGGGTGGCTCGCCCAATCATCGCTGTTTCGCTTCGTCATCTCAACACGGCCAACATTTTTCGTGAACTTGCCCGTCATCGATCCCTCCGCTTCGGCAACGTCGCCCGCACCGGCGGACCCACGCCGCCATTTGCTGGATCTGTCCAGCGAAGACTTGAAGTCGTGGCTGGTCGAACACGGCCAGCCCGCTTTTGCGCCAAGCAAATCGTGCACTGGGTATTCCAGCGGCGAGTCAACGATTTCGCACAGATGAGCGATCTGCCCAAAGCACTTCGCGAGCGGCTGGGCGATTCCTTTCGGATCTGGGTGACGGGCGAAGCCGCGCTGGTCACGTCGTCCGACGGCACCGACAAATTGTTGGTCCGGTTGCCCGATGGCGGCGAGGTGGAATGCGTGTTGTTGCGTGATGGAGTGCGTCGCAGCATTTGCGTCAGCAGCCAAGTCGGATGCGCGATGGGGTGTGTTTTTTGCGCCAGCGGGCTAGACGGCGTCGATCGCAATTTGACGACCGGCGAAATTCTCGAACAAATGCTTCGTTTGCAAGCGCGGCTCGGCGAGGGCGAACGGCTCAGCCATATCGTGATGATGGGCATGGGCGAACCGCTGGCAAATTTGAACAACGTGTTGGCAGCACTCGATGTCGCGCGCAGCAAAGACGGACTCGCCATCAGCCCCCGCCGGATCACGATCAGCACGGTCGGATTGCCACCCGCGATCGATCGACTCGCCCGCGCCGAAGTCCCCTACAACTTGGCCGTCAGCCTGCACGCCCCCAACGACAAACTCCGCGACGAATTGGTCCCCGTCAATCGCAAGATCGGGGTGCGTGCGGTTTTGGAAGCGGCCGACCGATACTTTGATTCATGTGGGCGACGGTTGACGTTCGAGTACGTGCTGCTCGGTGGATTGAATGACTCCGATGAAGAGGCACATCAATTGGTGACGCTGATGCGAAAACGCACCGCGATGTTGAACATCATCCCCTACAATCCGGTCGCCGGTTTGCCGTACAAAACGCCGACGCGGAAAGCGACCGAAAACTTTCGCTCGATTCTGGAAAACGGCGGCGTCAATGTCCAATTTCGTCAACGCAAGGGCGGCGAAATCGACGCGGCCTGCGGCCAACTCCGGCGCAATCGTAACAAGCTCCCCCTCAAACCCGAGACCCATTGAATGGCCGTCGAAATCGACCTCAAGTATTCAGGGAACCTCCGCTGTGACGCCGTGCACGGCCCCAGCGGCATGACGTTGCACACCGACGCGCCGACCGACAATGGCGGTCAAGGTTCATCGTTTTCGCCGACCGACTTGGTGGCCACGGCGCTGGGCAGCTGTGTCATGACGATCTTGGGTTTGGTGGCCCAACGCCATGACTTGGATTTGACGGGGACCCACGTCCACGTCGTCAAAGAAATGATTGCCGAACCGATTCGCCGCATCGGCTCGTTGCGAACCGTCGTCACGTTGCCCGCCGGTGTCAAAGTCGACACAGCAATGCGAACTCGGTTAGAAGCGGCGGCGAGACAGTGTCCCGTCCACCAAAGCTTGCACCCCGAAATTGATGCACCGATAGAATTTGTGTACGCATAGTTTTAAGCGGTTCTTCGCATTTCGGTCCCGCAAAGGCTTTGATAGAAGCGGTTTCTCGTCACGAGTTCCTGGTGCTGGCCGACGTCGGCGACTTTGCCGGCTTCGATGATCACGACGCGATCCGCCATCGCCAAACTGGTGGGGCGATGCGTGATCATGACGCCTGTTCGATCGACCAAGAATTTTGCTAGGGCTTGGTGGATCAGTTGTTCAGATTCCAAGTCAATCTGGCTGGTCGCTTCGTCCAAAATCAAAATATCGGGATCACGCAAGAACGCACGCGCCAGCGCGATCCGCTGCATCTGGCCGCCCGACAAACGCATCCCTCCGGCGCCAAGCGTCGTTTGATATCCGTCGGGCATCTTGCGATGGATAAAATCATCGGCGAACGCCATCTTGGCCGCGCGGACGACCGCATGGGCATCCGCGCCGGGGCATCCATAACGGATGTTGTTTTCAATCGTGTCGTCGAACAAAACGGTCCGCTGGGTTACCAATGCGATCCGTTTACGCAGATCACGCGTGCGCATTTGATTAAGCGGCACGTCGTCCATTCGGACCACGCCCGACTGGGGATCGTCGAAACGACAGAGCAGGTTGACGATCGTGCTCTTGCCGCTTCCGTTGGGCCCCACGACGGCGATCGTTTCGCCATGACGGATCGTCAAATCGATCCCGCGTAGCACGATCGGACCGGATGGATATTGATAGGCCACATCCTCGAACACAATTTTGCTGTGCGGGCGGGCGGGGGACTGAGAAACTTTTGGCTCTTGGACGCGAACTTCTTTGTCAATGATCGTGTACACGCGGTCGGTTGCGGCAATCCCGCGTTGCAACCCGCTCCACACATCAGACAACTTTTTCGCAGGATCTGAGGCACCGATCAGCATCGCAAAGAAAGTCAAGACTTGGCCCACGCTTAGCGGCGCATCACTCATTCGGATCCCGAGCAAATGGGTTTGTTGGTTCACGACCAAATAGCCACCGGCCAGGATTGCGAGCGAAACGGTGCAGATGCCCAGCAATTCGCTGCTGCTGCGGGCGAGCGTGTTGTAGAACGCCATCTTCATTGATTTGCGGTAGAGCGATTGGGTGGCCTTATTGAACCGCGCCCGTTCAAATCCCTGAGTCGTGAACGCCTTGACAACTCGGATGCCAGCGAACGAATCATTCAACATGCCGTATAGCTGGCTCATCTCTTCCATCAATTTGCGGCTGGCACGCCGGATCGCTTTGCTGAGATAGTTCATCACCAAGGCCACCAACGGCGTCACCACCATCACCAACAACAACAGCCGCGGGCAAACGTACAACGCTCCGCCGACGCAAACGGCCATCTTGAGCGGTTCGCGAATCAATCGTCCAAGCAACACGGTCAACCCGGCGGTGACGTTGGAAATGTCGTTGGTCAATCGGGCGGTCAGATCGGCCGAGCCATTCTCGCCGAACGAGTCCAAGTCCAAGTGCAGTGCTTTGCGAAAAAATCCGGCTCGCATTTCGAGCGATACTTTCTCCGCGACGAACTGGACCAACATCAAATTGATCGACAATGCCGTCAATTTCACCATCGTGCCGACGACCAAAAAACCGATCACCAACAACAACGTTTGGTAGGGCCCCTGGGGAGCGAACCGATCGATCGCCGGCTTGGCTTTCTTCAAATAGTAGACGCCATCCGCCGTCGCCTTACGCTTCAGCGCGGTGCTTTCGCGAGCGACTTGCAGACGGGCTTTCGCATCGCCCTCTGCCGAAGCGACCTCGTCGTCGAGCCGTGCGATATCGCGATCGAATTCGGCCACTTGGGCGTTTGATTCCGCGATCTTTTCCGAAGTGTACTTCGGGAACGACTTCCCATCGAAAACGACCTCAACGATCGGGTAGATGGCACCGATGTTGCGCCCCAGAGTACCGCAACCATCAGTGATGTGACCAAAATGCCGGCCAACGACCAACGTCGTCGAGCCGCCATCGCTAGAACACGTCCAAAATTTTTCATCCGTTCGCCTGATTCGTTAAAATCCTAAAAAAGGGCAGTCGCTCTTGTACCGGAGCGGGCAAAGCGTAGCCACCCGAATTTTCGAGCTTCATTTCTGCGGAATGCCGCTGAGAGGGGGTAGAATCGGAAAAACACCCTTTTGTCGACAAATCAACTGGCCCCCCCATTACAAATACGCTTTCTCAGTCGATCCCCTTGGCAGGCCTCAAAGTTTTGGGCAATCGTTATTTGATGGGGAGGCCTCAAGACGATCGACGCGGTGTCGGCGCGTTGAGCGGCTTGGTGACCATCGAATCGGGTGCAGCAATCAAGTGACCGACAACCCCACTGCCACGATGACGCTACCGAACCGGGTGATCTTAATTCCGGGCTTGCTCGAGCCTCGCTTGGGAATGTTTCCGTTGTGGATGGCCCTCCGCAGTGACATCGAACGCGTCGAATTTTGGCGCGATCGAATTGCGTTTCGAAACGTCGAAGCCAGCGTCGATCGTTTGGCGGGTGAGATCGCAGGCGACGCGGCGAAGCAAGACGGAATCAGTCTCGTGACCCATAGCTTCGGCGATTGGGTCGCCCGGGCCGCGATCGCCCGATCTCCGTCGCATCGAGTCGTCTCGATGGTATCGCTCGCACCAGTCATGAGATCTGGTTTTTTCCCCACACTGGCCTATGCGGCAACTTGTAACCTGATCCCCGAAATCAAGATCATCATGGATCGTGTGAACGCGTCGGCGAACCTGAACTGTGATCCGAAACTGCGTCGGCTGGTGATCTGGTCCCGCTTCGATGAGAGCCTACGATCGATCGCCTTGGATCACATTCCCAATCTGCGAGTCGAACGCGTTTTTGCGACTCACTTAACGATCGGATGGCAACCCAACGTCTTGAAGCTGGTGACCGATTTTTGCGTGCCCTCGTCCGACGCACGATTTTAAATGCTGTTTTTGCATTTTCGTCCGTTTTCGATGTCGGTCACGTTTTGCAGAGTGGTTTCGGCGATGCACGCGAGTGCCTCGGTGGTGAAGAAAGCTTGGTGCCCGGTGACCAGCACGTTGGGAAACGTCAACAACCGAGAAAGCACGTCGTCGGGAATGACTTGGTTGGACAGGTCTTCAAAGAAGACATCGGCTTCTTCCTCGTAGACGTCGAGTCCCAGATGCCCGATCTGGCCCGATTTGAGCCCGGCGATGACGGATGACGTATCGATCACCGCCCCGCGGCTGGTGTTGACAATCATGACCCCGCGTTTCATGGTCGCGATCGATTCGGCGTTGATCAAGTGATGGGTCTCGGGCGTCAGGGGGCAGTGCAGCGAGATGATGTCGGACTTGGCGAGCAATGTCGCTCGGTCGACGTACTCCATTCCCATCGCACTGCACTGGTCGTTGGGCCGTTCGTCGCTTCCTAGCAAGTGACAACCAAAACCTGACATGATCTTGGCAAACACCGTTCCGATTTGGCCGGTACCGATCACACCAACGGTCCGACCGTGCATGTCGAAGCCCAATAATCCATCCAACGAAAAGTTTCCATCGCGAACTCGCGAGTAGGCGCGGTGGATATTGCGATTGAGCGACAGAATCAGCGCGACCGTATGCTCGGCCACCGCGTAGGGTGAATAGGCCGGTACGCGAACCACCTTGATGGCCAATCGCTTGGCGGCCTCCAGGTCGACGTTGTTGTAACCGGCACATCGCATCGCGATCATGCGAACACCATGCTCGGAAAGTGAACCCAATACGGTGCCATTCAATTCGTCGTTGACGAACGCGCAAACGCAATCATATCCTTGAGCCAGATTGACTGTTTCGTGGGTCAACCTCGCTTCAAAATAAGTCAATTCGTGGGGAGTCGATTCCCCGGCGCGATCAAAAAACGGACGGCTGTACGGCTTGGTGCTAAACAATGCAATTTTCATCAAGCGATCTGATTCGTTGGTGACGACGGGCGTGGCGACTCGGAGTGGCACCGCAGGCTACGTTGGTGTGCCGTAAACGTCAATTTGTCCGAATTCTCTCAACTCTTTTTAAAGCACACCCTCATGCAACACGTCGACGTCAAGATTCACGACAACGTCGCGACACTGTTGATGGACCGCGTCGTGGTTCACAACTCGCTTCACCCGATGCTGATCGAAGATTTGAAGACCGCGTTTTCGGATGTTCATCAAGAGAAGCGAGTCCGCGCCGTGGTGCTCGCGGGGAACGGCGACCATTTCTGTGCCGGCATCGACCTTCGCATGTTGGATGAAATCGCCTCGCTCCCCGCCAACGAATCGCTTGCCCAGTGGCATTCGGCATGGAATCATTTGACCGAGCTACTCGAAACGATGTTACGTTTCCCCAAACCGATTGTCGCGGCCGTGGACGGGGCGGCAATTGGCGCGGGTTTGGGACTGGCCTTAGCCTGCGACATCATCGTGCCATCGAATCGGGCCAGCTTTGGAGCCAATGCCGTGCGGCGCGGACTCGTTGGTGGAGCAACCGCCGCGTTGTTGGCGTTCCGAGCGGGCGGAGCGACCGCGGCCCGAATGTCGTTGATGGGTGATCCGATTGACGCCAACGAAGCGTACCGACTGGGATTTGCGATGCAGCCCGTTGCACCGGAAATCATTTGGGTGACCGCCAAAGAAGTCGCAAAACGGTGCTCGCTCGGCCCGCGAGAGGCTGTGCAAGCCACCAAACGCCTGCTCAACGAAAACATCGGGGAAGCATTGATGACCCAGCTCACCGCCGGGGCGGCGGACAGCGCAACCGCGTGCACCACCGAGTCAGCCGCCGAAGGCGTCCAGTCGTTCCTGGCCAAACGTGAACCGAATTGGCCTTAGGACGCGTTTTCGAATACGGTCCGGTGGTACTCGTTGCTGCTAAGACGCCAGGACCAGCAGCACACCGAACAGAATTCCGGCAACACATAGCGACTTGGGTCGCCAATTCTGTTCGCCGAGCTTCAGAATGCCGTACACGAATGGCACGATCACCGATGTCCTCCGGACGGGAGAGATCAATGAGATAAGTGCGTCGGGGTCGGAGACGGCAGTGAAATAAACGAAATCCGCCAGCGACAAAAAAATGGCGATCAGTGGGATCGACCAACGCCAAACAAATGGCTTTACCGTGCGTTCCAGAACAAACCAGCGGATCGCAAGTGGCATCATCACCGGAACCAGGTAGATAGAAAACCAAGCCTGTACCTTCGCCGGCGGAATGGCGATCGATTGCAACAAGTACTTGTCGTAGATTGCACTGAAGG
This sequence comes from Pirellulaceae bacterium, assembly GCA_963781095.1. GTDB lineage: Bacteria > Planctomycetota > Planctomycetia > Pirellulales > Pirellulaceae > Rubripirellula. The sequence continues at coordinate 323,736 of CAWAEA010000014.1, forward strand.
CGCCCAATAACGTTGCAACCATCATCATCGCGACCGGACGACTGCGGTGAAAATGAATGCCTTCACGTTTCCCGATTTGCGAGAACGTGAAAAATGCGACGAAGATGGTCGCCATGCCGACCCACTGGATCATCTCCGGTCGCTCGTGCATCACCGCAACCGCGATTGCGACGGTCCACACGGGGCTGGTCGCGCGAATCGGTGTCGCGATCGAAAGCGGCAACTCTTTCATCGCAAAGAATGCCATCGTCCATGACGCCCCAACGAGCAGCGACTTCATTGCCAACATCACGTGATGATGCGGCGAAAGATCCGTAAGCCCCGCCAATTTCCCGCCCGACAACGAATCACCGCTGATCCACGAATACGTGAGCATCGGAATCCAGATCGCAGCTGCCGTCGAGACATTCACCAACAGCACGACCGGAACCGCGTTGTCCTTGACCGCCGACTTCTTGGCGATGTCATAGAAGCCCAAAAACAAAGCCGATAATATGCTAAGAAGAATCCAGTCCATCGGTGCTTGAGGGTGAAGGTGATGGGCTCAGGCGAACAACGATCGCCGTCAGTCGACTAAGATGATTCGTTCACGTCCATCCCACATCCACTCTTTCATGGAATCTTCAATGACCGGCCCGACCGATTCGGAACCTCAAACACCTGAGCCCCCATCGAAGGAAGAATTGCGATTAGCGATGAAGGCTTATCGAAAACGGCTCAAGTTGACGATCTTGGACGACGAATCGCGGTTAGGCCGCGGCCCGATGTCGGGTGGCAGCAAGTCGAATGTCGCCGCGATCACGCCACCCGACACCTTCCCAAAATCAGTCTGGCAAGAACTTGCGAGGCAAGGAAAACTTCGTCGCGAAGGCAGCGGACTTTACTCTCTCGTCGAATGACGCACCCTCGTTTCTAGACTCCCGACTTACTTGCGAAGGTAATCGAGGCGTCGTTGAACCTCGCTTTTTGGACCGATCTTCAACGGCAGCTTTAGCAGGTTCGGCTCGATGGGAAAGCGTCCGTCGGTATGATCATCTAAAAAGACGGCCGTTCCGAGAATCTGCAATGCCTCCGCTTCGCTGGTGGACCGCTCGAGGGCACGGTACAGATAGGGTCGCGGGTCTTGGCCCCCTACGATCGCGACAAATTCGACGGCTCGGGCGACGACGATCGGTTCTGGGTCTTGCAGCAACGAAGTTACCCGCGGCAACAACTCGGCTGCCGTCTTTGCGAAGCTCGACGCTGCGATGGTCCCCCAATAACGAGTCAGCACGTCGTCGCTTTGCAAGGCTTCGATCAGCTTGGGCCGGGCGTCGTTCCAATCCAATAACGCCAAATTCGCGATGTCGATGTTGGCCGCGATCGATGCCTTGTGCGTTTGGCCGTACACGACGGGGTGGGACATTGCCTCGTCGACCAAAAATGTCTCGGGTATGAAGCTCAAGTCTGGCATCCCTTTAAGACGCGTGGTCAATCGGGTACGCAATTGAATCAATTTTTCAGCGTGTGCGGGATCGCCGGCCAAGTTGTTTCCTTCATGGGGATCCGAGCTCAAGTCGTACAAAGCTTCGACACTTTTGGGCCGAAAGAATTGGCTCTGGAGATCATCCAATTTTCCGTTCTGGTGCATCGTGCGCCATTGGCGATAAGCCGCCATTTCGTATCGATAGTTATTTTGCAGTCCGTCGGGAAGAAATGGCTCGAAGTTGCGAATGTACTTGAAGTCGCCTTTTCTTAGCGTACGAACCAGATCGTACTTTTCATCGAAACGATCCGCGTATCCGATCGTCTCATCACGAGCATCGACCTCTTCGCCGTCGACGGTTGGCCCCAAGAATGGGGTTCCGTCGATCACGCCGTCTGTCGCCGTGGACTTGATCGACGCCGGTGACGCAACGCCCGCGAGCGCCAGCGCGGTCGGCCCGAAATCGACAAATTCGACAAACCCCGACGTCCGACTGGCCAGTGGACGGTCGATCAACGATTTGAAATTATCGGGAACTCGAATCACAAGCGGTACGTGAAGCCCCGATTCGAAGGCGTACCCTTTTGACCGTGGCAGGACGCCGCCGTGATCACCGAAGTAAAAGATGAACGTGTTTTCGAGCTCACCCGCCAGCTCCAAATCCTCCACCATTTGACCGACCACTCGATCGATCCCGGCGATTCGGTCGTGGTACCGGGCGATCGTGTAACGCATCAACGTCGTATCGGGAAAATAGGGTGGCAAGGCGACGAGGCTCGGATCGGTGATGGCGGGCTTGTCGATCACATCGGATACGGGGAAATGCAGCGAACTCTCGTGGGAAATGGTGCTTGTGACGACGTGGAAGAAAGGGGTTTTGGCCTCCGGCCGGTTCTTCCAGGATGCGCGTTTGGAAGATTCGTCCCAGACCCCCTTATCGCTGGCCCCCTTGTCGCCGCCCCCCTTATCGATGTCGACGTTGTAGTCCTGCTTGGAATCATTCGTCGTGTAATAGCCGGCTTCGCGGAGGTAAGCGGGGAACATCTGCACGGATTCGGGCATCGACGCCGCCACCATCCGGCGATGAAATTGGGTCCCGATTCGCGGTCCATAACAGGACGTGAACAGAGTCGTTCGAGCCACCGAACACACCGGTGCATTCGAAAAAGCGCGGTCGAAAGTGATGCCGTGCTTGGCAAGCGACTCGATGTTCGGCGTGGGCGCACCGGTGGGATCGAAGTGCCGCAAGTAGTTGGCCGAATTGTCTTCGGACATGATCCAGACCATGTTCGGGCGGTCCGCTCCGGTTCTAGCCACTCGGGCTTCCGCCCCAACGGGTCGCGTGGGTGATTGAGCCAAGATCGCCGGAGAGAGGTGTCCGATTGCGAGCATCGTCAATGACAGCTTCAAAACCGACAACTTCAAGACCGTCGCGGGGTAAAATCTTAGACAATCCATCATGTTTCTTAGAAACCATTTGTCGAGGCGAGCACCGGAACTGCGATATTTTCGATGCTCCGAGTGTAAACGACCTCGTCGAAGCGTGTCGCAGGCGAAGAAAATCGCGTGGATCGACCGCGGAATGGCAGTCGGATTGACGCGATTATTTGGAGCGAGAAAACGCGGCGGAAGCCCTGTACGTCCTGCACTCGCCTCGCTAGACTACGCCGCTCGACATCAATGCCGAGCAATTTTGATACCAATTCAATCTGATAAGTTCGATCAACTAGAGGGTTCTATGTACGCCATCATCGTCGACGGTGGTCGCCAGTATCGTGTCCAACCGGGAATGGAATTGGACGTGGATTATCGCGATATCGCTCAGGGCGAAAACCTGACATTCGAGAAGGTGCTTGCCGTGAGCGGCGGCGACGGGCTAACGCTTGGCGCACCCACGGTATCCGGCGCTTCGGTGACCGCGTCGGTCATCGGCACGCAAATGGACAAGAAGATCTACGTTCAAAAGTTTCGTCGCCGTAAACACAGCAAAAAGCGTACGGGACACCGTCAAATGCACACTCGCGTGCGGATCGAAAAGATCGCCGGCGTCAATCAGTCGGACTCCGAGTAATCGGGTGGCGAGGCAACTCGATCGCTCCGAAGACCGCTAAGATAACGCGAACGTCGACTTCTTCATCGGTTCCATTCGCACTTTGCGGTTGATCAGGTTTGCCAACTCATGTCGTTCCCCGCTCTATCGGATTACGAGCTCGGTGATGTGCTGGGCGTCGGAACAGTCGGCACCATCTATGTCGCCACCGAGATTGCGACCGGAGCGAAGGTGGCGCTCAAAAAGCTGCACCCGACCGTCAGCCAAGACCCGAACATCCGGGCACGGTTTGAGCGGGAAATGTTGATCCTGTCTCGTCTTCGGCATCCCAACATCATCGCCTATCATGGAGGCGGCGACGATCACGGCGTGTTGTTCTACGCGATGGAGATGGTCGGCGGTGGTACGGTCAAGGACCTGTTAGAGACCCGTGGCACATTCGAGTGGCCCGTGGTCGTCGAGTTGGCTCGACAAATCTGCTCCGCTTTGCAATATGCGCATAACCACGGAGTCATTCACCGCGATTTGAAACCGGGCAACCTGTTTCTCACCAAGAGCGGCGAAGTGAAATTAGGCGACTTCGGGATCGCCCGCGACTTACGCAACACCGATTTGACATCGTCCGGCATGACGGTCGGAACGCATGCCTACATGGCCCCAGAGCAGATAACGGGCGACGTTTCGATATCGGGAAAAGCGGATCTGTACGCGCTGGGGTGCTGCCTCTATGAGATGCTGGTCGGCCGCAAAACGTTCAATGGCGAGAATTTCGCCCAACTTTTTGAACAACATCTTCGCACCCCGCCCCCTCGAGTCCGAGACGCGGTGCCGGACTGCCCACCCGAACTCGACGAGATCATCGACGAGCTGCTAAGGAAAAAGCCCGAGGACCGTCCTTTCAACGCTCGTAAAGTCCAAGCGGTGATGCTGCAGCTGGACGAGACGTATCACACTCACGAGTTGGCCGCAAAAACGAGCGCGCGAGCCGAATCCGATACGCCCGCCGCCGGAGGGCGGCGGCGAAGCCGCCGTCGACATTGCGGCGGATCATGTGATGTCGCGTGGCCGGCAAATCTTGGTCCAGCAGATCCGCGACCGAAATGAGGGCGTTCCCGAACGACGCGTCAGCTGGGTGAGGCTCTTGATTCTAGGCGGATTGATTTTGGCGGGGATCGCGATCGCTTCGGCACTTAGCCGATAGCCGGTGGGAGAGCTGAGAAAATTGGGGGTCGTGAATGGAATGCCATTCGCTGTTATTCTGCGCATCCGGACCTTCGCGGCACCCTGTCTTCCATTCGAGAAACGATGCGAAGCCGATTTTTAACCTTCCTAGGAACCTTCCCATGATCCAACGATTTCTGAGCGGTCGATCTCTGATCGGAACCGCGGCAATCTTGATGCCGCTGTTGATTGCTCCCGCCTGCCTGAATGCTCAAGAGAAAGATTTGCCAAAAGTGGACCGTACCGAGAACCAATCCATCGGATATTTCCTTGGTGTCTCCGTCGGACAGCAAATGAGCCAAAACGGATTTGAATTAGCGGATATTGATATCGATTCGATGCTCGCCGGCTTCAAAGATGGCATCAATAAGTCCGAAGCCTCGATGAGCGATGAAGAGTTGCGTCAAACCCAGACCCGCATCCAGGAGATGCTGGAAACTCGACTTCGCAGCAAGGGCGTCGATTTTTTGGCCGAGAATGCCAAGAAGGAAGGCGTCAAGTCACTCGAAGGCGGACTGCAGTACAAAGTCTTGACGGCCGGCAAGGGCGAATCACCCGCCGCAACCGATACGGTGAAAGTGCATTACACCGGTAAGTTGATCGACGGCACGGTCTTCGACAGCTCGGTCAGCAAGGGTGAGCCGGCCACGTTCCGCGTCAACCAAGTCATCAAGGGTTGGCAGATGGCGTTGCAGAAAATGCACGTCGGCGATAAGTGGATGCTGTACATCCCGTCGGACCTTGCCTACGGCGAACGAGGAAGCCCGGGTGCGATCGGACCGCACGAAGTGTTGGTATTCGAGGTCGAGCTGCTAGAGATCCAATAGCCACCCATCGGGTGATTCGTCGACCCGGGCTAGCCGGTAAGCCGATCCGTCAACTCTCGCAATTTCTTCAACGTGATCGGGCTGACGTGATGCTCGATGCCTTCGGCATCGAGCGCGGCGGTGGCGTCGTCCACTCCGATGGCCAACAGAAATTTGTGCACGACCTGGTGCCGTTTGCGGGACTGGACGGCGAGACGTTTGCCTTTTGCCGTCAATCGGATCGGACGGTAGGGCTCGGTTTCGAACAAGCCTTCGCCGACCAACCTCGCCACAATTCGCGTCACCGTCACATGACTGACGCCGAAAAATTGAGCCAGATCCACCACGCGGCATTCGTCTTTACTCTCCAGAACTTGGGCGACCGCTTCGACGTAGTCCTCCGCCTTTTCGCTGGAGTGATCTTGCCGGGTACGCACGTGTGAGCGGGGATCAGAGACAGGCTCATCGTTGGTCTTGCGAGTGCTCATGGAGGCATGTCCGAGATAACAGGCGGCGACGGGAATGCAGCCGTCCTCCGGTGCCGGGCAAGTCTACCGAACGTGAGATATTCGGTAAATGCAGACAATGGTTAAGCCTAGAATCAAGACATCTCCCGGGCGGACAGCTTCTTGAAGCCGGGGGGACAAACGTAATCATAAAATTTAGGAACAGGAAGTAAGACTGATGAAAATCGATTTGAAAGACCGAGTGATTGTGGTCACCGGTGGCAGCGAAGGGATCGGCCTAGGAATTGCCGAGGCCATTACCGAATGTGGTGGGAAGGTTGCCATCATCAGCCGTGACGAAAACGACCTGCGCGCGGCGGTAAGCTCGATCGAAGCGAAGGGCGGCACCGCGTTCTACGCTGCCGCCGATGTGTCCGATAGTGATCAAATGAAGCAGGCCGTCGCTGCGATCGTGGAACACTACGGTCGCGTCGACGGCGTCGTCGCCAATGCCGGGACGAACGGCACGTGGGCTCCCATCGATGAGCTGTCGCCCGATGATTGGCGGAAAACCATTGACGTGAACCTGACGGGAACCTTTCTCACCATTCATCACTGCGTGGGTCATCTACGCCGAAACGGCGGCAGCATCGTCATCATGTCCTCCATCAACGGCACCCGGACATTTACCAGCGAGGGTGCCTCGGCTTATTCGGCCAGCAAGGCGGGCCAGCTGGCGCTCGGAAAAATGCTGGCGTTGGAACTCGCTCAATCAAAGATCCGCGTCAACGTGATTTGTCCCGGCGGCATCCATTCCAATATCCATGACAAGACCGAACGAGAAAACCTGGATAAAATCGACATTGACATAACGTATTCCAACGGCGGAATCCCGCTGACGGATGGTGAGATGGGCGAAGTCAAAGACGTCGCGGGCATGACCGTATTCTTGCTAAGTGATCTGGCCTCGCACATCACCGGAACCCCCGTCTGGATCGACGGCGGCCAGTCATTGATTCAGTAGCACGAAGCGCGTGACCCCACCGCTCAATTGCTCGGTTCAAACCGAAAAATGAATTCCCCTCGACGTGATTCCTTCAAGCAATAAATTTCCCCATCGGCACCTTCTCCGAAGGCTAAAACTGGCAAGCCTTTGTCGGTGATTTCTTGATTGTGAGTCGCTTGACCGGAAGCGGGATCATAAGTGAGGGCCCAAATCGCACCGCTGACATAGTCGGCGTACAGGTACTTGCCTTTAAGTTGCGGCAAGCGATCTTGATTGTAGACCCGACCGCCCGTGATTGATTTGCCAATGGCATGGTCGTATCCCCACACCGGGGCAATCGGCTCAGAGACACCATCAACGGAAGCCCGATTTCCAAAGATGTAATTCCCCTCACGATCGCTCCAGCCATAGTTGCCGCCCTTAGTGACGACGTTCACCTCTTCATGCAAATCTTGTCCGACGTCGCCACACCAAAGTCGGCCGGTTACGCGATCGAATGCGATACGCCACGGATTCCGAAATCCATGGGCAAAAATTTCGGGACGTGCTCCCTTCACTGATACAAACGGGTTGTCATCCGGAATACCGTATCGAAGATCATTGGTGCGTTGGTCCACATCGATTCGAATGATGGATGCCATCAATTGGCTGCGGTTTTGACCCAGCGCATCCGGATCGTGCCCCGAGCCGCCATCGCCGATGGACACATACAAGTATCCATCCGGTCCAAACTCGATCGAGCCACCGTTATGATTGAGGTGTGGATGAAACTCGTCGAGCAAGACTTCCTCGGACGTTGGATCCGCTTTGAACGGGTCCTCTTTGGAGGAGCGAAAGCGAGAAACCCTCACGTGGTTATTCTTTCGATTGGTGTAGTAGACGAAAAACTCTCGGTTCGATTTGAAATTGGGATGGAACGCCAGTCCGAGCAAACCTTGTTCGTTTCTCCCTTGATCGGACCAACGCGAAACTCGGTCTCGAAGGTCTAAAAATCGCTTTGCCTTCTGAGCCCCTGGTTTATTCTCGAACGCAAAAACGACTCCAATTTGATTGACCGCGTAAAGTCGCTTTGATTCATCCGGAGCGTAAGTCAACTCGATAATCCGAAACGGCTCGCCGGCATTTCCATCGTCGTCCATCGCTTCCCAGCCCTCCCAAGTCAGCTCAGGAAACGCAGGGACTTGCTTGACATCCAGCTTCCCGTCAATCGGCGCTTGGGGCGGATGACCATCCGTCATCTCACGAATCATTATCTTACGAAATGCAACCTTACCACCCTGATCGCGAATCCCGATGTGTCCTTCACCCGCCAATCCGAAACCGGGAAACTTCGCGAACGGACTCCTACCCGCATGCTCGTTCCAACGCTTGTCAGCTAGGCTAAAGCTAAAGTAACGCCGTCCATTGATCGCTATTTCCGAGTTATTCTTCGTGACTCGCAAATACAAATGGTTCCAATCTCCCGCCGGTCGAGTGGAAGTGAAATTCCCGTCGGGCTTGTACATTCCAAAAAGCCAGCCCGACTTTTCTCGCTCGTCGCTTTGCTTGTCATCAATGATTTGAACTTCCGGGCCACTTTGCCAAGCTTTTGGGAGTTCCTCAGTAACGTGGAACAATAAACCACTGTCACCTCCCTCGCTGACCTTGTATTCCAAAGTCAACTCGAAGTCCTTGTAGGTATCAACGGTGACAATGTCGCCCGCACCTTCACTTTGCAACGTCAACGCCCCATCGACGACCTCCCAACCTCCCGAGACGTCGGCTTTTTGATAGTTCCGCCAACCTTCGAGAGTCTCCCCGTCGAACAAAAGCTTCCAACCGCCAAGCTCCTGCGATCGCAAGAGTTGGCTCGTCGGATCTTTCGCGACTGCGGAAAACGATAGCAAAGCGGACGCCAGGGCGGACGCCAAACCGATAGAAAATCGCCAACTTATTTTAACTTGCAAGCCACTGTCCTTTATGAAAAGCGTACAGAAAAACCGATCGAAAGCACCAACACCCACCAAAAGTTTTGGTGCATTTTCCTGACGAACCGAGGCATTTTCTAGGCGAGGCTCTGATTGGATGAAGCCAAATATGCCAACCCTTCTTTGTGACCAATGGCATCAAAGACTCCCGCCAATTCGAGCTTCACACTTGGATTCCTTTGTCAGTGTTATCGCGTCAATGCGTTCAGAGCTCGACGAGCAACCGCTTCTCCATCGACCAGCTTCTCACACTGGCAAAAGTCTTTCGGGCGGACGGCTTGAATCCGACCGACCGGTCGGTATGATGTTTCCGATGAACGACAGCCAACCCATCGACACGCCCACCCGTATTCTTGATGCGGTGATGTCGTTGATTGTCGAGGGTGGATTGCCGGCGGTCACCCAATCGGGTGTTTGCCGGTGCGCCGGGATCAGCAAAGGTGGTTTGGTGCACCACTATCCGTCCAAAGAGTCGATGGTGGATGCATTCGTCAAGCGGGCGGGCGAAGAGTATCGGCGGCTGGTCGAAATCACGATGCGGCCTCATTCGGCCGGATCGGGGCGACGCGCGACCGCTTACGTCGACGGTTTCATTGGCGATTCAAAAACGCTTGATCCGAGTGACTGCCGCGATTGTGCCGCCGTGATGGTGGCTCTCGTGCAAGGCGCCGGCAATGGGGAGATGACAGCCCTCTCCCGACATCTGGTCGGATTACTTCGCGCCGATGGCCTCTCGCTCGAACTGGCCGAGTTGATCATGGTGTCGGTCGACGGCATTTGGTTGCAATCGGTGATCGAGGACAAAGCCGAATCAGCCGCTCGTGCCAACCGGCTCCAACGCCAATTGAAGCGAATGATACGAACCGAAATCAAGTCAAAACAGAAGCTTATTACGAGCTCAAAATCATGAACCATCGTCCTGCCAATCGATCATCCAGAAATCTGCGATGGATACGGATCACGCTGGGCTCCCTCCTGATCATCGGCGGCGTGCTCGGCGTGTTGGCGGGAATCACCTATGCCAAGTCTCTCCAGATTGCGGCATCGATGTCTTCTCCGCCGCCACCCGAAATGCCGGTCGCGGTCACACTTGCCACTGCCCAATCCAAATCCTTTCGTCGCTCCACGGTCGTAGTCGGAACGGTGCTGGCATCCGAGTCGATCGTTTTGCAAACCGAGTTGACGGGGTTGGTCACCCAAGTGCTGATCAAGCCCGGTGATACCGTCAAGAAAGGTGACGTGTTGGTGCAGTTGGACGATCGCACCGAACAGGCGCAATTGACCAGTGCCGAGGCGACGCAATCATTGGCGAAAGCGGCGCTCGAACGCAATTTACGTCTCAGCCGCGCCAATGCGGGCAGCGTGTCCGATCTCGATTTGGCCGAAGCCGAAATTGTTCGCGCCGAAACCGCGGTCGAAGAATTGAAAGTTCGCATCGACCGGAAAAAATTGAAAGCACCCTTCGACGCGCGCGTCGGACTGTTCGACTTGCACGTCGGACAGTATCTCGTCGAGGGAAGCCGCGTCACAACGCTCGAGGGCATTGCAAATTATTTTCACATCGATTTCGCGATGCCAGCGCACGTCGCCGACGAGATTGCGATCCGTGACCATGTCGAAGTGCAGATTGTTGAGTCGGAGCCCCCAAGGCTGGCCGAGATCATTGCAGTCGATGCGTCCGCCGACGCCATCTCGCGATCCGTGATGGCACGAGCGATCTTGCAGGATCCCCCGACGACGATGCAGCCCAAAGATTCCGCTCGCGTCACCGTTTATTACGGTGGACCCATCGAAGCCTGCGTGGTTCCCGCGACCTCAGTTCGTCGCGACCCGTCCGGAACGGTCGTTTTCGTCGCCAGCGATACGGAGACCGGCGTCCGCGCCCACTCAAGGCAAGTCGCCGTCGCGATGAACGTCGGTGGCAACGCGATGATCGTCGATGGCTTGATCCCCGGTGATCGAGTGGTTGCCAACGGATCGTTCAAGGTGTCCGAAAACGCCTTGCTCGCGGACGCCACGATCGCATCCACCACCGAGCCCGATTCCCCGCCGACTGACGCTCGGGAAACCGACGAACTTTCTCACCCATCTTCGAAACCCGAGAGCGGCAAATGAAGTCCATCACCGACATGTTCATTCGCCATCCGGTGTTGGCGATCGTCGTGAATCTGATTTTGGTGTTGCTAGGCGTTCGCTGCGCCATGTCGTTACCGGTCCAGCAATTCCCAAAGCTTGAAAGCACCTCGATCACCGTCAACACGGTCTACTTCGGCGCCAGCGCCGAGACGGTTCGCGGATTCTTGACCACCCCGATCGAGCGAGCCGTCTCGTCGATTGCCGGAATTGATTACGTCGAGTCGAGCAGCATCGCGGGCGTCAGCACGGTGACGTTGAGACTCAACCTGAACCACGATTCGACCAAGGCGCTGGCGGAGGTCAGCGCGAGGCTGCAACAGGTGCGCAGCGAGCTGCCGGCGGAAGCCGAACCCCCGACGATCGAACTGATCCGCGCCGATCGTCCCTACGCGACGTTCTATTTAAGCTTTACATCCGATCAATTTTCATTGCCAGCTCTCACCGATTTTTTGACTCGTAATGTTCAACCACGGTTGTCCATTTTGCCGGGTGTGCAAAAAGTCGGCATCGAAGCGGGCCAGACGCCTGCGATGCGAATTTGGATTTCACCGCAACGCTTGAGTGAACTCAACCTGACGTCGGGTGACGTCTACTCGGCGCTCCAGCGAAACAACTTTCTGGCGGCCATCGGCCAAGTCAAAAGCGACTCGGTCCAGATCGATTTGTTGACCAACACGGATCTGAAGAGCGTCGAAGAATTTTCCAACATGGTCGTTTGGCAGTCGCCATCATCCGAGAATGGTCCCGGCTCGATCATTCGGTTGTCGGATGTCGCGAGGGTCGAATTCGGCAGCGAAGAACCGACCGCCACGGCGATGTACCGCGGCGAGAACGCGATCTACGTCAGCGTTTGGCCGCTGCCCGGCAGCAACGAGATCGACGTCGCCAATCGGCTTCAAAAGGCGATGGCGGAGTTGCAGGCCGAACTGCCCACGCACATCGACATGGAATTGGCGTACGACGGCACCAAGTTCATGCGTAAATCGCTGTCGGAGATTTCAAAAACCTTGACCGAAACGATCATGATCGTCGGCTTCGTTGTATTCCTTTTCATGGGGTCGGTGCGGACCGCGTTGGTGCCTTTGGTGGCGATGCCCGTTTCATTGGTCGGTGCCACGATCGTGATGTACTTGATGGGCTTTTCGCTGAACCTTCTGACGCTGCTGGCGATCGTATTGGCGGTCGGATTGGTCGTCGACGATGCGATTGTCGTCGTCGAGAATGTCCAGCGACACTTGCAGGAGGGTCACGGCAAGATCCAATCGGCGCTAATCGGTTCGCGAGAATTGGCGGGACCGATCGTCGCCATGACCATCACGCTTGCGACGGTGTACGCCCCGATCGGATTCCAAGGCGGCTTGACGGGAATGTTGTTTCGCGAGTTCGCGTTCACGCTCGCCGCTGCGGTCGTGGTGTCGGGGATCGTTGCGATCACATTGTCGCCGATCATGAGTGCCTATCTGGTACCCGCCGGTGGCCGCGAAGGCATGATGACTCGGTTCGTGAACCGTTTGTTTGATTCGGTGCGACGGGTGTACGGCCGAATGTTGATCACCGTGATGGAATTGAGATGGGCGATCGCGCTTGCGACGTTGATCGCCGGTGCGGCGGCGGTACCGCTGTACATGTTTTCGGCGAAAGAGCTGGCGCCGGTCGAAGACGAGGGCGCGATTTCAGTCGTCTCGCGGCCGCACCCGATTCGACGTTGAATTCGACGACCCAGTGGGCAGCCAAACTCGCCGGAGGCCTGCAGCAGATCCCCGAGACGGATTACATGTGGGCGGTGATGACGTCCGGCGGCGGGTTCGGCGGCGTGATCACCACCGATTGGTCCGACCGAGAGCGCAGCACTCAAATGATGTTGCCGGACGTGTACGCAACAGCCGGCCGGAATCCGGGACTCGAGGCGTTTCCTGTTCTGGTCCCACCCCTGCCGGGTGCCGGCAACTACGACGTCGAGCTGTTGCTCAAGAGCGATCTGCCTGTCGAACGCCAGCGAGAATTGGCACAACAGATTGTCAAACGCGGTCGCGAGGCCAACATGTTTCTGTTCGTCGACACGGATTTGAAAATCGATTTACCCCAAGCGAGAGTCATCGTCGATCGTGAACGACTGGCCGATTTGGGGCTCGATCAAGCGGCCGTCGGTCGCGAGCTGGGCGTGTTGCTGGGCGGTGGATATGTGAACCGCTTCAACTACTTCAACCGATCGTACCGCGTCATCCCACAACTCGAAGCCGCGGATCGACAATCGACCGGATCGCTGATGGACTTGAAAGTTCGGAGTCCCTCGGGCGAGTTGATTCCGGTGTCAACGTTTGCCACGATTGAGCCCGAAACGGCGCCGCGGACTCTGAATCGCTTTCAACAGCAAAGCGCGGTAAAGGTTTTCGCGGCCGTGTTCCCCGGGATCACCAAAGAACAAGGCTTGGCGACGCTCGAAGCGATTGCCGCAGATGTGATCGGCGGATCGGCTACGCTTGATTATTCCGGAGAATCACGCCAAATTCGTCGCGAAGGTGCGTCGATGGCGACCACGCTCGGGTTCGCATTGGTGCTGATCTACCTCGTCTTGGCGGCCCAATTTCGATCGTTCCGCGATCCGTTGATCGTGCTGCTCGGATCCGTCCCTTTGGCAATGACGGGGGTTTTGACGTTGACATGTTTGAATTTGACGACGATCAACATTTACTCGCAAGTCGGTCTGATCACATTGGTCGGCCTGGTCGCGAAGAACGGAATTTTGATCGTCGAGTTTGCTAACGCTTTGCAGGAATCGGGGGCGACGAAACGCGCGGCGATCATCGAAGCGGCTCAAACTCGATTGCGACCGGTGTTGATGACCTCGGCCGCCACGATTCTGGGTCACCTGCCATTGGTGTTCGTGATTGGTGCGGGGGCCCAAGCGAGAAACAGCATCGGAATCGTGTTGGTAGCCGGGATGGCGGTGGGCACCGTCTTCACGCTCTTCGTGGTCCCGGCGTTGTACCTGATGTTGGCGGCGGAGCACCGCCGCGTCGACATGATCACGGAGTATGACGCCATCTTTGAACAGCCCGAGAGCGCAGCGCAAGATTCACGTCAGCGGCTGGCGTCGGCGTCGTGAGCAAAGTCCATTTCGAACCCAATCGTCGGCACGGGCTGCAGTCGATTAGGGGCTGCAGTCGACAGGTTCAGAAACTTTGCTGGCGTTGCAGCAAGTATTCCGTCAACGCTTTATCAAACGGCATCGCCGTGTCGAGCGGCACGTAGTCAATTCTTAGTTTGTGACATCCGACGCGGTAGGCTTCACGAAATTGTTCGAGTTGGTCCAAGTAGTCTTCACGAAATCCGGTGGCGTCGACGGAAACGGTTTCGCCCGTTTCGGCGTCTTCAAATTGCACGGGTCCTTCGTAGGGAAACTTCACCTCGGCTTCGTCCAAGACATGAAAAAGGATCACGTCGTGACCGCCGTGCCGCAGCCTCGCGAGTGCCGCGATCACGTCCTCGGGTGTTCCGGTCACCGTGTCGGTGGGCAACAGGTCCGAAAACAAGATGACCAGCGAATGTTGTTTTAACATCGCCGCCAACTGGACCAACGACAAGGGCAAGTCGGTCCGCCCGGTCGGTTGCAAACGCGAGAGTGCCGCCATGACATCGCCGAGGTGGCCGCGGCGACTTCGCGCCGGCAATAAAGCACGCATCTTTTCATCGAATGAAATCAACCCGACCGGATCCTGTTGCATCGTCATCAAGTAAGTCAGCGACGCGGCCAGACACGTGCAGTACTCAAACTTGGTCATCGAACCGGTGTCGGTGAACCCCATCGATTTGGAAAGATCCATGACCAGGTACGCGGTCAGATTCGTTTCGGCTTCGAAACGCTTGGTGTAATACTTATCGGTTTTGGCGTAGACCAACCAATCGATCAACCGGGGATCATCGCCGCGGTTGTAGCGTCGGTGTTCACTGAACTGGACCGAGAACCCTTGGAAGGGGCTGCTGTGGAGTCCCTGCAGAAAGCCACGCACGACCATGCGGGCTCGAAGATCGAGCCGTTTGATCGATTGCAACGTTTCGGGCGAGAGGGAAGAAGCCATCCGAGTTACTTCTTCGCCATCTTTTCTGGTTCGGGCGGCTGAATATCCTTGATCAATTTTACAACGATGTCGTCGGTGTTCATGCCTTCGGCTTGGGCTTGGAAGTTGGTGGCCATGCGATGGCGCAGCACCGGGATGGCGACTCGCCGGACATCGTCGGGATCGATGCTGAACCGGCCATCCATCGCGGCGAGCGCCTTGCGCCGGCGATCAAGTTCTGGCCCGCGCGGGGACCGGCGCCCCAATCGACTAATTCGCGGATGTACTTCGGCGCCGACTCGTCACTGGGCCGTGTCGCCCGTACCAGCTTGGCGGCGTAGCTGATCACATACGGGTTGACCGCGATGCTGGACACCAATTTCTGAATATTTAGGATCGCGCGCGCCGACAATACTTTGTTGACCGTGGGAGTCTCGCCGCGGGTCGTCGCCGTCAGAATCTGTTCCTCTTCGGCGGCCGAAGGGTAACCCACTTTGACGTTGAACATGAACCGGTCGAGTTGAGCTTCGGGCAACGGGTAGGTGCCCTCCTGTTCGATCGGGTTTTGGGTCGCGATGGTAAAGAACGGTGGAGGCAGGTCGTAAGTTTCGCGGCCGATCGAAACTTGGCGTTCCTGCATCGCTTCGAGCAGCGCGGCTTGCGTTTTGGGCGGGGTCCGATTGATTTCGTCCGCCAACAAGATGTTGGTGAAGATCGGGCCTTCGACGAACCGGAACGAACGGCGACCGTGCTCGTCTTCTTCAAGAACTTGGGTCCCCGTGATGTCCGAAGGCATCAGATCGGGGGTAAACTGAATTCGCTTGAATTGGACGTCGAGGATGTTGGCCAGGGTGCTGACCATCAACGTCTTGGCCAATCCCGGAACACCTTCGAGCAACACGTGGCCGCGAGTGAAGATGGCGGCAAGCAATTGTTCGATCACATCGGATTGTCCGATGATGACTTTGGCAAGCTCGGCCCGCATCGTTTGCTGGTGATCGGCAAACTCGCGCAGCACATCGCCCAGATTGCGAGCGGGCGCGTTGGCGTCCGGTTTGGGCGGGTTGGCCGACGGAGGTGGCGGGGGTGGGCCGGGTACAGGAGGAACAGAACCGCTCATGATGATTTACAAACATTCCTTTGCTCGGACGGGTCGGCCGGTCGAAACACCGACGCGTGAACGACCGCCCAATCTTAACGTCTTTCCCGAGATTGCGGCGACGCGTGGTCCGATGAGGTTTGACTCGGACCGAAGCAGCCGAAATTCGAAGTCGGGGGTAGCGCCCGCGATGAACGTTGGCGGCGGCGTGGCCAGACCGCTGGCATGGCTGTTTGTCTTGTCGTTTTTTGTCTCCGCGGTCGCCCCGCGCGAGCGGACGTCGACGTGGTCGCGGTCGAGCGGGCGATCGACCGCGGCGTGTCTTACTTGCGGAAAAACCAAACCCAACGGGGCGGGTGGGACGAGTTCAGCGGCTATTCCTGCGGCCAATCGGCGTTGTGCACGTTGGCACTGCTCAGCAGCGGTATCGCCGGCGACGATCCGATGATCGCCAAAGCGATGAAGTACTTGAGGTCCTTCGAGCCGGGTGAGACGTACTCCGTCGCCTTGCAAACGCTGGTTTATTGCCAATTGGGCGCGGCCGGGGATTTGCCTCGGATTCGTCGCAATGTCCAGTGGTTGGTCGATCAACAGTTCCGCGAAGGGGTGGATGCCAGCGCGATCGGCGGATGGAATTACGGCGACCGGGGCGGCTCCGGCGATCCGTCCAATTCGCAATTCGCGATTCTGGCACTCGGCGCGGCCGAAGAACGCGGAATCTTCGTCGAGCCCGTGACGTTCGAGTTGGCGATGGACTACTGGGTCCGTCGACAACGTGACGGCGGAGCGTGGGCGTACAACTCGCGGGACATTTCCGGCAGCATGACGTGTGCGGGAATCTCGTCGATCATCATCGCTCGCGGGCGACTCGGCGGTGGGACCTCGTCAATCGTCGAGAATCGAGTCGAATGCTGTGGCGGCGACGTTGGGGCCGACGATCCGATCGAAGAAGGCATCGAGTGGCTCGGCCGAAACTTCTCCACTCAAGTCAATCCGGGCGGCCAAGCGATGTCGTTCTATTACTACATGTACGCGCTCGAACGGGTCGGGCGACTGTCGGGCCGCCGCTTCATCGGTGATCACGACTGGTATCGCGAAGGTGCCGAGCGACTGATTGAGTTACAGGACGAATTTCTTGGTTATTGGAAAAACACGGGCCCGCTCGAGCCCGAGGAAGTGGCGACCTCGTTCGCGCTACTTTTCTTGAGCAAGGGCAAACGGCAAGTCGTCGCGGGGCGACTTCGCTATGCCGATGGCCGCGGCCGCAATCCGAACACGTCGACGGCTTGGAATCAGCACCCCGACGGCGTGCGTCAGTTGGTCCGGCACGTTGAACGCGATTGGGGCCGCGACTTGACATGGCAGACGATTGACGCGGAGAACGCGACGCTCGCCGATTTGTTGCAGACGCCCGTGTTGGTGATCAGCGGCAATCGGCCGATCGTGTGGTCCGCCGAAACGGCCGAAACGCTTGCGCCAGTACATTGACCAGGGCGGCACGATTCTGTTTGAAGCCGACGGCGGAAATGGCTGCGGCGACGCCAGCGGTTTTCAGGCCAGCGTGGCCCGCCAATGCAGCGAATGGTTCGACGGTGCGGCGCTGGATCGATTGCCGCCCGACCACCCGGTCTGGTTCGCCGAGCACCGAGTCGACGCGACCGCGATGGGGGAAGACTTTTGGATGTACGGCGTGCAAGCTTGCTGTCGCACCAGCGTGTTCTATTCACCAACCAGTTTGTCGTGTCGGTGGGAGCTCGGTGATCAATTGTTCCGCCGATCAAAAATACCGGACGCGGTCAAACGCGAGATCGAGACGGGGATCGGGATCGGCGAGAACGTGATTGCCTACGCAACGGGCCGCGAATTGAAAGACAAACTGGAAAGTCGATTCGTGATCAGCGCCGATTCGGACGTCGATATCGCACGTGGATCGATCCAGATCGCCACGTTGGGTCTTGATGCGGGCGGTCAAGAAGCGCGCCGGGCGGTCCCCAACGCGGCCTCGCTCGTCGAGTCGCGAGTGCCGCTTCGGATCCGCGCCAGCCTCGATCCGGTCGGTTTTGACGCCAAAGCGCTGGCCGATGTCCAGTTCCTGTGGGTCCACGGACGAACCGATTTCGTTCTCGACACGCGGCAACGCGACGTGATCCGAGAGTTCGTCAAGAACGACGGTATCCTGTTGGGTTCAGCGGTCTGCGGCGGCGAAGCATTCTCAACTGCCTTTCGCCGCGAGATGGCCGCGATTTTCCCAGACTCACCCCTCGCCGTGATCCCCGAGGACCACCCGCTCTTGAGGGCCAGTGGCGGCTACGACATCTCCAGCGTCACGATCCGCTCGCCACCCGTCGGCGGTGGCACGACCAAGAGTCGAGGCATCGGCAAACGGACCGGCCGACCGATCATCGAGGTCGCGGTGGTGGACCAAGTCGCCGGCATCTTTTTTTCACCACTCGATCTGAGTTGTGCACTGGAAAGCCCCAATTCGGTCCAATGCCCGGGCTACAGCACCGAGGAGGCCGCAAAGATCGTCGCCAATATCCTGCTGTTCGGAATGCAACAATGAATTGAATCACGACCAGCTCTCAACTGATTCTTCAGCCCGGAGGGCGACACTATCTTTGCCGGTGGCGTGAGCCACCGGACCAGCTCAAATGATTCTTCAGCCCAGAGGGCGACACATCTATGCCGGTGGCGTAAGCCACCGGACCAGCTCAAATGATTCTTCAGCCCAGAGGGCGACACATCTATGCCGGTGGCATAAGCCACCGGACCAGCTCTCAACTAATTCTTCAGCCCAGAGGGCGACACATCTTTGCCGGTGGCGTAAGCCACCGGACCAGCTCAAATGATTCTTCAGCCCAGAGGGCGACACATCTATGCCGGTGGCGTAAGCCACCGGACCAGCTCAAATGATTCTTCAGCCCAGAGGGCGACACATCTATGCCGGTGGCGTGAGCCACCGGACCAGCTCTCAACTGATTCTTTAGCCCAGAGGGCGACACATCATCCTGCAATTGTGTCGCCCGCTGGGCTTTCAGTTTGATTTGTACTTGGACCGGTGGCTGACGCCACCGGCAAGAATGTTTCGCCCTCCGGGCTGTGAAACAAATCCATCATTCCCATAAATACTTAGGGTCATATTCAACCTCATGGTCCTCAAGCATCTTCAAAAACTCATCCCGAAACGTCCGCTTGCGATGATGTTCTATTTGCTCGTCAATGTACTTAACGACAACGGGTTCCTTTGACTTGCTCACAGTGAACGCTCCGTATCCGTCCTGCCAATGAAACTTTAAAACCGCATCACGCGATTCGTTGATATGCCGACTTGTGCTGGACTTCAGTTGCCGAACAAAATCTGCCACGGCTGTTTTTGCCGGAATACGGACCAACAAATGAGCATGATCGTAGTATCCGCCGACACGAACCGCATGCCCTCCCAAATTGCTGCAGACCCCAGCCATGTACTTCCAAACGCTTTCACGGAACTCATCGTCCTGAAGCAACGGTCGTCGTTCTTTGGTGCTGAACACGAGGTGATACAGCAGTTGTTGGTGGCATCCCATGTTCGATCACTAACTCCGTGATGTGTCGCCCGCTGGGCTTTTGAGGTGTTGGTGGTTGGGGACCGGTGGCTGACGCCACCGGCAGAGATATGTCGCCCTCCGGGCTGATCATTTGATCCATAGTCTGGAGGTCGAAATGCTCTTGCCGGTGCCGTCCGCCGCCGGATTGGATTGCAGTTGAAAGGAAGCACGGCGGGCGACACATCGTACACCGTGTGTCGCCCGCTAAGCTTTTGAGGTGTTGGTGATTGGAGCAGTGAGCGTTAGGAGGTTGGAGGGGAAGCCCGCAATGGTTGGGCCGGCACGTTGGCTTGAGGGATGGGATTGCCGGATCTGCGTCGCTGTCGCTCCTGGGTCCGGCCTACTCGTTAGACTGCGGTGTTGGCCTTGTTGATTGGCTGGCGGGCGGTTTTCTTGCAATGGGATGGACTTGACATGTTGATGCGATCGTTGTGGGTTTCGGTGAGCTTGCTCTTGTTATGTCAATTTGTGTTGGCTCAGGATTCTCCCAGCTTGGTCGCATCCGATGAGTGGGTAAGCGGTCTCACGCTTGATGTCAGCGTACGGATGCCGTCCGGTGAACCGGCGATCGGGGCCATCATCACTTCGTTGAGTATCGTAGATGAACTGCCCGTGACGAGCACGACGGATGTGTTTGGCAAAGCTCGGGTGTCGCGATGTATTTGTCAACGCGCTGCGGATGCACGTCACCACGCAAGATCAACGTTTTCAAGCGGCTCTGCTGGTTCCGCAAATCGCCGTGCGTCAATTGCTGGTCAATCCACCGGAGATCACGCTGGAGCCCGCGGCGGCTCATCGAGTTCAAGTCCTCTCAAGTGGCGGGCCAGTTGCGGGCGCGATCGTGGTTCTCGAAGGAGAAGGATTTAGGTGCCGATCAACCACCGCCGCGGATGGATTCTGCATCATCCGTTATCCCCAAGCGGCGCAGCCTCGCAAAATTGTCGCTTGGCATCCGCGTTTAGGATGTGCCGCGACGGAAGACTTAAAGGGGTCGGAAACTCAGATCACGCTTTTGCCCGCCGCCCCTCACACGGTTCGAGTGGTTGACACGGAGGGCAACCCGATCGCCGGGAAAATGATACGCGCGAGCGTTCGCGTTGAGGGAGCTGAGTGGATTACGACCCATCTGGTTCGCGAATCGCATGTCCGCACGGATGAAAATGGTGAGGCGGTGTTCGCTTGGTTTCCCGCGCGAGGACTCAAGTACGTCGAAGCCAGGTTCGCCGGGATGGATTGGAAAGTTGACGAAACGGACCGCGACAAAATTCCAGTTGGGCTGACTAACATCCATGCACAAAAGCGGCGTCGGGTAAACGGCCGGGTGATGATGCCCCCAGGCGTCGAGGCCGAGGGTTTGCTGTTGACGGGATTCGGCTTCGGGCCCGGCTCCAGCGGTTGCATCCCCTACGCTCGAACGCGAGCGGATGGCAGCTTCACCATGTCACTGCCCGCGAACCACGGTCTTATTATCGGCGTGTCCGATTTGCAGTGGTCGAGTCCACCATGGACTGGTGTGTTTCGACGAGACGAATCGCCCGAAATTGAAATCACAGCGGAGCCCGCAACGCCCGTCGAGATTCGATTGACGCGGGGAGCACTCTACGAACCCGTCAGCCATGCGTACGTCAACCTAAGCCTGCGGGGACGTGTCGAATACCAGAAGGAGGACGGCAACGAGAGCTCCGGCAGCGCGGGTGTCGGCGGCTTTCTGCGAACCGACGCAAACGGAATCGCCAGAGCCGGTGTCGGGCGCGGGGAGCTTCGAATTCGCATCTCGGCAGATGGTTGGTCCGAAACTCGCAATGTCCAAGTCCAGTCAACGGATCCGATCGAAATCGCGTTTCATCGGGCGTGGGTTGGCAACCGAACGGTGAAGGTAAAGATGACCAAACAGGGGCAACCATTCGTAGCTTCGCCCGATGTACTCGCGATTGCCTGGACGGTGAAGTCTTCTCGCTACGACGAAACCCATCAAACCGTTATCGGCGACGATTCCACCATCGAGGTGACGTTTGACAAGGAAACAGCATCAGTATTGTTGCTCGATCAAGCACAGTCGCTGTCCGGCTTTGCCACGATCGATCTGGAGGCGACGGAAGTGGTGATGCCGATTGTGGCGATGGCAGAGTTTTCGGGAAGATTGGTGGACGATCAAAACAAACAACCGCTCCCAGACCGCACGCTCGAATTGGTTACCGAGTCGTCTCGCCAGCCCGTGGCGGATCCCCAGCAAACGGATGCCGAGGGCCGATTCTCTTTCGCCAACGTTCCCGCCGATGTGCCCTTGCGATTGCAAATTCAAACCTTGCCGGATGAGCCCGAGTACTTTCTATTCGGCTATGAAAAACTCTTTGATCCGCAAGAACGGAGAGCCGATTACATCGCCGCGGCATCGTTGATGGATGGCAATCACGCGGTCGAGCGCAACGGTGAGAGTCCACCACCATCGCTGTCCGGTCGATTGCAATCGGCTGCCGAGATCGCGGGTTTGATGGGTTTGCGAGTGCTCGTGGTGGTCGCGAACGAAGAGAGTGTTCTGGGTACTTCGATCAGCGAAGTACTCTTCGATGCGACACACAAGTCGGAAGATTGCCGAGGCTACATCAACCTGAGTGTTTCGGCCGATGAGCGAAAGCAACTCCCGGAGACATGGTTGGCCCAACTCCCCTATTCGTTGGGGGTCGATGAAGTCTTGATGTTCGTGACCGAAGATGGTGCGAATTTGACGGGTTCGAAACGACTCGCTTTGGACGACGAGAAAGTGGCGATGGATCTTGGGTTGGAATTCCTGCGATCGCACGCCAGCCGCCGGGATGCGAGGGACTTGCTGCGACAATCACTCTCAAGGGCACAACGCAGTGATCGGTCTGTGTGGGTGATCTATGGCGGACCGTCCTGTGGTCCCTGTATCCGACTCGCTCGCTGGATCAACGCTCACTCGGGGCAATTGAAAAAAGACTTGGTGGTTCTAAAGATCAATCGGGGGATCGATGCCGAGTCTTCCCAAGCGATGAGCGAACAGGGTGGTGAGAAGTCCGGAATCCCGTTTCATGTGATGCTGTCCGAGGATTCCGAAATCATGGCAACCAGCATCGGGCCGCTCGGGAACATCGGCTGCGCCAGTTCGATTGAAGGCAGTCGGCACTTCAGCAAGATGTTGAAATCGGTACAGAAGCGTTTGACGAACGAGGAAATCGACGAGTTGGCAAAGTCGCTGATCCGCGAGTAATGATTTTGCGTGGCATTGACCCTTGCCTAAACGCCTCGGTCCCTGCCATAATCGCCCTCCCTGCTGAAATGGCCTGATCTGCGGAAACCGCCGGATCGACTGTCATTGCGGGCTATCGAAACACCAAACTCCTATTTTAACGTTCATTTGAAGACCTGATCGATGTCCAAGAGCAAGAAGAAAGCGGAAACGATCTTCCTCGTTTGCGAAGAAACCGGCGATTACAACTACTCGCTCAAGTGCAAGCCCGGAGGCGAAAAGTTGCGTCTGTTGAAGTACAGCTCGCGACTTCGCAAAAGAACTTGGCACAACGAGAAGAAGAAATAGGCGAGAAGTAAGAAACCGCGGAGCCACGGATGCAGCGAAAATGGCGGATTGTCCCCCACGATTCATCACGCATCGAAATGTTGATGCGTGAAGCGAGGGTTCCCGCTGTCGTTGCCCAGGTCTTGGTCAGCCGGGGTGTCTACACGGCCCAAGCGGCCGCCCAGTTCATGGACACCAAGCTGATGGGGCTCCGTGAGCCTCAATCGTTGCCCGGAGTGACGCGAGCGACCGAGATCCTGGTCGACGCGATTCGCCAGAAGTTGCCGATCGTCATCTACGGCGATTACGATTGTGACGGCATGACCGGCGCCGCCATCCTGGTCAACGGTTTTCGTTTGCTCGACGGAGACGTCAGCTACCACGTCCCCAATCGCTTGGAAGACGGCTATGGGCTCAACGAGGACGCCATCCGCAAATTAGCCAAACGCGGCAAGAAAGTCATCGTTTCGGTTGATTGCGGAATCACTTCGGTCGCTCATGCCGAGCTTTGCAAGGAGCTTGGCGTGACATTGGTCATCACGGATCACCACACCATCGGGGACCAATTGCCCGATGCCGCGGCGATTGTTCATCCCCGATTGCCCGGCTCGAGTTATCCGTTTGGCGATCTTTGCGGCGCCGGCGTCGCGTTCAAGTTGGCTTGGGCGATTTGCCAGGAAATGTGCGGATCGAAGAAGGTCACCGAGCCGCTGCGTCGCTACCTGATGCAGTCTTTGGCGCTGGCGGCAATCGGCACGGTGGCCGATGTCGTGCCGCTATTGGATGAGAACCGGATCTTGGTCGAGCACGGTTTGAGGACGCTCAAATCGGAGCCGCTGCCTGGATTGGCAGAGCTGATGAAAATCTTGAACCTGGATCAAGCCTCGGCACTGGATACCGAATCGATCGCGTTTTCGATCGCACCGCGGTTGAACGCATCGGGACGGTTGGGCCAAGCTCAATTGGGAGTCGAATTGTTGACGACGCCACCGGGGGACCGTGCCAAGGCGTTGGCCCAATACATCCATGAGCTTAACAACAGCCGTGATACGCTTCAGCGCAGCGTCTATCTCGCCGCTCAAAAACAGGCCAAGGCGGAATTCGACATCGAGGGCGACGCCGCGCTGGTGTTGGCGGGAGTCGGGTGGCACCAGGGAGTGATCGGAGTCGTGGCTGGACGATTGGCCGAAAAGTACGCCAAGCCGGTGTTGGTGATTTCGCTGGAGACCAGCGGCAAAGTGGGCGCCGTCGGATCGGGCCGCGTCGGCGGCACCAACATCAATCTGTACCAAGCACTGGCCGAGTGCAGCGAACGACTGATGCGATTCGGTGGCCATCAAGCGGCGGCCGGATTGACGATTGACGAACGAGAATTGGCCGCGTTCCGCGGCGATTTTTGCGAAGCGGTCGCCAAACAATGGGCGGACAATGAAGTCGTTCCCGAAATCGTGATCGACGCCGAAGCGCCGCTCGGCCAATTGAACTTGGAAACCATCAAACAGATGGAAATGTTGGCGCCGTTCGGTGCCGGCAATCCCCGTCCGATCCTGACGTGCCGCGACGTACGGTTGGACTCGCCGGCCTCGTTGATGGGAAAAACCAAAGCCCATTTGACGGTCAATTTACGGCAGGGCACGAAAATCATTCGCGCCGTCGCGTTCGGCGCAGCCGATTGGTGCGACGAGCTGAACCAGACCGACGGCCCGATCGAAATCGCATATCGACCCGTGATCAATGAGTTCCGCGGTTTCCAGAAAGTCGAAATTCACATCGTCGATTGGCGTCCGGCTAAAAAGGCCGCACCCGTCGAAGCTTGATTCAAGGCTTGGTCTTTTGGTTCGACCACGTGGTTCGGTCATCGGGTGGGGAGTCGTTGAGCGGGTGCGACCGCGTTTGGATTCAATCGACTTCGGGAAATTTTATCGAGCAAGGCGGAAATGGGGCGGCGACAGGCATTGAATTGAGGGCTGCCAGATTCGCTTTCTGTGCAACTACAATTGACTTCCCGCCCCACATTCTTCGATCCCTCCTGCCTGAGGTGCCCCATGTCCTCGTCCGAATGCCCAGCGCTTTCAAAGCCTCTTGTCCCATCGTCGCTGGCTCTTTTTTTCCGCGTCGTCATCGCGGTGATCGTGTTAGGGTTGACGAGAGTGGCGTTTGCCGATCAGCCGGAAAGCGGCCCCGAAACTGGACCTGCAACGGAGGCGACGGCGACGTTTGCCGGCGGATGTTTTTGGTGCATGGAACCGCCGTTCGATAAAATGCGAGGCGTGATCTCCACGACGGCCGGCTACACCGGCGGTCGCACCAAGGATCCGACCTACGAGGCAGTCAAGACTGGACGAACCGGACACATCGAATCAATGCAGGTGAAGTATGACCCGTCGAAGGTGAGCTACGAGGAACTGTTGGTTCTGTTTTGGCACAACGTCGATCCAATCCGAGCCGACGGTCAATTTTGCGACAAGGGCGGCCAATATCGCACGGCGATTTTCTACGAAAATGATCAACAGAAGGAACTCGCCGAGCAGGGCCGTCGGATGGTGGCCAAGCAGTTGGGCATTCGCGTCCAAACCGACATTTTGGAAGCGCAGACTTTTTATCCCGCCGAAGCCTATCACCAAGATTATTACATCAAAAATCCGACCAAATACAAGTTTTATCGCTGGACGTGTGGCCGCGATGCGAGACTCACCGAGTTGTGGGGTGACAAAGCGGGCAAACCTTGACCAAACTGTGTCGGCAGCAACGTCCAACGTTTCAACCGACTCTAACGCAAGCCCACGTGATGCCCAAGGCGATTCGAACTCACATTGATCCCCTCGACTGCATTGTCGTCGATGGCGGCCCCGACCCCTCGATCGCCGTGGTGATTTGTCACGGTTATGGGGCGTCCTATGATGACCTGGCACCACTGGCAAACGAGTGGATTGCCTTGATGGATGACGAGTCGTCCAAAAAGATTCGCTTCATCTTTCCCGATGCACCCCATTCGCTCGAGGACGTCGGAATGCCAGACGCCCGAGCATGGTGGCCGATCAACATGGCGGGATTGGCGCAAGCGGTCCAAGCATCCCGTTTTGACCAATTGCACAAGCAAGAACCACCGGGAATCGGCCCAGCTCGTAAGGCGGTTTGCGAGATGATCCGCAATGCCAAGGCAGAACTCGGCGGCGAGCAAACGCCATTGGTGTTGGGCGGATTCTCACAAGGAGCGATGCTATCGACCGACGTCTCGATCCGAGGCGATGTGATCACGCCCCAAGTCCTGCTTTTGTTTTCGGGAACGCTGATCTGCGAAAAAGTCTGGAAAGAGGGCGCGTCAAAGTTGACCGAGACTCAAGTCTTTCAATCTCACGGGACACTCGATCCCGTGTTGCCCTTTTCGAGTGCCGAAAAGCTGAGAGACTTACTGGCATCAAGAAAAGTCCCGGTTCAATTTCATTCATTCCGCGGTCCACACACGATCGATGGCGAGTCAGTGGAGATCACTGCCGGGTTGTTAGCGGATTTCGCACGCCAACATTAAACCGATGTTTTGAAAAACACCTCCTCCCTTCCATCCTTTGTAGTTTTTGAACCGCGATGCAACGTACTGCTAGCCGACGACCCGAGCCGAGCGAATTTTCGGAATCTCTTGCGTCGTCCACCTCTCAACGTGGTCTCGTCGAGCGGGTCGACGGCGAGTGTGTGCTAGATGTGTTGAACAAACAGCTCTATTGGTTATGCGAGCTCGCCAGCCATCTGAGTACGGAACAGGTCGACAAAATTCACTCGCCATACGGGTGGACCATTCGGCAAGTTTTCGCGCATGTCGCGGACGCCGAGCGGATCTTTGGCTATCGCATGCTGCGAATCGCTGCGGGGGACACCGACAGTTTGGCGGGATTCGACGAGAACGCCTATGCCGAAAGCCGGTTCGGCTTGGGAACGTTCACCAACCTGGTTAATGAAATCGCAGTCCTTCGTCAATCAAACGTGTGGTTACTGAGACGGATCGAGCCAAAGGCATGGGACCGGGCTGCGGAAGTGTCGGGCAATCGAATGACCGTCCGAGCGATTGCTTGGCTTTCAAGTGGCCACCTGCACCACCACTTTGAGATCGTCGAGAAACGTTGCAATTTGAAAGTCCAACGCGCGGCCATGTGAGCTCGCGTTGATGGGGCTCAAGATGCGACGCCTGAATGGGCGAACTCCCGCCCCCCGAATAGCCCGAGTGCCCGGCACCAGCCCCCTGGTCGGTGAGAAAATACTGTTATTTGTGGGCTTTTTGAGTGCCGTTTCGGTTTCATGCGTCGATCAAACTTCTAGACGCAATTCCGCAGCGTGATCACACGGCGAGGAAATCGTCTATCGATTCAAATTAATGATAAGTCATTGGGGCACTCGCCGATTACGTCAAGTTTTCGGACGACAAAGACTTTTCCTTCGGGCGTTGAAATACTCATCCAACGACGGGCACCCTTTGGTGTTGAAGGAGATGCCGCATCCAATGGCTGCAACCAAAAAGGGATAATATGGATGCAGCAGAAGATGCGAAAACGCTTGATCGAGTGGTGCAGTCGATCGCCCGGACGACTCGGTATCCCGTCGACCTGCTAACACCCTCGGCGGACCTCGAGAATGATTTAGGAATTGATTCGGTCAAGCGTTTGGAAATCGTAGTCGGATTGAGCGACGAATTTGGCTTGTCTCTCGAATCCGAGGAGCGAGACTCGTCGATTCGCACCATCCAAAACGTTTCCGATTGGGTTGCCAGCTTCTTGGCTCCGAAGGTGCAAGTCGCTCGCGTGGATGCTCCGCCGACCCATGTGGTCCCGCCACCGAGATCGCGTGGCACCGCCGACGCGACCGAATCGACTGTTCCGATTCACGCTAAAATGAACATGCTGCGCGGATCGAGCGCGGCGAACGAGAGCCCCGCCATCAATCATACGGATCGATTACCGATCCGTGATCATAACACTGACCAAGCGAGTTATTGGCCATCCCATCGACCGCTTGATGGACGTGTCGCGTTGGTGACCGGTTCTGGGCGTGGTGTCGGACGAGTCGTCGCGAGATTGCTCGCGTCCAAGGGAGCGACCGTCATCGTGAACTCGTTCCATTCGCGGGCCGACGGTGAACAGACCGCGGCGGACATCAACGATTTGGGCGGATCGGCCGTTCATCTATGGGGATCGGTTGCAAATCCGAAACATGTCGACCAAATTTTTCAACAAATCGAGGGACAGTTCGGACGCCTGGATATTCTGATTTGTAATGCATCGGATGGCCGAATCGGTTCATTCATGGAATTGAACGAAGACGATTGGGATCGCGCATTCCGAACCAACGTGACGGGGCACCACCGGTGCGCCGTTCGGGCGACGCCTTTGATGCAATCCGTCGGCGGCGGTTCCATCGTGACGATGTCGGCGGTGGGTGCAAACGGATATATCGAAGGCTTGGGAAGCCAGGGAGTCGTCAAGGCCGCGGTGGAATCGATGACACGATACCTCGCCTGCGAGTTGGGACAATTCGGGATCCGGGTGAACTGCGTCGCCGGGGGGCCAGTCTACGGCGAGTTGCTTTCCAAGTTCGAAAACGCCCAGGCCACCCAGAATCATTGGGAGTCGATCACCGCCGACGGTGAATTGTGCAGTCCCATGGATTTGGCCAATGCGATCTCGTTTTTGGTCAGCGAGGAGGCACGCGGGATCAACGGTTCGGTATGGATGGTCGACCACGGATTCTCGGCAATCGCGGATGGACGTCCGCGTCGTTTCGCAGGCCAAAGGCCGATCGCAAGCAAAGTCGGCACCGCCCAACCGTCGAATGCCGGTTCTTGATCACCAGCCGCCACACGTGGGCAAACGTCCGGCTTAGGCACTTTGCCGCGGCATTCATATCGTCCCCCTTTTTAAACAACTCGTTGAACCGCGTGCCCATCGGGCCGGGTTTTTTGTTGCGGACGCGCGGGGCGATGCCCACGCGGTTCAACTTAAAAAGTTGTGCATGGGCGATTACCCTTGCGAAAATACCCTGAACATGGATATGTGAATCATGGCCTACTACGCCACGCCCTATACCATCCATTTCGATGATACCATGGCATATGGTGGCCATCACTTTCTTACATCATTCAAGTTCCAATGCGCCTCCCGAGAAGCGTTTTTGTTTGGTGATAAGATTTTTGATCTACCGGGCGTGAAAGAAGACTTGGACAAAGTTCATCTTCTGACTTCGGACGCTTATTCTCGAAACCTCCAATCGGCGAGATTGGGTGATCGGGTCGTCATCCTGTTGAGCTTAGAAGATTGGGGGCGAGCCAGCGCAAGGTTCTGTTACCGTGTTCTGGACATTAAGGGGCGCCGCGTGTGCGCCGGTTTTCAAACCTTGATCTGCGCGGACGCGGCAAGCGGCAATCCGATTCCTCTTCCTCAGCGGTTGCGAGAGGCGATGGACGCAGTTCGGTCGATCGAGGAACTTCGTTGCGAGACATCCTTTCGCGATCGGGTGCTCGCCGGTGGGACACAGCTCGATCACCTGTTCGGTGATGCGGAAACCGAAGCCGCGATTCGATATCTGTCGCATCGCTATCCCGCGCCGGGGGTGATCGCAGTCTCACCGGACGCAGTATCACCGGACGCAGTCTCACCCGACGCCGGCCCGATGGACGTCCCGTCTCCGCCTCGAAAGAGCTCCGTGCCGACGCCGAACCCTTCGACCACTTCTCGAGCCCGCGAAGCGTGGGTGTTCGCGGGGCAGGGCGCGTTCGATCCGGGACTTTTGATCGACCGAGTCAAGGCGTACCGGCAACAAGCCGTCGGCGGAAACGCGACGCTCGACGATGTCGCGACCGTGACGCGGCGGGAAATCGGTTACGACGCTTCGGCGCTGGTCGGCGATTCAGTCGAGCGTTGCGAAGACGCCGTGCGTGCAACGCCGGAACTCTCCCAGGTCGCGATTCATCTTCAAAACGTTTTGGGTGCCGAGTTGTGGTCACTCGCCGGGCATACTCCGGCCGTTTTGCTGGGACATAGTTTTGGTGAAATCGGCGCGTTGGGCGTTGCCGGGTGCTTTGACATTCCGACCGGAATTCAAATTGTGTGCCGACGTGGGCGGGCGGTTAGCGAGTTGGCGCCGACGGGCGGTGGATTGATGGTCGTCTTTGCATCGCGAGATGAGGTGGCGACTGAACTTCGATTCGCCGACTTGGATCGGATCGTGGTTGCCGGTCGCAATCACGATTCTCAAACCGTTCTATCCGGCCCCACCGATCAATTGGACTTGATGGGCAAACGGCTTCGCCTTCAAGGCGTCGGATCGACCCGCGTCCCCAGCCCGACCGCGTTCCATCATCCCGATTTGCAGGCTGCTGCTGCGCAGTGGCGCTGGAGCATGCGATCGCTCGCGATCGGCAGCCCATCGAAAACGGTATACTCGCCGATCGGTCGTCGCTTTTTAATTCCCGGCGAGGACATCGCCGCGGTGTTGGCGAGCCAGTTGATGAGGCCATTTGATTTGCAGGGCGGCATCTCCGATCTCGTCGCCACAGGAATCGAGCATTTCGTCGATTGCGGATCGACCGGTTCGTTGGGCAACTTGATCACCGCGGCTTGCCCCAGCATTTCAACCGTCGAGCGGCCCGAATTTTCTCCGGCGAATCATGCCGCCTCGCCGGCATCCGACATGATTGCGTTACCACGCATCGCAATCGTCGGTCGCGGTTGCATTCTGCCCGGGAGTGTGACCTCGCCCGAAACCTTGCTCCGCGCAATCCAGGAACGTCGTCCGGGAATCGTCGACGTACGGGACTTCGATTCCGACTGGTCCGCCGATTTTTATTCCGAGAAGTTGGTACCTGATCGATCCACATCGCACCTGACAGGACGGGTCGATGACGACGACATTGTGGCGCCTCAGGAGGTTGACTCGGAGGCTTTTGATCAGTTCTCTCGGACACAAAAGTTGCTGTGCATCGCGTTGGCGCCTTGCGTCGAATCGCTCGAAGGAGCAACCCGAGTGGTCTGCCTGATCGGCGCCACTGCGGACGGATTCGAGGATCAGGATAAGGTCTCGTCATTGATCCTGGCTGGAATCGACCCCACCGATCCATTCGTCGACGAGCGGATGGAGACGACTCGTTCGACGGGGATGACTCCGCACTCGGCGGTGCAAGAGGTCTTTGATCGGATGGTTCGTCCGGGCCTTCAAGTGACGTTGATCGACGCGGCCTGTGCCTCGTCGCTCTACTCCACCGCGCTGGGAATGCAGCTGCTTGAGAATGATCAAGCCGATGCGGTCATCTCAGGCGGTTGCTTTTGTCCCGGGCCCGGGAAACAGTTGCCTGTTTTCTCAATTTGGCGGGACAACGTCCACCGGTTGCCGGCCATTTGACGCAGCCGCCGATGGCGTCGTGTTTTCCGAGGGGGCCGCACTCGTGACCCTGCGGCGAGTGGCCGACGCAACCCAATTCGGATTGCCGATCAAAGCGGTGCTGTGCGCCGCCGGACTCTCCAGCGATGGTCGCAGTTCGTCCGCGAAC
Organism: Pirellulaceae bacterium; assembly: GCA_963781095.1. Lineage (GTDB taxonomy): Bacteria > Planctomycetota > Planctomycetia > Pirellulales > Pirellulaceae > Rubripirellula. Next base: position 355,642 of record CAWAEA010000014.1, read on the forward strand.
GTTCCGCAAACGCACGGCCAGCTCATCTCGCTGGAGCGGTGCTATGCAAAGTATGACGTCGACCCAGCGTCGATCAGCGCAATCGAAGGTCACGGCACTTCCACTCCGGTGGGCGATTCGACCGAACTAAAAACTTTGTATGATTTCTTTGCGGGTCATGTTCCCAGCCCAGTTCCGGTACACAGTTTGAAAGGCTTGTTGGGGCATGCCGGATGGGCCGCCGGAACCGCTTCCCTGATCGCGGCTTGTGAGTATCTCAGGTGCGGCATATTTCCCGCCCAGGCTAATTTGAATCAGCGGTCCGAGACGGCGTGCCAGTCTTCGGACGTGCTCGCGGTGCTTGACCAGCCCAAGTCGCTCCCGGACGTCAACGCCCGCATCGCAATCGACGGTTTTGGATTTGGCGGTGCCAACGCCCACCTGGTGATCGAAGCTTTCGAAACGTCAGCTCATTACGGAAAGCCGCGCAATTGCGCAGAAACTGACTTGGTGTTCGTGGGCTGTGAACAAATCCGGCCGACGGTCGAGGGACTCGGCGGGCGGCGATTCGATCGTGAAGCGGTGAAGTTGCCCGATGGAGTCAGGGTCCTGCCGGATCTGGTGGATGACATGGACATCACTCAGATGCTGGCAACAAAATTGACGATGAACGTCATCGACACCTTGGCGAATTTCCAGGACGATCTGCGGCGGGATACCAGCATCGTGCTGGCGATGCGGGGGAAAACGGAACGCGGGGTGGAAGCCACTTTGCGCGTGATGGCACCGCGATTCCGCCGCCAACTCGAAGGAAATTCCACCATTTTCGCGGCGCTCGATGCGGCTCATCAACGGGCGCGGCCATCACGAGGTTATACGCTCCAGTGCATGATGCCCAACGTGGCGTCGGGTCGGGCCGCCCTCCTTTCAAATTTGAACGGGCCCAACTTCGTCGTCGATGCGGGTGAAGACTCTCTTGGACAGGCGATCACTGCGGCCGAGTTGCTGTTGCGTGGTGGCGACGCGGGCGGAACCCGCTTGGCCATTGTTGGCGCGATCCACGCAAACTCTCGGTGTGATCCTTACGGAATGCCAGCTGGTCAAAATTCCGAACTCGCATCGGAATTCGCCGCGGCGTTTGCCATCACCACTCGCGGACTCGCCGAGCAAATCGGTTGGCCCATCATGGGGACCGTGGGGACGCGAGAGAAGACCGCAGGCTCGAACTTTCAGGACCAAGTTCAAAGCTTGATCGCAAGGCTCCACGCCAAACCGACGAGCTCGACCGCGATCGAGAACGCTCTGGTCAAAGATCCAGTAACCAAGGATCCAGTAACCAAGGATCCGGTGGTCAAGACTCCGTTTCAGATGCACACGCCGGTTTGGGTCGAAAAGGCACTCAGTCCGCAAACGGAGGATTCCGATGGTTCACCGGTGAGCTCGCTCCTGATCGTTGTAGCCGCAGAAACAGAACTCGTTTCGCAACTACTCGCCGCCGCACCAGCGCACGCGGACGAGGTACTGATCGCCGTCGTCGGACCCGGTGCGGAATTCGTCACCGCGGCACTGCGTGGTAAAAATTGCATTGCGGTGCCCACGATGGAGGGACGCGGTTGCCGAGAAGTGATCGAGCGTATCCGCCGATCAAGACCCGCCGTGATCGTGGCCGTGCAAACCACTCCGCAATGGGACGTTATGCAGACGCTCGATCGCGTAGCGGACCGCAACGAAGTGTGTGAGTTTCTCTTTGTGTTAGCACAAGACAATGTCGAGCGATTGACGAACGGACACTTGCAACTTTGGAGTCTTGTCCTTGGCGGATGGAACGACGAGGTGCATCCCGCATCGGGTGCCGTCGCGGGACTTCTAAAGTCGATCGAGCGAGAGATTCCTGCTTCTCGATCCTGCTCTTTGTGTACGCGGGATGCCAACCCGTCGGCCGCTTTACAGAAAATGTTCCGCGAACGCCAGGAAACCGACTTCGAGAAGGAAGTCGTCTATGACGGGCCGGTGCGGATGGTACGCCGCCTGCGTCCGGTCCGCCTATCGTCGGACACTGCGCCGCAGGTGCGACTGGATTCGACTTCGGTGATCATCGCGTCGGGCGGAGCTCGCGGCGTCACCGCCGTCATGCTGGAAGCGATCGTGCGAGACTACCAATGCACCGTGATCGCGTTGGGGCGCAGTGCGTTGGTTGAGAGTCCGGACGATCCAGCCAGCGGGGATGTGGAGCAGGCCTACTATCGCCGGCTGGCCGACGAAAATCCGGGCATGGCCATCTCGGAAATGAAATCTCGCTTCGAATCCGTTCGGGCAAGCTGGGAAGCCAGCCGAACAATCGAGTCGCTCGATCGGATCGGTGGACGCGTCCACTACATGGCGGTCGACGTCACCGACGAACATCAAGTCGCCGCCGCGTTACGCGAGATCCATCGCGAGTACGGTCGTGTCGATCTTTTGATTCACGGAGCAGGTGTCCAAGTCTCCAAACGTCTCAAGGATCGATCGATTCGGGAGTTTCGCAACACGTTTTCGGTCAAAGTGGTGGGACTCAGAAACTTGGTCCGCGCGTGCCAAAATGAATTCGGCGAGATTGTCCCCGTGCATGCATTGACGTCCGCCTACAGCCTATTCGGAAACGACGGCCAACCCGACTATGGCGCCGCCAACGAAACGCTGGACCGACTTTGCGCTCTCGCGTCGCCCGACTTGGATGTTTCTCATTCCGCATCGACCCGTTGGACCAGTCTCGCTTGGTTGGCTTGGGACGGAATTGGAATGACCAGGGGGACTGAGTACCGAGCGCTTGCGAAACAACGAAGCCTATCCGGAATGGATCCCGAAACGGGACAACGTTTATTTCGCGATGTCATCGAGGGGCGCACGGCCGTTTCGATCAATGTGCCGCTCACCGAATCGGAACACGTTCGCTACCTCGTCGATACGGTACCCGCCCCAACGAACTCAGCGACTGGCCGCGTCATCGAAGTCCGCACGCGGTTGTCCGAGATCCCCTGTCTTCCCTTCCATCTCGTCCGTGGGGTTCCGACTCTGCCGGGTGCGTGGATCGTCGAACGTCTCGTCAGCGCGGCCGTTCGCCTCTATCCCGACCCCGAATCACTCACAACAGTGACCGTCGACAATCTTTCATTCAAACGTTTTGTTCGCTCTCCCAAACAACAAAGCGTCACCGTGCGAGTGATCGTCGAACAAACCGACCTATCGATTTCCGGTTGGATGATGATGGACATCGTTCACTCCAGCGGGCGAGTGTTGCACAAAGACGTTGTCTGCGCCTCGGCAACATTCACCTTCGATGCCTCCAATGATGAAGGAAGTGGTCCTTTCCATCCATCCATTATCCAACCGCCGCCCCTACTAGCTGCGTCGCCAAACCGTCAAAACGTCATGGACCCCTACTGTCGAGATGATCAGTCGATTGTCGCCTTGTCGGGAGCCTTTGATTGCCTGCGAGATATCGTCATCCATGACGACGGACGTCACGCCGTCACCCGGCATGAAAACACGGACATGTGGTCGGGAAGTATTCCATCGCTGTTATTGGACGCTGCGTGGAGGGTGGGCGCGATGTACACCTCGTCTGACAAGAAATCGCTTTTTGTGCCCGTCAAGATCGGCCGCCTCCGTCTACCGATCGCCAATGAAGTCCGCGCAATTGAATCGGGACAATGGCATATTCGTTCTTCCAACCCACGGATCGCCGACGGAGGCGCCATTTGGGACCAAACGGAAGTCACGGACCCGACCGGCACAGTTCGAATCGTTGTCGAAAATGCATTCGCAAAGCGAATCGAATGATAACGGCTCATCCTTCCGTCGAATGTGCAATGCTAACCCACCGAATCCGCCGCCGATAAAGTCTGGCTTAATGATTTGGCTAAGAGAACACCCACCTCAACTGCCGAAATGGGTTTACTAAAGTAGTACCCTTGATACTCATCGCAATCTTGATTTTTTAGAAAATGCAGTTGTTCGTCGGTTTCCACGCCTTCGGCGAGGACACGCATGCCCAGCGTTTTCGCGAGCATGATGATGCTCGATGCGATCAACCCATCATCACTCGATGGTATGTCTTTTACAAAAGATCGATCAATTTTTAGTCGATCAATCGGAAACTGCCGAAGGTAGGCCAGCGAAGAGTATCCGGTTCCAAAATCATCGATGCTGATACTGGAGCCAAGTTCCTTGATCATTTTCAGCTTTTCGACTGCAGCCGAAACGTCGTCGATCAAATGGCCTTCGGTGATCTCAAAGTCGAGCGATTGTGGACGAATGCCAAACTCTTCGATTGACTGCAGCAAGTTGGTGTAAAAATGGGGGTCATTGAACTGCAACGCACTGACGTTGAGTGACACGCTTATGTCGTAGCCCTGGCGGTTCCAAATGGAGAGCTGACGACACGCTTCGTGGACAACCCAATTGCTTACCGCCAGAATTTCACCACTCTTCTCAAGCAGAGGAATGAATTGAACAGGTGAAATGATGCTCCCTTCGCTTTCCCATCGTAACAGCGTCTCCACGCCGATGATTTGACCCGTGCCCATATCGACCTGAGGCTGATAGACGAGAAAAAATTCTTCTCGTGACAAGGCCAACGCAAGTTTTCCTTGGATCGTTCGATACTCGACCAAGCGATCGGTCATCTCGCGTTGGTAACACGTGTAGCCCATACGATTCTCTTTTGCATGAAACATGGCGGTGTCGGCAAACGCCAATGCTTCGCTATCGCTCGTGCAATGCTTGGGGCATATGCAATATCCCACGCTGGCGGACATCGCGATTTCGGTATCCGCAAATGTGTATCGATCGTCGAGGATTTGACACGCTCGTTTTGCGATTGATTCGGCATGGTCGATGTGATCAAGATTCGACGCGATCAAGCAAAATTCGTCACCTCCCAATCTTGCGATATCCAACGCCTCGCCGAAAGAGTTCTGCAATCGCTCGGCGACCATTTTTAACGCCAAGTCGCCGACCGGGTGCCCGAGCGTGTCGTTGATTTGTTTAAACCCGTCCATGTCAATCATGAACAAAGCCAGGGGTTTTGAATGTTCGACGGAATTGCTTATTTCAACCCGCAGTCTTTCTTGAAATTGAAACCGATTCATCAATCCTGTCAAACCATCGGTCGTGGCAAGCTTCTCAAGGGTCTGGCTTTTTGCTTCGAGGTCGCGACTCAGCTTCAAAAGCGCAGAAGTCCGAATTTGATAAAACACCTCGCCTTGTTGACAACAAAAATAAATGCACGTGACAACTCCGAGCAACAGAACCAGTTCATCGAAATGAGTTGTTTGCAGGGTCTGGTAAATGCCATGAGTGAGCCAGAAGAAGACGCTGACGACAACCAGGTTCACGAAAAACCACACCATCGCCATTCGGACGCCAAGCAATTGCGACGCGACGACGATGGACACGGGGTAGAAAAGGATCGTTCCCTCCAAAGACGGATCGCTCAAGGAAACAAGAAACAATCCGATCGCACTGGAGATCAGATTCAAGTTCATGATCCGACCGAAACAATTTCGCCGCCACATCCACGCATTGAGAATGGTAAGGGCCAGCAAATCCGAAAAACAGATCCACGCGGCCAGGTCAAACCCTCGGAACCATAGAAACGTCCCAAAGAACAACCAAGTCAGCCACATCACGTTAACGAATCGCCATACGCGACGGGCACGCAATTCCCCGCCGCTATTCGATTCAACGAATAACGCTCGGTTGTCGGTTGGTTTGCCCCAGTCGTCCATTGCCCTTGCCGTCGAAGGATCGAGATTTCTTACTCACCTACTCTAGGTCACCACGAGCGTCCGAGCCTCCGACGCAGAACTTCCTATAACAACGGAGCTACCACCGATGTCGATTTTTGGCTTCCCCGCCGCCAACGATGTCTCGTTGCGGTCTCTTTGCATGATCAGTCACGTGTCATCCGGTTGATTCAAGTGATCATGCGTCAATGCGTTGGCGCGAGAAGAGGCGGTATAGCCAGAATCATTGGCACAACCATCAAACAAATCAGATTCGATCGTGAGAGAAGGATAGTTGCGGTAGCGAGCCGCGATTCGGCACGCCGATGACGCATTGTGTCGATTAAACCGCACGTGTCCGGTTTGACGATGTGAAGGATCATTACGGAATTCAACGGTGCGACGAATATTCACTCAAGCGTTATTGGGACTCGTAATAGTGGTCGGCTGTACGGGCGAGGTTCTTGCTCAAGGAGCGATCTTATCAGCGGGCGGACCGGTTCATCGCGGCATGGGCGGTGCATCGACCGCCGCTCCCATTAGCGCGATCGGATCGCTGTACTGGAACCCGGCGACGATCAGCGGATTGAGCACCAGCGAACTCGAAGTAGGACTCGATTTCCTGTCGACCCACCACGAAGTCGATTCAACGTTCGGGCCTTTCGCGGGATCGACCGAGGCTGATCCGGGGGTGTTTCCAATACCTAATTTTGGATGGGTTCAACGCTTGAGCGACTCCCGCTGGACGCTCGGACTGGGTGCAAACTCAGTCGCCGGATTCAAAACGAGTCTGCCATCCGATGCGACCAACCCCGTGCTGATGCCGGCTCCCACCGGCCTGGGTGGCGTCAGTTCCGAAGCATCATTCTTACAGATCGCACCGGTGATTTCCTATGCGGCCACCGATCAATTGTCGTTTGCGGTCGGACCGACAATCACGACGGGCCAAATCGCTTTGGAGCCTTTCGTCGTCGACGCTCCTAATGCAAATGGCGCCTACCCATCGGGTCGCGCGACTCGTTATCACTGGGGCGCGGGCGTCCAGGCCGGGGTCTACTATGTCGGATCCAATGGCGTCAATCTTGGCGCTTCGATCAAGAGCCCGACGTGGATGGAAGAGTTTGAGTTTCAAGGGCGAGATGAAAACGGCTTGCCGCGCACGTTGAACGCGAACGTCGATTTGCCGATGATCGTTTCAGTCGGCGTTGGCATTGCCAGGTACGAAGGTTGGGTCTTGGCCGCGGACTTTAGGTACATCGATTACGCTCACACCGACGGATTTGGGGACTCGGGGCAATTCCAAAGCGATGGGAGCCTGGCGGGATTGGATTGGAGCAGTGTGTTCGCATCGGCTTTCGGCGTGCAACGTCGGATCGGAGAGCGGGTCACCTTGCGGGGTGGTTACACGTACAACCAAAGTCCGATTCGAAACAGCGAGTCGTTTTACAACATTGCCACACCGCTGTTCTATCAACACATGTTGAGTGTTGGCGGTTCGTACGATTTCTGTCGCGACATTTCCTTCAGCACTGCGTATTCGCATTATTTCGAAAGCGAAGTTGAAGGACCCATCGTTTCGCCGATCGCCGGCCCCGTCGGGGGAACATCGGTGACCAACCGAGTCCGAGCCGACGTGCTAAGTTTTGGCGTCCAGTTCCGACACTAAAAGTCGGCGCTGATGACCTCGCTTGACGCGCGAGTCCCAAGCGACCCCCACAATCCGTAGGGGCTTTTGCTGCCCGGGGCGGCACCCCCGGTGCCACCGGACCAGACGTTGGGAGTGTCAAAGTCCCCGGCCTCGATGGAGTCGCTAACGAACTTCACGGCCCCGTCGGCCATCAAGATGTGGGCACCGCCGAAGTGCCGGCTGCTGACCGAGACGACACCGGGCGCGTCGACTCCATCACCGGCGACGCCTCCCATGCACAATTCGCGGTTGGGCGTCAAAATGGTGTTGAACGATGTCCACAAAGTCCCACCGTGCGCCCAACGAAATCCACGCCCTTGCTCCGCGGTACCCAACGTCGGCACGACCCCGCCGCCAGACCCGTCGGACCAAAATTTGGGCCGCGTTGGGCTGACCAAGCCGTCATGGAAACAATAATCCGGTTCGTCACGGATCGTGTCGCTACCATTCTCGATCGCCGGCATCGTTGAAGTCATCCGGTCACCCAAGTCGGTGGCGATTTCGCCGCACATGATCGTGTTGGACAGCCCATCCAGGACGTCGCGAAAGCGAGTGTCTCGGCGGGCGACAAACACGCCACGGCAAGCCGCCTGAGCGGAAACCGCGACGGCGGTCGGCGTCGGACTGACCAAAATGTTGTTGGTGATCTGAACGGCACCAGTGTTCATCAACTCGATGGAATCACCCACGCAAGCCGCATAGTTAGTTCGGCCAAACGCGGGCAGCCCCGAACCCGGATCACTCGGACAACGAAGCGTTGGTAATTCCGTCATCCAAGGAGAATACTGGTCGATCGACGGCGCCGGCCCCATCGCGGGGAACGGAGGCGTTTGCAGTCCGCCATCGACGCGTTGAGTGCTGGGGTTAGAGATCTGTTCCCAAATGGCCTGCTGTTCCATGAACGGCGTCATGCCCACAAATAGAGACAACGACATCCGGTTGTTTTGATCAACGGGCGAGTTCCCGTCGGTCCAAGTACCGCCGAGATGACGAGGCAGTTGCTGGTAGGCCGAGTGATAGTTATGGATCGCCAATCCGATTTGCTTGAAATTGTTGCTGCAACTCATCCGACGTGCCGCTTCCCGGGCCGCCTGAACCGCCGGGAGCAATAAACCCACCAACACGCCGATGATGGCGATCACCACCAACAACTCGACCAACGTGAACCCAATACGAGCCGTCGCAGAACGAGTCGACCCCAAACGAAAACGCGCAGCAAGTGCGCTGCGGCTTTGACCGCGCACGAACACAAAAGACATGGTGAAAAAATCCAGAACCAGAGAAAGAATGATGCGAAACGAGTGAACGTTACGCCTTCTCGGGCGGACCTCTCAACCAGTGCGAGCCGACTTCGATGGAGGGTAAAGTCCAACGCTCGAAAGTCTTGTCGGTGGGGCAGCACGGATCGACGCCAGTTGCCAGGGAGACAACAAATACTGCGGTCGACGTCAGCGTTCTTGCGGCGCAACCGCGCACAAACCGTCATGGCAATGACTGGAATGGGCTCGCTGGCCGACCAGCCCCCCTTCGGACAAATGATTCCTGTCGCACCCGTCTGACTGCACCCTCGACGACTCTCCGGCCGCTTTGCTGCGTGTCTGGGCGTGAGGATGACAGTGGTCGTGGCTGTGACCGCACCCGACCTGGGGGGATTCATGGACATGCCCACCACACGCCGCCGACTGATGCGCATGGAAGTGCGACGCCGGCAATAGCCAGCCGCCAACCAAATAGGCCATCAGGGTGAGACGTGTGATCCAAACCATTAGTCGAGCGGGAAACCTGTTGAAGAGCCGTTCAAATGAAATTACAGACGCCAGTACGTAACAACCCCACAGAAAGTTTGGAAATAATCGGGGTGGTGCGTCAAGCCCTATTCGGAGAATGCTCGCATTTCAGATTTCACGGGCAGCCTCGTTGATCTTGACTTGGCGAGACGTGTGGGACTAGAAACCGGCCAGTATTCCGATTCGCGAGGACGCCCTGGGATGCGTGCTTGTCCGACTGTAATCTCCGATGCAACGAATTGCTTTAAACGTCACGTTCTCGATGCTGCTTGCTGTCGCGAGTGGCGGTTGTCACGTGCTTTCGCCGAAGTCCATTCCGTCTTCGCCACGCTACGTCGCCCCGGAATTGGCAAACGATGCATCCAACCAAATCGAGAGCGGCCGCCCAGTCAAATGGCTTGACACCGTGGGTTGGATCATCGGGATTCCCAGTAAGCTTTTGTTATGGGACCGACGCATTGATAACCACCGGATCACCGCCAAGACGACGGAGATCGCCGCCGAATACCTCGATGCGAACAACCTTCCGCACGTCAAGGTGCGGCTGAACCAGTATGCGCCGATCGATGATTTCGGGCGGCTGCGGAAAAACAAAACCGTTGCGTGGCCCTATCGATACACCCTCGGATTGCTAACACTCGGTCAAGAAGCAATCTTGCCGGGTCGAGTGATGGGTGGCGACCACTTCAATCCCTATACTCAAACCGTTCATCTGTACAGCGACGTCCCGGCGATCGCGTTGCACGAACTGGGACACGCAAAAGATTTTAGCCGACGCTATTATCAAGGAACTTACGCGCTGGCTTATGGGATTTTTCCCGCTTGGCATGAAACCATCGCTTCGCGAGACGCCATGGACCATCTCTATCAGCGGCATGATCGCGATGGAGTGATCGAAGCCAATCGCATCCTCTATCCCGCCTACGGCACCTACATAGGGAACCAAATCGGCGCCTTCACACCGGGTTACGCCATGCCGATTTACTACGGCACCGTAATGGCCGGACACTTCAACGGCCGGATGCTCTCACGCCAAATCGACGAAGACCTCCTTAAGTACGATGCAATGTTCTCGTCATCGAACAAACAAACAACCACCAATGATGAAGAGATCTCGTCTCTCTCAATCCCGGCGCTGCAATAGGCAGCAGCGAGAAACAAGCAACGAAGTAAGTTTTTTTCCTTCGACGATCGCGTCCATCGCCAAAGTCCCCTGCCCGAGTGGGCACGCCCGCTGGCTTCGTTCGCGGGAGGTGAACTGGCAAATCCAGTGCAAAGTTTATGGGAGCATTCTCTGCGAGCGGAGTCGCAGAGTCACGAGGGTTGCTCCGACGATCGTCGGCAAACTAATTCGATGCGGCAAGGAGTTCTAGGAATTCAGATTTGCTGAGTCCTCCAACTCGCCATCGCAAAGCGTTTCCGAGCGGATCGGTAATGATCGTCACGGGCGCTCCAATTACATCGTAGCGCGACAACACTTCGCTGTTTTCCGGGTCGCCCACGTCTATGGCGACTGGGATGAATTGCGCGTTGACCGAAGCTGTCACTTCATTGTCAGCCCACACCTGACGTTTCATTATTCGACAAGCAACGCACCACTCACCACTGAAATAAAGGATCATTGGCGTGTCAGATTCCACCGCTTGTCTTCCGGCTGAAGCGTAGTTGTCAGCCCAAATGATTTCATTCGCGGGGACGTAGAAGCTGTAACAAGCGTAGGCAAGTGACACAACGAGGAATGTGAGCCAAAAGATTCGCCAAAAATGGGGAAACCGCTTTTGGCCTAGCGGTAATGCCGCATCGGCGCTGGGTGTTGGTAGGTCAATCAAGGATCTGTTGGCGGCCATCAATCATCTTTCGATGCTACGAGTGCGGTACGGTTTTTGCCTGCGGTTGCAGACGAAAAATCGAGCCTCCGTCCACATTGAAGGCAGAAATCAAGCGAGTCGTGGGCGCTGACTTCTCAAGAATCGAAATAATTCTAACAGACATGACGTGGTCACAGAGAACCGGAACCTCAATCGACTCTAAGACCGTTTCTATTAGAGCGAGATCGTCATTCTCGTTTACTCGGGTGCAACCACTGGACTTGTTTTATCAATGGGAGGCCCGGGGATCTCTGCCTCATCCAACCGCTTGACCCGGATCTGGGAAACGGCCCATTCGTCGGTAAACGCGCCGACTACCAATGAGCCCGCTGGCGCTTTGCTTGCCCATTCCGGATCTAAGCTCAGAGTCGATGGGTCGCCTGTCCATTCATAAAGTGGTTTTTCGTCGAGCGTCACGTTGACGGTGGCATTCTCTCCGTGCAAATGCACCGATAACATCAAATCGTGTTGCTCGCCGTCATTGATTTGGATACCAGTTGTCGCATCGGGATTGGAGTCTCCCCAAACTCCGTTGACAATCGTCAGGACCGACCGATACCCAACCTGGCGCCAACCATCCAAATCGAAGGCCACCATACTCTCCCCGACCGGAAAGCACAGACAAATCGAATTATCGGAGTCGCCGTTGTGTCGAAGATTAACGTGCAATTGGAAACTGGCACCGGACCAAACTCCTGGCAGCGGAACCGTGGCGCGTGGAAGGTTTGGGCTGAACAACTCGCCGCCAGCCATTATCCAGCCATTTGCGGTCTGTTGTCGATCTTCAAGGGCGAGTTGGCCGAGGAGATCTGCCCAGCCGTCGGCACCCGTTTTCACTTCCGCGATCACAGCTGGAAGCTCGAGCGGCGGCGGCGCGGCGGTCAAATCAACTCTGTAAGAAATCTTTGGCATTTCACCTGTAATGTCTGATGCGACATCGGACTTCACGTTCGCCTCATCGGCCCACTTGGCGAAATTTTTTGTTGTCTGCTTTCTGAAATTGGCAATCGCGGACGAGTCATCCTCCAATGCAACCGTCTTGTCAAGAAACTTGAATGGTGCGGCATGTTGAATGGAATTTGATTCCTGGGCAACGTCGTCCGCAAGAAAATGTTGATAGACGGAATCCCAATCATCACGATTTGCAAAAGACATCATTTCGCGACCGGATTCGATATCCCATATTTTTAGACTGTGGAGGTCGCAGGCCATGATCCGGCGGTCGTCATGGCTGAACTGAAACTTTTCGCGTGTGGGAGTTCCCTGAAGTCCTCGGAACGCCTGTTTGCGTTTCCCATTGGCCACGTCCCAGACCATCACGACTTGGCCATTGCTCGCGGTCGCCACAAACTTCCCTTGATTTGACCAAATGATTTTCGGCAGGAAGGCGTTAGGCTTATGTCCAAAGAATTCCAAAATCGGTTTCCGCGTTAAGTTGTCCCAGATCCTAACGACACCTCCGTCACATGACGCAGTCATTGTTCCGTCGGGGCTCAGAGCTACTCTCGCCGTTCGATGATGCGCACGAATTCGGCCAAGTTCGTTAAACTTTCGGTCCATCCAATAGATGGTCCCGTCCAACTCCCCTGTGACCGCAAAGTCGCCTTTTATATCGCCAATGAATCCCGGCAGTCGAGCGACCTGTTTTCCTGTTTGCGTGTCGAAAACGACTTGCGCGTCGTTGTTCTCGTTGTACCATCGGTTGACGCCGTCATCGCTATAAAGATGCCCGGGATATTGCGGTTCGGAAGGCTGCTTTGGGTCAGCGGCTTCGCCGATCCCAGCGGGTAAGCCCCAGAATTTGAGCGAACCATCTCGCGAAGCGGAAACGATTCCCGACGTGGAATGAAATGCAGCCGTGGTTACAGGACCGAGGTGCCCTTTGAGGTGATGGATTAGCTTATCGGTCTGAACATCATAGATATCGACCAATTGAGAATGGCAGCCAATGATCAATTGTTTTCCGTCCGGCGAGAACTCAAGCGAGTTCGCACTGGCCTTACCATAAATGTGAGCCAGCGACCGTGGATTAGTAGGGCCCGATAGCGCGTCGAAGATCGTGACCCCGCGATCATAACTTGCAAGCGCGTAATTCTGGCTATTAGGATTCCAGGCGGAACAAAGGACCTCAAACTCATAATGCGGTGGATAATCAAACCACTGGATTGGCAGCGATTCGCCGACGCGATAGATCGCGAACGTGTGGGGGCAGCCGAGCGCCAACAGTCGACCATCGGGACTCAGTTCCATTGTCCGTGGAGCGTGCGATCCCACGTTCTCCCACCGCCAAGCCACGTCACCCGTATCCGCATCTAGCAATAGAACATCCAAGCGATCTTTATCATCAATCGTGGCAACAACTAATTGCTCGCCATCGACACTCCAGTCGACGTCAACCACACGGGCGTCGGACGGATGAAGCGTTTTCGCGAGTCTGGCAGTGGCGGTGTCCCATATCTTTAAGCCTGTATCCCACGTTCCGGTTGCGAACTTGGAACCGTCGGGATTGATTGAAAACTTTCGTAGACCCGGGATGAGCACCTCACGGGCCAATTCTCCTTCGCGATCCCAAACAGCGAGCGAATTCTTGGAGGATGCCGTCAACAAAAATTCGCCATCGCGCGTCCACTCAGCCTGCGTGATGAATCCCTCGAAATCGATTCGGCTGACCTTGGCTTTTTCTGCGAGCGAGAGCAAGTAGTACCATTCCCAGGCACGAATGTCCTGCTCGCCTGCCGCGGGGATGTAGCTGCGCAGCGATGTCAGCATGCGTCTTATCTGACCTCCTTCCCAATCTTGATAGGCTTGCCGGATATCGGCGAAATAGGCGCTTCGATACGCAACATCACGTTGTCGTTGAGCCTCATTAGTTTCTTGTTCTTTCTCGATGACGAGTCGGGTTTGAACTTGCTCTTGAGTTCGAAAATAAAGCGCCGCGATCGTCGACGCGGTCACGCCGCAGACCAACAACAGCGAGATTGCGGCAATGGATGCTGACAGACCCACATTGTTTTTGGACCACAACCACAATCGCTCCGCGAAGCCGACGCGGCGGGCACGAATCGGACGTCCGTCGAGAAATCGCTCCAGGTCGTCTGCCATCGCCTGGGCCGTTCGATAACGCCGGCGGGGTTCCTTTTCCATCGCTTTGTCAATGATCGTTTGCAAGTCGCGTGGGACACGATCGTTCAAAGTGCGCAGAGGAGTCGGCCGCGCGTCGCAAATGGCAGTAATCAAACTGACGCGATCGCAAGCGGCAAACGGTGATTGAAAGGCCAACATCTCGTACAGCGTCACGCCCAGTGAATAAATATCGCTGCACGCATCACTGGTTCCTGTGAAACGTTCGGGCGGCATGTAGCGCAGCGTTCCAACGACGTCTCCATCTCGCGTTAGATCAACATCGTCGGTCTTTGCAAGTCCGAAGTCCGTGATCCACGCAATTCCTTGAGGATCCAATATGATGTTGGCCGGTTTGATGTCACGGTGCACTACGCCCCTGTCGTGCGCATGTTGGAGTCCGTCGGCAATTTGGCGTCCGATGCCGGCTACGTTGCGAATGAACGGCTTGGATTGCCCGGAAACCGTCAACGTCGAGCTCCCTTTGGCAATCGGGGCCGAATCCGCACTGACGAGCTCTTGCTTTGAGCTTGGTTCCGCCAGTACCGCGGCGATGCACGTTGTCATGAGTTGCGAATCGAAAACGGTACGACTTTCATTTGCTCCCGCTAATTGGGTCGCAACTGGTAAGTCGCGCGTCACGACGTTGGGCAGGCCCGGATGCTGGTTGGAGTCGTCTTCGTCGCGGATCACACGCAATTGGCGGATCACGGCGTCCAGTGATTGCCCTTCGATGAACTGCATCGCGTAAAAACAGTGCTTGCCGTCGTTGCCAACATCAAATACTGGCACAATGTTGGTATGGTGAAGCTGTGCCGCCGCACGCGCTTCCTGCTGAAAGCGTGCCACCGCGTTGGGATTTTCGGCGACGTGACCGGGCAAGACTTTCAGCGCCACCTTTCGTGACAAGGTCAACTGCATCGCTTCGTAGACAACGCCCATCCCACCACGCCCAGCAACGCGAAGCAGTTGGTAGTCTTTGATCTCTGGCCACGCGGGGTCCTGCCGGGCAGATACTTTGGACGGCACTTCGTCGGTGAACGATCCGGCGCCCAGACCATGCACCATTCGCAGCGTCTCGAGCATCCGACGCAGCGGCTCCTCGAGCGTTGGGTTTTCGATCACCTTGGGATGTGAGCTGACGAACGCATCGATCTCGGTGATCTTTCCCTCACGTACCGCTAACAGAAACTCATCAGCGATTTCATCGACTAAGACAACAATGTCCGATGAACCATTCGACTCGGCATTTCGCGGGGGTTGTTCAGGCATGCTTGAACCACTGGTGAAGTCCAGGAACATCCTGCATGGTGGTTCGCAGTCGTTCGATCGCTCGGACGAAACGTTTGCTGGTTGTTTGCTTGGTCAGTTGTAAGATCTCGGCCGCTTCGCCGTTGGTGACGCCCTCGAAGATCCTGAGCGCGATGATCTCTCGATCGTCTTGATCCATTTGATCCAGCAGCTCGTGCAACTTCGCTTTCTGTTCCGCACGAATCATCTCTCCTGATACGGACGAAAGGCGTCCTAACAATGCGGCGGCCAGTGAAACCGACGTCGCGCCGAGTCCGATACCGCGGTCAATCGACACTTCACGTCTGGCATCTCGCTTTTGAGTGTCGACATGGCATCGGTGAATAGCCAAGAGTCGTTCCATCGTAACCAGCCGCATCCACAACAGCGGCGACATCTTTTGATTGGAATTGAACTCGTCCAATCGTTTTGCCAAATCCAGAAACGACTCCTGGATCACATCCGATGGATCAACGCGACCTCTCAAATTGGCGTCCATGCGGAAGGCAACCATCGATCGCAACTTGCCACGATGGCGCTGGAACAAGTTTGCCAAGGCTGATTCATCACCAAGTCGGGCGAGATCCTCTACGTCATCGTTTCGCTCACTCATTTGACATTTCGATCGGTTGAGTTCGTCGTTACGCATTCGCAAAGTCGGTTCATTGCGATGGGTCGCGACGGATTCTGAAAGCCATCCGAACCAACGCTTGGAAACATTTTTTCCGAAAATGCGGGATCTTTAGGCGACAACCGCCGGGGGATCGCAGGTACACACCTTACAGGGGTGTTGGTCGCAAAAGCCATAGCCTATTTCGAAAAAAGTTTTGCCAGCACGCTCACTTGCCAGCACGCTCACTTGAAAGTGAAGCTATGAGTCCGACGGGAAAATCCGAATCCATGCTTTTGAAGTACGCAATGATTGCCGCTTCAATCGTAGGCACGATCGGACTGGTGGGATTCGGACTGCACCGACGATTGCATGAGCAAGCCGACGGGGGCGTCGCGTCCTCGGTAATGACAGACAACGATTTTGCCTCCGGCTTCGCGATGGGATCGCTCTCCGCGGACGATCCGATCAAACAGATCAAGGTCACCATCGAGGCGGCACCGGGTGCACCGATCACCGAAGTGGTTGATCTGCATCTGGGCTTCGGATTCCCCCTGCGTCTTAGTCCCAGCGGTCAGATGCAGCCCGTCTTTGCGGCACTGCCATCGGATTCGTCGCTTGGCACCGATGTGAAGGCAATTCCAGCCGGCCAACCCGTTTGGTTTCAATTCGATCAAAGCGATCAGGCGAGTGATCGCGATCCGCTGAAAACCTCACACACATTGCTGAGCGGCCTGAGCGTCGGCGATATCAGTCAAATCGGATTCGCGTCCGCTGGCGTCTCCGACTGGACCCTGGGCAAGTACAAGATCGAAGTGAACGGCCAGCTCTACGCGGCCAACGGATCATTCAACAAGAGTCTCAAGGAGGTCATCCAGCAGTATCGGTTTGAAGTGAAGGAATTGATGGCGAAGAACGATTTGCTCGCCGGTAAAGTTGATGAATTAACGACCATCGTGGAGGCTGGTTTAGGCACCGAGGCGGAAGAAAAGATTCTTGCAGAGAACAAGGCTGAACTTGCAGGGCTGGTTGAGCCGCTGCGACGAATGGGTGGCCAATTGCTTGGGCAATTCCCGGCTGTCATCGAAACCGAGAGCGGTTTTGAGCCGTCATTACCCACCGATCGTGTCTCCTCGATTCGTCTAGCGATGCTGGCCGGCGGCGACGAGCGGCCAGGGACTGTGAATCCGCTTTACTTGCGAGCGGGTGGCCGGAAATTTCTGCTCGCCTCCGAACTCGCACCGCTGGCCGACGTGCCCAATGAGCAGGTGTTTGAGTTAACGCCAGTTGACTTGAGCTTTGACCCCGTCAGTCGAAGCGATCTCAAGAACTTCTCGATCGGATTACTAGGCAGCAACCAGCCGCTGAGCCAACAGCCCGATAGCGCCAAGTTGCAACGTGTGAGCTTAGACGTCGATGGAAAGAACGTTTATGCGAGCGAACCGATTCAGAGTGACCGACAATCGCTCGAGCGAGTTCTCTTAGTCCCTCCGGCTCATCGCGATGAACGGGGACAAGTGGTGGTCAACCCTAGCAATGACTTCGACCGGTACGCATGGAACCCAGGACTGAAGATTCCTCCACCGCGCACGATCGCACCTCAACAGGGTCCGGGACCTGGTGAATCGGGACCAAGTAACCCCGGTTCAGGACTAGCGAGCAACGGAAACCCGTCTCCGCCGGGCGTTCCGCCGGGAGGTCCAAGCGTGACACGTACTCGCAGCGCTGGTCCCGAGTCAGGAAAGACAAGCGGTCCCGACGCAGCATCGGTCGCCAGTGCAAACGGTGCAGGAAAAGGTGGTGCGGGATCGAATCCCACGAGCGGTGTCGCGGGGCCGAGCGGTGCCAGTGGATCCGGCGCGGGGACGAGTGGTCCAATGGGTAGCGGCCCAGGGTCGAATGTCGCCGGGTCGAATGTCGCCGGCACGAGTCCGGGCAGTTCCGGCCCCAATGGATCTGGCCCGAGTGGATCCGGTACTGGAAGCGGCGGGCTGAGTCTCTCTGGTCCTGTCGGTGGTGGTAGCGGCGGATCGAGTCCAACAGGCCTCGGTTCCTCAGCCGGTTGGCCATCGGGCATGGGCACATCGGGCATCGGCTCTCCAAGCATGGGTTCCGCAGGTCCAAGCCCCGGCTTCCCGAGCAACCCGTCAGCTCAGCGAAACACCTCAGCAGCCAACCCATCGACAGGAGATCCGAACGTCCCTGACACCCTTGAGACGCTGATCGGAAGCTTGCTGGCAGCCTTGGGCAATCGACCTGACAACGCGACACCGCTCGATCCGACCGGACTCGGCAGCACTCCCGGTGTCAGCAATCCGCCCGTCAGCGGCGCGACCAGTGCCGGTGCGAATAGCAACGCTCCGAACACCACCACTCCAACGGTCATCGCCGCACCCAAAAAGCTGCTGATCAGTCAGGTCCGATTCGCGTCCATCTATCGAAGCATTTCGCTTCCAGCCGATGGTTCGCAATGTACGGTTGAATGGGAAGCCGAGAACTCCGAGGAAGTCAAAGAATTTCAAGTCAGGCTGTGGGCCAGGCTTCCTCATCGTGGCAGCCAAGTGCCCGTTATGATTGCCGAGTCCGCGCGAATTGAAAATTTGATTGCCTCGGGATCAGGCGTCATTCGATCAGCTCGATTGCCCGAAATCGAGCTGGCGAGCACGTTGTTGAGCTCCAGCGAGTATCACCACGCTATGGTGGAACCCGAAGTCATCGCCTTCGACAGCGACGGCAACATGATCTCGCAAGGCGGCGCCGCGAAAGGGCCAATGTTGCCGCTGCTTACGAAAGATTCTCAGCTCAATCAACAGCCATTTGTGATCGGACGAGATCCGAGCATTCAACTGCGCCGGCAATCGACCGCCGAAGTGCAATTCCAAATCGACGGTGACGGTTTTGACGCACCCGCATCAGCGATTCCTTGGAACCCTTTCGCGATAAAGCCGACTTACGATGGCAAATCGGCTTGGATAACTTCCGCACCAACGAACTCTCACAACGCGTTTACCTTTGAGGCATCGGGAGCCTCACCGGTCGTCGGCGTCAGCGCGTGGGATCCGAATGTTGGTCAGTTGACGGTGCGTTTCGACAACCAAGTGAAGCTGGATGCCAGTTATCGCTTGGTCGGTCATCTAGGGATCATGAACGGTAACGCCACGACGGATAATCAAGTCGAGATTGACGCTCGGTTGATCGTGCAAGACATCTCCGGTAGCAAATCAGGGATCTATGAACCCGATGAATTTGCCGGCACCACCTCCGCCGCCGAGGTCTTACGGATCGAGACGACTCGCACCGTCACGTATGACAAGCAGGGCGCAAGAACGCCGATGTTCTTGATCGATATCCCGATTGCTTGCGACCTCGATTACGAGGCCTACAACACCGAGTTGTTCGAGACGGCCAGCATCGGAATGAGCACGCTGACCGATATGGAGGTCGACAACAACTTTGAGCAAAGCTTGCCGATCGGTTCGATCGACAAAGCAATGGTCAGCCTGACGTTGATGTTGAAGATGAGCAACCGAATCGACAACGAAGCGATCGGCTTGTTCGGATTGCGATTGGTTCAAGACCCAGTCCAACGCCCCTTGCCTCCAACTGGAGGCCCGGCGCCGGTAACTCCAACGACACCACCGAAAACCCCGCCATCTCCACCACCCTTCGATACACCTCCACCACCAAATTCGATCGCCAAAGACGCGATCATTGGCCGATGGGCTCGCGTGGCGGAGGCTGCACGGACGGTGTTCAATTTCCGAGACGATGGCACCTATGACTCCGTCTTCGAGAAACGAGATGGCGAGACCTGGATGCTTGAAAACGGTTCCTGGACATTGGACCAGGGCGAGAT
This sequence comes from Pirellulaceae bacterium, assembly GCA_963781095.1. Lineage (GTDB taxonomy): Bacteria > Planctomycetota > Planctomycetia > Pirellulales > Pirellulaceae > Rubripirellula. The sequence goes on from CAWAEA010000014.1 coordinate 375,604, forward strand.
GATGACGTTGACGCCAACGAAGACGGACGACCCAAATTCAACTCCCAACGTCGCCAAGGAAACCAAAGCCTCGATCGTGGATGATCAAACGCTGTTTCTCGGATTGGCTGGACGCTTGACACGTTTCGATCTTCCTAAACAGCTGCCGCCGATCCCCGTCGATGCAAGCCTGCTGCCGGGAACCTGGGAGCAAACTGCGAAAAACACGATCTCGCCACAAAGCGGATTAACGACAACTCATACAAGCGCTGTGCGATTGATCGTTAACGAGGACTCCACGTTCTCGCTTGCATCTGGGTTTGGCTTGGGATTCAATGGAAATAACGCTCCGATCATATGGCAATCGGATCAAAACGGTAGCTGGATCATTGATCAGGAAGAGCTCAAACTCGCCTTCCACGCGCAAGGCTCCCAGGCAGCAAGTGACAGCACGAATACGATCGGCGTGCTGAGTGCGAACAATTGATGCTGAGTCCAACACTCGGCCTGTTCACAAGGAAAGCGGCAGCTCGAACTCAACAGCCTGTTCCTCAGTCGAATACACCCGAAATCGACGCATTCTTAAAAGTCCACAACGACGCGCGAGCTGCCGTCTGTGCCGGCATCGCTCCGCTGCGATGGTCTGCCAAACTCGCTGCCGATGCTCAAATTTGGGCCGATGAATTGAAAGAACGCAACTCTGGACTGACGCATCGCAATCTAAATGTGCCTCCATCCTCAATTGAATACCGCACCTACGGCGAAAACCTGTATCGGGGTTCGACGCAAGGGAACGCCTCACCCGCAAAAGCGGCGGAAGCTTGGTTGAGTGAGAGGAAAGACTACGAAAACTCGACCGGCCGAGAGACAGGGCACTACACGCAAATGGTCTGGGCCAACACGACACATACCGGATTCGGAATCGCAATCGCGTCGGACGGAAAAGTCTACGTGGTCGGCGTCTATGACCCACCGGGCAACTACGGGGGCGAGAAGCCCTACACGACGCCGGTCCCCTAACGTTCATGACGAAGCCAACTCGTCAATCGCAAGTCCGCAACACTGATACGCAAATGCTCCAATTCAATCACGACAGGTTTATCCGATGACCAAACCAATCACCTTTTCAATGCTCGCTGGCATAAGCTTGCTGTTGACCGTGTTGATCGCGCACGCCGCTGATAACGGTGTCGATGTTCGTGTGCGAAACAATCTGGAAAGTCCCGTCAACGTATTTTTGAAGACGGGAAACGGAGAAACCTCCTACGGCACGATTCCGATTGGCGGTAGTCGGGTGCAAGGCAGTCGGCCAGGCGATGTGTGGGTCTTCAAATCGGGTTCGGTCAACGATTCTTACAGCGCGACCGATGCCAGTGATCAAAGTTACGAAGTGGGTGTGCGAGACACGATCACCCGCAATTTTTTGAATGACACTGACCAACCGCTATCGGTTTACGAAGCCGGACAAGAGCTGGCGGCGATACGTGGTGAGGGCACCGTCACGCTCGATTTGTTGCCGGGCACCTACCTACAGTTCCGCGACCCAAAAGGTCTTGAGGCAGAGCATGTCGCAACAACGGTAGGCGAATCGTACCTCACCGTGGGGACTGATGAGGACGCAGAGATCGTCCTTGCGGCACGCGAACGCAATGAACCTATGTCGGCAAGGACTCTCAAACTTCCGGACATGCCGGATGCCACCAAAGAACCCAGCGGCTCCGATGAAGGACTCGATTTCAACGCCAAAGTTCGCAGCCTGTCAAGGGTTCCGATGCCGGTTCCCTACGACGAAACCAAAATCGACAACCCCGAAAATACGAAAGTGCCTGTCAAGGACGGCAACTACGAATGCACAACACAGTGGTACAAGGCGGCGCCGGAATACAACGAGATGATCGTCTTGGATCCACAAACGGACATCATTTTCCCGGGGTCGCTCATCCGTGGCGACTCACTCGCATCAGGCGAGTACATCCAAATCGTGGAAGATCGAAACAACATCACCATCTCAACTTCATTGCAGAGCATCGACGGAGGTGGAAGCCGCGAAGTATATCCCGATCTGTCCTCCGTCCGTGAAAGTATGCGAGAAATCTGGCAACAAGGGACCGATGGCGCAACAGCCGCAAGAATGACGTTTCTGTTTGAGGACGTTTATTCCAAAGAGGATTTGGAAATCAAGCTACGCGGGGCTGGAAGCACTGGGCTTGCAACGCTCAAGGGCGCCTTCAAGTTTGGAGTCGAAAATATACGGAGCAGGCAGCTTCTAAAATTCAATCAAGTCTTTTTCTCGATCGACGTCAACGCAGTCGGCGCACCGGTTCGATTCTTTTCGAAACCAGAATCAGTCGACTTCGCGAACTTCGGCAACGCGGCGCCCATGTACGTGTCATCGGTTAAGTATGGTCGGGCCGCCTATTTTGCCCTAGCATCCGAAAGTTCGAAGATCGAAGTGCAGGCTGCCCTCGCGTTCTCCTGGAACGACAAGGGATACAAACTGGACGAGGATGACGACGAGGACGGCAAAGTGGAGGAAGAGAAAAAGAAAGAGGATGAAACCGGAGACAAGAAAGCAGACGCCGACGACCAAAAGGACGAGGATGAAGTCAACAGTTTGTCAGGCAAGGGAAAAATTGAAGCCGAGTACAACTCAACCCTTAAAACAACGAGCATTCAAGGAACGATCATCGGAGGCGCGGCCGACAAAGCGGCCGGAGCAATCCGAGGAGTCGAAAATATGTTGGATTTTATCGAACTCGTGCGAACGCTGCGAAGGACGATCCTGGGTTTCCCATCGCCTACACACTCCGCTTTTTAGCCGACGGTTCTGTGGCAAAACTTGTGAAGGCCACCGAGTATCCAGTACGAAACTGTGAGATCGCCGGCAGCGGTGAACTGCGATACAACGTCACACTAAAATCGATGCAACTCGTCGAAACGACCGAACTTGGCGATGGCACTAATCCCGCGCAAGAAGAGTTTTTCGGAACCATCTGGCTAGAAGGAATAGACGACCAGGGGAATGTGATCCCAGGAAGTAAGCAGAATCTGTGGGATTATAAAGAAGGAGAGAATCACGTGATGGAGAAATCGACAACGCCTGTAGAAATGGCAACAACAAAGCTCGTGACGTTCGACAACCCGAACACGAAGAAAGCAAAGATCCGAATAACGTTCGACGTCAGGGAAGATGATGACGACGCTGGACTGTTTCAAGGAGACGATTACTTAAAGTGCGAACCCATTGAGATCTTGCTTGACCAAGTGGGTCTTTTTAGTGGTAAAGGCAACGGAACCGAAAACTTTAAAATCGTCCATGCACGAGATGGAACCACGGACTTAGCTTTTTACTTCTTTATCACCGACTTGAGATAGCAACGGGCAAGTCGATCTTTCCTCGTCACATCGAGAATCCCAATCCAATCAGTACGACTTCCTCATTGAGGAAAGGAAATGGCAGTGAACACAACCCGCAATTTTAGATCGGCAAAAGGTTTCCGTTACGCAGTTGCAATCTTTGCGACGCTTCTGCTATTCGCGAACGATTCATTTTCGGTGGTGCATGCGGTTCCGCCGGAGGTGCTATTTTCGGAACCCAATTCCCAGTACGTAGCCCTTCCGGCCGAGGCCGGTTATGGGTTGATCCCTGCGAACCCAGCAGACGCCGCCCCTGGCGGCCATTATGCACCCGCTCCGGCGAACGGAGGATCATCCGCTGGTTCGGCACCAGGAGGCTCATACTTGAATGTTCCTGGAAATGGAGGAAATGCGTCTGGACCCTATGGAACGCTCCCTCTGAGTCCGCCGCCCGGCAGCGGTGTTCCAAACGGGCAGTACCATGCTCCGGCTGCGCCAAAAAGCGGAATTGCTGCTGGATACGTCGCCGCAAACGCTCCGATGAGTCCTGCCTTGCTGGGTGTCGACGATCCGCCGTATGCCAGCCTGACCGCCGACCCACGCTATGTGAAAGAGCTGTCGCAATATTTGTATAGCTCAACGGCAAAGAAGTCGGAGAGTGGCGTCAGCATCAAAGAGTCAGCACTGAAAAACAATGTTCGCAAAAAGACAAAAGAGTTCTGGCTGCAAATGTTTCAACCTGCCGCGATGACTCGTTCAGTTGACCACGTGAAACCGATGATGACGTGGACCAAGCGGGACATGAAGAACCAGGCTGGTGAGGTGCTCGAAGATCTCAAGTTGGGAAACAGTGACATAACAAAATTCCACCGAACTTTTAAAGACGCAGCAGTCGACGGATTTGGTGACGCGATGGGAGATTTCTTGAAGCGCAAGGAGATATGAGCAAGCTGATCGCTCCGCAAGCGAAGAAAGGCAAAAGCTCTCAGTTCAAACCCAAAAATAAATATTCTGCACTTAACGATGACAATATTTCCATCGCAAATTTTTTGATGAGCAAGAACTACGGAACCGACTGGATTTTGTCAAAGTGATGGAATGATGGTCCAGAGAATGAACTATTAAATACGAACGCTCGCTGGTCGAAAACCACCGGAAGCCCAATCATGAAACGCCGTTGCCAGTTACGACCAATGCCAAATTATCATCTTATATTAGCGTCTGTCTTCTCTGTGTTGTCGTTGACGTCGGCATTTGCACAGCAAGCATCGGTCGCGTTCTCGGTCTGGGGAATTGACGACGCCGGTGCGCGCGAATCCGTTTCGGATGCTACGGTCACTTTATGGCAAGGTGATGATCCGGACCCTGTCCGCACGATTGCCGTGCCTTCGGGTGAGTTCCAGACCAACTTGCCTGGCGGAACTTGGCATTTTTCCGCTGGAGCGAACGGCTATCGCGAAAACGCTCGCACCACGATTACCAGCGATGCTTACGACGCCGATCGGCATGCCGTCCGCAGTGGTGCAGCTGATTTTGCGGACGCGACGGTAACGATTATCGAGGGGCAGGACTACAAGATAGAATTCGCGCTGACAGCGGATCCAACGGCCAATCAGCCTAACGACAGTGGTCCGCAAATCGCTGACGACAGTGGGCCGAGCAATTTGACGGTCCGGGTCTGGAAAGATGAGGACGGAAACCGAACGTCCGTCGAAAATGCGAGCATTACTCTTTGGCGCGGCGACGATCCACAACCGGCCGGGGTGATCGATGTAACAAAACCCGACGGCAACACGCTCGATCTACCCAGCGGTACTTGGCACTTCTCCGCTCAAGCACCTGGATGCAGCGAAAACGCGAGAACGTTTGTCACCAGCAGTTTGCCTGACGCGGACCGGCACGCGATCCGTTCGGGAAGCGATGTGACGTCAGATGTCACGATGACGTTTGTCGCAGGAGCCCAGTACGAATGCGATTTCGTCTTGTCCGATTCGGCGGAGGTGGACTCCGATCCAACGCCCGTTCCCATTTTTGCGATCGTGTCGTTTCGTAATACTGCCAAGCGTATTCCGGATGCCCAACCCAAGGTCGATTTCTTTTTGGCGGGCGCGGACGACGAACCGTTGCCCGGAAAAGTGATGCCCGTCAGTGAAGAGGATCTGGGTTACCTGGGCGAGGGCGCCGATGGCGTTGGTGATGATGATCCGTCCAAATGGGATTGGTACTGGGTGGAAAGCGAGGGGCCTCTCGCACCGGGAAGTTACTACGCGCGGGCAACCTTGGTCGGCGTTGACCCGGTATCCTCGGGCTACGAAGCGGTCGAGACCGGCAAGACCAATCTGTTCGTATTGAGTTTGCATCCGAGGGACGCGCTGGGGAATCTTCGTGGTACCGTTGCCGAAAAGATCAACGACAACGCCAAACAACCACTCGTCGCTTGGGATGTGATCGCGACGAGTCAAACCAGCACTGAGACTCGTAAGACGACGACCGATCGGTCGGGTCAATACGAACTGAAGTTGTCCGATGGTTCGTGGTGGGTTGTTTGCCAGCCGACTGAAAACTCGACCGCGGAAAGCATCGATACGGCCAAGCTCGGGGCGGCAAAACCGGTCTCCGTCAGCATCACGCCGCAGCAAGACTTCACCCATGACATCACCATCGCCCAGGTGACCGAGACCGTCGGCCCGAAGGTTTCGCAGATGGCGATCATCGGCGTCGAAGGAATGATCGGCGACAAGTTGCCAACGGTTCGATTCGTTCGGCCATCGGCCAGGCAATCGATGGTAAGACCAAGACGCTTTCGGAAGATGAATTGCTGGACTACGGTATCGATGCCGAGACGGATTGGTCGTGGTTCACGGCCGAACCCTCCAGCCCTCTGATCAGCGGATTGTATCGGGCAACGGCAACGATGGACGGATTACCCAATTACACCGAACAGGCATCATCGCAGCAGTCCGTCTCGCCCGATCAATCGACGTATTTCCAAGTCATCGTGCCGATCCAGGAAACGCCGGGTTCGATCCAAGGCCGCGTCTTGATCGCCGGAACCGATCCGCCCGAACTGGTGCCCGGTGCGACCGTGACGCTCACGAAACTGCGTGCGGGAAATCCGCCACCACCGACGCGATCGGCGGACGGTCAATTCAGTTTCAAGGAACTGGCCCCAGGCAGTTGGTGGGTCAGCGCGTCGGCCACCGACTTCGATTCAACGGGTGCGAAGACGGTTGCGGTAAAGGTAAATGAAACGGCGACGATCGACCTGTACGTGGAAAAACGTGTCGTTCCCGATACCAAACTGATCGCACTGATCGGCATGGAGGGGGGCGAGTCCGTCGCGCCGAATGTCTTCTATTCAAACGAGGACAACCCCAGTCAAAAACGCTCACTCAATGTGGAAGCGATCGAGCTGGAAGCGGCTCGGAAGATTGGTGGTACCGCAATCGATCCAAAGTTCACTTACTTCATCGGCAAACCATCCAAGCCTCTGCCTGCCTCGTCGTATCGCGTCCACGCGAATTCGACAAACTACAGCAAGTTCGATAGCCCGGCTAAGAAAGTCATACCCGGCTTTGAGACGGTCGTTCAAGCTTGGCTGTTCCGTGACCAGGGACCTCGGTTGCGGGCGACCCTTCATGGACACGTCTTGGGACATGATCCGTCGGGCAACATCATCGAGTATGTCGCGGGTGCAAAAATCAAGTTCATCGACGAGTCGGGTTTGACGGTGACGGAGCAGACCACCGATCAAGACGGATATTATCTGGCCGAGGATCTACCAAGTGGAAAGCTTGAATTCGAGGTGACAGCCGATCGCTACCAGCAACAAAGGGACGGCCGTGTGCTGGATGTACGACCTTCGGTCGCGCCGTTCATCTTTGACTTCAGTGTGATCCAAGGTGCACCGCCAGAGAATCCGAAAACGCAAGTGATGGTCGGAGTTTGGACGAAGAACGAATTTGGCGACGATGTTCGTGTCGAAGATGTGCTCGTCACGATCACGCCGGTCGCAGACGCCTTGCAAAAACGGACGGCGACAACCCTGCCCGAAACGGATTGCGAATTCTCGGTCTTACCAGGCTATGCCTACTCGGTCACCGCCACTCGCAATGGATTCCTTCCTATACGTGAGCAGGAAATTGATACGTTTTTCGTCAGAGAAGATGACGACAATCGATTAAAGATCTATCTTCGGCGAGCCGTCGACGTCCGGGTCTTAGTGACCGTGCTCGGTGGTTCGGAAAACGTCGGGCAACCAAAAGTTTACGTCAAACCCACACTCGGTGGCCCGCCGCTCGTGACCGCACTAACGCCGGTCGCGACGCAAGGTTTGCGGAACCCGCTGGAACAGCAGCCCGCAACGATGTATTGGGGCAATGTTCAAACCAGCGTAGCCGCCGGTGAATACTTTGCGGTGGCCAGCATGTCGGGGTACGAAAGCGCTCAAGGAAATGCAAAGTGGCTTTGGGGAAGCGACAACACACTCTACGTGACGTTGACGCCGCCCAAAGATCCGTCAATGAAATCTTACAAGCTGGCGGGAGTCGTACGGCGCCGGGGTTTGGATCGCGTAATGACTCCGTTCCCCGGAGCATCCATCTCGTTCGAAAACTCAGCTCAAAATCGCACTCTCTTCGCGTTTGCCGATGCAAACGGTAAGTACGAGATTGAGTTGGATCCCGGCACTTGGCATGCGAACCCAATTGCGCCCATCACCGATGTAGCCCACAACGCCGCAGCCGGTTCCGCAGTGGGATACAAGCCTGTTTCAAAGCAGACAACGATTGTTACGGGCCAGCAGCCCGCCAATCTGGATTTGGTGCTGATCCAAGATCCCGAACCGGTAACGTCGCAATCGCTCGCACAGGCAACGGCGATCATCGAGGTGATCCGAAGTTCGAAACGGGACAACCAGGCACGTCCCATTGTTGAATTCACAAGCAAAAACATATTCACGCCCGTCGTCCGCCCCATTGCGCCAAACCAGTACAGCCGACTAGAAATTCCCGCAGAAACCACCAGTGATTGGTTCATCTGCATCGGCAATGAATTGCAACCCGGACCTGTTTCGGTTCGCGCGACCTTGGGCAATCTGGTCGACACGACGTCGCCTCGTATCATTCGCGCCGGGCAGCCCCACACGTTCTGGCTTCAATTGGGAGACAACGAACCGGAACGCAGCCACGCAAATTGATCGTCAAAGTGATTGAGGCGGGCCGGCAAACAACAAACTATCTCGACGGTGCGTGGATCCAATTCAATCGCAAAGAACTGGAAATCAAGGCTGCGACGCTCGGTGGAATTTTTGGTCCCGAAAATATTCCGGGTGGCACCTTCGCGATTTCCGCCGGCGCACCGGGATACATCACGAGTGAAATGCAATGGCAGTCGGTGGCGCCGGGCAAGTCGCTTGAAATAACGATCCCTCTGAAACCCGTTGAGGTGATTCCAAGCTACACGGTGGTGGGGTCAATTCGTGTCGCCAGCGTGACAGGATGTGGGAGTAAGGGTGCGCCAACCGCCAAGTTCGTTTCCGAAACGAATGGAGAAATCCAAGGGAAGGTGTCACTGCAAAGTGATGATGGACGAAATCGCAATTACAGTGTTGTGCCCTCGGAGCCTCTCGTCGGCGGAACTTGGCTGCTGCGTGCAGATCTCGATCGTTTGAGTTCGACCAGCCGATCGAAAACAATCGTCGCGTCACAGACGACAACCTTCATGGTCACGTTGGATGTACCGTCACCCCAAATCCCGTTGATGGTCTCGGTGGTTGACTCGGACAGCAAACAGCCGATTCCTGCGCGAGCCTCCAACTAAAGTATCCGGGCCATCCGCTCCGCAGCGTGCTGTCGCTCGAGCCGTCGATCAAGCAATTCGTCGAGCCCGGCGATTACGTCTTGCAAGCGACCGCCCCCGGGTACGCCGCAAGCAAATGGAAGAAGTTTCAACTGGGTTGTGAAGGCCAGCCGAAGGGAAGAATCGTGTTGCAACGAGCTCCCGATCTGGGCAAGCCGACGGGAAGTTTGGTTGCGTTGGTGCAAGTCGTTTGTCCCGAGAGTCCGATCGTGCCGCAAACGCCTCCGCGCTATCTCAATAACGCTCGCCGCGGCGTTACTTTGGTGGCCTTCATGGCTGACGAAGTCTCCGTCGAAACACTTCCCAAGGTGCGTTTTCTTGCAGTTGGCGACAACGGTATCACGAGAGCTAAACACGAGCCCGAACTCGTCGAGCTAACGCCTGCACAAGTTCTCGAAGCAACGGGGATCGCCGCGGGCGACTGCGACAAGTGGTATCGGGCGGAAATGAAGAATCTGCCGGTTGGAAGATACAAAGCCGAAGCCAGCCTGGAAGATTACACAACGTCCACCAGCCAGCCGACCTCGATGACCAGTAGCACGCCGGGAACATTCCGACTGAAACTTTCGAAAGATGGTGATGATGCCGGCCCAGGTACCTTAACGGTCGTGGTCCATTCGACGGACGAGGAACGTGGACTTCTCTCAAACGCTGCTGTGAATATCAAGGCTGACAACGAATTGCTACAGCGTCGAGAAACGGACGCAACGGGAACGGCAAATTTTGATGTCAAGGCTGGACTGTGGAGCGTCACCGTCCAAGCCAATTCGCACGCCTTGTACACGCATGCCGAATCGGTTGCAGTCCCTTCAAGCGAAAACAACACGATCCATGTTTACCTCGAGCCTGAAATGCTGCCCGGGCCACCACCCGCGACGGTGAAAGTTTTCGTGTATGCGGAGAACCCGTCACCTGACGCGAAGGTTCCATCGCTCAATGTGATCCGCGAAAGCTTACGAATGAAGATTCCCGTCGAGGTGGGCGAGTTAAAAGCATTGGCTTCGTCTGACTATACCGACGAGTATCCCCCGTCGAAGTGGAAGATTTATCTTGCCGAGGGCACGACTCCCGGACTCGGTGAAGTCTCTGCCACAGCCGAACTCGAAAATTACACTGCCATTGCAACGAGCCGGAAAGCAGTTCAATCGGCCAGCACAACGGTGTTGGACGTCTTTCTCTCTCCCATCGCACCTAAGGTGAACTTGATCGTTAAGCGTCGCGATACGAAAGAACCACTGAGCAATATCTCATTGAAAATATGGGATCCCACATCGGGCGAATCCTTCTCGACTACGACACCGCGAACAACCGATTCACTCGGACGCGTCAACGACGTTCGACTGCCAAAGATGGGTTCGTATTCGATCGCCGTGGCAACCGGTAGCGAACAGTTTACGCCGTTTACATCCGGAGATTTCGCGATCAAGCAGAAAGCCGCACCAATCGTCGTTTGGCTTGACGCAAAGAGCATGGCCACGGAACCGCCCAAGCCACCGATGCCGAGTAATCAATCGATTGCCAGTGGCTCCACGAGCACGCTGTCTCCGCCCTTGGCAAAGTTCGTTTGTGAGTTTCTGGAACAGCGATGGGAAAAACCGGAAGCTGCGAAAGCGATTTATGGAGAGGCGATGAAGACGGATCCGAAGAAAGTGATCCTGCCGTTCGTCATTAGTTTGGTCGAGGCGAAGAAGGAGAACTACAAACTGGTGAACGCGTTGCTCGGACAGGTTGAGCAAAATGACGACTTCATTTGGGACCCGCGGTCGAAGCTCGGATTCGGTTGGGCATGTTGGAAAAAGATTACCCGACAGTGAAGAAAAAGATTAGCGAGTTTGCAGGGGGCTACGCGGATGTCCCGGTCGGGCGCAAGCCTGGAAACGGTTCGTGTGATGGGACTCGCGATCGGTGCGATGAATTCGCTCGAAACCGTGCAAGGCGGCGAACAATTTCAAAACGCGATTCTTACCCAACTCGGATCGGAATACAAAACAGCATTCAATCGCGGATTTGCGGAAGCACCGAAAAAATCGGATTCGATGGTCGCGCCGAGTCCCAAGGATGGCGACAACAACAGCGAAATGGTGAAATCAAACCCCAATCAGAGTCGTATGGACGAGCTTACTGAGGAAAGAAAATTAAAGATCACCCAGCGAGACCAATTCGAGCGTGGCTCGGTGCCGTATCAGAAGAAGTTGGGCGAGATCATCGCGTTAAGTAACGAGATTAGAAACTTGGAAAGTGCGAGCACTTCAACCAAGACGACGACGACCACGGAGACAAAAGCAGGAGAAGGGTCTCAAACTTCTCTGGCCGCCTTCGCAAAATTGCCACTCGAATTGTGGCGAATGGAGTTGATCGACAAATACTCGCCATGTTCAACGACTACTCACGAAGAACTAGAAGGGCCAAGACTTAGCGGCTTGACCGACTCAGGCCCCAGAGTGGTCGGGGTATCGCCCGGTTGGACCGGCCGCAATCCGCAACCGCGTCCAACGGCACCAATGACACCCGTTTTCGGACCTTCCGTTGCTGGACTAGGTCCTAATGTTGGGCAACCCAAGTATCCGGGGACGAGCGGCGGCAATCGGGGATTGACTCCGCCTCAACCGATTGTCGAATCATCGGTCTCCTTTCGGGCCACGATCAAAAACGCCGAAGATGGTCAACCGATCCCGAATATCGAAGTCTCACTGCAATCACCCAACAGTTCCGAATTCGGCTCACCCCAAATCACGGGCTTGAATGGCTCCGTAGACTTTGGCATGAACGAGGGGACTGGCATTTACAAAGTGCGACTCTCCAGCAACTCGCTCGCGTTTGAAAAGAAAGCGTTTGTCGTCATCAAAGACGGTCGAAACGAAAAGGACTTTCAGATTCGAATGGAGCGCCCCAATGAAACGCTCTCCGTCTTCGGAGTTGTTGGACTTGAAACGGACGAAAGGGCCGAAGTGGCGTACACCGTCAAGGTTCCCTACTTTGAAACGATCACCAAAGATGGCAAAGACATAACGATTTCGAAAGAGCGAGAGGAGCAGAGAACCAGAACGGTTGAACGACTTCGGCCAGTCTCCGGGGCAAAGGTATCGCTTCAGTCGCTCGGCCGACTCGCCAGTGCGAGTTCGGATGAAACGACCACCCAGACAACCGCCGACGGATTCGAGTTTTCAAATATCCCGGAAGGATCCTATCGACTGACGGCGACCCATGACGGGCGAAAGGGTACTACCATGGTCACGGTTTCCAAGAGCGAAGGTTCGCGGCGAATCGGTCCGATCGAAGTGAAGCTGAGTTCTTGCGAGTCCGATTACGAGACGTTGCTTGCGACGATCTTAGACGAGGGCTGGGAAACGCAGTCGGTCGCCTATCAAAACTATCGCTTGGCGAGAGCACATCGCGCGTCGGATTCACGTGCTGACTACGCGCTGGCGCTCGTGGAGATCAGTGGCAAACGCTACAAGACGGCCGAGCCTGCCTTGCTCAATGTGCTTACGAAATCGATCCCAGATCTGACGTGGGATCGCGCGGCCGAAGCGTATCTTTGGATTCGGCTACGAGGTGGGGCATCGCATTCTTCCGAGGTCGCACAAAATATCGAGAGTTTGGCGATCAAACATTACAACCAACGCCCCATCAACGACGCCAGCTACGAGACCGCCCGTTTGATGGGAATCGGAATAGGGATGATACAAGGTCCCTGGAACGATCGCGATCGGCGAGTCGACGGGGGGATGGTCCAGGAAACAACTCTCGCAGCACTCAATGATTCTCATGCGGAGGCTATGCGTTCCGGAATCGACGAGGTGCTTGGTCAATTCAACGATGTGATGGGAGAACTGTCCTCCATCGAACAACGCGATCAAGAGATCGCGGAAAGAGAAAAAAGATCGAGAATGCCCGACGCATCAATGAAAGGATGCGAGAATTGCAAACGGAACTTTCCACGATCGATTCGGACATTGCGAAAGAGAAGTACAAAGGAGACCAGATCTGTGACGAAGTCAGTCGAGAGGCCGCACCCATTAAAGCCGATTATGATCGGGCTTCAGCCAATCTTAATGATCGGGTGCGCTGGCTCAAAACACTCCGTGATCGACTGCGAAACTTAAAGGATCCAGTTGGGGGAGGATTTCTATGGCCTCCTCTTCTCCCTCAAGACGGCCGTTTTGTCAGCGATCGGTCATCCGCTTCGCCTGCCGTTCGGCTGGTCAGCGAAAATGGACCGGATACTCTCCACGTCGGTGCGGCGACGATTCTTGGCAGCGTTTTCCGGTTGAATCCTATTCCAATCCACAGCGAGATCGAATCGAGAAAGAGATTCAAAATGTGACACCACAAATTTTGATCATCCAACGCCGCATGGCAGCATTTCAAGCTTCCTACAACGCCCTCATCGCCCGATGTACCGCCGCGACACAGCAATACAAACGTTATCTGTCGCAGCAAAATGCTCGCCGTAAACAAGTTTCTCGAGAGCTAATTGCACTCGAAAGGCAACTCACCCACAACGACAACCCATCGGACCGATCGATCGATGCGAAGCGAGCCGGAAATCTTAGCAAGTCGTTCAATGAGTATTTCACTTACCCGCTCGAACAGCGCCGACAAGAATTGTTGAGCTCAATCGGTTGCGGAGACGATCGCGGGGGAGGTTACTAGCCGGAACGTAAACATTGACAAAGAGCGTGACATTCACAATTCGTCATGACGCCCTGCTCGCACAGTCTCGGCGACTCAAGTTCCCCCACCGAAAAAACGCGAGCAATTGAAGCAGACCCACCATTCGATCGAAGGATTTAATCATGCGAAGTTTCTGTGCAACACTCGTTCTTGCATTGATCGCGTCGGCGAGCGCGAATGCGATGGCGTCCGATACGACTCTCAATCTCATTCATCCCGCCTCCGGCGCGTCGCTCAAAAACGGACCGCCACAGAAGTGGCGATTCGAGTGGTCCAATGTCGCCGACGCAACTGAATACGAGCTCTTTGTTATCCATCCCGAAGGTAATATTCCGACAGTATTCGTTGACGGAATTGTCGAAACAAACTACCTGCACGTCGAAAACAAGTTTGTTGATCAAGAGCGGCTAAAAGGTTGGCTAGGGAGGGTCCGGGCTATTCCGCCATCGTTTGAACCGGATTTTGAATATTACAAGTCGGTGCTCGCCAAAAATGACATTGTGGCCCGCCCAAATCAATCGACGCACATGTCAAAAAAAAGTGCCATGCATACGTGGCGAACCAGCGACGAGGCGGTGCGTCAAATCACGCCTCCCGAAGCGTTGGAGTTTGTTAGCATCGCGTTCAATCAGACCGCTGGCAAGTCACCCTCGATCTCGACACCGACCGAGCCTTCGATCGACTCGAAAAAGATTTTCATGTTGAAGTCGGATCAAGCGAAAAGTTCAATCTCGCAGTCCGGCGGCACGCTTATCCAAACCGGTGCCGCGGACGATCAGTTTGAAGGAGCAGTGTGGAAATTCAAAATCACGCCAAAGAACATTGAGCCTCTCGTAGGACGCTATCGGATCAATGATCATTCGCTCTATCAGAGAGAGGTTCTAAGGGGTTCGGACTACTCGAAAAAAGTCGGTACGAACTTCCCGAAGGGCCAGAAAACGATGACGGTGTTTACGGACATGCGCGGATTCACGCAAAATACGAGAAGGGTCATCGAAGGCCTTCGAGGGACCGCTCACTTGGAACTCCAGGAGTACGGCCATTGGACCGGCACGATCAAATTGGATGGAAAGCCGGAAATGAAGATGGAATGCATTCGGATCCTAGAATAGCAAATTCGACTGACGTTACCTACTTCCATTCTTGGACAGCGTCACTTTCGTTAGCCGTTTTGACGCTAGCTAAGGTTTTCACATTTAAAAGACCGGAACCGTGGCTAACGTCAAAACGGCTAATAATTTCAACGAAATCCGACCTCTCGCCACGAAAGTGATACTGTCCAGCATCCATCGTCGAAATGCACTTTCCCAGTGTGCCCCGTCCCACCCATCGCGGAAGTGCCCTGTCCTTGTGTGAACGCCGCTGTCTCGTGTGCCTGCCAAAACCCTGCCGCAACTTCAACACGTTGCAATGTTCTCTACATCGAACAAACCAACGACCATCAACACGGTGCTAAGCGAGTTGACAAAAAAGTGGGCAGAGGAATTTGTTGACAGAGGAATTTCACTGAAGACTGCTTCTCCGCATCAATTCCTCTGTCCATCAATTCCTCTGTCCATGGATTCCTTTGTCCATGAACTCCTCTGTCAAAAGCTCTTGAACAAATTGCGGTGTGCAATGTTCGATTGCGTTCGGCGTCACGAATGGCTTTTCCAGACAGCAACCGCTGCAATATTCCATGACGCTTGATCGATGGAACCCTAGCTGTCTCCCTCCATCCCCACTCGACTCACAGCGAGTGCGATCCGGCCGCAGTGTCCAAGCCCGAAGATTTGCCAGTCCGACTCCCTCTCGCGGATCGGCCGCAGCCTGCCTAGAGCAATTTGCCGGTGCAAAACGTCGGGACCTCCTTGGGGTGGGCGGCGATTCATGGGATAACGGGATTTTGGGCGATATCCTTTTTTCCACTGACCGCAGTATTTTTGTGTTTGAAGAATCTTTCGATCAGCTTTTGGGCGACCAAGCTGACCCTGTCGCGGCGGGTTGGCGGCTTCGTGAATTGTCGGACGCCGCCCTCGATCACGGCGTGACGCTGGTTTCGGCCTTGGCCGCTCGGAGAGACGAATTGGCAACGTCGGACCCGGCGATCATCGGCGGGATCTTGCGAGTGGTCCATACCACGATGATGCAATCGGGAGCCGATGCGATTGCCGGATTGGACGTCGAAACACTCGCCTCGGTCGATGCGTCGCTTCCGATCGGTACTCCGAACCGATATCTGATCCTGCATTTACTCTCAACGATCCGCAGCCCCGCTTCGCTGGCTCAATTGGTCACCTCGCTGCAGACGTCTCCACCGGAGAAGTGGATCGAAGCGGCGCAGGTGCTCAGCCCGCTGATGCAGCACGACGATTGGCCCGTCGATGCGGTCTATCCTGAACTGCTTTCCGCAATCGAGCATCCGTCACTCGCATCGCCCATCTTAGACCTGACGAATTATCTGTTTCGTAAACGACGGGTCGCCACACATCCGGCGGCGGATCGCATCGAAACGCTCAACCTGTTGCTCGGCGAGATCAGTGGTCGATTGGCTCGCTTCGAGGAGAACCCGCACACGTTCGGTGACGATGTCGATACGGTCCAAAACCGATTGGGCGAAGCGGTCGCGTTGGCCGTTTCGCTTTGCGACACGGTCGGGCTATTAGGCGACGAGAGTTCGATCGGCAAACTGAATCAAACGCTCGATCTGAAACATCGCCGCGTGCAATGCGAGGCGGCCGGCGCTGGCGCAGGTTGGGTGATGACGCGGGACAGAATCGGTTGATCGAGTTGACCAAGGATCCGTCGGCCCGTCTGAGAGCGATTCACTACGCCGATGAGCTCGGTTTCGGCGGACTCGTCGATGAACAATACCGCAGCGACCAAGCCACGGCCGAGTCGGAGTTGTCGCTGTGGTTGAGCCAACCGCAACAAATGGGTGTGCCGCCGACCAGCGTCGAAGTGGTCGACACGAAACGCATGCTATGGCCAAGCTTCACCGACCCGATCGACGTTCACCTGGTTCGCTTCGAGTACAACTTTGGCGAGCGAATCTATTCCAACGTCGGTGTCACCGGCCCGGTCACGTTTGCGATGTCGGCCGATGTCGCGGATTTTGCGATGGCAGATATCTATGCGATCTATGCGGGATGGCACGCCGAGCATCCGGAGATTTTTACCGTCGCGGCCGAGCACCTCAACGAAGTGCAGGTTCGGGTGATCGGTGCGTTTCAAAAGCATCTCGAGCAATCCGAGTATGAATCGATTCGACCGGAGATGCTGGGGTTCTTCCTGGAAGAAAAGGCGGGTGTGTTCACTGCCGTCCGGGACAACAAACCGTGCGCGGTGGTGACCGACGGCCTCGAAACCATCGATCATCCGATCGGTGGCCGGATCCGCCCGATCACTCCCGGCGACCTGTTCAATCTCTACAAAGGTCGCAAGATGCTGAGGACCTTCAATCCAACATCCGACGACGAAGTGATTTAAGCGATGCCTTTTAATTTGAGCGGCGTGACGGATTGCGAAAGTCGCTTGAAACGCGATTACATTGAGTTCGCACGCTTATGGTCGGACGTCCGCGAAGATTGGTTGGACGACCGCCGTGCTCAATTCGAAAGAGACCATTTGGAAAGCCTGGGTCCCAGTTTGAACCGGTTTACCACGGCGCTGCGTGATTTCGGCGATGCGGTTCGCAAAGCCGAACGAGCCCTAGAAGACGATCAACGATCGGACTAGCCGCTCCAATGTGTAGAATGGGATCGCGTTGCGATAGCGTTTTCGTTCGCACCGCTTGCTCCTCGATTGGCTGCTCATCATGAAAGACTCCTCCGTCGGCCCCGCTGGCTTGCTGGATGTTCGGCGACAAAGACGACTGCTCGACGGACTATCCGACCGTATCGCGACGTCGCGAGAGCGACTTCGGTCGTTATCCGACCAACACGCAAAGCAGCGGGAGATCGAAGAAGTGGAGTTGGCCACGGCACGGTCGAGTGAATTGGAGCAGTGCCGCAAGACCCGCCGCGACATGCTTTCACATTGGGATCGATCCGAAGAAGAATTGACGCATGCGTATGAGTCCAAGGCCGTCACCAATCGCATCGAACTCAATCGCTTGGCCGTGATCTTCCGTCGCAAGATCGCCGACGAAACGAAAGTGGTCGAGCGTAAAGTGGATGCCCGTCAACAAGCCGTGATCCAGCAATACGAAAACCGAAAGAATCAGCCCGGGCAACTCAAACGCAAAGAAGTCAAACAGATCGATCATTCGCTCGCCACGATTCACGGGAATCTCGAGCGGGCTCGTGCGTTGACCATTCGGCGGCTTGATCGATTGCCCGAGTATCGCAGGCGCCGGAACCTGATGAAAATCTTAGCGTTAAAAAGCCGAATTCGGTTAGCGAGTCGATCGAAATCATCGGCGAGCTCACTCGCAAGCTAACACACGTCATCGATGAGATGCAGACCGGTGCCGCCTCGCAAATCGTCGACCGTTTCTATTTGCCCGTCGGGGTGGCCGTCTTCATCACTTTGTGGGCAATCGTCGCGTACTTCGCGGCTCCCCATCCACCATGGCTGTGGATGGCGGCGGGTGTTTTGCCCGCCGGGGTGTTGGGTTTTTCGATCTACTTAGTCCTGTTGTGGCCGTTGAAGCGGATGACCCGCCAGCTCTACCCTCGGGCCGAGCGAATTCGTTTAGCGGCCGAAGAATGTGCCGCGGTCGGTCGCAAGATTGCGAACAAAGCTGCCGCCGATGCATCCAACGCAACTAGCGTCCCGCCGCGACGCTCACATCGAATCGGCAAAGCGATGGAAAGAAGAACAGATGATTGAACTGGAGAAACGACTGACCGAGGAGCAGAGCCAACTGCGACAGAAATTGATCCAGTCGATCGAGATCACCAACAACGAGTACACCCGAAATTCGACTTTGGTGAACACGACGATGCGGGCGAAGGCAGAAACGGTCGCCCACGAAATTACCGAGCGTTTGGCGACGAGCGATCAGTCGATTAAGCAACGCCGCGAGAACCTTTCGGTGGCCCGGTCCGCTGAACTTCAGCATGTGACCGATCGATTGAAAGATGGCGTCGATCATGCCCTGGCGCGAATCACCAAGTCGGTGCAACTCGCCGAGCACAGAGCTCCCGACTGGCAAAGCGTCCTTGAATCCGATCCATCGGCGGCCTCGCCTTCGGTCGACTTCATTCCCGTCGGCTCGCTGGATGTCAGCGTTCGATTGCGAAGTGTTCTGAACTCGCCGGAAGAGCGCGGCAGCACCCCGACGTCAAAATTCCAAATCGAATACCAGTGGTTTTGCATCGGCGAATCCATAGCGCGTTGGTGATCCAAGCTTCGCCGGGCGCGATGAACGCCGCGATCGATTTGGCTCATCAATTTCTTTGGCGACTTTTGGCCACCGCGCCTCCCTCGCGAGCGAAGTTGACGTTGATTGACCCGATCGGACGTGGACAGCACTTCACCAGCTTTATGGCGTTGACGGATCACGATCCGGCGATCGTTGGTCATCGTGTTTGGACGACTGATCAAAAAATTGAGTCGCGATTGGCCGAGTTGGCTCATCACGTCGAAGACGTATTGCAATCCAGTTTGCGAGACCGGTTTGAGCGAATCGAGGACTACAACGAGTTTGCGGGATCGATGGCAGAACCCTATCGTGGAATCGCCGCGGTGGGGTTTCCCAATGGCCTCTCTCGCGAGGGTTACGGGCACTTGCGCGCGTTGGTGCAGAGCGGTCTGCGATGCGGCATCTTTACGATTCTGGTTTGCAACCAAGAAAATCCTTGGCCGTCCGACATGCCCGTCCCCAGCGGCGACAAGGTGATGACGTTGCGGGTCGACGACGGGGACCACTGGACGTTGATGCAAGAAGGGTTGGACGACTTGCCGTTCACGCCGGCGATGTTGCCTCCGCCCGCGATTCGGCCTCGCTTGGTCGATCGAATCGGTGTCGCGGCGGTGGCGGCATCTCGGGTCGAAATTCCGTTGGACACAGTGCTATCGGGGATCATCGAAGGCAAAGGCTCGACGTCGGATGGCATCTCGATTGCCGTCGGAACTCAGGGTGCCAACCGATCCCTGTACGTTGAGCTCGGCGAAGGGGTACGCCAACACGTGCTGATCGCGGGCAAGACCGGGTCGGGCAAAAGCACGCTGCTGCACTCGTTGATCACGTCGGGTGCGTATCTCTATCGGCCCGACGAATTGCAATTCTATTTGCTGGACTTTAAGAAGGGTGTCGAATTCAAGCCCTACGCCGATGCGGGACTGCCGCACGCACGCGTGATCGGAATCGAAAGTGAGCGAGAATTCGGACGCAGTGTGCTGCAACGTCTCGATCGGGAATTGCAAGAACGGGGCGAGAAATTTCGCGCCGCCGGTGTTCAAGAGCTCGCCGATTATCGCATCGCCTCGAAACAATCGATGCCCCGGTTGATGTTGGTCGTTGACGAATTCCAGGAACTGTTTGTTCGTGACGACCGGATCGCGGGAGATTGCGCGATGTTGTTGGACCGGTTGGTTCGACAAGGTCGATCGTTCGGCATGCACGTCGTGCTGAGCAGTCAATCGTTGGCCGGGGCGTACTCGTTGCCGCGGGCGACCCTTGGTCAAATGGCGGTCCGGATCGCGATGCAGTGCAGCGAATCGGATGCGGCAATCATCTTGGCCGATGACAACACGGCCGCCCGTTTGATCAGCCGTCCGGGTGAAGCGATCTACAACGATGCCGGTGGCCTGGTCGAAGGAAACCAACCTTTTCAAGTCGCGTGGTTGACCTCGAAACGCCACCGCGAAATGTTGGCGGCAATCACCGCACGCGATGGAATTCACCAATCAAAGATGTCACCGCCGGTCGTCTTCGAAGGCAACCGTCCGTGTCGTTGGTCACCGGCATTGGCCGATGCGGTCATTGACGAATCGTCACCCCATGCGATCACCGGTTTGTTGGGCGAATCGGTCGAGATCGGGCCGCCGATCGGACTGTCACTCCTTCGCAACTCGGGTCGCAACGCGTTATTGATCGCGTCACCCGATTCTCGTGGTCCGATCATTGCCGCCGCGCTCTCAGGATTCGCAAAATCCCGACCCGATCTGGAAGTCATCTATTTCGATGGGTTGCGGGCCGATGACGGAGAGTCCCCTCGCCATGGCTCGCCGAAGCGGGCGTTACGGTGAACTCGGTCACGCCGCGTGACACGGTGTCGGAAATTGTCCGGCTCGGCGAACTGATCGCCGCGCGAGGGGACGACTCGCCCGACTCGCCGCCGATCGTGGTGGTGATCGACCCGCTGGAGAGATTTCGCGATCTGCGGCAAGACGACTCGTTCAATTTTTCGCTGGATTCCGCAGGCGATGGCGGCAGTGGTCCGGCGGCGCTGCAAAACGTGCTGCGTGATGGGCCCGCCGCGGGCGTGTTCACGATCCTGGTGTGCGGATCTGCCGAGACGTTTTCGCGTTGGTTGCCACGGGCCAGCCAACATGATCTTGAACTGCGGATCCTGGGTCCGATGAACCCGTCGGATTCGTCGATGCTGGTCGACTCGCCGATCGCGTCTGAATTGTCGGCCGCGACCATGTTGTTGTATGACGACAGCGAAGGTCGAATCACCAAGTTTCGCCAATGCAGTCTGCCGGACGCCGCAGCGGTTAGGGCGTGGAGGTCGTCGTAGTCGCGTCGGGTTCTTCGGGAGGTCCAACCATCGACGCGACCGGATCACCCCAATCGGCGTCGAATGTTTTGCCGCATGACTTGCAGGTCACTTCGGTGCCCAGTCGCTCGTCGTCGATCACTTCAGCGACTTGGCAATGGCCACACAACACGCGGACGTGACCGGGTTCGTCGGCCATCGCCTTCAAATGCGACTCGGTGACCCCGGCGACTTCGATGTCGTCGGGCTCGAGCGTCGTCAACAGTTCGCGGGTGATGTCGGACAGCTTCGAAAGGCGATTGGCCAACCGACGCACGCTGCGCTCGAAACTGTTTCGCGAACAACGTCCGTTACCAAAGTGGCGGTCGCGGCCGATGTAAAGATATGTGAATCCACGCAGCAGCCGACGCCTCGATTGAGTCGGCAGCGAGTACTTTGCTTTCGTCGCAATCAACTCAAAGATTCGGCACAGGTCTTGCGGCGAGTAATCGTCGAACGTCATCGTGGTGCCGATCCGCGAACTCAAACCCGGGTTGCTGCGGATCATCTTCTGCATCTCGACGGGGTATCCGGCCAAGATGACCACCAAACGTTCGCGTTGATCTTCCATTCGTTTTAGCAGCGTTTGAACCGCCTCTCGTCCGTATTGATCCTGTCCGTTCTCGTCGATCATCGTGTAGGCTTCGTCGATGAACAGGACGCCGTCGAGAGCTTCATCAACTTTTGCATTCGTTTTGGGACCGGTCTGACCGGCATACTCGGCGACCAAACCGCTGCGGTCGGTTTCAACCAAGTGTCCTTTTTCGAGGATCCCCAGTGCGCCATAGATATCCGCAACGATGCGGGCGACCGTCGTTTTTCCAGTCCCCGGATTGCCGACGAACGACATGTGCAGGCTCGGGCGCGTCGTGGGCAAATCTTGTTTTTGGCGCAACCGTTCCATTTTCAAAAAGTTGGTCAGCGTTTCGATTTGATCTTTGATGGCGTCCAGCCCGATCAAGCGATCGAGTTGTTCACGAGCTTCGGCGAGCCGTTCTTCGGGCGTCCGATCATCCGGCGGGCTGGGTGGTGTCGGCTTTGGCAATGCCGCGGTCGCGGGCGGGTGCCGAGCGACTTCGTTTGGTTGGCGTGAACCGCCGGGGCCGGCGATCGCCGTCGGCTTCTCAGCCGCACCCACGCCGACTCCCTCACGCAATCGTTTCGCTTCGTCGCGTAACCAGCGGATCGCGTCTCGTGCGTTATCGGTATCGACTTGGCTGGCGAGCGTCTCTGGCGCATTACCCTGCATCGTATCGAATTGACGTTGCATCGCCGCGATGCTCTCATTTTCCGCCAAGTCGATGTCGCCGTCGACCGAGGCGAGCAAATTTGCCTGACGCATCGCCAACGTCTCCAATTCTCCCCAGCGGTCACGGATCGCGGGGATCTCGGCGAAGGGTCGAATCAGGTCGGACCAGCGAAAATCCTTAGATGCTTCGATCAACCAATCGACGGCCTCGTGCAATGCGTTCCCCATCACCGATTTTCCCCAGATGTGCTCCAGCAAAATTCGGCCGAGCTGGCGCTGTTCCATCGTTCGACCGCTGGCGCCGGGGACGACGCCGGCAAATACTTTCATCAGAAAACCTTGGTGAAGATCGTCCATTTGACTCGCGATCGACGCGGCATCGGCATCCTCACCACCGGAGAGCCAACCGTAGGAACCGCGAATCAATTGACCACTTTCGATGTAAAGCGCCTGAGTCTGTTTCAATGAATCACGATACAAACGGATGGATTCAATGATCTGGTCGTCGGGAAGTCGGGGCATATCGGGATCACTCGTTGCAAAATGTGGGCGGTAAAATGTCTCGGACACCCAATAACCGTCACGGGGGTACCCCAGGATAGCGTTTTGATGCGTTCTCACTAGCGTTTGTGGGTGGCGGGGGGACCCGTTAAAGTAAGATGATCTTTCCCGCCTTTGCATGTCGCCCACCCCGCCCCACCCCATCCCCCTTTTGTGTTGACGAGATCCATGCTCGATCGATTCTTTCCCCTTTTGATTGCGGCAAGCCTCTTCGTTTCCGCGACGGGCACCGTCGACGCAGCCGATGTTGATTTCGGTCGCGACATCCGTCCGATTCTCTCAGATCACTGCTTTGCCTGTCATGGCCCCGATGAGGCCGAACGGGCGGCCGATCTTCGACTCGATATGGCCGAAGGACTCGCCAGCGTCGTGGACGTCGATGATGTCGACGCCAGCGAGTTGGTCCGCCGCGTCACATCGGCGGACAAAGACGAGGTGATGCCGCCGCCCGGGTATTTGAAGCCGTTGTCCGATGACCAGAAGCTGAAATTGAAAGAGTGGATCCAGGCCGGCGGTACGTTCGAGTCGCATTGGTCATTCGTCCCGCTGCCGACTTCCCAGGATTCAGACGGTCACAATCGATCGCCCTCATCCGCGGCTGAAAAGATAGACGCATTCATCGATCGAAGGGTGGTCGATGCCGGATTGACAATGAACGAGAAAGCCGATCGCCGCACTTTGCTCCGGCGAGTTTGCTTGGACTTGGTCGGATTGCCGCCCACGCGAGCACAGATCGAAGAGTTTGAAAACGATACGTCACCGGATGCTTACTCCAAACTCGTCGATCGCTTGTTGCAATCGCCCCACTTTGGACAGCACGTCGGTCGTTATTGGTTGGATCTGGTTCGTTATGCCGACACGCACGGGTTGCACTTGGACAACTACCGCGAGATGTGGCCCTATCGTGATTGGGTCATCAACGCGCTGAATACAAACATGCCGTTTGATCAATTCGTGAGAGATCAATTGGCGGGCGACCTGCTTCCCGACGCCACGGACCAGGACCGCATCGCCAGCGGTTTTAACCGCTTGAATGTCTCAACCAACGAGGGCGGATCCATTTATGACGAAGTTTTTGCTCGCAACTGCATCGATCGCACCGACGCGTTTGGAACCGTCTTCTTGGGTTTAACGACCGGTTGTGCCGTGTGCCACGATCACAAGTATGATCCCATTTCCCAGCGAGAGTACTACTCGCTGCTGTCGTACTTCAACAGCCTCGACGGCAAGGCGCTCGATGGGAATGTGAAAGATCATGCGCCTGTGATCCAAGTCGCGAGCGACGAACAAACTTCATTGTTGTCGGATTACGCCGAACTGCTTACGAGCTTGGCGGCGGAAAAGCGGGGGCCGATTCCGTCGGTGGATGCAGCCCAGGTCGTTTGGGAACATTCGCTCGCCAATCCGAGCGAGACACGTTTGCAAACGTTGCGTCCGATCGAATTGACGTCCCAATCCAGCGCGACGATGAAACAGTCCGATGATGGCACGATCGAATTGGTGGGCGATCCGGCTGACAAGGACATCACCACCATCGTCGCTGCTATCCCGTCGGGCGTTCAGTGGCAAATGCTGTCGCTCGAAGCGATTGTGGATGAACCCGATGGCCGCGCCGGTGCCTCATCCAATGGCAACGTGGTGCTTTCCGAAATCACGGTGGAGACGACCGACGCTAGCACCCCGGGCCAATGGCTCGCCGTCCCCATCACCGGCGCATTCGCCGACATCGAACAGTCCGGTAACGAGTTTGCGATCGGCAATGCGTATGACGGGAAAGTCGACGACAGCAGCGGATGGGCAGTCGCCGGCCACGAAAAACTGGGGGGACGTTCGGCATGGTTCAGCACGCCTTCGTTGGTTGCCGAAGGCGAGGACGCCAAGGTCCGCATTCAATTGAAGTACCAATCCAAATTTGCGGGACACCAATTCCGAAAAGTCCGATTGTCGCTGAGTGATTCATTGACCGCCGTTCCGATCGATCAACAAATCATCTTGGGTGAGATTCACACCGCGGGTCCGTTTCAAATCGAAAATGCTAAAGCTGGGTATTCCGACAAGTACGCCTCCGAGCAAAACGAATTCAAGGCCGACGAAGTTTTCAAGCACGGTGGTCGAAGTTATGGGTGGCAACATCGTGGTGACCTATCGGTGGTCGATGTCAACGTGCTCCCCACGATCAATGATCGTTCGTCGGTAATGATGATGCATCAATCGATCACGTCGCCGCGTGACCAAACCGTCACATTGCTATTGGGGACCGACGACGGTCACATCGTTCATTTGGACAAAACCCAAGTCGGACAGAAGATGGGCAAGGGGAAACTGAACCCGTTGCAACAGGAGTACGAATTGCCGCTCAAGAAAGGCAGCAATGATCTGTACATCAAGTCGGTCAATCACGTCGGAACGTCGCAATTGACTTACGCGTTTCGATCGCCCGCGGTCGGCATTCCTGATCGGCTTCGCGAGTTGGTCAAGACGCCGGCGGATCATCGCAGCGAGGATGTCAAATCGTCGCTCCAGAAGTATTTCCGCAGCGTCTATTGTCTGCATCCGGATTGGTTGGCGTTGGTGGACCAGGAACGGGGTACCCGTGCGGCCCGCGAAAAACTGAACAATGAACTGCCGACCACGTTGGTATGGAAAGAGCTTGATCAGCCGCGACAGGCTCACCTGCTCAAGCGTGGCCAATACGATCAGCCCGGCGAAGCGGTGGAGCGTTCGACGCCATCGTTCTTGCCGCCGATGCCAGAAGATGCACCCAATGATCGTCTCGGTTTGGCGATGTGGTTGACGGCTCCAAACCATCCTTTAACCGCGAGAGTGGCGGTCAACCGATTTTGGCAACAGTTGTTCGGCACCGGTCTGGTCAAGACAAGTGAAGACTTCGGCAGTCAGGGCCAACCTCCGAGCCACCCCGATCTGCTGAACTGGTTGGCGGTCGAATTCCAATCGATGGGATGGGATGTCAAACGTTTGATGAAGACGTTGGTGATGACCGATGCCTACCAACGGTCGGCAAGGTCCAGCGAGCAAATGCTTCGAATTGACCCGAATAATCGATTGCTTGCGCGAGGGCCACGACATCGATTGGACGCGGAGGTCTTGCGGGACCAATCGCTTGCCCTCGCCAACGTGTTGGTTGATGCGCAAGGTGGCCCGAGCGTGAAACCGCCCCAGCCCGCGGGGCTTTGGGAAGCGGTCGGGTACTCCGGCAGCAACACGGTTCGCTTCAGCGCCGACGAGGGCGACAAAATCTATCGACGCAGCGTCTACATGTTTTGGAAACGCACCAGTGCGCCGCCGCAGATGGCGACGCTCGACGCGCCGAGTCGCGAATCGTGCACGGCGCGGCGAGAACGCACCAATACGCCACTGCAGGCTTTGTTGTTGATGAACGAGACTCAATACCTCGAGTCCGCAAAGTTGTTAGCAAAGCGTGCCTTGTCGGAGCCTATCGTCGATACGGAAGCCGAGCGAGTCCGCTGGACATTTGAGACGGTTACCGCGCGATTGCCGACAACGGGTGAAGTCGATGAATTGACGACGCTGCTCGAAGACATGAAGACTTACTACGACCAAACACCCGAGTTGGCGAGCAAACTGGTCGGTGACTCGGATGCCCGGACCGCGGCCTGGACCATTCTGGCGAGCACGCTGTTGAACCTCGACGAAACCGTAAACAAATAAAACCATTGCCAAGTGATAAGTCCATGGACAATCAAGAAATACTGAGCCGTTTGACTGCGCCGTTCGTTTTTCTCACAAACGTCGGCCGGCTTGGGCACCGCGGCACTGGCGTCGCTGGGCATGCCAACGGCGACTTCGGCGCCGTCGGTTGGGCCCGCGTCGTCGCGTGTCGGAGGCTTGCCGGCGCTGCCGAACCATCCGCCCAAGGCGCGGCGGGCAATCTATTTATTCATGTCTGGTGCGCCCAGCCAGATGGACATGTGGGACCACAAACCGGCGATGGCCGAGTGGTATGACAAGGACTTGCCCGAATCGATTCGCCAAGGGCAACGCTTGACCACGATGACCAGCGGCCAGTCTCGGTTTCCGATCGCGCCGAGCATTTATAAGTTTTCACCGCACGGCCGAAACCAAACGATGGCCAGCGAGTTGATCCCTCACATGGCCGGCAAGGTCGACGACATCGCGTTGGTGAAGTCGATGTACACCGAAGCGATCAATCATGATCCGGCGATCACTTACATCTGCACCGGAGACCAATTGCCCGGAAAGGCCAGCCTCGGTTCGTGGTTGAGCTATGGGCTGGGGACCGAGAACGAGAACTTGCCGGCCTTCATGGTGATGACCGCGTCGTGGACCGGACGCCAGGAAGCTCAAGCGCTTTACAACCGTCTTTGGGGCAGCGGTTTTTTGCCCAGCAAGTACCAGGGAGTGGCGCTTCGAAGCAGCGGGGACAAGGTCCTTTACCTGTCCAATCCTGATGGCGTGGACCCCAGCATCCGCCGACGCATGCTTGATTCCCTGGCCCGCTTGAATGCCAATACTGCCGCTCAAATCGGTGATCCGGAAACCAACGCCCGAATCGCTCAGTACGAAATGGCATTCCGAATGCAAACCAGCGTCCCGGATCTGGCCGACATCAGCAACGAGCCGCAACACGTTCTGGACCTTTACGGTCCCGATGTGACCAAGCCCGGGACGTTTGCCAATTGTTGTTTGATGTCTCGGCGGATGGCCGAACGCGGCGTGCGTTTCACGCAAATCTTCCATCGTGGATGGGACCAACACGGACAACTTCCTAAAGACTTGCCCAACCAATGTCGTGACGTCGATCAACCGTCGGCCGGCCTGCTGACAGATCTTCGCCAACGTGGCATGCTGGACGACACCTTGGTCGTCTGGGGCGGCGAGTTCGGCCGCACGGTCTATTGCCAGGGCGCGCTATCGAAAACCAGTTATGGTCGCGATCACCATCCCAAATGCTTCACGGTATGGTTGGCCGGCGGCGGGATCCAAGGCGGGATCGTTCACGGCGAGACCGATGAGTTTAGCTACAACATCACTGAAAATCCCGTTCACATCCGCGACCTCAATGCCACGATCTTGAATCAGATGGGCATCGATCATGAACGATTCGTCTATCCGTTTCGGGGCCTCGACCAAAGGTTAACCGGCGTGGAAGAGAGCCGAGTGGTGAGCGAGATTCTAACTTAGAATTCGGAATGAGAACGTGTTTCAAACAGGAGCGCGTGCCCCTAATTCGATAACAAGTCCCGCGACATGCTAGCGATCTCTTCCACCGCGGCGGGCGAGTAACCTTCCCACACGCGGACAATTTTCCCTTCGGCGTCGATCAACATGGACGTCGGATAGTAAAGCGACGGTTGCTCCAACCGCTCGGCCGCACTGCGTCGGGTGATCCCGCGAGGGTCCGCCAATTTGGGGCTGGTGATGTTTTCCTCCGCGAAGTATTGGTTCGTCTTGTCCGCCAATCCTTCAAGCGTCTCACCCGAACCCGACTCGCACGAGACCGGCAAAAAACGAAAGTTTGGATCCTGTGAGAGTGAAACGGCGGCGGCCGCAAGCTCGGGATACTCCATTCGACAGGGACCACACCAAGTCCCCCAGAAATGCAGCAGCCGGACGGTTCCGTCGGGAGCCGCTTCGTCCGCTTGAATTGCCTCACCAGACTGCAGCGCGACCAAATCCAATTGCGGAATCGGCTTACCGACCGCCGCACTGGCGGGTCCGCCGTTCTCACGATTGGAGCGTATCGCGAACACGACAATCAACAAAACCGCCGCCATCACGATCCAAAGACCCCATCGCGGTGGATGAGATGGTTCGGGCGTGCCCTGTGTTGAAGGGCCGCGAGGTTTATCGTCAGGATGCAGGTTGGATGCGGACACGGTATCGTTAGAATCAAGGGAGTGGGGGTGCCATCCGAGACAGTTTCGTCATCGGGCCGTCAAATCTTTCATGGTATCGCAGGATTCAAGCAAAATGCGAATCACAGCCGGCGCGATCGCAGCTGTCATTTTAATAATGGCTTTTTGGACGGGTCCATCCGCCGGCGCCGAACCGAATGGTTTGATGGAACCGATTCGGTTGATCGAACCCGGTTTGACGGAGAGCAGTGGGTTGGCGTTCTCCCATCGCATGCACGGTGCATTCTGGTCGCACAACGACTCGGGCGGGTTGCCCGAGATCTTTGCGTTTGATGCCGCCGGAAAATCCTTGGCAAGAGGACCGATCGCGGCGATCAAGCGAGCCGTCGATTGGGAGGACATGGCATCGTTCATGGACGGTGACGTCCCGCGATTGTTGGTCGCCGACAGCGGCGACAATCAAGCGAACCGAAAACTGATTTGGATCTACTTGTTTGATGAACCCGATCCCACCGGGAGCCCCACCAAAATTCATGTCCAGACCTTGCGGGTGACCTACCCCGATGGTCCGCGTGACTGTGAAGCGGTTGCCGTCGACATCGAGCGTCGCGTGATCGTGATGGTGACGAAATCGGCACTGCCCTTTTCGGGAGTGTACACGATCGGGCTACCCGATCGCGATTTGTCGTCGTCGACGATCGACGTGATCGCAACACGGATCACAACGCTCCCCATTCCCATGGTCACGGCAGCCGACATTGACCCGAAGACCGGCGACTTGTGGTTGGCCAACTATTTCCAAGCGTACCGTTATTCTCGTCTCGAAAAAACTCAGCCGCTGGTCAATCAACTTGCCGGAAACCCGACCGCCGTCGATCTGCCCAAGCTGAGACAGGTCGAGGCGTTGGCGGTTGATCAACAGGGAGACGTGTGGATCACGACCGAAGGTAAACCCACACTGATGCAAAAAATTGAAAACGAAAAATGAAAAGCGATCTGAGCAAACCGAAGTCCACGGAAACGGACCTTGTCCCGGTTTCAATCGAGCGCGATGGTGAGATGGCAATCGTGATCATGTGGAGCGATGGCAAAACGACCCGGTGGCCCGCGTCACGACTCAGGCAAGCATGTCCTTGCGCGACATGTCGCGAAAAGAAGCGGGGCGAAACGGAAAAGGCGGCGGCGGTCGGCAAATCCATCGGATTACCGGTGCTCAGCGCCGCCGAAGCTCGGCCTTTGACGATCGAGTCCATGCGACCGGTCGGTAGCTATGCCTACAACATCGGTTTCAGTGACGGCCACGGATCAGGAATCTTTCCATTTGTGCTGTTGCATGAGGGACCCTGAGCCGACGCGTGAGCATCGATGCATCGGTACCGTCAGGCACTCCGACAAAGTGAGCGCGTTCTAAAACGCATTCTCCGGCACCGGTTGTTGCGTAACCGTCGGATCAGGGAAAATATCGCGGTAGAGTAAGAAGATCGAAGCAAATGAGATCGGAAAGAAAAAGAAAACTGGCAAATAGCACATGCACGCGAGCACCACGGAAATGAGGGTGACGACGATCATGTACCAAACGACTCCTAATAAATTTTTGGAAACACCCGACAGGCTCGCTTTCACTGCCTCCATGCCTTGCATTTTTCGATCTGAAATCAATTGGAAAGTGAACAAAAACGGAATCGCAACTGCGATGTTCACTAAGAGCATCATCGGGTAGAAGATCATCATCGTGGTAATCAGACTCGGTGACGGTCCCGCATTGCCACCGTTTTGTCCTGCTGAAATGATCGGCAGGAATACCACTGCAAACATGATGAGCATCATCGGGAAGACGACGACCATCGCGGTTGCCAGGATGACGAGGTAGGCGATGAAGGATTCTTTGAAGCTGTCAAAACCTTTGAAGACGTGCGAAAACTCGACACGTTCGCCGCGCTCGAGTAATCCGTAGCAGATGTAGATGCCCGTGATCATTGGTCCCAGGATCAAGCCCATCGGTACCGCTGATCCGATTAGCATCCCCACGACGGTGATTCCCAAAAATAGCCAATATTGGTCTCCCAGCATTCGGTAGCCTCGTTTGAGCAGCTCGATGGGCCGGATTTTGACGGTCCGAATGTCGAGACGTGCCAGGGGTGCGTGCATCGACGGAGCATAGGGGTTTGCTTGGTTCATTATTCAGCGCCAGAGAAGAGTTGGGGACAGGCCAGTGTACCCCCACAACGGGCCGCTCGGGAAAGCCCGATGTGCGAGTTCCTCTAACTACGGCCCCATTGAAAGGAATGTGGGGCGCGTCATGCCAATGACAGGATCGCACGAGTCACCGGGAAATTTGGTGATGCCAACGAGGACGTCGCCGGTTTCAATTGGTATCCTCTGGCTGTTTCGCCGCTAGTTCCAGTCGGAGTTTTGAAAATGGAATCGCCATGCAAGATGAACCCGTCCGATTGATGCACTATGACCCCCGGTGGCGGCAAGAGTTTGAACAGACTCGCAGCAGCATCTTGTTCAGTTGTGAGGGATGGGTCACCGCGGTCGAGCACATCGGCAGCACGGCAATATCGGGATTGATCGCAAGGCCGACGATCGACGTGATTGCGATCGTGCAATCACGAGGTGCCATGAGTCCGGCCGGCATGCTGATCGAAGGTTTGAACTTTCGCGTGGAGTCCACTCCGTTGTGGGCCGATGGAGCGATCACGTTGATCAAGCCTCGCATCCCCACACCCAGCGGGCCTGAACCGACACACCGCGTGTTCCTGGTGGAGCCCGACTCGGGGCTGGTTGCTCGCGCCACGCGACTGCGAGATTACTTGCGGAATGATCCCGACTTGGCGATCCGATTCGAAGAAGTCAAGGTCGCGAGCTGGCGAGAATGCGGCGGCGATTTGCAAAAATACGACCGCGACAAGTCCGTCTTCATCATGCGTTTGGAAGACCAGATCGACGCCGCCGGTGGACCAGATGATTCTGGGCGAGCGAGCTGAAAGATCCCAGCATCTTGTATACAATCGAGTCTTCTTCTCATCTGTACTTTGGTGTTGTTTCGCCCCATGCCCCGCAGCCGACTTGGACCTCTGGCGATCGAATCGAAGCTGGGCGATCACCCCTCCCAAAGCTGCGTTTGGCGAGCGATTCACGTCCAGCTTAAGAAAGCCGTTGCGGTCAAAGTGTTCGCCGCCCCGTTCGGCGGGACGCCCGAAGCTCGGGCGGCGTTCGCGACCGAATGGGAACAGTTGAAGAAGTTGCAACATCCGGCGATCGCGAAGTGCTTCGGCGGCGGGTTCGAGGAGACCGATGCGTACCTCGCTCACGAACTGATCGAGGGCGAAACACTGGCGTCTCAGCTGGATCGTCGTGGCCGTTTGTCGTGGGAATCCGTTTTGGACATGGCCCAGCCACTTGCCGAAGCTCTCGATTATCTGCACCGTAAACAAATCGTGCATGGGCGTCTCGAGCCCGACAAGATTATGTTTACCGGACTCAGTCCGGTGTTGATCGATGTCCGCACCGATCGAAACCGATCCGCCTTTCGCATCAATCGTCCGCCGACGGCGAAAGAGCTCGCCCTTCGAGCACCGGAGTTGGTGGTGGATCCGATGGCCGCGTCGCCTTCGAGTGATTTGTATGGTTTGGGCGCGGTGCTTTACTTGGCATTGACCGGACGTCCGCCGGCCGACGGTGACACGATCGAATCGGTATCCCATGCGGTGGTCAATCAGATGCCCGCGTCCCCGGCTTCGCTGGTCATGGACTGTCCGGTTTGGCTCGATAAGCAAGTGATGCAGTTGCTGCAAAAGTCTCCGTCGGCGCGGCCGCCCAGTGCCGGGGCACTGCTGCTGGCATTGTCCGAGGTTCGCCGTCGTTCGATGTCTCGCTCGGGGGTCGCCGAGCACGCCTCGGCCGGTTTTAGCGCGTTGGCGGTCACCGACCAACGTGATCGCGACGTCGCCCGCGAGTTACTCGGTCGCGATGCGATCGGGTTGGACGATGAAGTGGTTGACGATTCGGCGTGGCATGACCGTCCACTCATCCTGATCGCGGGGCTAGCGATGGTGATTGCCCTGTTCGCGTATCTGCTGTGGCCGCTCAACGAAGATCAAATGCGAGAACGGGCGGAAGATTTGCTGGTGCAACAGTCACGCAATGCCATGAACCAAGCCAAGACCACTTACTTGGATCCGATGCTGAAAAAGTATCCCGACGGCCAGCACGTCGATTGGGTCAAGGAACAGATTGATCGCGTCGAGATGTACCAAGCCGAGCACGCTTTGGAAGTCAAACTGAAACGAAATCTTCCGCTGCAAAACGAAGCCGAGCGACTCTATGCCGAGGCGAGCCAGTACGAACGGTTCGGTGATGCCGCAACCGCGATGGACCGATATCGATCGATGCAAACGTTGTTGGGTGACGATCCCCAATATCGACCCTTTGTGAACCTTGCCCGTCGCCAGATCGCGAGGATCCAGTACGAGGGCGTGGACGCCGATGAAGCCTCGATAATGATCACTGCAAAATTGCAGGAGGCCGACGATAGGATGCGTGAAGGCAAGGTCGTCGCCGCGCGCCAAATCTGGTATAGCATCGTGGAACTCTACGGCAACAACGACAACGTCGCGCCGCTGGTCGAGAAAGCTCAATCGCAACTTTCCGGTAACGCGGCTCCCACGGACAACCCATGATCGACGACGACTCGCACCATCTCAAAAGCGAAATGCCGATCGAAGCGAGATTGGCTGAGCCGCCGCCCAAGTTTCTGGATAACAAGTGGGCCGTCATCGCCATCCTATTTGCCGTCACCGGATTTCTCGGCATCCCATTGCTGTGGACGAACAAAAGTTTCAGCTCTGCCGAGCGAGTCTTCTGGTCGATTGTGGTGTGCCTGTACACGCTCGCCCTGCTCGGAGGCACTGTTGCGGTGGTGATGTGGAGCTACCGCCAAGTCTTCGGCGGTTGACTTGCCAATTCATCGGATACACCGGTACACAAACGCGGGTGGCAGGTTTTTCCAAACGGTGTGACTGCGTTCGACGTGCGGAAAGGTTTCTTTGAGTCGCCGCGAAAACCGCATTCCGGCGGGAAGCACCACCCCCTGCCAATAAGCGAACGTCGCGAATTGGCCGCCCGGCGATAGCACATCGAGCATCGCATCCATGATCTCGATCTGCAACGCATCCGAAAAGGATGCCCACGGCAAACCGCAAATGATCGCGTCCACCTTGTCGATCGATTCGTGTCGGCATAGTTCAACGACGTTGGTGACACTGTCCTCGTAAACCGTCACGCCGGAACATCGATCCCGAGTCCGGGCGGCGAGCTCGGGGGAGCGTTCTATCGCAAAGAACTTGGCGTCGGGATGTTTGCGTTTTAAAACGGCTTCGGTAAACACACCGGTGCCAGGTCCGAACTCAACAATGGTGCGTGCGCGATCCCAATCGAACCACTGGACCATTGCATCGATCAATCCGAGACTGCTCGGAGCGATCGCGCCGACCTGGGCCGGGTTTCGCAGAAAGTTTTTCAGAAACGTGACGCTGTCAGACATGGATTCACTCCGCGGTCGGGTCAATGGGGGCGGACGTGTCCGTCTGAGCCTCACTAAGGGTATCGGAAAAACGATGGGCTGTGAGCTACCATACGTCCATGCGAGTTCCTCAATCCCATGGCTACGGTTCGAATCGGCGAGCACCCGTCGGCGCCAACATGACGCCGATGATCGATGTCGTTTTTCTGTTGATCATCTTCTTTTTGGTGTCGAGCCACTTGGCCGCGACAAGAAAATCATCTGCCGCTTGATCTGCCGGTGGCCTCGAGCTTTGACCCGACGGATCCCGAAAAGGCACCGTTGACGATCACCGTTGACGGCCGAGCTCGGATCTTAGTGACCGGAAACGTGGTCTCGGTAGCAGACTTGAAGAACGTTTTCGCCGATCTCGTCGGCCGCAGCGGTACCGACGCGGCCATTCGTGTCCGATGCGAGGGAAATGTCCAGTACCGGTATGTCGAACCGATTTTGCGAGCAGCCGCGATGGCGGGCGTTACCGACGCGGCGATCGCAGTTCGCGAGGAAACCGCGAGATGAAGTCCCCGACCTCTTTTCAAAGCGAATCGATGGAGTTGAAAATGACTCCGATGATCGATGTGGTTTTTTTGTTGTTGGTCTTCTTCGTGTGGACCAGCAGCTTTGAGTTGCCCGAGTTTGATTTGCCCAGCGCGATTGCGGAACCGCCGTCGGGCGGAACCGCATCGCAAAGCCAAAAGGTGCCCGCCGAAGCGTTCGATGAAATTGTCGTTCGATTGGAGGTCAAAGACGCCGCACTGGTGATCAATTTCGGTGGTGAGTCTTTGACCAGCGTCATCGAACTGCGTGAAACGTTGACCAAGATTTTGTCGCTCGGCGTCCAACCACCCATCATCATCGATCCGGCGGACAACGTCATCATGAGTGATGCCGTGCGTGTCTACGACGCGGCCCGCAACGCGGGCGCCGATCGAGTTCTTTTCGCAGCGGATTCCGACTCATGATCGGTCACGATGCAAATCCAACTTACCGACGATTGCAACGGAAATCGAACTTAACCTTCATTCCTTTGCTCATCACCTTTTTCGTGGGACCACTGAATCCATCGACGAGTCGCGTGCTCGCGGATGGTCCCGTGGGTCGCCAAACGGATCATGCATCCTCGGATCTCATCAATGCATTGATTCGCTTGGGACGTTTCGATGACGCCGAAGCCGTGATTGGGTCGGTCACATCCCGAGAAGCTGACCCGTTGGGCGATGTTGCCGCCAAGGGTGCAATCGAGTCCTCGAAAGTTTTAGCGGCGCGAGCGTTCGCGGACGGCTCGTTCGGCGACGATGCGATCGAGAATGCTGCTGCGCCCGTCACCGATTTGCTGGAATCGTATCCGGATCATCCCCGCCGTTGGTTCTTAGAATCCCAAAAGATTGACGTCGAACGCCAAGCCGTGCGTTTCGCCGTCTTGACCACCGCAGTCTCACCAAGTCCGAGTTCGAAAGAAGCGGCCGCGACGCGTTTGGTTCGCGCCGCTTCGGCCACCCTAGAGATGGCGACCGCGATTGCTGGGCAGTGCACCCGTTTGCAAACCCAGCGTGGGACCGAGCAACTCGGGATGCTGGCGGATCTGTTGCGACTTGAGCAAGAGTTGTTGATCGAGTCGGTATCGATGGGTCTGATGCAGACCGATTTATTCTCCTCCGATCCAGACGTTGCACCCGAGCCGGACGGGATCGCCGCGGCGACGCAGGCCGTGGACGCCGCCGACCAGGCACTCGCCAAACTGCCAAACGAGTCCACCGCGCGGCGGGAGATCCAGCGTCTAAAAACCGAAGCAATCTTGCGTTCGGGAGACCGAGCGCGGGCCGCATCCCACTTCCGCACTTTGGCCGACGCGTATCCCAAACCGCTACCACCAATCATGCAGGCATTGGCGATCCGAATCGAACTAGCAAACGGCGGGTTGGAAATAGCGAACACGTTGATCGATGCTTACTACGGAGTCGATCCCGATTCTGCGCCGGTCTCCGTCGAAATGGACTTGGTCAAGTTGCAACTCATGCTGGCGACAGCCTCCAAGTCAAGCGGCGCGAACCACGACGAAATTGGGCGATGGATCGAATCAATCGGGCGACGAAATGATGCGTACGCGGCGCGGCGTGCCGAAGCGATTTCGCTGGCACGGCTTCGCGGCGATGGCACGTCGGGATCGGGCGGCACGAGCGCCGCAGTGGTCGCAGCCCGGGGCGCGATTGGCTGCGGCGTGGCGATCCGGCCCGGGCAGCGGAAATGTTGGCGGCTGCGGCAAACG
Organism: Pirellulaceae bacterium; assembly: GCA_963781095.1. Taxonomy (GTDB): domain Bacteria; phylum Planctomycetota; class Planctomycetia; order Pirellulales; family Pirellulaceae; genus Rubripirellula. The sequence goes on from CAWAEA010000014.1 coordinate 412,664, forward strand.
CCGACACCCAGGCCGATCGAGCCATCCGCCATGCCATCGAAGCGGCTGCGGCGTATGCGGCCAATGACGACCCCGAAAGCGCCTCTGCCATCTTGGCGGCGACAACCACCGCGCATCCCACGGCCGCCGAGGCGGCAAAGGTCCATCTTCAAGCGGTGTGGCTGCACGCCCAAGCCCGAGACGGAGAATCTCCTACGCATCTGAGCGACTTGAAAACGCTGCTCGGCGACCATCTGCGAGTTTGGCCCGGGTCCGAAACCACGACGACGGTGCGTCCATGGTTGGTCAAAATCCTAGTTGCCGAAGGTGATCTGGCATCCGCAGCGGAAGTGGCCGACTCGCTCGAAGCTTGGCAGAGGGCCTACTTGGATGCTGATTCCAGTGACAACGATTTCCAGCCTCGCTTTGCCACTTCAATCAAGTCGTGGCGATCAAACCGAGAGTCTCGGCAATCCTTGAACGAGGCGATCGCGACGATCGCGGATTTTGAAAGATTGCCGGAGTTGGGGATGATCGCCGACCAAGTCGCCACTCTGCCAACCGGCGATCGATCGTCCCACAGCGAGGTGACAAACGATTTTTTCATTGGTGTGATCCGATCCCGCCGCACAGGCTTGATTGAGGCGTCTTTCGACACACCGCCGATCGATACACCGGAGCTTTCGCTGCGATGCTTGGAAAAACGAATGATGACCGACGCAAGAATGAAAACTTCGTTTCGGCCGTCGGTCGCCCATTGGATTGCGACGTGGGTGGATCGCATCCCGGGTGTCGCGGAGGACTCATTGGCCCACGCCGAACGCTTGCTGTGGATCGGAAAAGAGGACGAGGCGATCAGCAAGCTCAATGAGTTGATCGCCGAATCGCCCACCTCCCGGGATCGAATCCGACAAGCCGCTGATCTGCTAGCCCATTCATCCAGCCCGCGGGCGCACGAAGTCGCGGTCCAGTACTTCGACACCCTCGCCGGCGGCGTGCCGAAGGGCAGCGACGCTTGGCACGCCGCAAAAACGCGCGGAATCGAAGTTCTTGCGAAGATGGACAAGAACGAAGAGGCTCGTCGTCGAGCCGAGTACATCTTGCTAACGACACCGATGATGGACGCGGGTCACAAACGGACTTATCAGCAATTGGCAAGATAAGGATCGCCGGGTCACCGGACTCGACGAAACGATGACTAGCGGCGAGCGATTCGCTTTGCGATCGCGGTGCGGAGAGCGGCATGATCTCAGCCGCCCCGCCCGAGTTGAACAACAAGTCCTCGCGAGTCGGTTTCGAGTCCGTGTTTTCGTACTGGACGAAGTAGAGCCGATCTGCAAACCATCTTCTTCGTAAACCGGTGGCCTAGAATTCTTCGCCGCGGATTGCGAGAGTTTTCGACAGCAATCGCGTCGCCCGCCCGGAGAATCCGCTCAACACCATGTCAAGTCGTCCGATGCTTCGCGGAACAGATAGAACACAATAAGCGGTGTCTTTATCTTTGCCGCCGGCATAGTCCCACGTGCCATCGTCTTTTTCGTAATAGAAGCCGGGCTCGGGCGCGTCCTCGTTCTCTGCTGAGTCGTAGACCGGCTGACTCGCCACCCGGCTTAGGATCGCTGTCACGGTAGCGCAAGAAGAATGGGCATGATCGGGCCGATACGTCATCGACATCGTCCTCGGTCACAAACGGAGTGCAACCAAAGGCATCGGCAAACAATAGCTCGACGACGGGGTTGCTCTTCACGCTGCCGATACAAACCATCCCTCGATCGCCTTGGGCTTCGACAAAGCCCTCGAGTACTTCGGTGGCCCGAGTGCGAGCGTCCTCAAGGGAAACGTGACCGGGGTCCAGACCAATGTTTGCTGGAGTCGGTCGGGCATCGGAACCTGTTGAACCGCACTGTCCTCGCCGTCGCCCGAACCATGACGCTTGGCGGCGCCGCCGAGGGTGGAAACGCCGTTGAGCAACTCGCCGAACAGCACCGCATCGCTGGCCACCACGGTCGCGTTATCCGGCGAGGCGGTGTCGGAGTTTTCGCGGACGCCCAAGACGATTTCGATCTCGCCGCGGCGAGCTAGCAGCTCCCGAAAATTCTCGGCATTGACCGCGAACAAGGCACCGGGCAGTTGGTCCGCAGGTGCATAACCGTGATCGATCAAATAATCGCAAATCCGCGACAACGCATCCAGCGGAATGTACTTGGCTTCGTTCTTCAACAGCGAAGCCACTTGATGGCGATCCAAGCCCGTGTGCTCGACGATCGATTTGATCGTCCCAGGGCGTTTGCGACGGTCCGGAGTATGTCCAAGAAGTTCCGCCAATCGGAATGCGTATCTCATGAGTCTGGCGATCGTTAGGTGAAGAGGAGAACGATTAAGGGGCGAATGTTGGTGTTAGTGTATCAAGCTGGCACGTGCCGCTGACGATCTTTTGACGCTTTGTTCAAGCGACCCGCCAAGGTAAGTCGTTTGCTGTCCACTGTTTTCGATATTAGCAATCGAAATCATGCGGTCCACCGCTTCGATTACAAAACTCATCAGCGGCGTCAAATCTTCCCTCGCGACCCCTACAACTGGAAATATGACCCTTCGTGATGGGCGTTGGTAATCACTTGGAGGCGTCCAATCGAATCGCCTCGTTTATACTTGAACTGCCAAACGATTTTTTGGCTCACGCCGCACTTTCGAGGCTTGCAAGCTCCATGTCGCATCCGTCATCCCCCCCACGCCTCCTCGATCGACCGCAACGGAATCAATGATCGAGACTCGGATCGCCGAAGCGGCGTCCGCGTTGTGGTGGTCCGAACTGGTCCGCCGCTCACTCGCTTGGGTGATCACCGTGATCATCGCGTTGCTGGCCTGGATCGTCATGGACCAGTGGATCTTCGCGGCGGGCGCCGAATTTCGCTGGATTGCGTTGGTTGGAGTCGTCGCGGGTTCGGTTTGGTACGCCCACCGCCGCGTCCGTCCCATGATCGGCAGTCGCGTTTCACCCGAATACGCGGCCCGATCGCTCGAACGGGACCTGCCGGAGTTACGTCAGTCATTGACCAGCTACGTCACGCTTCGGAAGACGGCTGATACTGCGGGCTTGCAAGGCAGAGTCGTCCGATCGATCGGGGTGTCGGCGGCCGGTCGATTGAAGAAGCACGAATCGTTGCCCGTCGAAGCGACCGGCACGATGGTGTGGTGGGTCGCGACGGCCGTCACGATGGCCGTGTTGGTCGGGTACGCGTTCCTGTCACCCAAGAACTCATGGCAATCGGTCGTCCGTTTGGCGGCTCCGATGGCGTCGGTGGACTCACCGCGCCGCGTTTTGATCGGCGACGTCTCGCCCGGCCACGCCGAAGCGATCGCCGGACGTTCGGTCGAAGTGTCGGCATCCATCCGCGGTCTGCGTGATCGCGAACAACCGTCGCTCCAGTGGGATCTCCCATCTGGTACTCAAACGGCGCGTTTGGATTTGGATCCCGTGGGTGGGCTGCGGCGATTTGCGGGCTCACTCGCCTTGCCCCACTCGGCATCGGGTACGGTCAACTATCGGATCGTCGCCGGCGATGCGACGGCCGGACCCTTCCAGTTGAACGTTCGCGACATTCCCGTCGTCGCGCTTGATTCGGTGCTCTACCAACCACCGGCGTACACCGGTCAACCCGAGTACACCCGCTCGACCGGCGCCATCGAGGCGATTGATGGGACTCAAGTGACCGTCCGAGCAACCGTCAATCGATCCGTCTCGCGAGCGACGATCGAGTTCAACCCCCGCCCGCTCGGCCAAACCGTCCGTGCGACCGCCGGAGTCGTGGAAATGAGCATCGATGACCAGGGAACCCGTCTGACATCGTCCTTCGCTTTGAAGGGGACGCGAGGCCGATCCGCGGCTGTGGAACTCGACAGCTATCGCATTCGCGTCTGGGATCCGTCCCAGCAAACCAACCCGGATCCGATCATCTATCCGATCCGAGTGATTGCCGACTTCGCCCCCGAAGTTGCGATCGTGATGCCGGTCAATTCGCCCAAGAACGTTCCCATCAACGCCCAGCAAATCATCGAGGTCCACGCCGCAGATCCCGACTTTGGGTTGCAAGAAATCCGTTTGGAAATTCGCAGCGGCATCGACGTGATCGCCCAACCCGTGATTTGGCAACTCAGCTCGCCAAGCAGCGGGGAACAAAGCAGCGACAACTCGCTGCCGCGCGGCAAGGGAAATCAAGTCGCCGAGTATCGTTTTCGTCCTGGCGATCCCTTGCGGGGCGGTCTAGGACTGCGAATCGGCGACACCGTCGAAGTGGTCGCGGTAGCCACCGATTATCGCCGCATCGAGGCAGACAAGACCGTCGAGCCGAACGTGACCAAAACGGATCCGATCCTTTTGAAGATCGTGACGGCGGACGAATTGCCACCGGCCGGTGACCCGCAAAGCGAAGGCATGTCCGCGCCCGATGACCAACCCGTAAACGGCGACCAGAACAAGGGCGACCAGAGCAAGGGCGACGGTTCAAAAAAGAATTCTGGCGGCGAAGGACAACCTCAATCCGGCGGCGGTGGCAGCGGGGGTAAGGGCGGTGCCCAGCAACAACCCGGTGGAGGCCAATCGGGCGGCTCGCCTGGACAAGGCCAATCCGAGGGCGAGAAGGCAGGTGAACGCCAGTCGGGCGGGAACGAGTCGGGTGCTAACGAGTCGGGCGAAAAGAGTCGGGCGATAAAGAGTCGGGCGATAACGAGTCGGATGCCAGCGAGTCGGGCGGGAACAAGTCGGGCAGTAGTGAGTCGGGTGCAGGCAAATCCGGTCAGCCGATGTCCGATCAAACTCCGGGAGATGCCGATCCGTCCGACACCGATCCGTCCGAAGCCGGTTCATCCGATCAGCCGAGCGGCGGGGCCGGTGGTCAAGCCAGCGGAAATCAAGACTCCGGTGCATCAAGCGGAACCTCGGAAAGCGGTAAACCGGGCGAGGGTAAATCGGGTGCCGGTGAATCAGGTTCGGAAAAGCCGCAAGCCGGTCAATCGGCGAGGGGTACAAACCAAAGTCCGACCGGACCCCCACAGGATTCGCAGCCCGCATCGCCCCAGCATGATGCCGAAGCCTTCGAACGCATCAAGGAGTATCTCGACCAGAAATCCGAAACGGCGGACCAAAAAGCGAGTGAACAAAACGGCGACGGATCTTCTGGTGAAAAGCAAGCCGATGCGTCGGAGCAGGGCGATTCGGGTGCGAGTGATCCGTCCGGCCAACCAAATTCAACCAAGTCCGACGGTCAAAATCCTGAAGGCCAAAAATCAGGGCAAGCAAAATCGGATGACGGAAAGTCGAACGAAGGAAAGTCTGGCGAAGGGACCACCGGCGAAAGTCAGAGCGGCGAGGGGCAATCCGGTGAGGCACAAGACAGCGACGGATCGAAGGGACAAAACAAGACCCGCGGCGACAGCTCGAAAGCTAACGCAGAACCTCCATCCTCTTCGTCTTCGTCGCCGCAGGGTGAATCGAGCCCGTCAAGCGAATCTGGCGAGCCGGGCGAGCCGGGCGAATCTGGAGAGCCGGGTGAGAACGGAGGCTCAAAAGATACCGGTGACTCCGGCGACTCCAAACAGCAGGGCGAATCGGGGAAACCCAACGACGCGGGAAAGCCGAGCAACACTGGGAAACCTGGCGAACCGGGCGGGGCCGACGGGCAACCTAGCGAATCGGGATCAAAACCATCGAAAGCCGCGGAGTCTTCCGATCCGAAATCAAATACGGGCTCGAAACCCGACGGAGCCCGTTCGTCCGAAGGCAAGACCGGTGAGCCGAGTTCACCCTCCGCTACGAATGACGCCAAGCCTGATGCCGAGGGACGTCAGCAAAAGAGCGATGAGGCGGTGCCGAACAGACACCGGGAACCGGCAGCGGTGGCGATGGACTGGGCGAGGGAGGCGACGTCGCTCTGCCGCCCGATCCGGTCAACACCGAGTACGCCAAGGAAGCCACCGACTTGGTGCTCGATTATCTGGACCAGACTCGAGATCAGCCGGATTCGAAGTTGCTCGAAAAATTAAATTGGACACCGGCCGATCTGCAAAAGTTTCGCGATCGTTGGAAAGACGT
>CAWAEA010000015.1:0-309190 GCA_963781095.1 Pirellulaceae bacterium
AGAGAGAGTTAGAGAGAGGGGAGAAACCGACGGTCAGTCGAATCCATTTGACGGTAGCGAAAAGGGTAGAAACCACCTCGCACGCGGTGTAGCACAATGCAAAGCGAACTCCAGCAGGCTGCATCGACCTCGGGCATTTGGTGCTACCGCTAACTCGTGTCGGTCAACTTCACCTTCGCGCCGATGGCTCACTGCTCGGTTTTCATCGTCGTGTGCAGTTTCTTAGTCACGTCGACGTTTATCTCGGACGCACACTGTCTATTGTCCACGTAGGAGTCGCAGCGGTCTCGTTGACCACCACGAGTTTGACGGATCAAGTGCAGCCGATGCAGCATCGACCGAGAGTAACAGATGTTGGCCCCGTGTTATTCAAGTCGGCAAAAGCACGAACGATCGATATCAATCGTCCGCTCGCTCAGCTGCCGAGAGGAATTGCTTGCGAATCGTGGCTGCTTCGTCGACTTTTCCCAACTTCATCAGACACTCAGCGAGTCCGTTTAGCGACCAAGGATTCTTAGGGTGCCTCTCAAGATCCGCTCGGAAGACTGGCTCGGCCTGCTCAAATCGGCGTTGTTCAAGCAGCAACGCGCCCAACGCGTGGCGCGTCGGTTGCATCCAGCCCCATGGTTCGTCGTAGTTCATCGCATCGTCAAGCTTGATCGCGTTACGCAACTGTTGGAATGCCGTGTCGAAGTTGCCTCTTCGATATGCTATTTCGCCGGCCACCATTGCTTCGGCGACCCCCAAGATGTCGCGAGAGGTGTTGTTAAAAAGGATGCTCGTCTCCGGGACTTGCGACCTGGTATTGGACAGCAAAGCTTGCTCGGCTTCCGCTTCATCAACCCGGTCGGTCGCAGCGTACGCCAACGCCCGTGCGTAGTGACGCACCGATCGGCTCATTGGCAGGTACTCGGCTGGCTCCGGTTCAGCGAGTATGTCTTCCCAGCGACCGAATCGAATCAAAACATGGAATTTCATTGGCATGAACGCGTCCAAGAAATCCGTTTGAGTACGCAGCAACTGATCGGGAACTTGCCGAACCAGATCCTCGGCCGCTTTCATTGCGATCCTGCTTTGACCCTGAAACATAGCGCCGTACGCGACAAAATGATAGTTGTGAATCCGATGAAGGTGTAGAAGTTCATACTGCCCTGGCGTTCTAAAACCGCCTTGTCAATCTCGATGGCTCGCAGGTTGGTTTGGACGACACTTTCATAGTTGCCGAGCAACACATCAATATGCGATGGCATGTGAACTAGGTGGCCCGAGCCTGGCATCATGTTTCGGAGACGGTTTGCAGCGGCGAGTGCCTTTTCTGGCGTAGGCGAAGCCTCCATTGCGTGAATGTACAGGTGATTTACCGCCGGAAAGTTTGGCGTGGTTTCCATGGCTCTTTCGAGGACTTTGATGATCTCTGGCGTTTCCGGGGCTGGCCTGCCGTCAGCATCCCACTGTTTCCACGGTCGCAGGATCATCAGCGATTCGGCGAACAGCGAAGCCACCAACGGGTCGTCCTTGTGTTTCATATAAACGTCTCTCATTGCATTCGAATACTCCCGATTCAGTGGATCACGTTTCTCTGGCACAGGTGTCGAGTGCCGACTCGCAAACGCATCGATTATCGCTCGTTCAAGTGGGGTGGCATCCGTCGAAAGTAACTGGGCGAGGCGAATTGCAAAATTAGCTTCGGCGATTTGGTGCGGTTCGATTTCCGTGTTGTTGATGTTCGGGCCCCATGCATAAGCCATACCCCAGTAGGCCATCGCCATCGCAGGATCGTGTTGGATCGCCCGCTCAAAGCATCGTACGCCTTCCTCATGATTGAAGGCGATACAAAGTGCCAGCCCACGATCAAACCATTTCTGCGCAGTCGTCGGAGTCCGTCGAAACCTTGTAGTGAAATCCGCCGAGGTCGTAATACTCGTCCTTTGTCGCGTCCGCTAGCGCGATTTCCGCGACCGTTACGCAAGGGAATACAAAACATGCCATCGCAGACACAAAGATTGCGGCTTTCATTGTCAATGCTCCTATAACCAACCAATAGGGAGTCGACCCAATCGGATCGGCGTTCAGCATTTTACACGAAATCCGCGACGGATCCATTTCCCCAGGAAACCATTCAAGTGTTGTTGCATTTGATGATTGCAGTTCAAAACAGCCGAATCGAAGCAGAGGGACACGATCGAAGCAGAATGAAGCAGAAGGACACAGCACTTTTTTGAGAACGAACCAGAGCAAATTCGTTTGGATCGCCGTCCCAAACCACACGTTTCGTTTGGCTTTTGCGAGCATCTCTCTCAGGGTTCCGCACACGCAAGACTTGTCATTCGATCGCTACTGAAGTCGCTGTGCGAGCATGTGGAGTATCGGCCCTTTTATCAAAATCAAAGCGACTCGTTTGAACTTGGAAACCCCGTCAAAACAAGGCGCAAGATGAAAACCACGACGGTCTCTATCATCGGAGACGAATGAAAGTCAGGAAATAATAGCAACAGCAAGTTGAGGCCATTGGACTGGAAACCACTATCATCGCCGAAACAACGATAAACGAAGAACTGGGTGGCGTGAACTCAAGTGAAACGAACCACAGAGCCCCTGGGAGTGCAGACAACGCAAGTGCTAGAAGAAGTCGCCGTCTTTTAACGAGAGCACCAGTCACACCGCCAAGAATGCCTCCAGGGATACTTAACGCGGGAACGAAAAAGATTGCAAGTGCCGAGTTTGGATCCGGTGATCTATCCCAAGAAATTCCTCTGCTCTCCATGAGAGCAAGCAACAAGAATACCGAGACGACGATGGAAAGCAGAGCGCCGAGGACAATACCGACCAACACACCAGCGCCGCGACGAAGGAATCCTACCGGCGGAATCTCGCCGAGAGACCTTTGCATCTCAGGCGATGTGTCGCTCGATTGATCGGGATGAAGTTCGTTACCCACGTTGATGTTCCGCCTGAACCTGAATTTAAGGATGAACGAGAAACAGTTTCAAAAAGGGGTCATCGGCCTTCATGTTAGAGCGTCGCAACCCCTAGCTGATGACGCGAAACTTTGTGAATTCTTCGAGAAAAGATCCTTTGTTTGCTTTGGCGCAGCACGCATGAATAAACAGGCTCTTCACTTGTACTTCAAAAAACGATCGACGATAAATCATCAAAGCATCGCAGGTTCATTATGAAACTAAAAGTCGTCGTCCCTGTGTTCCATGTCGGGCTGTTTGCTATTGGTTTGGCGTACGAGTTGGCCCAACCCTCATGCTTCCTTCGAAAAGTCAGAAAACGAATTTGTTGTAACGGCACCGGGTATCACGAATGCGTGGAATGAAAATATTTGCGATCTTTCTTTGTTTGCTTTCAGTCGTGTTTGGCCTTTTTTTCATTTGTGCCGGCATCCTATTGCTTGGATTGCCAATCAAAGACCGAGGCGAATGGGTCTCCTTGTTTTTGTTCTTTCTGGGTGCCCTCTTTTTTTCCAATGCTGCTCTGATCCAAATTTTGACTAGGCGACTGAACAACGAATGACTGTGAACCGCATGCCAGCCTCCCCATGCGCACCGAAGTCAGCCGGGAATTTGTGCGGCGGTTGGACTAACCTCAGCATTTTAGGCGATCGCCGAACTGCCGGAGGTGCCAGGCTTTGGCGGCACTCGTTCGCTGGGACGGAAAAGAGCTCTGGCTCTGGAACGGCAAAGAGCTCTGGGACGGCAAACAGGAAAACCGCCCGGACAAAGGACGCGGAGCCTTCGCCAGCGGCCGTTTCCTTGCGTGAGCGGGCCCGGAGACGGGTTGCCCGCTGAGAGCGGGCAACCCGCCTCCGAAGCCCTGCGTTACAACGGGCGTCGCAACAAACAATATGGCTTCACCGCAAAGCCTTTTCGGTAAAGCTTTGTCGCCCTTCCCGCACCGGATTCAAAATCCAGTTGCGTCAATGGCACGGGTCGGTTGATGCGGCTTGCGTCGCCCAATTAAACCTTTTCGGTGACGCCGAAACCACCGACTTTGGCAACTGTTGTTCGATGGACTCCTGCACTTACCATCAGCGGGTTCTTCGATTCGACGCTGGTGCTTGCCAGCACAGTGCCGTCGACGATGGCGGTTTCCAGCTTCACGACATCCTGAGTTGTCTTGCCGATCTTTACTTGGGTTGCCTACTCGGCGGTCGCGCAGGGAGTGAGTTGCACACGACGGATGCATCTTCGCAAGCAGAGTGCAATCAACATAGGCAACGCTGCGGACTCGGGGCGACAAAGCCGCTGCTCTACTATGAAACGTCAAATATTTGGAAAAAAAGCGGCGTGTTGCGAAGAAAAGTTAACGTCGTTTGCGTCCACATTAGCCCGTCGGGCTGTGGCGATGCGGTGCCGTTGCCAAGTCTTCGAAACATAATCCAGCAACAAGCGACGTCGTCTTCTTCGGGTGGCTGAGTGCCCCCGCCTGCAATCGGAACAGCCATTGCATTGTTCCGAAACGCGATGAAAAGCGTTTTGTACACGACTGGAAACACAACATTCGTTCGCCTTACCCGTGTCTCTGCTTTCCGTCCTTGTTCGATCTTTACCGTTCGCTTCGGTATCCAGTCCATCTTAGGAATCACAGTGTGAAACGTTCTCTCTCAAAAAATGGCTTTACTTTAGTCGAGCTCCTAGTCGTAATCGCGATTATCGGTGTTCTGGTGGGGTTGTTATTGCCGGCGGTTCAGTCTGCTCGCGAAGCGGCTCGCAGAATGCAGTGCTCGAACAACATGAAACAACTCGGTTTGGCGCTGCACAATTACCACAGCGCGTTCAACCAGTTTCCTGCCGGTGCGGTCTGGTTCGAGGGCTATACCGGTGGCTCGCCTACCGGAACGCGTACGGTTAGTGCGGCGATGTTCCTGATGCCCTTCATGGAAATGACATCCCTTTACGAAGGCTTCGTCCAAGATGCCAAGGCAGCGGTTCCGGGCTCATCACCTTGGCAAAGCGAAACACTTCGCACCGCCGGGCCACAATCATCGTTTCTGTGTCCCTCGGCAGCCAGTGCGGATGCAAGCGAGTACGAAAACATTTCCAAGAACTGCTATGTGTTTTCGGTCGGTGACGAACTTTGGCACAACGCACGAACGAACTCGCAAGAAGCAAGCACAATTGCCCAAGGCGACTATCGCAGTATTTTCCTGCCGGCATTGCCAACAAAATTCAATGAAACAAAGAAGGGTTTTAAAGACATCCTGGACGGGACCTCCAACACCATCGCGATGAGCGAAGTCGCGGCAACTCCTCGGGGACTCGCCACGGTCAAAGGCGACGTCGCAGCGTTCAACGGAATCTACAGCGGGGGTTCTGGAGTGCCGGGACCTTGTTTGACGGTACCCCTGAATGCAAACAATCCTTTCGAATACGAAACGGGTGCCGACTGTTGGCGGGGTTTGATTTTGGGAGATGGTCGAACAATCAACAACAAATTCACGACCACTTTGCCGCCCAACGCACCCTCCTGTGCTTATGGCGGAGGCAACAACAGTTGGGGGACATATGCACCGTCCAGTCAACATGCCGGCGGAGTGCAAGCTTTGATGTTTGACGGCTCGGTTGTGTTCATCACGGAGTCCATTGACTCCGGAGATGCCTACGCCAAGCAAGTGACATCGGGAAATAGCCCCTATGGAGTTTGGGGTGCAATGGGATCACCGCAAGGCAAGGAAGTCGTTGATAGCCAGTGATCCATGAAGACACTTCCCATGTGCGAGCGTCATGGACTTTTTTGATCGCATGCACCAGCCCTGCACGACTCCTATGCCAGCCGGCCGGTGTCGGTTCACCATTCAATCGTATCCAACTTTGTTTATTAATCTGAGGCTCAGAAAAATGACTCAACCCATTGCTTCCTCTTTCAAGCTAGTTTTCGTCGTCGGCATTTTGGCAGCCTTGCTGCCAGGATGTGGAGGCGCCGCCCCACCAGATGGATTGCCCGAACTGCATCCGTTTGAACTGTCGGTCAGCCAAGGCGGTACGCCCGTTGAAGGGGTCAGTGTTCAATTGGTGCCAGAGGATCGCGCCAACAGCCGTTGGGCATGTGGCGGTGCGACCGATGCGGAAGGCAAAGTCTTTGTCAAGACTCTCGGGAAGTTCGAAGGGGCGCCTGCCGGAAGCTACAAGGTCACGTTCTACAAAGCGATTCTCGAAGACATGAGTCCAGGAGTCTCTGCGGATGATCCAAGCGCTTTCGAAAGTTTACGATTCCTACCTGTTGATTGATCCTAAGTATGGATCGATCGAAACCACGCCGGTGGAAATCAAAATTGCGGCAGGCGAAACAACCGTGCCGCCGATCGAGTTGGGGTCAGCTGTTCGAATCAAGCAAAAGAACATGTAACCAGACCTAGCAGTGAAACATCGCCGCGGAAATCGGATCGGACTTAGGGGGTGCCTTCGGTGCCCTCTAAGCCGTTCGGTCTCGGCGTTCGGACTTAGAAGAATGTCGACAATCTATCACCGGACGTTCAGTCTCATCCTTTAACGTGTTCCTCCCTCGCACGCTTCGGCAAGCGATCTCGTGCAAACTCAACAGCGTTCGCTCATTGCAGCTGCGGAAGCAATTCTTATCGCGAGAACTCAGCAAGGTTTCTGGACCTCTCTGGCTAATTAATTGCACGTGCATGGTCGGGCTGGTACGATCATCCGTTCACGAGGGGGCTCGACTCCCTCTAAGTCCTTGCCAATCGCATTGGGAGAGTGCAAACAATGCGTGAGATCGTGTCTGATGTCTGCCTCCCCGGTTTTCGCAGGACGACGCCCGACACATGGATCACCCCTTGATTGTGTTGGACATTGCAACTGCGGTATTTAGATTCTGCCTACCCATACAGTTGCGCAAAAAAACCTAAAAAGAGCAGTCAACTCCCCATGAATCGAAACCACTTCTTGAAGATTTCCACCGGTATCATCGGTGGGCTGTGCATTCCTGGTGTCGGGGGAGCTACCACTCGCGCCGCGGAAACACCGTCGGCCAAAGGCATTGCCTTGGACGATTCCTACCTCTTGAAAGGCCTCAATGCAATGGCCAGGGCCCACCGGATGAGCTCGATGTCTGGGCATCTCGGGGCTTCCTTAGTAGCTGGTTACTTCATCGGAAAGCAGCGTTCCGATCTCGAGCCCGAAGTCTACGAGGGGATAGCAGGCGATCTCGACCGAGTGATGGTGGGGGAGTCGGTGTTCGGGTCGAAGATGACGAGGAATTCGACGGTCACCGATTCGGAGCTGTTTGAAGCGTTTCCCAAGGAGAAACCCAACGAAAGCCTGATCGACGGCATCGCCGAGGCGCTCGAGAAGAACATCACGACACCGCGTGAGTCCGGTCACAACGTGATATTCGCCTCCATTGCCATTCACGCGCTCAAGGAACGCCCGGATCTAGCGACCCCGTCGATAATCGACGGCATCCGCAAACTGATTAGCCTGTTCGACAACTCCCACCCTGGAAGCGGTTACTACGGAATTGCGAGGGGGCGAATCAAGGGAAATAAGGTCACTCTACCGGAGGTGGATGAAACGTTACCGCCCTACACGGATGTGAAGGGGATGGCCGAGGCCGTACTGGAAGAGATCATCAACCAGGATCCGAAAGTCCACGTTCAGGGGTACGGAGGTCTCGTGCACGTCAACAACCACGCCGCCGCCATCACCGACCTCGCTCAATACGGCTATCCCGAACTTGTTCCAGCGGCAATCGCATCGCACTACCGGCACTTGCGACTGTGGCGAAATCTGCCAAACGTTGCTGACGAACTTGGCCCGTCACCCTATGCAGAATTCAACCCATACACTTCCGCTTACTGGACTTCCGGCAAGGTCTCCTATGACCACGCGCTGCTGACGCACCGAGTGAAAACCATGTTCGGTTTCGACGAGCTCACCGAAGCCATCGACGACGATCGAAAGGAAAAGCAGGCTTACGAAAAGCTCCGCTACATGATGTAGTTCGCGACCCGGGGGAGAAGCAGATCGATAACCTCCGGTGAAACCAATCCAGTCACGGTTTAGAAAATGAGAAAGCCAATGGTCATGGAAGCGATGTTCGTCAATAGAGAAATCGAGATCGACCATTTTGCAGGTATCCCGCCGACGTACCGATACCCAATCGACTCGGCAAAGATGACAGCCAGTTCGATCGAGAGAATCGGAAGAGAAAGCCCAAGATGAGCGAGTATCGCGAGAGGATGGGTCAGAAGATTGATACAAACACAGGTCGATAGGGTCGGCGTCTCGCGGAGTTTCGGCGCGAATTGACGCACCACGCCGACGATTGCCAACTCGATTCCGATTGTCGGCGCGAGTGTCACAAGGTACGACGTCACAGTATCGATCAGGTTCAGGTGTTGTTGACGTCTCGTAGTCTGCGTTTTTGGAACACAGGAGAAGTGACGCTAGGTAACTGGACTGGTCCTCGAAATGCGCACTCGTCGCCAAACCAAACAACAACCAATCAACCCAGTGGCCGAGATGACCAGTATGGGGAGGACGGTATTGAGGAGCGAGGCGGGCTGAGCATTGGAATCGAGCTCGACATGATCCACCAACTCGACTTGAATGGCGTCGTCCCCAACCGCGATCAGTTTGCACGTCGAACGCAGTGAAGCGGTCGGACTCAGTATCGGAACATAGGTTGTTGATGAGACGGGAACGTCACAGGAAGGAAATGGCAGCGGTTCCCCAGGATTCACTTTGGTGGGTGGCACAAAGTCACTGGGCACCACGTACAGTCGGGTACCGTACTTAGTGGAAAAATGAAATGGACGATCGGGTTGAACTTCTTCATGTCCCCCGAACCCACGCACCGGCATCGCGATAAGTCGGTGTGACTTTAGCAGCGGTGAATCGACAAACACCAACTTATGCGATACCGCCTTTTTGCCGGGCGGAATCAAATCAGCGGCGAGGCGTGTGATCGACGTCACGAGCAGAATGAGCAGAATGAGCAGAACCAGCAAAGCCCGACTGAATCTAAATTGCATAATCATCCTACCTTTCGCCAACCACTTCGAACTGGAGGGGAATAAATGATACGGCTTGTAAGACGATCTGGGTCGATCAGAGGATTTCAAAACTTGAAAAAAGTTTTCGCCACGACTTATTTCGGATTCGAAAATGGGACGGAGGTAGTATTTCGGCCTCACAGAGGTTGTTGGCTAAACAAGGCGTCTCGCTCCGGTCGCCGAGGCCGGTTCGATGCTCGGGGCGAAGGCTCCGATCCGCTTTGATTCCCGAACCTATCTGAAAAAACCGAAGACGAGCGTGCCGACGGTGATGAGTCCAAGGACGACCACCAGCAGGTTTGGCATGACCTTGAATTTCTTCATCAACGAAGGACCAAACTGACCGATCAACAGGAGCGAAACAATTATCGCTAAAATTGCTCCTGCTGAGATGCCTCTCGCCATCAGGAACGCCGAGAGAAGAAGCAGCCCGCCAGTGATGCTGCCGGCGATCAAAGAAGCCTTGCTCTGAGCTTTGACATATCCCATGACTCCCCCAAAGACGACAAAAGCTCCAAAAATTGTTGTCACGATTACCGGTAAGTCCACGCGAGTCTCTTTCGTTTCATACGCCACGATTTGGCAGGAGTGATTCAATGGATTCGAACACAGATCCCATCCACCCAAGCTGCCTTTTCGCCGAAGTGTAAAGGAATCGCCGCTGGGTACCATCCGTCCTCACCGCGATGAATGGTTGGGTGCGTCCCACTCACACTTGGGCTAGAGCGGCCATTGATCGGGCACAATGAACCATCGCTCGGACTCACGCACGGGCAACGTGCTGTCGCGAAATCCACTGATCAGAATCGGGCTCTGGCGGCTGCGGAAGTGGTTTTGGAAAACTTGTGCAGCTTCATCAGTGGTCAGAATATCATCGTCGGACGGATCCGCGAATTCTTCTGCAAGCCAAAATGGTTTTCGGAGGATTCGGTAACGTAGGCGATTCGTGCGAAGCAGCTCAGGAACCTCTCGCGTCCGTAGCCATCTGCCTTCCAGATGGTCGGTGGCCAGCTCAACCGGCGATGATACATTCGCTTGGGTCTGCCAGTGATAAAAGATGCGGCCCTTCACGAACGCTTCTTGCATCTCGATTTCAGGGAAGTACCGGCTCCCCAGAGGCAATTGGTGCTCTATAAGTCGCGTGGCTTTTTTGCATAGTGTGTCTTTAGCATTGGGGCCGATGTAGTCGGTTGCCGAGGCATCTCTCCCATCAAGCTGGAGATAGAATTTGCACGCGACTTCCCAGTGGGTCAGCCGTCCCTGCTCATCACGAAACAGCAAATCAATTTCACCGACGGTTTGTTTTCCGTCTCGCAATTGCAGCGAATGAGCTACGATCTCGCACCGGCGAATGGAGCGGATCCAGTAGAGAATCAGACGCTCAAAATATCGTCCGACACGTTGCTCAAAATGCGAGGTCAAGTAGCTCCTTAAGTGCTCACGGTCGACGTCACTGGCCTTCAGTGGTCGAGAGGGGACAGACTCCTGGCTGGTGAGATCCATCAATGACGGGCTGTTGACCGCCCAAACCAGATCGCGGACAAAACGTTCAGTCTCTTGCATCCCATCAGCCTATCGGTATCTGCGCGAATTTGTCGTCTGCGAAAATTTGTCGACCTGCATTCACGCAGGATCGTCTGCAACGACACCACTACGTCCCCATTTTCAGCTCACAAACTTTCAACGGGATTGAACCATGAACAACGCATTGTGTAGAAGTGCATTACTGATCGGCATGCTGGCATGTCCCACTTACGGTTTCGGCCAGCGCCCATTGGCGTTTCCCACTGCTGAAGGTTACGGCAAACACACAGTTGGTGGGCACGGCGGGGCAGTCTACGAAGTCACGAATCTGAATGATTCCGGCGAAGGCAGCCTTCGCGGTCTGCGGTCGATGCGAAAGGACCTCGAACGGTTATCTTCAGGGTCTCGGGGACAATCGACCTGAAGAGTGACATCAAGATCAAGAACCCGAACATCACCATCGCCGGTCAAACCGCACCGGGTGACGGGATTTGCTTACGAGGATACCCGCTGTCGATCGGAGCCGACGAAGTGATCATTCGGTACATCCGCGTTAGATTCGGCGATGAATCGGAAAAAGACGCAGACGCGATCTCATCGCGTTATGTCAAAAACTTGATTCTTGACCACGTGTCGGCCAGTTGGAGCGTCGACGAGGTGATGTCGATTTACCACTGCGAAAACGTTACGGTGCAGTGGTGCATGATTACAGAAAGCATGTTCGACTCGAATCACACTAAGAACCAGCATGGTTTTGGAGGTATTTGGGGATCAAACCACAGCACCTACCACCATAACCTGTTGGCACATCACTCGGGTCGCAACCCCCGATTCGCGTCCGGTTGCGGCAATACCGACTATCGAAACAACGTGCTCTACAACTGGGGATATGTCAGTTGTTATGGCGGAGAAGCTCAACAAGTAGGAAACGACAAATTCAACTTTTCTAACATCAATATGGTGGCCAACTACTACAAGCCCGGTCCCGCGACTGATCCAGGCAAAGTCGCCGTGCTGGCGGAACCTTCATCCCGAGGCGAAGACGATAAGGGAAGCTGGCATGTTTCCGGAAACGTGATCGAGGGGAGCACTTTGGTAAACGACGACAACTGGGCTGGAGTACGCGGCGGCAAATTCATCAGGCTCGATAAACCTTGGGACGCAGTGGCGATTCATCAACAAACCGCGAAAGAAGCGTTCTCACTGGTTCTCGCCGGTGCGGGAGCAACCTTGCCGAAGCGAGATTCAGTCGATACGCGAATCGTTGAAGAAGTTCGCAATGGCACGGCAACTTATGAAGGCGTCTATGAAACTAAGAAGAAGGTTGCCGACAAATCAAAAATTGTCGGCATTATCGATTCGCAGAAAGACGTCGGCGGCTGGCCAGAACTGAAAAGCACCCCCGCCCCCAAAGATACAGATCACGACGGAATGCCCGACGAATGGGAAACCGCAAACGGGCTAAACCCAAACGATGCGGAAGACCGGAATCAAGTTGCCGAAGATGGTTACACGGTGCTGGAGAACTATCTAAATGGCATTGATTGAACCATCGAAATTCGATTGATTGCCTTTGGGCCGCCGAGCATATGAATGGACGTGACGTCGATCCGCAAATCGAAGTTGCGATTGTGGAAGCAGTTACTCCTAACGTCCGCTAGCCTTGGTTTTAACACCGACCTGCTTTTGATCAAATCGGAACGAATTTTGCGAAGCACCTGGGTCGGAATAGTCAATTCCTTTGTTTCCGCAACCGTTTCAATACGCAAATCGAGAAATTCGGGGGAGAGAATCAGGCCTTATGAGCAGAGCCATCGCAATGGGTGACATTCACGGATGTTCAATCGCTCTTGAATCAATGATCAACCTTATTGATCCGCAGCCCGATGACGTGATTATCCCATTGGGCGATTACGTGGATCGAGGCGTCGATTCTAAGGGAGTCCTCGACCAGCTGATCAAACTTGGCGAACGATGCCAGTTGGTTCCGATTTTTGGCAATCACGACCAGATGATGCTCCAGGCTAAAGACGGACGTTCCGAATTTCAATTTTGGCTCGACCGGGGCGGTGACGCAGCGTTGGATTCCTATGGATCGACCAGTCAGCTTGATCTCGTCCCATCAGCCCACTTTCGGTTTCTCGAAACGTGCCGCTCGTATTTCGAGACGGACACACACGTCTTCTTGCACGCTAACTACAAGCCCGATGTGCCACTGGAGAAGTTGGACGACGAAACAATCCGCTGGCTTTCACTCCGTCACTACGAGCCACCGAAACGACATTGCTCCGGTAAAACTTTCGTGGTTGGTCACACGCCTCGGCCAGAGATCCTCGACTTGGGATTTCTGATTTGTCTCGACACTGGCGTTTGCAGGGGGGGATGGTTGACAGCACTCGATGTCGAGTCGGGTAAGATATGGCAAGTGAACAAGGCAGGTGAGGCCCGTTGAAGTTCAATGAGCTATGACAAAGGCCAATAGTGCCCGTAAGGGCTCATTCACCAATTGGTGAACGATTGACGTTGCCACTTCTGGGCGGACGTTCAATCAACGCCATTCATGCTTTTAACGTTGCAACAGAAACAAATCGCAATGATGAACTCCCGAACCATTACCTGTTCGATCAACCGCCCGCCCTCGGAGGTCTACCCGTTCGCCTCGAAGCCAGCGAACTTGCCGCAATGGTTACGGTCGTTCTGCCTATCCGTCAAGCAATCTGGAGACGCATGGCTGATGGAAACCGCCATAGGATGGATGGAAATCGAGTTCGTGCCAGCCAACGAATTTAGAGTTCTCGATCATGTTGTCAAACTGCCCGACGGTCAATCGATCCATAACTCAATGCGGGTTGTGGCCAACGGAACCGGAAGCGAGATCATGTTCACGTTGCTTCAGCCTCCCGAGATGAGCGACGAGCAATTTGCTAAAGATGCTGCGATGGTTGAAGCTGATCTGCAAACGCTCAAGGCAGTGATGGAAAACTACCACAAAAGGGAATGAGCCTATTCCAGAACTTTGAACGCGAAGAAAGGCATGACCAGTTCGCATACGGATTCTGATCCAGTGGCATCTCGCTCAGCTTGCCTGCTTTGATCTTGCTGGCGAGTTTTTGGGTGAGACGAATGATAGTTGTTGAAGAAATCGACTCGACGAACCGACCCGACGACTTACGCTCAAACGGCGAGAGACCTGCGAGATCGAGAAGCTGAGTTGAAGCTCGAAATCGACGTGGCCGACTGTGGAAGGCACGAATCATCGACATCGCAGTGAAAGCATTTGAACTTTCGCAAAGCCTTCGCGCTAAGTGGATTACGGCTGGCTACGCCGCAAAACGTCGAATCCTCGAAATCGTCTTTTTGAACTGCACTCTGGAGGACGTAAACCTATGCTCCACAATGAGAAAGCCCTTTGACCTAGTGGCCAAAGGGCTTGTTTCGAAAGATAGTCGGGCCGACAAGATTTGAACTTGCGACCTCTTGACCCCCAGTCAAGCGCGCTACCAACTGCGCTACGGCCCGATGTTTGGTGAGCCGGTATGTTAATTGACGATTCAGGGACTGCCAAGGTGACTTTCGATCACGAATGGGATCCGTTCTTGTCGGGCGGGTCTGTGGGTTTTAGGTTGCTCATATTGGGACCGATGCCTCGCGAGAAGATTGGATACTTTGATGAGCTTTGCAGATCGATTGGCCGCCGCCGTGCAAACCACCCGTTCGGTCACCTGCGTCGGGCTGGATCCACGAAAATCGCAATTGCCGAGCCCGATTCGCGAGAGCGTTTCGAGCGATTCGCCCGCTGCTTGGGCGACGGCGTACACCCAATTTTGCACCGAGATCATCGATGTGGTGGCCGGCCGCGTCGCCTGTGTGAAGCCTCAGGCGGCGTTCTTTGAACAGCTCGGCCCGGCCGGGATGGTGGCTCTGGGCGACGTGATTGCTCACGCCCGCCGATCGGGGCTGCTCGTCATCACCGACGGTAAACGCAACGACATCGGCAGCACCGCGACGGCCTACGCCGATGCTTATTTGGGAGTTGAGAGTCCGTGGGGCAGCGACTCATTGACCGTCAGCCCCTATCTGGGACAGGATTCTTTGGAGCCATTCATTGAGGTTTGTGACGCTCGCGATGCAGGCATCTTTGTGTTGGTGAAGACATCGAACCCCGGCGGCGGTTTGCTCCAGGATCGCGTCACGGACGGAAAAACGGTTTACGAAGCCGTCGCGGATTTGGTGACTCAGTTGAATTCGACGCGGCTGGGTGACTCGGGTTATGGACCGGTCGGTGCCGTGGTCGGTGCGACTTACCCCGAGCAATTGGGGCAAATGAGATCGGCGATGCCGGGGGCTTGGATCCTGATCCCCGGCTTTGGGGCCCAGGGCGGTTCGGCCGCCGATGTGAAAGCGGGATTCGACGCGTCGGGATTGGGAGCAGTCGTGAACAGTTCACGGCACATCATTTTTGCTCATTCGCGACCCGAGTTTAAAGAAAAGTTTGGTGACGCCCGTTGGCTGGAGGCCGTCTCGGCGGCGACCGACGAGATGAACGCCGCTCTACCCTTTCGATCGAGCTGATGCATTTTCGACGTCAATCGGGTTTCACATTCACTCTTGCCTCAAGTTTCTTGGAATCGGTATAGGCACACACAGACTTATCTCTGGATCCGATCCCACGGGAACCCAACCGATGTGCCGCTTCGCAATTTTTTTACTTCTCAGCACGATTTCGGTGCTTGGATTTTCCCAAGACGGAATGGGTTTGCCCGGCGGCACGACGTCAGCGGTCCAGCGGATGAACGACACCCCGCCGAGCTTGCAAAATTCGGCGGCCCAGCGTCCACCCGGTAACCAGCGTCCACCCGGCAATGCGTTTGGCGATCAATCCGCCGGATCAGCGAATGCAACAAATTCCGCAGGCCAACTTTCCACCGGCGGCAAGTTGCCCCGGACCGCCGGTCAAGAGCACCGTGTTTATGATCTGCGACCCTACACCGGTTACCTGACCAAGCACGATCATCCCGAGCAAGCGATCATCGATTGGGTACTGAGAGAGACCGGCACCGATGTTTGGTTCACCCAGCCGTTCGGATTCTTGAACGCCGATCGCGAATCGTTGTCGATCTATCACACTCGCGAGATGCACGAGGTCGTCGCCGGGATCGTGGATCGATTTGTGGCCGGAGAGAAAGAGCCTCAAGTCATGAATCTTCGCGTCTTGACGGTGGGCAACGCGAACTGGCGAAGCCGCGCCACATGTTGATGCAGCACGTCAGCGTCGATTCGCCTGGCGTCCAAGCGTGGTTGATGAGCAAAGAGAATGCGGCGCTCGTGCTGAACATGCTTCGTCAACGCACCGACACGCGTCAAGTGCATGATCTGAACATCGTCACCTACAACGGCCAGACCGAGACACTCGCCAGCACACGTGGCCGCAATTACGTGCGGAACGTTCGTCCGGCGCCTCAGGCGTGGCCGCCCTACGAGCCCGAGACGGGTGAAGTTCAAGAAGGATATCGCTTATCGCTCAGTCCACTGCTTAGCACCGACGGCCGGACGATCGATTGCATGATCAAGGCCGAGATCGATCAAGTCGACAAACTCAACCCGGTCGATTTGGAGTTGCCGCTCCCCAATAGCCAGGTTCACCGGGCTCGAATCGATGTGCCTCAAGTGGTCAGTTGGCGTTTGCACGAACGGTTCCGTTGGCCGTCTGATATGGTGCTACTCCTCTCCTGTGGCGTCGTGGCCAGCCCCGAGCGGGCTCAGTCATCGATTCCGCTGTTGAACATGAGTGCCTTGACGGGATCGACGGCCGGGCGAGCCGATGCCTTGATGTTCATTCAGTTTCGCGGTGATGCGTCCGAAAACCTCACTTCCACGCTCGCACCCTCGACGACCGTCCCGCAAGTCGCGAGTCAACCGGGTGGTGCCAATCGTGGCCGATACTAGGCCGCCGATCGATTCGTAGTTTGGGTTGCGATCGAAACGGTCGCATGGTGGATTTGCGAATTGGTGTTTAGAATGCTCGGCCACGTTGGTCCGCTCGTCTCGCTTTCACGTCTTCACCATCCATGGCAAATTCTTCGTCTCGCCGCGTCGTGATCACCGGTCTCGGCGTCGTCAGCCCCCTGGGGAACGATCCTGGTTTGGTCATCGCGAGGTTGCGTGATGGAACCAGCGGGATTCGGCCGTTGACTCAGGTTCCACAGGGTATCTTGGGCATCGACCACGGCGCCGAAGCGATCGAATTCACCGGCGACATCTCGGATTACGGTCCGCTCGAGAAGACACTTGCCCGAACGATCAAAAAGGGCAGCAAGGTGATGTCTCGCGAGATCGAAATGGGCGTCGCGGTGGCCCAATTGGCGATGCATGACGCCGCGTTGACGCCCGAAAATCGTGACCGAGATCGAACCGGTGTGCTCTACGGCTGCGACTACATCATGTCGTTGCCCGAAGAATTCGCCGACGGAATCAAAAAATGCTTGGACGACGAGGGCAACTTTCATTTTGAGAAATGGGGCCAAATCGGTCGGCCCGAGGTCAACCCGTTGTGGTTGTTGAAGTACTTGCCCAACATGCCGGCCAGCCATATCGCGATCTACAACGATTTGCGGGGACCGAACAATTCGATCACCGTTCGCGAAGCTTCTCCCGCCGCGGCACTTTCCGAAGCCTACTCGACGATCCAGCGTGGTCACGCCGATGTGTTGGTGGTCGGCTCGACGGGTTCGCGGATCCATGCGCTGAGAACCTTGCACGCCTCGTTGCAAGAGAAATTGGCGGCGGACCAGCCGGATCCGACAACGATGTCGCGACCGTTCGACCGGACTCGCGACGGCAGTGTGGTGGGCGAAGGTGCTGCGGCACTGGTGTGCGAGTCATTGGAACATGCGCAGAATCGTCGGCGCGACCATCATCGGCGAAATCGTCGGTTATGCCAGCAGCGCGGTCGGATCGTCGCCGGGTTTCGAACACTCGTTCCTCAAGCAAGCGGTGGCGAACGTGTTGCGAGGTGCGTTGGGAACGACCGACCCCAAGTCGGTCGGCCATATCCATGCACACGGTTTAGGGACGATCGAATCGGATCGCCAAGAAGCCGAAGCGATCGCCCAGGTTTTTGGACCGCCGAGCCAGCAGCCGCCGGTCACGACGGTCAAGGGACACATGGGCAACTTCGGCGCCGGTTCCGGCATGGTCGAGGTGGTCGCCAGCCTAAAGGCATTGGGCGGTGAGCTGTTCCCGATTCGAAATCTAAAAGATCTCGACGACGCCTGCCCGATCAACGCGTGCATCGACTCGTCGACATCGGCCGGAAAGAGTTTCATCAGCGTCAACGTGACGCCCCAGGGACAAGCCTCGGCAACCCGCATCTCGCTGTTCTAAGTCAGAAAACTTCCGTTCCGAGCATTCGCGACCGAGCGAGCACTACCGAACGCGATTTCGTCGATTGAACAGATCGGGGCTGAAGGGATCGTTCACGACGGGCAAACGATTCGGAGAGGTTTGATGCTGGCTAGCCGGTTGCTCAGCCGCCGGTTCTTCATCAACTCGCTGGGGTCGTCGCAGGGTCGGATCGACTTCGTTCCATTCGGTTTCGGATGCCATTTGCGTCGCGTGCTCAGCGTCTGGGGCGGCCGATCGGGCGATCGATGGGGGTGCAGAAAAATCGGCGCCCACAAGTTCATCGTTCACCAGCGACCCCACATTCGCGGACGATTTCTGGCTCGCTCGGCCCACCGCGGTTAACCAAATCTTCAGTGCTTCGACCGACTTTGCGTGGCGTGCGTCCAGTGGAGCGGCGCCTCCGTGCGACGTGATCGCCTTTTGCAAGAGAGCGCTATTGATCGGCGAATCGTGATCCACGAACTCGAGCGACGCCGCCAAGTTTTCTCGCGTGATCCTCGACGAAGCGCGAGTTCCTGTGCCGGGGACCACCATCGACCACGGTCGGCCGGACGTCGGATGGTGGCACGTGCCGCATCGATTCAACAACGTGGGATGCACGTTGGCCGCAAAGAATTTCAACATCGTCAAATCGACATCGATCGATTGGGTGATGGATTGATAGTCGACTGGCTGAACTTGGTCTTCATGAAAGTCATTTCGAACGATTCGCGCCGTGGGCGGATGGGGCGAACGCGCACGGTCGATTTGGGCCTGAATCGACGCCACCTGCGGATTCATCGGATCGATCGCTCGGGCAGCTTCCAACTCGGAGTCGGCCTCGCCGAGCAACTCATACTGGACACACCATCTCGCATCGCCCAGATGGGTTGCCAAGTCCGCTCGACGGCGATGGTCGACGCGAAATTGGTACAGATCGCGGATCGAGGGTGCCCAGCACGCGACATCGAGCCGCGGCAGTCGGACTTCGGCATTCTGGCCGTCGCGAACAATCACAAACTGTCCGACTTGATGAGCCTGGCCGAACAGAACGTTGTCATTACGCAGCAAGACGCATGGCCGATCCGGCCGCGGTGCAGGCGTCGACCCGGTCCGTAGGGAACTATCGGCCGGGGTGGAAAACGATCCGGTGGGATCTTGTTGCGGTTGAATGATCGGAGGCAACGCCGACACGGTCACGACCGGGCCGAGCACCATCGCAATCAGAGCCGCCTTTTGAATGCTTGATTTCGCCATAATGATGACGGGGATACCAACCGGCGGGGGGCGGTGTCAATGCAATCCGAGCGACTATTTTCCACCCGCTGCTGATTGGCTCAACCCTACGGGCTGATTCGGTCAAGACCTGCGGGCAAAGTGCCGTCGGCAACCTCGTCTTCCCATTGGTCCATCAACGGCCATCCTTCGGCAAGCGTTCCGAAATCGGCCATCTTCAAGTAGCCTTTGACGCGATCGATCGTGCGATTCATGAACTCGCTGTCGTTTCGAAAGATAGGACCATGGCTGGGCGCCAGCCATTTGACACCGCTGTCACGAATCCGCTGGAGCGATTTCACAAAAGCTTTGATGTCGCTGCCGTGGTGCGCGTCGATCGCACCGATGCAGCCGTCTCGATAGATATTGTCGCCGCTGAGCAGCACGTCGCCCATGCGAAATGCCAACTGACTGTCGGTATGTCCGGGCGTGTGCCAGACCTCCAATTCGAGCGACCCGACTTTGATGATGTCGCCGTCGTTGACTTGGTGTTCGGTTTCGACCGGCGGCATCTCCAGCTTTAAATTTTGGGCCGTGATTTCAGCGAGCGTGATCAGGGTGTCACCCGTTTGCAGCGGCTTCACCGCGTTGGGATGGGCGGTGACCGACGTCTTCAACAACGACTTGGCTTTGGCAAGACCTTGGATATGGTCGACATCGGCGTGAGTGGCGACCAGCGTCTTGCATCGCGAGAGCGGAAAATCAAGCTGGCGAATGATCTCAATAAAATCTTCGACCGTTTCTTCATATCCGATGTCGATCAACAACCACTCATCTGCGTCGTAGACCAGATAAACGTTGCATCCAAGCACTTCGCCGGCTTGAAAGTTAAGCTCAATGACGCCAGGAAAAATTGGTTTGCGGGTCAACATGAATGGTGGCTGTCACGAGATGAAAAGAAGTTGGACCGGGCGAGCCATTGTACGAACACGACCACGGTCGCGATAACCCGTCGGTCGACGCCACCAGCCGGATGCCGAGATTGGGTCACAGAATGTCGGCTAAACCTTCACGGTAAGTTGGAAATTTTAACCTTGGCACCAAATCCGTTTTCATGCGGCGGTTGCAAATCCGTTTGTCGCTATCGGATCGCATCCGCGGCGACGCATCGGAGGGCGGATCGACGAAGGTCGGCTCGTCCGCTCCGACCTGGCGGGCAATTTGACGATAAAAATCCGATCGTCTCATCGGTTGATCGTCGCTGATCAAATACAGCCGACGCGTCGAGGATTGCCAACTCGCGATCACCGCGTCGGCACCGTCGTGGACATGGACCAAGTTCAGATGTCCATCGCCCGACATTGGAATCGGCCGACCGGCAATCACATCGGCGGCGCGTGGAACCCGTCCAGGACCGTAGATTCCGGAAAATCGCAGAATGGTCCAGGCCGCCTCAGGTCGGGTTCGATGCAATAGCGATTCGGCCTGCAAATGGACTCGACCGCCCTCGCGATCGGGCCGCGTGGGTGAGGTCTCGTCGACCCAGCGACCGTCGGTCTGATGATAGACGCCCGTCGTGCTGATGTAACAGATGTTTGTCGACAACGGCAAAACGCCCAGCAAGTTCGCGAATCCGCGGACCTGGGAATCGTACCGTGATGCCCCGCCCCCCGCGTCGTAGCTGACCGCGACCAGCACCCGATCCACGGTCGGCAGTCCGGTTAACGTTCGCCGATCCGTCCAGTCCACTCGCAACGGTTCGATCGGTCCACCTCGCATTTTTCGGACTTTCTGTGGGCTGCGCGAGGTCGCCCAGACCTGGTCGCCTAACTCGATCGCCATTCGAGCCACCTCTTTGCCGACATATCCGTGGCCGACGATGAGCGTGCGTTGCATGTTTATCTTCCGT
Source organism: Pirellulaceae bacterium (assembly GCA_963781095.1). Taxonomy (GTDB): domain Bacteria; phylum Planctomycetota; class Planctomycetia; order Pirellulales; family Pirellulaceae; genus Rubripirellula. Next base: position 21,042 of record CAWAEA010000015.1, read on the forward strand.
TTTTCCTGGTGATCGATTGCCGGAACAATTTGCTTTCAGGATACAATGGGTCCAACACCGCCGGCACTCACGATTTGCGAGATCAGTTTGCACTCCACCTACCCGAAATTACCGCTCGGCGAGCGTTTCGTACACGCTCCCCACCGGTCAACTCAATCGATCGTCCGCGGTCAAAGTGCCGGCAAGATCGGTCTCTTCCGTGTGGCCAGTGCATTCAGCTTGTTTTTCGGTAGCTTGATCGCACAGGGGCAACCGCCCGTCGCGCAGTCCCAGGCCCAATACGAGTCGTATCCGTCGCCCGGAGTCGCGGCGGTTCCGCCGTCCGGTGATGACGACCCAGGCGTGGAATTGATGCCGCCTTTATCGGTGCTGCCGGATTCCTCGCCGTCGAACGTTTCACCGGAGGATGTGACATCCGCTAGCGTCGGTTCGGGTACCAACGGGCCCCGATTGCCGGCTGGCGGAACGTTGGTTTCGATCCCCGGCGAGTTGCAACCGCTGCTCGCACGTGGCGGCGTTCCAACAAACGTCGAACAGTTGAGGTTGATGGAACGGCAACAGACCAAGGTTTCTGAATTGGCAGCTTCATGCACGGTCAGTGTCCAGATTGGACCCGCGCAAGGCTGCGGTGTGATTGTGACCGAGAGCGGATTCATTTTGACGGCCGCCCACGTCGCGATGAGACCACAGAAATCGGCGCTGGTTACCTTATCAAGTGGACGAACCGTTCGCGCGACCACACTCGGGATGGACCGCAGCGTCGACGCGGGACTGATGAAGATTGACCCCAATCAGAATGGTGGCCAACCGTGGCCCCACGCATCGCTCGGCACCAGCGAAGACTTGGTGGCCGGCATGTGGTGCATCGCAACCGGTCACCCTGGCGGTTACGATCCGGACCGCAGTATTGTGACCCGCGTGGGTCGCATCTTGCGAGTTCGCGACGGCGCGATCGAGACCGATTGCGCCCTGATCGGCGGCGATAGCGGCGGACCACTTTTCGATCTGTCGGGCCGTTTGATTGCCGTGCACAGCCGGATTGGAAACGACGTTGCCGAAAACCTTCATGTCCCAGTCGACTTTTACGGTAAATCGTGGGAGCGAATGCGACAGGGCGAAGCGTGGGGGTTCTTGCCGGGGTTCCGTCCCGTGCTCGGTGTCACCGGCAGCCCCAATCTGTCTCAGGCGGTTGTCGAGATTGTTCGTGCCGGATCACCCGCCGAGGAAGCCGGTGTGGAAGTTGGCGATATCATTGAACAATTCGGTGATGTCGGCATTGGAGACTTCGCGTCGCTGAAGTCCGCCGTCTCGGACACCATGCCCGGTGAAAGGGTTTCGATGTGGCTGAATCGATCGGGCGTCCGAAAACGAGTGAACGTCGAAGTCGGACGAGCAGATTAATGCAAGTCACTTCAATGAGCGGATGTTAAATTTTGTCACACGGAAAGTTATTGATCATGAGCCTTCGGAATCATCGTGTGTGTCGCTCGGTCCGTGTGCGTCGCTTGATCTTGGTCACGTGCTTGGCGCTCGTCGCATCGCTATCGGCGAGCGCGGACGAACGGCGCGACAACGCCGAGATGAATCAATTGATCCGGCCGATTTCAGACTCTGTCCAATACAGCGTCGCTCAAGTGCTTAGCGGTGGCCGGTCGGTCGCGCTGGCGACGGTCGTTTCATCGGACGGATACATGTTGACCAAACGCAGCGAACTCAGCGGCGATCCGATTCGTGTTCGATTGCACGACGGGCGGTTGTATCCCGCGCGTGTCGCGGCCGTCCGTCGCCAAAATGACATGGCTTTGTTGGCATCGATGCACCCGTGCCGTTGACTCCGCTTCAGTTCGTGGATCACTTGCCACCGGTGGCAAGCTTTTTGATCAGCCCCGGTCGCACCGGACGACCCATTGGCATCGGAGTCCTGGGAGTCCTTCCGCGTGAGATTGAACCGATGGGTCGTCTCGGAGTGTTGTTAGCGGATAACCTTGATGGCCGCGCCAGAGTCGATGAAGTGTTTCCCAACAGCGGCGCCGACAGTGCCGGGGTCGTCCGCGGTGATTTGATCGTCGCCATCAATGGACAACGGGAGATCAACAAAGACAGTGTGATGGCAACCTTGAGGGGAATGTTCCCCGGGGAAGACGTGCGGCTCACGATCTTGCGCACCCGGTAAAACGCAAACGCTTGAAACCATGGAAATGGATGCTCGGATTCGTGATCTTAGTTTGATGCGTGAATCGGAGAACGATTCGCGAGTCAATGGACCGCGAAACGACCGGTTGAGTGGATTCGATCGGGTGTTTCAGCACGACACCGTGCTGGATCCGGATGAGTGCGGGGGCCCCGTGCTGGACACCTCCGGCCGAGTGGTCGGAATCAACATCGCCCGCGCCGGACGAGTGGTCAGCTACGCTTTGCCGTCATCCCTGGTCAACGCCGAACTCACCAGCATGATGCGTGAAGCCGGCGCCATGTAGCTTCGCAGACCGAATCAAGAAGCGTTGGCGACGCAGATCCGACATGACGACAAGTTAGCCGCTCGCCCAGGATCCCTCGCAAATCTCAGAGAATCTTCTGCAAGATCGCCAAATCGATCCAGCGATCGTCCAGGTTGCCGATCTCTTTCTGGATGCCCACCAACTCGTAGCCGTGCCGGAAATGAAATGCCATGCTGCGTTCATTACTGGCGATCACGCGGGACACCAAATGATGAACATTTGCGGACCGGCATCGAGTTTCGACCTCGGTGATCAACTGGTCGGCCAAACCTTTTCCGACGCAGTCGGGCATCAAGTAGATTGCCAATTCGAGGCTCATCCGAAATCCGTGACGATTGCTAAACTGTCGCGCTGACGCCCATCCGAGTACCCGATCATCCGCCTCGCCAACCATCCAGACCTCCGGCGAGTTGATCAGCAAAAGATTGCTGACTTGCGTTTTGGTCCAGCTCACGATGTCGAAGGTTGCTCCGCCAACGCGGACGTAATGGTTGTAAACTTCGGCGATCGCTTGAGCGTCATCCTGGGTCGCCGATCGAATCGTGATGGTCGATGAATCGTTTGGATTTAGTGAGCCGTGCACGTTGATTGTCCCCTTTGCGTCCGTTCCCAGAGCCAACGAATCTCGGACTGGATCAAGACTTCTTGCTCGGGATTGGCCAGCCCCGCATGCCTGAGCCCGGCCAAGTGAACCACTCGTCGATCGCCACCGTAAACTTGGATCAATTCGTTTTGGATCGATGGGGGGACAACTTCGTCTTCACCCGACTGCATGAAGACTGCCGGGTATGAGACAAGGGGCGCCGTTTTCATGGCGTTCATTTCATCGCAAAGCTCTTCCGCGATCTTACGCACAAAGCACCCCATCGGATAACGGTCTGCGATCCGCATGATCACCGGAATCAATGCCGGCGGATTTCTCAACACCAATCCCACCGACGCACCGCGATGATCAATCTTGGACGCAACATGAAGCGCCACGTTGCACCCGAGCGAGTTGCCACACAACCAAATCGCTCGCGGCGAAACACCGTCACGGCTCAATATTTGTTCGGTCAGCCGCTGGGCAGCGGTGGCGATCGAATCCCAGACTGGCGCGGCCCTGGCTGCCACCGTAACCGGGCGGGTTCCAAGTCCAAACTTCTCCACGAACATTTCTTAGCATCGAGACCGGCGAGAGCGATGACCGTTCGGCCCGTCCGCCGGTACCCGGAAACTTGATCACCAATAGCTCGGAGGACTCGCCTTGCTCATGATTGCGTTGGACAAAACACTCCAGCTCGCGATCGTCGATCGACAGCGTGACACGACGTTGGGATCCGTGCGGAATGTGCGATCGTGTCGGACGCAGCACCATTCGGTCCAACAGATATCGGCGAAGCGATCTGAGCGTGCGAACCATTCGATGATTCCTCAGTGGACGCGTTGCCCAGGTTTGGCGCCGTCGTCGATGCCTAACACGAACACCTCCGCACCGCCCGGACCGGACGCGGTCACCATGCCTTCGCTCAACCCGAATCGCATTTTACGAGGCTGTAGATTGGCGACCATCACGACCAATCGACCCACCAAGGCTTCGGGTTGATACGCCGCCTTGATGCCAGCGAAAACTTGCCGTCGTTCATCGCCGCCCAAACTCAAAGTCAACTTCAGCAACTTGTTGGCCTCGGGCACGTGTTCGGCGGCGATCACACGGGCGACCCGCAAGTCGACTTTGGTGAACTCGTCAATCGTGATTTCATCCGCCAGCGGTTCATCCTTTAGCGGCTGGTCGCTGTCGTTGTACTGGGACGCTAAATCGGACGGAGTCGTCGCGTCCGTCGAGTCGGATTCGTCTGCGGTCGCGTCATCTTTGCTCTCGTCGATCATCTTCTGCAGATCCTCAGGTTGGAGTCGGTCTAACATGCGCTCAAATTTTGCCACGGGTGTACCCAACAATGGCGTCTTGCTCTGGTCCCAGCCGGTGATGGGATCACCGAGCAGTCGGCCGCATTGCTCAGCCAACTCGGGCAATACGGGCGACAGATAGACGGCCAATTGACGGAACAAGTTCAGTGCGATCGTGCAAACGTTTTGCAGTTCGTCTTGGCGTGCCGGATCTTTCTTCATTTCCCACGGCTTGGCATGTTCGACGAAGGGGTTGGCCGCATCGGCGAGCTCCATGATTTTGCGGGTCGCGCGGCTGAAGTCGCATGCTTCGTACGCGGCCGCGATTTCGTCACCCGCCGCCGCCGCCGTTTCGAACAAACCGCCGTCTTCGGGGTAGGTTTTAGCCAGCCCGGTTTGACCGGCAAATTTGCCCACCCGGCTGGCCAAATTGACGACCTTGCCCACCAAATCGCTGTTGACCTTGTCCGCGAACTCTTCGATCCCGAGGTCCAGATCTTCCACGCGAGGCGAAAGCTTTGTGGCGTAAAAGTAACGTAGGTACGAAGGATGCGCGTGCTTGAGGTAGCTTTCGGCCGACACGAGCGTGCCATCGCTCTTGGACATCTTCTTCCCATCGACGTTCAGGAACCCGTGGATGTGAACCTTGGTCGGCAAATTGAATCCGGCCGTCTTGAGCATCCCAGGCCAAAACAGCGTGTGAAAGTAGGTGATGTCCTTGCCGATGAAATGGTGGATCTCGCAGTCGTCGTTTTTCCACCAATCGTCCAGCTGTTCATCGTTGGCTTCGCACCACTGGGCGGTGCTGGCGATGTATCCGATCGGGGCATCGAACCAGACGTACCAGAAGTTGCCCGGCGCATCAGGAATCTCAAACCCGAAGTACGGCGCCGGACGGCTGATGTCCCAGTCGCGCAGCTCGTCAGCCAAAAAGTGGCCTTTCAAGTAGTTGGCGACTTCGCTTTGCAGCGCACCGCTGGTTTGGACAAACTCGTCCAAAAACCCGTGTAGTTTTTCCAACTCGACGAACAAGTGCACGGCATCTTTTAAGATCGGCGTCGCCCCGCTGAGCGTGCTCTTAGGATCGATCAGTTCGGTGGGGGAGTACGTGTGACCGTTATTGCAATTGTCGCCCGCCTGGTCCGTCAGTCCGCATTTTGGACAGGTGCCGCGGACGAATCGGTCGGCCAGAAATGTTTCCGCCTCCGGATCGAACAATTGCTCGATCGAGCGCTCGACGATCAGATTTGCGTCGCGAAGTGAATCCCAAAACTGGTGACACAGTTGCCGATTGGCTTCGCTGTTGGTGCTGCCATAGTGATCGAACTCGATTCCGAATCCGGCAAAGTCGCGTTGGTGCGAATCGCTCATCGCCGCGATCAGTTCTTCCTCGCTGCGGCCTTCCTTGCGGGCGCGGATCATGATCGCGGTGCCGTGCGTGTCATCGGCACAGATGTACAGACATCGATTCCCGCGTAGCTTTTGAAATCGCACCCAGATATCGGTCTGGATGTATTCAACCAGGTGCCCGATGTGGATCGGGCCATTCGCGTAGGGCAGTGCGCTGGTGACGAGTATTTTTCGTGTCATGAAATTCGCGAGGTCAATTTGGTCGTAACGAGCGGGCCGGGATTGTAGTCGCCTCAATCGAATTCGACGATGTGTCCCATTTTTAGTCGATACGGGGAATTAATGAAATTCCCGCCCGTGAAACACAAAAAAACTCAAGTTTAGAGGGACTCACGTCTCATTGGACTTGCCGCGAGTGGTCGCTTTGCCGCACTATCGCGACCGCCGGCCGACAATGATGTGGTTGGCATTTCGAAAGGGTCGATCCGCAGGAAGCGGCAAGACCCGAGAGAATCGATCGACACCGAAATTTGATCGAAACCACCGACACTGGTCCATGGAGGGACGCACGTGACGAGGCTGATGTACGCATGGGCGGCAACCGTAGGTTTGCTCGCCGTCGCATTGATGAGTTCGGCCGCTTCGGCCTCCGACGCCATCTTGATCGAGTTTTCATCGGCGCACTGCATGCCGTGCCAAGCGATGAAGCCGGTGCTCGCCCAACTCGAACGGACGGGCGTTCCCGTCCGGCACGTCGACGTCGGCCATGAACCCGATGTCGCCTCGCGTTATGGGATTCGCCAAACACCCACGTTCGTTGTCGTTTCGGCTGGCAAAGAAGTCACTCGGTTGGTGGGCGTCCAGAGTCTCGATCAACTGACGCGAGCGATTGCGACAAACCCCGCCGGCCCCCTGATCGCCACCGGTTCGGTCAAACGTTCTTTAGAAAACATTCCCGCTCCGCAAACTCGTTTGGCGCCGTCGGGCGCACGAATTTCGCCGAAGCACCCGCAAATGGTTCATTGCTCGGCGCCGCCGAAACATTGTCGGGAACCGCCGAGACGCTGTTTGGCACCTCGGAAACATTGGTCGCGGCGACGCCAGCGAACCTTGACGCCCGCGGATCCGATACGCCGAGTGACACGACGCGAGGAGATTTTTCTCGCAGCGAAGCGATGCCGACCGTGTCGGCCGCCGATGCGATCGAGCGAGCCGAAGCCGCCACGGTGCGATTGCGAGTTCACGATGGCAAGGGATACGGCGCCGGAACCGGAACGATCATCGACACGCACGGCGACGACGCCTTGGTGCTAACGTGCGGACACCTGTTTCGCGACAACGAAGGAAAAGGGAAGGTGGAAGTCGATCTGTTCGTCGGTGGCCAAGTCCGCACCGTGACCGGCGAAGTCATCGACTACGACGCGGACCTGCGAGACATCGCCTTGGTCGCGATTCGCCCCGGGTTCCCCGTTCAACCGGTCAGCGTGGTCCATGTCGATCAGATGCCAACCAATGGGCAAACCGTTTTCAGTTTCGGTTGCGATCGCGGTGACGATCCTTCGCGACGCGACACGCGAATCACCGGCATCAACAAGTACAACCAACATTTGGGTGCATCCAACATCGAAATCGAAGGTGCTCCGATCGATGGACGCAGCGGCGGTGGATTGTTCGACGATCAAGGTCGTTTGGTCGGCGTCTGCAACGCGGCAGATTACAAAAGCGACGTCGGCATTTACGCCGGTTCGGGTGCCGTCCAGTGGCAACTCGATCGCGTCAACCTGACCCATCTGTACAAGCCATCCGCATCCGCATCCGTCGCGGTCGCCGCCCCCAGCCCGACTCCACCCGCCGATCGAATCGCCAGCCTGCCCGTCGCGGCGCCGCAGAACTTTGGCCAGGTCGCCCAAGCTTCGGCGCAAAGCTCGGCCTTCGCCGGTGATCAAGAGGTGATCGTGATCGTGCGTGATCGCAATAACCCGTCGGCAACCTCGCAAGTGATGACCTTGAGGGAACCGACCGCCGACCTGATGCAGATGATCCAACGACACGCCCAATGACGATTGTCGTGGATCGCTCCGTCGATCCATGCAATTTCTTAAACACAGTCGTGGATCGCTCCGCCGATCCATGCAACTTTCTTAAACACAGTCGTGGACCGCTCCGTCGATCCATGCAACTTTCTTAAACACAGTCGTGGATCGCTCCGCCGATCCGTGCAAATTTCTTAAACACAGTCGTGGATCGCTCCGCCGATCCATGCAACTTTCTTAAACATTGATCGGCGGAGCGATCAACGACAATCGCAAACGGTGAGCGGTCTTGGTAAAGTGATCCGTGGCGTTGGCCGTTGATTGCTTACTTCCGAGATACCCCGAGTGTTCTGATGCGTTTTTGTTGGGTCGCCCTATTCAGTTTTGTGGGCTTGCTGGGATACGGCCAGGAAGCTTCCCGGATTATCAGCGGCAGTGAGGAGTTGAAGCTTGTCGGTGAGGGTTACAAATTCACCGAGGGTCCGACGGCCGATGCGGATGGCAACATCTACTTCACCGATCAACCCAACGACCAGATCGTCTTCTATGACTTTGCCACCCGCAAAGCATCAACGTGGCTGCAGCCCTCCGGACGCAGCAATGGTCTGTATTTTGTCGCGCCGCAGACCCTGATCGCTTGCGCCGATGGCAACAACGAATTGTGGTCGATCGACATCAAGTCAAAAGACCACAAAGTCTTGCTCGACGAGGTGGAAAATCGCCGCTTCGGTGGCCCCAACGATTGCTGGGTCGACGCCGACGGATCCATCTACTTTACCGATCCGTTGTACAAGCGACCGTATTGGACACATTCGCTGCCCGATGACCATCCACGCGGCGTCTATCGTTTATCGGCCGATGGCGAGTTGACACGACTGGCAAGCGATCTGGTGCAGCCCAATGGGATCATCGGTGACGCGAAGAATCGAACCTTGTATATCGCGGACATCGGTGACAAGAAAACTTATCGATATAAAATCGCCGAAGACGGCAGCCTGGGCGATCGGCAATTGTTCTGTGAATTCGGCAGCGATGGAATGACGATCGACGTCGAGCGCCGTATCTATTTGACGGGCGGCAAAGGGGTAACCGTGTTCGAGCCCTCCGGCGAACAGGTCGATACGATCCCGGTACCCAAAGGATGGACGGCGAACGTGACGTTCGCCGGTCCGGACAACAGCCACCTGTTCATCACCGCGGGGGACAGCGTGTTCACAATCCAAACGACGACGAAGGGACTGTAAGATCGGGGCGTGGCCGCGGGTGACCACGACCGCTTCGCGGTCGGAATGAGATAATCATTCCAGCTCACGAAGCGTGTGTTCCAGTTGCTTGATCCTTTCAAGAATTTCTTCCGCTGCATGCTGTCGCCTCACCAACTCCTGCTGGCGACGTTTTTCGGCCTCTTGATTCATCAGCTTTTCGATCGCGGATTTTTTTGCCTCGATGGTATCGAGTTGCTGCTTGACCGAAGTCTTGGCGAACTCGAGCATTTGATTCTTGTCTGCCCAATTCTTTTCTGGACCGCCGACGAGCGAATTGATTCGGTAAATCAACTCTCGAGACGATTCTTCGTCAACAAACTGCTCGGACAGTTTCTCGACTTGATCGAGCACGGCTCGTGTTTGCACCTGTTGCAACTGTAAATCCAGAATCTCCTTCGCTGGCGTTCCGTCGTTATCAAACCACTTTGAGTTCGCTGCTTCCTGCAACTCACGATTCGATTTTTCGCGTTTTGCTAGTTCGCTGCGTGCGTGCTCCAGTGCTCGAGTTAAGTCGTCGACATGCTGGTTTCGCATCCGTTGAACGACTTCCTTCAATTGCGACAGAGGTATCGTTCCACGCAGCATCGTCGCGCCACGCACGACGTAAAAAGGAACGTCGTCCTGCGAATCTCTCAACGTGATCGCGACTGCACGTTGCAGGTCCTCAGGTGAAGTCGTTTCCCAACGATCGATACCAATGATCAGATCTCTGGAACGCATGCCAATCTGATTGGCCAATCCATTGCCTATTCCTCCAATTTGAACCGCGCCGCCGAAGCTCTTGCTAAACCGCCGATTCAGTTCACTGAGTGCAAATGGAGTACTTTCGGAGACTGAAAAATCAAAGATTTTTTCCGCGCTCAACAGGGGCGATTTTCCGAGAGAATCGGCATCGGCGTCCGAAATGTCGTCAACATTCTGAACGTCCGGCGGTGACGTCGGCTCCAATGACCTTGGATCAGTATCAACCTGCTTTCGAATCGAATCGGCAACCTCTTTCTTTGCACTCTTATCTTTTCCACTGCCAACTTCACCGCTGGCCGATTGCATCAACTCCGTCATTCGCGACTCCACGATCACCGCGGCAAACTTTGCACGCCGCTTGATCTGTTGACGTGCCAATTCAAGGTTCGCTTGCGCTTGATCAAGCTCTAAGGTTTGCAGCTCACTGCGCAGCTCGAACGCCAATTCGACCGCTGACCGGAGCTTGCCGATGCGCAGATCGGATCCGTCGGTGGCCCCGGAATTGGTGAGCTCTTTCGCAATCGTGGCCGCGTTCTGCTCGGCCTGGTCGTATTGTTGCCGCAGCTCGTCGAGCGCTGACGGAAATTGGGCGAGCGTGGTGGAGGCCAACATCATCCCGGCCGCAATCGCTGCGAGGCGGCGGGAAAATGGATTTTTAATATGTCTCATCAAGGGCTCTCTTCTTTGGGGATGGGTACAAGATCGTGATCGAGTTCTTGGATCAATCGTTCGCTCCGCGTGAGAATTTCTTCGGGTAGGACGCCGTCCCACGAATCCCACCGAGGCGGGGCGATCGCGGCCCGTGCCGAAGGCGTGGTGGGCTTAGGTTGCGGGGCTGGGGTGGGCGACAAGAAGTAGATGGCCGCCATCACGGCGATGACCAAGATCGCAGCCACACCGAATGATCTCCGACGAATCCTTCCGCTTTCCAGCGACGCTATGACTGTCTGTTTTTGGTGCGACGGTGTGGAAGGCAGCAGCTCGGTCGGTAAGACGGCGCCCGCAGTTTGCACGTGTGCCAAGCAGTCTCGCAGCAATCGAGCCAGTTCGTCGGCCCGTTGGTATCGATCCTCCGGCGTTTTGGCATGCAACCGATTCACGATCGTCTCAAACCAAACGGGCATCTCGGGGTTCGACTCGCGAATCGGACGCGCCGGATGATCAGTGATCTTTCGCAAGATCCCGTACGATGTTTCGGCGCGGAATGGCAATCGGCCCGTCGCCGCGACGTAGATCAAACTGCCCAGACTGAACAGATCGCTACGGCCGTCCACAGGCTCTCCTCGCGCCTGTTCGGGTGACATGTAGGTTGGCGTTCCGGCGATCACACCGCTGCGGGTCAAGGCGGCGTCGTCGGCGGCACGCGCCAAGCCAAAATCCGTGATCAACACTCGTTCCACGCCATCGGCCAACAAGACGTTGGCCGGCTTGATGTCGCGATGCACCAAGCCGTGGCCGTGGGCTTCGGCAAGACCCTCGGCGGTCTGCAACGCGACGCGCAGAATCTCAACGAGCGAAAGCGGGCCCTGGCGATCGATGCGTTTTTGCAACGATTCGCCTCGAACGTACGGCATCACCAAATACGGCAGCCCCGCCGACTCGCCGACGCCGTGAATCGCAACGACGTTGTGATGGACCACCGCCGCGGCCGCCTGGGCCTCTCGCGCGAATCGCATTCGCGCCGCGGAGCTGGTCGCATAGTGGGGCGACAAGACTTTCACGGCCACGTAGCGATTGAGTGCCGCGTCAAAACCTTTCAACACCAACCCCATGCCACCCTGGCCGATCACCCCCGCGATTTCATAGCCCGCGAAGCGTCCCAACATCCGTGGGTCATCGGTGGGCAACAAGAAGTCCAGCGAGAACGTGAAGGGTTCACTGACGGTTTCGTCCCACTCGATCGACGACAGCCCCTTCACGTCGTGCCACTGGTCGTCGCGAGCGGACGCCCGATCGAGCGCGTCACAGCACGATTGGCAGTGGCTCAAATGAGACTCCCACTGAGACGCCGTTTCATCATCGAGCGACCCCGCTAAAAATTGGGGAATCTTTTCGCGATCACATGTCCAGTGATTCGGCATCGGTACCTCCTTCGAGCGACTCGATCATTTCCACCAACCGCCGCATCACCCGGCTGCGCGATGCGTAGACACTGCCGCGAGTCCGCTGGAGTCGCGCCGCCGCGTCGTCCACTGAAACTTCGTCCACCGCGGTCAACCAAAATGATTGCCAAGTCGCGTCGGAATATTCGCACCGAATGCGGCGTGCCGCCCATGCAAACACTTCCCTCCGATACTCGATCCGCAACAGATCCGAATCGGGACCCTCGCCGGCGATCAACTCGCCCATGCCGGCGGACGACTCGCCTCCGAATCCACGATCCGGTCGCGGGCGACGTACCGCGTTGATGATCGCGTTGTCCGTAATCCGTCTCAACCAAGTTCGAAACTTTGCATCACCCGCCGGATCGAACCGCTCGATGGCCCCGGCGACGGAGACCAACACGCGTTGTGCCAAGTCTTGCGCGTCCGCATCTTGCATCCCCTTCCCGAGCGCCAGCCGAATGATCACCGGCCGATAAATCTCGGCAAACTCATACCACGCCTCGCGATCTTCCGAGTCGCGGATCCGAACCAGCAAGCTGGGATGCGTTTCGGGGTGATGCATGGTGAGTCCTATCCGAGCATTGTCAGAACCAAAACCAGACGGCACAATCTTACACCCCGCGACCTCGAAAGTTTGACATGCGACCCTTGCGACCGAATTCCACGGTCTTCTCGCTCGGCGCGCGGGCTTCTCGCTCGGTGCGGATCAAGATTTGGGTTATGATCGGAACCGAAACAGGCTGACGGCCTGAGCCACACAGTTCAACTCGATGGGGCCCACTCTTGAAACTTTTCAACCTCGTTCTCGTGATTGTCTCGATCTGGTCCACGGCGGGATGGGCGGCTGATGACGTGCTATTCACCGACTTTGAAGGCGACCAGTATGGCGATTGGGTGGCCACCGGCACGGCCTTCGGCGGTGGTCCGGCCGAGGGAACACTTTCGGGTCAAATGAAGGTTTCGGGTTATCAAGGAAAACGGTTGGCCAATTCTTACGCGGGCGGCGACAAATCAACGGGTACCCTTTCGTCACCTGAATTCACGATTGATCAGCCGTACATCAAATTTTTGATCGGCGGCGGTGGCTTCGCGGGTAAGACTTGCATGCAGTTGCTGGTCGATGAAAAGGTCGTTCGCGAGGCGACCGGCACGAACACCGAGTCCGGCGGCAGCGAAGCGCTGAGTCCCGATTTCTGGGACGTCGCGGACCTGCTCGGGCAAAAAGCACGGATCAAAATCGTCGACGACGAGACGGGCGGTTGGGGGCACATCACGGTGGATCACATCGCTGCGTCGTCGATCAAGCCAGAGACCCATGCGTTCGATCGTGACGTGTTGGTCGACAAAACCTATTTGTTGATCCCGATCGAAAACGGTGCGCCCAAAATCGATCTGGAAGTCTCCGTGGACGGCAAACCGATTCGCAAATACTCGACCGAGCTCGCCACCGATCCGAGCCGCACCGACTGGTTCGCCTACTTCGATCTGAGTGCTCACCAAGAAGAGACGGCGCACGTTTCCGCAAGTCGTGCCGTCGAATCGGTATTCGACTCGATCGCGTTGTCGGATTCGATCCCGGTCTCCGCGGCAAATTACGACGAACCGCTGCGACCCCAGTTTCACTTCTCACAGCGGGTGGGTTGGATCAATGACCCCAACGGAATGGTTTATCTCGATGGAGAATGGCACCTTTATTTTCAACACAACCCGGTGGGCTGGGCGTGGGGCAACATGACGTGGGGCCACGCCGTCACCAAGGACTTGGTCCATTGGGAGCAACTCCCCAATGTCCTGTTTCCCGGTGTCGACGCGGTCGGAGCATGCTTCTCGGGCGGCGCCGTGATCGACCACGACAACACCTCCGGCTGGAAGACCGGCGACACCGATTTGATGGTCGCATTCCTGACCGACACCGGTGCCGGCGAAGCCGTGGCATTCAGCAATGATCGCGGCCGCTCGTTCACATGGTACGAGGGCAATCCCGTCATCAAACACAAAGGACGAGACCCCAAAGTCGTTTGGTATACCTACGATACCGATGATTCACCGATCGACGACCAAGCAAAAGAAATGGGCGGCCACTGGGCGATGGTGGTCTACGATGAATCCGAAACCCACGGCGAGAACACCGCTTTTTATACGTCGACCGACTTGAAGGCATGGAAGTTCCAGAGTCATTTGAGCGGTTACTTTGAGTGCCCCGAATTGTTCGAGCTGCCGATCGAAGGCGAGTCGGGTGAATCGCGATGGGTCACATTCGGGGCCGACGGAAAGTACGCGATCGGTGATTTCGATGGCCGAACATTCACGCCACAGCACGAGGGTAAACATCAACTGTTTTACGGATCGATTTACGCATCCCAAACGTTCGACAACGCTCCCGACGACCGCCGGGTGATGATCGGTTGGATGCGGTTGGATTCGCCCGGAATGCCGTTCAATCAAACGTTCACGTTTCCTCACCAATTGACGCTTCATCAAACTTCCGCGGGACTCCGTATGTTTTCGGCGCCAGCCGATGAGATCAAAAGCATCTACACCAAGTCGCACTCCGCCGGCGACGCCAAACTTGGCACGCTGTCCATCCCCGTCGGCGGTGACTTGTTTGACATCGAAGCCACGTTCGAGCTTGGCGACGCCACCAACGCTGGACTCGACATCGGTGGAAATCGAGTCGATTACAATGTCGAGAAACAAACCTGGCAAGATGCACACGCTCTCGCCACTGGCAACTCGGTAAGCATTCGTGTCCTGGTCGACCGAACTCAAATCGAGATTTGGGGCAACGGCGGCGAAGTGTCCATCACTCAGGAGCGGAAACAAAGAGGCGCCGTCAACGAAATCATCGCCTACGCGGAAGGTGGCGCCGCGACCTTGAAAAGCATCAAGGTGCATGAACTTAAGTCGGCTTGGCGAGAATAAGCCGACACTCTATGGACTTCCCCCGGGAATGATTGTTTTTTCACCATCTCTTGAAAGCGTTTTTGATGTATCGATGGCTTGCATGTTGCTGCATGTTTCTCAGCTCGCTCGGGCATGCCGACGACCCAACGTGGTCGATCAAGGTCGGCGACGAGCCCGGTTGGGTCACGCTCGGTGAAGATGACTTTGTGCGAGTCAATGGCGACGACACGACGTTGACTTGGAAGGATGGCTTGGCGATCGGCTCCGGCCTACCCATCGGTGTGACTCGGACGAAAAAGTCTTACCAAAATTTCGAGTTGTCGATCGAATGGCAACACCAAACCGACGGTGGGAACTCCGGTGTATTCGCCTGGGTTCCGATGTCGGCACTGGAGAATCTAATGCCAAACGCATTGCCCAACGGCGGCATCGAGATCCAAATGCTTGATCATGGCTACACCGCACGCTACGAGAAGCAAAGCGGGAAGCCAGGGTCGTGGTTTTCGACGAACGGCGATGTGTTCGCAGTCGGCAAGTCCGAGATGGAACCGTTTCCTCCGCTCTCACCCGACGGCAGCCGCAGTTTTCCGTCCAAGAACCTGAGCAACGGTTTTGGCCAGTGGAACCACTACTATGTTCGCGGAATCAACGGCGAAATTCGGCTGTGGGTCAACGGCGAAGAAGTCTCCGGTGGCAAAGATTGCCAACCCAACGAAGGCTATCTTTGCTTAGAATCCGAAGGCGCCCCGATCCATTTTCGTAACATTCGAGTCCGCGAGCTGCCTTAAAACATTGGTGAGCCGACTTAGAGCGTCTCATCGCGGAGCTTGGTCAACAACTCGATCGCCGATCCGATCTCCGCTTTTTGGCGAACAGGATCTTGAGGGATCTCGCGTTCGATCGTCAGCGGCCCTTCGTAGCCGATCTCTTTCAACGCTTTGAGATACGCGGCCATGTTGACGTCTCCCTGACCCAGTGGCACTTCGGCGCCCCAGGTCACCCCAGGTTGGTCGCTCCAGGTCCCGTCCTTGCAGTGGATGCTGCGGACGTGCTTGGCCACTTTTTTGAGAGCGTCGATCGGCTCACCCGAGCCGTACAAAATCATGTTGGCGGGGTCGAAGTTGATCTTCAAGTTGGATCGGTCCACGTGGCCGATAAACTCGAGCAAGCCGTCCGCGGTTTCCTGGCCCGTTTCTAAATGCAAGTACTGGCCATTGGCGTCGGCGTGATCACAAAGTTCACGAGTGACTGCGATGATTTCTTGGTAATCTTCGCCCGACGCATCCTCGGGCACGAACCCCAAGTGCAACGCGATCGCGTCGCAACCGAGATGTTTGGTGAAGTCCGAAATGTCCTTCATCTCTTGCAGACGCGACGCCCGTGTCGATGGGGGAACCAACCCGATCGTTTTTACCACCGTCGGAATGTCGGCGTAACTCTCGCCCTCGAAGCCGCCAAAGACGGCGGTGCAGCGAACGCCCATGTCGGCCAACTGTTTGGCGAGCGATTTTGCCGATTCCGCGTTCCGCTTATCGGCATGCGGCGCGTGCAACTGGATCGTCGGAACTTTCAATTCCGAGATCACGTCCCACGCCACACCGAGACCCGCGTCAACCGAAGCGAACACACCCAATGGCCAAGTTTCCGTTTTCATATTTCTGCTTTCGTTGGTGACCGGTCGACCGATCGATAGTTGGATCTCTCACTTACCCGTCGGTTAGTGATTCAAAGCCGTACTAAACTGCTCCGGCTGGATTCTCTTGAGTGCGGTACATTTCGCGCCAAGGCAATTGGATGCCACCGTCGATCGTCAACGTGCTGCCGGTGATGTACGGATTGGCGGGATTGCACAGGAAGACGACTCCGCGACCAATTTCCTCCGGCGCACCGAGGCGCCCCAGGGGCAACTTCGCCGCTTCGGCCGCCAAAGTTTCTTCCGAAAAGAACTTCCGTTCGCCGGGTGTGTCCGTCCAACCCGGGTGAATGATGTTGACGCGGATCCCGTGCTGGGCGAGCTCACAGGCGGCCGTTTTTCCCATCTGATCGTTGGCCGCTTTGGCCATGTTGTAGGCCATCGCACCGGGAATGGCCATGTGCGCATGCGGGCTGCTGATGACCACCATGTTGCCACCGGTACCGGCTTGGATCATCAGCTTCGCGCTGCTGCGAACTAAGTAAAACGCACCCCACATGCTGATGTCGATCGTCTTGCGGAATTCGTCCAAGTCCGATTCCACCATCAGATGGCGATCGCTGTAGGCCGCGTTGCTGATCACGATGTCGATCCCGCCCATCCGCTCGGCCGATTCGGCCACGAGCCGCTCCACTTCCGATTGAATCGCCAAGTCGGCGGCGATCCGATGGGCCTTCACGCCGAGACGTTCGCACTGGTCAACGACCTCATCGGCCTCGCCCGGATGGCTGCGATAGTTGATCACCACCTCCGCTCCGGCGGCGGCCAATTCGAGGGCGATTCCACGCCCGATTCCACGAGATGAACCGGTGACGATCGCCCGCTTTCCGCTCAATACCGACATTTCAGCCTCTGTGATGCCCTAAAACTGGATTTCCTCAGTAGCGAATTTAGCGTACCCGCGGATCCATCGCGGGTCGATCGGGGCTTTTCTTACCCGAACTGCGCTTGCCAATGAACACGCGCGGGGCGTTGCCCCCGCGGTTTAACCGGAAATCCGCCAAAAACTTGCCAATTTTCTTCCATAATGCAGTTTGGGTGATTGATTTCCTGCACAATTGAGAGAAAGCTATCACCCTGCGAGAAGATAGATGACTTGGGGGTTCTTTTGTGGCAAGCCAGTTGACGAGCGAAACGCGACGCGACCGGCTGAGGGAGATGGTTCAAGCTCGTGGATTCGCTTCGCTCGGCGAGTTGGCTGCGACGCTGGAGGTCAGTGAGTCGACGATCCGCCGCGATTTGGAACAACTCGAGAAGGACGGTCAGGCTCGGCGAACCCACGGCGGTGCGTTTTGGACGGGCGAGCCGAGCACGATGCAAGTGTTTGAGAATCGGCGTGACGATGCTTGGCCCGCCAAAGTGGCGATAGGCGAAGCGGCCGCGGCAATGATCGAAGACCACGACACGATTCTGCTCGATGGCGGCAGCACGACTTACGAATTGGCCCGTCAACTGGTGAACCGGCCGTTGCAGGTGGTCACCAATAGTTTGCCAGTGGCCCATTTATTGTCGACCAGCGAATCGATCGACTTGGTCATGATCGGCGGATGCGTGCGGGGGAGAACGGCGGTTGCGATCGGGCCGATGGCCGATGCGATGTTGCGAAGCATCAATGTGGGAAAAGTATTTTTGTCGGTGGCGGGAATCACAGAGCGTGGTTTCTTCAACAGCAACATGATGCTGGTGGAAAGCGAAAAGGCGATGTTGGAGTCGGCCGACCAATCGATTGTGGTTGCGGATAGCAGCAAGTTCGGAAAAGTGAGTTTGAGTCGGTTGTGCGGCTTACAGGACGTGAGCACGGTCGTGACCGACAGTGGACTTCATTGCAGTTGGAAAGAGCATTTCGAAATGGCGGACGTCGAACTAGTCTTGGCGTCGGTGACGGAACTAAAAACTTAAAACGAGCTCAGGTGAGCGAATCGAAAGTTCACGCAAAAATATGAATTCAACCACGATCGATCGAAGCGTTATCGAAAAACTCGTGCGTGACGCAATCCGCCAAAACGGAACCGCGGCGTCTGGATCCGCGCCGGCGTCGAATGCATCTCCAGCGACTTCGGGGCCGGCTGCGGTGAGAAGTGGCGGGGCCAGTCCACCGGGTTGGATCAATGGCAAACCGAATTTGCGGGTCAGCATTTCGGCGCGGCATTGCCACTTGACCGACGAGCACGTCGAGATCTTGTTCGGGGCGGGTTCAGTACTGAAACCGGAGAAAGATCTATACCAAGACGGCTTTTACGCGGCTGAACAGACCGTGATGGTGGTCGGGCCACGCCGTCGCATGCTAGCCAGCGTCCGCGTGCTCGGGCCCACCCGGCCATTCAGCCAGGTCGAACTGGCGCTGAACGGATTCGATCTCGTTGGGCATCGAAGCGCCGGTACGTCACAGCGGCAAGATCGAAGGAACGCCCGGATGTGTGCTGGTCGGGCCGTCGGGCAGCGTCCAGCTGACGCACGGCGTGATCCGGGCCGCCCGACACGTCCACATGAACTTGGCCGATTGCGAACATTTCGGTGTCCACAACGGCGACATGATGAAACTTAAAATCACGAGCCCCGATTGCAGCGTCACCTTTGAAGACGTTCTGGTTCGTGCCGACAAAGCCGCCAAGCTCGAAGTCCACATCGACACCGACGAGGGCAACGCGTGCAACCTCGATGCGGCAACCGAAGTGACACTGAAGAAGAGCGGCTGCGGCTGCGGGACGAAGTAGGGGATAGGATTAGGTTTAGGTTTGTAGGGTATTGGGGTTTTGGTGGAAGGTGAGGCTGGACTCCACCGTGCGGACATAGATGATTTCCAGGTCGCCGTCCCAACACCCAACACCCAACACCCAACACCCAACACCCAACACCCAACACCCAACACCCAACACCCAACACCCAACACCTAACACCCAACACCCTACACCCAACACCAACACCTAACACCCACTCCTCCCCCTTTCCGATAGGTAATTAAAGCGATGGCAAAAGTAAGCGAAGCGCTCGGCATGATCGAAACCAAAGGCTTCATCGCCTTGGTCGAAGCATGCGATGCAATGATGAAGGCAGCAAACGTTCAATTCATGGGCTGGGACAAAGTCGGCAGCGGCTTGTGCAGCGCGTTTGTGACCGGCGATGTCGCAGCGGTCAAAGCGGCGATCGATGCGGGTGCGGCTGCGGCCGGACGCGTCGGCGAAGTCTCCAGCGTCCAAGTGATCGCCCGTCCCCACGAAGATGTCGCCAAGATTTTGAAGTTCCCGGCGCCCAAGAAGTAGTCGACCGGCTCGGCTCCAGGACTCGTTCCTTTCTAACTCCTCAAAAAACCTCAGCAAAGATATTTTGTCATGAATGATGCAATCGGATTGATTGAAACCAAAGGTTTGTTGCCACTGATCGAAGCAACCGACGCGATGGCGAAAGCCGCGAACGTCAAAATCGAAAAGCGGATCGACATCGGCGGCGCCTACGTGACCACGGTCGTCAGCGGTGATGTCGGCAGCGTCCGCGCAGCCGTCGAAGCGGGTGCCGCGGCCGCGGCTCAGGTCGGCGAACTCGTCGGCAGCCACATCATCCCCCGCCCCGCCGAAGGCCTGGCCGAAGCTTTATTGTCGTAGTTGTCGCGAAAGGCCGAACTCGGAAAGTTTGCCGACGTCCTCACATCCTCTCAAACGGCGATAGAAGTGCTAGTTCTTGTAGCGAATCTAGGATCGACCAGCTTCAAGTATCGTCTATTCGATATGTCGAGTGGACAATGTTTGGCGCGGGGTGCGGTGGATCGCATCGGCGAAGACGCCAGCCAATGTGAAGTCGAGATCGGCGAGTGGAAGGAGACTCGGTCCATGTCGGTGCCCGACCACGGCGTCGCCGTCGCCGCGTGCTTGGAACAATTGACGGATCCGACCAACGGTGTGCTGAAGGATGCGTCGGAGGTTGCGGCGATCGGATTCAAAGCGGTTCATGGTGGACGTTTATCGGGCGTCTACGTCGTCGATGACGACGTGCTCGAAGCGATGTCAGAAATGAATTCGGCCGCGCCCGCTCACAATCCGCCCTACATCGCAGCCATGACGCTGCTGCGCGAGCGGTTTCCGAATTTGCCATTGATAGCCGCGTTTGAGACCAGCTTTCATCGCACCATTGCGGCGTCGCGACGCGAGTACGCGATTCCACGCCAGTGGGCAGATGAGTTTCACATTCGCCGCTATGGTTTCCACGGGGCCTCGCACCGCTTCATTGCCGGCCGCGTCGAGGAAGTTCTCGGGCGCAAGGGGATTCGAGTGATTTCGTGTCACCTCGGCGGCAGCAGTTCCTTGACGGCGATCGTCGACGGCGAAAGTGTGATGACGACGATGGGCATGACGCCGCAAACCGGATTGCCGCAAAACAACCGCGTAGGCGATTTCGATCCCTTTGCGCTGCCGTTGATCATCGAGAAAACGGGAATGACTCTCGACGAGGTGCTGGCGGAACTCGCCTCCAAGGGTGGGCTGCTCGGTTTGAGCGACCACAGCGGGGACATGCGAGATTTGGAGCAAGCCGCGGCGAACGGCGACGCCAAATCGCAACTCGCCCTCGATGTGTTTGTCGAAGAGGTTCGTCGTCACATGGGCGGAATGATCGTGGCGATGGGCGGTGTCGATGCGATCGTATTCACCGGAGGGATCGGCGAGAAGGGCAAGGACATCCGAACCGCGATTGTGGCGGGATTGGAGGAGCTCGGGATCGTCGCCGATGACTCGGCCAATCAGAGGATCAAAGGTGAAGGCTCGTTCCACGCCGGCAACAGCCGAACCGAGTTGTGGGTCATCCCGACCAACGAAGAACTGATCGTGGCCCGGCAATGCGTCGAGCTTTTGCAAAAAACTGGAAACTCGGCTTAGGCTTCCCATCAATGTTCATCGCAAAGGTTACCGGTTCAGTCGTCGCCACGCAAAAGGTCGGGTCCATGACCGGCCACAAGTTGTTGGTCGTGGAGCCGTACCGATTGGAGGAGAAGAAACGTGACTCGCTGGTCACCACCGGGCGGACGTTCATCGCCGTCGACACCCTCGGCAGCGGCGAGGGGGACTACGTGTTGGTATGCCAAGGCAGCAGTGCCCGGCTGACCCCCGAGACCAAAGAATTACCGATCGATGCCGTGGTGATTGGAATCGTCGACAGCGTCCACATCGAAAAACAAAACGTCTACGACCGAAACAAGCAATGAGCGGACAATCATTTCCCGCACGCGACTAACTAGCGTGGCGCCGCAACTTGCGAGCGACTTTCACTCATCATCCACCAACGAAAGCTGACCCATTCCATGCAATTCGACGAAAACACCATACGCAGCGTGGTCGCTCAAGTCTTAGCCGAAGTCGGCCCGATGCCGAAATCCAACTCATCGTCATCGCAATCCGGCGGGCAGCACGGCGTTTTTTATGATGCCGATTCGGCGGTCGAAGCGGCTCGTGCCGCGTTTGAAAAGTTTCGCAAGTGCTCGATGGCGACTCGCAAGCAAGTGATCGATATCATTCGCCGCATCTCGATCGAGAATTGCGAAGAACTCGGGCTGATGGAAATGAACGAGACCAAAATCGGTCGTCCCGAACACAAGATTGAGAAGTTGCGAGCGCTCGGAGAGATGTCCCCCGGAACTGAGTTTCTCGAAACAAAGTGTTACAGCGGAGATCACGGACTGGCGATCATCGAGCGGGCTCCGTTCGGAGTCATCGGAGCGATCACGCCCGTCACGCATAGCCTTCCGACGATCACCGGGAACGCCGTCAGCATGCTGGCCGGCGGCAATACCGTCGTCGTCAATCCGCATCCGTCGGGCAAGCGGGTCGCCGTCGAGGGCGTGCGACGATTCAATCAAGCCATCGTCGCCGAAGTCGGCATCGACAACCTGATCTGTGTGATCGCGGAACCCACTCTCGAATCGGCCGAAACATTGTTCAAGCACCGGCAAGTCGCGCTGATTTGCGTGACCGGTGGACCGGCGGTGGGTCGAGCCGCACTCAACAGCGGCAAGCGGGCGATCGTTGCCGGCCCGGGCAATCCACCGGTTGTCGTCGACGAGACTGCCGATCTGGACAACGCCGCCCGATGCATCATTCAAGGGGGCGCCTACGACAACAACCTGCTTTGCATTGCGGAAAAGGAAGTCTTCGTCGTCGCCAGCGTGTTTGACGCGATGATGGCCGCGATGCGCCGGGCCGGGGCCGTCGAGCTCGATTCCGCCCAAATTGCGAAATTGACTAGCAAGGCGATCGTCAAGGTTGGTGACGACAAACACGACGCCGCCTGCAAAGACTTCATCGGACGCGACGCCAGCGTGTTGGCGGAGGCCGCCGGCATCCGCGTTCCCGAAGGCACCGAATTGTTGTTCGGCGAGACCGACGAGCATCATCCCTTTGTCACCGTCGAGCAAATGATGCCGTTCATCCCGTTCGTTCGCGCACGCGACGTCGATCACGCAATCGCGCTGGCGAAACACTACGAACACGGTTTCCGTCACACCGCAATCATCCACTCGCGCAACGTTCACAACATGACCAAGATGGGTCGCGAGCTGGACACAACGTTGTACGTCAAAAATGGTCCCTGCATGGCGTCGTTGGGACTCGGCGGCGAAGGCTATCTGTCCTTCTCGATCGCCGGTCCGACCGGTGAAGGGGTGACGACGCCCAACACGTTCACGCGTGAACGTCGTTGCAGCATGATTGACGAATTGCGAGTGGTCTAACCCGATGCAGGCCGCCCGCGTTCTCGGATCAACTCGTTCAACCATCAAAGACAAAAGCTTGCATGGTCAACGGTTGGTCATTGTCCAGCCACTGCTCTTGAATGACTCGCCCGATGGACCACCCTTGATAGCGCTCGACAACTTGGGTTGTCGACGTGGCGATCGAGTCATGTTGACCAGCGATGGGACGCTCGCACGCGAATTCACGAACCATTCCAACACGCCAGCCCGCTGGACCGTGATGGGGATTTTGGACTAACGCCGAATGCCAACCCCTTTGAACTCGACGATCACAACCGAAATCGATCCCGCCTTCGTGGCTCGGATCGTCCGGGAAGTGATTGCGCGGTTGAAAGCCGGGCGAGTTGCGACGGCGAATCATACGCGGGTCGACGCGAAAATCATTGACGCAGAGACGATCCGACGATACGCCATCGGCGCGGAATTGATCGTCGATGCCAAAGCGATCGTGACTCCCGCCGCCAAGGACGAAGCCAAGCTACGAAAAATCATTGTTCATCGCGGTTCGCTCGACGCCAAGAGCGGCGGCTGGGTTGCACCTCCGAATCATCCCATTGAACAACCGAAAAAGGTTCACGATGCGATTCACGAGCGGGCACAAGCCATCGAGGCGCAATTGGTGCGCCGAGGCATCGCGTGGGATAGGACCGTCATCCTGATCAGCGAGACGCCGGCACGTGAGGTGGCCAATCAATTCAGTTCCGGAAAACGCTCGGCCATGATCACGTCAATCGATGACGTCGGTCGCTTTGGAAACGAAATGGATCCGCAAGTCTGGGTGCTGGATATGAAACGCATGAACTTGATGACCGTGGTGAACGTGATCGCGGCCATCACTCGATTCCAAAAGGCCAGACCATGAAACTAGCTCGAACGATCGGATCGATCACGCTGTCGAAGGCTCACCCGGCGATGATCGGCGCGAAACTTCGCTGTGTCGAAGTGGTGGAATCGATCGACCAGATCGACACGTCTCCGCTGGGCGGCGAAACCATCGTGGCTTGGGACTTGTGCGGTACCGGGATCGGCGACTTGGTGGCATTGGCCGAGGGCCCCGAAGCGGCCGAGCCTTTGCGTCCCGAAATCAAGCCCATCGACGCATCCATCGTGGCACTTCTTGATGAAGTCGATCTCCGATGACTTAGAAATCCTTAACGCAATCCAACGACGAACAATCAACCCGACGCTTTTTAAGAGAACTTTGATATGCAAAATCTTCACAAGATCAAACAAGACATGTGCGACATCGGGCGTCGCATTTACAATCGCCAATTCGCCGCGGCCAACGACGGCAACATCACGGTCCGCGTCAGCGAGAATGAAGTGCTGTGCACCCCGACACTGCATTGCAAAGGCTTTCTAACACCCGATGACATTTCGTTGGTCGACATGACGGGCAAGCAATTGTCGGGTCGCAAGAAACGATCCAGCGAAGCGTTGTTGCACTTGGAGATTTATCGTCAACGAGACGACATCAAAAGCGTCGTCCACTGTCACCCGCCGCACGCCACGGCGTTCGCTATCGCTCGCGAGCCAATCCCCCAGTGCATCCTGCCCGAAGTCGAAGTCTTTCTTGGCGATGTGCCGATCACCAAGTACGAAACCCCGGGTGGCCAGAGTTTTGCGGATACGATTATCCCGTTCGTCAATCGTACCAACATCATGATTTTGGCCAATCACGGAACGGTCAGTTACGGCGAGACGGTCGAGCAAGCGTATTGGTGGACCGAAATCCTTGACTCCTATTGCCGGATGCTGATTCTGGCCAAGCAACTCGGCGGCGTGTCGTACTTGAGCGGCGAAAAGTCGCAAGAGCTTTTGGATTTGAAGGAAAAGTGGGGATACAAGGATCCACGCAATACCGCGGAGTATGAGAATTGCGACATTTGCGCCAATGACATCTTCCGCGATTCGTGGGCCGATTCGGGCGTCGCCCGCCGCGCGTTCCCGGCCCCACCGGCGGTTAAGAAAACCAATGACTCCGGTGCAAAGGGTGGCTCGTCTTCGAATGCCAGTGAGGGTTCTGGAATCAGTGAAGAGGCGCTCGTCAAGGCGATCACCGACGAAGTGATGCGTCAAATGCGTCAGAACTAGAAACCTTTCTCACTCGCACACCTAAACCAATATTTGAAATCATGAAAGTATCCATCATTGGCGCCGGCGGTTTGGTCGGATCATGTGCCGCCTACGCGCTTCAGTGCGGCGGGATCGTGAGCGAGCTCGCGCTGCTGGACGTCAACCAAGAGTTAGCGATCGGGCAAGCGCTTGACCTGCAACACGGCAGCCCCAGCGTGGCCAACCAGGTAATCTCGGGGGGCGGTTACGAGCACATTCCCTCGAGTGATGTGATCTGTATCACGGCGGGATTGCGACGCAAACCGGATGAATCGCGGTTGGACTTGATCAATCGCAATACCGATTTGTTTGTCCAGATTTTGCGAGACGTCAAAGCGGCCGGTCCCAAGGCCTCGGCTATCGTATTGGTGGTCAGCAACCCCGTTGATATTTTGACCTACGTTGCGGCCCAAACCCTGGGGTTGCCCGTTCACCAAGTGATCGGGCTTGGCACCCAATTGGATACGATTCGATTCTGTTCGCTGATCGCCGCCGAACTCAGCGCTCCGCCCACTCAAACCAAAGCGTTGATTCTAGGCGAGCACGGCGAGTCGATGGTCCCGATTTGGAGCAGTGCGACCATCGCCGGATTGCCACTCGAAAAGTATCCGGGATGGAACGCCAACCTTTGCAACCAGTTGTTTACCCGCACACGCGGCAGCGGCGCGGAAGTGATCAAGCGAAAAGGTGGAGCGGGGTTTGCCGTCGGGATCGCCATTCGAGATGTGATCGACGCCATCGTACTGGATCAACGCACCGTGCTGCCGATCAGCAGCGTACAGAATGGATGCTATGGCATTCGCGACGTTGCGTTGTCGGTCCCTACGGTTCTCGGCCGTGCGGGTGTGATTGACCGATTGGAAATCGATCTTTGGCCGAAAGAGATCCAAGGATTGCGGGCCAGCGGCTCGGCTTTGAGAAAAACTCTTGAAACCGTTTTACCACGCGTCGGATAGGCGGCGGGTCGGATAGGCGACGCGTTTACAATTTCGTGATTTCGTCATAGGTTTCGGGTCGTCGGTCGCGAAAGAATTGCCAAGTGTTTCGGACTTCCCGAATCATGTCCAGATCCATGTCGGCGATCACGATGTCCGTTTCGGTGCGTTTTTCGCTTTGTGCAATCAGTTGTCCGCGTGGGTCACAGAAATAGCTCTGGCCGTAAAACTCGCCAATGTTCCATGGAGCTTCCCTACCCGGGCGGTTGATCGCCCCGACAAAGTACTGGTTCGCAACAGCGTGCGAGGGTTGTTCGAGCGTCCATAAATACTCACTCAGCCCTGCGACGGTGGCACTCGGGTTGAACACGATTTCGGCACCGCCCAATCCGAGGCATCGCGCACCCTCGGGAAAATGGCGGTCGTAGCACAAGTACACGCCAACCTTTCCCACCGCCGTATTGAAGACGGGATAGCCGAGATTGCCGGGCCGAAAATAAAATTTCTCCCAAAACCCTGGCTCGCAATGCGGCAGGTGCATCTTGCGAAACTTACCCAAGTACGATCCGTCCGCATCAATGACCGCAGCGGTATTGTAGTAGACCCCCGTCATGTCTTCTTCGTAGACCGGGATGATCATGACCATGTGATGCTTTTTAGCTTCCCGCATCATCAACTGGGTGGTCGGCCCGTCGGGGACGCGTTCGACCATGCCGTACCATTTTTGGTTCTGCTCGGCACAAAAATATGGGCCGTAAAACAGCTCTTGGAGACAACAGACTTGGGCGCCTCGATCGGCGGCATCCGCGATCAATTCGAGATGCTTGTCGATCATCGCCTGTTTGATCTTCGCGGGTTCCGAACTCGACGGTTCGCACAACTTGGTTTGGATCAACGCGCCTCGCACGATTCGCGACATCAAAAAAAATCCAGGGAGGGGATGGAGAGAGCCCCGAGACGCAGCGTTCTCGGGGAAGTCGACTGTTATCCGGTTGACGAGTTGAATCCTCACTACGCGATTAACGCGATACGTTGGACGCGGTGATTGTTGCTGTCAAGGATATGGATCCGGTCTTTCGAATCGACGACGATCCCCCACGGCTGATTGAGCATGCCGGGATCGAATCCGGGGCTGCCCCACATCGCGATCGGCTGTCCATCGGGCGCGATCCGCTGAACGCGATTATTTTTGTACTCGACGACCAAAAGGCTGCCATCGCTGGCGAGTGCCAGATCATACGGATAATAGTATTGGCCCGGCTCGGTCCCCGGCCCGCCCCAAACGTCGATCAACTGAGGCGTTTCCTGGCTGAGGTCGAAGCGTTGGATTCGGTGGTTGCACGCATCGGCGACCCACATCACCTCGTCGCGAATGATCAAACTTTGCGGCCGAACGAATGACCCGGGTTGGTCGCCGGTGCCACCCCACTGGGTCATGAATTTGCCGTCGGGGTCAAATTTTTGGATTCGATCCGATGCGTTGTATTCCCCGATATAGACGCATCCTTGGGCGTCGGTGACGGCGTCGGTGACGAAAGCGAATTCGCCGGGCAGGTAGCCGGCCGTGCCACCGATTTGTTGATCCGTCAACAGTTTGCCTTCGGGCGTGTAAGCCAGCATCCGGTAGTAATGGGTGTCGGCGACCAGCAACCGGGCCTGTCCCGCCGGATCCGTGTCCGCCGGTTGGAACGACATTCCGGTGGGCCGTCCGTTGGCGGTTTCGGGGGTCTCCCATTCACGAACGAAATTTCCGTCCGTGTCGAAGACTTGGATTCGGCCTGTCAGATCGACGATGTAAAGGAGGTCTCGGTCGTCGATCGCGATGGTGCGCGGCTTTAAAAACCGGCCCTTGCTCAAGCCACGCCGTCCCCACACCAAATCGGGCAAGCCGTGAGCGACGCTGGGGACGCATCCACTCAGCGAGGTCAAGGAAAACGACGCCATCGAGGCGGCGGCGATTTGAGTGGACTGTGCTAGGAAACGCCTTCGATCAGAGATTGGTCGCCGGTGGGCGTTCGACATTTGGGGTGACCAAGGGGTGGGGCGACTTGTGAAGGCGATTGCAAGGCTTTTACAATGCGAGTTGCCTTTCATATTACCCGACGGTTGGCCGCAAGGTCAAAAGCCTGTCTCATGTCAAAAATTCTCGACCTCCGTGCGACTGATGACCCACGCGACATCGTCCATCGGTCGGTTCAGGCGCTCGTCGAGGGCAACGTCGTCGGAGTTCCCACCGATACCGTTTATGGAATCGCCGCGAGCGCCTTGTCCGAGCGTGCGGTCCAGCAGTTGTTTGAGATCAAGGGTCGCGATGAGTCCACTCCGCTGGCGATTTCCGTCGCCAGCCGCGAGTCGGCCGAAGATTTTTACTGCAGCACTAGCCCGCTGGCCCGTCGCCTGGCGTCGCGGTGCTGGCCCGGCCCCCTGACTCTGGTCATCCCCTGTTCGTCGCCCCATTCGGCCATCACCCAGCTCCCCTCCGAAGTTCAGAAACGCATTCGGGGTGAGCATGGATGCGTCGGATTTCGGGTCGTCGATCATCGGGTGATCACGCATTTGCATCGTTTTTTGTCGGCGCCGATGTTGTTGACGAGTGCCAATCGGACGGGACACCCGGTCGCCACGACGGCGGACCAGGTCCAGCAACAATTGGGCGATTCGATCCCACTGCTGCTCGACGATGGTCCGACTCGTTATGGTGGTGCGTCAACGGTTGCCCGAGTTTTAGGGAACCACATGGAAATCCTTCGCGAGGGCGTCATCGAACGAGCCGCCATGAATCAATTTGTAAAACCGGTAATCGCACTGGTCTGCACCGGGAACACGTGTCGCAGTCCGATGGCGGAAACGCTGTTGCGCGATCTGACCAGCCAGAAGTATGGCTGCGAGGACGCCGTTCGCATCTTGTCGGCCGGCGTGGCCGCCCATCCCGGTAACGGCGCGACGCCGCAGGCGATCGAAGTGATGGGAAATCGTGGTCTCGATTTGACCGGTCACAACAGCCGACCGCTGGATGATTCCGTGATGGGGGTCGCCGATCTGGTGCTGACCATGACGCGAGGGCATCGGGCGGCCATTCTCGCGGCCTGGCCCGGGCTACATGATCGCGTCTTTACCCTGCGACGTGATGGCGGCGATATTGCCGATCCCGTCGGGATGGCGGTCGAAGTTTACGAGTCTTGCGCGACCCAGATCGAGATCGAGCTACGTGCCTGGGTCGAGTCGCTCGACGACAATTTTTTCCCTCAACCGAGTCCTGCCGATGAATCGTAAAAGTGCGGACGAAGTGTTACGAATTGCAATCGGCAGCGATCATCGCGGCGTTAAAATCAAAGATCGCTTGGTGCAAAACCTGAGCGCCGCCGGTTTTTCCGTCGCTGATCTCGGAACCCAGGGCGATGCCGCCGTGGATTATCCCGATGTCGCCGCAGCCGTCGCGGTGCAGGTCAGCGATGGTCGGATGGACCGGGGAATCTTGATCTGTGGCACGGGGATCGGAATGTCGATTGCCGCAAACAAGTTTGCGGGCGTCCGTGCCGCATCGTGTTACGACGAAGTCATGGTCGAGATCAGCCGTCGACACAACGACGTCAACATCTTGTGCCTGCCCGGTGACATGATCGGTGATCGGCCGATCGATGACCTGATCACGATGTGGTTGAAAACGGAGTTCGATGGGGGGCGTCACGACATTCGGATCAAAAAGATCACTGAGCTCGAGCGACCTTCGCAGCCCATCGGCGATGACAAAAGGGTGGGCGGCGATAGCATTGGCAGCACGGATGAGCAAAAAATCGTTGAAGTCCAGCACGTGGGCCACAGCGGGACAATTCGGCCCAAGTCATGACTGGCACGATGACCGATTGGTCGACATTGATCGGTCATGACAAAGCGCGAGAATGGTTCGCCGCCGCAATCCGCCAAAATCGACTCGGGGGCAGTTTCCTGCTCGTCGGGTCGCCCGGAATTGGGAAGCGAACCGTTGCCAACTTGTTGGCCCGCACTCTGTTGTGCCAGCGATCGGATCCTTCGGCGATGGCCCCCTGTGGCACTTGTCCGTCGTGCCTCCAAGTCAACGCCGAAACTCATCCCGATGTCGTTCGCGTTCGCAAACCGGATGACAAAAGTTTGATCCCGGTCGAGCTGCTGATCGGCTCTCGCGAAAATCGAATGCAGGAGGGTTTTTGTCGAGACATTCGATTGCGTCCGATGGCCGGAACCCGAAAGGTCGCGATCCTCGAGGACGCCGATTTTTTGAACGAAGAAGGCGCGAACTGTTTGCTCAAAACGTTGGAAGAGCCACCCTCGGGCGCCGTCATCATGCTGGTCGGAACCAGCGAGCAGAGGCAATTGCCGACGATCCGCTCGAGATGTCAAATTTTGCGACTGGGACCGCTCTCACCCCCGGATGCATCTCGGTTGATTCGCGAAGTTCACGCCGTCCAGGCCGATGACAATGCGATCGCCCTGGCGATGGACGTTGCCGGTGGGGACGTCGAGGTGGCGTTGCGATTGCTGAGCGGCGAATCGGACCAATTGCGAGCCGCGCTCAAAACCCAGCTCGGCACGGAATTTCCCGACCCAATGACGCTGGCGAGAATCATCAGCAAGCACGTCGATGGATCAGGCAAAGACGCCAGCAAACGACGCGGCGCGATGCGAGACGTGTTCGCGATGGCGGTCCAGCACTACCGGCGTCAAATGAGGAGTGATGCGGATCAAAACGCGGTCAAAGCGATCACACTGTCTCGCTTGGATCGATCGGTTCGAGCACTCCGAGAAGTTGATCGCAGCGCAAACCAGGCAACTTTGATCGAGTGCTTCGCCGCTGACATCGCCTCGGGAACCACGGGTGACCGTGGCGAGATCGGCTAGATGGCGGATGGAAACGTTGGATCGGAAACGTGGGTTCGCTCGTGCCCGGCGGGGTCGCTCAAACTTTGTAGTAAGATCGGTACCACTGAACGAAGTTTTTGACGCCGGTTTCGATTGAGGTCGCAGGGCGGAATCCGACGGCGGCTTCCAAGGCATCGATATCGGCAAAGGTGGCCGGAACGTCGCCGGGTTGCATCGGCATCATGTTACGTTTTGCCTTGATGCCCAACGCTTCTTCGATGATCTCGATGAACCTTCCTAGTTGCACCGGTTCATTATTGCCGATGTTGTAGACTCGGTACGGCGCCGTACTGGTCGACGGATTAGGATCAGACGAATCCCAGCTCGGATCCGGCGCAGCGATCTGTTCGCTGGTACGATCGACGCCTTCGACGATGTCGTCGATATAAGTGAAATCGCGTCGCATCTCGCCCTGGTTGAAGACGTCGATCGGGCGGCCTTCAATGATCGCCTTGGTGAACAAGAACAATGCCATGTCGGGGCGTCCCCACGGGCCGTACACGGTAAAGAAACGCAACCCGGTGGTCGGCAATCCGTACAGATGGCTGTAGGTGTGTGCCATCAATTCATTCGACTTCTTCGTCGCCGCGTACAGACTTAGCGGATGATCGACTCGCATCGACGTGGCGAACGGCATTCGGGTGCCACCGCCGTACACGCTGCTGCTGCTGGCGTAGGTCAAATGGGGCGTTTTGGCGTGTCGGCAAGCTTCGAGGATGTTGGTGAATCCCACAATGTTGCTGTCGATGTACGCTCGCGGATTTTCGAGCGAATAACGCACCCCGGCCTGGGCTGCCAAATGGATCACTCGATCGAACGGTTGCTTTGCAAAGACACCCTCAACGGCGGACTGATCCGCGAGGTTGATCTCCGCCAACGAAAAGCGGTCGTCCGGGAGCAACTGTTTCAACCGATCTCGTTTGAGCGAGACGCTGTAGTAGTCGTTGACATTGTCGAGCCCGACCACGTTGACTCCCCGATCGAGCAGTCGGCGGGTCAAGTGAAAACCGATAAAGCCGGCCGCGCCGGTAACGAGATAAGTGCTCATTGCGTTAGCCGGATCAACCTTAAACTTTTAAACGGGTTCTTCGATCAAGTGTTCTTCCATCGAGTCGACGACTCCCGGAACGATTTTGGTCACATTCACTTTGGTGCGGCGAAGTTCTTCGATCTCGGCCGCCATCTGTGAAATAAGGTTTGCGATTTCGCTACCGGCGGAGTCGCCCAGATTCACCATCAAAGCTTTGCGAGAGTTGTAGCTTAAGCCATGTTGTTTCATCGGAATCTCTTTTTGAGGATTGAGCGAAAAAGGCTGTCCGCCCCCCATCAATAGTCGGGACGATAGCCGATGGGAAGCCAATTATTCCACGGTCACACTTTTTGCCAAGTTTCGAGGCTTGTCGACATCGCATCCGCGCAATAACGCGATGTGATAGGACAGCAATTGCAATGGAACGACGGTGACGATGGGCTGCAAAAACTCTTGGACGGACGGAACGCGAATGACGTCATCCGCAATCGCGTCGATATGGGCATCATCGTGGCTGGCGACGGCGATGATGGGCCCGCCTCGCGTCTTTGACCTCTTCCATGTTGGCCATGACTTTGTCGTGAGTGGTGCCCCGCGGAACGATGAACACACTCGGCGTGTGCTCGTCGACCAGCGCGATCGGCCCGTGTTTCATCTCGGCCGCCGGATAGCCTTCGGCATGGATGTAGCTAATTTCTTTTAGCTTGAGCGCCCCTTCGAGAGCGGTGGGGAAATTGTATTGGCGGCCCAGATACAAAATATTGGTCGCATCACAGTACTTTTTAGCGACATCTCGGACTTGTTCGTCACAGGTCAACGCTTGTTGCACCGCGGCCGGTAATCGGCGCAATTCTTCGATCAAACGTTTGCCACTCTCAAAGCTCATGTGACGGGTACGGCCGAAGTACAACGCCAACATCGCCAACACACAACACTGCGACGTGTACGCCTTTGTGCTGGCGACACCAATTTCGGGCCCGGCGTGCAAGTACACGCCGCCGTCGGCCGCTTGAGCGATCGAACTGGCCACGACGTTGCAGATCGCGAGGGTGCGGTGGCCTTTGCGTTTTGTCTCACGCAGCGCCGCCAGGGTATCGGCGGTCTCGCCGCTCTGCGTGATTCCGAATACCAGCGTGTTGTTCTCCATCGGCGGGTTTCGGTACCGCAGCTCGCTGGCATACTCGACACTGACCGGGATCCGAGCCAACTCCTCGATCAAATATTCACCCACCAACGCCGAGTGCCAACTCGTCCCACAGCCGGTCAGCACGATTCGCTCGACGCCTGCGCAGTTGTTGAGGCGTTAAGTTCAAGCCACCAAAAACCGCGGTCGCATCTTGGTCATCCAAGCGACCTCGCATCGCGTTGCGAATGGATTCGGGTTGTTCGTAGATCTCCTTCAACATGTAATGGTCGTAACCATTCAGGCTGACGTCGCCGGTATCGACTTCAAGCGGGCGGATGTCCACACGGACTTTCCCCGAGTCGCGGTGGACGACCGAAAAACCGTCCGGCGTCAGCACCGCGATCTGGTGATCGGCCAAGTAGACGATCCGGTCGGTGCGACCGGCAATCGGTGAGGCATCGCTGCTAATGAAGTACTCACCGCGACCGACACCGATCACAAGTGGGCTGCCGAAACGGGCGGCAATGATGAAGTTGGGCCGGTCACGAAATGCGATCGCCAAGCCATACGTCCCTCGCAATCGAGCGACCGCGGTCTGGACCGCCGTCAAGTAGCGGATGTTGGGTTGGTCGCCGATTGAGGGCGTCGTCTTTAGATTCTCTGCGATCAGATGTGCGACCACCTCGCTGTCGGTGTCCGACTTGAACACGTACCCCTGCTTGATCAGCTCGTTTTTCAGGATTTGGTAGTTCTCGATGACGCCGTTATGAACCAACACGACTTCGCCGTCGCCACCAAGGTGCGGGTGCGCATTGGGCTCGGTCGCTGGACCGTGGGTCGCCCATCGCGTGTGGCCAATGCCCATTGTCCCGCTGGGCGCCTCGTCGCCGAACCGTCCCACCAGCGAATCGATGCGTCCGACCGATCGGGTAATCGAAAACCCTTTCTCGCCCTGGACCGCGACTCCCGCCGAGTCATATCCACGATACTCCAATCGTCGAAGCCCCTCGATCAGGAAGGGACAAGCGTCATCGCCGCCGACGTAACCCACAATGCCACACATAATCTTCTCATTTTCGTATCGCGAACGTGTCTTCGCCGACCATGTCCTCGCCGACCATTTCCGCCCGTGCCTCATTACGATAAGCCCGCCAACGGGCATGGGGAAGACTCAAACGATCGGGCTCTATCGAGCGGCAGAATCCTGCACCCTTACGCGGCACGCCGGATCTTCGTTTCGCCAGTGCCCGTTTCAATGGGAGCGAGCGTTTTCCAGACCTCTCCGTCGCGGTGCAGAACAATGGTTCCGACGTGAGAAACTCGGCCGATCAATTTTGAAATCTCTGGCGTTTGCCACTGATCTCTGGCAGCCGCGATCAGGATCAAATCGACGGCGCCCACCGTGTGGGCGACGCGAGTCAATCCGCGGTCGATCGGCTCGGGAAACACTTGAGGCCGAATTTCCGCCCCGCGAAGAGTTTGGTGAAACTGTTTGAGCGTCGTGGCTCCGCCCGCCATTTCAAATTGGTCGATCACGATGTACCGGACTTTGGGAACCACCGATTGCGCCACGCCGTCGAGATCACCGTCGTCGAGTGTTAGCGGTATTCGTCGCAGACGCCGAATCAACGAGGGTCGCGGAAGCCTCCGCCGGCAAGTTTTTCATCAATGTCTCGAGCACCGCGATCGCTCGCGATCCGTCTTCGACGTTGATTTCCAAGACGCTGCGGACGGACATCGATTTGATTTGCTTGCAAAGCGCCGCATGAGGACCGGCCGAACCAAACAAATTGAGTCCTGATTTCCGAGCGGGTTTTGCCACCACGGACACTGGCGTGGGGGGCTGAACCGATTTTGCCGCCGCCTCAGGTTGCTTCTTGATTGCAGATTTGGCTGGCGGAGCGATCGCGTCCGACGGTTTCTGATTCGTTGACGGCGTCGCGGTATCAGCCGCCGCGGGCGTCTCAGCGTGGGAACGACCTCTAAATGTGTTCCAGAGTTTTAAAAGCGGCATCGGACGAAGCCTCACGGTCCAGAAGAAAAGGCGCGAATGTAACGACTTGGCTTGTTTTATCGGCAATGACGCGTCGGTTCGTGGAGTGCATTTGGGCAAGATCCGGTTAGGTAGACCTGGGGCGACTCTAGGACCTAGGATTTCGGGGACGCCCGGCTGTCGACTCGGTAACCGAAAGCTCATCCCCATCGCCATGCCCGCTTATCGAGATCGCATGAAACGTTTTAACGACGGACTTGAGTTGAATGTCGCGGTGGTCCAGCCGTGCGAACCACGCCTCGCGCTATCAGCCTCGATTGCTGGTGAGATGTTGCTGCAAGCGATCGGCGGCCTGCATCCTCTCGACGACCCTTTTGACCATGCCATTGACGATTCGGCAAACAACACGCCACATCCTGAGCCGGCGCTCGACCTGATCGCCCAAACGACCCCCGCACTCGCCGCAAAGAACTTGAGCGGATCCGGGCAAACGGTTGCGGTCATCGACAGTGGTGTCGCCTGGGATCACATCGCGCTGCGGTCCAACGGATCGTCGGGATTCGGACCGGGCTACCGGGTGGTGGGCGGTTGGGACTTTGCCGAAAACGATGCCGACCCCTACGACGACGGCCCCGCCGGGTTCCACGGCACTCATGTCGCCGGTCTGCTGGCAGGAAATGCCGAGGGTTTCACCGGAGTCGCGCCGGGCGCCGACGTGGTCGCGTTGCGAGTCTTTGATGACGAAGGTTTGAGCGAACTCAAATGGATTGAATCGGCGTTGCAGTGGGTTCATGTCAATCAAAACCAATTCGACTCGCCGATCACGACAGTGAATCTATCGATCGGCGCGGCACTTTCGGATGCGAATTTGGCCACCGCGATGGAGATGCTTGACGATGAGTTCGCACTGCTTCGCCAAGACAACATTTTGGTGTTCGCGGCGGCGGGCAACTTCTATGACAATGGGAACGGCAATACCGGGCTGCTGTACCCCGCGTCCAACCCGTTCGTGACCCCCGTTTCATCCATCGACCCCGATGGAGGGTTGAGCGACTTTGCCCAGCGCGACTCGGAGATATTGGCAACCGGCGGTCGGCAAGTCTCCAGCTCGGTTCCCGACCATGTGTTCGGATGGGATGGCAAGGTCAACGATTTCGCCGCTTTGGACGGCACCAGCATGGCGACGCCCCAAATTGCCGGTGCGTCGATGTTGGTTCGGCAAGCGATGATCGACGAGGGTCTAGCGCCGACCGCCGACGACGTGCTCCATCGCATGACCGAGTCGTCGATCCAGCGGCTCGATCCGATTTCGGGACTCACCTACCGCACGTTCGGCTTGTCGACCGTGATCGACCCGTTCGAGGGCACCAACGATTCCGAACAAGTGGAGCTTGATCTAAGAGACGGCGTTAAACTTCGCGTCAATGGCAAAGAATTCTCAATCGATCCGTCCGCCTACGGCTCACCCATCGTGATCGACGTTCGAGGCGGCGACGACACACTCTCGATCTTGGGCGGCCCGGATGCCGAGCGACTGGTCATGCATCCCGTCACCAGTGGCGAGTCGAGCACCCTCTCGACCAACCAATTCGCGATCCAACTGCGTGGATTCGAAAACGTTTCTTTTTCTGGAGGCGGTGGTCCGGATCGCGCGACGCTATTCGACTCGCCCGGTAGCGACACGATGGAGTCCCGCCCGGGCGACGCCAACCTGCACGGGACCGGCTTTGCCTTTGACGTGACCGACGTGCCGAGGATCTACGTTCACGCGACGAGCGGTGGCAACGACGTCGCATTCTTGCACGACAGCCTCGGTGATGACCAGCTTGCAGTGCGGCCGCAATTCACGAGCTTGCGCAGCAACGATACATTTCAATTGGCGTATGGTTTCCAACGAGTTTACGCCTACGCATCGGCCGGCGGTTTCGACAACGCCGAGATCTATGATTCCGTCGGTGACGACACGATGAGCGTTTCCAGCGGCCGATCGATCATCACCGGCCCTGGATACCACGTCTCGGCCAGCGGTTTTGAGTCGACCGTCGGCTATGCGACCAACGGTGGCGATGACGTCGCAAAAATCTATTCCGAACAAGTCAACTCAACTTGGGACACGGCGCCCGATCGATTGCAGTGGACCGGGAGTGACGGCGCAGTTCGTATCGCGCGGGGCTACGAACGAACCGAAGCATTCGAACAATTCCAACCCATTGAATTGCATCCCCCGTCGCATGGCTCTCCCTCACCGTCATGGTGGAGCGACGATCCCAAGTTGCGTGCCGCCCGCGACGCCGAAGCCGCCCGTCAAGTCTTCGCCGAACTTGGTAAAGACCACACCTAAGCATTCTCGCTAATCATCCTCTCCGTAGAAAACCGCTAACCAGATTGTCGGTACATTTTGATCGGTTGACGTCACACGGTGCTTACGATGTGCCGGAATCAAAACGTGATCGCCTGGACTCAATTTCAAACTCTGCTCGACGTCAAAGAGTTGTAATTCTGCGTTACCACTCAACACGATCACCCACTCGTTTTGATCCTGGTCGTACCAGAAATCGGGCGGTGAGGCTTGCCCATAAGAAACGATTCGTTCAATCCGAACTTGGGAGTTTTGCGCCAAGACGTCAGCGATTTCTTCGTTCGATACGAGCGGATATCCGGCAAAAAGATTCTGGATCCACACGGCTTTACCCCAGCGTCAAGGCAACCATCGTGACCACGACGGCGGCGAAAAGATTCAAAACCAGCCCATTGCGGGCCATCTCACCCGTTCGAATTCCGCCGGCACCGAACACGATCACATTCGGCGCAGTCGCGATGGGCAACATGAACGCGCACGAGGCGCTGATCGTGCCTGGGATCAACACCGATTGAGGCGACATGTCCGTGGCGTCGGCAAGTCCCGCCAGGATCGGCATCATCAACATCGCCGTCGCCGTGCTGCTGGTCATCTCCGTCAAGAACGTCACCAACAAGCACACCGACAACACGACAACCCAAGGCGGCGCCGACTCAAAGACGCGCAACTGATCTCCGATTGCCTCACTCAATCCCGTCGTCTCAAACCCATCGGCGAGCGCGATCCCGCCGCCAAACATGATCAGGATGCCCCAGGGGATTCGAGAAGCTGTTTCCCAGTCCAGCAACCGCTGCGTGACCGGCGAATGCTCCGACGCGTTCGCTGGTTCACCCGATGGACACAGAAACAAGAACAGCGACGCGGCCAAACCCACGGTTGTGTCGCCGATCGCCGAACCGCCGCCTGGCAAAAATTGTCCCCAACCGCCAAAAGGTGCTTGACGAAAAATCCACAGCGCCGCGGTGGTTGCAAAAACCGCCAAGACGCGTCGCTCGCTGGGGCGCACCGGCCGACTTCCGGCAACACCAACGGCTTGGCTTCCTTCAAACTTCGTGTGACCCACAACCAGATAGCCGGTAATAGAATCGCGGTGATCGGCAACCCGATCGACATCCATTGGCTAAACGACATCTCGATGCCGTATTCCTTCTGCATAAAACTTATAAAATAAACGTTCGGCGGAGTCCCGATGGGCGTTGCCATGCCGCCGACGCTGGCCGCGTACGCGATCCCGAGCAACAGCGGTGTTCGTAATCTTGGATCATTGGCGTCCGCCAAAACCGCCAGCGCGATCGGCAAGATCATCAATGTGGTGGCGGTGTTGCTGATCCACATCGAAAGCAGCGAAGATGCCAACATGAACCCCAATACCAATCGTCGGCCACCTCGACCGCCCACCGCTCTGACCATCGACAACGCGATCCGGCGGTGAGCGCCACTTTTCTCCATCGCGGCCGACAAGAAAAATCCACCCAACAACAACAAAATCATCGTGTGACCATACGATTGGGCAACCTTCCCGTGATCGAGCACCCCCAATAACGGAAAAGCAACGAAGGGCACCAGTCCGGTGATCGCGATGTGCGTGCACTCAAAAATCCACCATATCGCGCACGTCGCCGCAACCCAGACGCACGCGCATGCGGGAATGGCAAGACCATTTTGATAACTGATCGCCGCGATCAATGCGGCCACGACCGGACCGGCCGGTAACATCCATTTTGAAATCGTTGGAAACATGCCCGCGATGATACCCCGCCCGCGAACGGCATGCGACAGATGACGCGGGCTCCAGGCCGACACTTCATTGAATGGAGTTGTTTTTCACCCGGCGCGGGGCTGCCGCTATCTTCCACCGCGTCGAAGAACGGCGCGTCCGTGACCAAGCTCGCCAATGAATTGGCCGTCTCTCGCACTAGACAACCCTCGGCAAAAGACATGACTGGGACGGCCCGCGATTTCAAATCCTTCGAATCCGTCGTAGTCCGTGTTCATCAAGTGCGTCGCGGCGCGAATGACGCCGCGAGGTTCGGGATCCCAGATCACGATGTCGGCGTCGCTGCCCACTCGAATCGTTCCCTTGCGTGGAAACATCCCAAATTGCTTGGCCGCATTGGTGGCCATCAATCGGGCAAACTGTTTCAAAGTGATTCGTCCCGTCAACACTCCGTGCGTGTACAACAACGTGGCACGATGTTCAACCGAGGGGATGCCATTGGGGATTCGAGTGAAGTCGGATTGAGGCGGTCGCCCCATCTCTTTCTGGCCGACAAAATCGAACGGCGCGTGATCGGTTGCGACGGTTGCGATCACATCCGAAGCCAAGGCGTCCCAGAGATAGGCTTGGTGCGACACGTCGCGCAGCGGCGGACTCATCACGTATTCGGCGCCTTCGAAATCCGGTCGCTCGGCGTACGTTTTATCAAGTATCAAGTGTGGGATCACCGTTTCAATCGCCACGTCTACGCCGCGCGACTGAAATGACTTGGCAACTTCAACGGCCGGTTCGCACGAGGTGTGGACGATGTAACCGCGGGCACCGGTCGCTTTTAGAAACGTGCAAAAGTGATGCACACCATCGGCTTCGACGGACACCGGACGCGACGGCTCGTGATATCGAGGATCGATTTTACCTTCACCAACCAACTGGGCCTGCAACGCGGCAACCAAGTCCGCATTTTCGCAATGCGCGGTCACGACAACACCCAACTCCTTCGCCAAACGACACGTTTGATAAAGTTCGCTGTCGTTGATCCCGAGCGCACCTTTGTAAGCCAAGAAGACCTTGAAAGACTTGATGCCGTCGTCGACGATTCGGCGGAGTTGAGACTCCACCGAATCGTCAAAACGGGTAACTCCCATGTGAAACGAATAATCGCAAGCCGATAAACCTTCGGCTTTGCTTTTCCACAAACGATACGCCTGAATCGGCTCGTCGTCGCGGCCCGGGCAACACATCTCGATCAACGTGGTGGTGCCGCCCACCAGTGCCGCCCGGCTGGCCGAATCGTAGGTGTCTTTAGCGCAGGTGCCCATGAATGGCAAATGGACGTGGACGTGCGGATCAATGAATCCCGGGAACACGTAATGGCCCGACGCATCGATCACCTCAATGCCGCCATCGGCATCACACGCCTCGGCCGAGATCGACTCCGGTGCAATCGATGGTTCTATTCTGGCAATCGACTCGCCGCGGACGAGGATGTCGGCTATCTCGTCACGATCTTCGGTGATGATCCGACCGTTCTTTATCAGGATCAACCGACCAACCCGTCGGACTGTTTCACAAACTCGTCGCCGTCCCATTGTTCATCGTTCAGCAGTCCAGACTTGATTTTGTCCGACTTCGATCGATCCGCTGCCTTCTTTGCTTTGGCGTCGGCTTGACGCTCCACCAGATCAGAATGGGTGGTGATAAACGGCAACGCTTTGCCTTTGAAGTCCTCGATCGTTTCAAAGCCGTGTCGATCCATAAAAGCGAGCAACTGCTCCGACATTTTTTGGACCAATTTGTACCCATGCAACATCACGCCGGTACAGACCTGGACCGTGTCGGCACCCAACAAGATAAACTCGGCCGCATCCTCGCCCGATTCGATGCCGCCGATTCCCGACAGGGATCGATCGGGGAACTCGTCGCGAATCAGTGTCGCGATTTCCATGTTCATGCGAAGCGCGATCGGCTTGATCGCTTTGCACGAGTATCCGCCCGGCGTCGAATAGCCTTCGACCGTCGGCATCGGACGCAACGTGTCCAGGTCAACGCCGATCACCGACCGAATGGTGTTGATCGCCGAGATGCCGTCGATCCCAGCGGATAAGCAGGCCCGCGAAACGTCTTCGATGCTGGTCACATTCGGCGTCATCTTGGCCCATACGGGCAATCCGGTCGCCGCTCGAACCCACGTGCAAACCTCATACAAAATGTCGGGGTTGACGCCCATCGCCGATCCCATTTTTCGCTCCGGCAATCCGTGGGGACATGAGAAATTGCATTCGAACATGTCGACACCCGCCTGCTCGCACTTTTCAATCATCTCGACCCAACGGTCGCGGTTGAATTCTTCCATGATCGAAGCGATCAGCACGTGGTCGGGAAACGCTGTTTTGATTTCTCGAAACTCGACCAACCATTGTTCAAATGGCATCGTCGAAATCAACTCGATGTTTTCCCATCCGTAAGGCTGGCCATCGCCGCTTTTGAGTCGACCGTAGCGGGGCGCGACATTGACAATTTTCGAGGCATCGAGGCTTAACGTTTTTGCCGACGCCGCCCCCCATCCCTCCGCAAAGGAACGACCAATGACGCGGGCATTGGTTCCCGGCGGCCCCGACGCGATGACGAAGGGATTCGGAAAGGTGATGCCATTGACGGTTGTTTCCAGTGTGGGCATGCGAGTCGAGTTTCGGGTCAAGTGCTTTGCGATGGGGCTGTCGAATCGCGGCTTCCTAACCACCGCGGCCCTCAAGTTTACTCCTGATACGCTGTTTTTGATAACCCGACCCGGTTCTCGCCGCGGCCGTCCTCGACAAAAATTTAGGGATTGACCCCGGGCATCGCTAGTTGGAGCGTTCCCACGTCTTGATCGTCGGCTTCGACAATGGTCCAGTGAATCGGGGTATCGCTCGGCGATGCGTAGATTCCCCCCAGTCGATCGCCAACCATGCCGCGAGATATCGGATGGAACGTACCCAGAATGCAGGTCACTGAATACTCGCCCGGCAACGTTCCATCGCCAAATTGATAAGTGGAGATCTCAAACTCGCCTTCGGAATTGGAAGCTCCCGTCGATATCGCTCCGCCGCCTGAACGCGGATGAAGCGTGATTGTCACACCCTCCGTCGGCAGGCCATCGACATGGACGACGCCCGATACTTTTGTGAGTCCCTTGTCGTTCTTTCGATCGCCGCAACCCAGCGAACCGACCGCGGTGAGCACGACGAACCAGCCCGCTAGAATCAACCGCCTCCCTCGTTGCGGTGCGTCAATGTTCATCGATCACTTCTCCGCCTCTTCGAGTGATGTGCGAGGCGAAGCGGCGAGCATCCACGCTCTGCGTAAAAAAGTGCACCGCCCCGTCGGCGGTTAAAAAGTGAGCACCGCCGACGTGAAAACTGTGAAAACCGAATCCGCGTGCATTGGTGCAATTGATCGCACATGGACCGCCTTGGGGTGGCCACGACAAGCCTCCCTGGAGCGATCCCTCGATCCAGTGTTCGCCGTTGAGCACATCGCCCCAACCGCCTCCGTTGGTGCTAATCAGAAACTGCGTCGCAATCGGATCAATGCGGCTGCCGCGATAAATCGTGGGTCCTCCGGTTCGTTCACCCAACAGCAGCGTGTGAGAAAGACCATCAAGAACTGCGTTGAACTTTGCGTCTTTGCCGCCACCGAATGCCTCGCTGACCATCTGCAGAGCTCCCTCACGTGCCGGGGGCGGCGTCGCGCCATACGCGTGTTGAGCATACAAACCACGGACACCCGTCGTGGGGCAGTAATCGATCGGTGCGATGTCGGTCGCAGTAAAGGGCAATCCGGCGGCGCTGGCATCAAATGTGTATCGCCGCTGATCGGCGGAGCCCGGACTAGATGGGCAAACATAACCACTCATCGGAGTTTGAATCAGCGAGACATTTGCCGGGCTGAGCTGATCGACGGCGACGACGTTGTGATCAAATGAATCGTACAAAGAAGTCTGTTCCAAGAACGGAAGCACCGCGACACTCCATGGCTTTCCATTGAAGGTGTTTGGCGGAGTTTCCAACCACCAAGCTCGCGGCAGCACATTGAACACCGTGTGGTAGCTGTGAATCGCGAGCCCCATCTGTTTCATGTTGTTGCCGCATTGCATTCGCCGAGCGGCCTCACGCGCGTTTTGCACCGCTGGCAACAACAGCCCGACCAGAATACCAATAATCCCGATGACCACCAACAATTCGATCAGGGTGAACCCGCGTCGCTGCATATAAATCATCCAATCCTCATTTGTCGTTGAGACGTATCCACCGAGCGACACCGCTTGATATTCCCGCAGGGTAAACGAGTGCTCGTTGGAACATCAAAATGGTTTGGCCGTCATCCGAAACGCAAATCCGCTTGATCTCTTGCGTGCCATCCGATTCCCAAATCGTTCCTAACAAGCGAAGCGTTTCAGCGTCCCACATCGCCACGTCACCCACATCGCTTCCGGTAAACAGGATCCGCCCGTCGCGGGAGCATTCGATCGCGGTAATCGAACGTGTCTTCAGCGTGGCCGTCGACAAGGAGTTCCAACTACGACTCGACGCCAAAACATTTCCGTCCAAATCCAAAGTGCGAACTCGGCCGTCGATGCATCCCACATGAACTTTGGCATTGCCCAAATCGTGGCACAAACAACGTACGTCTCTGACCCCTTTTTCAGATTCTGGAATCTTCGAAGAATCGACATTGATGTGATAAACGGAATCGCCCATCGACAAGACGGTTGTGGGATTGACCAAGCAAATGGCGTCCATCGACGTCGGCGCGTGGAACGTTCTCAACGTTTTAAACGATTTTAAATCAATCCATTGCAAAAAGGCCTTTCCAAAACACGCAACCAACTCAGAGTTGTCTTTTGAAAAGTGCAACTCCCAAGCCATCGCGCCCGTGAGTGTTGGAAAGTCGGGTTTCGGCAATTCGGTCCAATGACCCGAAAGCGTTGCGGTCGTATCGGCCGCCAAGATCCCGCTCATGTCAGCCATCACGATTCGGCCGTCCGTGTCGCCCACGGCGACCAAGGTGTCGTCGTCGGATATCACAACTTGCGAAACCCATACGTCTCCCAAGTCAATGATCTTGCGACTCACTTGCGACCGCATGTCCAATCGCCATACCGAACCATCGGTCGTTCCGACAATCGCAAAGTGGCCATCCGAGGTCATGTCCAACGCGAAGGATCCGTCACCGATACGATGTTGCCGCCGAGCCGTGCCCGTGCCGTCCCGGTTCGACATCACGACCGCACCATCGTCACTGCCGCTGATATGATTTCCGGCGTCATCGACGCTCAACGCGTAGACGGGAGCATCGTGAAACACTCGATGACCCTGGGCTCGAATCT
Organism: Pirellulaceae bacterium; assembly: GCA_963781095.1. Classification (GTDB taxonomy): domain Bacteria; phylum Planctomycetota; class Planctomycetia; order Pirellulales; family Pirellulaceae; genus Rubripirellula. The sequence continues at coordinate 65,793 of CAWAEA010000015.1, forward strand.
TAACGAGTTTTCGAGGTTCCACCTCTCCACCGCCCTCGTGTTCGGGGGTGATGTCCCAACCGACGACACCGCCGCCCATGGTGCCGGCGGCGACGCATTTTCCCTCGGGCGACACTCGAATCGATCTTAGAACCCCATGCGGATTCTCCAGCATCATTGCCTGCCGTGGCTCCTTGGACATATCCCACAACATCGCGTCATTACTGGATTGCATGGTCGTCGCCACCCACCGACCGTCGGCCGAGACCCCGATGCGTTTAAATGCTCCACCGAGGACACTTTGATCAAGATCGAGTTCCACCGTCGAGGATGAACGAGGCTCGCCGGAGATCATTTGGCGTGTGACCGCGAGACTCTTCGATATCCAAGTCAATTCGTCGCTGGACGAAGCGAACAGATCTTCGTTTCGGCGCTGTGACGGGAAAGAGAGCGACGGTCGATCGGAATCCAGCGGGAAAATTTCAATCGGTTCATACCGCGTCCCAACCGCTAATGCTTGCGAATCTCGCAAAAAGGCCAACGAATCGATGGTCGCACGAAAACCGCTCAAACGTTTACGAAGCTTCAAACCATCGAGTTCCAATATCGAAACCGTATCCGAATTGGTCGGCCACCAAAAAAACCGATAGTCGCGAGATTCACCAATCGCGATCAGCGATTCGTCGGGTGAAATGGCGAGCGCCTCGATGTGGCTGTCTTCACCCACATGAATCTCACGAAGCAATTGTCCCTCCACCGCGTCGTAAATGCGGATGACGTGGGTTCCGCCCGCCACGGCGAAGCGCTTTCTATTCGGAAAGGAGACGACCTCTTCAATCCGCTGATCGAATCCGTTCAATCGTTTCCATCCGTCGTGGGCCATCGTATCAAGCAAGCGAAAGTCAAGACGCTCGCACCAATGTTGGCCGGCATAAGCATGAATCTCGTCAACGATCGAGGTGGCCATCGCGAAATCCTTTCGCGAGATCGCCGCAAAGGCTTGGGAAAGATCGCTTCGATAGGCGATCCCCAATGCCTTTCGTTCACTCTCCAATGTCCGCGCGCGCTCGCGTTCTGCCTTCTCGAGTGCCATCAACGTCTCTCCCTCCGCGGCAACGGCAAGTTCTCGACTCGACACTGCAGCCCGGACTGCAAATTCCAATGAATCCTGTTGTTCGCGAAGCCGCCGGTTACTAATGGCCAGAACCGACGAGGCGGCTACGATCAACCCGACCAAGAAAATTGAAAGCGCCGACACCCAAGGCGCCCGCCGGATCACTCGATAGGTCTGCTCCGCCACACCCCGGCGACGCGCCGATACTGCTCTTCCGTCTTGAAAACGTTGCAAATCATCCACCATCGCCTGCGCGGATGCGTAACGTTGCGTCGGGTGCTTCTGAGACGCCTTTTCGCAAATCGCGATCAAGTCGCGCGGGATCGAAGGTGCATGGCTAGTGATCGCCGGAATCGGATCGACACAGATTTTTCTTAGCATCTCGGCCGGCGAACTGTCGCGATACGGAATGGCGCCGGAAAGCATCTGATAAAGAAGCAGGCCCAATGAATAGACGTCGGCAAGCCTGGCGTCATGCCGGGTGTCACCCATGATTTGCTCGGGTGCCATGTACAGCACCGTCCCCACCAGCCGTCCGTAAGTTTGTTTCTCCCACTCGTTGTCGGTATCGAGCACCAAACCAAAATCCGTCAGCCGCGGCATGAAAGGCAGTAATTCTCCTTGAGCCTGTTCGGGGACAAGAATCACATTGCTCGGTTTGATATCTCGGTGCACCAAGCCGCGATCATGCGCAGTGCGCGATCGCAGACCCGAGTTTGATCGTGATTGCGGCTGCCCACGCCACGGAAACTTTCTGGTTGCCCAGGTTTGAATCGATCGGCCTGGCCGCTGACTCCCCATTCAAAAATTGCTGGAGCGTCGGACCTTCACAGAATTCGGAGATCAGATAGACGAAGTCTTCGTCATCGAGCACCTCATACAAAGGCACCAAATTGGTATGGTTGAGTCTCGCAGCCGCGCGAGCTTCTCGCAATCGATAGTCGCCACCGATCGAGGACATGCCGGCCCGTCGGGGCACCGCTTTGACGGCGACGTAGCGACCCAACAATGGATCGTGGGCACGATAGACCGCACCGAAGCCGCCACGCCCGACGCACTCGCCGATCTCAAATCGGCCCACCGTTTTTGGGATCTCAATTTCGAGCGTCGTGCCGCACGTGCCGCTGAGCGACCGCGTGCTCGAACTTCCACGCAACGTCGCTCGCAAAAGTTGTAGAACCGTGGTGATCCGCGATCGGTCCTGGTCACCCATCCACGACGTATCTTCAAAGTTCGCCGGTACCTCGACGTTCGACGACTCCGCGCCAAGCACATCGGTAGGCGAATCACCGCTCCATGAACTAGGTTTCAAAATCCGGCTCCATCCATGCACCCGGCCAGCATCTGGACGCCGGCAAACCTTCGCCGCCGGTAAGCACGCTCAAACATTCCACATGCTTGCGATTCCCCAACTCGTGCCTGTCCGAAAATTTGAAACGCCCGCGTTTAAAGGAAAAATGCAAGAAAAGTTCTCCATCGACCGAACCGTCCGAACGGATTCTCGCATTGGAATGGTTTGGCTTTGAACATCTTTATACCGACACCACGCTCCGCCGGTAAGTTGCCTCACTCATTGCCAGTTACCTGAGCGCAGAGCGCGGCGGTTCGAAACCCATGTCGCTCCAACTTCCTCCAACTGCTCAGCCATCGTTCTCGATTTTGGAGTCGACAAAGGCGAAAGGCTACGGGTTGCGATCGTTGGTTCACGCGGTGTTGCAGAGCGATATGCTTGGTTGGATGTGAAGAATTTTAAAATCTAAAATGCAAAGTCTAAAATGCAAATTGGTTAAATGAGGAAAAAACGATGAGCAGACGTGGCGAGGAGTTGGAAGATCGACTGTTGGAATTTGCTGCCCGTATAGGCAAAGTTGTCGATGCGTTGCCGGAAACTCGTATGGGGCGACATGTGGCCGGACAACTGGTTCGTAGCGGAACCTCCCCCGCGCCGAATTACGCAGAGGCTTGTGGTGCTGAGAGTACCAAAGACTTCGTCCACAAACTTGGAATCGCATTGAAGGAACTTCGTGAATCGCGTTGTTGGATCAAACTGATCCTGAAAGCCGACCTGCTTCCCGAAGCTCGCATGTCTGAATTACTCGATGAATCCAATCAACTTTGCAACATTGTCGCAAAATCCATCGTCACGACAAAACAAAACTCAAACCAACCGACTCGCCCTCCCGCCACCTAAGTCATTCTGCATTTTAGACTTTGCATTTTAGACTTTGCATTTTAGATTTTTCAATTCTCCAGCTGCTGAAGCCGGCAGCTAGCCGTAAAGCCAAACAATCAAAAGGACCACCATGCGCCCAGGGCCGACGAACTCTCCTTCGTGGCTCCGGCGTCGTTCTATCCCTCCCGATGCACTCGCGGATGATCACTTCATCCTCAACGATCGATTAGAATAGGCGGTTCGGAAACATGCGACTTCAATTGTTGAAAGACACTCGAGCAATGACGATATCTCGGCTACTTCTATGCACAACCATGGTGTTCAGTGTTGCCGTGCAGCGTTCTCTTGCGCAGAACGATCTCAATGGTGAACGGGTTGCCTCGGCAACCTCGGTCCGTCTCAAGTGGGAGATCGACAACCGCGCGCGCAAGGACGACGCCGACGTTGATTTCGGGCGACCTAAAGAGGGAGACCGAGTCATGCGGACCGACCATGGCGGCAAGGTGAATGACAAAGACTTTCAGCTTGTCGCGGTCGATGCTCCTCAGGTCAACGAACTTCGCCAGCGGGGCCGTTTCTGGCCAACGCGACCCGCAATGGCTGGGCCGATCAAGACAGTATCGTGATTTGGACACGGACCACGCGGAATTCCGAGATGTTGGTCGACGGAAAACAGTTCGTCGAGATTGGCAACAAACGCGCAGGGCAACTTGCCAAGCAGACGGATGCAGACAAGTTGCTCGGCGAGCAACTTCCTGAGGGAGCGACGTTGGACGAGATGCTTGGTGCGTGCCCAGGGGCAGTGGGCAAGTTCGATTGACGTACTTCCCTCGTGGCGATCAAAAGGACGCATCAAAGCAGACGCGGTGGTTTACCACATCCGCCGAGAGCGATTTTACGGCCCAGTGGAGGATCGAGGGGCTAAAGGCGGGCACGGATTATGAGACCGTTGTCGAAGCGCAAACACTCGAGGGTCAGCCATCGGCAGTCGTTCGGGGTGCGTTCCGGACAGCCCCCAAAGAGAAAGATCGCGAAGACTTGAAGTTCTGCATCACGACTTGTCACGACTTCATTCGTCGCGACGATGGGATGAAAGGCCATCGAATTTATGCTGCGATGAACGAGATCAAGCCCGACTTCATCGTGCATGCGGGCGACATCGAGTATTACGACAAGCCGGATCCGTGGGCGTTGACCAAACCGTTGATGAGGTTCAAGTGGGGGCGAATTTTCTCGCTCCCGAGCAATCGCGATTTCTACAATCGAACGACCACTTACTTCATCAAAGACGATCACGACACGTTCGCAAACGATTCGTGGCCCGGTCAAACCTATGGATCGGTGACGTTCGACGAAGGCGTCAAGCTATTCAACGAAGAACAATTCCCCAGCAAAGAGAAGCGTTATAAGACGATACGCTGGGGACGCGACATGCAGCTTTGGATTCTTGAGGGCCGCGACTATCGAAGCCCCAACGACATGCCCGACGGACCCGAGAAGTCGATCTTGGGCGAGCAACAGAAAGCGTGGCTATTTAAAACGCTGGAAGAATCGGATGCCAAGTTCAAATTGATTTGTAGCCCGACTCCCATCGTGGGTCCCGACCGTGACGGCAAGAAAGACAATCACGCCAATGAAGTCTTTGCGCACGAGGGTGACCAACTCCGCAACACGCTCTCCGCGATCCCTGGCGTGATCGTATTCTGTGGCGACCGGCACTGGCAATACGCGTCGGTGGACGAACAGATGAATCTTTGGGAATTCGGGTGCGGTCCGGGCAGTGAGAAACACGAACTCGGATGGAAACCCGGTGATGAGCGTCCGGCAGCATCGCTTCCTACGCGTCAAAGGTGGATTTCTTTCGGGTGAGTTGACTTACCAGGGCGACGAAGAAGATGTGCCGAAGCTAACCATCTGTCATCGCAGCGTGACGGGTGAAAAGGTCAGCCAATTTGAGTTCCCTGCTGAGCCCAGCAAGGAATAGTCCGATAGCAGAAATCAACAACCATCTCAAAATCGAAATCGTATGATGAATTCACAACTGACAAGACGGGCGGCACTACGGTCGATCGCTGCGGCCTCCACATTCCCGCTATTCAATTCGATCGCAGCCAGCCAAACCATCGACCAAACGCTTCCACCAGTAAGAACCATCACACGAGGTCCAAAACATCATTGGTTTGGTTACTACGACAAGCTCGAATTTGACCAGGAAAACCGATTCGTGCTGTCCAATGAAGTTGATTTTGAGGGACGCACGCCAACGGCGGACGACGTGATCCGAGTCGGTATGGTGGACACTCAGAATGCCGACCAATGGATCGAGTTGGGGAAAAGCAACGCATGGGGTTGGCAGCAGGGTTGCATGCTGCAATGGCGTCCGCAGTCCGATTCGGAGGTCGTGTGGAACGATCGCGAGGGGGACAAATACGTCTGTCGAGTTCTAAACGTCAAGACGATGCAAACCCGCACACTGCCACACCCCATCTATGCTCTAAGCCCCGACGGCAAGTGGGCGATCACCGCCGACTTCGCTCGGATTCAACGGATGCGACCCGGCTACGGATACGTCGGCTTGAGCGGAATGTACCCGCAAGAGCGTGCTCCCGAGAATTCGGGCGTCTGGCGGATGAATCTGGAAACGGGCGAGTCACAACTCATTTTTTCTTTGGCCGACGCCGCGGAAATCGACCACCATGGCAAATCGCTGAGCGACAAATGGAACTATTTCAACCATCTGCTCGTCAGTCCCGACAGCAATCGTTTTATTGTGCTGCATCGCTGGCGCGACAACACCGGCAGCGGAACGAGTGCAAATCCCAGTGGCGGGTTCACCACGCGAATGTTCACCGCGAACATGGATGGCACGGATCGCTTCATTCTCGATCCATCCGGTTCGACTTCACATTTTATTTGGAAGGGGTCTGATGAAGTCTGCGCATGGACGCGGCCAAAGGGAAAGAAGGCCGGGTTCTATGTGTTCGAAGACCAAACGGAGAATGTAGAGATCGTTGGTGACGCAGAGATGACCCAGAACGGACACAATACTTATGTTCCCAACACCGACAATGAATGGATTCTGAACGACACTTATCCCGACAACAAGACTCGCGAGCAATCGCCGTATCTCTTCCATGTTCCTTCCCGTCGCAAGGTCGTGTTGGGAAATTTTCGCTCACCACCGGAGTACACCGGCGAATGGCGTTGTGACACGCATCCCCGCACCAGCAACGACGGAAAAACGGTCGCGATCGATTCACCTCACACCGGACAAGGTCGGCAAGTGCATTTGATCGATGTGAGTGGGATCATCGGCTAGTGCTTCGCCGTCAATTTTCACTTTTCGGGCGAGAATTCGCGAGGAAGTTCATATTGATTCTCGGCCGCTTGACGAGTTGTGACTAAAATTTCGGACTTGTTCGGATCATTTGGATCTTTCGCCACCACCCAAATTAGAGACTGCTTGGGGTCGTCTGGGCCGGTCGCGGTTTTGTCGGGATTTGCCCCCACCACCAAATCGGTGAGCACTTTTCGAAGCGGCAGTTCGTCTTTGGTGAATGCGCGAATTTGTTGGTTTTGGGTGATGCCCATCTTCTGTAGATCGCTCCCGATAATTCGCACCGGTGGCATCGTGGATCCAGCGGGCAATGAGCGGTTGAATTCGGAAACAATCACGTCAATTGCGAACTCCAACGATTCCTGATCGAACGATACCGACATCTTCCGATCGAGCATCTCGTCAATGCTGAGTGTCATCTCAATTTCGCTCGTCACTTGGGCCGTGGACGGTGTTGCTTTCGTGTTGGCCGCCAACAGCGTCGCCAAGCTGATTGCGCCAACGCGGATGAAGGGAGATACGTGTTGGCCACAACGGTGTTGTCGGAAACTCCATAGCGAAATCGTTCGGAGGCAAATCGTGCCATCATCGGCAGCCGCGCCGCGAGTAACCGCCAAGAGGAATCGGGCACCGCATCGATGACGAACTGATCCGCCCATCCCGGCCAACCGTCGATCGCCGTTTTGAGGTCACGCATCAGGGAGGCTTCGCTGATCCCGCCGCTCGGAGTCATTCGTAGTTCGCCAAACACCAAGTCATCTTTGGCTGCGGCTGTGATCAACAGGGACGATACGTTTGGGATCAAGGCCGATCGAAACGGTTGAACCAATTCGGGCACCGAAAGGTTGAGCATGGATCGTCCATCGGCGAACAAAAAGTTGGGCGTCACCAGCGCCACGAACTCCGCATTCGCACTGGTGTGGTTCCACAGTGTTCTCATTGATCGAGCCAGTGGAATCGACTCGCCCTCGATCGACGCGACGTCCGAAATTTGGACGAGCGACCCCACGGCGTAACGTGAGATCATACCGCTGTCGATTTCGTCGGCGAGCAGATAGAACGCATCGGCGTCCGGGGCGTCACCCGCATACAAGGTCGCCCCGTCACGGGTTTTCGCGGCGCTGACTTGCCATCGGTCGGTCAATTCGTCGATCGGTTTGGATTGCGTCAACTCCACCGCGAGCGACCACTCGGGGCGTCCCGATTGGCCGGGAAACAGTCCGACCGAGCATCGGCTGATCCACTCGGCGGGGACATTCGCGCGGGCGACGGCCGAGTCGATCAAACCATCGAGTTCGGGCGACAGCGCCTTCAAGAGCGGTTCAAAGGTCGCAGCGGTCGTGAGGGAATCCAATCGAACGGAAACGATTCCACCAGGACCGGGCGGTAATAAATCCAAAGGTGCGGTGGGTCCGGCGGGCGCATACGGAGCCGCGTACAACACCCTCGGATCATCAACCAGTTGATAGGTGGTTGCGTCGGAGGAGATTTCTTGGGTCGCATCGTCTTCACGCCGATCGATTCGCTCCGATTTTGCAATGTTTGCACGGTTCGGTTCGACACTCGAGGGATGGATGCGGGGATCGGTGGTCGCTCGCGGCGTTTCGCGACTGGCGGTGTCGGATCAGTGACCAACAACGCAATGAAAAGTGCCAGAACGATTACTGACAACGCGGTCAAAACGATCGGTGCATGATTCTTCGTTTTTCGCCGACGTCGAAGTGTTCGTGACGTCGGCACTGTCATGTCGGGCGACGGAGCGATCGATGGCGAGGCTTTCGACTCCGACGTGTCTTTCTTCAACTCCGGTTTCTTCAACTCCGGTGCAAGTTTGGGTTTTTTGTCGGTCGACGGCCCCGACGGGACCGGCTTCGTAGGCTTGGAAATCGTGGGCGACGAATTCGGTGGCGTCGAAATCGTGGGCGTTGGATTTTGCGGCGTCGAATTTTGCAGCGTCAAATTTTCCGGCGTCGCCGCCTCAGTTGGCGACGCGATCATCGAGAGCACGGCACCCAGAGCCGCAGAAAGTTGATTGGCACTTGCGAATCGCACCGCCGGATCTTTGGCCATCGCGTATGCCAGGATGCGATAGATCGGATCACCCGCGTCGCCCATCTCCATGGCCCGGGCTATTTCCGGTGGCGTTTGTTTGCGATGCAATTCCAAAGTTTCGTCGATCGTCGCTGCTTCGAAGGGAAACCTTCCCGAAGCCAACCGATAGATCAGGCAACCCAGGCTGTAGATGTCGCTCGCTCCGGTGCATTGGATTGAACCGGCCGGGGCGAGCGTCAGTTCGGGAGCAACGTAGACGAGCGGGATCGTCGCTGGTATCGAGCCACTGGGAGGTCGTGTCGCCCAGGCCGGTCACCGCAGGTCCCGCCGGATCACGCAGCAAGATCGCCTTGCCGTCGACGCCGATCCAGACGCGGTCGGCGCGAATGCCGCCGTGGATCAGGGATGCCTCGTGCATGGCGGCCAACGCATCGGCCAACGCCATTGCGTACTCACACGCACGGCGCAGGATCACCCTTGGGCCACTCTCGCTGCAGCGAAGCGTGGAGGCAGTGTCCGGCGGCCGGGACGAGGCCGTTTTCGCCGAGTCCAGCAAATTGATAAGCGGACTGAAGACGGCGACGTGTTCATCCATCGGTTCGCTCACGATGGGTTGCAGCGTAGGGGCCGAAATCTTCGCGTGAGCATCGAGCCAAGGATTATCCGCAGTCGTGCGGATCAGATACCCTCTTTCGCCCGACGGACGTTTTGCGTCCCCACCTGGCCCTGGGGAAATTCTTTCCACCTCGATCCACCGCGAAAACGGATGGGGCGATTGATCGTTGCGGACCCGAAATGGCCCCAGCCTCAAATCAACCGGTGGATCGGCCAGGACGCAGCGGCTTTGGAAATCCGTCAGCCGGCCTGTCTCGACCATGAACGTTGCCAATTGGTCGGCATTTTGCGCCGGCGTCCCCCCGTTCTTGAGCGCAAAATCGGCCGCCAGCGTTTTGCAGTCGTCCGCCGCCAGCAAGCCTTCTCGCACCAATCGCGTCCAAAATTCGCTTAGTCCGATCGGCATGCCGCAAAAGCTGGGAAAGAGGGGAGTGGAAGTTCGTCAACGTCCTGGAGCGGTATTCTAATCGCGGAAACGATTCTCCGCCCCCGGGGGAGCCAGATACCGAGCTCTTTACCAAGCGTCGTGGACCGGCCACGATTGCAACGAGTGTAGGGTTTACATTGTCGCCGTTACGCCGCGTGGCCTGACGATTGCTATGGACGACACTGCCCAAGCGTCTAATCTGTGCCACGCTTAAGTGCGGGGGCAACCCTTGCTGTGATTTGCTTTTTCCTGTTCGGTAGTTTTGGGTGATTCGTTGAACATTGTTTATCTCACGACCGAGGCAGTGCCCTTCGCAAAGACGGGTGGGCTTGCCGACGTTTGCGGCGCCCTCCCCATGCGAGTCGCCGAGTCGGGAAATCGCACGGCCGTGATCATGCCTGCGTTTCGGAGCGTGCGGCGAGCCGGCATTCCGCTCGTCTCGACAGACATTAGCTTTGCCGTCCCGATGAGCCCCCAGAAGCTCGTCGGATGCCGGTTGCTCAAAAGCACCCTGCCCGATGGCGAGACACCGGTTTGGTTCATCGACCAGCCACAATATTTTGATCGCGATTCGTTGTACGGAACGTCGTTGGGCGACTACGGCGACAACGACGAACGGTTCGCTTTCTTCTGTCGCGCAGCGATCATGGCGATGGCTCGTATCGGTTGGCCGATCGACATCGTTCACTGCAACGACTGGCAGACCGGTTTGGTGCCAGCAATCATGAAAACCGATAAAAATTTGCCCGAGACGCTCCGCAAGGCGGCAAGCGTTTTGACGATCCACAACCTGGCTTATCAAGGCCATTTCCCACGTGATTCGTTTGCTTGGACTGGCATGAATTGGCGTCATTTCAATGCCGCGGAGTTTGAATACCACAACCATCTGAATTATCTGAAGACCGGGATCATCAGCGCCGATGTGATCACGACGGTCAGCGCAAGTATGTCCGAAGAGATTCGCACGCCTCAGCACGGTTGCGGGCTCGAGGGGGTACTCGAATCGGTTTCGGATCGCGTTTTCGGGATCACCAATGGCATTGACGAAGCGATCTGGAACCCTAAGTCGGACCACCATTTAGCGGCAAATTTTGGCGTCGAAAATTGGGCGTTTGGCAAAAACCAGAACAAGGTTGCCCTGCAACAAAGATTCGGGCTGCAATTGAGGCACGAGGTTCCGATGATCGGTCTGGTCGGACGGCTGGCGAGCCAAAAAGGGTGGGACTCGATCGTCCCGGTGATTCGACGTCATCTCGAGGAGGGACGGCCGACCCAGTGGATGGTGCTGGGGAGCGGCGATGCGCGGTACGAGCGAGAACTGAGGGAATTAGCCGCTCGCTTTCCAAACCAATTCGCACTTCACATCGGTTTCAGCGACGAACTGGCTCACCAAATCGAAGCGGGCAGCGATCTGTTTGTCATGCCAAGTCTCTACGAGCCATGCGGACTCAACCAACTGTACAGCCTCCGCTACGGAAGCGTTCCGGTAGTGACACCGACCGGCGGACTGGCCAATACCGTCGTGGATTGCAACGATGAAACGTTGAGAAATCGGACCGCGACCGGCTTCATGATCCACCAAAACGATCCGGACCAGGGGTCGATCTCGCGATCGGTCGCCGGCAGCTTTGGAAATGCGATTCCATCGCCCCGACGCTTGGTCACAATTGGTGACCACCGGCATGAACCAGGATTGGTCTTGGACAAAAAGCGCGAAAGAATATGTCCAACTCTACGCGGAAACGATCGCCCTTAAAGTTTCGCCAAAGCGTATTCTGCCGGGGTAGTTGATGAATCCATTCCACCGGGCTGGTTTTCGGGGCGACAAAACACGATAGGATGATATAAGATCAAGAAGCTGTAGAGGCGAGTCAAGGAGCAAAGTGATCACCGTGGAGTTTAGGGTGTAGGGCTGGCCAATGTTTGAAACCGCGCACGAGCAAACGATCGCCCAGCTGTTGGTCCCGAGTGATCCGACCGCGAAATCTTAGGCGGTATCTCAATCGCGTTTGGACCCAATTTCCGGAAATTGGACGATCTTGTGCACCCCAGCGGACCGAGTGCCCGGACGATTTTGTCCATCAAAAACCCGCGATGAAGACCGACGTCCAGTGTCCGTTTTGTCGCGGTAATGAGGCCATCACGCCGCCGGCCGTCTGGTCGCGACACATTCCCGAAACCGCTAGATTGTTCGGGGCCGTCTCTTGCTGCGACGAAGAAGAGGACGAGCTCTGGTCGGTGCGCGTCGTGCCGAACAAGTATCCCGCAGTCGGAATGCTGCCCTCGGATGCGAAATCAGCGGACGATCAAACGCTACGGAATTCGCATTCCCCGACCCACGGACACTCGCTCTTCCAGCGTAGTGGCATCGCCGGTGGGCACGAAGTGATCATCGAATCGCCTCGCCACTTTCATTCGTTGACCCAGTTGGACATCGCGGAAATCGACCTGGTCTTCCAAGCGTACCGCGATCGGATTCGGCACTACCGCGCCATGGAGGGAGTCCGGTACATCAATGTGTTTAAGAACGTCGGACTCGACGCGGGAGCGTCTCGAGCCATTCTCACAGTCAGCTCGTTGCGATCGATCATGTTCCACGACCGGTCGAAGTGATCGTGGAAAGGATGAGTCACCATCGTGCCGCGACGGGATGCTGTTTGCGTTGTGATGTGATTCGCGCCGAACGAAAAGCAAAGGAGCGTGTGATCGCGTGCGACGAGACGACGATCGCGTACTGTCCGTTCGCCAGCCCTTTGCCGATGATGATTCGCGTCACCACACTGGAACATCAACCGCACTTCGAAGATCTCAACGATCGAACACTCGAATCCGTGTCGCGGATGGTCTTTCGTGTGATCTCTTGGCTGGAGCAGATTCGTCCGGGAACGGCGTACAACTACTGTCTCAACACGCGACCGCGGGGTCGAGGATCCCGCCGAAGCGTTTCATTGGTCCCTCGACATCTTCCCCCGCATGACTCATATGGCGGGTTTTGAGTGGAGCAGTGGCTGCATGATCAATCCGGTGCTCCCCGAAACGGCGGCCTCGATGCTAAGAAATGCGCCGCAGCGGCGAACCCCGCCGCATGTAGTCGTTGCCGGGTTCACGCGGGCGATTTGTTTCTCATGTCATTTGGCCAAGTGATTCGCTCGTATCATCGCAGCAAATTCGACAAGCTGTCTCAAGTTGTCGCAGTGCGCGGTGTAGCGAAGCTTTGGACGGATCGCGTCCGTCAAAGCACGGCCGCCCACCAACAGGGCGACATCTCCGCCCAACAGCCCGGCTAAGCGAACCTCTTGGGCGATGAAATTGATCGGATCCTCGATCACGGAGACACTTAACCAAACCAACCGTGCGTCATGGTCCACCGCGGCTTGCCGAAAACTCTCAAGCGGCAATGCATGCCCAAATTGATCGCGTTCCAACCCACTTCTCGCAGTGCCAACTCCACCAACGCACTCGGCAATTGGTAGGGATCACCCGAGGGTGAACCGCCCAACGCGACACAACGCATCTGGCTCGGGCATCGGCAGTTCCGCAATGGATTCGTTGATCAAGCGAACGCAAATGCCGCAGGCTCGCCTTTCCTGGTAGGGGTCGATTTGGCTGCACGACCAAGCCTCACCAATTCCACGCATCGCGTCGGTCACCAACTCCTCGATGGCTTCGAACCTGGGGATTCCTGATGCACGTCGGGCACGGATGATTTCACGACATGCCCCGACATCGCCTGCGGTGAGAGCCCTACGAAAGTCGGTGTAGTCCTGGGCCGGATCCCCGGGCAGGACCGAATCTCGAACGGGACTCAAAGCGGGCAAGCCGAGCACGCGAGGATCCGCAAGCGAACGCCCCGAAGTTCGTAAATACTCTTGCAGCCCGTCGAGCGTGATACGGCGGTGTCCTCCCGCCGTGCGCACGGTCGGGATCACACCCGAGTCGCACCACCGCTTGATCGATGATTCGCTCGCGTGGAGTGCCTCCGAAACTTGTTTGGGCGAATATTGGGGCTGTTTTGCCACCATGAATTTTCCCGAGATGAACGTTTTGAACGATTAAATGCAACTTGGAAGTGTAGCTTCCGAAACACCCCTGCCCAGCGGATGTCACCGAAATCATCAGTTTTTCCAAGTTAAATGCGATAATCGAGGAAGTTTGGAATTTCCCGACCACAAGTCATTGCCAATTGGACGGAAAACCGATATACCTAAATGAACGTTTTGGCCGTTTAAAACGTTCATAGCGTTCTCGCTTGCAAAAAGTTGCGGCGGGTGTTGTCCGAAACAATCATGGAGCTGTCGAGATGTCCCAGTCCTCAACCCTGTCCAAAGCCATTCCTGATTCGACCGCGCGACCGAAATCGGTGACGGGCTTGGGCGAACAAGACGGGTCGGTCGAGGGCAATGTTTCGCTCTCCGCAACCGAACTGCCCGCTCGATCTCCGGGTTGGCTGAAGTCAGCCGAGTTGGCGGAGGCGAATGCCGCGGTCGCACCGATGTTGAGGTCATACGGCGAATGCGATGCTGTTGAATTACGATCAAGGACAAAGCACTGGCTTCGACGCGAACTGGGATTCATGACGAATTCAACGTTCAGTGATCGCTCGGCGGGTAAGAAATCCTTCGGTGATGAACTCGCGTTGACGCCGCGGAAATCGGAACTCGGAATTGCGGCCTCCGAAAGAGTGGTGTCGATTTGCCGATCCACCTGAGCCGTCTGTGCGAAGCGACCCTTTTGACGCCGGAGCAGGAGGTCATTCTGTTTCGCCGGATGAACTTTCTGCTCCACCAAGCTTCGATGCATCGCAGTTTGTTGAACGCGGACCGTCCCTCACGTTTGCGATTGGAGTTGATTGAGCGTTTTGTGGCTCTCGCGGAATGGCACCGCGATCGAATCGTCGAAGCTAATTTGCGTTTGGTCTTCTCGATCGTAAAGAAGTTTGTGAACCAGAATAATTCATTTGATGATTTGCTAAGCGACGGCATCGTCGGATTGATTCGCGCGGTCGAAAAGTTCGACTTCGAGCGTGGTTTCCGCTTTAGCACTTACGCGACCCAGGTCGTACGCCGAAACTCTTATCGCACCGTTGTGCTCAAGCAACAGGAGCGCCAGAAAGTTTCGGGCGGATTGCAGGACATGGACATCGATGTCAGCGACGACATTCGGACCTCCGCGATCAGCGAAAAGCGTTGGCACGAGTTGCGAAGTCGGATGGCCGTCATGTTGGATGATTTGGATCGTCGCGAGAAGCTGATCATCCGGGCTCGATTTTCGCTCGGTTCCCATCGAAAGGTGCACACGCTTCAATCACTCGCTGATCGTCTGGGGATTTCCAAGGAGCGCGTGCGTCAATTGGAACGTCGCGCGATGGAGAAATTGAAGGACATGGCGGGCGATGTCCAATTTACCGAGCTGGAGTCCTAGGGATTTGACGTGCGTTTCGGTTCCGTGAAGCTGACGATATACTTGTCTCTCTTGACGCAATCGCGGGTTCCCGTCTCGTCGGACCACTCGTCGACTGAACGGGCATCTCATCCCCAGCACCTATGGTTTCATGGTTGACAATGTTCCGCTGATCTCCCACGTTCACGATGGTCTTACGATCGAAGGGTACTCGCGGGCAGCTGTCCAAACGTGCTGGCGGATCAACGAACTCAAGCTGTTATTTGATGTGGGTGCCCAGCCCTGGGATTTCATGGGCACGCCGACAATGTTCATTTCACACGCTCATCTGGACCACATCGCTGCGTTGCCGGCCTACGTGTCACGCCGCCGGATGATGAAGATGGAACCGCCGGTGATCTACCTGCCCGACTCGGCCGTCGATACGGCTTGGGACATGCTGCAGACTTTTCGCAAACTGGATCGTGGCGGAATGCCGTGCGAGTTGGTCGGATTGTTGCCCGGTGATGAAACCCACATTAGCCGCGAGTACATCGTCACCGCTTTGCCGACGACGCACACGATCGATTCGGTCGGGTTCGTGGTCCACCAGCGACGCCACAAACTCAAACCCGAGTACACGGACTTGACCGGGGAACAGATTCGCGATTTAAAAATCAACGGTACCGAGATCACGACGGAGTCGCGGATTCCGATCATCGCGTACACGGGCGACACGGCCCCCAAGGGACTCGACGATAATCCCGTTTTTTACGACGCAAAGATTTTGATCAACGAGATGACGTTCGTCGCTCCCGAACATCGCAAAGACAAGATTCACAAGCACGGTCATATGCACATCGACGATTGGCGAAAGCTGCGCCGATCGTTTCAACAACGAGCTCTTGATCGCCGGTCACCTCAGCACTCGGTACACCGAAAGCCAAGTCAACCGGTTCGTTGACAAAGTTCTTCCTGACAAGCTGGGCGGCCGCTTGAAGTTATGGCTGTAGTTTCGATCTCGGACGACTCGTTCGAGTGGCCGATGCCTCGGTCGGCTTACATTCACGTGCCTTTTTGTCGGCATCGATGCGGCTATTGCAACTTCAGCGTCGTCGCGGACCGCGACGATTTGTTCGACCGATACCTCGCCGCCATCGACCGAGAACTGGCCACGTTGGATCGACCGCTCGTACAAACGGTGTTCATCGGCGGAGGCACGCCGACGCACCTGACGACGCCGTCGCTATCGCGTTTGTTGTCGATCGTCCGCACGCGATTCCGGTTCGAGGAATGTGTCGAATTCAGTACCGAAGCGAACCCGGAAGACATCACCGCGGAAAAGCTCGACTGTCTGGTTCAACACGGCGTCAATCGAATCAGTTTGGGTGTGCAATCGTTCAACGATGAAAAGCTGAAATTGCTGCAGCGCGGGCACACCGGCGACCGCGCGGTGGAGAACATCAACGCCGCCGCATCACGAATCGAGAACGTCTCGATCGACTTGATTTTTTCGGCGCCCGGCGAAACGTTGCTGCAGTGGGAACAGGATCTTCGCACGGCGTTTTCGCTACCGATCCAGCATCTTTCGACGTACGCCCTAACCTTCGAAAAAGGCACATCGTTTTGGTCGCGATTGTCCCGCGGTGACCTATCGCTCGGCGATGAAGCCGTTGAGGTCGAGATGTACCAGGCGGCGAGGAGGATGACGGCGGAGGCGGGACTCTCGCACTACGAAGTGTCAAATTTCGCTCGCGACGGGCGACGTTGCCGTCACAACTTGTCGTATTGGGACGGGGCGGATGGTACGCGGCCGGTCCGGGAGCGGCTCGATTCGTGGACGGTCGGCGCAAAGTCAACCATCGCAGCACCACCACCTATCTCAAACGAGTGGAATCCGGAGCCTCCCCCACCGCGGAATCGGAATTGATCACGCCGCTGCAATGTGCACGTGAACGGGCGGCATTCGGTGTTCGATTGATCGACGGGATCGACTTGGATGCGATCGGACGCGAAATGAAGATTGACATCCGCCAAACATGCTCCGGTGCAATCGAGCGCAGCAGGAACGAGGGATTGCTCACTCACACGGATGGCCGAGTGCGACTGACCGATCACGGAGTGCTGTTCGCCGACACGGTGGCCTCGCGATTTTTGGGTTAGTGGCGAGTGATCAACAAGTGACGCATTTAAAGTCCTCTCTTCCTCCGCCGCGCAGCGATTTGCGGGGGAGAGAGTTAGAGAGAGGGGAAAAGAAAAAGTCACTTATTGATCGCTCGTTGCTTAAGGGCGACACAAAGAACTGAGTGGGTCGAAGACGTCGCGTATTTCCGCCGGGCTTGCCCCGGCGGAACGACAAGCCCAAGACTTCCGCCTCGCAAAGACAATCGCAAGTTCCCCGAGCACTTGCCACCGGGCTACGTCCATGCGGCGGCCATCCGGGCCGCCGTGCCTTCGGCGATTGCGTTTTAAGCACCCGTCGACAAATTTTTCGATTCAATCAGCCGTTTTGGCGTTAGCCTGGGCTGGCAAAAGGTTGGTGTTGACACCAATTTGAAATGTCATGGTTTCGTTTCCATTGAGCAGGCCAGAGGCCGACACATCTTTGCCGGTGGCGTCAGCCACCGGCATGATTGACACCAGAATCGCAAGCCCAGAGGGCGACACAACGAACGCGGGTGTGCCGCCCTCCGGGCTTTGAGCTCGCTTTCAGTGGACCGGTGGCTAACGCCACCGGCAACGATCTGCCGCCCTCCGGGCTGGGATCTACGAGACTTACACGGACCCAAACTTGAACAAGCCAAAATGGCCACAACCCCAAACTATTGGCCGTCCAGCGTTAGCCACGGTCCTCCGAAAAGCGGAAAACTTATCGATGGTAGCTTACCCAGGCTGGCGGCTTCCTGCCGAAGATTGCGACGCACTTCGTCTGCGTCGCCTCGTCGCCTTCGGCTCGCGAGCTCAACGATGGATACAGCACGGACAGCTTCGTGCCGCGAAAGTGGCGGACTTCGTGTCCGCCAACAAGAAACGGCAGCCAATCGGTTACCGAAATTCGCTTCTGGCGTGCTTCCGTCGGTATCGCGTGAAACTCGATAGCGTGCAGAGTTTGACGAATGGGTAAAAAGATTCAATTGTGTCAGTTGTGATGGACGATGAAGTGGCTATTCCTCCTCGTTTGAGACTGCCACAGGGCCATCCCACTATGTGCTTACCGAAACGATTCGCTGCCGCGCTCGCTTGCTCGGCGCTGCTTTGCTTGACCGGCTGTGTCGGGCCCATGGGATGCGGTCCCAACGGAGCCAACGGACCGTTTGCGATCAACGCCTGCGGCGGATGCGGCGATTGCGAAGGCTGCGGCGAACTGTACATCGATCCGTGGATCAACGAACCGGCCAACTGTGTGGATCCCTGTGACAAGTGCGGCAATCACAACGGCCAATCGTGCGGCAAATGCCGCTCGGTGTTCAGCGGGTTTGAGAGTCTGTGGGGCTATCGTTGCAAGAGTGAGTGCGATTCGTGCGGCAGCGGATCTTGTGGCGGCGGATGTTGTCCACCGGTGAGCGGCGGCGCACTCGGCGGCGGACCGGGCGACTGTGATGGCGGCTGTGACGGCGGCTGCGATTCGTGTGGCGGTGGCGTCGGTGTTGGAGTTGGCGAGCAAGTTTATCTCGGCGGCCAAGAGATGATGCCTCCGAGCCAGCATATTGAAAGCGTTCCTTCGCGGGTGTACGCCCCCAGCCGAACTCGGCAAATTTTTAAGGACCGCGGCGGCGTGCCGACAACGTCTTCTTCGCGTGTGACGTATTAAGCGTCGTTTTTGCAATCTTCATCGCGATCGCCGCCAGCAACCGGGTTGAATTTGTGTTATCGTAAGGAATCCTTCCTTACCGGTCACACCATGGGTCGCCCGGCCCGCCTTGGACGAGATCGCCATGCGAGCTAGCGAAACGCGTCTTTTCGACCCCAGACTTTGGCCGGTGTTTGCGCAATCGATTTTCGTTTACGCGTGCGTCGCCTCATCGGTTGCTGCGAAAGATCCGGCTGACTCGGTTGAATTCTTCGAGAATCGCATTCGTCCCGTGTTGGTTGAGCATTGTTATCAGTGCCATGGCAACGATGCTGACGAAATCGGCGGATCGCTGCAACTCGACTCCTCCGACGCGTTGAGGACTGGCGGCGACAGTGGCCCCGCGATCATCGCGGGCGATCCGGGCGCCAGCCTGCTGGTGTCGGCGATGCGATATGAGTCATCGGAGATGCCGCCGTCGGGAAAATTGCCCGACTCGGTGATTCAAGATTTCCAAGACTGGATCGCGGCCGGCGCGGTCGATCCGCGGCAATCGGGAACTGGGTCATCTCGCGCGCCCGAGGTACGAGCGGCCATGGGAATCGATCTGCAGGAGGGACGAAAATTCTGGGCCTTTCAACCGATCGTGAACAGCCAACCGCCGCGTGGTTCAAACTTGCGTTCGAGGGGTCCGATCGACCAGTATCTCAATCGCGAACTCGCCGCCGCAAACCTCAAGCCCAACGGTGCCGCCAGCCCGTCAGCACAACTGCGTCGACTCGCTTTTGACTTGACCGGGTTACCCCCATCGATCGAACTGCAAAATGAGTGGCGGGCTGACCCTTCGCCCGTTCGTTGGCAGCGGATTGTCGATTCGATGTTGTCCTCTCCGGCGTTCGCCCAGCATTGGGCCCGACACTGGATGGACGTTGCCCGCTATGCCGACAGCAACGGGAGCGACTTCAATGCCACCTTCCACGAGGCATGGCGCTACCGAGACTACTTGTTCCGATCGATCGCCACCGATCGCCCGTTTGACCAAATGATTCGGCAACAGATTGCCGGTGATCTGTTACCCGCATCGTCCGATTCGGTCCGATACCAAAATCTTGTAGCCAGCACCTTTTTGATGCTGGGCACCAAAATGCTAAGCGAGCGTGACAAACCCAAGCTGGAACTCGATGTGGTCGATGAACAGATCGATACGATCGGTCGAGCATTTTTGGGCATGACGCTGGGGTGTGCTCGTTGTCACGATCACAAGTTTGATCCCGTGCCGATGGACGATTACTACGCGCTTGCCGGAATTTTGAAGAGCACGGTGACACTCAAAGGCGAAAGCCAAGAGTACGTCAGCACCTGGAATCGTGTGGACTTACCGATCTCGCCCGAGCACCGGGCCGCACTTGACCAACACCAAAAGACGACCGAGTCAGTCCAGAAGTCGATACGCGCGATCGAAGCAAAGCTTGCCGACCTCTCACCGAACCCGAACGAAACGCCGGCCGGCATCGTGATCGACGATTCTCAAGCCACAAAGACGGGACAGTGGAAAGAGTCGACGTACAGTAAGTCGTTTGTCGGGTCCGGGTACGTCCACGACGACAACGCGGGCAAGGGCGATGCCATGATTCGATTCACGGCTAAATTACCCCACAGTGGACGCTATGAGGTTCGGGTCGCTTACTCGCCCGGCCCCAACCGATCCGCGAGAGTGCCGATCACGATCGAACTCGGTGGCGGAAAATCTTTGAACAAGGTATTGGATCAACGCACGATTCAAATCAAGCCGATGTGGGCATCGCTGGGGACATTCGATTTCGACGCATCCGATCTGGCCGCCGTAACCATTGCGAACGTCGGGACAACTGGTTACGTGATCGCCGACGCGGTTCAGTTCTTATCGCCCGACGATCGAGTTGCGGCCTCCGATTCGAACGTTGATCGCGAGAAAATTCGAGCAGTTGAGTCTGAGCTGGAATCTTGGAAGGCCAAGCTGAAATCGCTACAGAAAGAGGCACCGGAGGAAATTCCCGTGGCGATGGCTCCGAGTGATCGGCCAGCCGCCGAGATCGCCGACAGCCACGTTCACATTCGCGGCGACGTCGACAACCTCGGCGAGATGGTTCCGCGAGGGTTTCTGAGAGTTTGCAGCCAGGGCGACGCGGCCATCGTGGATCCCCAGGGGAGCGGACGATTGGAACTGGCACACTGGTTGACCGATCCCGATCATCCGTTGACCGCCCGCGTCTTCGTCAATCGAGTTTGGATGCATTTGATGGGCGAAGGGATCGTGCGGACGGTCGACAACTTGGGCCTCCGCGGCGAGCGTCCTTCGCACCCCGAATTGCTGGATCATCTGGCCGGCGAGTTCATTCGCGAGGGTTGGCAGTCCAAACCGCTGATTCGACGCATCGTTACTTCGGAGGCCTATCGTCGATCGAGCGAGTATCGGACCGAATCGATCGAAGAGGATCCAGAAAACCGTTTGTGGTGGCGGATGCAGCGTCGGCGAATCTCGGCAGAATCGATCCGCGATACGATGGTGTGGACGACCGGCAATCTGGACCAAACTCCGACCGCCAAGATCATGTCGTCTTACAAAACGCTGATCTCGGACAACCAAGGCGGCGGCGCGGAGGTGCTTGAGGGTGTCGCATCGGCCCACCAAAGCATCAATGTCCCGATCATTCGCTCTCACGTGCCGCCGATGCTGGTGGCCCTGGACGCGGCCGACCCCGATCTGTTGGTGGGGAAGCGACCGACCACAAATGTTCCGGGGCAAGCATTGGTATTGATCAACAGCCCCGACGTCAACCGCTGGGCCGGAGAGACGGCGGACTGGATCGTCGCCGCGGCAGGCGACTTTGACGATCGTTTGAAGCTGGCCCATCAAACGTGTTTGCAGCGGATTCCGACCGAGGACGACCGCCGGCTGGCCGAAGCATTTTTTGAGGGTTCACGTGAATCTGACAAGCGTTGGCAAGAGTGGATCGCCGCCTTGCTTGCGAGTACCGAATTCCGATTTTTGGAATGAGCAGCCGTATGAATTGCCTATCCAATCGACACCTCACAGGCGGCCATTTGACGCGTCGCCAATTTGGCGTGACGTCATCGATCTCCGTCGGATCGTTGGCGGTGTCGGGCTTTGTTCCCTGGTCGACCGCAAGTGCGCAGACGGTTTCACCCGATGC
This sequence comes from Pirellulaceae bacterium, assembly GCA_963781095.1. Taxonomy (GTDB): domain Bacteria; phylum Planctomycetota; class Planctomycetia; order Pirellulales; family Pirellulaceae; genus Rubripirellula. Next base: position 87,853 of record CAWAEA010000015.1, read on the forward strand.
GACGTCATCGGCCGGTGGTGCGATGGACACGTTTCACGTCCGCCCGCGAGCCAAGCGGGTTATCTTTTTGTTCATGCACGGCGGCCCCAGCCACGTCGACACCTTCGATTACAAACCGATGTTGGCGCGTGACGATGGGAAGCCGTTGCCTTTCGAATTGCCGCCCAACATCAACGCCATTCCAAAATTGATGTGCGGGCCGTGGAAGTTTCGACAGCGAGGCCAATCGGGATTATGGATCAGCGATCTGTTGCCCGAGATGGCACGGCATGCCGATTCGTTGTGTGTCATCCGCAGCATGCACACCAAGGGTCAATCGCACGGCCAAGCGGTCGGCATGGTCAATACGGGCAGCGACAATTTGGTCCGTCCCAGCGTCGGTGCGTGGGTCAGTTACGCGCTCGGCGGCGGTCATCCGGACTTGCCCGCCCACATCGCGATCGGTCCGGCGACCGCGCACGGTGGCCCTCGGAATTACGGAGCCGCATTCCTGCCGGCGATGCACCAGGCGACCGCGATCGGCAGCAATGGTAATTTCGGCGGCGGCCAAATCCCGTACCTGGTAGGCCAGGAAAGTCCCGCCGCGATCACCCGCCGTTTCGATCTGGTTCGCCAAATGAACCAATTGCATTTGAAAAATGCAGGACGCGATCCCGAGATCGAAGGTGCGATCGAGGCTGTCGATTTGGCTTCACGCATGCGAGTGGCTGCACCGGAGGTATTTGACATTGCTCGGGAAACGGCGGGAACCCGAACAGCCTACGGGATCGATGAAAAGGCGACACGTTCGTTCGGCGAAAGTTGTTTGCTGGCCCGCCGATTGGCGGAATCCGGAGTCCGTTTCATCACCCTCAGCAGCGGCCAGGTGTGGGACCAGCACGGCAATCTGGTCGCAGGCCACACCAAAAACGCGTTGGCCACGGACCAACCGATCGCGGCTCTCTTCGCGGATTTGAAACAGCGGGGACTGTGGGATGATACCCTGATCGTTTGGGGCGGCGAGTTTGGTCGCACCCCGGTCGTCCAAGGAAAAAACGGCCGCGATCACAATCCGCAGGGCTTCTCGATGGTGCTCGCCGGTGGCGCCGTCAAAGGCGGATTCGCTTACGGTGAGACGGATGACTATGGTTACTATGCGTTGCACGACCGAGTCCACATGCACGATCTGCACGCCACGCTTCTGAACACGTTGGGCATCGATCACCAACGGCTGACGTACCGTTACGCAGGCCGCGATTTTCGCCTGACCGATGTGGCGGGGCGCGTCGTTGACGAAGTGCTCGCTTAGGGAACGGATTCAAATTGAATCGAGCCACCAACTCAGCCGATTGGTAAACTCCAGCACATCGCATCCGACGATTCGCTCGAAATCGTTGACTCTTTCCACTCGCGGGTAATCGCGAAACGGTGGCCGGGTCGCCGTCAAGTTCATCAAGCGGGCAAACTTGGCGCTGTCGCGCTCGGCCAAGTAAAACATCATCGCCCAAGAAACGTGATAGGCTTCGGCGACCCGGTTCGTGGTCTCGAACATGGAATCGTCGCTGATCAATTGCATCACTGCTTCGGTAAATCGGCTATTGTGACGGCCATGGTAGGTTTGTTTGATGAACCCCAAGCTCTCCCGATTGATACGATCTTCGAGTCGTCCGGACGAGCGTGGGCTTGTCATCGCTTCGGGTTCGAACATCTGGCCGACACCTTCGGAGATGTACTTCGGCGTTTCAGTCAAGCGGCTGTGGACGCCCGAGTTGTAGGCGGATTGATGAGTCGCTTCGTGTCGAACCGTCACGGCAATTTGCGCCGAGTTGCCACCGTCGTGAGTCATCACGCGATTGCTTTCGCCAGAATACAGACCGGCAACTCGTTTGACATCAATCCCCAGTTTTCTGAATTCTCGGTACATGGCGGTTTCGTCGGGAAGCACCACCGCCACCATTGGAAAACGACCCTCGCGGACATTGACCCCACGCATCGTCATGTAGCGAGTGAATCCTTGATGCGACTGTTCAAACATTTTGGGCCAACGGTCACCACGACCTTCGGGCTGGACCACTAAAAAACTCTTCGTCGCGATGACTTCGAATCCGGTGCGAAACTCGGATCGCAACTCGTTTCGCAGTTCGATGATGCTGATCGGTTCATAGGGAAGAGCCGTTTGTCGAATTTGCGACGAAGGCAACTTGGGATCAAGCGAGTGCATCCATCCATCGCGTCCGAGGATCACCATCTCGTGAGCCATTTTCAGCATTGGCAATCCTTGCCGAGTCTGCCCGAGGACGGAAAACTCGATCATTCCGGGTGCCTGGGCTAGCGCGACACTGGCTGCCCCCACGCACGCGACCAATGAGAGTCCGAATGCCAACGGCGCGGCGGAGATCATTCGAGGACGATTCATCGTGGTGTTCCCGAGACGGAGTGGGAGGGTGCGGACCGGCATCACCTTGCCACCGTCAAAGCTAGGTTACAATTGGCTGTGTACCGGTCCGCACTCGCTCGATCCGACTCATTTGTGACGATCGGTCAGGTGCACGCTTAGGAGTTTCCAGATGGTTAGGATTGTGACGATCATTCGATTGCCTCAAACAGTTGCTTGCTTCTTAATTGGGATCAGTTTGAACCTGTGCATCGCTTTGCCGGGTGCGGCGCACGCGCAAGAAACTGCGCCTGCGATCGTCGACCAGGTGAAATTCAAGTCCGACGTGCTGCGGTGGGTCGACGAGTTGGACGCCGACAGCTTGTCGAAGCGAAAGTCGGCCGAGCGAGCGTTGATCGATGCGGGACCGACGGCACTGGACTTTTTGCCGGAATCCAAGCCGAGTGTCTCGATCGAGGCGGCCGAACGACTTTCGCGAGTTCGCAAGACGTTGATGCAGCAACGGACGGGAAACGAGACCGACTCGGATGCCCTCTCGGTCTCGCTCGGCGACGTCAAGACGCTCGGCGAGGCACTCGAAGCCATCAGCCGCGACAGTGGCGTCGAATTCGATTGCGACGCCGACACTTCGCTCGCGATCGATTCGGTGGCCACGCCGCTCTCATTTTGGCACGCGCTCGATTTGGTGCTGGATCAAGCCAATTTAGACATTAACTTTTACGGCGGCGATGAATCGACGTTGAAATTGGTCGCTCGCAACCCCGAGCGTCCTTCACGCGTCGATGCCGCCGCCTATGCCGGTGTGTACCGCATCGAACCGACCGCGGTGACGTCGCGCCGCAGCCTCAACAATCCGTCACTTTCGGGTTTGAACATCAGTTTGGAAATCGCCTGGCAACCTCGCGTCACCCCGATCGGATTGACGCTGCCGATCGCCCAATTGTTAGGGAAGCTCGATGACGGCGCCAAACTGAGACCGCAAGAGTCGGGTGATACGATCGACGTGGCGACGAACAGTGATATTGCCTTCAGCGAGTTTTTCTTGCCGATGCAGTTGCCGGCTGGTCAACCTTCCAAAGTCGAATCGCTCTCCGGTTTGGTCCGCGCCTTGTTGCCTGGCAAAAAGCAAACCTTCGAAATGCCCCTGTCGAAGATCGGTGACAAGCAGACAATCGATTCCATGACCGTCGAAATTGAATCGCTAAGACCCAATGGACCGCTTCACGAAATCCGCGTCGGAGTGGAACTCAAAGATGCTGATCGGTCGCTGGAAAGTCACCGACATTGGATCTTCGAAAACGACGTTCATGTGATTCGTAAAGACGGTTCACGCGCCGATCATTTGGGATACGAAGTCTATCGCCAAACCACCGACGGCGTCGGAATCGGATATCTCTTTGAATTGGGCGAAACCGCGGCCGAATCCAAATTGATCTACCGATCGCCGACCGCGGTGGTACCCAGCGAAGTTTCATTCGTGATTCAAGACATTCTGTTGCCGTGATCCTCTTTGGATGCCGAGCGATGCCTCTCCAAATCCACCACGCTGAATCGTAAATGGCGAACCCACGATAGAGCCGGAGGGACCGATTTGTGGGCCCCCCTTGCGCGATATCGAACTACATTTTTAGGTACCGGCTCATTCGTCAAATGAGTCGGCAACTTTTCTTTTGGTTCATGCGAATGCAGACCGGTCGCGGCGATGGTGGCACGGTGATTGCTTTCGCATGAGTGAGAAACTTTCCGTCGTACGCATGATCTGTGATGGACCCATCATGACACACTCTCTCGTAACCGGCGCTACGGGCTTCATCGGCTGGCACTTGGTCAAGAGCTTGGCCGCGCGTGGCCAGAAGGTCACCTGCCTGGTGCGTCAACAATCGGACTGGACGAAATTGATTCCATTTGATCCGACGATTCACGTTGGCAACCTGATGGACGCTGACTCGATCCGCGCTGCCTTGGAAAACGTCGATGTGGTTTATCATGTTGCCGGCCTCACGAATTCGCCCTCGTCGCGAAGGCTGCACGAAGTGAATTCCCATGCGACCCAATGCCTCGCAACGTGCTGCGCCGGCATGACGTCCCCGCCGGTATTCGTCTATCTCTCGTCGCTGGCGGCGGTCGGCCCATCCGCATCACGGGTCGACGAGCTAGGTAAGCCGGTGTCGGAGTATGGACGAAGCAAGCGAGGCGGCGAGGTCGCAGTCCAGTCGTTGGCCGATCGCATGGCGACCACGATTGTTCGACCGCCAATTGTGCTTGGTGAGTGGGACCGGGTTGGGCTGGCGATGTTTCAAGGGATCGCAAATTGGGGACTGCATTTCGTTCCAAGCTTTTCTGACCATCGCATGTCGGTCATTCATGCGGAGGACCTTGCCTCGGCGCTGATTGCCGCTGCCTCGCGGGGCAAACGGATCACTCCGTTGGAAGACTCCGAGCAAGCCGACGCGGACGGTTTTTACTACGCAGCCGCGGACGAAACACCGACCTACGCAGAGTTAGGCCAAATGATTGGCGAAGTCATGGGACGTCGTCGTACATTCAATGTTCGTGTGCCGACTCCGGCGGTCTGGTGCGTCGCAGCGATCAATGAAACGATCTCTCAATGCATCCGAAAGCCCCTCTATCTCAACCTCGATAAGGCTCGCGAAGCCACCGCGGGTTCCTGGACTTGCACGGCGGAGCGATTAAAAGCTGACACCGGCTTTGCATTAAGAGATACGTTGGCCACACGATTGGCCCAAACGATCAAGTGGTATGTTGAAGCGGGAGACTTGCCCGAAAGATGCTTGACGCAGTTGCGTCACCAACGCGAGTACGACTCTCAACCGCGACTCCTGCAAGAAGGGAACATGCCAGATGCGGACATCTGATCGGAAATGGCTCGCGACTCTTGCTGGGGTCACCAAGAGATGCGACGGAGCGGTGGCAATTTTTTCGGCGACTTCACTGTCTTCCCTCGCCGCCCGCTGACACCCAACGGTTTAAAATCGACGTCATGATCACTTTTCGCTTCTACATGTTGGTTGTCGCATGCTTGGTCACCCCCATCGCCGCGTCGGCGGCCGAAGTCGAACCGGGTGACCCGTTTGCAGCCGTCGATGGGAAAGCCATCTACGTCGGCGAGATCAATTTGGTGCTTACCCAACGAATCGCTGCCGGAGATCTCGATCGCGTCGGTGACGATGTGAAGAAAGCGACCGCGTTGCTGCTGGTTAGACGACACTTGGCAATGAAGGCGCTGATCAAGCGGGGTGGGAACGCGTTATCGACGAGTCTCGATCGGCGTGTCGAAGCCTATTCGGACGAAGCCAAACAGCGCGGCACCAGCATCGCGGCGTTGGCCGAGGCTCGCCGTGCCACAGCCGAAGCGATGGACGCCCACATTCGCTGGACATCGGCTTGGTCACAGTATCTGAAAAGCAAAATGACTCCCGAGAATCTACAGCGTTATTTCGAGTCGCATCGTGAACAATTCGGCGACGGCGAATTCAAACAGTTGACCGACCAATCGGAGTTGCGTCGCGAAGCGGCGAACGCGCTCTTTGAAACATTGGTCACCAGCGAATCCGAAACCAAAGTTGTGTGGTTTATCGACAAGCTCTTTCAACAGGAGCGATGAGGGTCGACGTGGTTAATCCGGACCTTCCGGCACCGCGTCGTTCGCGATGAACGTTACCGCGGTCGACGGTGTACCGGGGCTCGTTCGAATTCATTAGTCTGATGAGACCTACCGGTCAACACGAGCGAGACGACTGCCCCTAGCCCGTAAAGTAAACCCGTTTGGATCAAATCCAGTTTTGTTCCACGCTTCCCTTCATCATTCGCATTTGTTTGGGCCGCGAGGGCAGAAATTTCGGATGATTGCGAAGGCGATGTCTCGTTCAACGCGGCGGCGGATTGGGCTTCGGCCGCCGCGAGGGTATCGATTGCGACAGCGATTGCTAACGATGCACGCTCCGATTCGTCAGCGGTGAATTCGCTTTCTAAGATCGCTGTGATGGTTGATGGGTCGCCACGTTGGATGTCCCGCGCTGAATGGTGCTCGGCATACGTGGGGTGCACAGCGGCATCCCGGTTGTCGTGGGCGATGAGCGTCGATTCAGAGTTTTGATCCGGGGCCACCCATGCAAACGCCATGTAACTCCTGCGGGCCGCGAGCGTCGGCGTCGGATCATGGTAAAGTGATGGCGAGTCGCTCGACGGGTGGTCGCTGGGTTCCGAGTAATACCGGAACGAATCGCCCGCGGTGGAGTTAGCAATCTTGGCGGCAGTCGCGGAAGACTTCACTCGCACCGCCTCCGAAGCGAATTCGGATGAGCCGACGGCTCCGGTCGAAGTCGCCTGAATCAACGTTTGGCTGGCCGTGACCGGAGTTGTCACCCACATGGCGAGCACCGTGTCTTTGATTTCCGGGTCGTCTGATGATCGTGGATTCAAATCGTTGCCGACATCTATCGGCTCTCCGCCACCTTCGGGCGATGTGATTGTGATCGGTTCATTTTCCGGATGCGACTCCGTAGGAGTATTGGAGTCGCCCTTTGGGGGCGTCGGGTCCTCGGGCGACTCTAACCGTGGTCCTAGAACTTCTGAATCATCGACCGAGGTGGGTGGAGTTGACGCGTCAGCGATTGAGCCCACATTGGATTGCTCGACCGCTATCGATGCAGCGACGGGTTGCTCGACCGGCAATGGCACCAAGTCGCCACTTACGATCGTTAAACCGGCCAATAGCGTGCGCGACTCCAAACGTTCACATTGAAGCGTCAACCCTCGTCGGCGAATTCCTGCGTTTTTTCGATCAGTGGTTCGACGTACCATCCGTGCTTTCCTTGTCCTTGAGCCGCGAAGATGATGTTTTGACATGCGACAAAACTTGTTCCAACCTTTCTCGGTGGTGCTCCAAGTTTTCGCGATAGCCTTGGTGGAATGGCGCACTGCTTGACGGCGAGCGCTTGCAACTCCATTGCTTCGGTCAGCAATGCGATTGATTTCGACGCATTCTGGCGTCTCTGCTCGACCGTACCCAAATTATGCAGCACTCCGGCCAAGCGATTGGTGGCGCGTGGGAAGGGAGTTTCAGGGGAAGTTAACGGGCGGAGGATGGACGCGGCGACGTTGAATTCATCGATCGCTTCATCGATCAACTCGCCGTCATCCATCGAGCGGCTCGAATCGAACCGACTCCACAACATTTGCCCATGGTTGTTGTGGGCGATCGCCAATTGAATTTGAATTTCACGGTCCAACGGGGCTTCATTGACCGCATGGGTTAGCGAGGCAATCGATTGAGCGATCAATTTCATACCCGCATCGTGATCACCGCTGCGACTCAGCCACATTGCCAAATTATTTTGAGTGACCGCCAATTGATGTCCACGAGCGATCCGCCTCAGCAACGCTTGAAAATCATCTTGGCCATCCGGCAAACTCGTGACGGACCGCTCGAGCATTTGAAGGTCTTCGAGATTCTGGCGTAACAGAGTTCCGGCCGCGGAGTCATCCTCCGTCATCATCAGCGCCACTTCAGCATTTCGACATTCAATCAACTGCTCGATCGCTTCGTCGTCGTTGGGATGAGATCGCAAATGAGCTTCCAAGAGCGAACGCGTCTCTTTCCAAATCTGAGTCGCTTGCGCCGATTCCGCACTTTGCAACAACAGCAATCCCAATTGAGTTTGCGACTTCGCCCATTGGTTCAATAAGCGTGAGCCGGCGTGGGGCTCCACTGACGAATGCTGTTGCAACTGCTGCAAGTTCAACGATGGACTTAGAATCTGGATGGCGCGGCGATAGGTGTCCAACGCATCGACGATTCGACCGTGATCTTCGAGGAATACTGCTCGATCGTGGAGACACAATGCAAAGTCAAATGGAAGTTCCTCCGATCCGATCGTCTTTCCACGTAGCGACGAGCTTTGCAATTTTTCGAATCGCTTGATCGCTTGCGAGAACTTTTCGTCAGCCGCGCCCGTGTTACCCAGCTGTGCGTAGATCCCCGCGAGTCGATGTTGAACCCGCGCCAATTCGAAGCCGAGCGTGGGATCGTGATCGGCGTAGCGGATGAATTCCGAGTAGTAATGTTCGGCTTCTCGAAGCAACTCAGCCCGAAGCCGTTCACCGCCCGAGACATTCGACAAATACCGAGTCATCAGACCCCCAAATCGGTCCACCACGGCGTGAGCTTGGTCGAGGTGAAGGTGCGCTTGGCCGGTCGCTTTCCGCGTCAACCGGCTCTGGTGGCTGACCAACATCGTGGCGACGGCCAAGCCGGTTACCGTCAACAACAAGACCGCTAACACCGCGGTCACCAAACCTTGACGACGCAACGCCCATTTCATGCTGCGTTCGAGCGGATTGGGTCGGCGCGCCCGTGTCGGCTCTCCCGCCAAAAACCGTCTCAAATCGTCAGCCAGTTCACCGGCCGTGGCGTAACGGTCATCCTTTGACTTTGCGATCGATTTCAGCACGATCGTCTCCAGATCAACATCGATCGACGGGTTGATGCGTCGAGGTGCCATCGGTGACGTGTTTTCAACGGCATGGATGAGCTGGTCCCGATTCGATCCCCGAAACGCCGGCGTTAGCGTCAGCAACTCGTAGAGCGTGACGCCCAACGAGTAGATGTCGGTTCGGTGATCGATTTCTTGGCGGCGACCGGCGATCTGTTCCGGACTCATGTATCGAGCCGTGCCCATCACTTTGCCCTCGGCCGTCAAGTCACCGAGCCCTCGAACTCGCGCGAGTCCGAAATCGGCAACCCAAACTTTACCGCCGGCGTCGATCAGCAAATTGGAGGGCTTGATGTCGCGATGGATCACCCCTTGCTGGTGCGCAAAATCGATCGCTTCGGCAACACAGATCATCAACTGGACCGAGCTTTGGATGAAGTTGCGATTGCGAATGGTTCGCACGGTGGTCCCCGCATCCGTCAAACCATTGTCCGTCGACCCGGCAAGCTTGGCATGATCGGTCGGGGCACCGCATCTCATGCTCGGTGCGCGGGATGTTTTGGATTCCACCGCCGATGACGCTGAGGCGCTTTCATTTTCTTCACCATCCGCCTCGGGTGCAATTAGCGTGGATTGATGGTCCGCGGCGGATGGCGGGCGCGGCGGCAACAGCGATGGTTCCGATCGATCTTGATCCGATGAAGATTGTTTGGATCGGCACCGTCTTGATTCGAGGTCCGATTTGGACCACGTGGTGCTTAGCCGCGAGCCGGTCAACAACTCCTTGATCGCCTGTTCAAGCGTGTGCCCGTCGATCAACTGCATGCTGTAGTAATGCACGCCGCGTTCCGATCCGACGGCGAACACGGGCACGATGTTGGGGTGGTGCAACGACGCTGCGGCATGCGCCTCGTTGCGAAAGCGAGTGACTTGTTGGTGATCCAGCACCGCCGCGAACGGTAAGACTTTCAAGGCCACGGTTCGACGCAGCGACAGCTGGGTCGCTTCGTAAACGATCCCCATTCCACCCCGCCCCAACTCGCGGCCGATCCGATAATCACCCAGCTCGCGATCGAGCGTGCCCCTTTCCGAGCCGCGAGATTCCGAACCGCGATTGTTCGAAAGACGCGATCCTGAATCATTCGATCGCGGCGGATTGCTCGAAATTTGAATGGGCTTGGATCTGACCGGTCGACGTGTCGCCCGGCACAACGCACGTAAACTTTGCAGATGGCCTTGGCACTCCTCGACCAAATCGGGATGCTCGTGGAGAAGCTCCTCGGCGGCCGTCTCGTCGCCCGAGTCCAGGTGCGCGGCATAGCGGTCGAGCAACTCGGCGAGTCGCAACTCATTTGCATCGGACAAAATCATGATTCGGGCTCCATGGCGTGACGAAGGGCCTCGATCGCCCGCAACCAAAGCATCCTTGTCGCACCCGTCGTCCGCCCCATCCGCGCGGCGATGACATCAAAAGCCAAGGCTTCGACGTGACGATGGAGGATGACTTGGCGGTGATCGGGCGACAACGACTGAAGTGCGGCAGCAAGCTGGACCAACGATTCCTGATGGTCCGCTTCGGACGACGGGCCGCGGCGGTCATCTTGAAGCATTCCTGATAAACGCATGTGCGATCCGTGAGTCCCTTCGGTCAAAGCCTCGATGACTTGCTCGCGACGCACATCGCGTTTCGCGGTCAACAAATGGGTTTGCACCGCACTGGCCAAATTACGAACAAGAATCTTTCGCAACCAACCGGTGAACTCGGCGACCGTTTCGCCATGGAATTTGGAAAAGTCTCGGTGGGCTTCGAACAACGTTTCTTGGACCATGTCGGCCGGCGACACCCGCCGGCTGATACGCTTGTCCAGGTGCGTTTCCGCCAACACGCTCAGGTAGCCGCCGTAGCTGGCGATCAATACCGCCAAGCTCTCGCCGTCACCTTCCACGGCGAGGCGGAATCGTTGTTCGCCGCTTTCAGTCGTCCGTTGGTGTAACAATGATCGCTCCCTAATCTTCCAGGCAGCCTTTTGACTGGAATGTCACGATCATCACGATAAGATTTTTCAGAAAAAGGTCAACTCTAAACCATCAAACGAGTCACCGCGTTCGCTTTGACCAATTCGCGGGGCTGATTCAGGTGGTTGTAGACGATCGTTTCGGGGTGAATTCCGAAGCTGTGGTAGATCGTTGCCAGCAATTCGGCCGGGTGAACCGGATCCTCTAGGGGGGCCGAGGCGGTCTTGTCACTCTTGCCGTGAACGTAGCCGCGTTTGACCCCGGCCCCCGCCATCACGGCGGTGTAACAATAGGGCCAGTGATCGCGTCCGTCGTCGGAGTTATCATTCCCGCTGGTGCTGACACCCCGTTGGGGGCTTCGTCCGAACTCTCCGACCGCGACGACGAGCGTATCTTCCAACATGCCGCGTTCATCCAAGTCCGTGATTCAGCGCCGTCAAACCGCTGTCGAGCATCGGTGCGGATTGATCTTTCATTCGCTTGCTCAGCCCGGAGTGATGATCCCACGAATGATTGTCGCTGTTGGCGACCTTGGGCCAGATCACCTCGACGACCCGCGTGCCGGCCTCGACCAATCGGCGAGCCAACAAGCAACTTTGGCCGAACGTGTTGCGGCCGTACTTGTCGCGGATGTCATCCGATTCCGCCGCCAACTCGAACGCGTCACGGGCGCGGCCCGAAACAATCAACGACAACGCGCGATCGTAATACTCATCCAACTCAAAGGACTCGACAGCGCGGTTGATGTCGGGCATTTGTGCGTTGAGCAGGTCTCGCAACTTTGCACGACGTTGCAAACGGACGCTGAACACTTCGGGGCGGAGCTTCAGATCGTCGATTTTGATGCGATCCATCTTCCCCATGTCCAAGTCGTCACCGCTGGGATAAAGCGTGTAGGGGTCGAAGGATTTTCCCAGAAATCCGGCGGTCCCCCCTTTGCCGATCACATTGGATTCCTGCAAGGGGCGTGGCAGCATCACGAATGGCAACATCGGTTCATCGACGGGCTGCATCTTGACAATGTTGCTGCCGAAGTTGGGAAAGTCTTTGGGCGACGGCGGTTCCAATTGACCCGACGGGCTGACCTTATCGGTCGTGTAGCCGGTCATCATTTGGTAGATCGCCGCGGTGTGATTGAACAGTCCGTTGGGCGTGTAAGACATCGATCGGATCATCGTGAAGCGGTCATTGATCTGGGACAGCTTCGGCAGATTCTCGGTGAACTTGACGCCCGGAATCTTGGTGCTGATCGGCTTGAAGACGCTGGCCATGTTGTCGGGCAAGTTCTCTTTGGGATCCCACAGATCCAGATGACTCGGTCCACCTTGCAGGTAGACCAAGATGATGCTTTTCGCCTTTCCCCACCCCGGCCCGCCGCCGATCGGCGATTCCGAGGCCGTCACCGCCTGCATGCGCAACAATTCCGGCAACGACAAACCGAGCATTCCGCAACCCCCGACCCGCAAGAACGACCGGCGCGTCGCGGTCAGGTGCGGATCGCAAAGGTCTTTTGCGGCGAAGCCTTTGAAGGACAACATGGCACGGTCTCCGATAAAAAGGAAAGGCTCGCCGAGGGGTAGGCTCGCGAGATGATTCGAATCAGTGGTTGAATAGAAACGCGGGACTGTTGATCAACGCCCACGTTAAATCTTCGACGGCGGTCAATCTCAAGTTCGCCATTTGCTTGGCGCTTTGCTCGGCGTCGGTGCGGAGTTGGACCAATGCCGCAGCATCGGTGGTGGGTTTGGAAAGCTCGGCATGACGAATGTTCAACGAAGCGAGTTGTTCATCGGGTGGCACCGCGCCGCTCGCCGCCGCAAGCGCGTCGGCGAGTTTTTGAATCGTTGGATCCGTCTTGGCCAAGTACTCGGTGAGCACGGCGGTGGCCTCGTCGCTGCGGTCGGAGTTGGGCGTCGCCAATATGGCGGCCAACGATTCGGGTTGCCCCAGCGAGATGTTGCCATCCGCGGTCGTGGCACTGATGCGGAACCGCCCCATTCGATGGTTCACCGCGTTGTGGAACTGGTGCAATTCAAATGAGATGGACGAACCGGTTGCGTCGGAAATGGGTGCGGCCAGCTTGAAGGTTGCCCAGTGCACGACGCCGAGTGAATTGGCGACGGCCCAGCCACCTTGATCGCCGAGCTTTCCGTCGAACGTTTGTGCAATGGCAAATCCACTCTGTTCAAAATCGGCGACACCGCTCTCGATCTTCACGTCGACCTTTTTCTCCGGTGCATCCATCGGCGCCGACTTGATCACCAATTCGGTCAAGACGAAGTTTCCGTTTTCGCCCAACCCCGGGCCGCCCGACGGCAGACTCGGATCGGCGATCGCTTCAAGGCGAAAACCCGTGATCTTGGGCAGCGTCGTGTTGAACGTGATGTGATAGACACCTTTGTCCATTTTACCGCTGGCAACGATCGAACGATCGGGTTGCGGAATCAACGTCGCCTCATTGGTGGCCGATAAGCCTCCGGCGGCAAGCGGGTGCCACTCCACCGGCGAAACATTCGCATTGCTCTCCGGTGCATCGTTCGGATTAGAACGATTGACCCATGTTTCGAGGACCTTAGTCTTGCCGGCCTCCAAATCCGCTTCGGCCGCTTTCATCTTGGCCAAACGTTCCACTTCAAGACGTTCTCGCTCGGGCTTGATTTCAGCCGTGCGAGCTTCGATCTTAGCCAATGTTTCCGCTAGCTTTGCCTCCCGCAGGCTTTCCAATTCAGATCGCTGGACCGCCCAAGCTTCTTCGGCAGTCGCCAATTGTTGCGTGATCGCCCGATGGTCCGACTCGATCAACGATGTCGCTTCGGTGTACGCCGCGAACTCGTCATCGGACGGCTTGCGGCTGATCGCGCGAATGAACACTTCTTCGACCAATCCACGATCATCGGGATGCGACGCCACCATCCCGGCCAAGTCATTTTTGGGATCGGAGATGGCGGATCCGATTGTCGGACCACTGATGAGCGCCATCACCGGACCGAGTTGCAGTTCGCTGCTGCGCTCGCACTCACAGACACTCTCGCGATTGGGACGTCCCAGATTTTGAAGAAACCCGTCATCCAATGTGACCCCCGAATCCGACAGCGCCGAAGCCCGCGTCCCAGCCGGCACACCCGGAATGTCGGACACCGCACCCGTCAAAGCATGCACCGAATCGTAAATCACTTCCGCCGGCAAACGCCGCGGCAGGGCATGTGAATAGTTGAGCTTATCATCGGCGTTCATCGGATTGACGGCGACGTCCAGTTGGTAGGTGCGACTGTTGCAAATCGTCCGCAACATGTGAGCCACATCGAAGCCGCTGTCCACGAATGTCTCGGACAAATGATCAAGCAACTCCGGATTGGTCGGCGGGTTGCCTGCACGGATGTCGTCGATCGGTTCGATCAAGCCGACACCCAACAAATAGCCCCACAATCGATTGACATAACTGCGTGCAAAGTAGGGATTGTCCGCGTCCGTGATCCACTGGGACAATTCCACGCGGCGAGTGGCATCGGCGTCACTCGGATGCGAGACCACAAACGGAAAAGCGGGTTCGACCGGTTTTCCTGTTCGTGGATGCAGCACATCGCCCGAGTCTTTGTCGACGACTTTCTCAAACAGCGGCGTCGCTCCCTCGACCGCCGTGCCGCCGATGGTGCGATCGCCGGACTGCGGATCCTTCTCTAAACCGACCCTCGCGAAGTACGCCGACATCTCGTAGTAGTGGTCCTGGGTCCATCGCTCAAAGGGATGATCATGGCACTTGTTACAATTGAACCGAATCCCCAGAAACAGATGCGTCGTGTTCTCCATGATGTCTTCGGGAGCTCGCAACGTTTTGAAATAAGACGCCGGCGGGTTGTCATGATTGGATCCCGTCGCGGTCAATACTTCGGACGCAAATTGGTTGTACGGTTTGTTGTTTGCAACTGAATCGCGGATCCAGTCGTGGAATCGGGTGCTGCCCTCGACGCCCAAATACTTCCGATTCACCAGCAACAGATCGGACCACTTGTTGGTCCAAAAATCGATGTACGCTTCGCTGCCGATCAAGGTGTCGACGACCCGTGCTCGCTTGATTCGAGTGGGCGTCGCATCCGCCATGAATGCGCGGAATTGATCGCTGGTGGGCGGCATTCCCGTCAAGTCCAAGTGGACACGGCGTAGATAAGTGGCGTCGTCACAGAGGTCACTCGGTTGGACCTTCACCCGTTGCCATTTCTCGGCCACCAACTCGTCAATTCGGTTCCAGGTCTCGGGAGTGGAGTCGACATAATCGCTGCGGTCGCCCATCACGGTCAAAGTCGTTGCCGCGTAGGCGCCTTCGTACCGAGCCAAGATGGCGGCTTCCCCCCGCCGAACCGCCGACAATCGTCCGGTTTTGCTCGCCGTTGCGACCTCGGTGTTGCCGCTCTCGATGAACGCTTCACGCGTCACGTCGCGACTCGATCCGTCGGGGTAATGAGCCACCACGCGGACCTGTTGCTTAGCATCGATTCGACCGACGATCGGATTGATCGGAAAGACTTCGATGCGGGAGACCTTTTCTGAACCCAAATCCAACTTGCTGCCGTCCGCAATCCAGCGACGCAGGATCGTATGGTTGGGATCGCCGGCGGTCATCAACGTGCCGCCCTGGTGCGGCGTCGTGCCGAGTGGCTTGCCCAGCATCAACGAGTCTTCGGGCGAGGCCGGGTTGATCCGCCGAGAGGAGAGATCATCCGTCAACGCGCGAAGATCAAAAATCGGATCGTAGCCACGCAGCGAAAGCCGGAAACCGTTCTTCCCTTTCTGGGCACCGTGACACGTGCCACTGTTGCACCCCAATCGGCTCAGCACCGGGTTGACGTCGCGGATGTAATCGACGGCGCCCAGGCCCACCTCGTCATTAGAACCTTGTTCAGAACCTTGTTTCTCTTCGCTCGATGAAACGCCCGTCGCGACCATCGCAACGGAAGTGGTTCGATCACCGAAACGAACGGACATCTTGCCAACCCCGTCGAGGATCGGCCGGACCAATCCGTCTGGGGTCGACGTGACCCAGTCCGGAACTTCAATTTTGCATACTCGCGTGATGTCCGTCGTCGAACCGTCCGAACCGACCGCCGTCACCACGATTTGCGCGTAGTCGTATTCGGTGTGGAAACGAACTTGCTCAGGCGAAACCAGGATCGATTCGATCGAATCAGCAGGTGGTGCGATTTCTTTCTCACCGTTTTGATCAGCATCGAGGGCAAGACGACGCTTCACGACCTCGTTCCATTCGCGTGCGTCGAATCGATTAGCTGCCACCGCTGTGGTCTTGGCAATCGAAAAAGGTTCGTACGTGGCCGTGATGGTTCCGTCAACGTCGATGCGACGCACCTTGCCATCGGTCGCCGTTGCCAGCACGCTCTGGTCGGGAGCGAACGCGATCGCGTAGACGGCCGCGCCCGAAATCTCGACGCGACTGACTTCTTGAAGTTCTTTTTTGCGACTCTCTTCGACAAGCTTCTTTTCTTCGGCACTCTGATTGGCGACCCGTTTGGCCAAAACCTTCTTTAGTTTTTTGTCGAGCGAACCATCGAAATCATAATTCCAAACTCGCACTTCGCTGTGTCCATCGATCGTAGCCGCGGCCGCTAATCGCGACGCATCCGGGCTGATGGCGACCGAGAAAATGCGACCTGTCATTTTGGGTAGCGATCGAATCAAGTTTGCATCGTCACCGATCTTACGAGCCGTTTCGCGGAATACTCGGTACACCTTTGCGACCCCGTCCGCACCGCCAATCAAAATCTCGTCGCGCGTCGGATGGACCGCGACGCTGCTGAGCCCGCCCGACAACGCACCCGGCGTGATCGAAGTGATGTTGTCGACAAACCGCTCGGTCTCGACCTCCGTCAATTTGCACGACATGTCTCGGGCCACCGTGATCAAATGCTTGCCATCCGGAGTGAATCCGGTAGCGCGGACCCAATCGTCGTGAGCACCTTGAAAAAGCACCAACTTGCCGGTCGTCGCATCCACGGCTCGGACCACATTGTCACTCGCTCCGTAGGCGATCTTGGTTCCGTCGGGTGACCAACTCGCCCCCGAAAGCGCGTCGAACGTCGACGGATGCGACAACAGCAATTCGTGCGACTCGGTATCCCAAACTTGCAACTCACCACGTACCGAAGGGTCACCGCCCGCAACCGCCAGCCGAGTGCCGTCGGGTGAAAAACGGACCGCGTTGATCCTTGGGCTCATGCCCACCAAACGCGAACAAACGTCGCCGGTTTCGCCATCGAGCAAAGCGACCTCGTGAAAACCCGCGACGGCGATCAGTTTTCCATCGGGCGACACATCGATCGACGGCATGGCGGGCGGCGCCGCATAGGTGGGCGGATGATCGTTGTCGTATCGGAATCCCGCGTTCTCCGGCGAATCGTTTTGCGCTCCCTCGGCGACCCAGCGCGCGATCGTATCAATCTCGACTTGGCTGAGCGGTTCAAATGGTGCGTCCGGCATTTCCGCATGTCCGTCCACCACGACGATCTGGTCGAGCAGATAGCTCTCATCGGGTTTGCCAGGCACGATCGCAACCCGCTCGGTCTCGCCACCCTTGAGCATCGACGCGAAGTCCGTCATCACGTAAGAACCGAGCTGCTTCGCGTTCTGGTGACAACCGTAACACGCCCTGCTCAAAATCGGCCGAACGTCGCGATGAAAGCTGACCGGGACTTGCTGGTTCGACAATGTCTCGTCGGCAATCGCGAGAGTCACCGTGGCAGTTGCGAACAAAAAAGCGACAGTGGTCGCCAAGCGGGATTTGAACAGGCCACTCCGCGTCGGGAGCATCAGAATCAGGCGCATCAAAAAAGTCTCCTGAAGGGTTGGCACCGATTTCGATCGTCTCAACATCGTTGATGATCCAGTCATGCCAAGTCAAATGCCCGAGCGTGGGCGGGTGGGAAGCAAGGAAATCGGGTAAGGTTGAACTTTCTTGCTCAACACCACTTTAGTGGGCCGCTAATCCTCGGTCAATCGTTCCATTTCGTACACCCGATCGATTGTTACGATAGGCACTCGCCAGAGACCTCGTCGTCTTGCGTCCCACCAAACTTTGTAAGCGATTCGTGATGGAACTTCGGATGATCCTATTGGCACTGTTGGGCATGCTCGCCGGAGCGCTGGCCAACTACGTGATCTACACCTTTGCCTACTTCAACCCACGCCCGATCTCGCCCTGGTCCTCATCAAAGGCGGCCATCGCGAGCACTTCCGCGGCAAGCCGGGCCGCATCCGACAAGTTCGGCATCCGTTCCACAGTTGAGGGCAGAAAATGGTCCGACCGAATTCCCGTTTTGGGTTGGTGGGGACTCCGCCGTGAATCTGAAATCCATGGACGCGGATTTTGGCTGCGTCCGATGCTGATCGAGATCGCGATGGCGATCGCGTTTCCTGCACTGCATTACTTTGAAACCCGCAGCGGTGGCCTGTTGCCGATCGGGGCTCGGTTTCCGCTGTTCATTGCGGACTTTGAGCCTTGGGCCGAAACGATCTTCATCGCTCACGCCATATTGTTGACGTTGATGGTCGCCGCCACGTTCATCGACTTCGATGAACGGACCATTCCCGACATCATCACGATCCCGGGGACGTGGGTCGGCCTGATCGCCGGCGCGATCACGCTAAACATCTTCCTGCCGACATCCCTTCCCGTCGGCGGGCCGGCGCAATCGTTATTGCCGACGACGTTCGATTCGCCTTGGTTGCCGACGACGTTCGATTCGCCTTGGTTCAAGCCGGGCGGACCGTGGATGGGCAACGCCGGGCTTCGCGCCGGAATCGGGATTTGGTCCGTGTGGTGTTTCGCACTCGCGGATCGCAGATGGAACGGGCTGATTCTAAAACGTCGCGGGCTCTCGCGGACGATCAAGCACTTCACGGCAGGACTATTCCGTGACGGGTTTTGGAAAGCATTGGTCGCGATGTGGATCTTCGGAGGAATCGCGATCATCATCGTTTGGAATTTGGGCGACGACCGATGGCTAGGCCTATTTTCCTCGCTGGTCGGTTTGGCGGTCGGCGGTGGCGTGGTATGGTCGATTCGCATCGTCGCCTCGTCCGCGATGAACGTCGAAGCGATGGGGTTTGGTGACGTGACGTTGATGGCAATGGTCGGAGCATTCATCGGATGGCAGGGCGCGATCTCAGCGTTCTTTCTTGCACCGTTCGCCGCGATCGCCATCGTCTTGATCCAGTTTGCGATCACACGAGACCCCCAGGTTCCCTTTGGACCCTACCTCTGTGCCGGAACGATGTTGACCATTCTAAATTGGGACCGGGTCTACAACAGTTGGCTCGCGTTCAATCTGCAACTCATCGGCCCGATGCTGTTGTGGATCTGCATCGCCATGTTGGGTTTGATGGGGGTGATGTTGTTCGTGTGGCGTCACATCAAAATGCGACTGTTCGCCGAATGACGCTACTGACGAAACTGTTCAAACGATTTCATGTCGACCCCGCGGTCGGCTACGCGCTGGCGATGCGGTTTTGGCAGGTCCCCGCCGGGATGGTCACCGTCGTGCTGGCCGCATTGATCTTCGATGACGACACGCTCGGAATCTATTACACGCTCTTGAGTTTGATCGGACTCCAAGCGCTAGCGGATTCGGGATTGCTCAACGTCTTGATGCATGCGACCAGCCATGAATGGTCACGCCTGCGATTGGACGACCACGGATTCATTCGAGGACCTTCCAAAACGCGTTTCCGGATTTCCGCGATGGTGCACTTCGGATTCAGGTGGTTTTTTCTGGTCGGTTTTCTGTTTTGTGCATTGGGATCAGGACTGGGGCTTGGAATCTTTTACCACCAAGGCGTGACGTCAGTGGGCGGCGGACCCTTGTTGGTCGCGATGGGATTGGCCAGCTTCTCGCTGGCAATTTCGCCACTGATCGCAGCACTGGAAGGCTTTCACCAAATGGAAACGGTCAATCAATTCCGTCTGATGCAGGCCGTCTCGGGCAGTATTTTCGTGTGGGCCGGTCTGGCCTCGGGCGCCGGGCTGTGGACGCCCGCGATCTCGATCGCAGTTCAGCTCACATGGGAGATCGTATTAGTGTTTGGTCGGTACGGAAATCTATTCAGACAACTCCGCCGTACACCTCACGGCCCATTCCAATGGCGACAAGAAATATGGCCACTCCAGTGGCGAATCGGACTTCAATCAACACTTCGCTATCTCGCATTCTTCCCCTTGATCCCAACCTTGTTCGCATGGCAGGGACCGGCCGTGGCCGGACGCGTCGGGATCACATGGTCCGTGCTCAACAACTTGCTGATGATGTCCTACGCTTGGATCCGAACTCGCGCACCCGAGTTGGGTCGTTTGATTGCAAGTGGCAATTTAAAAGAATTGGCACGGACGTTTTACGTCGCCACCATTGGATCAACTCTGTTGCTAGCCTTTGCCATGACATCATTTCTTTTGGCCTTGGTCGCATTGCCTCTTACCTCTTATGAGCCGGCTGTGGAAATCGCGGGTCGTTTTCTCGAACCGAGTGTCGCGATCTGGTTCGCCCTGGCGATGATTCCGCTGCATCTGACCCAGTGCTTTTCGATCCACCTTCGAGCGCAAAAAATGGATCCGATTTGGCGAGTCACCGCCGTCATGAATCTGAGCTTAGCGGCAGCGATCTTCGTCACCGCCAGCCGGGTCGGCGTCGAAGCCACGGCAATCACGATGCTGATCGCTTTCACGTCAACGATGATGATGGTTGGTCTGATCTTCAAAAAGTATGAGCGAATGCTCACCGCTTCGGCAATGTTGGACAGATCCAAGCCCACGGGGTAGCAATCAATCACTCCCGCACCGCCGTCGGTTCCCCCAGTCGGCGAAAGCTATCACAGTGCACGTGCGTTGTTATCCGTGGTGTGGACGATCCTTCCTTGACCTCACGAACGCTGTTTCTCTTAGAAGCGACTTCATGCAGATTT
The DNA here is from genome assembly GCA_963781095.1 of Pirellulaceae bacterium. GTDB lineage: Bacteria > Planctomycetota > Planctomycetia > Pirellulales > Pirellulaceae > Rubripirellula. The sequence goes on from CAWAEA010000015.1 coordinate 108,658, forward strand.
CGACGTGAGGTAGGCAATGCAGTCAGACCGGAACCGAAAGTAGCCGACCCCGAGGGTAAGAACGCAATACACCACGATCGATGCCGGATGTGCGCCGGCGTCGAGTAGTCGTGGCGTGTCGAGAAAGCGGTCACCGGATCGCCATGCCAGCGCGAGATAAGCGCCGTTCGCAACCAGACAAAAGTTGGCGATGAACCAAGCCCAGCGTTTACGGATGATGAACGCAGCGGCTGTCGGTACAGCGACGCCCAGCAATGGTCCGGCCCACAATGTCACAAGTGGGTGTGGATCTGGAGAATGCAAGCTAAACGGAAGCCGCCATGGGGCGAGATCAAAGTCTGTCAGCGTTGCGGCACAAGCCATGCCGCCAACGATGTGGCCGCATTCGTGGGTGATCGTCATGACGACCCAAGAGGCTGCAAGTAACGTGACGAATAAAGCGTAGCGAAGTGTCAATCGGCGCATTCAGGTGATAAGCCCAAGCGATAGAACCAATGCCAAATCACCGTTCCATCGCCCCCTTTCCCGCGAGAATCTTGTCTCGGAATTTGTGGATGCGTGAAATCCGCGTTTCGGTTTTCTTTGCCGAATTGAGGTTGATCGCATAGCTCTTTTGCGCCCGGGCGTTAATCCGTAGAAGGCATCCGCAAGTTCGAGATCGGATTCCAACGCCTCTAACAATTCATCGGGAAGTTGAACCTCGCCCTTTTGCTTCGGGGGCTTGAGGCCCGCCTCGGCATACGCCATCGCCTCAACCAAGTAAGACTCAATGACAAGCTTCATCTTCGCTACCTGGTCGTTTGCCACAAACCGGATCATGTCAGGATACTGCGTATTGGGTCCCTGCTTTTCCAGCACGCGATTGGGGTCCTTCATCAATGCAGCGTTGAAGAAGCTGAGTCGGAAATCATTTCGCAAGGCTCCCATGATGGCGATGTTGCGATTCGCGTGCATGTAGCAAGGATGTCCCCATTTGACGGTCTCGAGCAGATCAATACCGAGGCATATTTGGCGGAGTTTAGCGAGGCCACTGCCCCATTGCCGGGTTGAACAGTCCGTAGTCGCAAACCGCTCGCAGCGACCGCAACCGTCCAAAAAAAACTCTTCAATGTCCGTAATCATGCTGGTGCGAACTCTCAAAGCAAAAGAACGTCCGGCCGTAACTGGATCGCGTCGCCGCGAACGACTCACCATTGTAACAGTCTCAACTCATCGACTTATCTGCATCGTCTGGTTCGCCATCTTGTACGGTGATCTACCTAGATTTGGCTTTCGCGACTTTCTTGTCCGCAATGATGGCGGCAAGTGATTTCTGCAAGGCCTCCGCCTCCTCAATGTCCATCTTTGCGATAAATGGCCAAAACCCCTTTTCCGAGTCCTGCAGAACCAGCGTGATGCGGTCATCCACCGATGTCTTGCCATCATCCGATCGGCCGACATACCGAGGCATCACTTTCCACTTCATCCCCGACGGGAGAAAGAATGCACCATGTTCGTTCGATTTGTATGGTTGGGTGAAGAGTCCATAGTCGAACTTGTACGCGGGAACGGCAGCTTCAGGGTCTTGGCCGTGGGTCGTAGGAGATGAAAACCAAACAGACGTGAGCAGCAGAACAACGGCAGAAAGTCGCATTGCATGATCCATTCATTAAAGAGGAGTCGGTCGGTCGGCAAACGTTGGCGATAACGGGGCCGCGGTCAAGAAACGATCATTTCAAAAGACAAGTTTTCGGCGGCTCCGGCACGATCAATGCGAGGCTACCAAGGTCCTCCGGCAAAGATGATTGCAGCTCCAGTAATCGCCCAATGAATAGCGTTGATTATGAATCCAAAAGCCGGCCATTTGAACTCGTTAACGAGTTTTTCAACGAGCTTGTTTCGGTGAATGTTGCGATGAGCAGCTGTACCACTGTAGCACAGCATGGACACCCAAGTCTGGATCACCTGAGGGGCAAGCTCACTGCAATTCCAATGGACGGTGTCCTGGGATTCGGCGGCCCTGCAAACGGGCACCCCCAATCGCGCTGAACTGCTAGCTGGCTACTGGGTTCAACACCAGACGGCACACAAATTTCCTCGGAAATTCCTGACTTTTGACCAAGCGTCGAACGAAAACAATCGTTCGTCGTTCTGATGAAGGACCGGACCGATGGCAAGACAGATGACCAGCGACACCGTAATTTAGCAACGAGCGATAAATAAGTGACGCGTTTAACGTCCTCTCTTCCCCCGCCGCGCAGCGATTTGCGGGGGAGAGAGTTAGAGAGAGGGGAAAAGAGAAGTCACTTATTGATCGCTCGTTGCTTACGAACACTCCGAGCAATTCAACTCATTGCAGAACGGCCAAAGTCAAAAGCTCAATAACGCAAACTTCGTTCCAGATCTTGGTAGCGTGGCGTGATTGAAACTCCGGGAGCGAGAAAGCTTTACCGGGCTTCTTGAACCAAGCCCTTGAACATCGGCTCGCACCTCGCGATGTCAAAGGCTTACTGGTTTACCCGTGATTATGGAGTCTTTGCGAGCGTTTTATTCTCGGTGAAGCTATGAACAACATTCGCTGTCGGTCCAGTGGAGATAAGCAAATCGCCCTGTGTCGTGGAGTAAACATTAGCGACTAGTGACCCCAAGTCTGGCAACAACGCTTTCTTCCCGGAGTGGTAACAATGGCGAAAGACATTGTCTAGCATATGTCGACCCATTTCATGCACCGCGTGGTCCGTCGTCGCGTTAGCTTCGGAGATGGGAAGCAATTCTGGCTGGTCTTTGGGGTTGAACCGAAGCATTGCCGCACGAAACTCCCCGGTTTGCGGATCTCCGCCGTTTGGAACCGCATAAGAGTATTGACCGTTCCCGAAGATCATTGCTCCGGTGATGCCGACGTCGCAGCGGATGGGAATGACAGTGATGTTCTCGCCAGTCAGCAAAAGTCCGTTTGAAAAAGTAGAGAAGTTTGCGATCACGTGAACGTCGTCGGCCTTAAAGGAAATGGGGTAAGACTTCGGTTTTTCTTGTGCGGGCACGCTGGCCGCAAGTGTTACCAACAGGCAGTGGGCGATGTAACGCATATAAGTCCTCATAGGAGTGCGAAGAATGTGATTTCAGTCGATGAACGGTAGCGATATGCGGGCACGGACGGTGTATTCTCCATTGGAAAAAACGTGCAAGCGTGCTCCGTTGCATGGCGTGGTTACCAGCCGTTTTGGGATTTGTGAGTGCTGCGGAAGGCATCGATGGTTTTAGTGAGGTCACTATCCAAGCGACCGCGAGCCGGCAGCCACAAGTTATTCGGTACGCCACCAAAAAACGGTTCGGCAATCGCACCGGCAATACACGCCATGGTATCGGAATCGCCGCCGAGGGACACGGCCAGTCGTATTGCGTGTTCGACGGAAGTTGATTCGAGAAACGCGGTGATCGCCTCAGGTACGGAACCCGAGCAGGAAACGTCGAAAGAATAGAACGGACGTATCGTGTCAATCGTACGCGACAGGTCGTAGCCGATCTCGTTGTCAACAAAACGCCGGACATCATCTTTTGTCCCGCCGTTTAGCGTAACGAACACGCAGCCCGCGACAGCGAGAGCACCGAGAATACCGTCAGGATGATTGTGGGTCACGGCAGCCGTTTCCTCGGCGAGCCGGAGGACGTCAGGCAACGAGTCGCGTGCGTAAGCAACGGGCGAGACCCGCATCGCGGAACCGTTTCCCCAACTGCCGTACGGTTCAACCTCGCGGCATCTCGCCCAGTTGAGAAACGTCCCCCCGTAGCCAGCGCCGGGATAGCGATCAACGTAGTCATGAAAGTAGGTGCGGAGTTCGCCGCCGTTTAGCAGCCAGTCTGCGACAGCAACAGTGAGTACAGTGTCGTCGGTGAAGAACGAGTTCTCAGAGTAGAGGTCGAAATCGGTGTATTTCGTCGGGTAGTGCTCGAAGTAGGAGCCGATGATGTCGCCGACAATTGCACCAATCATGTGAGTGCTTCTTCAGTCGGGTAACGGGTGCGATCACTGGGCACGGCGGGTTGGTTCCATTTTAAATACGTCAGATGCCGTGCTCCAGTGCATGGCATTGTTCCGCAAATTTCTTATTCGTCTCGGTATGGCCGTTTGGCTTCGTAAGCCGCCAACCGTAAGTTCATCTGCTCTCGTCGTTCGGTTCGGCGTTCTGCTGCTTTTTCATCCTTTGGCTCCGGACCACGATCCAGCAACTCAATAGCGTGTTTCTGCGATGCAACAGCATCATCGAACTCGCCGACTTCGGCGTAGGCGGCCGCAAGTGCTTGCGGGTCTTTGGTCGTCTTTGCCAGTTGCAAGGCCCGTTGACCATTGCGGTACTTGGCATCTGGACATGTTGCCAGTTGCCACGCCCAAGCGTTCAGCAGATTCGTATAGTCGGGGTCTAAATCACGGGCCGCTGCAAAGTCAGCATTTGCCTTGGCGTATTCCTTGAGGTCGTGATAGGCACGCGCACGGCGGTATCGAACCATTTTAATTTCTGGATCCAATCGAAGTGCCGCCGTAAAATCCGCATCCGCCTTGGCGTTGTCTTTTTTGTACCATTGGTACACTCGTCCTCGGTAGTGATAAGCACCCGCGCGGGCTTCATCCGTGGAACCTAAGTAGTGCGAGAAGTCCGCGTCTTCAGCCAAAGCTTGGGTGTAGAGTGCGATAGCGTCGTCGTAATCGCGAAGGCACTCGTGGTACAAACCGGAATTGAACAATGCGGAATAGTCCTTCGGACGTGCCGTTAAACTTTTTGCCAACGCCTCGTTTGCCTCGCGATAGTCTTTCAATTCCGCGTACAACGAGCTAAGCGTGAAGTGGGCGTCGAAACTGCCAGGGGCTAAATCAGCAGCCTTCTTGTAGTATTCGATGGCTTCCTGCAATTGCTTCGCGTCCTCACGTTTCAATCCGCGTTCGTAAAAGTCACGCGAAGTCGTCGGATTTTGCGTATCGACTTGAGCCAAAGCACTCCCGGAAACAGTGACGAAAAACGCCACCAGCAAAACCGTGATCTTTCGCATTGCTTCTCCTTTTCGCATTGTGTGACATGATTTGCAGAACGGTAGCGGTCACCCGGCACACGCGGTTGAGTCTCCATTTCAAAGCGCCCGGCTCGCGTGCTCCACATTGTTATCCGAACAGGTGAATTTATCTCGGAACTCCGGGACCTACTTCAGCTTGTTCGCATCAGTCGGCGGGTTCAGTGAAAGCCCAGAACCGTCCCAGTATCCAAGTCGACGCTTGGTACGAAGATCCACTACGGGTACTCCGATAGGAAGATCGAGGGATGCGTACGACCAGGTATCGTCATCGAATTGCACGTCGGTTTCTGTCTCCAGGACGGCGATCGTGCGGGAAGGTGTTTTCTTATTTCCAATCGCGTCGTAGTAATCCGTTCTGACAAAAGTTGGCAAAGCCTGTGGGTCGTCATCAGAGTAAGTTGAAATCGTAGAATTGCGTTTCAGTCCCGGAATCGAAAAATCGGACCGATAAACCCGGAATCCATTCCTGTCGTCAATCCAAAGATCTCTTTGTTGCTCGTACGAGTCAACAACGGTGACGTGCCAGCATTTATTGCCGTCTACTTCTTCCTCGCCGATTGTCCTTAGACTAATCCCGTCGCCAGAGGGAAGTTCTTTGGCGAGCGACTCGTTCCACCAGTAGGTCGTTGTAATCCCCAACAGTCTTGGGTCGAAGAAAAGGCTTCCGTTTTGATCATTGATGTCATGAAATGTGACAGAATCTTTTCCATCAAAGTGAGTGACCGTAGAGCCTGACAGAACCATCCGCGTGCTAGTGGTGTTGTGACTGGTGATCCAAGATCGCCTTCTGGCATCATCGAAATCTACGTTGAATGTGTAGTTCGAATGCATGTATTCCGTTCGCAATTTGAGTCGCGAAGCCGGTACCTCAAGGCGTGCTGCCTCAACACCCTGAAGCAGCATCTTGGCGTCCGGTGTCGATGTATCCTCGGCGGAAGCTTCTAAGCAATGCGTGAGAACGACGACTGCAATTAGAAAGCGATTCATGAGGCACCACTAAGCGCGAGGATATTGACTCGGGTAACGTCGGCGGTAACGGGGCCGCCGCCAAAAAACTTTGATTTCAAAACCCGCGTCATCGGCGGCTCCCGTTCACCGATGTCGATGAAAGAGTTGGGTGTTTTGAAGAACGGCTCTCCGAGATCATGGGAAGACGAGCGATCGTCTTTTCCTTGCGGAGAAGACGGGCTCAAAACGTACTCAAGTCCCTCTCGGAGAACCGCAACCATGTTGTACCTCGGAATTGACCAGCACGCAAAACAGCTCACCATCTCTCTGCGTGACGAAGCGGGAGACATTCGCCTTCGTCGCCAGGTCTCGACCCGACCGGAGCGGTGCGCCGAGTCTATTCATTCCCGCTAAACTCTTTCAGGAACGCATTGTTCCCCGCGATTAATGGCTATTTGCGAACGGTCTCTAACTTCATCTTACCGAGGCAGAAAGATCGCAGGCGGTTGTAACCAGCACCTTCAAGCATCAGCGAAAGCGGTCGTTTCACCTCAGTACTGGCGATCGCAACGGTCATGTCTATTGAGTCGCGGTAAACGCACAGGCCGCCCTGAAAGCCAGTATCGATCTTCGTTCCATCGGGATACGTGACGCGTGCATCTACCATGTCGCCTTCCGCATCGCAAATGGTGAGTTTCGCTGCTGCGTGTTTCCACGCATCGTTCTTAGGATTGTGTGCGTAGATATCTACGCCACGCTCGGCATCCAACCGAACGGTGAAGTTCGTTGGCGATTCAGGTTTGGATTCAACGGTGCGAATCGTAGCAGGGAATCTCGGCGACGGCTCGGGATCGGCAGACTGCAACGTCGAGGGAAAGGCGAACGCCATAAGGATCTCGCAGATTCGTATTGCGTGATGCGTCATGAAGCTTCAGTCGGGCAACGGGGGTGATCACCGGTTCGGGAGAGTCAATCTTACGATTGCCATAACGATCGCAAGCCCGACTCCGCGTGCATTACGTGGTTCAAGTAAGCCGCTGTCGCGGCGGGGGTGGCTGCAGCTCGAATTGCGAATTTTGTCCGTTCGCATCGATACGAGACGTGAACCATCTTTGTAGTTGTAGCGGGTTCTGTAGCACAGCATGGACACCCAAGTCTGGATCACCTGAGGGGCAAGCTCACTGCAATTCCAATGGACGTTGTCCTGGGATTCGGCGGCCCTGCAAACGGGCACCCCCAATCGCGCTGAACTGCTAGCTGGCTACTGGGTTCAACACCAGACGGCACCCAAATTTCCTCGGAAATTCCTGACTTTTGACCAAGCGTCGAACGAAAACAATCGTTCGTCGTTCTGATGAAGGACCGGACCGATGGCAAGACAGACGACCAGCGACACCGTAATTTAGCAACGAGCGATAAATAAGTGACGCGTTTAACGTCCTCTCTTCCCCCGCCGCGCAGCGATTTGCGGGGGAGAGAGTTAGAGAGAGGGGAAAAGAGAAGTCACTTATTGATCGCTCGTTGCTTACGAACACTCCGAGCAATTCAACTCACTGCAGAACGGCCAAAGTCAAAAGCTCAATAACGCAAACTTCGTTCCAGATCTTGGTAGCGTGGCGTGATTGACCCTCCGAGTGCGAGAAAGCTTCACCGGGCTTCTTGAACAAAGCCCTTGAACATCGGCTCGTACCTCGCGATGTCAAAGGCTTACTGGTTATCCGAAAATCATTTTAGCGTGCCAATCGTGCAGCTAGTCGCCGCCATCGCCATCGCCACCATCGCCATCACCGCCGCCCGCATCACCGTCACCAGAACCGTCATTACCGGCCAAGCAGGCATCGTCAAATGAAGCCCCCTCGGCATCAAATGTAGTAGCAAATACACCCGCCCGATGCTTTAGGTTTTTGATCTGGTCACCAACACGCAAGATTGCGCCGGTTCGTTTGTCAAGTTTGTAGAGCGTCCCATACGCAAAAGCGAAAAGGTGTTCGTTGGTTTCACGCAAGGAAACGAATGGACTACCTGAGATGAACCATCCACTTTTGAGCTCTGTTTCCCACAGAATTGAACAGTCCGATTGCCGCATCGCATACACGGTTCCGTTTCCTCCAACGTACAGATGTTGCATCAATCAAGTCCCATCAGGCGGATAAGGTTGAAATTCGCTGGGCGGCGGGAGTTGATGATCCACTTCGAAACGCCTGCCACCGCCGCTCCAGTGCAATTTTCTAGTTATCCCAATCTCAGGGATTGCTTATCGCCGCGAAATTGTAAGGAAGACGTAGGAGGTCTCGCCGGCCGTTGATGCACCAATCATCGTTGGTTGTCCGAAATCAAATAGTTGTGTCGTATTTATCGAATTCGTTACGATGTCGGGAGGCGAGTCATCCGTGCCCTCGCCGATCAGCCGAGATGATTCAAACGAGAGTGTCAACCCAACTTGCTGTCCGGTTGGTGACGCAGTCACACGTACTATCGTGCCAATTTCTCTCTGTTGGGTTTGGCGACTCGTAACGTCTCGGTTTGTAATTCGGCCGGTTGTAACCGTAACAGAACGTCCAAATTGCACCATGCTTTCAAGGTCAGCAATTGCGGACAGCATGACGGTTTCAATTGGAGTCGCTTTCTCGGCTTTGATGGCGGATAGAATATTGTCGGCGGTCAGTTCGGACGGATTGACGCCTTTGAGGCGATATTCTGAAATAGTGATGAGGTACGGTTCGGGTGGTTTGTTTTGCGATTGATGCGACGCACCCGAATCAGCTGCGGGCGTTGTGTCTTGCGGATCGGCGAACGCGTGACCCGGATGAATGGCGTGGCAGCCGATGGCAATTACGATTGCGATGCAGAGTTCGGAAGGACGCTTCATCTGGGTTTACCTGTGGGCAACGTTGGTAGGGAGTGGATTTCAATCGAATAACGCTGGCGGTAACCGGGCCGCCGCCGAAAACCTGATTTCAAAACCCGCGTCATCGGCGGCTCCGGTTCACCGCTTGGTTCTGCATCGCTGCGTTTCGCTGCTACTCCGCTGGCCAACGCGTCACGATTTTACTTGGCTGTTTTTCTGCTCGGAACTCGGCGAGTTCCGTGATGGGAACATCGTTTCCATCGGGACCAGTCACCCGAATCGCCCGAATTTTTTCCATTCGGCTGACTTGCGATACATCTCCATCGACTGGCTCCTGCAGTGCCGCAACTACGTTCCGGATCGGGATCCCATACTTGGCGATCGCTTCCCGCTTCAGCTCGACGAAGACGCCGTCGATCTCGGTGAGACTATCAGCACGAACTTTCGCCGTTCTCGGCAAAAGTTCAGCGGCGGTCGTTTTCGCCCCGTACGGAAGTTGATTCTCGATCCTCTGCAGTTCTAAGGTAATGCGGCTGAGCATTTCCTGAGGATCACCATCCTCTGAAATGACGATGTGAGTCTCAAGTCCCTCAGCTGAGCTGAATGAAGTGATGGAGTCGACATGGGGCAAGCCACGTAACTTGATCTCAATGGGCTTTGCCAACGCGTCTGCCACTTCCTGTGCAACCGCCCCAGGATACTGAGCAGTAATCTGTACTATGCGTTGGCTTTGTTTTCCGAAACCGCCGACGAGCATTGCAGAAAGCCGCGCAGCCTTCGCCTCCAGTAATTGCTGTGAAAGTCCCGTCCCATTGTCGAAGCTACGCTTCGCAATCTCTTCAATCAGGGTTGCACGTTCGACATACTTCTCGGCCACAAGCAGTCGTGACTTGGAGTCGGCCGCAGAAATTTGTTCGTCGTAGAGGTTCTTGTTTAGGCGTATCGCATGTTCCGGTCCACTGCGTCCCGCCTTGTACTCTTCAAACCGTTGGGTAAATGCAAGTTCAAGTGTGTCAAGCAATTCTTGGCGGACTGACGAAGTCAAAAACGCCGGACGATCATTCGTCTTGATCGGTTCTTCGGACTGAACGTTGGATGCGAACACGCATGCGATTGTAGTCAGCACGAGGATCGCAACCTTGGTTTTCATTATTGGCTCAATGTTAGCGTGGGGTGAAAACGATCAAGTAGCAGAACGGTAGACAACATGCCTCAGATGTCTCCCGTGCATGTCATGGTTCGCTGGCGTCTTTGCGATCATCACGAAGGCGGCGATCGAGAAAACGGACGATCTGTTGTCGGTATTGTATCGGATCATCGCGTAAGAGGTCGACGTGTGCAGCACCATCGACCAACCAAAGGTGTTTGGGCTCTTGTGCAGCGGAAAACATTGCTTGCGTTTCCGATTCGGTGGTGTGTTGGTCTTCGGTTCCGGATGCGACGCAAACCGGACATTCGATGTCAGGCATGTGGTCGATGGGGCGAAGCTCAGTTGGCGATATACCTAGACGAGATTGGAGCTGGATGAGTAGAAGTGACGCGGGAATCGTTGAAAGCGGGCCAAGTTTAGCGGCGACACGATTGTGGATGGCGTCGTGAATATTCGGATACACAGATTCAAGCACGAGAGCGTCGATGTCCAAGGGTGACGCCAGTAGAGCCGCCGCGCCACCAAGCGAAACGCCAATAACGCCGATCGGTTCATTCGGGTGTTCGCGTCGTGCAAATTCAACAGCGGCACGAACGTCGTGTTGTTCGAGGTATCCAACCGTGATTACGTCTCCAGGACTCTCGCCGTGTGCCTGGAGGTCGATCATCACCGTCGCATACCCCGCGTCATGAAGCATCCGCGCGCGGTCCAACATCGACAGGCGCGAACCACGTATACCATGGAGCAATACGATCACTCCGTTGCTGGAATTGGGCTGGGTGTGCCAACCCGAAATCAGAGAACCAGAATCGCTGTTCAGGGTGAACGCGGTTGCGTTCAGTTCGCGTGGCGGATCACCGATTACACGAGGGGATGGCGCGACGAGTGCGCCAGCGACAAACCAAGACGCTATCAATCCGGCGACGATCAAGCACGACGTCACGATCATAGTACGGCGGATCATTCGTCTTCGTCGTGACGGTGGCGTCAATGTTACGGTTTCCTCGTCCAGCGAACCCCTGAATCAAGCCGGCCCGCAGCAGGGCGGCGACTGATTGCAAATATAGCCAAAGGCGTGCACTTAGACGCCGCCCTGATGTGGGCTCGGCTTGAATGAATTGTTAGGTGTTGAGCGACAGGCCCATGATGTAGTCGTCATACTCTTGCCCCCCAACGTTGAACTTGCGAGTGCCCAGCTTGTGGAATCCGAGGCGTTCGTAGAAGCCGATGGCTGGCTCATTTTGTGCGTAGACGCCAAGAAGAAGGCGCTTGGCGCCGGCATCACTGGAATGAGTGACCGCGGCTGATATAAGCTGCTTGCCTAGACCTCCACCTTGAAATTTGCTGAGGAGGTAGATGCGTTTAAGTTCCAGATCTCCGGCGGTGTCCGGCATCGGAAGTTGTGGCGGGGCAATGACCATGTATCCCACAGGCGCGCCGCCCGGTTGAGCCTCAGCTAGCCACAGCGAGTAATCCGGATCTGCAGACCAGGTCCGATAAAGGGCAACTGCGTGCGCCTGGGTGCAATGGGTGAGGATGCCTTGACCATCCAAGATGCCTGCAAATGTTTCCAGGAACGTAGCCTGACCAATGAGTGCCAGTGCCGATTCATCCCCAGAAGCGCAAGGCCTGATGTTCACTTCGCTTGCCATGATCTCTCCATCAACACCTAATCGTTGCCCGTCACCGGGCCGGGAGTGTAAAGTCAACCATTGCCAAAACGCATGCAAGCCCGGCTCCGGTGCACGGGATGGTTCGCCATCTTTCAATCGAGCGTTATTCCGAGCTCATGAAGTCGTTTCGAGCAGGCATTCCGGTCCAGTCCGGCCCATCCGACCAGCACCTCCGTGGAGGTCGCAAATATCACGAGTCCTTCGATTGGCTGTTCAATCCCATTCATTTCTAGTATGGCATCTTCGGCATGTGCAGCCAACACCTTCGGCAATGAGCGGAGCAAATGCTTGTTGATTGGTTTTGGCGAGCAAATGCTGAATCCGTCCGAGTTTTCGTGGAACCAATCACCGGAGAAATAGAAGTCTGGCAATGGATCGGGGTCCCATGTGACGGTTCCGTATGTTGCGAGTACGGATTTGATCGACTCGTGCAGACGTTCCCATCGTTCATATTCGCCTGGACCAGATTTCAGACGCGACGTCGACTCGCTTCTCGCAAAGTCAATGCTGTCAGATGAGACGATCGCTATACGGCGCGAAGATGGCATTGCAGGTTCCGCACAACCAACAGCGTTGAAGAACAGTGACAAGCTAAACGCAAGGATAAATCGAAACATCGTCGATTGGCGAACGGCAGGGTTCAGCGGGGCCGCGCGAGCGACTCTCCACTTCAAGAACGTCAACTCGCGGCCTCCGCTGCAACCCGTGGTTCGCCCTTGCCTCGCACAGGCACTACGTCTATCGAACCTGCAACGTTAGAGGGCTATCCTGGACGACTGTCGCCTTGAATCGACCGTAGACCTCGTTTGGCCAGACACTGAATTCCTCAATTTTGTCTGAAGTTGCAATCGCCGTAAACTCTCCCTCGGTATCAGTTGTTCCGCCCCCCATCACCCTCCCTTCTTTTGAGCATGACACCTGGGCGAATACCAGCGGCTTCCCTTCGGCATCGGCAACCTTACCGCGAAGGGTGAAGAGGCGGGGGAGCGTAACCGTCCCGACATCATGCTCCTGCTCCGAGGCTGTAATGATGCCATTGGGCGGATCCTCAACAAACAAGGATGTTATTCCTGGGAGACGAACAACACCAGAGATGGTAAATTCCCCATGTGCAAGTCGCGTCGAAAATTCTCCTCTCTCGTTGGTCACCATGCTGTGCCTGCGTTGAATTGAGTCAGTCGCATATATCGACATCTGGGCACCCGTGATCGGATTTTCAACGCTGCCGTCCGTAGATACAAGTCGCCCGGAAACGACGCATCCCTGAGTACCCGAGATCTCAACTTCCAAGGTTCCCCCATCCGGCACAACATACGGCCGTGCGGTCCGTGAAACCAACAAGCCGTGTCTGTTGCCTGAAAACGAATTGAGAAACAAATCGCCGCTTGGGAGCTTCATCTCGTATTTACCTGGTCGGGGCTCAGCAATTGACCAGGGGCCAGACACACCGCGGTCATTCGTTGCATTCAGAACCAATTCGTCGACATCGATGTCCCCCACAGATTCATCAAGCACGAGCCTTACAAGACCAGTTCTTGCATGCTGCAGTATCCGCGGATTCGATTCGCGAACTGGAATTGTCTGCCGCCCATATCGCACACTCTCTGACCGAAGGTCGGTTACTGATGCACCATTTGCGACTCGCAGGGTCGCCCACCCATTCTTGTCCGTCACTGCACGGCACGTCTCCCACAATCCGTCGGGAACGAAAGCTGCAGCACCGCTTCCGTGGGGAAACATCCGCGCAACTCCAACGCGTAGACTGCGCAGCGGTTTACCGCTCGGGTCTAAGAACTGAAACCTAAGACGATTTGAATCGTTGGCTTGAGGGACAACCGCAAAACGAAGTGGTGCATGACTGATTCTTAATTCGCCGTGCTTTATTCCGAACGCGGCGAGCCCAGCGTCCTTCTCGTAGATCCACAACATCGCGCACTCTGAGTCGGATACACCATCAACCTTGAATGTCCAAGCATCGCCGTCCAATTCGTTGGGGTGAACCAGTCGCGATTGATTGGTTAGCAGATCGCTCAGCTCTAAAAGTACCGTCGCGTTCTCAATAGGCTGCATCCCCGCACCGAGAAGCTGAACCGTGATGAGTGCATCGAATGCTGGCACGCGGAAGTCGAGACTTTCTACCGGTAGTGCAGCGGGTGATTTCTCCGGTGTTGGGGGCGAACTGAGCCGGCATCCGAGAGCACCAAGGAAGAAAACGCAAGCCGCGAGAGTGAGCAGAGAATTAGAATTGAAAATAGCCACCTGAACACCAAGACAAAGTGAACGGACGAAAACTCGCCTGGGAGAACGTCGCGGTTAACGGGGCGGGCCAATTGGATATTGCTAAACCGGTTGACGTAAATGCCCGCTCCCGTTCAACCGATTGTTCCCCGCAGATTTTGGTGTCCTCACCGTCCCGTGACACGTAGGCGCCGAATAAATAAGTTGTACTCGTCGCCCGTCGCAATTCTAAGGTCCATCGCGCGATCCGCCAACGCCTTTAGAGCGCTTCGAGCGCAGCAGCGTCCTGCCTGCGTTGCGAAGGACTAGTAGGGTCGCCGATACGTTGCCGAGGGACGCCGAATTCGTCGGCGTTGTGCTCCCCACCGTGGCCTTTGACATATCAGTCATATGCATCTCGCATTTGAGCGAGTCGAGCGTCAAAACTTTCAATAACGGCAAGCAAGTGGTCAAATTCGGAAAGCCAAAACCCACGATTCGCCCAGTACCCGGCAACCTGTTCGGGTTGAGCACTCGGAACTTGAGCTAGTGCTCGTTAAAATCAAATGCATCAAACAGAGTCTAAAACTTTGCCATCCGAGCGACTCCGCGGTTCGTGGACATCCATTTCGGTCATTTCCGTAGACTTTGAATCAGCTGCGCAATCTCATCTTCGGTGATTCGCACTCGCCCGGTGCGAAGCATCGTTGCCAAGTGCTCGGTGCCTTCATAACCCGATGGCATGCCGATGTTGCCCAGCGGTCCCAGGCTGTTGATCAGACGATTCCCATCGGCATCAAAAATGGCGTGAAAGGGGATCCCACCGTATTCGTCCAACGTGATTCGCCGCGCGACTTCCGTGCCCTTTAGGTGCCCCGCTTCATCGACTTTCAGCAGCACAAATTCGCGATCCAAAATCTCACGATGTTTGTCCTGCCAGCGGGACAGCATAAAGCAGGGCCCACAATAGCGACCGCCGCTGACCGCCCAAACGCGGCGACCGGATTGTTTCGCCTGCTCGAATGCCGACTTCCACGCCGCTTCGGCGTCGACCTTCGGCGGGCAATGCTCAACGACAAACGCTTTGAATTTGTTGGTAAATTCGTCGCTCGTCGTCTTTAGTCGAACGCGTCCAAGTTCCCTACCTGTCGCGTCCAGCGCCGCCACAAAGAACTCGTCCTCTTCAACTGGTGCCCAATCCCGTTCGGCCAGTTCTCGTCGGTCTTGTGCAGTTAACTCTTCCTGCTTGCCAATAAAACAGTTCAGATATCGAGTTACCGGATCAAAGTCGTCATAACTGCTGAGGACCTGATCGACGGCTCGCGACGCTTGAGCGGAATCTCCGACCCGCATCACGAGTAGGTGATAGTGATCTCGCCGACAATCTTTCAGCCAAGCTTCGACGACTTCTATCGGTGAACGACGGCGAGGTGCTTCACTCGGCGAGGGTCGGGAAGAATGACCAAGCGTTCCGGTCCACAACGGTCGGTCTTCACCGGGACGTAAAAAGAGTTTGCCAAGTGAGACCGGCCTCGCATTCGGTGCGTCTTTCAACTCGGGATTGCTCGAACTCAGTTGCAACGGCAATTCACTCGGCAAGCCGTCAAAATCGAACATTCCCTCCGCATTCGTCTGTGTTTCCCACAAACCCAGGGATGCGGTCGCAGGAAAATTCGGAGGGTCACGACGCTTGGATTGCAGCCAGACTTGGGCTGTGATCGTGTGGTCCGCAATCGGCGATCCATCGGGCAAAAGTAATTGGCCGCGGAATGACTTTGCCGGATTGAGTTTCAATTCAAAGGATGCCGAGTCTGGGTCGACGAATCGTGCCGCATAGCCGCGTCCGTCCGCCGAGTTTGCAAGGATTGCGACATCACGGTTGTCCGAGTCTACGGTGAAGTTACCGGCAGAATCGGTCACCGCGGTGTTGATTTGCAGTTTCCCTTGATCGACCGAGGCGATCTGCAAGCGTGCGTTGGCACCTGAAAGATTGGAGTCGTCCGCCCCGACGACAGATCCGATCAACGTTCGCTTGACCGGCACCGAGTGATGCAGGATCACCTTTGGAGTATCACCCGACCGGATGGTCAGGCTTTCAGTTTGGCGATTGCCATTCAGATAGCTTGACACGGTTGTGTCTCCAGGCGGAACGCGCATCGTCGCTACACCGCTCGGATCGGTCTCGGCGAAAACGTCCCGCCCATAGTCACCTTGCACTTCTCGATTGAATCTCTCGCTGAAATATGAGAATGTCCGATCCGATTTAAAGCCGACTCGAACCCCTGCGACTGGCTGCCGGTCCGCACCCGAGACGACCTGTGCCGTCGTCAGGACACCGGGTACAAGAGCGATCATTGCCAATTCACTTGGCTCAGCGGTTCCGTCCGGCGTTATGGTGGGAGCTGTCCATGCGATCGATTCGCTGATCAATTCCTGGTCGTTCAAAAATGTCAAATAAGTCCCGCCGGGCATTGCCTGAGTGAAAAATCTACCCTCGGAATCAATCAAGCTGACAAATCGATCCGAACGGTTCTGTTGCGGATGTTGAAAGCTGTGATGGTGCATCAACCGGCCTGCGAGCCCCGCATGCTCTTCTAGCTTTCCGGTGACGGTCACACGCTCTGGCATTCGACCGAGCACCTGCGTCGCTGTACCTCGTTCCCATGCTAAATCACCGACGCAATACCAAGTCGGATTCGCAACCTCGATGTAGCAATGATTCTCGCTCCAATCGGGAAAGCATCGATGAATCGCTGTCCCCTCTTTTCCAGTGGTCAGACGTGCCTGGGGCATCTCGCCCAAATAGTTGAAATCGTTTGTTGCAATTTCGACGAGGAAATCAATGCCTTGAACCGGTTGGCCGGTTTCGTCGACGCACCGAAAAACTTGCTGACGTGCTGCCGTCAACTCGCATTCGAACTCGTCCTCGGTCCCGTCAAGGTCGGGTTCTCGGTAGATCGAATAACCGCCGACGCGAAGATCCTTTGTCGATGCGGCAACGGTGGAAAGCTTTGCCTGCTCGGGGACTCGAAACGTGGCGATGCCTCGGCCGTCGGTGACCGCTGTGGTTCGATAAATGCTCAGCGCCTTCTCATGAAAAAAAGTGGCGTGAACTTGGGCCCCTGGGACGGGGTTCGCTTCGTCGGTCACGCGGATGTCGACGGCACGCGATAGCGGCTGCAGTTTCATTGTGACGCCGCCCGCTGCGGCAGCGCGGAACTGTGCTAGACCGATGCTGCGAGTTGCAAAGCGATTGCCATCGACGTCGTTTGCTTGTAATTCCAATGTGTAAAAACTTGGCCGATAGACTGGGATCCAAGCGCGGAATTTGCCGCCTTGAAACTCGCAATTGATATCGGTCCGAACCCGATTGAGTCCCTGGAGTTTCATCGTGAACTCCAACTCGCGGGCGGTTTTTGCATCCAGTGCTTTGCCGACGGGATCGACGACTTGCCCGGCGATCCGGATTTCCAGATCCAGACCCGATCCTCGCATCCATTCGGGCGTTGACGCCGGGACGGATTGAGTCGTGACAGCGGCGAAAACGAAAACAATAGCAAGCGTGACCAACGAACGCATTTTGATGACCAAGTTGAGACAGAAAGCGGCGGGCATACGTTGTGCGTCAGTATACCAGTCGCCAGCCAACCCAGAGTGACTCTGAGATCGGTGGCACCATTTGATTATTATTGAGGCAAAACGTAAGTTCAAAGTGTCTTACGACGAACGACAGCGTGAATGCGGCGGGCGCGTTTGACGATGACTTCAAAATTCATGTGATCGCCCGCTCACGTTCAACACTTGGTTCGTCGCGCTCGTTTACGTTCCCGGTTCGCAATCGCTGGGATGCAGTAAAAACGTCAGTTGGCATCGTGTGTAATACAGGTTTCGCTGCCAGTGTCGTGGAACCGATCTAGGCAAGTGTCAACGTCAATTTCGGATTGTCGAATCAGGGAAAGCACTTCGACTCCAGCACCGAGGGACGGACGGTTCACTTCAAAAATGTTAAAGGCCATCGCGTACCTAGTGTAGATAATGGAACGGATACGAGGACGGCATGGATCGGTGCTGGACTTCGTTCACCCGGGTGACCTTGAGTATATCGTCAGCAGAGAGCGTGAGCGAAAGAACCGGCGGGACGCCGTGCCAGGCGGCCGAGACAAATGGATCGGAATGAACCGACCTACCCTACCGGAACCGCGCGAGCGGAGAACAATGCCGGGACGGCAACACGATCAATCTCACGCAGCGTTCCATCAAAGCCGCAGACCTAGACTGACCTGCCAAGCAGTCCGAGGCGAATCAGTCACGATCAGTCCGATGGAAATGAAACGCGGCGGGGCTTTCAGTGATAACGTTTGAAATCAAGGGGCGACGGCCAAAAGACTTGGCTTCATGAAACGCACGGCCCGTCGCTCCCGTGCATTTCTTGGTTCTGTCACTTTTTCTTGCGGTCGAGGTACACAACCCCGTGCGAAGTGGTGGAGACGTTGCATCGCTTAAGCCCCTCTCGAAGTCTTTCTACGCCTTCTTCACTGATCTTTGAATTGGCGATATCAAGATCTATTAACGTATCAAGCGATAGCAGGTATTCAAGACAATCGTCAGTAAGATTGCTCCTATCGCTCTCTCCATACCGAACCGTTTTCGCGAGGCATAGGCATTGCAACATTGGTGGTTTGCCAATCGTTCGAAGTCCTTCGTTCGAGATGTTGCACGAGGACAAATCCAAGACATTGAGAGTCTTGTGATTATGGAACAGTTTCAATCCTTGATCGGTAATTTTAGTTTTCGCCAAATGCAACATTGACAGCGATGGAAGGTTTGCCACAACTGCCAACGTTTGATCGCTAATTTCCGTTCCTTCGAGCTTCAGGATCTGCAGCCCTTCCAACCGAGCGAGACTATCCGCAGAGTTGTCGGATATCGCAGTGTAAGACAAGTCGAGAGATCGAAGACCTTTCAATTCAGCAATTTTCGCCACATCAGAATCGGTTGTAGACGTACCAAAGAGCGAAAGCGATTCCGCGTCGTCAAACTCAAGAATGTCCTCCATGATGTCCGACGTGACTTCCACTCGCTTCGCGGAGCTCCCATTAAGGCTGAGCGACGCTCTTTTGCCGTTCTTGTCAACTTTGATCTGTAGCTTGTCATCAGCCATGCAAAATGAGCTGACGCATACGATAGCAGCTAAGAGCAAATGGATTCGCATAGAGAAACTCCTTGTAACAGAACGGTTGCCGTCACCGGGGACGGTGATTTGATTGTCCATT
Organism: Pirellulaceae bacterium; assembly: GCA_963781095.1. GTDB lineage: Bacteria > Planctomycetota > Planctomycetia > Pirellulales > Pirellulaceae > Rubripirellula. The sequence goes on from CAWAEA010000015.1 coordinate 127,810, forward strand.
TGTATACGCTCCATGCCGTCCTCCGCGTGCACGGCGTGGTAATCCGCCATTCTTTACGGGTCCGCGTCAAGAATCGCGTCCGTTGCAGAAGTGAAGCGAGTTTTCGTCGTTCCGTCGGAGAGTACAAGCGTGTCTGGCGTCAATTGATCGATCCCGAAGGATGCGGTCTCGATTCCAGTTTGATATGCAATGAAGTTCTTGATGCGGCCGCGCGGTGCGTAGTAGATGGTTAGCGTCATCGCATCGCAAGTCCATTCAAAATAGTGTACGCCGCGTGTAGGTTCATTGGGGTCGTATGACCGCCCCGTGCCATCGGTACGAAACTGAAACATGTCGCCGGTATCTGCTTGCCAAGTACCGGCGGGGGATGGGCCAAGCGACGCTGTCGAGGCGTTAAGAGATGACCTTGAGCTTTGGTCAGCGCGATGGAGGAGGAAGAACACGACAATCAGAATGGCGACAACGGCGAAAATGCTGGCAGTGCGTTTCTTGATCATTTCTTGTGCAGCGGAAATGCGATGTCCTTGAGTCGGATAGCGTCGGACGTCACAGGGCGGCGACCTTGTTGTTCTACGCATCTTTTGGACGTTGCGGTATTGTGGTTGCCGACGGTTGGTGCCGTCAAGTTCGTTTTTGTTCGGCTAAGCATGGTTTGCTTAGCTTCTTGGTACACGGAGGTAGTGTGTGATGGCGAGCCAGTGGGTCATGGACGAAATGCAATCCGTCGATCTCAGAGATAAGCGACTTGAGAAACGCCTTGTTCAGTTGATCGATACGCTCTCCGAAGCGTCAACCGCAAGCATTCCGGCAGCTTGTCATAATCATGCCGAGATGACTGCCGCCTACCGGTTCTTTGATAACGATAAAGTCGAATTCGAGAACGTTCTCCAGCCGCACATCGATGCCAGCTACCGACGGGTCGCCAAGCAGAACGTTGTCTTATTGGTTCAAGACACCACCGAACTCGATTTAACACGACCTGATTCTCAGGTCATCGGCGCCGGACCTCTCAATCACGCCAACAAACAAGGGGCATTGCTGCATCTTCTGCACGCCTTCACTCCCGACGGCACACCCCTGGGAACCCTCTCGGCGGAAGCCTGGACAAGGGAGCCTAAAGACGAGAAGCCGAAAGCCAAGCGAGGCTCCAGTGAGAAACGAGTTCAGATCGCTCGCAAACCGTTTGAGGAGAAGGAAACCGTTCGCTGGCTGCAGACCGCCGAGCACTGCGAGGAGATTAAGCAACATTCTCAGCAGACTCAACTTGTGATGTTGGCCGACCGCGAATGCGATATTACCGAAGTGATTGATTACTGCACCAAGCAACAAAGTTTTGACTGGGTGATTCGTTCCGACGTTGACCGAGTTCTCAACAAAGCCCGCAAACAAGATACCTCAATCAAGGTGCGAGACCTGCTTGGCAGCACGAAGCCGTTATATCGCCAGCAGCTTTCGATCCGAAGTCGCGAGCAATGGGGAAGCCAGTCACTCAAACAACGTCCTGGTAAAGCGGATCGTGATGCGAGGCTCGTAGATGTATCGGTACACGCTGGGCAAATTACGCTCAATGATCCGCGAGTCGGCCACCGTGATGGTGTGAACGTTAGCGCGGTGCTGGTTCAAGAGATTGATCCGCCCGGTGGCGTGCAGCCGGTGCAGTGGTTATTGCTGACGAGTCTTCCGATCAAAACTCGCAAAGAGGTAGAGTTGGTGATCGAATATTATTTGATGCGCTGGATGATCGAGAACTACCAAGCAGGATACGCCGGAAGACACCCCTTGTATCTGCTTGCCGCCTGAGAAAAATAGGGTTTATCGCGTCAGTGTTCAGTCGCTGCTTATGCTAGCAAACTGGACGCAACAGCGACTAGTTACCAGCCCTACGGATTCGACTGACACAGGAGGTTTGTCATGCCTAGACCAGAAGTCCCCCCCGCGCCGACCTGCCCAACCGATAGCGCAGGCCAATCGTCAACCGAGGACAGTTCGGCTGAACAACCTTTGGCCTCAACTACCCGAGAGCCAAAGACAAGCAATCGTCAATCGACTCGCAATCATGCTCGCGGCACAAATGCCCCCTCGAGAAAAGGAGGCAAGTCATGAGTAAAGCAACTGCGAAACCAAAGTCACCCAGCACCTCTGAGCACACCGCGCAGCCGCCAAGGCAAGCACTTGCGAACCTGGTCTCCCCAAAGCTCAAGAAGATTCACTTTGATCGATTGGCCATTGTTTATGTGCGGCAGTCCAGTCCTCACCAGGTGCGAGAACATCGCGAATCGACTGCCTTGCAATACGCATTGGTCGATCGCGCGATCGAACTTGGCTTCCATCCGAGTCAAGTCATTGTCATCGACGAAGATCAAGCACAAAGCGGCACATCGATCGCTGCTCGTATGGGATTTCAACGATTGCTCACGGAGATCAGTGACGACAAGGTCGGGTTAATCCTCGGCATCGAAATGAGTCGCTTGGCAAGATCGTGCAAGGACTGGCACGCGCTGCTGGAGATCTGCGCGATCTATCAAACACTTCTGTTGGACACCGACGGAATTTATGATCCAAGCGATCACAACGACCGACTGCTGTTAGGACTCAAGGGAACCATGAGCGAAGCGGAATTGCATCTGCTGAAAAACCGAATGTATCGCGGCCTGTGCAACAAAGCCGAGCGTGGTGAAGTACTCAATCATGCGCCCATTGGTTACGTCCGCACACTCACCGATAATTTCGTGATCGACCCAGATGAATCGGTTCAGAGCGTCGTGCGCAGTATCTTCGATCGGTTCGCCAAGTGGGGCAGCATCAGCGGTCTGCTCAAGTCATTGGTCCACGACAAAGTTCAAATACCGGTGCGTCCTCACTTCGGAAACGATCGAGGCGAACTTCAGTGGCGTCGCCCCAATCGCGTTACTCTGCTGAACATGTTGCATCACCCGATCTATGCAGGCGCGTATCGTTGGGGCCATCGCGACGTCGATGCGCGAAAGAAGATCCCCGGTCGTCCGAGTACCGGCCGAACGCTGCGCGATTACAAAGACTGCCGAGTCTTGATTCAAGATCGATTCGATGCGTACATCAGTTGGGAGCAATTCGAGAATAACCAGCAAAAACTACAGGAAAACAGTCGCAAAGCAGGTCGCTTCTCCAGTCCTGTCGGTCGCGGTGAAAGCCTCTTGGCGGGACTGCTCGTGTGCGGTCGCTGTGGTCGTCATATGAGCGTCGGTTACAGTGGCACTCACTTGCGTTATACCTGCCAGCGAAACGCGGTCGACTATGGCGAAGACATTTGCCAGAGCCTTGCCGGAAGAGATCTCGATGAATCGATTGGTCGCTTGCTACTGGAATCGATTCGCCCGGCATCATTGGAAGTGAGCCTCGCCGCAGCCAGTGATATCGCTAAGCAGCGTGCCGACAACGACCGCGGGTGGAGGCATCGGTTGGAGCGGATTGACTACCAAACTGAGTTGGCTCGGCGAAGCTACGCCGCAGTCGATCCAGAGCATCGACTCGTCGCAAGGCAACTTGAGCTTCGCTGGGAAGAGAAGCTTTCTGAGCAAGAAACATTACAGCAAGAGTATCGACGATTCGCGGCAGACCAGCCACGCGAATTGTTGGCGTCGGAGCGTGCACAAATACACTCGCTATCGGAGAACATCGAATCGCTTTGGCGAGCGGAGTCGACAACTTCGGAAGACCGCCAAACGATCACGCGTCTACTGTTGGATCGAGTTGTCGTGTTGGTGAATCCTACGAATGAGCAGATTGAAGTAGACGTTCATTGGGTAGGTGGATTCAACAGTCATCATCACGAATCGCGTCCCGTCGACAGCTACAAACAACTGAGTAACTACAGTGAACTTGTCGCTCGCATCGTGGAGTTGCAATCTGCCGGCACGTCGTCAGCGGAGATAGCCGTATGTTTGAATGCAGAAGGATATCGTCCACCCAAACGATCGAAGACATTCGATAAGTGGATGGTGATACGACTGCTTGCGGGTTTACGACTTGAACGTCGCGACACGGGCAAGTCGCCCTGTGACCGAACTCACTTAGGAACGAATGAATGGTGGTTGAGCGAATTGGCTATGGAACTGAAGATGCCGATCGCGACGTTGCATCGCTGGATTCGCGTTGGCTGGGTACAAGCGCGGAAGGTAGCCCAAGTACGTGGCCAATGGGCTGTACATGCCGATGCACTGGAGCTTGAACGACTGACCAAGCTACGCGACTATCGTCGTGGCTGGGGCGAAACAAAAACGCCGATTGAGCTGACGACCCCAGGCCCGGTCAGCCGATAAATAACTCATAGTGGACGATGGGTCGTTCACTATTCCGTACACTACATACAAGCCGAAGCGAAGGAGCGCATTGTGAACGGGAGATCGAGATCACGGACAGTATCGTCATAAGCCGTCCGACCCTGACCTGCGCGTCTCGGCGTGGCATCCGCCGAATATGTTGATCACCAAACAGCGGCATGGAGATCACCGCATAAAGGTGAATGTGGTCGACCTAACGAGCGTTAGCATGCGAATCGAAAGGATCGGCAAATCCAGTGGCTGGCCCGTTGGAATCGTCGAACGGATCACGAACTGGTGTGGTTGTCGAAGGAATAAACAAACCGATGCCAGCGACATGCACCTCGTCAACGCCTTCGATTTTTGCGAGTCGCATCGCCGCGTTACGAACGATACCAAATTCCATGTCGGAACTAGCTTGAAGCGTCAGTTTTCGACGAACGAGCCGGAAAGCGATCTGCGGCAACTGCGTTGGCCCCCGAAATAGCGCGTGCCGAATTGTAGGGACCACCGAGATTGAAACCGACAGGTCCGATCCAGCACCAAATGCGTCTCGAATGGCATTCACCGTTTCGACATTTGTGGCCTCCGACGCCCTTACCTCTAGCGTATCTGCACCTTTCAACCGGGCGGCAAGAAACACCGCAGACGACGGTTGATCACTGACTGGCGGAAGGGCGTCGGACGCGTGTAATCCGCTTGCAGCCATGGTAACGGAAGCAGCGAACGAGATCGAACGTAGGACTAAAGCATTCATAATTCACCAGAGTAAAGGAGCATGGATTTCTGTCGGATAACGGAAGTGTTCAGCGGGGCCGCGAACGAGTCTCCACTTCAAAAACGTCAGCTCGCGGCCTCCGTTGCAACCCATGGTTCTGCTAATCGACACGAGATTGCGTTTGGCAAGGCCTTCAAAGTGTATCTACTTTACGCGTTTCCACGTTTCGTTATATACGCCATCGGAGTCCATCTGCTTCATCGTGTCGTTCTCGATTTCGATGATTAAGATCTTGTTTCCCCCGATCATCGTTTTGGTGCTTTCACCAGCGAATTCTCGAGTTGTCTTCACCTTGTTACCATCCACCTGATAGCGTCCACCATGGGCGAAAACAAGCACGCCCGTGTTCGTGTCTGGCTGCATGATGCACCAATGCGTTCCGGTAAAGAACTTAAGCCGAGTTCCAGCACCAGATGGAGAGCCGGGAGTAGATGCCACCTCGAGTTTCCATGTGCCGATAAGTTGTGATGCGAGATTTTTCTGGTCGCCTTCCTGTAGCGGATCCTCGTTGTCCGCTGCACTGACCTGCATTGCACTGTGCAACGTAAGTCCAGTAGTCAGAATCCCGAAGAGCAGAAAAAGAGTAACTCGTCGATTCGTCCAGTTCATCGTTAGGTCTCCAAAGGCGTGTGTGGGATGCTTCAATTTAGCAGAACGGCAGGGTTCAGCGGGGCCGAGCGGAAGAGTAAACATCACCCAACGGCAAGTCGACGCCTCCGTTGCAACCCATGGTTCGCCGCTGCAATGCTACGAGCATTGGGGGCTTGATTTTGGATGTCGCGTTCGGTTTGTAAGGTACGACCAGCCGCTTGTCCCGATATGGTTTTGAACCACCGCAATGGTCCAACCGATCAAAGGTCCGTAGAACGGAGCCAACAAGACGCCGTCGTGACCGTTGTTGATCAGATAAATTCCTATCGTGTAGCCTATGCCAGCATAGGCGTAGCAGCGCAAAATCGAGCGCAGCTGGGAAATTCTTGCGATCATAATCAGCACGAACAACGCAAAATCAAGTTCGCAAGCCAAATATAGGAAGCCGTTCGCAACAGCAAAAAGCACGGGGAGCATCACGACAGCCAACCCAGACCATTGGATCGAAACCAGAGTTGTTTGGGAGGTGATTGGATCTCCATTCGGCGAAGTGGAAACGTTGGTGGAAATATGACTGGAAGCACGAACGGCAATAGAATCATGGCGACGACAATCAGGGTCAAAATGCCGTTCAGTATCAGATATGGCCGCAGTCGCCGTTTGGCAACGTGCTCGAGTAGATGCTTCTGGAGTTCGGCAGGGATTAGGATCTCACGATATCAGCGTACGTTTGATCTGTACGACGAACGACGGCGATCAGCGGGCGGAAATGGCGAGAGTGATCTTGATCTCAGTAAAAAATCGGAACGCCATTTCCGCTCCGTTGCATCGCTTGGTTCGTCCATTTTGATTAGAGCTGGTCTGCCATTTGTTGCGGGTCCTTTCTTGCATATCGACGTGAACGAACGCGTTTGTATCGTTGATGAAATACGGGAAAGAGGTTGAAGATTAGGTTCGTTCCAAGGATCAACAGACCTACAAAAAACTCTTTAGAATAAAATGCATGAGAAACCGTCAAAATTCCGGCTATGAAGAATGCAAGATGCCAGCGTTCATTTGAGTACGTTCCATCAAGATGCTTCTGCAATGAAATGCGATCGTGGATGACGCGGTAAGACGGCTGAATTCGTCGCAAAAATCGATTGATTAAATCACCATCCGGCGCGAAGTAGCGAAACCATCGTAGCCCGAGTCTGCGATAGAATCCTCCGTATTCAAAACTGCGGGGAATGAAATACGATCCGGGTAAAACGAACGGGAGGCACGATACTGCACAACCGATTAGAAATGTAAAATTATAAGGAAATGGCACTTCGAAATGGAACGGCCTTAGCGGCGGGAAAAACCTCAACCAGTAAAATGCCATTAACCCAAACCACTGCCCAGGTAGAACAAGTGCTGCCGTGTTGAGCCGATCTCGCCACGTTTCAAGTTTCACTTAGCGAACTCTCCAGCCGAACGGCACCGATCAGCCGGTCGCGGCGGTTGATCTTCCATTTAAAAACGCCCGGCTACCGCGACTCGGTTGCATCGGATGGTTCGCCGCGTTTCGTGTCAGTGTACGATTGCCCTCAAGGATAAACGATCACGTTGCGACACGGGAAAGCCAACGGCGCCAAACACGCCGAATTTGTGGCATTTCCGATTGTTCAATCAGACGATGATACGGTTTGTAATTGACGATCCAGCGCCATAGATCATGGTCATCGTGATCAGGCGGGTATTCGGCGGCACCAGTCCAATGTTCCATGCCTTCCCATCCACTCGCTTTCACGACGAGTGTTTCGCCGTCCCAATAGTGCCATCCGCCCCAGTACCAGCAAACGGAATGACTGTCAGATGATGATGGTTCAGTTTCGGCGGAATACAGCAACGCCCAAGCGCGTTCGTACCATTGTTCAGACCGCACAGTGCAGTGAACTTTGCGATTCAGAATGAACGCAAGACGTTCGACATCAGTTTTGCCGAGACGTTGCGGCCCGGCGAAGACGAGTACGCCGCCAAGTAGTTGAAGCGGAACTACGCAGAGTTCCTCAGCAACGGACTGAGGCACTAAATCGGCCAGTGCTGGATCAGGTAGCGGGCGATCGTCATATGTTGTGGTCAACGCTTTCATTGCGTTGTCGCTTCGGTAAAGATGAAACCATGGTCGGCGAACGATTGGGATGACCGCGGTCGCCGCGAAAGATCATCCATCAGAGATACGGCAGTTCGGCGACTCCGGTCCATCCCGTGGTTCGTCGGCTTTTCTGCGAGGCCAAAATCGTATTTCGCGCGAGAGTAGACCAGGAGCCTCGGGAGCAGGAATGTATTCCGGACCCCATTCCTCAGAAATGGCGCGGAAAAAGTCTTGAGCGATTCCATCATACACGAAATTGAGACTGATGGTTCCCGCGTCATTCCATGTGGTTTCGTACACAATCGGATACGTTGCATCCTCCGTGTGCCACCATCGACGGGGTTTGATGTAAAAGCGTGCGATGTCACGACGTTTAAGAATGATTTGTTCATTCGGTTTTGAAGAGTCGGAGAAAACAACGCGGTCAGAAAACACCTCCGTACGGAAAGCTACAGGGAATATCAAACGGTACACATACCGAACCAGGAAGAGCCAAAGTAAAACGCTCAAGACTGGAGCGAGCCAGGAGGCGGCGGAATAGATAGTTCCTACAATCGGTACGAAGCCATATGCAGCAAGGGAAATGTAGGTCAGGATCGTTGTGAACATTACCAGAACAGGCAAGATGCATCCTGCTGCATCGCGTGTCGTGCGTTGAAATGCAATCATCTTGGGTCGACGAACGACCCGGATCACGGGGACCGAGCAGTTCAGTTTAAGTTCAGGAAGGAGAACGCCGAGGTCTCCCGTGCATCCGATGGTTCGTCGCCCTCGCCGCCTCCAAGCCGGCTTCGAGGTCCGCATCTGAAAAATCAATCGCTTCACGCTGAGCATGACATGTAAAGCAGCGGTTCGTCAGAAGCAATCAAAAACACCTCGCAACATACCGTGTTGCTTGAAGTTGCCGCAAACAACCTATTGATGCCTCCCAGAGTGATAAAGCCGCCATTGCAATGCCCACGATGATGATGCCCACGATTATGCCCTCCCCTACTCGCTCGCCGAGTTCCGTTGTTGACTGGTGAGTTTCTGCCGATATTGTGGCGACGGGATTCACTGGGCCGACTAGCAACGCAACCAGCGCCGATACGCAAAGAATGACGCAAACGACACTGCAGATGAGTCGACGTCTAAAGGCTAGATCAACCATCTGATAATTCCTGACGACGAACGACAGCCGTCACCGGGGACGGCGAGTTGACTTTCCAATTGTAAACGCGCGATGCCGTCCTCCGTGTGCACGGCATTGTTATACGAGATTTCGTCTACCGGACTATTTTGCACTGGGGGATCGCGTTTGAGAATTCGGTAATTGCTCGCTCGGTCAGATTTCTGCAGTCAACGATGTCGATTTCCTTCAAGCCAGCAAGAGATTCCAATTCCTTTAACCCAGCGTCATCAAGCTGGTATGGCACGCGGAGATATTTCAATTTGTCCATCTTCTTAAGCTGGGTTGTTGCGGTGCTTGTGATACGTCGGTTGTTTCCCAGATCAAGCCTCTTGAGCGATGCGAATTGCGGAAGAAAACGCATCCCCAAGTCGTCCACAAGAGTTAGCCGCAAATCCAGTTCCTCCAAACCGGGGTGCGAAGACAATATCTCGAGCCCAGCGTTCGAGACGGCCGTGTTGTGAAGGGAGAGTTTCTTTAGACTTTTCATCGCAACGATGTGATACATCCCGTCATCCGTGATTTCGCAATTGCACAGGAGCGTAACATGATTCCATGCGTCATTCTTGATCGCCTGAATCACCGTTGGAGACTTGAGGCTGCCTCGATTGAAGTAGTCTCCGTTGGGATAGTAGTCCTGCAAATCGAGTGAGGGCGAGAAATAGAAATGCCCCCCGAGAGTGAGATTTTGAATTTGCGAATTGTTCGCGAGTGCCTCTAGACCTTTGTCGGTAACAAACGCGTACTCAAGAGATACTGCAAGAAGACCTGGGAGTTGCTTTGTCTCTGACAAGAGCTGATCTATCTTGTCACCTGGACCGGGAACAACCGGAACAGTGAACTCGATCTTTGTGACCTCGCTGTCGGTCCACGAGGCTTGACAGCCAATTCTATCAACCGCACGTTCTTGGGCACGCTTTCGCTGATACGGAATAACGACACCAATTAGGATCAGAGCAACGGCAGCACACAGCAGGAGAAGCGAGCGGATACCAAATTGCATTCGTCGAGATCGCTTTGGTTTCGAGTCTCTACTCATTGCTCATTCGTATAACGGCGGCGATCAGCGGGTCGGGACAATTGAGTTTCCATTCGTGAAGCCTTGCAAGCCCGACTCCGTTGCATCGCATGGTTCGCCGCACTTCTATCCCGCGTTAAATGGCGGTTCGTATGGGTTCTCGGAATCAGCAGCAATTCGGTCGGAAGGTCGCGTTCCGTTTGTTGTGACCAGCGTCGGTTTTGCAGACTTGATGTGGGCACGATTGTGAAAATAGAAAGAAACAAGAACAAGTATCGCTGGAATGATCGAAAACAGCACGAGGTTCATCGGGTAAGCCAAGACCACAGTTGGGCCAACGAAGTCGAGCCAAGGTTCGTCGGGGCCATCGCGTTGAAAGATCACGGTGGGAACAGGCCAACCGTGAAAACGAGTATTCGCGTTAGCCAAGTAAGTGTAGCGGAACGTCGTAATGTATGCGGCGATCGCATTGCCGATCAACGAAAGAAGGTACAGCGCACGTGACCACGTTGGGACACGACCAGCGAAAGTTGCCATGTGGCCCAGATGACAAGTCCACAAGCAGCCAGGAATATTAGGAGGATGAGAGCAAACAACGGGTTGATGATCGTCTTGGGATTGTTTCAGTCGGGGAACGATAAAAATCACGGGGTACGGGCGAAAGACGTGCAAGCAGACTAGATAACAAACCACCCGTACTCCCGTGCATTTTATGGTTCGTCAGCATTGTCACTTCCCTGGATGGCTTGCGATCGGAGGCGGAAGCCCACTGCAGATTCGACGATTCGATCCAACAATCTCTGCGTATTGTCGTCTTTCTGGAACGGTAAATCCATTGCCCTGGTAAGCTTCTGGAGATTCGCTTTCGTAAATCCACCGTTGCTAAGTAGGGCTGCGGCCTCCTCGCGTGACCTGCATTTTTCAAGGCGTGCCTGAATCGCTTCAGTATCGATTTCTGTTGCGGAACTTTTTTCGCTCTTTTTGCTACTGGATTTTGCTTCGAATACCAAACGAAGCCTTGCCGTGCCTTCGTTCAGTTGCTGGCGTTCATCTTCGCTAAGAGCCTGAAGATCCTTGGCGACGGTTCGCAGCAAAGCAACCGTAAATTCAACTTCATTTTCCATAATTAAAGTCCAACCTTTTGTTCAAATTCACCGACGAATGCCTCAATCTCCTCGACGACCCCCTTGTGGCTCGGATTATTGTATCGATTAAGAACAACCGGAACCCCATATTGAGGCGATTCGCCAAAAATGGATTTGTTCTCGCGGAAATAACTGTCGAAGGTCGGGATACCAAGCTGAGCCGTCTGCTTCATGAATGGCTTCTGTGCGTTTATCGGCTGCCCCGAGTTGATTTGAATCATAGTGAAGACGACGCCGATGATCTTTGGGCAGATTTCACTTTGCAGCGAGCCATCATCGATCTGCAAGTATTCGTTAAATTCATCGACCAAGCTCTTCAAGCTACGAACCAAGTAGTCGATTCCAAGTGTCGACAGGTAATCCGGCTTGGCTGGGATTAGAATGCTGTCGCTAGCAACGATTGCATTTTTTGTCGTAATGTTAAAGTTCGGCGGGCAATCGATCAACACGACGTCGTACCCATCACTTGCGATCTGCGATAGTCCATCCGCAAGGCGTTTATGAACCCGGAGATAATTCTTTTTGGATTGAACAAGAGTTGCCCCACCCACTTGGGTAGCGGTTCAAGATCGACGTTTATCAATCCAAGATGCGACGCGATCAGATCGACACGACCGTCCCCGCTAAGTTTGGCAGCGATTCTATCGGGCGATGTAATGAGGTCACTAAGTGGAATAGGAGTTGCACCTTCGTTCAGAGAGTCGAACCAAGCCTTGATCGTTCGACCGTCCTTGAGCTTACTATCCCATTCTTCTGGTCGGTAGAAAGAAAATGTCAAGCTGCACTGTGGGTCCATGTCTAGCAAGAGAACCTTGTGTCCACGCATGGCTAACTCGGCCGCAAGATTTGCAGTAACAGTCGTCTTTCCGACGCCACCCTTATAATTGATCACGGAAATTATGTGCATGAACGGCTCTGTTACTGTGGTCTCGGGTAAGGACGATAAATGATTTTAGTCTGACGAACGGTAGGGTTCAGCGGGGCCGCGCGAACGACTCTCCACTTCAAAAACGTCAACTCGCGGCCTCCGTTGCAACCCATGGTTCCCCGCAGATTGGTCACCGGAACCCACGGAAGACAACGGATTCAAGTGCAGGATCGCCGTAAGCATCCGCATTGGTTAGATGGCCATCATATGGACCGAGTTTGGAAACCGAAAGTCCATCGCGCAAAACGATTTGGAGTCCGTGCTCTAGCTCCCAGTCACAACCGGATTCAATTGACGCGTAGATACGTTTGTCACCGTACGCTCGACGTTCAACGTAGACCTCGCGCCCAAGCCGTACATGGTCCCAAGCATCTTCAGGCCGTGTGATAGCAGGAATCTGGTCGTCGTCGACCATGGATTTCATGTCAGTGTAGTAGCGGAAAAGGTCGTCAGATGCGGAAGCAGCGTGGAGCGATCGCATCGGAGAAGAGTGCGGATCGCATCAGCAAAATCGGTCGGGGATGGGTCATCGAGGTAGCCGACAATCACGATCTCGGCATCCGTGCGGTTTAGCATCGGCACGGAAGTTGGCCGACTGCGATGCTCGTCGAGCTCGGCGTCGTAAACCAACGGTCCCGTTTCATCAAATGTGAGTGTGTCCGTCATCGCATTTCAGTCGGGGAACGTTACGGATCACGTGGTCGCCGCGAAAGACTGACCACTTCAAAAAAGCTCAACTAGGCGACTCACGTGCATCCGTTGGTTTTGCCTCTGGTTTGAGGCACATATTTGCGGCGACACCAGACCATTCTGAAAGGATCTTTGCCAGCCACTCGCTGTGATCGTACGGAAGTCGAGCAAGTATCGTCCGCATTCGATTATTACGTCCAAAATTATTGAACAGGACCAGACGATGCACAAGCGTGTTTACTATGACCGAAGACCGAATCCTGAGTCCCCAGCTTGGAAAGCTGTCGTCGCCTTCACCGCCATCCTTGATTTGCTTGATCTCGGAAATAGTTTCCGCGGAATCGAAACGCTCCAGTGCAGGAACAGCAACTGAGTTTCGATATGTAGTGTATCAGATGTCAACCGAAAGCGTTTGCGAGCAAAATTGGAATACAGCAACATGAACGCGACGAAAAACCAAGGGCCCACAAAGACCATCACAAACCACAGTGGAATTGGGTCGCCGCCCTCCATCTTGCCGCCAGCGAAGTACGCGTGAACGAGAAAAACGCAACCAAACGTCCACCCCGTAAGCCAAACGCCGAGAAACAGATTGAGGCATCCCATGCCGGTTCGAGAATGGTCGATGATGCATTCTTCGCGATCGACCGAGTAGGTGTATCCATCCGGCGTGTCCATGATGCGGTCAAGTAAGGCTCGATGAATCAATCATGGCAGAACGGTGGCGTTGACCGGGCCGCCGCCAATCAACATTAACTTCACAAACGACGCGATCGGCGGCTCCGCGTCCAACGCTTTGTTCTGCCTGCCTTGAACGAGAACGACTATCGGATCAGTTTAGCATGGACACGCTGGACGGATGAGGAAGACAAAGTCGGTGACACATCGTGCGGTGCGTTGGCCGTAATCCGTGCGAGGGAATCGGTCAGTGAATCGCCCGACAAAACCGATATTGCAGCAGCCGCTATCATTGGCGACCGGCTCATTCCTGCGCTGCAAGCAACCAGTGTTCGGTAATTGCGATCCATTAGTGAGCACAGGCATTCTATGGCGGCGGAAACGATGTCGTCGTCGTTCGAGTCATCGTCTGACAGCGGAAATCGGCAGTAAATGATGTCGCGTCCAAGTACCGCAGGCGGTTCGTTGGCGGCCAAGTCCAAGACAGCCGCAAATTCGCGATCGTAGATTTGCTTAAGGTCGCGAGCCGAGATCGCGTCACCGATGTAGAGCAGTCCGTTGTATGCGTCGTGAATCAAGGGTGACGATCAATTGCGTTGGATATCAAAGTGTCTTCGATGGCAGAACGCTACGGTTCAGCGGGCGGCGGCTATCGATTCAACCATTGTCCAGTTCGCCCCCGCCGCCGCTCCGTTGCAACCGATGGTTCGTCGTATTCGGCGGTTGCCGTCTGGTTCGGACATAGACCCAAACAGCGTACTTTCCCCCGCAATAGCCGCAAGCAGTTGCGATAAGTAAATGGCCGAGAGGCATCAACGATCTTGCCGCATCTGCTCGGTTGAGAATGATGTCGCCGCGAATTCCGTACGGTGGTTGAATCAGCGATTGCAGGAAGTTGGATGTTGGCAATTCGCCCTGGGATTGCAAGTACTCGTGGTCGCCAATATAGACAGTTGAGGCGAGGTAGAGGCAAACCGAAATGACGAATCCGATGGCGAATATGCGATCCCGTTGGCCTGCAACCGCGGCACGAATGACCATCGCGACGAAAGCGATCGAAATCACGCCAATTGTCGGCGAGGCCATTCGTTGATGCGAAGCGAGTGATCCGATAGCGACAGCAATAAAGCCGATAACGAGGAGAATTTCTCTTATCGACGGCCGGAAGAATTGCTGTCCGACATCGGAGCACATTTGAGGGGTGACCTTTCATAACGACGAACGGGTGCCGTCACCGGGCACGGAGAGACGACTTTCCATTGGTGAAACCTTGCAAGCCGTGCTCCGGTGCACGACATGGTTATCGCAAGTTCGGGCGTGTGTCGAACAAGTCGCCCGCCCAATACGGGCGAATCACCAGTTTAGCGTTCCGCAGGTCGCCGGATCAACACGCAAGTCCGTATCTCAGTCACAGTTAGTCATCGAGGTATCCCCATGATGCGCCAAGTGTCTCGAAATGGGCGCGAACGTCACGTGCCAACGAGTCGTCACCGCGGTTGACGTAAACGATCACGGTGTGTGATTTGTCATTCGGGTCAGGGCCAATCGCGAGCACGGTTCGTCGCCCATTGCATTCACAGATCACGTCGCGAAGATGCGGTAGTTTCGAGCCGAGCCACGAATCCGATTGTTGCGTAAGAGTTAGGCCAATCGCCTCAAGTTCCGAATGGACATCGGCAACATCGGTCGCAGGGATTCGCAGTTGATGAAACGGTTCCATTCGCGTACAGCGTCAAAGTTCAGATGCGATAAAACGTTTAAGTTCACCGGTTTCGCCCGATAGACTTTGATTTGTGTGGAGATTGGATGGCGAAATCCGGTGCAACGTTTGGTTGCTCTGGCCGGACCATCGCGAGTGACATTGGCTTGCCGAGCGATCTCGCCGGCTTAGGATTTTACCAGACCGCCGGGTCGCTGTGCAGAGAGTTTTGTCGGCGTGCCTGCCGACTGCGAACGCTCGTCAGCGAAGGGAGGATGCACCTTCGGTAATGTCGGTGACATCGGTTGTTCATTGCTTCTTCATGCGATCATGCCTCCTGCAACGTCGCTTGTTTTGTCGATTGGTTGATAGGGCAACGCTGCCACCGGCGGTCCGCGACCGGCCGCGAATTCGTGGTGACTGATGAGTCTCTTGCCACACTCGGGGCAGCAACACGCCTGGGTCATCCCCGCCGCTTCGCACCATTCCTGCCAGCTCTTTGCCGGGTCAATCAGCGCGATCTCGTTCACGCCCAGCACCGCCGCGGCAAGTTTCCATCGTGAGTGCTGGTTGCCACTGTACAGGCCGTAGCCACGCACCGTTTGAAAACGACGCGGCGGGACATGCTGCAGCCAGCGGCCGATGAAGGCATCGACCGCGAGACTGGTCTCCGTTTGCTGTTTGCCGTCACCTCCTTGCTTGGCCGAGAGTCGATGGCGAAAAGTAATTCGCCCGTCTTCGAGCGACAGCAAGCGAGAGTTCCCGATCGGTCCGCCTTTGATGTAGCGAGCCAGATAGGTCGCCACACTCACCCCATCACGATAGGCGTCGTAAACCTTGACGTTCCACGGCAGCGCCGTTAGTTGCCCAAGCATTCGCTCGAAGTCTTCGCGTGTGAAGTCGGGAGGCAGTTTCAGCAGACCTCGCCGGAGTTTCTCTCGCAGCATGGCCTTAAACTTGCCGCGGAACTTGATCATCAACACCTTTCGCGGCAGCAAGCACTTCCTCGATGGCTTCCGCCAGCTCCCGTCGTCACCGAGTCCTCCCGCCGTGACGATCGTGTGCAAGTGGATGTGCGTTTGCAGCATCTGATTCCAAGTGTGCAGGGCCGCCAGAATGCCGACGCGTCCACCGAGAAACTCCGGTGCGTCGAGTAGTTCGCTGAGCGTCTGCGAAGCAGACGCAAACAACGTGTCGGCGAAGACAGCCTTGTTGAACCGCCAGAGACCATTGAGTTGATGGGGGAGGGTGAAGATGATGTGATGATGGGGACAGGGCAGCAATCGCTGCCGCCAGCCATCGAGCCACTGTTCCTTGGGCAGCCAACCGCACCGCGGACAACTACGGTGGCGACAAGAGTTGTAGGCGATTTGGTGGAAGTGCCCATCAGGGCAACTGTTGACGTGCCCGCCCAATTCGCGTGTTCGGCAATGGCGAACCGCCCAAGCGGCACGGTGCATGTCACGAGACAAGCGATGCCTCGATGCAAAGCTGTCGAAGTGCTGTTGGAACAAAGATTGAAGCGTGACGGTCATCACTACTCAGTCAATCAGCAGACCTTTAAAAATAAAACGCCGAAGGCCAGTGCAACGTCGGACATCACGGGGCACGGAGAGTTAACTATCCATTGCGAAAAACGCCGCAAGCCGTGCTCCCGTGCATGTCATTGTTCCCCGCTCTGTTCTTGTTCGGCGGGTAGAGTTGATGTTACCACAACTCCGTGACCGACAATGCGTCCGCCCTCGCGAACCGTGAAGGTGACACCGGTTTGAAGAGTGGAGTAGTCGACGCGGGGATAGTACATGAGTCGAAGCGGATATTGGCCGGACCCAGTTGCGGAATTGGTGATCGACAATGCAGGCTCGAAAAGGACGCCCATGTAGTGCTCGAGAGACCGATTGTTCGCGTCGATTCTCGCTTTGCGGTTTGCTCGGTCGTCGATCGCTAGATGCCGGCATGTATCGGCGAATCGGGTTCGATCGTGATGCCCCGAGTGCGGCCACCCTCGGTCGATGAGAGCATCACAATTTCGGCGACAATTCGCGGTAGGGTCTCAACATCGATCATCGGTGCGAATGTCAGTCGGGGAACGATTAATTATGGGCGGTTTAGTCGGGGCGAAACCCCGGTTGGGGCCATTAAACCCGACTTGAGTCGGGGGTAATAGGTTTACGACGCAGTTGAGTCGGGGGTAATAGGTTTACGGTGTGAGTGAGTCGGGGTTAAACCTCCGCCTGGGGCATTATACCCGACTCGAGTCGGGGGTGATGCCTATTCACCCCGCTTCCTGGAGGGCTAGGATCCCTGGGCTATTTGAGCTGGCCGGGAATCATAGGGCGTACAGAGATCAGGCTCACTTCGCGAGTGTTGGCATGACGCCGTTTCCTTCGTTCACGCGTTGGGCAATTTGGTCAGTCGACTGATAGCTCGTGGCGTGTGTCGTGCCACAGATTGTGGCGGAGCCTCTAAATAACGCGTGGGCGGGGTTGCCGACGCAGGTTTTCCAGGGGAGGGAACTTGATCAACCACCGGCTGCACCCAGCCTCTTTCTGAAACACGTTCTAAATGCTTGCTTCGATGAACTCGAGCGGTTGGGCTTCGTTGACATCGGCGACTCGGATCGCCAGCTCGCCCGCTAAGATTCGTCGAAAGGTTTTGCCGACGATCTCGCCACGCCAACCTTTAAGCAGCGACGGTTCGGCATCATTGTCACGGCGATCGAGTTCGTACCCCAGCAGTTCGCGGACGTCGTCGGCGTTGCCGACGATCGAAGGCGCCAGTCGGTGTTGGCGACTGATGCACGCGATCGACGTCGACAGAAACTGGCTCAACATCGGCGAGACCGCTCGGCGTGTGCCTCGCGGACGACGCGGTAGATCGCCCTCGGGCGTGTCGATTGCGGTTTGGATGGCGACCGCGATCGCGTCGTATTGATCATTGAAGCCGCGACGTTCCATGCCTCGGATTCCGCGAATTCTCTGGACATCCGCCGAACCCTTTCGTGCCAATTCGACCAACAAATCGTCACGCAAGATTCGCTTGGGTAGACGGTCCAATTCTTTCGCACGCGACTCACGCCAAAGCCAGATTTGGCGAACCGTTTCGAGTTGCCTCGGATTGAGACCCGAGGCACCGCTGACCCGTCGCCAATTCTCGCGTGTTTCCGCGTCCATCACCTTCTGTTGAAAAATAGCCGTCTCTTCTTCGAGCCAGTGCTCACGATTGAGTTTGCGGGCCGCATCGGACAATTGGTCGTGCATCGCAAACAAGTCGGTGACGTCGTGAAGCGCGTAGGTGATTTGGTCAGCGGTCAGCGGTCGTCGCATCCAATTCGTTCGTGTTTCGCCTTTGGGCAATGTCTTCCCCACCATACGTTGGACCAAGGTGCCGAGCGACGAGGGAAACTCCATGCCGACGAATCCGGCGGCCAATTGGGTGTCAAATAGACCTGCGATCGGCTTGCCGGTGTAGCGGATGCAAAACCGTGCTTCTTCCCGCGCGGCGTGGGCGATGACCGTCCGACCGGGCTGGGTCAACAATTCCCAGAACACGGTGGTGTCGTCGACGGATAGCGGATCAATGATGGCCAACCGGTCCCCCGCCACGACTTGAATCAGGCTTAGCAAGGGACGATAAGTATCTTCGGAGACAAACTCGGTGTCGAAACCGATCCGATCGCAGGCAGCGATCTCGTCACAGAATCGCTGGAGTTGGTCGGCCGTATTTATGGACTCGTAGTTCAACGTTACGCTTAAAATCAGAAGGATCGATCGCAAGGAAAAAGTTTCGTCGCCCGCAGTGCGGCGAAGTGCCCCCCGACTTTAACTGCCGCCGTGGCACTCGCCTATCCGCTCGGACATCCAAATGAGTCACGACAGTCATCAAACATGGTAATTCGGGATGTTTTTGACGATCCGCGGAGTGTTGCCCCCATCACGACGCCGGATCGACCCTCTCTTCTGATCAGTCTGAGATCAATCGAAGAGGTCCAGATCGCGGTCGGCTATCCGATCGACATCATCGATTTGAAGGAACCGCGTCGTGGACCGCTTGCCCCGGCGAGCCGCGAATTGTGGATCGAATCGGTCCAGATCGTGGAAGAACGTTGCCGGTGGGATGACGCAGCGGCAAAGGGTCCGACTGGCAATCGGACGCCAAAACTGTCCGCCGCGTTGGGCGAATCCGCCGAAGCCAGGGTGGTCGCGGCCGATCTGCCTCCGCAGTTTGATTTTGCCAAAGTCGGGCCGAGCGGGTGTGACAGCATCCCCGTGCTGGCTCGGTTGTGGAGCGATGTTCGAGATCGCATTCCCCGTTCGACCGAGTTGGTTGCCGTCGCCTATGCGGACTTCAAATTGGCGAATTCGTTATCGCCGGAAACCGTATTTGAAACCGCCAAGCGAGAAGGCTTGCGATGCTGTTTGATCGACACCTTTACCAAAGATGGTCGATCCACCCTGGATCATCTTCCGATGGATCGGTTGCATTCTCTCGCCGAGCTTGCCGGGGAGTTGGAAATTTGGTGGACGCTGGCCGGCTCGATCCGTCTCGATGATGTCGAGAGATTGGCCAAGGTGGCGATCCATCCCGATTGCATCGGAGTGCGAGGCGACGTTTGCAGCGATGACCGAACCAGCCCGTTGTGCCGGACGCGACTGAGGCAATGGTCGAGCGTTTTTACGGCTTAGCAACGATCGATCAATGAGTGAGTTTTCTTTTTCCCCTCTCTCTAACTCTCTCCCCCGCAAATCGCTGCGCGGCGGGTTGAGAGAGGACTAAAAGCGGGCTCTTATTGATCGCTCTCACTCTCTTCCCCGCAAATCGCTGCGCGGCGGGGTGAGAGAGGACTTAAAAGCGGGCTCTTATTGATCGCTCTCACTCTCTCCCCGCAAATTGCTGGGCGGCGGGGTGAAAGAGAACTTTAAAAGCGGGCTTTCATTGATCGCTCGTCACTGCATCGGCCACACCCAGGGGATGACGATCATCGAAACAATGAAGACGATCAAGCTCATCGGCAACCCAAACTTGACATAATCGCTGACGCGATAGCCGCCGACGCCATAAACCATCATGTTGGTTTGGTAGCCGAATGGTGTGACGAAACTTGCCGACGCAGCGATCATGACGGCCAAGATCATCGGTGCCGGATCGATGCCCAACGCTTTCGCCGCGCCCATCGCGATCGGAAACATCAACATGGCGGCGGCGTTGTTGGTGATCAGCTCGGTACAGATCATCGTCGCCAGATAGATCGCCACCAATGTCGCGAACGGTTGATCATTAGCGATCCCGAGAAGCAGGTTTGCGATCCCGGTCGCGGCGCCGCTCTTCTCCATCGCCGTACCGATTCCGATTGCGGCACCGATCACGATCAAGATCGACCAATCGATGCTGCGTCTGGCCTCGGCGGTGGTGCAGCAACGAAAAACGATCATTGCAATGGCGGCGACCAACGAAGCGCAAAGAATCTTTTGGGAGGTGGCGGCAAACAGCACCATCAACAATACGATCGCGATCGCGTACCAAGCTCGTTCGGGCCGCCGAACCTCGCCCTGGCGAACCTTGCTGACCAGAAAAAAGTCACGCGACTCACCCTGGCGGTGCAAGAAGGAAGGCGAAGCTTCGAGCAAGAGCACGTCGCCCGTTTCCAATCGCACGTCGCCCAATTTACCAGACAATCGTTTATCACCACGCGCGACCGCGACGACGGCGGCGTTGTAATGGGAACGGAACTGTCCTTCGCGGATCGTTTTTCCCCGCAACGAGCATCGGTGGCTGACGACGGCTTCGACCAAAGTTCGTTGCCAAGCCGGGACTTGCAACTTGCGTGCTTGATCGTCGGAGGTCGCGAGTCCACGAATCTTTCGGAGGTCGACCACGCTGTCGAGTGCGCCGACCAAAATCAAGATGTCTTTGCCTCGCAAAACTTCCTGCGGTTTTGCCGCCGCAATTGTCCCGTCCTCGCGTTGAATCTCGGCGATGTACAAACCCGGTAGATGACGTAGCCCCGCGTCCTCGATCGTTCGTCCGGGCAACGGGCCGTCGGATTCAACGAGGACCTCGACGGTGTATTGCCGTGGGTCGTCCGAAACGCTGACCGCACCGCGTCGATCGGGCAGCAACCAACGTGAAGCGACGATCATGTAAATCAAGCCCAACACCGTCGCCGGAACCCCCACCCACGCGGGATCAAAAAAGTTGAGCGGACTATGCTGGGCGCCGGCCGCAATCTCCTTGGCATTCAAGTCGGCGATCAATAAATTTGTGCTCGTCCCCATCACCGTGCACATGCCACCCAAAATTGCGGCATAGCTGAGCGGCAACAGCAAACGACTGGCACTGGTGTTGATCCGCTTGGCCAAATCATTGACCACCGGCATCAGTGCCACCACCACCGGGGTGTTGTTTAGAAAACCACTCATCACGGCCACGGGAACCAGCAACCGCGACTGGGCTCCGGTGAGTGTCTTGGCCTTGTTTAAAAACCAACCGGTCGCCAATTCGGTTCCTCCGGTAAACTCGAGTCCCGTCACCACCGCAAACAAAAACGCGACCGTGATCAATCCTTGACTACCAAAACCCGCGAACGCTTGCTCGGCAGTGGGCAACAACGTGGTGCCGGTGACCACCTGGGCGACGACCAAAATCGCCAAGCATCCCAGCGCGAATAAATCGGTCGCCGCGATGCGAAATGTCAACGTCAACAACAACGTCACTGCAACCGCAATGGCAAGCCAAGGTTCCCAGGATTCCATCAGTGACTCAATGATTCTCGACTAAGGGTTCAACGGCTATCAACTGTCCGATTGTCGCCGTGACGCTCTGCCAGTTCTACACTTCGATCCGACCGGCGGAGCGGTCGGGCGACACTCCCGTCCGACCGGCGGAGCGGTCGGGCGACACTTCCGTCCGACCGGCGGAGCGGTCGGGCGACAATCAATCCGACCGGCGGAGCGGTCGGGCGACACTCAATCCGACCGGCGGAGCGGTCGGGCGACACTTCCAACCGACCGGCGGAGCGGTCGGGCGACACTCAATCCGACCGGCGGAGCGGTCGGGCGACACTTCCATCCGACCGGCGGAGCGGTCGGGCGACAATCACGTTTTGACGGGGAAGAACTTGGCCAACGTTGCATCACTCGGCTTGGGCGTGAGCCAAGAAACGACCACCGTCGCGACCAGCGATGCTAAAAAGATGGTCGCCACCGGCATCGTGTGGACCGTTCGTTCTCCGATCGTAAAGTTAACGGACCAATTTTCGATCGCACCGAATTGGGATGCGGAAAACAGGGCGTACCAAACTCCCGCCGCCGTCAACACGCCCGCATAGGCGCCCCACTTGGAGAGCCCCCGCCAATAAACGGCCAAGATCGCCAGCGGAAACAGGCTGGAGAACCCACTGAAACACCAAATGCCCAGTTGGAAAACTCGCGTTTGAGCGATGTCCGTCAAACTGAGTGCATAGGTGACGGCAACGACCGCGATGATGAACAAGCGCGAGATGGTGATGATCTGTTTGTCGGTGAATCGATCCTTACCGCCGTAGTGGACGACGATGTCGGTCGTAAACATGGTGCCGATGCAAAGAAACTGGCTGTCGAGGCTGGACATGATCGCGGCCAAAATGCCGGCCAGCAAAAATCCGCCCAGCACGTCGCCGGATAACGATTTGACCATGAATCCCAACACTTTATTCGGATCGCTTGCGATCGGCGGCGGGATGTCGATCAAGCCCGATGTCGCCCACACGCCGATCAGGACGCAGGGGATCCAAACGATCAAAATGAATACCGGGTGCGCCACGACAGACAACTTGAACGCCGATCCGCTCTTCGCCGTCAACCAATGCTGGAACAGGTGCGGAAACATGCCGACCGAGAAGGGGATCAGCATGTAGGTGAAGAACATCCACGGATCCATCGCCTCGCGGGTGCGGAATTGGGGCGGAGCCTCGACGCTTTCGATTTGGTCGGCTGCGGTCACTTCGGCGCGGACCCGGCGTGCTTTCGGGATTTCCTGGGACACGATCTGCATCGAGTCCAACAGCCCGGTCGGCGGTTCGGTGCGAACGACCCGCTGGCCATCCACCATGGCGTGCGCTCGTCCTTCGAGCACCGATTTTTCGGCCAAGCTGGTTGCGATCAAGTAGAAAGCGACCACACCTAGCACCATGAAAACGATGGTCTGGAATGTATTAGCCCAGGCCGTTCCCCGCATGCCACCGAAAAACACGTACACCAATACCACGACGCAAATGACCAGTTCAGTGAGCCACGGCGGAATCGCGCCGCTCTCGGTCCAGGTCGGGAAATCGCCTCGCGTCGCACCCTCGATTGCCTTGCCGGCCGAGATGACTCCCACCAACAAATACGGTACGACCAAGCCCACCAGTATCGGAAAGAGCACCAAACCGAACTTGTCGCTATCCAATCGGTCGCGGAAAAAACCAGCCTGGGTCGTGTACCCATACCGTTTTCCCCAAGACCAAAGCTTGACGCCGAGCACGAAGAAACAGAGCGAGTGGATGATGCCCGAGGACGACGCCAACAGACCGTAAACGCCGACGCCTTCGGCAAAAGCTTCACCCGTTGATCCTACCAACGCAAATCCCGTCATCGTGGTGCCGAACAACGACATCAGCAACAAAAACGGACCGATCGAATGGCTCGCAAGGAGGTAGTCCTTCGACGTGCCTCGGAACATGCGTGATGAGAATATGCCAAGGCAAAGCAACAGCCCCAGGTACACGCCAATGATGGCGACTTTGATCATGCCAGGTGTCATCGCACTGCCTCCGATGGTTCCGATTCATCTTCCAAGTGCTCCGGCCATGCGGTCGTCGCAGCGATCAACCAGACAATCGACGCCGCAATCGAAATGCAGCTGTGATAGGCCAAGGTGACTGGAATGATCCCGAACACCAATCGATCATTATCCCAATTCCATATGTCTTGGTGCAAAACGACTAGCAGGAGCACGAGACCCCAAACGACTTTCTTCATCAACGACACTTTAGGAGGGAGTTTTAGGGGGGAAGGGAATGCGACCGCATATGAGTGCCGACACGATTCCAGCCAAGCAAACACGCTGGTGTGCAAGTGTAGCCTGCATGGCCGAGTCTGTTTAGCAGCCAATCCCTAATCGTCGACGTTCGTGGAGTCCCACCACTCGAGCCACGAAACGAAAAGAGCGGTCGGAGTTACCCGACCGCTCTGTACGGCAAACACTTGCCAGTTCGTCGTTTGATTGCGTAGGACGTGTTTTAGTCGCCGAACGCGTCACCACCGAACGGATCGGCCTCGCCGCCACCGAACGGATCCGCTGCACCGCCTCCGGCACCGAATGGATCCGCTGCGCCACCTCCGGCACCGAATGGGTCCGCTACCGGCGCTTCATCGGCGGTTGCCGCAGCGGCAGCCGAGCCGTCATCGGCGAACGGATCTTTCATCGCATCCGCCAGTGCGTCGTCCGAATCGATTTTGGGATCAATCATGTCCGCGGGAAACGGATTTTCATCCGCCGCCGGTAGTGGGGGAGGTGGTGTCGCGCCGAGTCCTGATTGGGGGGCTGGCGCGGGTGCCGGGCGACGCGCTGCGCGGTGGGTGAAGGAACCATGCCGCCACCAACCGCGGGATCGCCATAACGTTCGCGAGATCGGGCGGCCGTATCCGCCGCATACTTTAGCTTCACGTTGCGACGAATGTCTTCGAGTTTCATTCGATTGGGCCCTTGATAACGCATCAGCGATTGGCCAATCATTCCGCCACCTTCACCGGCGCCTCCAACTCCGCACCCTTCTGCCAATCCGCGTCTGCTTCGTCGGATCGCCCCGTAGCCTCGGCGACGATACCGCGAAAATAGAAGGCTCTTGGGTCTTTGCTGCCGTTATCGATCGACATCGACAACAAATCGTAGGCCTCGATGGTCCGTCCGGCGTAATACGCGTGAACGCCTTGGCCATAAAACTCCGCGAGCATCGCGCTTTGGCCCTGGGCCTGAGCGCTGGGCAGAGCCGCCGTGCTCGAGATCAGCACACATGCGATGGCGGTCAAAATCAACTTATTCATTTCCGAGATCCTCTCCTGAACTCGAAAGTTCAGATGATGGTTAAAGCAGCCGTCGGCGTGAAGCGACATGGCCAAAAGACCGAAGAAGATCGGCTCGCTTCGATCATTGGTGAATGGATCCACCTCCCCGAAGACGAAGAAATTTTGCCGCGAGCACGCTTTTTCGATTCACCAAACTGTAATCGTGAATGAAGGACTCGGCAAACCTTTTCCACTCAACTCGACGACGTTCCCCTCCGCAACGATCTTCCTGGGCCGATGGGATAAGCGATTCGTCGGGAGATATTTTTGCTAAAGTCGCTGAATCGTGAGAAAACAACCAAGCGCTGCGAGCGTTTTTCGACGCCCCTTTCAGGAAGCCCTGCGATCATCGTCAAAGGTGATCTGAATCAACAACCGCTCGTGCTTCGTGCGCCAAACTTTGTCGACAAGCTTCAATCGACTCACTGATTTGCGACAACGTTCCCTCGATGGTCGTCGACATTCGATTCATTGTGAACTCGACGCCGCGGTTTTGAAGGGTTTCGCGGATCACCGCCATGTCATCGCTCATGTCGGGGTCGTCGAGCGTCCAAATGCTGAAATCGGCTAGCATCAATAATCATTTCTGGTATGAGACAAACGGCAAATCATATTTCTTGAGCCTGAACCATCCAGAGATACTTCTCGAGCGGCGCAGCAATCCCGATACACAAGTCCTCAGTAACCGGGTCGAGGTCACCGAGCTTGTCGATCGCACTTCGAAGCGAATCGACCGTTGATTTGAGCGCATCGGCGACCAACGTGATCGTTTCGGGAACCTTGACGAAATCGCGAGGGTATTGCGACAAGTCGCTCGCCTTCGCCACCGTGTCGGCACGGCCATCTGGGGCGATTCCGAGTGTGGAAATTCGCTCGGCAACGGTATCGCTGGCGTCGCGTGCCGTCACAATGATTTCGTCAAGTTGCAAATGAATGCTGCGGAAGTTTGGACCCACGACGTTCCAGTGCGCCTGCTTCATTAGCAACGCCAAGTCAATCAGATTGACAAGGTTGTGCTGCAGAATTGCCGTGACTTGCGAATTTGTTTCACCTGTCAAGATGTCACGTTTGAATTCTGTTTTGATCGCGGTAGCCATGTTCAATGCCTTCGTGGTTGAGTTGCGTGAAAAGTTCGTTGCTACGGAACGCGATATTTAAAACGGAAGTGGTTTTGAGCGGCAGATCGGCGTAGTGGTGCAACGTCTGTGCCGACTCAATCATTTCCGATGGTTCCTTTAGCCATCTTGCTGGGGAACGTTATCGCCGCGTCAAGTAATCGCCGCGTCAAGATCCGAAAATCATTTGCAAGAAAAACGCCGGTGGCTTGGCCGAGCAGCGACCAAGTCGGTTGATTGCCGGTCGTCGTCGCGAAATCGGCGTCAGGACGGTCTGATGTTGACCAATCGCGGCGACGCATCCGGGCAGGCCCGAAGTGCGACTCGCAAGGCGTTCTCAGACGTGCAACGTAGCGAATCGTAGCGACGCGAGACGATCACTCCCCCCACCACCATTAACTGGCATGCCACGTGCACCATCAATCGGATGCCCTCGACCCAATGCCACTCAATGCCATCGACGAGCCGCGGGAATTCCGCCTATCGATTGCATGTCCAACGCACTTGACAACGCTCACTCCGGAAGGGGTGGTTTGCTTGATTGCCGCCGTGCCGAATGAGGTCGACCATTCACCGTCCAAATGAAGGAAAATTCGATGAAACTTGATTCACTTAAAAAATTGTATGTGCACGAACTCAAGGATCTCTACAGCGCTGAAACCCAATTGATCGAGGCGTTGCCCAAAATGATCGATGCCGCCAGCGATAAAGACTTGAAGGGCGCACTGGAGAGTCACCTTAAAGAAACGAAAACGCATGTTTCGCGTTTAGAATCGATCTTCAAAGATCTTGACTTCGAGCCAGGGGGTCATCGTTGTGCGGCAATGGAGGGATTGGTCAAAGAGGGCGAAGGTTTGATCAATAGCGACATTGAATCATCGGTGTTGGACGCCGCGTTAATCGCCGCTTCCCAGCGGATTGAGCACTATGAAATGGCGGGCTATGGCACCGCTCGCACCTATGCGGAAAAACTCGGACATCAAGAGGCGTCCGACACTTTGCAATTGACGCTAAATGAAGAAGGTCATGCGAACCAGAAGCTGACTCGTTTGGCCGAGCGAAAGATTAACTTCCTGGCCCTCGGTGCGATCGGCTGACCGTTCAAATCGCGGCGACGAGTTTGCTAGGTACCCCACTTCTTTCTTACTGCAATTCTATTCCTGAGTTCCCGTTCTGGGTTGAAGACCATGAAAATCAAACGACTCTCCACCTGGCTTATATGTTTGCTGATTGCGGCGCCGACCGCCACATCGCAGGATGCGTCGGCCGTTCCACAAGAATCCGGCTCACAGGCTGCCGTCCCTCAGGGGTCGACGGCTCGGATTAGCGATTGGGCGTTGGCGGGTGTGATTTGGAGTGACGCCAGCCTGACGAAAAAGCTCGCCGCCCAGGCGGCCAAAGAAGCGGGTTCGCCCGAAGACACAGCGAAGTACGAAAAGCTTTCTCGTCAGTCCGCAGATTTAGCAAATGCGATGAAGGCATTTGGATGGCGACACGTGAAGCCCCTTGGGGAACTGCCCCGTGGGGAAGCAATGAGCAGCGATTCGGTTGGCCAAACTCAAGATTCTTCTGAACCCGCGAATCAACCGCTTCCCGATCCGAAGGAGGTGGGAGCTGAGATCGCGAAGTCGATCGATCCGAAACCGAACAGCGGTTTGGTCGAGGGCAAATCGCCGACGACGGATGAAAGCGGACCGAAATCTCGCTCGGTGAATGAGCCGAAATCGGTTCGCCCACTCAATGCGGAGTCGCTCAGAGCCGATTCGGTTGACGCCAATACTGTTAGCGGCGTCGACGCCGACCGGATGAAGGCGAGGAGGGCCGCAGCGGAGGGCGTCGGCAATGTCGAAAATTATCGCGTCGACGATTATGTGGACGAAACGGGTGCGGAAGCCCGCAACCGCACTGATGCGATCCAGGACGGCGTGGAGGGCGCCATCGCGGCCGCGTCGGGACGCCGCATGATCGAGGGGCAGACCAGGGGACGGATCAGTGAGCGAGAGGCTCAAACCCAGTCCGCCACCATGCCGTACTCTGACTCGATCTACGATGCCGACGACTATGACCCCGACGTCGATTACCAGGTGGATAATGCGGCCAGCGGAGAGCCGGCGGCACGATCGCCACTCGAAGCGAACGATCGCCAAACAATCGATCAGGACACTGCCTCAACACGCGGCGAAATCGAGCAAATCGAGCAAATCGAGCAAGATGACACGCCCAAGGGCGTGGATCGCTTTACCGATGATCGCGCCAAATACGCGCAAGATGCGAATTGGGTTCAATTTCACCTCGATGCCAATCAAGCGGTATGGAAGGAAAACACCACGCGTGAAAACTTGTTTCAACGGACTGACGATGCCTTGATGAAGTTGAAAATCAATGTGGGAATTGCGGTGGAATCGACGACCAATGAGCAGCTGCTTCAAGTCCTTCGCGGACTTTGAGGCGTAGCTCCGATGTGGAACCGGGGGCACCTACGGAAAAGCGAGCGGGATCGTTAAACTGTTCGAGAGGTCACGGCATCGCCGTGACTCACAACTGGTCCGATCGCCCCCGTTTCCCCACCGCGCACGTCTTTGAACTTTCCGCTCCTCTTTCGTGTTCTGGGCTCCATTTGTTTATTGATCGGCGGATCAATGAGCTTCAGTTTGCCGTTTGCGATTCCGGCATTGGCGAAGCGAACCTACTTGCCGGCGGCGGAGGAGTTTGAGGTTACGGGCGCGCTGGCTTATTGCTGAGCATGGCGATTTGCATGCTAGTCGGGGTCCTTTTTCGATTGATCGGCCGCAAAAGCCGCGGCGGTCACCTGTATCAAAAAGAGGCGATGGCCGTC
Source organism: Pirellulaceae bacterium (assembly GCA_963781095.1). GTDB lineage: Bacteria > Planctomycetota > Planctomycetia > Pirellulales > Pirellulaceae > Rubripirellula. The sequence continues at coordinate 156,958 of CAWAEA010000015.1, forward strand.
GTCGGACTCAGCTGGGTTCTTGCGACCATCCTGGGTGCGTTGCCGTTCTATCTCTCCGGTACCTGCATCAGCGACGGACAAACGATCACATTCATCGAGGCGATGTTCGAATCGCAATCTGGATTTAGCACCACCGGTGCGACGGTGCTGACCGATCTGGATTCGCCCGGGCTGGTTCCCCACTGCATTCTGTTTTGGAGGTCATGGACCCACTTTCTTGGCGGGTTGGGGATCGTCGTCTTGTTTGTCGCCATTCTGGGTCAAGGTTCGGCGGGCAAGGCGATGATGCGAGCCGAGATGCCGGGGCCGACCAAGGAGGGCAGCATGCCGCGGATGCAAGCGGCAGCGTGGGCCTTTGCGGCGATTTACGTCGGACTCAACGTGGTTTTGACCATCGTTTACGTGCTCGAAGGCATGTCGTGGTTCGATGGGTTGTGCCACGCATTCGGCACGATGGCGACCGGCGGGTTCAGCACCTACAACGCCAGCCACGGCAAGTTCGAGAGCAGCGTGATCGACTTCACGACGGTCTTGTTCATGATTTTAGCGGGGACGAACTTCACCGTTCTGTACCTATCAATTCTGGATGGTCCTAAACGACTGTTCCGCGACTCGGAATTTCGAACCTTCATCGGGATCATCGCGATCGTGACCGGTGGGGTGATCTTTTTTGGCATGCGGTCGGGCGACACTGGGTTTGACACTTTCTTCGAGTCGCTGCGATTCGGATTGTTCCAGGTCGTGTCGGTCATCACGACCACCGGGTACGGAACGGCCGACTTTGATCACTGGAACAACTTCGGACGCGGTGTGCTTTTGTTGTTGATGTTCGTGGGCGGTTGCGCGGGCAGTACCGGTGGCGGATTGAAGGTGATTCGACACATCCTGTTCTACAAGATTTTGCACAAGAACTTGAGAAGTCTCACCGTCCTCGCGTGGTTCGCTTCATTCGAATCGGTGGCGTGGCGGTCGACGATCCCAATCTTGCTCATGGAATCGTCGTCTACTTTTCGATGATCTTGGCAATCTTCGTGTTCTCTTGGTTGCTGTTGATCACGTTTGAACCTAGCAGCACGTGGGGCGTCACCGAAGCCGCCACGGCGGGAGAAGTCGAAGCGAGCGGTGATCCGATCGAAAAGTTGATGCGGAAAAACACGCTAGACGAAAAACTGCTGGATTCGGCCAGCGCCGTCGCGGCGACCCTCAATAACATCGGCCCCGGTTTCGGCGTGGTCGGGCCGACCAAGAATTACGCGGGATTCAGCCAAGGAGCAAAATTGCTGTTCGTTTGGTTGATGATGCTCGGCCGCGTGGAAGTCTACAGCGTCCTGGTTCTGATTTTCCCGTCGTTTTGGCGCCGCATCTGATCGATTTTCGTGCCTAAACGTTGCGAGGTTACAATACCGCTAGGTCGCCGCGGCCCGTGAAATCGGACAAACGGATGAATCAGATGATCAGTAATACCAATAAAACTTTGACGCGAGTTCGGATCTGGGTGTGCGCGTCATTTTTGATTTTGATCGCGTGCGTCGCGTCACCAGCGACGGCCCAGGTTTTCAAACGGGAGAAGGGCGGCGCCGCTCGGCGGTGATCATCAAGTTGCACGAGGATATCAATCCGCTCAGCGGTGCGATCCTCGAGCGGAAGTTCAAACAGGCGGTCGATTCGGGGGTCGATGTCGTCATCTTCGACATCAACAGCCCCGGCGGCCGCGTCGATGTGACGTTCGAATTGATGGACATGTTGTTGGAGGCGAGCACCGTCGAAACCGTTGCGATGATCCAGCGGGATGCGATCAGCGGCGCCGCACTGTTCGCTCTGGCGTGCGACAAGATCCTGATCAAACCGGGTGCCCGATTGGGCGATGCCGGAGTGATCGTGATGGGCCTGAGCGGCGAATTTCGTTACGCCGAAGCGAAGAGCCGAAGCATCGTGGCTCAAAAAGCGCGGGACACTGCGGCCGCCACGGGTCGCCCCGCGGTGTTGGCCGAGAAGATGACGGATAAAGACATGATCGTGTTCACGGCGACCGAAAAAGCGACGGGCCAGCAACGATATTTCTCCGACAAGGAATGGGACGCGTTTGCGGACAGCGAAAAGTGGGAGCGTGGCAAGCCGATCCGCGAAGCCGGCAAGGAAATGTTCTTCATTGCCAACGGTCAACGATTGGTGGAATTGGGCATGGCCGATCAAACTTTCACCGACCCCGATCAACTCGGTGAAATCCTGAATGTTGAAACACCCATCCCGAGTCTCGGTCCGACGTGGGCCGAACGTATCGCACGCTTTCTCAACACCGGCTGGATGACGTTCTTCTTGATTGCGATCGGCTTGATCGCGTTGGTGGTGGAGTTGAGTGCGCCGGGGATCAGTGTCGGCGGATTGTTGTCGCTGTTGTGCTTCGGACTTTTCTTTTGGAGCCGGTTTGCGGCCGGCACCTCGGGATGGTTGGAAGTGATGTTGTTCGGATTGGGGATCGTTTTTATTGCCTGCGAGCTGTTTGTGATCCCGGGTTTCGGCATCGCCGGTTTGACCGGAATTGGATTGTTGTTGGGGTCCTTGGTGATGGCGTCGCGGCGAGTTTTGATCCCCGAAAATGCTCAACAACTCGGCTCGCTCGGCTATGACGTGTTGACCGTTGCGGGCGCGTTCGGTGCGTTTGTGTTGGCGTTGGTATTACTGTCGCATTACATCGGCGAGATCCCCGGCCTCAGCCGATTGACGTTGCAACCGCCAGTGATGGCGGGCATCAATGGAGCCGATATTGACGGAGCCGACGATGCGTCAAACGACGCGATGGTGCCCGGTTGGCAGCTCGCCAAGGTCGGTGACATCGGGCACGCCGTATCGCCCCTGAGGCCGAGTGGCCGGATCCAAGTCGGTGACATCATGGTCGACGTTTCAACCGAAGGCGATTTTGTCGACGCGGGGACCCGAGTGACAGTCATCGGCAAACAGGGCGCCCGCGTCTTGGTTCGTCCCGTGTCGTCGTGAGTCCGATTGTGCCGATTGCAACCGTTAAATCGTCTGCCGTTTTGCTAGCAAATCAGGTTGCTCGGGTTTTGCTGGCAGTCCGGGTTCGGCGGTGCCGAACGTAACGGTGGTGCCGTCGACCATCGCGTTGGCAGTTGCGCCGCCGAAGCTATGATTCCCCTTGGCAACCGTGTCTGCAACCTCCAATACATCGCGACGATTTCGTCACCGGTCAATCGACCGGATGAGGTGGACGATCGGCTGGCTGGGCGATCAATTCTTGGGTCGCTGGACAACCATTGCCTCGATCCTGGCGATTTTGTGGGCGACGATCGTGTTGGCGGTTCGGCCGGCATCGTGGAGTCCGCCGGTACGTTCGGTGCTGGCCCGTCAATTGTTGTTCACGTGCGTCGATGCGGTCTCGGTCGGAGTTCGTTTCGGGGCCGCGGTCGGCGTTTTGATCATCGTTCAGGCGGCACTTTGGATCGATGCGTTGGGCGTGACCACGGATTTGATCATGCCGATTCTTTGGAAGGCGATCGTCCGCGAATTGGCCCCATTGCTGGCGTGCCTCGTCGTGATCGGGCGTAGCGGGATCGCAATCTCTACTGAGCTTGCGACGATGGTGGTGGGCGGTGAGCTCGACGTGCTGGACGCTCAGGGACTCGACCCGATGACGTGCTTGGTGATGCCAAGAATCTTGAGTTTTGTCACTAGCGTGTTTTGTTTGGCGGTCATCATCGCCACATCCATGGTCGTGACGGGTTACGCGATCGGATGGATCATGGACGCGATTCACGTATCTTGGGCAACGTTTCTCGACAGCATCGTGGGACAATTCAATTCATTGGATCTGTTGTTTTTCGTTCCCAAAACCATCATCGCTGGCGCGTTCGCTGCGGCAATCTGCTGCATCGACGGTTTGAGTGTTCGCGGCACGATGACGGACGTGCCACGCGTCTCCAGCCGCAGCGGAATCCGCGCACTGACGGCCGTGTTCGCCGTCTCGGCGGTGCTGTCGGTCTTGATCTACGGTCGTCTCCTCGTTTTCAAAATCATCTGAGCGAGGCCACCGACGATGAACTCGCCCGTATTGGAACTGCAAAACGTTTCGTTCACCGGAAAATCCGATCGATCGATGGCATTGCTCGACACCACTCTCACGCTCAGCCGAGGAGATCTATTGATGTTGCACCTGGATCGATCACAGGCGTCGCGAGACTTGGCGTCGATGATCCAGGGTTTACAGAAGCCCAAGCAGGGCAAGGTATTGTTCGAAGGCTCGGATTGGCTGGGCAACGATTTCGACCGCCATTTTCGAATGCGAAATCGGATCGGACGCGTGTTTGATGATCAAGCTTGGTTGGCGAACTTGAACATGAACGAGAACCTGATGTTGGCCAGCCACCATCACGGCGGCCATCCGCGGAAATCCTGGAAGAAGCCAGCATTTTATCTGAAATGTTCTCGATCGATCCTTCATCACGCGAGCGACCGGCATTCGTGGACCCGATGCGGTTACAACTCTTTCAGTGGATGCGAGCGATGATCGGCAACCCCTCGTTATTGCTGTTGGAACGGCCGATGAAATCCGTGCTGACGTCTTGGTTGCCCAAATTGGTGACGGCCGTCGATCGATTGCGTGCACGAGGCACCGCGGTGCTTTGGTTTGCCGGCAACTCATCCGATGCGAGCTCCGACTTGATCGCGCCGGTGTCGCATTTCCGCGTGGCGTCGTCGTCGCTGGTCACTTTATCGGAACCGATCTCGGTGCAATCAGAGGCGGCATCATGAACGAACCCTATCGACTGCGGTACACCAACCAGATCGTTGGAACGTTCATGTTGGTGCTGCTTCTGTTTCTGCTCCTGCTGGCGGTGCTGCTGCTCAGAGCGAGCGACTACTTTGCCGAGACGAAATCATTTTGGTTCGAGATCGGACAAGAGGATGTCCAGGATCTGCATCCCGGGATCGAAGTCGTCATTTTGGGCGAACGCGCCGGCGAGGTGAAAGCGATCGAGTACGTCGAGGATAGCAACCGCGTCCGCGTCAACCTGAGCATTGACCCCGACAAGAGCGACCAGATTTTTGAGAACTCGGTGGTCGTGCCGGCCCGCAAGTACGGCGTCGGCACTCCCGTATTGAATATCCGCCGCGGCGCATCGGTGACCCAGCCGTCCACGCCGCTCTCGGGCGGCAGCCAGATTCTGTCGTTCACGACCGAGGATGATCGCATCGAAAAGATGGCCCGTGAGGTCGAATCCGTCAGCGAATCGGTGCGACAAATCCAGTTGCAAATGACGCCGGTGCTGCTTTCGATCGCGAGCACGTCCGACAACATGAACCGAGCGGTCACCGATTCAGTCAATCCGGCGATGGACCAAACGCGATTGGCGTCGGAATCTTTTTTGCAAACCAACGATCAATTGCGGCCCGAAGCGTCGGAGACATTACGGGTGATCCGTGACGCGACCACCGATCTGCAATCCCAGATCGGTACCCTCAACGCGAAGCTAGAAAAATTACTCGATGAGGACATGACCGCGACACTCGCCGACGTGCGCCGATCGACCGACGACGTCAGCGACGCGGCAAAGACGGCAAACCAGACGACGACGGCGGTCGGTGTCGACGTCAGCGAGACCATGGCAAAGCTAGACCAGGCGGCGGAGCAGGTGACGCGATTGGCGGAGGAGACTCGCGCGGTAGTTCGCATCGTTCGCCGAGAAGCGGACGATCTTCCCGGCACCACCGCTCGCGTCAACGATACCGTTAGCGAAACCCAAGATTTGGTGGGTGAGGTTCGCGATCACTGGCTGCTACGCCGATCTCGAGATCGATCGGGATCGAGTCAACAAGTATCTCCGTCGACCGTGCGGGGAGGTTTCGCCCGATGATACGAACGATAACACGGCGGCCGCGGTTTTGGATCGGTTTGGCTTGGGTGATGACGATCGCTTTGCTCAGCGGTTGTCGCAGCACACCGATCGGTGAAGTGCGATCGGACACTCGCGTTCGCCGCTTGGCCGAAGACGGACGCGAAGCGTTCGCCGAAGGCGACTTGGAGACGGCGATCAAAAAGTATCACGCCGCGGTGCTGCGTGCATGGTCGATGGACGATCCAGTTGAATCGGGAAACGCGGCGTACAATCTGGCGGCTTGCCGCGTCACACTTGGTGACTTCGCGATGGCACGGGACTGGTTAGCCGATGCGCGGGTGGAGCTGGTTCGCGGTGGTGAATCGGTCGGCAATGTGTTTTTGCTTGAGTCGCGGATCGCGACCGACGAAGGGCGTTTCGACGACGCGGCGAGGTACTTGGACGCGGCCGCTTGCGGCAAGCCGCCATGCCTCGATGACGACGGCGCCTGCCAATGCCCGACGCCTGACGGATGTCGCTCTTGCCCGCTGGCGGGCGTGCCCTGTGTCGGACGCAAGATCAAATCGCGACGTGAAGAACAGGACTGTCGTGACGGGTACAACGCTCAAATTCATCTCGGCCGCGCCGCCTGGCCGCGGAGCAGTTCGACCTGGCGGCTGCATCCGCTCATTTCCAGTGCGCGTGCGAGCTGATCGATGACGTTTGCTCCTATGCCCTGCACGCCGAACTGCAAAACGTGGCGGCTTTGATTCACTTGGCCAAAGAGGAGTACTTGCAGGCGGCGTGGCATTTTGATCGGGAAGCGAAAAACTTGAGATTGGCGGGCAGCTATCGAGAGGTTCCCGGGGCACTCGAGCGGGCCGCTGCGTCGTATGAGCAAGCCGGAAAACCAGCCGAAGCGGCGGAGCGACTCAACCGTGTCGCCCGAATCTGGGTAGGTCGAGGCGAACCGAGGAAAGCGTGGGACTTCGTCCGCGCGGCCAGTGAGCTGGTCGACACCTACGCGGTTTTCCCGGACGACTCGATCCGCATCCGCCTTGCATTGGTCGCGCGAAAAATCGAGGAAATGCTAAGAACCGCCGAGGGCGACCCAATCTAAGTTGGCATGCACCGGGCAACCCTCGTGGACCTGCGACTCCGCTCGCAGGATGTGAACCGGCAAAGCCAGTGATGCGGGGGCAATGCGTTCGTCGTTTTAGGTTTTGCCGAAACGGTTTGAAATGATTCGTGCACGGCGGATCGTTCCTTTGACCGTCAATTCGCCGCGTTCGACCGATAGGGGTGTGGCGAACCGGCTTAGTGTGACACTCCGACAATGCGGATGTTTGTCGAGCAGGGTGAGCACGCTTGATTCCTCGGCGGTGCCGTCGATCCACAGTTCCAATCGACCTCGCCAGAGCAACAAGGCATGCTCGACGCCGGCGATCTGCTCCACTTCGCGTTCGATTCGAGAGGGCGAGATTTTGCGGCCGTTGTCCATCACGAGCACGTCGTCGACGCGTCCGAGAATCCGAAGTTGGCCCGTCGCTGCGTCGCGCTCAATCAGGTCTCCGGTGCGCAACCAGCCCTCCGAATCGATCTTGGCACGAGTTGCCGATTCGTCGCCCCAGTAACCGTGCATGACATGGGGACCTCGCACAAATAACTCTCCGCCTCGGATCTGGTGTTGCCAGCCGTGGACAAAATCACCGACCAACCCGGCGGTGGCATTGTGCGGCGTGGCGCTGCAAATGACGGGTCCCGTTTCTGTCAAACCGTAGCCCTGGATCACGGTAACGCCACGCGTCGCGAACTGCTCAAACGCGTTCGAAGAAATCGCCGCACCGCCGCATCCTAGCAATCGCAATCGTTCTAAACCAATCGCGCCGGCCGGTTCGGCCAGCAGTCGATAGGCGATCGACGGCACGACGTTCATCAATGTCGGGCGGACTCGTGATGCCAGATCGAGCAGTCCGGCAAAACCGAGAGTGACCGCCCACTCACAACCGCTGAGTAACCAAGTGCCAAAGTCACACGTCCGGGCGTATGCGTGCGAGAGCGGCAACACCGTCAAGCGGACATCATCGCTTGATTGTGGCACGGCGGACAGCTTGGCCGCCGCGTTGCCCAGCAAGTTCTGGTGCGTCAACACAACCCCTCGGGGAGTGGAAGTGGTTCCGCTGGTCTGCAAAACCAGGGCCGCATTCGCGGGAAGACTGGCGTCGGTCACGTGATGATGATCGACGCAGACCTCTACCGCGCCCGACCGCATGATCGCCAGCATGTCCACGACCTGCTCAAACGAATTGTTCGTGGCACTCGTGGCAACGCAATGCACCGGAAACGATTCCGAGCGTTCGCGGACGATTCGATCCAGGTCGATCCAGGTGGACGTGATCCACTCACCCGATTTATCTGAGCGAGCGGTCAAGGCAATGGCGCCGCCGCGAACGGCGACTTGGAAATCAAACGCGTCGATCAACCGGTGGAAGTGCATCCATTGATCGACGGAGCGATCAACTACGATTTCACGCCCATTGTTTTTCGCAATTTCGAAGCGTTTCCGGCTTGTCCGAAAGCGGTCATGCGTGCGACGCAAACGTCCTTCATCGCGTTGCGGGCGGGCTTCAAGTAGGCCCACGGGTCAAACGCCCCTGGATCTTCCTGCAAGACTTTTCGGATCGCACCGGTGATCGCCATGCGGCAATCGGTATCGACGTTGATCTTGCGAACACCGCTCTTGATGCCACGTTGGATTTCTTCGACCGGCACGCCGTAGGTCTGCTTCATCTTTCCGCCGTACTTGTTGATGATGTCTTGCAATTCTTGCGGAACGCTCGACGAACCGTGCATCACCAAGTGGGTGTTGGGCAATTTGGCGTGAATGGCTTCGATGCGGTCCATGGCAAGGACTTCGCCGGTCGGCTTCTTGGTGAACTTGTAAGCACCGTGGCTGGTTCCGATCGCGACGGCCAACGCGTCGACGCCGGTCTCTTCGACGAAGCGGGCGGCTTCATCGGGGTCGGTCAACAATTGGTCGTGCGTCAGTTCGCCGACCGCGCCGTGACCGTCCTCTTGTTCGCCTTCGCCCGACTCGAGCGAACCGAGGCATCCCAATTCACCTTCGACCGAAACGCCTTGGGCGTGAGCGGCTTTGACAACGGCCAAAGTGACTTTGACGTTGTAGTCGTAGTCGGCGGGTGTCTTCCCATCCTCTTGAAGTGAACCGTCCATCATCACGCTGGTGAAACCGTTGTCGATCGCCGATTGACAGGTCTCGGGGCTGTTGCCGTGATCCTGGTGCATGACGATCGGAATGTGGGGGTAGAGTTCCGTTGCGGCGATCATCAAGTGACGCAGGTAGGCATCTTGCGAGTACGACCGGGCGCCGCGAGAAGCTTGGATGATCACGGGCGAATCGGTTTCTTCCGCCGCTTCCATGATCGACTGGATTTGTTCCATGTTGTTGACGTTGAACGCGGCGACGCCGTAACTATTTTCGGCGGCATGATCGAGGACGACGCGAAGTGGGACCAAAGGCATGAGAGATACCAGTTTTTCTTGAAGCGGGGAGCGGGCACAAGTTCCGTGAGGGTACGATTATCCCAGCCTCCGTCCGGGCTGCAAGGGCGCACCCATCGGCCGGGCGGACCGGAAACGGTGCGGCCCTTACACACGCCTGAGACGCACAATCACTCCCCACTTAGTCGGCGGACGATCGCGTCGACGTCATAGACGCACCCGCCCCAGGTCCCGCCGCCGGCCTGTTGCAACGCGGCCCAGAGCTTGGTGTCGTCGGGCATGTCCGGTTCGACCCTCAGACCGGGATGCGGCGAGCGAAGGGCCAGAATCTGGTCCGCCGAGAGGGCCGGATCCTCGCTGACCAAATTGACGTGTCCGGTCAACTCGTTTCGATCGATCTGAATGTCGATCAGGTCGCCGTCGCGGACCTTGGCGATCGGACCGCCCGCGAGCGCCTCGGGACCGACGTGGCCGATGCAGGCACCCGTGCTGACCCCCGAAAATCTTGCGTCCGTGATCAATGCAACGCGCTTGCCGAACGACAAGTACTTTAGCGCCGATGTGATTTGGTACGTCTCTTCCATGCCGCAACCGATCGGTCCACGACCGATCAACACGATCACGTCACCGGCCAAGATCGGCGAATCGGATTGCCCCTTGATCGCCGCGATCGCTTCTCGCTCGGAAACGAACACGCGAGCACGGCCGCGATTGCGATAAACGCCATCCTCATCAATCACGCTGGGGTCAATCGAGGTGGCTTTGATCACCGAACCTTCGGGACAGAGGTTGCCGGTCGGGAAACAGACCGTGCTGGTCAATCCGCGGCTGCGGGCGACCGAGGGCGTCATGATCACGTCGTCCGGATGGATGCCATCCGCATCCCGCAATCGGTCGCGACACACCTCGCGCCGCGGACTCGATTCCCAGCGGTCGAGCAGCTCGTCCCAGGTCATGCCGGTAACGGTTCGGGCCTTGGTCTTCATCAAGCCCAGACGTCGCAGGTGCAGTGCGACTTCGGGGACTCCGCCCGCCAAAAACAACTGGACCGTCGGATGCCCGACCGGTCCGTTGGGTAAACAGTCCACGAACCGCGGCACCATGCGATTGATTTCGCGGAACGCGGCGGCGTCGGGCCTCCGTAGTCCCGCCGCGTGCGCGATCGCGGGAATGTGCAGCAGCAAATTGGTGCTGCCGCCGACCGCCGCGTGCATCAACATCGCGTTGAAGATCGCGTCGTCGGTCAGGATGTCCGCCATCGTTTCACCTCGCTCGACCATCCCCAGCGCCGCGTCGGCCGAGTCGCGTGCCAATTGGGTCCAGATCGGTTGGCCGCTCGGTGCCAGCGCCGCGTGAGGCACGGTCATGCCGAGCGCTTCGGCGACGACTTGGCTGGTCGCCGCGGTGCCGAGGAACTGGCAACCGCCACCCGGTGTGCCGCACGCGCGACATCCTTCGAGCGACGCTTCTTCCAAACTCATTTCGCCTTTGGTGTATCGTGCGCCGATGGTTTGCACTTTGCCGGCATCTTCGCCGACGGTCGGTGGCAAGGTCACCCCGCCGGGCACCAACACATTGGCCAACGTGCCCGTGCCCGCCAGCGCCATCATCATCGCCGGCAATCCCTTGTCACAGGTCGCCACCCCGATCACGCCCTTGCGTTGGGGCAGCGAACGGATCAACCGCCGCATCACGATCGCTGCGTCGTTGCGATAGGGCAGCGAATCGAACATGCCCTTGGTGCCTTGAGTTCGGCCGTCACAGGGATCGCTGACGAAGGCCGCGAAGGGAACAGCGTCATGCCGGCAAAGCTGTTCCGATGCCGCCTGCACCAACAATCCGACTTCCCAGTGACCGGTATGGTATCCCAATGCGATGGGTTGCCCGTCGGGCGCGCGGACGCCGCCCTGGGTGCTCAAAATCAAAAACTGGTCGCCCAACACGCGGCGGGGATCGAATCCCATCCCCACGCTTTGAGTCAGCCCGAAAATATCGCCGCTGGTCCAATTACGCAAAATGTCGTCCGACAACGGCAACGAGCCCGCCGGACCCGTCGCGCTGGTCAGAATCGTGTCAGGATCGATCGTTTGAAAGTATTTGTCCATCATTTTTTCTTCCGGCGACGCGAGTGCAAGTTGGTCTCGCAGGGTAACCCGACGTGTGAGCGAGGAATGGCACGGCCGATGCCTCCCTCACGCGGACTGTTGATTGTTCAGCTATTTACGAAAAGAGACGCACTCACACGCGTTTGACGACTAGCTTATCGGATTGCAGCACGGCCCCAAAGTCCGCTGGCTCTCGACGCCTCTCCGCCGAAGTTGGCATGTCATCGGCGACCGCAAGACGCCAGCGTCAGACGTTTTTGACGCGATGCATGCGTAAAATCGGTTGACACATGATCAGAAAAGATATGCAGATCGTTAGGCTACAATGAGCGCAATGTGCTGCGACCCGCGCCAAAATTCTAATGCAACCATCCACCATGCCAGCCCAACCCCTGCGTCGTCATTCGAGTTTGTTCTCAATAACCTTGATGGGTCCGTTCGTCCTAGCATGCTCGTTCACCACCGTGCTCGGTGACACGCCCACGATCGTGGCCCGTGAACCATCAAAATCGATGGCGTTGAATTCGGACCAGGAGAAAGCGGAGACGCCGATCGATTTCAATCACGACGTGCGACCCATTTTGATCCAGCACTGCACCGCGTGCCACGGCGGGGTCAAGCAAGCCGGCGACGTTTCATTTGTCTACGCCAACCGCGTGCTTCCACCCGACGGATGGATCATCCAGCCCGGCGACCCTGATGCCTCGGTCTTGATCGAGCGAGTCACGACCGACGATCCTGACATGCGAATGCCACCACCCGAAGACCATGCCGAACCGCTCTCGAGTGACAAGGTCGCGGTGCTCCGACGATGGATCGCCGAGGGAGCCGAGTGGGGTGATTTGTGGTCGATGGCGCCGCTCGAACTGAGCGTGAATCCCAGCCACGGCGATCGCAAAGCCAGCACCGACGACGCGGCCTGGCCGCGGCAATCGTTGGACGAATTTGTCGATGCCGGCGTCGTCGCCAATCAACTGACCCACTCCTCCGATGCGCCGCCGGCCGAGTGGTTGCGACGCGTGTCGTTGGACCTGACCGGTCTGCCGCCTTCGATCGAACAGATCGATGCCTTTATAGAAAACTGCAATCGTGCGGGCTCACCGGTGGAGATCGAACGGGCGTATGGCGATGAGGTGGACCGCTTGCTCGCCAGCCCAAGTTTCGGACAGCGATGGGCGTCGATGTGGATGGACTTGGCCCGCTACGCCGACTCACGTGGATTTGAAAAGGACCCGCACCGCGACATGTGGCCCTATCGAGATTGGCTAATCAAAGCCTTCAATCGCGACATGCCCTACGACGAATTCACGATTCGGCAATTGGCAGGCGACCTGCTCGATGATCCAACGGCCGACGACTTGATCGCGACCGCGTTCCATCGCAACACGCAAACCAATACCGAAGGCGGCACCGACGACGAAGAGTTTCGGGTCGCTGCGATCATCGACCGCGTCAACACGACCTGGACGGTGTGGCAAGCGACGACGTTTGGTTGCGTCCAATGTCATGCGCATCCCTACGATCCTTTCGAACACGACGAGTATTATCGATCGATGGCGTTGTTCGATGATTCGCTTGATGCCGACCTCGACGACGACTACCCCACGCTAAAAATTCCCGAGGATCGAACGAAGATCGTCGAAGCGATCGCGACCCAGCAACAACACCAACGGCTGCGTGATCGACGCAACGACGTCGGCCGATCGATGGCCGAGACGACCCAGTGGAAATCGATCACACCACTTTCCGCAACCTCGACGAGTGGCGAACTCGAGATCGTTGGGGACCATGTGATCACCCGCTCGGGAACGTTCCCCGTCGGCGTCGAATACTCTGTGGATTTCGCCGAGATCGACTCGCCCGTCACTGCGCTCCGCGTCGAAATCCTGCCAAAATCCGACACGTCGGCAACCGGTCCCGAACAGGGTTCGGTGCTTAGTGAGTTGGTCGCCGAAGTCGTATCGTCCGATGGCAGCAAACGCCCGATCGGTCTGGTAGATGTCTATGTCGACTCACTTACCGGTCCCTCCGATCCCCGGGACGCGCTTGCCGGGAATGAAAACGGCGTCGGGGAATTCCCCAAATTGAACGCGCCACGCTGGGCCGTTTTCGTATTGAAAGAATCGGTGTCGATGGCCGGCGGAGAACACATCTCGTTGTTGATGCGTCAGAAAGCCTCGACATCGGGAAATATCGCGACGCCGATTCGCCGATTCGCTTGGTCAACCAGCGACGACATGAGCTGGATCAAGCACACCTCGTCGCCTCAAATTGAAGCGCTCGATCAATCGCTCGCCGAATCCAAAACTCGGGTGAGCAAGATTCGTGGGGGGGAGTTGCCGATCATTACCGCCCGCCCCGGGGCGGCCCGCCGCGAAACCCGCGTTTTCGTTCGAGGCAACTGGATGCAGCGGAGCGAGGTGGCATCGCCTGGGATCCCCAAGGTGTTTGGCAAATCAGGGTCGGATGCAACGGATCAAGAATCGGGGAACTCGATCAATGACCGTCTCCAATTCGCACGTTGGTTGGTGTCGGACCGAAACCCGTTAGCAGCAAGAGTTTGGGCGAACCGAATTTGGGCACAATTGTTCGGTCGTGGCTTGGTCGAAACCGAAGAAGATTTCGGCTCCAGCGGGTTGCCGCCTTCCGACCCGATGCTGCTCGATCATTTGGCTCACCGAATCCAGTCGACGCACCAGTGGCATTTAAAACCGTTGCTGCGTGAAATGGTACTATCGTCGACCTATCGTCAGACGAACGAAGTCTTAGCCGAACAATACGCTGCCGATCCCACCAACCGCTATCTGGCCCGCGGACCACGAACGCGATTGTCGGCCGAGATGGTCCGTGACTCAGCCCTCGCCGTCTCTGGATTGATCAATCGCCAAGTCGGCGGCACCTCGGTGATGCCACCCCAACCCGACGGCGTCTGGCAAACCGTCTACAGCGGCGCGGCTTGGAAGAATGCCGAAGATGACCAACGGTACCGCCAAGCTCTGTACACCTATTGGCGACGGACCAGCCCCTATCCAAGCTTCCTGATGTTCGATTCGCCGACGCGAGACTTGTGCTCGGCTCGTCGAATCGACACGAACACTCCGCTGCAAGCACTGGTTACGATGAATGATCCGGTGTACCAGGAATGCGCAGACGCGCTCGCCGATCGGGCGAGCGAGGCGTGTGACGATGCGATCGCCCCCATGATCGATTGGATGTTTCGCTCGGCAACGAGCCAGGTGCCCACCGAATTGGAATCATCCGAATTGTTGTCACTTTACCAAGACTTAAAATCTCCCATGCCAAGCGATGATCAAACGGATCGGGCCGCGATGTCGATCGTCGCCAACACCATCTTGAATCTCGACAAGGCATTGACCAAATGAATATCACCACCGATCCCGTGGGTGACGCGGTCGCCCGACACGCCACCCGTCGTCACTTCATCAAAGATTGCTCGCTCGGGCTGGCGGGACTTTGGATGGGCGCCACGGGTGCCAGACCGCTTCATGCATCGGAGTCCGGCGGCAATTCAAACCTTGGGCTGCATTTCCCGCCGACTGCTAAGCGGGTGATCTTTTTGCACATGGCGGGCGGGCCCAGCCAATTGGAACTGTTTGACTACAAGCCCGATCTGCAATCGCTCGACGGTCAAGATTGTCCGGCCAGCTTCATGGAAGGCAAGCGGTTTGCGTTCATTCAAGGCGTGCCGAAAATGCTGGGGCCGCAATTCCCTTTCAAACAGTGCGGCGAGAGCGGTGCCTGGGTCTCCGATCGGTTGCCCGAATTTCAATCCGTTGCCGACAAAGTCTGCTTCATCAAGTCCATGCAGACGACCCAGTTCAATCACGCGCCGGCGCAATTGCTGTTGCACACCGGCAACCAAAACCTCGGTTCGGCGTCCTTCGGTGCCTGGACGATGTATGGTTTGGGCAGCGAGAATGAGAACTTGCCTGGGTTCATCGTGCTGGTGTCGGGCGGCAAAACGCCTTCGGCTGGAAAAAGTGTGTGGGGATCGGGATTTCTGCCTTCCGTCCATCAAGGTGTCCAGTGCCGATCCAAGGGCGATCCGGTGCTTTACCTGTCCAACCCCGATCATGTTTCCAAGTCGCAACGTCGACGGGCGCTCGATGCGATCGAGCGGATCAACCGCGCCACGTTTGATGAGTCGGGCGATCCCGAAGTGCTGACGCGAATCTCGCAGTATGAGATGGCGTTTCGAATGCAGACTTCTGCGACGGAGGCGTTCGATCTTTCGCAAGAAACTCAGGCCACTCACTTGGCCTACGGAACCCAGCCCGGTCAAGAATCGTTCGCCAACAATTGCCTGCTCGCCCGACGTTTGGCCGAACGTGATGTGCGATTCATCCAACTGTTCCACTGGGGATGGGATTCGCACGGCGCCGGCGCGAACGAAGCTCTCAATGCCGGCTTTACCGATCGATGCAATGAGGTCGATCGCCCGATGACGGCGTTGTTGAAAGATTTGGATCAACGCGGGCTGCTCGAAGACACGCTGGTCGTTTGGGGAGGCGAGTTCGGACGAACACCGATGCGAGAAAATCGTGGCGGCCGGGAAATGAAGTTGATCGGCCGGGACCACAATCCAGGCGGCTTCACGATGTGGTTGGCCGGCGGAGGCGTGAAACCAGGATTCTCATTCGGCGAGACCGACGAGATCGGGTATGAAGCGATCCGAGACAAGGTGTCGCCGCATGACTTGCACGCGACGCTGCAGCACACGCTCGGCATCGACCACAAACGGCTGACGTACTTCACACAGGGGTTGCCGCAACGTCTATCCAACGTCACGCAGCCATCACGTGTCGTGCATGAAATCTTGGCATAGTGTCGGACCGTTGTCCCGGTTAGGAAAGATATGACGGTTGGCGGGCCAGCGATTTTGTCGAGAGGCCTTGAAGGTCGATACAACCCCTACGGCCATTGTGCCGAATATGTTGCACCCAACCGCGAGCAAAGGATTGCTTCCTGTGACGAACGTCTCCGCCCAACGTTCCGAATCACCCGGCGCCCCCCAAACGGACGTGCCGTCCGCGATCGTTGGCATTTGGAGGGTCGGTAAGTTGCTGCATCGCAGCACCACGGCCGAATTGAATCTGGCCCAACCCGCCGACGCGGTCGGCAGTCCCCGCTGGGATTACGCGATCAAGCGGGCGACGGGTGACGATGTCGAAAGCCGGCGCCAGATCACTCAATTCGTCTCCGCGGCTTCGTCGACTCTTCACCCCAACTTGATCGCTGTGCTGGATGCTTCCAACACGAGTGCCTCACCGTACTTGGTGATGCCGCGTTTGGACGGAGCGACGATGCAGTCGCACCTCGATGCATCGGAGCGGAAGCCGTTGCCGGTCGCGTTGTGGTTGGTCCGCCAGATCGCGCAAGCCCTGGACGCACTGCATACCGCCGGTTGGGTTCACGGTGACGTGAAACCGGACAATGCAATTGTGGGTGCCCGAGGACACGTGACACTGGTCGATCTGGGGTTTGCTTGCCGGATTCACACGGTCGCGACCAGCCATTTTCGGGGCACGCCCGCGTTCACCGCCCCGGAAGCGCTGTCGGGCAATCACGCGGCGGTCGCGGCATCAGACGTTTTTTCGCTCGGGCGAATCCTGTGGCAATGGCTCACTCACATTCACCCGGCAAACCGATCGACACTCGAGCCGATCGCCGAACTGGTCGAATCGATGGTGTCGATCGCCTCCGATCAACGTCCTACCGCCGGGCGCGTCGCGAAGCAATTGCTAAAGCTGGAGATCGAGACGCTCGGGCAACACATGGGTCCACCCGAGAGCGTACGCCGTGCGGCTTGATCGGTCATGACGACATCGCGATTGGCCCCGTCACCGACCGGAGCCCAGCATCTCGGAAACGCGAGAACCTATTTGATCGCGCACTGGTCGGCGATGCATTCCGGTTCGCGAATGGTCTTGCGGATCGAAGATGTCGATTCACCCAGGATCAAACCTTGGGCGACTCGGCAAGCGATCGACGACTTGAAATGGCTCGGCATCGCGTGGGACGAAGGTCCGGATCGGGGGGGGCCGCATGCGCCCTACATCCAAACGCAGAGAATGAGTTTTTACCAATCGGCACTCAACCGGTTGATTCTTGCCGACCGCGTCTACCCTTGCGTATGCACTCGCAAGGATATCGAAGAAGCCGGGTCCGCACCGCACTTCGAACACGAGAGTCCCATCTACGCCGGCACATGCTCGGGGTGGCAATGGGGAGATCCGCTACCACCACAAGGTTCCTATTGCTGGCGATTTCGCACTGTCAATGCAACCATTTCGTTCGACGACTTGGTGCTTGGACATCGATCGTGCAACCCGAAAACATCGCTCGGTGACTTTCCGATCACGCAAAAGAACGGGCAACCCTCGTATCAACTTGCCGTCGTGGTGGACGACGCGGCGATGGGGATCACCGAAGTCGTTCGCGGCAACGATCTGGTGGCCAGCACTTATCGCCAGCTGGAAATCTACGGTGCCCTCGGATTGTCACCGCCTCGATTTGCCCACGTCCCGCTGGTGCGTGGTACCGACGGACGGCGATTGGCCAAACGACACGGCGATACTCGGCTGAGCTTCTACCGGGAACAAGGCATTGCGCCGGAGACGATCATTCGCTGGGCCGCTCGAACGAGCGGCTTGGGCGGTCGAGCCGAAGATTTCGATTGGTCGAAGCTCAACCGCGACGACGTCGTCTTCGACGGCAAGTTCGACCCGTAGTCATCTCAGCCGACTGCTCACAAGTCGCCCGTCGTCCACTTTCCGTCGATCAAACGCCAAGTCTCACCCGTCGGATTCTTGTCTTTTAGAATCGCTGGCAAACGATCCTTCCGCACGTTATCGAAGCTGGTGAGCTTGCCGAAGCGGATCAACGATCCGGGTACTCCCACGGCCGTGAACCCGGGGTGCCCCGTCGCCGGATACGGACCGCCGTGATTCATCGCAGCCGACACGGCGACGCCGGTCGGCATTTTGTCGTTGAGCAATCGGCCCACCTTGGGTGAGAGTTCGAACGTGATTTTTACGGCCGCCGCCTCATCGCTTCCGTCGGTGGCGGTGTAGAGACACCCGGTCAGGTTTCCTTCCAAATGACCGATCGCTTCGCAAAGCTGGTCGACGTCGTCGGCCACCACCATCAATGAGGCATTCCCAAAGGCCTCCGTTTGAAAGCCTTCGGGGTTCCCCAAGAACTTTTTCGCCGACGTCTTCAGCAAGGTGTTGGCAAACGCACAGCGGTCCGACTCGGGTTCGCCGCCGCCGGTCAGCAAGTCGGCACCATAGTCGCATAGTTTTTTGACGCTTGACGACAGACTCTTGGCCACGGCGGGCGACAATAAAGTTCCGGCTGGTGCCGAATCAAACTTTTCGGACACCGCGCCGAGGAACTTGTCGGTCGCATCATCTTTGACCAGCATCACCATTCCGGGATTGGTGCAAAACTGGCCCGTCCCCATCAGCACGCTGGTGACAAATTCGCCAACGATCTCATCGCCTCGTTGGGCCAGCGCGGCGGGAGTGATCACGACGGGGTTGACACTGGAGAGTTCCAAATAGATCGGCTTGCCCGCTTTGTCGGCGGACGCTTTCAAGGTCAATCCGGCGCCGCGAGAGCCGGTGTACCCGGTAGCTCCGGTGCGAGCATCGGAAACCAACCGTTCGCCATCGGCGTGGCTGGTACGATAGATCAGTTGGACCGTGGCAGGTGGCAACCCGGTTTCGGCGAGCGCTTCGGCGGCCTGTTCGGCCAACAAGCGAGTCGTTTCCGGGTGGGAGCTATTGGCCTTTCCGATCACTGGGTTTCCCGCGGCAATGGCGGCGGCGAAGTCGCCTCCGGAGACGCTGTTGAATGCGAACGGAAAGTTGTTGGGGCCGAAAACGCACACCGGGCCGAGCGGTTCCAGAACGCTACGGATTCCCGCGGCGGTATCGATGGTCGCCATCGCCCAATTTCCACTGCGACACGCCTTGGCCGCGGCTCGTAATTGGTTGCTGGTGCGTGGCAGCTCGACGTCGGCCAAACGCGGGTTCTTGCCTAACCCCGTTTCGGCAAACGCGGCTTCGACGAGCGCGTCTTTTGCGGCTTCGATCCGGTCGGCGTAACGTTCCAAAAAGTCTGCGATTTTACCGACAGGTAGCTTACGGAGTTGCCGCGCCGCGCCGACTGCGGCATTGAGCGCCTCGTCGCAATCCTGCCACGAACTGACAGGGAACTCTGGGACGAGTTTGGTGTTCTTGTTCGGGTCCGTGGCTTGAAAGGTTTCCGAAGCATTCGCTTGTCGCCATTTGCCGGCAATCAGAACGGGGCGAACATTGGCTTGGGTCGTGGACATGGCAAACAATCAGGTGGATGGTATTGAAAATGAATCTTAGCTTCGCCTGCGAGGTGAACGTCGACGCTGGCGCTACCCTTGAACGATCGAGTTGGATAAGGTTCCGACGCCCGCGATCGAAATCTCGACGACGTCGCCGGGGGCCAACGTGAAATCATTGTCGGGCACAATTCCTGTCCCGGTCATCAAAAAGGCACCATCCGGAAAACTGTTATCCCGGCCCAGCCACGCGACCAAATCTTCGAACTTGCGAGCCATTTGATCCGCACCCGATTGTCCTTCGAACACGACACTTCCATCGCGGACGATTTTCAGATCGATCGCGATCTCGGCTACCGGCGGTAGTGAATCATACAGCGTGATCCATGGCCCCAACCCTGCACACTGGTCGTAACACTTCGCTTGCGGCAAGTACAACGGATTGTCGCCCTCGATGTCGCGGGAACTCATGTCGTTTCCAATCGTCAGCCCGACGATCTTCAATTTCGGCGACAACACCAGCGTGACTTCGGGCTCCGGCACATTCCACTTTGCATCGCTGCGGATGCGAAGCGGGCCATGGTGTCCCGAGACGCGGTGGGGCGTGGCTTTAAAGAACAACTCGGGTCGGTCGGCCTGGTAGACTCGGTCGTAGCAGGATGCCGCCGCCTCGGATTCCTCCATACGAGCGGTCTGACTCCGCTTGTAGGTTACGCCCGCGGCCCAAACTTCTTGGCGGTCAATCGGCGGCAACCAACGAGTCGCCGCGTCGACCGCGATGGGATCTTCGGTGGCGAGCGACTGGATCGCCCGAATCGGCGAATCGGTAGCCAACAAATCGGCCAGCGTCGCGAAGGGCTCGGCAAGCACCACAGGGAAAATTTGGTCGTCTTGGACCAGACCGACTCGTGGACGACCGGAGGCGTCGCTAAATTTTGTTACGTTCATGATTCTTAGAATATCGAAAAACGTGCGAGTCGGACAGATCGGCGAAGCGACGGGCGCAACATTTACAGACGCCGTCCCGCGAGGGACTCCAATTACGCCGGCGCCATTCGGGTCAGACACATTTTTTTCGCTCAACCGCCACGGAGAGACTGATGGCTAAGAAAGGATCACGCGGCTCGAGGAGGTCACCGGGCTCCCGTGGCAAGCGAATGTCCGAGCCAGTTGCGAGCCGGTGGCGAGCCGTGGCGCACGAGCCGGTGGCGCACGAGCCGGTTTCATCCGAGCCGGTTGCGAATGAACCAAGATCTGGCACGTTCCCCTGGCGAGCCAGTTTGCTGGCGATCATCGTCATGATGATTGCGGTGGGCGTTGTTTGGTGGATTTGGGATGATGAGCCTGACAAAACCGACATCGGCTCCGCCAACGCTTCCAACGATCCTAATATCCCCCGGTCGGCCGAACAACTCGAACTGACCCGCGTCGCTTTGGCGGCCACCGAGAATTTGGAAACCGAAGCGGCGAGTCGATCATGGCAAACCCTGGTCGATCAGAGTCCTGACGATCCATCCGTGTTGCAGAATCGAGCACTCAATCATGTGCTTCGAGTGGATGACTTGGCCAGTCAAGCCACCAATTCTTCGCTCGATGCACCCGCGAAAAAGGCCGCCAGGTCGCAGTTGCCGGATTCCATCGGCGGAGCACGAGAATCGATCGACGACTTTGCGGAACATGCGACCGACAAGGTGCTTCCGATCTGGATGAAGACTCGAATTGACTTGAAGGAAGCGTCGCTGTTGCCCGCATCGCTGACAAAGTCGCTGCGTCGCGAGATCTTTACTCGCCTTTCCGACATCCTCCGCGGCCCGATCGGGAAACAACCCCAGTCGAGAATCTTGGGCGGATTGTTGATCGAAGTGCTGGGCCAGATGGAAGATCCGATCGACGGGCTGCCCCGCGATACGATGACAACGGCCACCGAGACTCTATCGGCGTTGTCGGACTCGCACCCCGACAATCTTTTCTTTGCGTTGCGCGCGAGCCGCTTGAATATCGAAGCCAAGAATTCCGCCGCCGTCGATTTGGTGAAGCGGACCGGCGAGCTGGCCCGCGCGGTCGCGCCGCTGGTCGGCCGCGAAACGAAAGCCATCGGCATGACACCCGACGAGCTGGTGCAAAGCATCGTCGAAGCGATCCAGAGTGGTGAATGGTCGACCGCCGAAACGCGGATGCTGCAGTGGTTCAATGTCCTCAATGGAACCGAGATTGTAAAAACCGATCGGCGGCTCGCGCTGCCGCACCCGCTGGACCGCCTCTCGTTCGAATCGCTACGCCAGTTGTCGATGACGTTGGCCGCCCAGTCGCCCGTGGCCAAAGGAACGTCGCCCATCACCTTTGATTTGGTTCCAATCGATGCACCGGAGAATCAAGTGGTCGCGGCAGTGATCGATTTTGACTTGGATTTGGATTCGGACCTCGTGGTGATTGACAACGAATCGACCATGAGTGCTTACCGCAACGATGGCCAGGAAAAATTTGAAAGGTCGGGAGCTACGAAGTTGCCTTTCACGCCGGCCGGAATCGTGATCGCCGATTTGTTTGTCGTCGACAGCAGCAGCCCGGGCCGTATCCGCTCGGGCGGCGCGTCCGTGGCGGGCCGGCATGACACGTTACCTTGCCTGGTCTTGTACGGGGATGATGGGGTAACGTTAGCGGTCGTGGACGGACGGACGGGCACGGGTGATGACCAGCGGTTTGTGATTGTCGATGCGGAAACGGGGCTCGAAGGGGTCACGGGCGTCACGTTCGCCATCGCAGGCGATCTGGAAGCCGACGGCGACCTGGATCTGGTGTTTGCCACCAAGCAGGATGGCGTGCGGATGTTCGTCAATCGTGGAAACCGCACCTTTTTCGAGCTCGATCGAACCCTAGAAACATTTGGGAAAGATGACCCGGTGACCTCGATCGCGATCGGCGATTTGGATCGCGATTTGGATCTGGATCTGGTCACCACGCACACGAGCGGTAAGGTCGGGATGCTCGAAAATCTGTTGCACTTGCAATTTCGCGGGCGGCCTCTCGACGAGATCGCCGCAGTTGCGGGGGCAAATCACGTTGGCATCGAAGACGTTGACGGCAACGTTTCCTGGGACTTGATCGTGGTGGGATCGGGCGAAGCGACGATCGTATTTTCGCAAACTGCTGCGGCCGGTGCCTGGACGGTGGACCACGCCGAAACGACCACAGGGATCACACCACCCCTGTTGATTGCGGATTTGAACAACGATTCTTGGCTGGACATGGTGACGGGATCAGGAATCCGGTCGATCGGTCCGGCCGGTTTTGGTGACGAACAGAAACGAGTGACAAACGGCTTTCTGACTGACGCGGCCGACTTCGACGCCGATGGATTACTCGACTATGCGGTCATCGAAAACGGCAAGCTGTCGATCGCGACAAATCAAACCCAATCGCCTGGGCACTTCGTCAACGTCCGCTTCAAAGGGATCGATGACAACGCGACCGGACGCGTCAATCACTTTGCAATCGGCAGCGTTTTGGAGATGCGTTTCGGGCCGCACTATCGTGCTCGAATCGTCACGTCGCCCTCGACGCACTTTGGCATCGATGGGTTTGATGAGGAAGCGACCGTGCGTGCGATTTTACCGAATGGTTTGACGCAAACGACTCGCGACATCAAGGCCGATACGTTGGTCGAAGAAGAGCAAACGTTAAAGGGATCGTGTCCCTACTTGTACGCTTGGGACGGCTCCAAATTCGAGTTCGTCACCGATTGTCTATGGGCTGCGCCGTTGGGGCTGCAGGTTGCCGATGGCATTGTCGCCAAAGATCGTCCTTGGGAATACCTAAAAGTGGACGGCACGCACATCCGCCCTCGCGACGGAAGGTACGAGTTTCGATTGACGGAGGAATTGTGGGAAGTTGCCTACTTCGATCATGTGGCGATCACCGCGGTCGATCACCCGGCCGATGTCGACATTTGGACGAACGAAAAGGTCGGTCCGGGTGACATTGCGACGCCGACGATCTTTGCATTCGGCGGTGGACATGCCGGCCGCCGACGTCGGCGGTCGATACGTTCGGCGGCGATGTGTTGGGGAAGATCACCGAGATTGATGGTGACTTCATGAAGGGTTTTGACCGCCGTTTGCGTCAAGGACTGTGCCCGCCCCACTGGATCGATCTGGCGTTCGAGGATGTACCGGCATCCGGTTCGATTTATCTGGTGATGACGGGATGGATTTTGCCGACCGACACGTCGTTGAATATCCAAATTGACCAGAACGACGATCTTTCGCCAATTGAATTTCCCTCGATCTGGGTACCCGATTCGAGCACCGAATCGGGTTGGCGTAACGCGATTCCATTCGCCGGTTTTCCGGGCGGCAAGACCAAGACGATCGTGATCGACGTGACCGATGTGGTCGACCGTGATGACCCGCAACTGCGAGTCCGAACCTCCGCACAAATCTATTGGGACGCAGCCGAAATTGTAGTTCAGGTAGATCCGGCGCCGTATCAAGCTTTGCCGATGGACTTGGTATCGGCATCGGTGCACCAGCACGGTTTTTCGAGTCGCTCGAAGGATGGTCAGGAAGTGCCCGAGGTGTACGATTATCAGAATTCAGCTATCGAGCCACGCTGGCCGCCGCTTGCGGGCAAGGTGACTCAGCTTGGTGATTGCATCGACTTGCTTCGCCGGTGGGATGACGCGATGGTGGTGTTGGGTGCGGGAGATGAAATTCGCTTGTCGTTCACCGCGTCTTCTGAACCGCCAAGTGGTTGGGTCCGCGATTTTGTGATGCACAATGTGGGATGGGATAAGGACGCAGACCTGAACACGTTGGCGGGCCAGCAGATCGGACCGCTGCCCTATCGATTGATGTCGTCGTATCCGCCACCCGCCGCAGACGTGGCCGAGTCAGATCAACGAACAGCATTGAACAAAGAACATTTGCAGCGAAGTCAATCGTTCCGAGCATTTTGGCATCGTCCGCAAGCATCCACGACCGAGCGAGCATCCAATGAATGAACAAAGTGCGTTGTTCGCGAGTGCGTTGCGGACGTCGTTGATCGTGATCATGTTGTTGGGGCTGCCGCTGATCGGTTTTCTGGTGTACCTGAATATCAAGAAAACCCATACGCCACCCGCCGAGATCAACACACCATTGCCCGAGGGTGGAAACGAAGAAAGCCCGCGTTCGACGGTGTCGAAAGCGGGCTCGTTGAATTGAACTTTGATCGAGGTTTCTTAGTTCGATCTAGTAGGTGATGATCGTGTCGATCCCGAATGTCGTTTGGTCCGTTGCATTGTCTTCGAGCAATTGGAAGTCGGCGGCCGCCAATTGAGTTTTATCGCCGTAGACCCAATCCCAGCGAATTTCGGGACGGACGGTTACGTTGGCGTGAGGCTTGACGTTCATGCCCAACGTCATCGCGTAGATGTCGTAATCCCCCGGGGCGTCGGTGGGCAATCCGAATCCAGAGCTGTCGGCCTGGACTTGCCACCATTCGAAGCGACCGCCCAGTTGGACGTAGTCGTTGATCGTGCGAAACAAATATTGGTTGATATCGAATGTTTTGCGATCCGTGTCACCGGCTGCGTCTTCGGTATCGAGCAAGTCGGTCTGGAAGACGTAACTTAATTTTTCGGTCAACTGGACTTGCGCGACCGTCGAAGACATGAACCCGCGTTCGGATCGTCCGACGCGGTCATTGAATCGACCGGCGACAAAGGTGGAGGTCACGTTGACATCGTCGGTCAATTGGACCGAGCTGCCGCCGATGACCGCGTCGCCGTTGTCGTCAAATCCACTGTCCCAACCCAGGACGTACCCACCGAAAATGTCGATGTCTTCACTCATGCTATAGGTGGCCAAGGCACCGGAGTGGGTGAACGGCTCGGAGTTGTACATGGTGTACGCGTGGCTGTAAAAAAAGTTGCCCGTCGCAGGAACAACTTCATAGCCGATCAAAGTAAAGAAGTGACCGACTTTGACGGACCAGTCACCGTATCCAGCTTCGAGATAGGCTTGCGGAAGGGCGTGTCCATAGTCGGCACCGTTGTCCCAACCGGTATCATAACTTCCGGTATCGACGCCGAATGCTTGAGTGTCGGGACCGTCGGTGCCGTAGATGTAATCAAAGCGACCACCGATATCAAAACCGTCTGTCGTGTCGATCGACTTTTCCGCGTAGACCCAAGCTTGGTGCAGTTGGTATTCGTTTTTGCGGCTGTTGAACGATGACAGGTTTTTGTTGTGGTATCCGAGTTGAACCCATCCGCCCATCGAGAACCCGTTACACTCGCCGAGCAGTTTGTAGGGATCGCCGAGCGAGCCACCATTGCTGAGGCAACTTTGATCGAATAGACCGCCCTCGTCTTCGCAGCAATCGCCGGCCCCACCGTTGCCCATGGGTGCGCCGCCCATCGGGTAGTCAACAAATGACTGATCGCCCATCGATTCGTAAACGATCGAATCATCGGTTTCGTATCCGAAAGATTTATCAGAGGGTGATTGTCCCCAAACGCTTGATTGATTGACGCCGGCGCTCATGACAGTGCCAGTACAAAGGGCGGCGAGGAATGCCAATTTGCTAAGTCTCATTTGTCCTGGACTCCCATCCATGTGTCTTTTACCGGCATTCGCTGTGTGGTTTGCACCGGGTTGCTGGATGATTCATCGGCACGCACTTTCGTTAAAATCCAATCTTCCCGAAAAAGCCAACTTACCCGAACTACCCCAATTCACATCGGATGTTAAGCTTTGCGGGTCAGGTGGAGCGTACGGCGGCCAATGTCCTGGGTTGTGAAACGAAAAAACCCGACGGCACCCAAAGTGGGTGCCGCCGGGTAGTGATTTTCAAGTCGTTCGCTCGATAGTCACCGAACCGTCCGGGGAGTCTCGGTTAGGCTCCACTGCGAACGTCTTGGTGTCGGAAGATAGCTGCAAGCCGGAGTCGACTAGAACGTCATGACGGTATCGATACCGAACGTCGTTTGGTCGTCTCCGCCTTCGAGTCCGACGACTTGGTCATCATCCCAATCCCAACGGACTTCGGGACGAACGGTGACGTTGGCGTGCGGCTTGTAGTTCGCACCCAAGGTCAACGCATAGATGTCCGAGGTCGATCCTGGCGCGGCGAAGATGCCTTCGTTTTGGTACCATTCGAAGCGTCCACCCACGGCCCAGCGATCACTCAGCGTCTTGATCAAGTACTGGTTGATGTCGAACGTTTCTCGCTTGGTCGCACCGGCGGCATCTTCGGTCGTCAAGTAGTCGGTTTGGAAGATGTAATTCAAGCTGTCGGTGACGGCATAGTCAGCAACAACCGACTGCATGTAGCCCGTTTCGACACCATTGAAGCGTGCTTCGCCGAATCGACCGATGATGCTGGCGTACGTGACCGTCAAATCGTCGGTCAAACCCAACGAAAAGCCGCCCAAGTAAGCATCGCCGTTGTCGTCGAAACCGCTGTCCCAACCCAACGAGTAGCCACCCCAAACGGTCAAATTATCGGCCGCTTGGTAAGTGGCAAGCGCACCGGTGTGAGTGAACGGCTCGCTGAAGTTGAAGGTATACGCGTGGCTGTAGAAGAAGTTGCCGGTCGCTTGGACGACTTCGTAACCGATGATGGTGTAGAAGTGACCGAACTTGACTGACAAATCTCCGTAGCCGACTTCGCCGTAGAGTTGCGGAATCGCATGGCCGTATTCGCCACCGTTGTCAAAATCATTGTCCCATCCGCGTGGGTCCGTGCCGAAGGCCTGAGTGTTCGGGCCGTCGGTACCGTACAGATAGTCGATGCGTCCACCGATGTCGAAACCGTTGCTGGTGTCGAGCGCCTTTTCGGCATACAACCACGCTTGTTGGAGCTGCAAGTTGTCGGCCAACGTGTTGAACGCGGGCAAAGGTCGATCCGAGTAACCCAGGCTGACCCAACCACCGGCCGACCAGCCGTTGTGTTCGCCGAACAGGGTGTAGGGATCGCCCAAGCAGCCATCGCCCATCAATCCACCCAGGCAGCCGGCTGCGCCGCATCCGCCGCATGCACTTCCACAGCCGCTATCGCAACCGCTGTCGCATCCACCGTCACAACTTCCATCGTTGCAACCGCATGGGGCTTCCATTTGTTCGCAACCACAAGCTGGTTCGCCACAATCGCAGCCTTGGGCTCCGAGGTGAGAAACCAGTTGAATATCGTTTGCTTGGTCTGCGAAAACGTTGCCGGCGTAAGTACCACAGGCAAGCGCAGCGACCAGCGCTAATTTGCTAAGCTTCATTGCTAGTTAACTCCCCAGTTATCCATTTTGGGTGGCCGTGAAAACGGCCGTGTTAACGTGAGTCTGACCGTTCATCAATGAAACGATCAGATCGGGAGAACGCTCCCTCGATCGGTTGGCTACCAGTGACTTCCGCCACTCACTGGGTTCTGGCCGTCCACCCCACGCTTTTGTCATCGAAAGTATTCATCGGATCTGCTCGAAGCCATGCGGTGAATATCCGCTTGATTTTGATCGGATCGATCCGAAGCCGCGCTGCTTATTCGTATCGGAATGATCGATCCAATTGATCCGCCGAATCGGGATGGGAAATTCAATCTGGCTGAGCAAATCATGCGAGTTTGGAAAGCGGTAGCGGTTAGCAAAGATCGGCCAGATCATTGGCCCTACCGCCGTGCGGCCGATTGAGTCAAAATGGTTGACCGGAGTGCTCCCCGGCGGCGAACAACCCCGCCCGCTCTTTTTCCCGACCAATGTGATTGTTCCCCATGGCGTTCTGGCGTTCCAAGAAAACCGACGACGACGTAGTCCCGCCCACCACCTCGCCGTCGGGTCCCACCGTTTCCGCGGCGAAGACACCAGCGGGTGCGTTGTCGAAAATGCGGGGTGCACTGACCAAGACGCGGCAAGCGCTCAATACCGATATTCGCGACTTGTTCAAGAGCGAAGGTCGTTTGGTGGACGACGAGTTTCTCGGCGAGCTGTTCGCTCGATTGATTCGCACCGACATGGGTGTCACCTCGGCCGAAGCCGTCCGTGACGACATCGGGAAGCGTTTTCGAGCGAGAGTCGTCCATCTCCCTGATATTTTGGGTTCGATCACTCAACAAACCCGTGAGCGGTTGACTCAAGAATCCACCGACATCCAATTTGCCAGCGAAGGACCGACAGTGATCTTGGTCGTCGGAGTCAACGGCAGCGGTAAAACGACGTCAATCGGAAAGCTGGCCTATCATCTTCATTCCACGGGTCACAAGGTCGTGCTCGGTGCCGGCGACACGTTCCGCGCCGCCGCGGTCGAACAATTGACTGTCTGGGCGGGACGCATCGGATGTGAAATCGTGACCGGAAAGCACGAAGCCGATCCCGCCAGCGTCGCATTTCAAACTGTCGAGAAGGCGGTCCAGATCGGCGCGGACGTCGCGATCATCGACACCGCCGGACGTCTGCAAACCCAAACCAATTTGATGCAACAACTCGACAAAATTCGCCGCGTGATCGGCAAAAAAATCGAGTCGGCACCGCACGAGGTGCTGTTGGTGCTGGATGCCACTGCGGGCCAAAACGCGATCAGCCAAGCACGCGGGTTTAGCGAAGCAGCAGGTTGCACCGGAATCGTGCTTTCAAAATTGGACGGCTCGGCCAAGGGAGGAGTGATCCTACCCATTCGTGAACAATTCCAATTGCCGGTCAAATTCGTCGGCTTGGGCGAAGGCATCGAAGACATCGCCAAATTCGATGCTCACTCGTTTGCCAAAGCAATGTTTGAGTGACTCGGCGAATGGCGCACGATGCTGATCCCAGACGTGTCCAACTGTCTAACCAGCTTCGTCGGGGCATCCGATCGTCTTTGGATCCTCCGCGTGACGCATTGAAGTGATTCGTTTCACGGCGGAAACCGTCGCTTAAATCGTGAAGAGCGAAAGTTTCACACGTGGCGGCTGAGTCCGAAACGGATGTTCGGCGGCGCGTCGCACTCGAACGGATCGCTTGCCGGCGGGTCCGCAGGATCTAATCTTGTGTCGTCGGGCCGATCACGGCTTGACCCTTTCCAAGAAGGAAGTGGTTGTGCGACTCGCACGCTTTGGATGATCCAAAGTCACCATCGTCCCTCTCAATTTCATTTTCGCACGCTCGTGAATCCGGCGCGTCGTGATGGAAAGGATTGCCGCCATGTCAACGCTTGAAAGTCGTCTCAAAAACGTGTTGTTGGGTGTCGCGTTAGGACTTTGGATGTCGACGACCGTGTGGGCCGCCGACGCGATCCAGTTTGATTTGCCGCCGGTCGCCGCGGCGAACCCGTCCCCCGACGATGTCTCGCTCGTCACCGTCGAGCTTCGCTTGTCATCGATGATCACCACGGCTTCGCCGCCGCGGATCGACCAGTGGATGGTTCGTTGCCAACCACGCGATGCCGACGTGACGATCGCCGACTACTCGCCGCGTACGGAAACAGCCAGCGATGTGACGTCACCGATTCAGGTCAAGCAAGTCGAAGAGAAGAGTCAATCGCTCGGACTCTCGGTCGACGGCAGCTATGGGCATCTCGCTCGCGGGAACTTGGGAACGGATCAAGGCAAAAAGAATGTCAACTCGGTCGAGTATCACCGCCAAGCGGTGGTCGAAGCCGTGACCGCATCGGGAACGATCAACCGCGGTCGTGGCGTTTACTTTAAGTTGCGTTGGACCGCCCAACAGGTGCTCGAAGGCGAAAAGATTTTTCGAGTTACCCTCGCGGTACCGTCGAACTGGCGGGGCAGCTTGATCGACGTATCCGTTGTGGCTCAGTCAGACCACAAAACGTTCGGTGGTTTTGATCGCGAAACCAAAACACACGGAGCGGCGAACTTTGTCGTCGCGACGTATCGGTCGGGTGACCCGATCGCGGCAGACCTGGCGGCGCGAATCGCGGAATCCGAATACGAGTTGAAGAGGCTGGCGAATCAATTGACGCAGAAGTCCACACCGCACTCGTTGCCATCGATGCTGCGTCACGTCGCGATGAAGTTGGACTTGGACGGCGGTAAGCCTGACACGCGTTGGCTAGCCCGCATCTTGCAAGGCACCGCGGATCCTTACTTGGACGATCAAATCACCAAGCTGCCGATGCCGGTTCGAGTCGCCGCGCTGGACTATTCCGATTCGCGGGAAGAGTTCGTCTCGCTCAACCGTGCGGAGCCAATCATCGCGCACGACGATTCGGCAGCCACCCGCGTCGTAGCGGCAAAGCCCCCGATCGAATGAACCGTACTTGCGAGAATGTTTTCCAGAAGGACGTCCCGCGACCCCACACCACACGGCATGTTCTTCGACTCATCTCAAGCGTAGCCGGGTTGCATGCCCGATCAATTGTTGCTGAATCCGATCGCCAGAACGGCGTCGCGACCGAGCGGGTTCTTAAGAAATTGGTGGTGACATTCGGGACACAAATCGTACCTTCCGGTATGACTCAATTGCGAATGCTCGTCGTCGAGCGGGCTGCCTTGAAGCAAATGATCCAACGGATCGTTTTCTGAATCATGGTGCAAACCTTCCAACAACTCGTGCAGCTCGTTGAGCTGATCGACGTCATCATCAAAATCAATGGACGGATCTTCGGATGCCGATTGAATATCAATCTGAACGACATAGCGAGTTTGTTCGGCGGTGTCGATTCGGTGCTTGCAACGATCACAAGTGTAGTGAATCATCGGGCAAAGTATCCGACTGCGAGGATGAGTACTGGGTGACGGACGCGAGATCCGCTGAAATGATAAGCGAGTGAAGATGGTCGTCACTCACCTTCATGGTAGTGACGTCGGACGGAGGTTCGCAAGTCAAATAACGTCGACTTTTTCGACCGAACCATCGGGTTGAATCATTTCGGCATCCGCCGGTTTGGAAGTCGATGGCTTGGCGAGCGGTGGCTTGAGTTCGATCAGCATGCCGGGTAGAAAATTTTCGCCCAGCCTGTCGCGTCTTCGGTCGTCCAAAACCTTGATCACGAACCGTCGTTCTTTGGCCTCCTCGATCAACCGTCGGATCATCGGGGTGTTGCTGCATGTCAACAAGCACTTGCCAGCGGGATTGAGGTGCGAGGGCAAACCGTCGAGCAACGATGAGATCAACGGGACGCTTGTCGGTGAATGAAAGACGATCAAGTCAAACGTTTCGTCGGATGCGATGACCGAAAACGCATCGGACGAATCGGGCGAATCCAGTCGGACATCCATTGAGCTCGTCGGTGACAACGCGGCGGCATTGTATTTTGCGCATGCGACCGCAGCCGGATTTTTGTCGATCGCCACGACGCTCTTGGCATCATTCTGCAAACACAAAACCGCGATCAAACCGGTACCGGTTCCGATTTCTAAAATGTCTCTTCCCGACGCGATCGAGTTTTCGACGATTTGGTTGCGAAGCGATACCGTTTCGGCAGGTTCCCAAGGCACCGACTCGAATTGAACGATCTGGCCGAATGCCAAATCTTCGAGCGTCCAAGTCTGTTCAACGTTGTACGAATAATCGAGGTCTTCGCGATACTCGGTGCGACAACCTAAGTTGAGCGACGCGAAGATAAGCCATCCTAAGATCATTCGGTGCATACCAAGACTCACTGTTGGATCAGTTTCATCAATTCTTCTGCCGTCATCTTAGCGGCTGACTCGGTGCCCTCGAGCAGGCTGTCAGCCAGGTCTCGCTTGCGTTCGTGCAATTGAAGGATCCGCTCCTCGACGGTCCCGGTGGTGATGAAGCGATACACCGTGACGGGTCGTTGTTGGCCCATGCGGTGAGCTCGGTCCGAGGCCTGATCTTCGACCGCCGGGTTCCACCATGGATCCATGTGGATCACGTAGTCGGCGGCGGTCAGGTTCAATCCCACGCCGCCCGCTCTCAAACTGATCAAGAACACGTCGCCCTGACCATCCTGGAACGCGTCGACGCTCTTTTTGCGTGTCTTCGCCGGCGTGCTGCCGTCGAGATACTGGTAAGAGATATTTCGTTGGTCCAGTCGCTCTCTCAGGATATGAAGATGACCCACAAACTGGCTGAATACCAGAACCTTGTGACCACCGCCGATCAATTCTTCCACGGTCTCGGTGAAGCGATCCAATTTCGCCGCTTCCAAGCCGGATTCGGGATCGACCAAATCGGGGTGGCAACAAAAACGTCTCAGCCGCATCAGCTCGGCGAGGATTCGAATATGTGCCGGGCGATCGTCGTCGGCATTGGCGAGATTGTCGAGCGCTTTTTTTCGAATCGCTTCGTACATCGCGGCTTCTTTAGTACCCAGCTCGATTGGCACGGTGATTTCGGTTCGTGACGGTAGCTCGGCCAACACCTGCGATTTGGTGCGACGCAATATAAAGGGTTGAATCAATTGCCTTAGTTGTCGTCCGACGTCACGTCGTCCGTCACGCTCGATCGGAATCGCAAAGCGTTGTTGAAAGGAATCGGCGGAACCGAGTAATCCTGGGTTGATGAATTGAAACAGATTCCAGAGTTCGCCGAGGTGGTTTTCCATCGGCGTGCCGGTCAGCACGACACGGAAATTGGCTTGCAAGCCCATCGCCGATTCACTGCGTTTGGTATCCGCATTTTTGATCGCTTGCGCTTCATCGAGCACGAGAGTTTGCCAAACTCGCGATTGCAGTTTTTCGGATTCGATCGCCATCAACCCGTAGCTGCAGATCAGCACATCGCGTTTGCCGAGCGAAGCAATCACCTTATCGCGATCGACCTCACCAAAAATGATTGGATTGAGCGTCGGGGCGAACTTGGTGATTTCGGAGACCCAATTGGCAGCGACGGATGTCGGTGCCACGACCAACGCCGGGCCGCCCGAACTTCGGCTTAGCAGGACGCCCAGGCATTGCAGCGTTTTCCCCAACCCCATGTCGTCGGCCAGGCACGCTCCCGCACCCAAGTGCGCCAATCGGCTCAACCACTTGAAGCCGTCAACTTGATAGTCTCTCAGGTCGGCGTCGAGCGACTTTGGTACCTTGGGTTGAACCTTGCCGGCCGAACGGATTCGCGTGAGTTGATCCTGCCATTGCTTGTCCGCATCGATCTCCGCGCTGTCGAGCATCTCGGCGATGGCGGCCGAGCGGATGGCGGGAAAACGAGCCTCGCCGCCCCGACGCTCGGTGTACATCGCGATCGTTTCGAGACGTCGTCGAAAATGCTCGGTCAGCGCCACAAAGCGTCCATCGGTAAGCTGGATGAATCGTGACTTGCTGGCCTCGGCCATGTTCAACAAGTCCATCATCTCGATGGCCAGGTTTTCATCGACTCGCAATTTCCCCGATGCCGCAAACCAATCCGCGTTGCTGGCGATGTTGACGTTCCAGTCCGATTCATCCGCGGTTCCGGCGATTTCAAAGCTTTTTCCTTTCGGCCAGTGCAGGGTCAAGCGTGACTGGTCGACCCATTTTTCGAGTTGCATCAATGCCTCGAGCGCCTCAACCGACGTCGGCAAATCGATCACTTCGATCGCGTCCTGTTCCGATAAAAATTCGCACTCTTTTTGGAGCTCCCGCACGTTCAAAGATTCTTGATCGAGATCGCGGCGGGTCGATCGAGTTCGGCCCTCCAGCGAAGTCACCACGGTTCGGCTGCCCCGGCCGGGAGTGAAAAAGCCACCGCCGTTGCCAAACGGCCGCGTGAAGAAGGAGACCTGCAATCCTTCTTCGTACGGAGTCAGATGGGCATGCAACGCGGGGTCGGCGGTGACTTCTTCAACGCCCTCCGCGGAGACTTCAATCTCGGAGTGCAGCGACACGATCGGTGCAAGTGGCCGCACGACTTCGAGCAATTGATCGACGGCGGATGAAGGAACGGTCAGCGCGCCTTTCAACATGGACGCCAGTTTCATTTGGTCCTCGCTGAAGCGGATCACGCTAAACTTTGACGGGCTATCGCACTGGACCAGCACATCGGTTTCACGCGACTTCGGCTGAGGCGACATCGAGATGGTTGCACCACCATCGGGTGACCGCTCGACGACCAAACGAGCTTGTTCCTTGACAATTTCGATGGGCACGCGTGAATTATCATCCAACAGCAAATCGGGATGACCGATCAGCGAATCGATCAGCGCGGATTCATCGAAGAAGTAGGAATACTCCGTGTACCCATATCGGTCTCGCGAGGAATCACAACGTAGCGCCGCGCAGATCTCTCGATCTTGAGGCGTTAAAAAGTCGAACTTGGATCGCTGTTGCGAATCATAAATTCGTTCCAAAGCAACGGGACGGCCTTTGGACCATCCCGACTTGCCAGCTTTCTGGATCAGGGGACGAACGTCAACTCGCGAGCTTTTTGCGTTGATGTTGACCAGCCACGCCATCCGCTCACCCTGCGCAATGACCTCGCGTCCTGCGGATTTGACTCGGGGTTGGCGGGAGCTGGCAAAGGTTTGCAACGCACTCAACTGAGTTTTCCAAATCGGAATTCTCTCGAACTGACCCGCCATCGGCTTCGTTTCGGTATCGGAATAAATCGATCGAATTGATTTCGGATCGGCGCCTTTCGGTGACGCACTCGAGGACAGCATCATGGCTTCGGCCGCGAACCAACAAAGTCCGGCGGTCTGGTACGAATCGGCGATCTTTTTTAAACTGTTGAGCTTGCGCGGTGATTCGTCCGAATCGAAACAAGCCTCACGAACGTAGCCACTAACCAACGTCGCTAACGGTCTTGACGGATCATCGATCCATTTTTGTTGCACCTCCGATGCCCGACCAGGATCCGCAAGATAAGCGCAGGCTCCCAACAGGATGTCACATCCATCGTGCAAATCGGGGGCTAAGTGTTTCCTTCGAAGATTGATGATGCCGCGAGCGATTTTCGCCGCATTCATGTCGGATTGTCGAATCAACAATAACGGGTAAAAAATACCGGCGAGAGTTTGGCAAGCGAGGAGCGACGACTTGGAACCCAACGATTTCTCCGGCATCGCCATCGAAAAGTACTTGAGCGCTTCATCGATTTCGCCGCGAAGCACGCACCCCAGTCCGAACACTTCGGGGCGATCATTCTTGAACATCTCAGCGATCTTGCCGATGGGGGCCCAGCGTCCGGCCGCGAAGAACAGATCGGCTGCGATTGAAATCGCCATCGCATCGTCGGCCGGTTGAGCTCCCAGCCATGGACCGACCTGATCGATCGCCGCGGAGCTACAACCACGGTCACTGTGTACAAGCCCACAGCCGAAATCTCGCCAGAAAACGTTTTGGATGTCGGGTGGCAATGCTTCGTAAACCACGTGATCAAACGGCGATAGCAACCGGAGACGTCGTCTGATCACCGGATCATGCGGTCGATGGGTCAAATAGCTTCGAAGCTCTCCAGAATAAAATGCGATCCGACATCTCTTCTGGTCATTCGGCTTTTCCGCACTGTACGAGTACTGGGTACGATCGCGGACACGCTTGCACACCACGGCGACCAGGTCCGAGAACGTTTTCTCGAGTAGGGTGGACCGCATCAATGAGTCCGCCATCCCGATGGGTATCTGGTATTCGCGATTTTTGATGCGTTCGATGGAACCAGACTGCACCAAGTCTTCGAGATGAGGCTCCAGCACAGCCTGGGTGATTTTAGGCGGAGTTATTTCCCCCATTTTGTCGAGACATGGCAATGCATCACGAACCGCCTTGGTCAAATCCGACAAATCGACGGGGGTCCACGAAATGGCCAGCAATCTAAAAATGAGTTGTTCGATACCGGGTTGCGAAGAAAGTTCGCTTTTGAGAGCAGACGCGGGCAAGATCGCAACTCCATGTGGCTGGCGAAGGCAAATGGACGGACAAATGAGCCGTTAAACTACCGTCGATCATCGCCTCTGTGCAATCAACCGTGGATGGACAAGCATCTTGGATGGGCAAGCTCGGATGGGGCAAGCTCAGATAGGGGAAGTGAGCTTTTAGAATCTGATCGCATTGCCATCATGCAACGACAAAAAGCTCGAGACGCTTTTCAGCGTGCTCGAGCTTTTCGTGTACGAGGACCATTTTTTCCGACGCGCGAGGATCGGTAGTCCTCGCAGGCCTCCGCCCGGAGATTTGGAATGACCGATGCTCTATCGAGTCGGCAAGGGTTTGCGTCGAACCGGAATCGGTGTGTTGTCGATTTCGACATCACCGACGTGAGTTGCGGGCCGCGATGCGGTTGGCTTTGCGGTTGCGGGTTGCGCCGCTGGATTCGGGTTGCTGGTTTGTTGATAACTCAACTGCATGATGTCACCGGCGTCGTTGAGTCGATCGGGCAACGCTTGCGGCGTCGGCAGTGGTTCGAGCACATCGCTCGGCGAAGTCCCAAGATCGCCCAAGGGTAGATCTTTTGGCGTCGGCATGGGTTGAGTCAGAGGCATCATGTCGGTGCCCATCGATCCCAAGTCGGTGGCTCGCAAACCTTGGTCGCCGAAGGTCAGGTCGGGTGGTGATTGTCCGTCATTCATCACGCCACTGCCGATCGCATGGGATACCGAAGCGGCATCTTTGAGCGGTCCTTGACGGACCACATTGGGGCGGCTGACGCCGTACACCTTTTGTCTGCCCGCACTGCGTTCACGTGCTCGTTCCAGCGCGTCCCAGTATGCCTTCTTATTCCAAGGCCCCTCGGCCAGCGTGATGTTGCTGTTGGCCAACATCGTGCCCTTCAAGTAGTCGACGTAGTTGAGCGACTTGTTGTATTCACCCAACGCACGGTAGTACTGAATTTGTGCATCGGCACGACGTTGTTGGCTCTGCAACACGACGTTGACTTGGCTGCGTCCGCCGCGGAACTCGGTCAAGCGGGCTTCCACTTCGGTCTCGCTGGCTTGCCATTGTTGGGCGATCGTTTGGACTTGTTGATAGTGAGTTGTCGTCTTGGCGACCGCATCACTCAATTGGCTGACCAACAAACGTTCCGCTTCTTGCACGAACGCCATCGAGCTTTTCAGCCGCAATTGAGAGCCGCGAATTCGAGCTCGCTCACGTCGCCCGCCGATCGCGGCCGGTGTGTACTCCAATCGAACAGCACCTTCTTGATAGTCGCCACCGGTCAAATCACTGAGTGCACTGCTGCCTGGCAACGGTCCGGGGATGTTCGAACGCGAGCCAAATCCAAGCTCATCACCGACACCGACGAAGCGGTAAAGCAACGACAGATTCACCTCGGGTAGAATTTGGTTCTTGGCTGACATCTGTTCCAGTTCACGTTGCTTGACCACGGTCCGACCTTTGCGAAGTTCGGGGCTGAGGTACAGCATTTGGGTTGTGATTTCGTCCCAATCGAAATTGACGCGAGCCAGGCTGGGTTCTTGGATCGGGCGAATCAAACGTCCATCGGTCGGGGCCAGTCCCATCAATTCCCGCATCGCACGCTCGTTGCCGTAGACACCGAATCGATCGTCGCCGGGAAGGTTCGAACCCGACAGGGCTCCTTCGAGGCGGGCGCGGAAGTTGTAGTATTGGGCTTGAGCCTGAGACAGCTCTTGGATCGTGCCGGTGCCGTTTTCGAGGTTCAATTCAGCGAACTTGGCGGTCGCGATCGCGCTGTTGCGTCCGATGACCGCGGTCGAAACGTTTCGATACGCAACGTACAGATTCCAATAGTTGACTTCGACGTCACGAACCAAGTTTCGAACTTGAACTTCAAAGTCGGCGATCGCCACGTCTTCATTCAAGCTAGCCAGGACCACGGGGATCCGGTTGATCAGTGTGCCGCGGTTCCGCATCAGTGGGTGTTGGACTTGAGCTTCGATCACCGCGGTGTACGCGCCGGCGACTTGACGCAGTCCCCCTTGGGCGGCCGTCGGAGTGTTGTTGCTGCCGTAGATGATTTGTTGACGCAAGGTCGCGACGCCGCCGGTCGCAAAACGCTTGCTCAGTGCGGCTTGTTGGGTGAAGTCATCGGCCTGGGAAACCTGGCGTGAAACGGTGCTATTGACCGAGTTGGCGGGACGATCGGTGGTGCTGTAGTTCAGGAATCCGCTAGCTTGAGCATCAAACTCGGCCAACGCGTCTTCGACGCCACCGACTTGGTTGGCACGCAACACGCCACGCGGCAGCACCCGATTGCCCGCACCATCGATGGTCAACGGAATCGACTGAGTCGTCGATTGTTGGATCGCGACATCGTAGATGCTGCCCAGTTGATCGGCCGATGCGCTGGTGAACTGAGCCGCGACATTTTGTCGGAACTCGGCATTCCCGCTCGTCGTGACGAAGAACTTGGCGTTCTGCAACGCGATATTGACGCATTCCTCGACCGTCAAGTCCCAGAACTGATAGTCGTGGTTGCCGATCGACAAGGGCTCGATCGCCATCTCGGTTTCAGCCAAGCGGTCAATCTCGACGTCCGGATACTCGATCCGCGTCGCAGAGTTGAGATAATATTGCAGGTCCGGCGATTCCCCCGCAAAGAACGGTTGAGTCGTCGAACATCCCGAGGCCATCAAGACGGCCAGGAACAATTGCAAATAAGTCGTGTATCGAATCAGCACGCGATTCATTTTAAGCTTCCGAGGTCGTGCCGCCGTGAAACATGCCTACACCATCAGCCGCGCCAAGCGACTATGGCATGTTCCCGTACGGGTCGAGTGTGGAAGCCCCCCACGATGTCTTCTCGGTAAAGAAGACCTCGCCCACTAAAGTTATCGGATACCGGTTAGGTAAACTTTGACGGTTCCAACAAAAAGGTTGGAGAAAGTTTTTGAGCCGCTCGTTTATTCGTCAATTTGCGAGTCAAGCGAGTCGTTCGGCTGCAAGGCGTCGCTCGCCTTCAAAACTTCTTCGGCCGTCGGCGTGTCCCTTTGGTCCATGATCCGATCAACGGCCTCGTCGACGGTGACGGGCGCCAATTTGGCGTCCATCGCGGCGTCTTCCAACGCATCCATGTCGATCGGTTCATCCGCGTTGACCGCGTCGGTCAAACCTCGGCCACGCTCGAGCGGCGAACTCGATAAATCACCTTGTTCGGTGACCTCGGCATCGAGCGAGCCGCCGTCCTCGCGATCGTCCTCGACGGTTTCGGCGTCGGGATTCGGACGCGGTCCGGTTCGCAGCGCGTCATACGGCTTGGGATAAAAGTAGTGAGCTTCCAATCGCGGACGGTCGCACTTGTACGCGTTTTGGTGCGTGGCATTGTGCCAGGCCATCGCTTCTTGGCTCGTCGGAGCGATCTTGTACGCGATCCAGCCACCGATATTGGTCGGACGATTGTAAACTCGACGATAGGATGGCGGCAATCGGTTCCCCAATGGACCGATCACATCGATCCGCGGGTAGACCGGTTGGTTCTCGCGGTCGGGGTGATGGGCCTCGGTCGGGGCCGAAAAACAGATCATCATCGCGAACGTCAACGCGAACTGCGTTTTCTTGACTGACATGGGGCCATCCCTGGATTGTCGAGTGCCGTTTGTGAAACTAACCAGACACGACCCGCATCCTTGCCGGACATGCCCTCAAAAGAATCATCGACACGCCAAGGTGCGATTTTTAGCGAGTGATCGATTATGACGGTTGTCCCGATCCGATCGTGGAAGAGGCTGCCGGACTGTGTTTCCACCCATCACAGGCGGGCGGCCTGAACGACGTTTTTAGGCCGGGTCGGGATTCACGACTCGGCGAATTTGCCCGGTCGCTTCCAAATGAGCTCGCAACTCCGACCGTCGAGCGTCGGCGAACTCCGCCACTTCGCTGGTTCGGTAACTCGGGTACGACCAACGATGGTGGATCCACTTCTTCCCGACATAGTTCAGCGTGA
The DNA here is from genome assembly GCA_963781095.1 of Pirellulaceae bacterium. GTDB lineage: Bacteria > Planctomycetota > Planctomycetia > Pirellulales > Pirellulaceae > Rubripirellula. Next base: position 197,461 of record CAWAEA010000015.1, read on the forward strand.
CTTCGGCGAACACGCCATCGCGTAAATAGATGCGGTGATCGCGATCTTTGATCGTGGCCAACACCAGCTTTGCTTGACTCAGGTAGCCCGCGTCCAAGTTGATCGGACGACGTTCGGCGTGCCTCGCCAGCGACGCGTAGTCGGACTCCCATTGATTGGTTTGCCGTTTCCAGTCCGCCAGCCCGCCGGGTTCCTGGTACGTGCCGAATGCGAACAGCGTCTTCGTCAATCCGGTACCCATCGCCGCGTCGTAGAAGCCGCCGGCTTCGAACGGCACCGGTCGGGACGTCGCCATGACATCGCCCCACTGGCCAGCAATTTGATCCGCCGCCCATCGAGTCGCTTCCTCGTAGCGGGTGATCACGGCGCACAGACGGACAACGGGTTCGACGAGACGGATCGATGACACGGCGACAGTTCTTGCGAGGATGACAAAGTCAGAAAATCGTTGCTACACTTGCTGCGAAACTTGCCAGTCCATTCTATCACCCCACTACCGAACCCATGCATCCTTGGATCGCCGATCGAACGGCCGCGTTTGAAAGCAGCGGAATCCGCAAAGTTTTCGATTTGGCCGCCAAGCTGAAGGACCCGATCAACTTGTCGATCGGTCAACCCGACTTTGACGTGCCCGACGAAATCAAGAGAGCGGCGATCGATGCGATCGAGTCGGGCAAAAATGCGTACTCGCCCACTCAGGGCATCGCACCCCTGCGCGAAGCTCTCAAAGCCGAGATCGCGGCCAAGTATCCGCACGAAGACCGCGATGTTTTCATCAGCAGCGGGACCAGCGGTGGGTTGATGTTGGCGATGTTGGCGATGATCAATCCAGGCGACGAAGTCATCTACCTCGACCCGTACTTCGTCATGTACCCGGCACTGGTTCGGATGTGCGGCGGCGTGCCCGTTCCGGTCGACTCGTACCCCGATTTCCGTCTTGATCCGGCCAAGATCGAAGCCGCCATCACGCCACGGACCAAAATGATCTTGGTCAACAGCCCCGCCAATCCGACCGGCGTCACCGCGTCCGAAGACGAGCTTAAGCAAGTCGCCCAGATCGCAGCGGACCGCCACATCGCGTTGTTATCGGATGAAATTTATAGTCAATTTTTCTTTGACGGCGATTTCGTCTCACCCGCGTCATTCAATGATCAAACCATCGTCATCGACGGATTCAGTAAAAGTCATGCGATGACGGGATGGCGGGTCGGTTACGTCCACGGTCCTTCCGAGATCATCAACACGATGTTGAAGATCCAACAATACTCGTTTGTCTGTGCGCCACAGCCGGCCCAGTGGGCGGCGTTGCGCGGGCTCCAAGTCAATCTGGACGGTCACATCGACCAGTACCGACGCAAACGTGATCTGATTTACGAAGGCTTGTCCGACAAGTACGAGATCGCCAAGCCGGGTGGCGCATTCTACGTGTTCCCAAAATCACCCATCTCGAGCGGTGCAAAGTTTGTCGAACACGCGATCGAGCGCGGATTGCTGATTATTCCCGGCAACATTTTCAGCAAGCACGACACGCACTTCCGAATCAGCTTCGCGGCATCCGATGAGACGTTGCACCGGGGGATCGAAGTGCTGAGGTCCTTGGCGAGCCTCAAAGGTTAGCGGCCCAGCGTCGTCGCTTGGTCGGCTCGTCGGCTAGTCGCTGGTCGCCTAGTGGTCTAGTCGCTTGGTCGCCTGCACGGCAAAACAAAAAAAGCTCGCCTGGTGAGGCGAGCCCTGTTTGGATCAGCGGAATCGGTATGATCGGATCGGTCGTCAATCCAAACCCATCAGCGATGCGAGGGCAACTCGAGTCGCAGGGGTTCAGAACATGTTCGACGGCGTTACGCCATTTCCTTGAGACCTTTGAGCGGACGGATCGACAACTTCTTGCTGGCGGGTTTGGGCTTCAACCAGATTTCTTGGCCGTCGGCTGGGTTGCGTCCCTTTCGCTTTGGCTTTGCGGGAACGTCCTTTAGGACGATCTTACAGAGACCGGGGATCGCGAATTGACCAGCCCCGCCTTTGCCGAGCGACTTCGCGATTTCAGCCGTCAGGGCGTCGAACACTGCTGCGACGTCCTTCTTGGAGAGTTCAGTTTCCTCAGCGATGTTGGCAAGAATTTGGGTCTTGGTGGGAGCCTTGAGAGCAGCTGCGGCTTTTGCCATGGGTGTCGAACCTTTGTCTGAGTAAATGTTTTGGGATCGTTCGGAGCGTGGGATAATTGCGCCCGCGATTGCTATCGGCAAAGTGTTATGCCGCCAAGACTCTCCTTGCAACCCGGGTTCGGACAAAAAAGCCCACGTTTTTGGGGGTTTTATGCAGAATTCGACGTCAAGAGGCTGTTTCAGCCTCGCTTCGAGCATCGATGACCGCCTACTTACCAACCGAGCCCGACTGGATCGGACTCGCCAAACATGCCGGTTGAGGCCGATTTCGCTGCAAAAATCACAACTCGCCGCGAAGGACGTGATCGATCGCATCGGCTTGAATGGCCTCGGATTGAGCCAATCGATCACCAATCAACGAAACGCGTTTCAACGATTCTCCGACCGATTCCATCGCCGAGTCGGTGGGTGAAAGAACCGGCGTGGACGAAACCGATGGTACAAAGGCGTCGGCGAGCGTCACCGATGCCGCAGCAATCGACTCGCCCTCGGCTTGCTGTTCACCGATGATCATCGAGCTGGGGAAAATCGAGCCCGAATCGAACGACGAGGCGAGCCGCGACGCTCCGGTGCATTGACCTGCGATTGATCGGCGATCATCAAATTCGCAGTCGTCGCCGATCCATTGGTGTTGGTCGTCGTCGCTCCAGTACCAGTACCAGTACCAGTACCAGTACCAGTTGAACTGGAACCTGTCCCGGTCGACGCTCCGCCGACGGGATTGAAGCTGACGCCGCCCTGTTGCACATTGATCTTGAACAACCGCAAACCGTCGACTTCGCCGCGGAATTCGACGTTACGATTGTTCGCCGTGGCGACGGTGGACTGGACCGCTTGCGTGGCCCCAGCCGTACCCGTCGGCGCGGTGCCTCGAATCGTCACGTTCGCCCCCGTCGAATCCAGCGTGACCACGGGCCGCGTGATCGTATCGGTACCGGGCGACGGGACGACCAAAGTGTGTGTCTGGCCCGGTGCGATTGCCACCAGCAAAGATTTGCGGGGCGAATTTCCCATCCAATCTCGGATCGAAATGTATTGAGCCTTCAAAGAGCCTAAGTCGACATCGATCGAAGAGTCGCCATCTTCGGCCGCGCTCTCCACATTGATCGTACGTGCCGTCGTTGCATTCTGTAAGAATCCGATCGCTGGAACGTCGATCGTGTAAGACCCTGGCAACACGTCGTCAAACAGGAATCGGCTACCATCGGACGTCAACGGGCGGCTGACATTTTGGTTCAGAAGGTCTTTACCTTTGAGCATCACTGGCACATTCAAATCGGCGGATCCCGCCACTAACAAATTGAATTGCAACGCAATGTCTCGCGTCGTGTAATCCGAGACCTGGATTGTCAATGTTCCGGTGCTTGTGAGAGTTCCGTCACTAATCGTGTAGGTGATCGTGTCGACGCCAGTGAACGTGGGTGACGGCGCGGTGTAGAAAATTTTCCCGGTGGCAGTGCTAATCCTGGTGGTTCCGCCGGCGGTCGTGGTGTTTGACGCCGTCGCGATCGTCAAGGTTTCACCCGAGTCGGGGTTGGTGGGCAGATCGGTCAGCGCAAGCACTTGGAACTCGGTCGACGTTCCGCGGTTAAGCGGGATCGTTCGGTTGATGACCGGAGGCGCGTCATTGACGGCGGTCACGGTAAACGTCGCCGTTCCCGTCGCAGTCCCACCGCCGCTGTCGCGAATCGTGTAGGTCACCACTTCGGTGCCCGAGAAGTTCGCGGCGGGGCTGTAAAAGAATTGTGTCCCATCGGAGCTGACGCGAGCGTTCCCACCCGATGCGGCAGTCGCCGAAGTCAACAGAAACGATTGGTTGGCCGAGTCGCGAGTGTCATTGGCCATCACGTTAAAGACGGCCTCGGCCGCATCTTCGGCCACCGTGAAGGCGTCGGCCACGGCAACCGGCGGCGGGTCGGTCGACTTGACGGTCAATGTCACTGTGGCTTGATCGGTCAGCGTGCCGTCGCTGACGACGTAGGTGAACGAGTCGGGTCCCGTGTAGCCGGCGAGCGGAGTGTAGATCACCGCGGTGCCTCCGGTCGCAATCGTGACGGTGCCGCCCGCCGTGGTGGTCCCGACGGCAGTGACACGAAGCGTTTCACCGGTGTCGGGTGCGAACGTGTCGTTGGCCAACACGTTGAGCGAATTGTTCGTTGAATTTTGATTCACGCTCAACACGTCATTGATGGCATTGGGCGGATCATTGACCGCCGTGACGGTTACGGTAACCGTGCCGTTTTTCTGCGCACCGGTGGCGTCGGCGACCCGATAGGTAAAGATCGAAGATCCGTTGAAATTCGCAGCCGGTTTGAATTGCACGATGCCGCCGGCCAGCGTGACGGTGCCACCGGAGGTCGGCTGAGTCACCGAAACCAACGACAACGGACCGCTTCCCGCGACGACGGTGTCGTTGGCTAACACGTTGATCGTGGTCGCTGCGGCGTCTTCGGCCAACGAGAAGGTATCGTTGACGACGGTGATCGATTGGGATTGGCCGATTGCCAGCGAGACGCTTCCGTAGGCGACGCTATCAGCAGGCACGCGACCATCCTGTCCGAACAGCAACACGTCGCTATCGTCATCGTCGGCGGGCTCGCTGAAAATGTTGACATTCCCGGTCGCTTTGGCTCGCATTCGCACCGACGCGATCAAACTTTCGCCCTCGTTCGACGCCGCGGTCCGGCTGCTGACGGCGCCAAGTTCGTCGATCAAACCGCTGCTCAATGCCCCCTTGGGCACGACGGGAAAGTCGGCGTCATATTGGATCGGCGTTCCAGCGACCGGTTCGATTAAAGTTCCGTCGAACAGGATATCCGCGTAGGCTGAGAACACACCCGGCTTGGTGAAGGCTCTCGCATCGACACCGATGAACTGGAGAAAAAATTCTTGTCCGACGGCAAGCGACGAGATCGCGTTGCCATTGAGATCGACAATTTTCAGCTTGACTTCCGCCTGTGGGACGCCCGCGACGTTGACGATCAAGTTTTCGGTGCGAACGTTACCGGCCGCATCGGTTAACGACAACGCGAACGTATTCGCGCCGCTTGCGCCGCCGTAGGCGTCCAACTGATCAAACCCGTGGCCGCGTTGATCGTGGCACCGGCGGGCGCGGTGGACAACGTGTAGGTCAATCCGTTGCCCTCCTCGGTGCTGATCAAATCAGCAAGGTAGGGTCGACCCACGTTGGCCTGAGTTGCCGCGCTCCCCAGCACCGAGGCGGGTGCGGTCGTGTCATAGATGAGTGAGATCGCCGCCGACAAACCGCTCGTCGTTCCCGCCACGCGTTGACGAGCCGCGATCGGGTACGTCCCATCGCCGAGCGCCGCGACGTTGTTGGTCGTGATGGTCAACGTCGTTCCGGTCGCCACCCCCGTGCCGATGACGGAACCGGAGGCCGTATTGATCAATTCGACGGTTGCACCGCTGGTCACGCCACTGACCAAAAACGCCAACGAACCTGCGTTGGTGACGTTGTCAATGTTGCTGGTGCCGGAGTCGCTGGCCGTTTGCAAGTCGACCGATGTGGGAGTCGCTACCGCATTGGCGGCCGCAAAATTAAACGTCACGCTCTGGTTGTCGTCGGCGGTTTGGCTGCCGCTAATCGCCGCAGCGCTGACGCCGACGTTGACGACCATCGATCCGGTGAATCCGGCCGCCGGTGTGACCGTCACCAAACCGGTTGATGAATTGACGGTAACCGTACCGCTGCTTGCACCGGAGGTCGATCGAGCGGAATAGAACACGGCGTCGCCCTCGACGTCAATGCTCGACAATTGCAAGGTTGACGCGGTGCCCGACGTTCCGGTCACCGGCGATGTGATTTCGTTCAGAAACGGCTTGCTGTTCTCGGTGTCGGCCGCCACCGTGACGTTGATCGTTTCGGAATGCGTGTTCCCATCGGCATCGGTGATCGTGAAGGTCACGGCCGTCGTGCCGGTCGCGTTGCCGACTGGTTTTAGCATCACGACACTGTTTTCGGTGTCATTGAAGACATCGATCGTGCTAATCTTGACGTCGTTGATCGGCTTGTTTTGCGTGCTGTTGTTGACCGCAGTCGAGCTGATCGCTTCGCGCACGTCGAAGCCTTCGACCAATTGACCAAAGATCGAGTGGTTGAAGTCTAGGAAACGCGTCGGGGTTTCGGTGATGAAAAATTGCGAATTGTTGGTGTCATCGTTGCTTTTGGCGAACGACAGCACGCCCTCGCGATTGTGTTGCAGCTCGGGATGAAAATCGTCATCGAAATTACCCAACGTCGAACCGCTGGTGCCGGTCCCGGTGGGGTCACCTGCCTGGATCACAAAATTGTCGACGACTCGATGAAAAATGATCCCGTCATAGAACCCGGAGTTTGCGAGCTCGATGACACGACCGGACGCGACGGGGGCACGATCCTCAAACAACTCGAAAACCATGTCGCCATAGCCTTGCATGTCGACTCGAATCGACCGGTTGCCAGACAAAACGGACGCCTGCAACAACGCCGGATTGGCGACCGACACGGTAACGGTGAGCGGTCCGCCATCGGGATCGTAAGCATCGATGGGAATGTGCAGCGGGCTGCCGGTGAAAACGGTTTGGTTTCCGATCGGTTCAAAGGTCGGTTGATCGCTTTGCGGAATCGGTACGTTTGCGGTAGTGCTGAGTGTCGCGAGTGTTTGCAGGCCGACCAGCCGCGTTCCATCGGGGAAATCCCATGTCGGGAATTCGGAAATGCCTTCGGCGTTGCCCGTCGCATTGAGCGAGCGGTCGGGATTCGTCACTTCGACAAACGGCAAGTCGTCCTTACCGTCGGCAAACAATTCTTTCTGGGCCGTGCAGGCGGGGCACCAGTTCGCGCCATAAAAGACCACTCCCGCGGCAGTCAAATCCTTGGCAAATTGGACCAAATCGGGAGCCGCTTCGCCCTCCGCCTGTGTCGTCGTTGCCAAACCGGTAGTGGTCATCGTCTGGCTGGCATCGGCAGTCGTCGAATCCAATCCGGTGGTGAACATCAAGTCCATGTCGCCGGCCATCAACTGACGCTGCTCAAGCGATTCGAGCAGCAGCCGGCCTTTGCGAGGATTGACGCGATCTTGGCCGCCGAGAATGAATTTTTCGAGCAATCGACGAACTCCGCCGGTGGAAGCGGGCAGAGATTTCTTTGCAGACGAAGAACGCATCAGTGATCTCAGGAATATCGGAGTGGGCTTAAAAATCAGCTCAAAACTTGGTTCGGCACCCAATCGGCCGCAGGACAAACAAATCCGGCACAACCCCTACCGTTTAACAGACCGACCGAGCGGATTGTGAAACAAGAGCGACGTGAAACCGAGAGAAAAGCGGCGTTTTTGGAATAGAGAATGACGTACGAAACCAGTTGTCAGACGCTTCGAAGGGTCAATCTGTTCCCCAGTATATTCACGCTCGCCAAACGAGCGACGCCAAAGAAATGATCCGTAGAGAGGTAGGCCGGACCAAGGAGCGACAGCGACGCAGTTCCGGCCTACCCCCGGCGACTGAAATGCCGGATCTACGTCGCTGTCGCTCCTCCGCCGGTGATCCGTTAAACTCGTGTCATGAAAATGACTCAAACGACCAAGCCTTGTCCGATTTCTCCCGGCCGGATCCCTCCGATTCTGCGGCGCTATCGGTGCGTCCGTTGCGTCGCCTTGGCGGCGATTTTGGTCACCGCGGGCTGTGGCGAACACACCAATGATCGGCCGCAACCCAAAACGACGGCGACGGCCGAAGTCCAATCATCAAATCCGAGAAGTGCGTCTGTCGATCGAGAACCCACCGCTGAGACAAAACCGGCGGTCGAGTACAGCGGTGACGCATTCCGGATGGCCGCCCACGATGGCAAGATTGACGTTGTCCGCAAGGCGATCGCTGCCGGTACCGAAGTCGACTCGCGGGACCCCGCACGCAACTACACCGCATTGTTGATGGCGGCCTATAACGGACACACGTCGATCGTGAAGTTACTCTTGAAGGAAGGCGCCGAAGTCGACGCCAGAGACTCGGAGGGAAAAACGCCGTTGATGCATGCCTCATCGGGCCCCTTTGCCGAAACGGTGGCGGTATTGATCGATGCCGGCGCAAACGTGAACGCGACCGAGACGACCGAGGGATTCACGGCCTTGATGACGGCGGCCGCGGTCGGTGAAGTCGATGTCGTGAAATTGTTGCTCCAGCGCGGCGCCGATCCCAGCATCGTCGACGAAGACAACGACACCGCTAAGAACCACGCCGTCACCGCGGGGAAACCAGAAACCGCCGCCTTGTTACCCTAGGGTGCCTTGTAACCCTAGGGTTTGGCCCGCCATCACGCCCAACGGTGCGGATGACCGATCAACCGTTCGAGGTCGGCAAAGTAATCAGGATAAGTTTTCGCGGTGCAGGCGGGGTCCAAAATCCGAATGCCGGCAACTCGCAATCCCGCCAACGAAAAACTCATCGCCATCCGGTGATCGTGATAGGTTTCCAGCGTCGCGGAGCTCACTTTTTGCGGCGGGTGAATGGTCATCCCGTCGTCGTGCTCGTCGACACGGGCGCCCAGTTTTCTGAGCTCGCACGCCAGATCACCGATGCGATCGGTCTCCTTGAAACGGTTGTGCGCGACGCCGCGAACACGCGTGGGTCCCTCGGCGAACAAGGCCACCATCGACAACGTCTGAACCGTATCGCTGATCACGTTCATGTCGACGTCGATGCCGTGAAGGTGTCCTCCCATCACCGTGATCGCATCATCGTCGTGTCGGATCGTGCAACCCATTTTTTCGAGCACATCAACGAACGCGACATCGCCCTGCATCGCGTGGCGGGTCAACCCTTGAACCGTGATTTCGCCACCGGTGATCGCCGCGGCAGCCCAGAAATAACTGGCGGCCGAGGCGTCCGGTTCGATCGAGTAAGAGACACCTCGGTAGCCCGCGTTGCCGATCTCGACCCGCACGCATTCCGCTTCATCATGGATCGAAACGTCACCACCGAATGATCGCATCACGTCGGCGGTCATGTCGACGTAGGGCCGCGAGACCAATTCACCCGTGACGGAAATTTGGGAGGATTGTCGGGTGATCGGTGCGGCCATCATCAAGCCACTCAAGTATTGGCTGCTGACGGACCCGGCGACCGACAACTTACCGGACCGCCATCCTCGCGATGCGATCGCGACGGGTGGGCATCCACCGGGCGAAACGGTTTCAATATTTCCGTCGACCACGAAACCGATCGCATCGATCAAGTCGGCGATCGGACGCTGGTGCATTCGATCAACGCCGTGGAGTCGATAGTCGCCGCCGAAGGCCGATAGCGCCGCCGCCAGAAACCGGATCGTCGTGCCGCTGTTGGCAATGAACATTTCGGTGATCGGGTGAGCGCCGTGTCCGTGATTCGCATCGGGACGGGAACGATGGGTCGTATCCACCTTCAAAGTGCGTCCGCCATCTTCGACCGCGACGACCACACCGATGGCTGCGGACGGCCTCGATCATGACCTCGGTGTCCTCGCTTTGCAGGGCGCCCGAGATCATCGAGTTGCCATTGGCAAACGCGGCACAAATCAATGCCCGATTCGTCAAGCTTTTGCTACCCGGCGGACGAATGCTTCCCACCACACGATCGACGGGGACAATTTCGACAAATGGGCTGGCGGGGCGGTCGGACATCATCTCATTCGGAAAAGAGCAGCGAGTCGGCGATTCAGGTAGCCAGCGACGCGTCCTGTCCGGGGATCACCAGTGCACCCACGGTCATCACACCTAAGGTCGCGGTGTGCAGCAACCACGCGTCGTCGCACATCACCACGGTCCGAGCGGTCACCAGCGTGATCACGACGAGGGCCGCAAAGAATTGGCGTTCGGCCCAGCGTGCGGCGTCACCTTCGGTCAACTTGGCGCACATCAATGCGATGCAGCCCATCAGTGGCAAGACGATAGCATCCATGATGCCGGTAAGTTGGGAAAGATCAGGCAGCATGGGAAACTCCATTTTCCAAGCAATTCAAGACAAGAACTCATTCGCGGTGGGTCCGCAATCCTTGCGGCCCGACCCTTTCTTCTCATGAAAGCCCTCCCGCTCGGAAGGGCGACTTGAGCGAAAATTCAGAAAAAGTCAAACTTTGATCGGACCGCTAAAGGCGACGCAGCCGGCAAAGTTTGACTCAACCGCAAATCGGTTCCAGTCGATACAAACCGATGTCGGCGCCATCGGGCGTCGGTCGTCTTTGTCAGTGCGTCGGACAACGCTCGAGTCACGAAAATGTTTAACGACTTCCCAATCTCATCAGATCGACGACGCAAATTGCGATCGGAAACGCTCGTCATCTTCGCGTTGATCCTAGCGGCACTGTCCCTCGGCGGATGCCGGATTTGCGCGGATTGCGAAGACCTCGCCTACCCCGCCTACGGCGGCGCGTGGCAACGCACCCAGCGGGAATCCGGACGAGTGGGCAGCACCTTCGATCCCGGCGGCGCCAAACTCGCCAATCTGGTCAATCGTGACGTCCCCAGCCAACCCGACGAGATCGTCCGCGAACTTCAGAGTGAGAAAAGGACACGCGACGGCTCAGATGACGATGAGATGAACGAAGAAGAAAACAACTTCGACCGAGACCCGACCCCGCAATCGCCCAACCTACGTCCGGATACGATGCGCGATCGAAAGCTCGAGGATATTGAAAATGACGACGAAGACCGTCTCCGCGAAAAGAATCTTGACGACATCGAAGTCCGCATCATCCCCGGTCGCTCGCCCAAGATCTTGACGTCCGAGTGATTCCGAGGCCGCACCGACACGCCCGGGCACTCGGACGCTCGGTCGGTGGACCTCTGGTCAATTCATGTCGGTGCGACGTGACTAAAAGGAGCACAAGCCTCCGCATCCGTCGCTCACGCTTGGAACCGAAATTCGCCGTCGATGAAATCGATCGTGACCGTCGAACCTTCGGGATACGAATTTCGCAGCAACGCGGTGGCCAGTGGATTTTCGATCTCACGTTGGATGACCCGCTTGAGCGGTCGTGCTCCGTAAACGGGATCATAACCGACTGCTGCGATTTCATCGGTCGCCGCCTCCGTCACATTGATCGTCAAACCATTTTCTTTCACTCGGTCCGCCACTCGATGCAATTGGAGGCCGACGATCTTTCGAATCTCGTCCTTACGCAGCGGATGAAAAATGACGATGTCATCGATGCGATTGAGGAACTCTGGCAGGAATCTTGTTCGTAGTGATTCGTTGACCGCGTCACGCATCTCCTCCTCATCACCGCCCTGCTCGGTGACCTGCTGGATCACTTGGCTTCCGACGTTGCTGGTCATCACGATGACGGTGTTGCTAAAGTTGACGGTGCGTCCATGACCATCGGTCAAACGTCCGTCGTCGAGCACCTGAAGCAGAATATTGAATACGTCTGGATGCGCCTTCTCCATCTCATCGAGCAACAGCACACAGTAGGGTCTTCGGCGAACCGTTTCGGTCAACTTCCCACCCTCCTCGTAGCCCACGTATCCGGGAGGTGCACCGATCAACCGCGACACGCTGTGACGTTCCATGAACTCGCTCATGTCGATGCGAACCATCGCCGATTCGTCATCGAACATGACTTGGCGAGCGCCTTGCAGAGCTCCGTTTTCCCGACGCCGGTCGGACCCAAGAACAGGAACGAGCCGATCGGTCGATTGGGATCTTGCAACCCGCTGCGGCTGCGGCGGACGGCATCCGAGACCGCGGCCACGGCCTCGTTCTTGTCCGATCACCCGTCCGTGCAAACGTTCTTCCATCACCAGCAATTTGGCACGTTCGGTTTCCAACATGCGAGTGACCGGAACGCCCGTCCACGCACTGACCACTTCGGCGATCTCGTCCTCGGTCACATCACGCCTCAGGAGCCTCCGCTTCTCTCCGGCGACTTCGGTAGTTTCGCTGCGATCGATCGATTCGAGTTCCTCGAGCCGGGCCTCCAGCGATTTTTGTTTGGCTTGGGTTTCCAACATTTCGCGGTAGATCGTCTCGGGGCTTTCGCCTCGCAGTTGTCTCTGTTTGGCCTCCGCGTCGAGCGTCGCGAATTGGTGCTTGAGTGTCTCAGCTTCCTGGCGGATGGCCTGGACATCGTCGAGCCCCATCTTCTCGGCTTCCCATTGTTCGCGAAGATCGGCGAGTTCGCGGTTGAGTGTCTCCATCTCCTCTTCGATCTCGGTGCGCTTGGTGACGGCCGATTCCTCCTGTTCGGCGACGAGTTGCCGGTGGGCAAGTTCGAGTTGCCGTAATCGTCGCTGGATCCGGTCGATCGGTTCGGGCACGCTCTCCTTTTCCATCGCCAACCGGCTGGCGGCCTCATCGATCAAGTCGATGGCTTTGTCCGGCAAAAAACGGTCGGCAATGTATCGATTCGACAGATTCGCGGCTGCCACAATCGCGCTGTCGGTGATCCGAACGCCGTGATGGGATTCGTATCGTGACTTCAATCCACGCAGGATCGCAATCGTATCCTCGACATTGGGTTCACCGACGTAGACGGGTTGAAAGCGACGCTCAAGTGCCGCGTCCTTCTCAATGTTCTGGCGGTACTCGTCCAGAGTCGTCGCTCCGATGCATCGTAGCGCACCACGCGCCAACTCGGGCTTCAAGAGGTTAGCCGCATCCGGCGAACCTTCCGTTTTTCCCGTGCCGACCACCAAATGCAGTTCGTCGATGAACAAGATCACTTGTCCGCCGGAGTCCTTGACCTCGCGCAGCACCGACTTCAAACGCTCTTCGAAATCACCACGAAATTTTGCACCGGCGACGAGTGCTCCCATGTCGAGCGAGATGACTTTCTTGTTTTTTAAACTGACCGGAACATCGCCTTCGAAAATGCGAAGCGCAAGCCCTTCGGCGATTGCCGTTTTGCCGACTCCCGGTTGGCCGATCAAGACCGGGTTGTTTTTGGTCCGTCGCGACAGCACTTGGATGACGCGGCGAATCTCGTTGTCACGACCGATGACGGGATCCAATTTCCCTTGCTCGGCCAATTTTGTCAGATCGATGCCGAATTTCTCGAGCGCTTGGTAAGTGGCTTCCGCGTTCGGGTCCGTCACGCGTGCCGAACCGCGAACCTCGGCCATTGCCGACAACACATCTTTGTCCGTGACGCCCGCCAACTTGAGCAATCGATTGGCCTTGCTCTCCACGCGAGCGAGAGCAAGCAACAAATGCTCGGTGGCAACATACTCATCTTTTAGCGACTCGGCGGCCGCCGCGGCCGCATCAAACGTCTTTTGCAACTCCGATGCAATCCCTGGCTGTCGACCGCCCGAGACCGATGGCAAACGTGAAAGCTCGCTCGTCACCGTGCTGGTCAGCTGTTGAAGATTGACCTTCATCTTATCGAGCAACGGGCGTGTGATCCCATCCGTCTCGTCGATCATGGCTGCTAAAATGTGCAGCGTCGAGATTTCGGGATTTCCCGCCGATGCCGCTCGAGCCTGCGCGTCGGCGACAATGGATTGGGACTTGGTCGTCAGTTTATCAAATCGAAATGTCATAACAGTCGTTTCTCCCTTGACTCGGTTGGCGTCGCAAAAATCAGGTGGATCAATCAGGCGTCCAGTCGGCAGCGTCCAAAAAAAAGGCGAGCGTCCCATGACGCTCGCCTCTGATTCATGCGACGACTTCCGCTAGGGGCGTCAGTCTTTGACCTCAAAGTCGGCATCGATCGCGTCATCGTCGTTGTCTGGCGCCGCGGCGGCGGCCCCGTCGGCGGGTTGGTCGGATCCACCGGCGGCTTCCGATTTCTCGAACAGCACTTTGCTGAACGCTTGCGACGCAGCATCCAATTCGTCGGTCGCTTGCTTGATCGCGGCGACGTCGGTGCCTTCGGACGCCTTGTTGACTTTCTCGATTGCCTTGTTCATCGGCTCTTTGTCTGAATCGGTCAGCTTGTCGCTGTTTTCTTTCATCAGTTTTTCGAGCTGATAAACTTGTTGGCTGGCCTTATTCTTTGCCTCGACCAACTCGAACGTCTTGCGATCCTCGTCGGCGTTAGATTCCGCATCTTTTCGCATTTGTTCGATCTCATCTTCGCTGAGCGCGCCGGCTTCCTTGATTTGGACCGATGCTTCTTTGCCCGTCTTCAACTCTTTCGCCGAGACCGCCAAAATACCGTTTTGGTCAATGTCGAATTTGACTTCGATCTGAGGCATGCCACGCGGTTGGGGCGGGATGCCTTCGAGGTTGAATTCGCCGAGCAAGCGGTTCGAGGTCGCCATCTTGCGTTCGCCTTGGAACACTCGAACGGTGACCGCGGATTGGTTATCGGCCGCCGTGCTAAACACGTTCTTCTTTCTCGACCGGGATCGTGGTGTTTCGTTCGACCAGTGCGGTCATCACACCACCTTCGGTTTCGATACCCAAGGTGAGCGGGGTCACGTCAAGTAACAGCACGTCGGTGCGGTCACCAGCCAAAACGCTAGCTTGAATCGCGGCACCGACGGCAACCACTTCGTCGGGATTGACTCCTTGATGAGGATCCTTGCCGAAGATCTTCTTGACCAAGTCGCGAACCTTCGGCACTCGCGTGCTGCCGCCGACCAGAACGATCTCATCGATCTCGCTGGGTTTGGCTCCGGCATCTTCGAGTGCCTGCATGACGGGTTTGCGGCAACGTTCGACCAGGTCGTCGATCAGCTCTTCGAACTTGGATCGCGAGATCTTCATCGTCAAGTGCTTCGGCCCCGAGGCATCCATCGTGATGAACGGCAGATTGATGTCGGTTTCTGGCAACGTGCTGAGTTCTTTTTTGGCTTTCTCGCACGCTTCTTGCAAGCGTTGCAGTGCCATCGGATCGTTACGCAGATCGATCGCGTTCTCTTTTTTGAACGTGTCGGCCACATAATGGATCAGGGCTTCGTCGAAGTCGTCGCCGCCGAGGTGAGCATCACCGCTGGTGCTGATCACTTGGAAGACGCGGCTCTCCTGTTCATCGTCCCCCGCGTCGGCGACTTCCAAGATGGAAACGTCGAAGGTTCCGCCACCCAAGTCAAAGACGATGATCTTTTCGTCTTTCTTTTTGTCGAGTCCGTACGCCAACGCGGCGGCGGTCGGTTCGTTGATGATCCGTGCAACCTCGAGTCCGGCGATCTGTCCGGCATCTTTGGTCGCTTGCCGCTGGGCATCATTGAAGTACGCCGGCACCGTGATCACAGCCTTGCTGACCTTGTGACCGAGATAGGATTCGGCGGACTCTTTGAGTTTCCTCAGAACCTTGGCGCTGACTTCCTGGGGCGTGTATTCTATGATCTCCCACGCCGATTTTGACGTACTCGTCGGCATTGCCGGTGACGGAGTAGGGGACCATCTTTTCTTCGGATTCGACTTCCGAGTGACGCCGACCCATGAAACGCTTGACCGAGTAGACGGTACGTTTGGGGTTGGTGACCGCTTGTCGACGAGCCGGTTCGCCGACGATGGTTTCGTTTTTGTCCGTGAATGCGACGACGCTAGGCGTTAAACGGTTGCCTTCCGCGTTGGGGATCACTTTGGGTTCGCTGCCTTCCATGATCGCCACGACGCTGTTGGTCGTACCGAGGTCGATTCCAATGATTTTTTCGCCTTGAGCCATTCCGATGTTTCTCCATATGAGTTCGCGCTGGTGAGAAACTAAATCTTCCTTCCGCTGTCCGGACTGTCGAATTCGTCACCAAGGGGTGTTTTTGACATGGTATGGCAAAGTCCGTGCCATTCGCGCGTCGGCGGGGGGGTGGAGCACCGTGAAAATCGGTCGGCAATAGCCAAAAAACGCAATTCAGGCTCAATTCGGGACTTAGAATTTGTGTCGTCCCACAATTTTGACAGTTGCCGTCAAGTGACATTGAAGGGACGATTTTGGGGAGTGTCATTTTGACAGATCGCGGACTAAATCTCTGCCCATCGCCGCGCCGCTCTTACCGCCCACTTTTTTGTCCGCCGCCCGAATGACTTTACCGCCACCTCGAAACTCGACGACTGAGTCCCATCTCCGCCATGCCGACCGCGACGACCCCGGCCAGGATTCGCGTGCCATCGACGGAATCGACCGTGAGCTGATCACGTTGTTTCATCGCGCGCACGCTCCCTCGTGAAAGCGACGTTAGCAGATGATCCCGAGCGGGTCGTGGGTCGAGTCGCGGCGGCGGCCCAGCAAATCAACAACGTGGTTCGGGAGTCCCCAGCGACGACCGATTCGCTTTCCGCCGAAGGGATCGCCCAAGTCCTGCGGCACTTATCGAGCCTATGTCTCCAGTCGCACCGCGAATTGCGAATCGCCTATTTGGGTCCCAAGCATAGCTACAGCCAGCTGGCGACGATCAAGTATTTTGGTGATGCCGGGGCGATGATCCCTGTGTCGTCGATTCCCGCGGTCTTCGACGCCGTCGAGCGCGGGGACGTGGCGACCGGCGTTGTGCCGATCGAGAACAGCACCGATGGTCGCGTGGTCGACACGCTCGGCATGTTCGTGCGGCGAGAAATGTACATTTGCGGCGAGGTGTTGTTGGCCGTCCATCACAACTTGCTTTCCAAAACGCCGCGAAACGAGATCACCGAAGTTCACAGCAAGCCACAAGCGCCTTTCCCAATGCCGGTCGTGGCTGGCCAAGAATTTGCCGCAAGCCACGTTGGTTGAAATCAGCAGCACGGCGGCGGCAGCCAAGTTGGCGGCGAAACAATACGGCGTCGCTGCGGTCGCAAGCCTCGAAGCGGGCCGCGAATATGATCTGGATGTGATCGACGCCAGCATCGAGGACAATCGCAACAATGTCACTCGGTTCGCCGTGTTGGGCAAAGAGCGCCGGAAAGAACCGGTGACGATAAAACGGCGATCCTGTTCCAAGTCAACCACGAACCCGGTGCCTTGGCCGACGCGATGATCGTCTTCAAAGATCACGCACTGAATTTAACTTGGATCGAATCGTTCCCGTCACCCGACGCCGCCAACGAATACCTATTCTTCGTCGAGGTGACCGGGCACCGCGACGATGCCCCCGTCGCGGCCGCCATCGACCGGCTCGCCGCTCGATCGCTGCGGCTAACGGTGCTGGGTTCTTATCCAAAAGCTCATCTTTAGTCCGCGCGTGGTTATGGACGTGCGCTAGATGATGGGCGGCGACATGGAGGCGTCGCTCACGCTCTCGCTCGTTTCACCGGCATTCTCTTCGGGTCCACCGATCACTTCGGCCAATCTCCGATCGTCCGCCGCCGCGATCCAGCGGAGATCCAGCACCAGCTCGTCGCCGTCGACGGCCGCCAGAACGGAGGGCACATCGCCGCGCAGTTCGGAAGCCCACGCCTCGCTGGGCTTGTCGGCGTGTCGTAACCGAATCTGGCGGGACGGCAACCGCCATCGTCCGTCCGATGTCACCTTCGCCGCCTCGGACGTCACCCGGCAATTCGTGATCCGATGATTGCCTGAGAAACGTGTTGCCATGCGATCGGCACGACCACGCAAGTTTTCTTCCGAAGTCGTCAAAATGGATCCCATCAATGGAGATGATTCGGACGCTTCCATCGCCACCGTCATCATGGCCGTCACCGCATCGGAGGCGACCAAATCGATCCATCGGGATCCCATTCGGATCGCGTCGACGAGCTCGCGACGCCCGATCAGAATCCCGCACGGCGGGCCGCCCATCAAACCGTCACCGGAAAGCACCACCAAGTCAGCCCCGTCCGTCAACATCGCCTGCGCCGACGGCATTGAGCCGGCGAACGAGTCAGAGTAGGCATCAGTGGGCTTCAAAGTTGCTACGGGCAACACGACGACCTGGAGCGGTTCGGCCAAAGACGAGTGAGCGGCTGAACTGTCCGTAGTGGATTTCCCTGGTTTCTGGAATTCGAAGAGTTTGATTTCATGATCACCGCCGTCGGCCAGTACCGTCACGAAGCGATCGAGTCCAGCGAAATCGCTCTCGTCTTCTCGATTCGAACCCCCGACTTCAACGACTTTTGTCAACGGTGAAGCGGCCGACAAAACGGCTGGCAGGGTGCGTCCGCTGGGCAAAATCACCGCGTGACGTCGATGCACCACCATCGTTCGCGGCGCCTCGTTGGTGGGATCAGCCAGGATTGCGATTGCCGCGATTGCCGCATCAAAACGGTGCGTCACCGCGGCCGAGTAACCTCCGCCGGGGAGACAACGATCGATCCGCCGCTGCAGTTTTTCGTGCAGTTCTGACCCGCCAACGGTTCCGCCGGCTAGCAATTCAACACCGATTCGAACGACGGCCGGATCGAGCGGCACGCCGGTGCCGGTGGGACTGTAGAGCACGCCCGACGCGTTCAAAAGCGCGGGTGCCAACGTCGTGTGTTTGCGAGCCCACCGCTCGACCGATTGCTTGCCCACGTTGGCACTTCGCATGACCGCGTCCAGGCCTCGGGCAGCGGTTTGAGGCAATTCTTGCAGCAAGTCGTTGGCGTGGTTCTTGAGTTTTTCGAGTCGCTCAGGTTCGCTAGCCTTTCGAGCGACTTCGCTCAATTGGCGACGGAGCAACTCGATTGTCCACGAAGGAATGGCCATGATTAAAAAACCTGGACGGTTAAAAAATTGGAAAAGGGTAAATGCGATCGCCGCGTCGTCGGTCCTCCATCATAGCTCGGTGGCCGGAAAGTTCATCGACACCCCCACCGAGCTGTCTGATAGACTCGTCGGTGCCTCAGTGCGGCGTCATCATCACGGAATTGTTTTCACCGATGAATTCATTAAAAGCCGACCCCAAACATTTGCTCGGAAGTTTGATTCTTTCCGGCATTCTTGCACTCATCTTTATCTTGGCCAATTTGCCTTGGACCTATGTCGAGTTGAACGGCACTTGGCGGGGAGCCACCGAATTTGCCAGTACACAATTCGAGCCCGTTGAATCGTTGCCGACCATGGCGGGTTGGCCCTTTCGATACTCGATTCGTTTTTCATCCAACGGCATGTCCGTCGATCGCTATTGGTCGCCAATGAAGTTGGTGCTCAACGCAGTGATCGGTTTGATGGGTTGCGGAATGGCTTTTGGCTTACGGGCGTTCCGAGATCCGAGATCATGGCAAGGACTCACTCAACGCCGGGGCAAGACTGCATTCGATGTCGGATTGGCAGCAATCATCCTTTTGGTGCCCACCGGAATTCTCGGTTACGCGAGATGGGAGACCCTTCGGCATGAGGTCCTCGCCGATCGCATCGTGGAGCGAGGAAACTGTTTCACATCGGCATGGTTGCCGCGGCCGATCGCCGGCGCGGTCCCCTCCGGGGTTCTGCCGTGGATGGCGCGAGTTCGCCGAGTCCAGGTCATCCTGCCCGATCGTGACCTAACTCGTCAGTTGAGCGAATTACCCACCTTGGTAAAACTGGAATGTTTTGGTGGTACCAGTGACGTGCCCGCGATGGCATCGTTGGCCGACCGGCACTTCCTCCGATGCGTCGGGTTGATCGAACAAGACATTACACCCGAGAAAATTGACTTGATCGCCGGGTTGCCGTGGTTGACTTCCCTCAACTTGTCGGGGACGAATCTTTCGACACCGTTGCTTCGTCAATTGGACGCGCTTGACAAGTTACAGTTTCTGGACTTGTCGAGAACCGATCTAAAGCTTTTGGAAATCGGTTCACCGGCGTGGCGAAAGAGCCTCGTCAAACTTCTGTTGACTCGTCCCGACGCTGATGCATCCGATCGGTTGACGATGTCGGATTGGCCATTGCTGGAGTCGCTCTCAATCGTGCGCCAATCCATCGAGCGAAACACCAACCCATTGGAGGTGCGACTCTCAGACATGCCGATGCTGACTGCATTGAGGCTCGATCGGATCCAGAAGCATCGACTGTTTCTGGAGGACCTCCCTTCGTTGGTCTCCATCCAGGACGACGTCTCCCCCGACCAATTCTTACTGGATCGCCGGATGTGGATTCCCGGGTTGGGTTGGTACGAAACGCTGGTGCTGAAAGATTTGCCAAGTCTTGTGCGCGTGACCAGTTTTGAAAGAGATTTGGAGTTCTTCCAATTTCACAATTTGCCCAATCTTCGTGAGCTCGAGATTGGTTCGAATATCGAAGATCTGCTCGATGCAGAAGTGTCTCCGCCGCCGGTTACCCCCGAACGCTATCAAATGTGGGTCGACGAGATTGGCAAGATGGATGGACCACACACCGTCACGTTGTCGGGGATCAATTTGGACCATGTGGACCTGTCCAAACTCGCCAAAAATCAGAGCATTCGTCAATTGCGGTTCGCCGCCTCGCAAGTCTCGTTCGAGCAAGCCATGGGTTTGGATGGCATGGAAAATCTTCGCGAGCTGGATCTGGGTGATTGTTCTATCGAACAGGATCAGTTGAGCTGGTTTATCAAACAATTTCCTTCATTGGAGTCGTTGCGAATCAACGGCGGAAAGTTAAGCAACCTCGAACTGATCGACGGCCAAAATCTGAAACACCTCGAGGTCAGCACTCTTCATGAGATCGATTCGATCCGAATCGTGGATCAGCCGAAGCTGACCAGTTTTTTACGTGTCGAGCGAACTCCCACCACCCTCGAGATTCGAAACGCTCGGAGCTTGAGCGGATTGGTCGTCAACCACCCGTGGCCCAAATCGGCCGTCGTGACAGGGCTCAGAGACATTCATTGGTTCGCAACGGGCGGAAGCGAGGTCGACGATTCGTTGCTCGATGTCCTGTTGAAATGCCCCACCATTGACCAATTGACGTTGGCTTATCCCTCGCTCTCGCGTGACGCGCTGTGCCGCATCGGTGAGCTCAGGCAATTGACCGTGTTGATGATTCCCGGTGCCTCGGTCGACGATGAAATCACCGAGAGTTGGCGGGATCTAAAATCGTTGTGGGAAATCAATTTGGATGACAATCGAGTCGGCGTCGGAACGATCGCTTGGCTGAGCACCATTCATTGCCTCCGCGCCGTATCGCTCAATCGAGTTCCACTCAGCGAGGCAGCGGCAGAGAGCCTCTGTGAGTTGAATCAATTGTCCTCACTTTCTCTTCGCGGCGTCAAAGTCGACCCTTCGCACCTGGCGAAGCTTTTGAATAGCAATGCGTTAGAGTTGCTGGATCTATCCGAGACCGATGTCGACTCGCAAGTGCTCGAAATGGCGGGCCGTTCGATCGCCCTTCGAATGCTGGTGATGAAGGGTTGCAACTTTGATCCCGAGGCGTTGGCTGAGGCGTTGCAACGGAATGTCAACCTCGCCGTCACTCTGGATGCGGTAACTGCCCCCACCCATGCTTCCGGTTTGGCCGGGGACGATGATCATGGAAGGGTTTTTAGACCTGTTAAATTGGACACGCAAACGCAGCGTGAAATCGACCGGCGAATGACGTTGTTTCGTAAACAATTGCAATTCTACGAAACGGACGCGGCCCTCATCCAATCATTGAAGTTGGCACAAACAGATCCGCCGCCCTTGATACCCGCGTCATCGGCATCCATGCCGACGGCGATCGAGTCTTCGGAAAAAACGCCCGCGCCTCCGACGGAGCTCGCCCGGATGACGCTCGACACGATCATTGATTCCGAGCCCCCCGTCCAAATCTCGTCCGATCAATTGACCGCTCCGTTGGAAGCCGGTCGAATTGATCTCGAGGCATTGCGGGAGATGATCCATTGGAGTCCGGCGACCGCGGGTAAACGCTGAGCGGGACGGCCCTGCGGTCATGTTTGGTAATCGCCGATCGGCCATCTGCGAGAAGTGTTCTTTTTTAAGGTGAAATGCCAGCCATAGTGGCGAAATAGGAAGGAATTTGTGTAAGCTACGTGCCCCCGGCGTGAGTCCCGCCTGCCGAGCTCTTCGGTGACGATCGAGGCGATCAGACCGCGGCGATGAAGCAGGTCACCAGCAGCTTGAAGATGCCCGCTTCGTCGGCTCCGTTTACTTCCTATCCCCGATCTGGAATTGTCGTTACGTGCGAAAGTTTTTTCTCTTCCCGCTTCGTCTTTGCGTCGGATGGGGTCTATCCCCTCGGTTGTTGAGTCTGATCGGCGCGGTCATGTTGGTTTTGTTGCGAATTTCGGTCGGCTGGCACTTTTACAGTGAAGGAGTCGAGAAACGCGACTTGGGCGACTGGAGTGCGGCGCCGTTTTTCGCCAATGCCAAGGGCCCGTTCCAGGGCGAGTTCCGCAATATGGTCTGGGATTTCGATGGGAAGCTGCGTTTGAATCGCAATGCGAATATGCAATCCTGGGCGATTTTCCGCGACCAAGTCATCTCGCACTACGGTTACGACGACGCTCAAAAACGCCAAGCCGAAGCAAACTACAAAAAAGCTGTCGAGCAATTTGATTGGGCAATCGGTGAAAATGCTGGTAATTTGGAAGAGTACGAATTGGGACGTGAACGAATCGCGCGGCTCGATTCGGACGATCGCGAACGGATGCTGCGAGACGGTGTCGCCAGTTTGGGCGGCCAACGAGAAACAATACGCAGGGAGTGGAGTGGCAAGGCGGCACCGACACTGAAACAAATTGATCTGATATGGAAGAATTACGAGGTCGCACAGAACGCGGTGGCGACTGTCGAGCAAGCTAATTCACACCGGTTTTTGCGGATGGCCAAGCCCCGGACGGCGCGGATCGATACCAGCGTGGTCGACGGGATCATTCCGTACTTCGATATCGTCGTGGGATTGATGTTGTTGTTCGGGTTGTTCACGCCCGTCGCGGCGTTAGCGGCAGCC
This sequence comes from Pirellulaceae bacterium, assembly GCA_963781095.1. Classification (GTDB taxonomy): domain Bacteria; phylum Planctomycetota; class Planctomycetia; order Pirellulales; family Pirellulaceae; genus Rubripirellula. The sequence continues at coordinate 220,288 of CAWAEA010000015.1, forward strand.
GGGTTTCTCGGTTCAGTATTTTTGAGTCAGTTTCCGCCGTCCACGGGGCCGACATCGAGCAATTATCAATTGATCGAGAGCATGGCTTGCCTGGTGCTCGCCGGTACCGGCGCGGGCCGATTCGCCGGATTGGATTTCTTTCTGCATTTAATTGTTCGCAAATTTTGGTTCGACCCCGATGCTGATGCGTAGTGAGCTTGCCACGCTTCATCCTCAACACCATTCAATCATTCTTCAAAATTTTGGATCCAGGTTTTTCTCATGGTCGATAAACTTTCCGCCGAGCAACGCGAAGTCGGTGAGCACAATTATTACTCCGCCGTCGGCAGCTATTACGACGTCAATCGCCGCGACTTTTTGCGTGGGATCGTAGCGGCCGGTGCGGTTAGCGGCGCAGGTTTGGGCGCGGCTTATTTTGGTTACGGCAAGGTCAATGATCCGGTCCGAATCGCGGTGATCGGGACCGGCGATGAAGGCAATGTCTTGATCGGTGGCTGCAACCCCGAGTACGTCGAGGTCAAAGCCGTTTGCGACATCCGTCCGTTTGGACTCCACCGTGCCTTCAACGGCGATTGGTCCAGCCCCTCGGCGCTGGGACGTCGTCCGGGTTTGGTCAGCGTCGCCGGTTACAAGGACGAGGCCGAAGCGCGCCGCAATGTGAAGGTCTATGACTCCAAGAACGGCGGCATCATGGCATGCCTGGATGATCCCGACATCGAAGCGGTGATCATCGCGTTGCCGTTGTGGCTGCACGCCTCGGTCGCCGCGCTGGCGATGGAGCGGGGACTTCACGTGTTGACCGAAAAGTTGATGGCTCACAACGTGGCCCAGTGCAAAGTGATGTCGCGAATGGCGGCCGAGCTGAAAGACGGTGCGGGTAACCCGCTGCACTTGGCTACCGGCCACCAACGGCACTACAACGTCAAGTACGACAATGCGATCAACTTGATCCGATGGGGATTGCTAGGCCAAATCCATCACATCCGCGCCCAGTGGCATCGCGGGAATTTGCCGGGTGCCGACAGCTGGAAGATGCCGCTGCCGGGCGGCGAAAAGGGCGTCGGCGGCAAGATGTTTGACAAGATCGCGGGAGACATGCGGAACCGCCAAGGTCGATTGAAAAAGGCTACCGACCCCGAAGAAATCATCCGCTTGCAAGCTGAGCTCGCGATGTTCCAAGCCTGGGATGCGGACAAAGAAATTGATCCGAAGAAGTTCGGCTACGAAGACTTCACCTACGATGAGAAGGTCTTCACTGCGATGGAAGAATTGCACCGTTGGCGATTGTACGATCGCACCGGTGCAGGCTTGATGGCCGAACTGGGCAGCCACCAACTCGATGCGGTCAGCATCTTCTTGAGCTCGCTTCGAAACGACGGCAAAAAAGTTCATCCGTTGACCGTCAATGCGGTCGGCGGTTTGCACATCATGCCCGAAGACCGAAGTGTTGGTGACCACGTTTATTGCATGTATGAGTTCCCTGGCCCGGAATACAGCAAGGACTTTGACGTCGGTTACTTTGATCCGATCGCCAATTATCCGCCCAAGGCGATGAACAAAGCCAAAGAACTCGAGCGGACCGGACCGATCCCCCGCTACTCCGACGACCCCAACAAAAAGGTCGTCGTCACTTACTCGTCGATCAACGGCAACGGTTGGGGCGGTTGGGGTGAGGTGGTGATGGGCACCAAGGGAACGCTTGTGCTGGACAAGGAAACCGACGTGTTGTTGTATCGCGACAGCGACACCAGCAGCAAAGTGGGCGTCGCGAAACAGGCTGGTGGGTACGCCCTGGATACGAGTGCCAGCGGTGACTTTGCCGCTCCGATCGCGAAGGCTGCCGATTCGGGCCCGGTCAGCCGTGGTTACCGAGAAGAGATCGAGCACTGGGCGTACTGCATCCGCAACCCCGACAAAGAAAACCGACCTCGTTGTCATCCCGCCGTCGCAATGGGTGATGCCGTGATCGCGTTGGGCACCAACGTGGCCCTCAAAAATGCCAACGCCGGTAAGGGCGGTTACTTGAAGTTCAAAGATGAATGGTTCGACATCGATAGCGATGAAGTGCCGGACGGCAGCGACATCAAGGCCGAAATGGCGTACATGAAGAAACCGGTTGCCTAAAAACGCGTTCACCCCCATCACTTGACGAGAGAATCATCGCGTGTCGAATCTTGCTGGTAAAATTGTGGCAGTCACCGGAGGTGGCACCGGCATCGGCGCGGCCATCTCGAAGGTTCTTGCCGAAGCCGGTTGTCGGGTGACCGTCGGTGGGCGTCGTCAAGAGCCACTCGATCGATTGGCCGCATCAGTGGATTGCGAACACAAAATTCGCACCCATGCCATCGACGTGGCGGATGCCCAGAGCATCAAGTCCTTCTTCGCCGACGTCCATGAAAACGTCGGCGAGGTGGACATTTTGGTCAACAGCGCGGGGATCAACATCCAAAAGCGCACGATGGCCGAGATGATCCCCGAAGATTGGGATCGGGTGATGCAGATCAATGCCACCGGAGCGTACCGGTGCATTTTAGAAGTCTTGCCCGCAATGTGCGCACGCAAAGATGGATTGGTGATCAACATCTCCTCGGTCGCCGGAAAACGTGCCATTTCTTTGGGGGGCGTGGTTTACTGTGCCAGCAAGTTTGCGATGACGGCGTTGGGAACCGCGATTTCCAATGAGGTGCGGCAAGAGGGAGTCCGCGTGACCAACGTTTACCCGGGCGAGGTCAATACGCCGATTTTGGACAATCGTCCGACGCCGGTCAGTCAAGAACACAAAGACGCGATCCTTCAACCCGAAGACATCGCGTCGGTGGTTTTGTCGATCTGTCACTTGCCGCCGCGAGCCAACGTGCCGGAAATCGTCATCAAGCCCACGACCCAAGAATGGGTTTGATCCATCGCTGTTGGTTCCATCATGGATGAAATGGATGAACTGTCGCTCGATGATTTGGGCGCCGCTTATGCGCGGGCGGCGGCGGAACACGATCCCGAAGCCTTTGCGCCGATCGTCGAGAACGAATCGGTTGATCCTGACTCCGACGCGGCGGCGGCCGATGCGGTCGAACCAGTTCACGAGTCCAGCGAACTTGAACAGGTCGTTACACCGGAGACGATCATCGAGGGCGCGTTGTTTGTCGGCAACTCCGACGGCAAGCCGTTGACCGAGCATCGCTTGGCGTCGCTAATGCGCGACGTGACACCGGAGGAGGTGATCGAGATGATCGAGCACTTGAATCAATCTTATCGCGAACATGACCAAGCGCTGCGAATCGTCGGGGACGACAACGGTTATCGAATGACGGTGGCACCCGAGGTCGAAAGCGTGCGTCGATCGTTTTTAGGTAAAGTTCGCGAAGCAAAGTTAAGCCAGACGGCGATCGAAGTGTTGGCGCTGGTTGCCTACCAGCCCGGAATCACGCTGCAGAAAGTGCAGGACCAACGGGGTCGCGAGAGCGGTTCTCTGTTGAATCAACTGGTGCGACGTCAATTACTCAGGCTCGAGCGGACCAAGGGCGAAGGTGGTGGGCGGACCGAGCCTCATTATTACCCGACCGAGAGGTTTTTGTATCTGTTTGGGCTCGATTCGCTCGACGATCTGCCTCAAGTTGAAGAAGGTTTGCGAGAGGGATGACAAGCGATACCCCAGACTTGGCAACAAGCGACTCGCCACCCCGGATCGATGGTGTGGCGTTGGACATGGACGGCCTGCTGTTCGATACCGAACGACTCTATTGGGAAGTCGGTGATGCCGTCTTGCAGCGCCGCGGGCATCGTTTCAGCCACGAATTACAGCAGCGGATGATGGGACGGGTGGGCGTCGCCGCGATGCAACAAATGGTCGACTTCCATTCACTCTCGGACTCGGCCACCGAACTGTTGATTGAATCCGACGACTTGTATGGACGGATGCTGGTCAACGACATCACGCCCATGCCCGGATTGGAGAATTGGATCGAGTTGCTCGTTAAGACCAAAACTCCCTTCGGGTTGGCGACCAGCAGCCGACGAAAGTTCGTCGATATCATTCTGGAGACCATCCCATGGAGAGATCGGATGGTTTTTGTCTTGACCGGCGACGATGTGATCAACGGCAAGCCGCATCCCGAGATGTACATCAAGGCTGCCGGCGAACTGGCGATCGAGACGTCCCAAATGTTGGTGCTTGAAGACAGCCAGAACGGATGCGCGGCGGCCGTGGCCGCAGGCGCTTATACTGTCGCGATCCCAAATCAACACACCCGCGGCCAATCATTTGCGGACGTGAATCGGGTTGTGGATTCTTTGTCGGATTCGCGGTTGTGGGAGTTGATCCGGCGCTGACAATTTGTTCGCTTTACATCGTGGAGACTGCCGTGTGTGGACGCTTGATCATCGCCGTACTTTTTTGCTTCGCGGTGTGGCCCGTACAGGCCCAGCAACCCGGCATTTCGGATTTGAATGCGACGCGACCCAACATCGTGTTCTTCTTGGTCGATGACCTCGGCTGGGCGGACCTGGGGTGTTACGGCAGCACCTTCCACGAGACGCCAAACATTGATGCGTTGGCCGCATCGGGCATGCGATTCACCAACGCGTACGCCGCCAGCCCGGTTTGTTCACCGACTCGGGCCAGCATTTTGACCGGACGGCATCCCGTGCGGCTCGACATCACGGATTGGATTCCGGGATCAAAAGCGACGGCCAAAGAGAACGCTCATTTCAGGCATGTCGATGATCGCGATGAATTGCCGCTTGAGGAAGTCACCATCGCAGAGCAGCTTCGCGAGCACGCCGACTACCAAACTTTTTTCCTTGGAAAATGGCATCTCGGTGATGAGGGTAACTGGCCCACCGACCAAGGATTCGACGTCAACATCGGTGGATGTCATGTCGGTTCGCCGCCGGGCGGCTACTACGCGCCATGGACCAATCCAAATCTCCAAGCCAACGAAGACGGCGAATACCTGACCCAACGTTTGACCGACGAAGCGACCGCTTTGATCCACGGCGTTGATCGCGACCGACCGTTCTTGATGTACTTCAGTTACTACAACGTTCACACTCCGATCGAGCCGGACAAACGAACGATTGAGCACTTTAAAGAAATCGCGGCCGATCGGTTTGCCGGCGACACGCCGATCATTGACGAGCACGGCAACGCTAGCCGCGGCCGGCAAGACAATTCGGCGTACGCATCCATGGTCCGCGCGGTCGACCTGAGTGTGGGTCAAACGATCCAAGCGATCGAGGATGCGGGCATCGCCGACAACACGATCATTTGTTTTTTCTCAGACAATGGCGGACTGTGCACGCTCAAGCCGGGCCGAAAAAAGGTCGGAGGTTCGACGTCGAATCTGCCGCTACGAAGCGGGAAAGGTTGGTTGTACGAAGGGGGAATCCGCGAACCTTTGATCGTTCGTGTACCGGGCGTCACTGAGCCCGGCACGGTTTGCGACTCGCCTGTGATCAGCACCGATTTCTTCCCGACCTTGTTGGAATGGGCCGGATTGCCGCTCGATCCAAAGCTGCACGTTGACGGGCTCAGTTTCAACGCGGCGCTTGCCGGGCAATCGTTCGCCACCAGACCGCTTTTCTTTCATTACCCGCACTATCATGGGTCCGGTTGGAAACCGGGTGCCGCGATTCGCGACGGAAATTGGAAGTTGATTGAGTTTTATGAAACCGACGAGACCGAACTTTACGATTTATCGACGGATCAAGGCGAAACAAACGATTTGGCCGCACGGGAGCCGGCGGTCCGAGATCGCTTGAAAACCAAGCTGCAAGATTGGCAAAGAGAAATGGGCGCAAGGATGCCGCAACCTCGTTAAAATCGTTCTGCGATGCTATCGAAGTCAGCATGCAACCCCTCTCATCACCTTAGAGTTGGAACGCACCATGAAGTCTGCAGTCAAACGCCAGTTTCGAATCGGGATCGCGTGGCTGATCACATCGGTGGCGCCGATGGCCGGATCACCCTTTTTCGGGTCGCCGATTCATGCCCAGGATGCTCGACCGGCGGTGATGAGTTCAAAATTTGTGCCCGACGACGGCGTCGCCATCGTGACGGCGGACCCTTCGGCACTCTTGAAAAATCCGGTGCTGGAGTGGTTCCCCGTTGAGGTATTCCGGGTCCAGGCTCAAGAGCAAATGGGCATCGATCCGGCAGCCATTTCGATGATCAAAGCGGTGGCTGGTCTGTCGGCCGAAGGACAACCTCGGTTCGGAGTTGTCGTCCAGCATGACGGGAACGTGAACTCGCAACAATTGATGAGATTCCTCGGTGGGGATGGTGATGATCCGGTTCGACGGGGCGAGCGTGATCTGTATCGGATCGATGGGCCCGAGGGAATGGTGTTTTGCCCAGTTGATGCGAACACGCTCTTCATTGGGATGACGGATTACGTCGAATCCATGATCGACGCGGATGAAGGTACGGGCCCGTTACCCAACCAATTACTTGATACGCCGCTTCGCGAGGGCATCAACGCGATTGTGGCCATGGAAACGATTCGGCCGATCGTCAGCGGGATGGCGATGCAACAGTCCGGTGCGTTGGCACCTCCGCTGCAACCGCTAGCTCGACTCCCCGAATTGACGGATGCGATCAAAATCCATCTCGAGTTTGACAGACTCGCAGGCAAGTTCGAAATCACGTTGGTGGGTACCGATGAAGCAGCGGCGAAACGCATTGAATCGATTCTGAGCGACAGCTTGGTCGCGGCTCGCGAGTTGGCTTTCGCCGAAATGCGACGTAGTGCCGAGACCACAAGACAATCCGCGGCGGTACGGGAAGCGACCGAAGCGTACGCCAATCGCATCGCCGATCGATTGACCACGATGCTGAAACCGAATCGGATCGGCGACCACGTTACGATTTCGGCAGAGTCCGAGATGGGAGTTGCCGGGATGGGCGTGGTGGCCGGAATGTTGTTACCGGCAATTCAGGCGGCTCGGCAAGCCGCGCGCCGGATGGACACGTCGAACAATTTCAAGCAAGTGATGTTGGCGATGCACAACTATCACTCCGCTTACAATCAACTGCCTTTGTCGGCGATCGTGGACGAGGACGACAAGCCGCTGTTGAGTTGCGCGTGGCAATTTTGCCGTTCATCGAACAACAAGCGTTGTATCAAGAGTTCCACCTCGACGAGCCCTGGGACAGCGAGCACAACTTGCCGTTGGCAAAGAAGATGCCGCCGGTCTTCGCGGCTCGAGGAACAAAGCTGCCCGAGGGGCAAACGGTGATTCAAGCGGTGGTCGGCGAAGAAATGGGAATGCGACCGCTCCAATTGACATTTTTTCGAGATTTCCTCGACGGGCTAAGCAACAGCATCCTGATCATCGAAGTTCCGGCGGCCGAAGCCGTAATTTGGTCCAAGCCGAGCGATGTTGAAATCGACTTAAACGATCCGATCGCCAAGCTGAAAGGCACGCCGGATGGTGGGTTTTATGTTGGAATGGGAGACGGTTCGGTTTCGCTTCTCACAGACCAAATTGAGCCCGTTCTTTTGAGGGCGTTGCTAACCCGCGCGGGAAAAGAGCGAATCGATCCCATCGAGTGAATCGAATTATCTGATTCGCCAAAGTTTTCGGATCGCTTCAAGTTTGGCGCCCGGGGGACCCGATCATCATTGACGGGGGTGGGGATGATGTGCGCGGACTTCTACGCGCCAGCGAATCACCGTGAAACTTGAACTAAAGATCGACTCGGCTCTGACTGGAATCATGCTCGCATTGGCGACATTGATCCTGGGCGGTGGTTGCTCGTTTTTTCCTGAGCGACGGCACCGTGAATCGGTTCACAACCCGTTTCCGCAATTGAAGCGGGTCGCGATTCTGCCGTTCTATAACCAGAGCAATGAACCGACGCTCGATACGAGTCTGGTGACGGAAAAGTATTACGCGGCGTTGCAAGCGGTACCCGGATTCGAGGTTTTGCCGGTGGGCGTTTCGAAAGCCCAATGGTTGCGTTACGCGACGACGTACGGCGAACCGACGTCGGGGACCGATTTCCAACGACTGGCCCAGTTGATGGGCGTCGAGGCTGTGGTGGTCGGATCGGTGACCGATTTCGACGCTTTCTATCCGCCGCGAATGGCAATGACGACCCAGTGGTATGCGGCCAACGATGGATTTCACACAATCCCGGCCGGCTATGGGTTGCCGTGGGGCACCGATGCGGAGAAACAGATTCCGCAACGGATCGCACAGGAAGCTGAGTTCGAACTCGCCCGTAGTCAATTGGCGACCCAAACGCCGCTGGCTACACCCTCGTCGCCGATGCCCACCGAAGTCGATCAAGACAGCTCGGTGCGGCCGACCGCCGGTGAATGGGAGATCGTTCAAAACGAGTCAGACGTCAACGAGTTTTCGGGCGACGCGTTCACGATTTCGGGTGATGGCTTGGTGATCGATGGCGACGCGATGCCGTGGCAGCCGGAGGCGCCGATGCCGCCCGATTGGCCCGATTCCAGAGACTTGATTCCCGATCCCCCCGCACCCGTTCGTCCCACCACGATCGTCAGCACCGAACCGGTCTTGATGCATACCAAAATCTATCGCGGGGATGATCCCTATTTTACAAATCGTCTCTCTGACTTCGTTGAAACCGGCGATGATGCGCGTTCTTCCGGTTGGCAGGGTTACTTAAAACGTAGCGATGATTTCATTTCTTTCTGTTGTCAGCTTCACATCATGGAGATGCTCGAATCTCGAGGGGGTGCAGACCAAAGCGACCTCATATTGCGATGGCCACTGAGCCGATACTGAGCAACGGTAGGCTGGGTAAGACACCGGTGTGCTGGTAAGCCTAATCGCATCTCGCTTTTCGGACATGGACGAAATGGACACTGAAATCAACGTTCTCGCATTGGTCAAAGGCGAAGAGCGATTCATCTTTCTTTTTGATGATGAAAATCGAGACGAAACTCTGCGGCAATTGGCACGCTTCGCTGCCGACCCCGAGCTCGACTTCTCCTGGTACGACGCCGCGATGCTGAGTCGCAAGATTCGCGACGCCGTCCCCACCGACGAAGACATGATGACCAGCGACTTTGACAGTCTGTCGATCGAGGATTTTCATTGATCGCCTCATCGGAGCATAGGCTTCTTGATTGAAACGCCCGTGCCATCCCATCTCATTTGGATTCGAAAATGCGTCGGTCGATTGCCCGCTTCTTGACGTACTTGGCCACCGAGCGGAACGCGTCGGATTTGACCATCAAGGCGTATCGTGAAGACCTGTTCGGGCTGGTCGATTGGTTGGAGGCGAATCACGGCGGCGTGCCGGATCCGGGTTCGCTGACGCCACAGGATTTGCGAGCCTTTCAAGCCGCTCTCCAGCAAGCCGAGTACGCGAGAACGACGATCTCGCGGAAGCTGGCATCGCTTCGCAGTTTCTATAAGTTTGCGATGCGCGAGGGCATCGCTAAAAACAATCCGGCCAAACCGCTTCGCAACCCGCGGCGGCAACGCAAGCTGCCGCACGTTTTGACGAATGACGAGGTCGGTCGATTGTTATTGACGCCGCCCGGCGGCGATGCGGCTGGACTGCGCGATCGGGCGATCTTGGAGACGACGTACTCGGCCGGGCTGCGAGTCAGCGAGTTGGTCGGGCTACGTGACGGAGACGTCGACAGCGATGAACAGATCATTCGAGTACGCGGAAAAGGGCGAAAAGAACGAATCGCGCCGTTGGGCTCGTTCGCAATCCGTGCGATTGGGCAATATACACAGTGTCGAATCCGCGACCCGAAGACGGAATCACTCGGTCGCGAGGCACCCGTGTTCGTCAATCGCTTCGGCAACATTTTGACCACCCGCAGCATTGGTCGGATGTTGGAAAAGTACATCGGGATCGCGCAACTCGATTCAAGGACCAGCCCCCACACTCTACGTCACAGTTTCGCGACTCACCTGCTCGATCGGGGTGCCGACATCCGCAGCGTTCAGGAGTTGCTCGGACACAAAAGTTTGGCGACGACGCAAATTTACACGCACGTCAGTGCGGCAAATTTGAGGCAAGTCTACGAGCGGGCACACCCGCGAGCTCAAGTCTCGTAAAACAGGGGCACAAATCCATTGCCTCTCCGCCACTCGAAAGCATGCAAACTTGTCAAATTCATTGACCCGAAAGTTGCTTTTTACGAGCTTGTACTTCAGTGAAGGAGCGCCGATCGGTTTCATTTGGCTGGCGATGCCGACACGGCTGCGCGTGCGTGATGTCCCGATTGAACAAATCACCTGGTTGACCGCATTGTTGGTTTTGCCGTGGACCTTCAAATTTCTGTGGGCCCCTTTGATCGATCTGTTACGAGGTCCCCGATGGGGCTTTCGTCATTGGATCATCGCATCGCAAACGATGATGGGATTGACGTTGGCCCCTTTGTTGTGGATCGACCCGCTAATCCACCTGAACATGATGGCCGCGTTTTTGTTGATGCACGCGTTTTGTGCTGCGACTCAAGACGTTGCGATTGATGCGTATTGCATTTCCACGACGACGGTCGACGAACGTGGCGAATTCAATGGGTGGATGCAGACGGGCATGTTGACCGGGCGAGCGATCATGGGTGGAGGTGCTTTGATCGCTTCCGCTTACGTCGGCGATGCGTTCGTCGTTGTCGCTCTCATTTTGATGACGACGTCGTCGATGTTGTTTGTCATCATGTCGCCCCAACATGAATTGGTTCCGGTGCAAGGCAGCTCATCCGAGCGGTTGAGGGAGATCGCCGGATCGATGAAACAGATGATTTGTCGGCGCACCACTTGGCTGGGCCTTCTTTTTGGTTTGATCGGTGGCGCCGCGTTCAAGTCGCTGGAAGTATTCTATGGTCCCTTTTTGGTCGATCGCGGCGTTTCGCAAGACACCATCGGCTGGTTTTCGATGATCCCCATGATCGGGATGATGATCATGGGATCGCTCATCGGCGGCTGGTTGGCGGACCGGGGAGGCGTCCGAAGGACGGTGGGTGTCGCGTTGGGATTGATATCGCTTGCCGTCATCGCACTGGGATTGGCCGATCGCTATTCCACCGGCCCCGTCGAGACTTACGCCTTCGCGTTGCTCGCGGTCGCGGCGCTGGGGATCGGAATCTTTACCGCATCCTCTTACGCGTTATTCATGAACTTGACCGAGCCGCGAATCGCGGCGACTCAGTTTAGCGCGTTCATGGGATCCACGAACGGATGTGAATCGTGGTCAAGTTACGCGTCGGGATTGATCATCGCCCAGGCCGGGTACGCCGCCGCGATGTTTTCGATGGCATCAATCTCGCTGCTCGTGATTCCGGTCCTGTTCTTGCTTCAACCGCCCAGGGAACCGTCGAATTAGAGTGCGCATCCAAGTCACTCCTTTGTCGGTAATTGCGGAACGACTTCATCGGACTGCAATTCCTCGGGAATCTTTCCGTCGGACCGCGAGGCCATCTGCATGAGCACTTCCCGGTCCATCTCGTTGCTACGAAATTCAACTTCCCCGCCGCCCATCAGCAGATGCAAGCCGCCGGGATGGTCGCTGGCCAGGCCGCCCACGTAGGTCTCCGAAACTTGATCGGTTTCGGTTTGCACGCCGCGGATCCGCCGCCGCTCGTCATTGAGTCCGTGGCCAGTATTTCTCAGCGAGGATCGAGTGCCGCTCATCCAACCCAAGTCTTCGGCATACGTCGATAGCTTTTCGCCGAGGAATAGGGTGTACGACAAACCGTCGGTGATGTCGTCGACCGTGGTCGCTTGATTGAGTCGGAACACGCCATCATTGTCCGTGTCGATCGGCGTTTCGGTGGACGCGTGAATGCCCGCATAGCACGTCGTATTTTCGACCACCCCACTGGCCGATGGACAAAGCAGTTCTGGTAATCGGAGCGTCCGGACCCGCATGTTTTCGGGTGCGTAAACGCTGACCTTTTGGTCGATCGCGTCATACACCGCTGCACCGTCCATCATCGGCAACAAGGCCGCGATCCAATTGTGATGGTACCCCTCCGGCACATTCTTGATCGGACCGCTTTGCGCCAGCGTTCCGATGGGAAAGTGTTCATTGCGGCTCTCGTAGGCTGAGAGCGCGAGAGAGAGCTGAACCAACTTGTATTGGCAGTTGCTGCGGCGAGACAACTCACGCATGTTTTGCATCGCGGGCACGGCCATCCCGATCAGGACACCGATGATCGCAATCACGACCAACAACTCCACCAAGGTGAAGCCGAGCCGGTGATTCGATTTGCCGCCGAGTGGCGAACGATCAAGGCGACCCGTGCATTGCCGCCGTCGACCAGCCCCACGCGAACTTGATGCATCATTTGTAGCGAACATTTATTGGTCCTCTCCTAAAGTTTTTTTGATTGGCGGACGAGCGTGTCCTGTTCGTCGTCCCCACGCATCCAACGCGCAGTGGAGGTCCGAGTATCAGGATCAAACTCAACCAGGATTCGCTCGTTGGTTTCTAGGTCGACGGGCAGCGTGACCGAGTCGAGGTTGAGATTTGCGACAGCATCGATCGCCGATTCCATCGTCGTGACTCGTGTGTCGCTTCGCGACCGATTGCGATTGGACCACTCGCCTCGGATCAATGTCGCGGTGGCCGCGGTGATGATGATCAGCACCGACAACACCAGCATCAAAAATGCGGCACCGCGGCGGCGCATTCGCATCCTCATTGGGTTACCCTGAACCAAACCCACAGGTTTCGTTTGTGCACTCATGGTTTCATCGCCTCAATTGTCCACGAAACCGCGTCACTCCTCAGCAGCGAGATTGAGACGAGATCTTCTTCGATTTTGAGTTCCGGTTCGCACATCGCCGGCAGGGTAAATCGGTCGATCGCGACCGTTTGCGAATCCTCATGAATCGAGCGGCGGATCTGATGATCCGCTGCGGCAAAGTCATACCGAATTTCCGCCTCGTGTTTGCGAATCACGAGCGGCCACGAGGTGTCCGACGACGAATTATTTCCGGATGCTCCAGCCGTTATGTCTTGGGCATCTCGTGCGTCCTGGCGAACTTGATCCGCCAGACGTTCGATCGCGACTCGGGCGTGATGAGTCTCCGACGTTCTCGTCCCGATCTCCGTCACCTCTCTCAACATTCGCACAGCCGTGGTCGCCAGTACCAACAGGAGCGAAAGCGTTGCGATCATTTCCAACAACGTGGTGCCCGAACGACGTTGGCGGGCACAGGCCACCGAACCGCGAAGGAACCGGGTCGGAAAAATCAATCGAATCTTCATTCGCTTTCCTCCGGTGCATCGGACGGTTCTGGTCCCATCGTCGGAAATCGGCACTTCGACCACTTCCTCGATCTTCTTCGAGGATATCTTCTCTGAATCGCTTGCGGGTGGTTGTTCGATTCGCCAATCGTGTCGTTTAGCCCGCGCGGATCGACCGGATGAGAAATCGGCGACCACGTGTACCCCACGAAGATCACCCGAATCAAAATCCGTCACCGTGATCAAGGCATCACATTTCGCGCGATCGGCAACGCTCTTACCGATCGATTCGGCATCTTGACGGATTTGCTGAGCGGACAAAGGCCGCAGTCTCTCGAGCAAGTTTTCAGCCGCCAACGTGACGGACAATTGCTGGTGGGAGAGCCTGCTCAAATCGGATGCACCGCGTGAGAGCTTCGCGAGTGCCACGCCGGCGGTCGCCAACAAGGCGGCCGCGATGACGGTCTCGATCACGACGCTGCCGCGTCGATCGCCAGAGCGTCGATCGCGCGTTTGCGTTTGCATTTGCGTTTGATGGCGTCTCGATTTCATCGATTCGGCTCCGCAAGGGGAATGACCAACTCAAAGAGGCTCGTGAAAAAGCCGAACGAATAACTCAGCACCACAGCCGCTAGCAACAAGACGATCAACGGAAATAAAAAACTCATCAACCAGCGCAGGTTGGCATCCGAATCCCGAACGGTTTGGTCCGCGAACGTGCGAAGCAATTCGGCGGTCCGCTGCGGCGACGCGTCCTCGAGCCAAGCGGCTTCACGCGAATCGATCCAGCCAGCCCGGTGGATCGCGTCGGATGGCGTTCGGCCTTGCTCGATCAATTCCATCGCGTACTGCAGCGATCGACGTTCGTGTCGCCGTACGGATATCAAGTGGCCCACGGCGAGCGCCCGGCCCATGGGCCAACCGTGCTCGATCGCGTCGGCGAGCCCCGTCAAGACCTCCGACTTGTGCTGGGCTAACCGCGGGGTGATCGGAAACCAAGTCGGCAAACGAAATCCGAAAAGATGACCGCGACTCATGACCGGGACGATGATCAGCACCACGAAGCTCAGCAAAAACAGAATCCAGTACGCCGGTCCAGCGGACAAGCGGTCCCCATGGGTCAACTCGATGCCGAATTCGTCGAACATCGTTTCGATCGTCGGCACGACGAACAAACCCATGAAACTGAGCACGAGACAAGTGACGGTCGCCGTCACCATCAGGTACAAGAACTGTCCGTACGCTGGCATCCAGCCACTTTCCATCGAGTGGATCGACGCATCGCCGCCGGCTTGTGACCGTTCAAATCGTTCCATCGCGGCCGACAAGCCTGTTGTTTTTGCAAGACTCGCCGTCTCGGTCTCATCCGCGGTTCCGATTGGCGTTTGCAACGCCACGGCGGTGGCGAGTTGCAGGGGTACGCGCGACCGTGCGGCCGCCTCGATCGGATCTTGCCCCATCATCAATCGTCGGGCGTATTCGTAGCATGGCCCCGCCAGCGGTCCGGACTTTGAAAACGCTAAGGCGACTTTTGTGATCGCTCCGTCATGTCGACATACCGCGCGGACAGTCGAGTTGAATGCACGTGTCGCGTTCAAGTGCCGCCGCGACGCAAAGTCCATGATCGCGAACACGAGCAACGTTGTCATCACCAACCCGAACAACGACGGCAAGAGCACGACGAAGCACAGCAGCGTCAGCAATACCAACAACGTCCACATGAAGATTCGCAGCGTCCGATTCATGATGTCTCCATCCCGCCGAAGTCATTGGCTGTTAAACCGATTGGGCAACGCCCCGTGCGTCCATGAATCCCAACCATGCCCGACCCGTCGAGCACGAAGATCAATCGGGTCCGCTTGTCATATCGCGTATTAATAGGAAAAGCCCCTGATCATGGTGCCAACCATTTTCCACATCCAACCTAGCGTGGCGGAAATCGAAATCCAAATCAAAAAGCCGGCCAGCACCGTCGTCACCAAAGGCACCGAGTGGGTCAGCAACATCAACCGGCGACGAGCCATATCGAGGAAGTGTTCCGTCGCCAATTGCCACTGTTTCTGGGGGGCGGTTTCCCCGGCATCGAGCATCAGTTCCAGCACCGCCCGGTCACCTTGCAACGCCAGAACCGATGGCGAATCCAGATTCGTTCCACCACTCAAGGTCGGCGATTTGCCTTGTTCGACGCGATCGGCGGCGTACATCAACCACGCGCGACTTTCGCCGGCAGGCACACTTTGGGCCGCCGCGCGAAAGGACTCGGGGTAATTCGTTCCCACCGCCAACAATCGAGCCATCGCGCCGCTCGCCGCCGACCAATCCAACGCCGAGAACGTCGAACGGATCCCCGGCAAACCTCCCGATGCAAAGCCGACTAATCCCACCAAAACCAAGCCGATCGCGATCGCAATCAACATCCAAGGGGCGTAAATGATGACGTACATGGACGCATCCTCCACACCGAATTCGCCGACAAAAATGTCACGAACACTGCGCGACATCATCCACGCCACCACCGCGCTCACGACGGCGGCCGACGTCAGCATCAACCAACCGGTCAATAAACAAAACTTGGCTCGGCGACGCATCAATGCGATCTCACGCTGCAGTTCCGACCACTCGATCGCTGCCGCTTCATTGCCCGGCGTACGCGACAACAGCGACGACACCGCATCCGCTTGATTTAGCACTCGATTTACCACTGGGACACCTCTTGATAAACCGGCGCGATCACCCACCATGCGTAGGAAAATACGAACCCACAGCCGACCGCCACCATCGCCATACGCGGCACGATGCGTGACCAGAAATGAGCTCGTTGCCGCGACAATTCGGCGTGCTTGGCCCCTAAATAATAAAGCCGAGCGACCAAAATCGAGGGCTCGCCGGAGATGTCGGCTGGGGTCGCCCCGGATGACGCGACGCCACCTGTTTCGTGCACTTCATGCGATTTCCCGATCAGCCGCACGATCGCGGGCGACGCGAGTGAGGGATCTTTGATGGCTCGAAGCGATGTGTCGCCCGATAGCTTGGCCGCTCGCGTGATCGCCTCATGCTCGGGAACGTTGCCGATGATTTGATCCGCGAGCGAGTAGAAGAACAAACTCAATCGCGAATGTCGTGGCATCACACCTCGGCTGCGAAAAATTCCCCACAACCCCAAACCGACCAACAAGGCCGCGATCGGAACGAACCAGACGTTTTGATCGAGCCAGCGGCACATCGCGATTAAATGGGGTGACCAATGAAAGTCGCGTCCTTCGTTCTTTAGAACGAGCGGCACGACGACCTGCACGGTGGCCACGTAGGCGATCACCGCCAACAACAGTGGATAAAAATAAGCGATTCGCGTGGCGCTGGCGAATCGGTCCCGACGCCGAAGTTGCTGGGCCAATCGCGAGATCAGCCGTTCATCACCACTGCGACCCGCCGCTTCGATTGCCGCACCGACCTGGTCAGTCATCGGAGAAGAAATCTCGCCGACCGCATCGGCCAGGGAGTGGCCGCGATCAAGCCGGTCCGCAATCTGGCCCGCCATCACGCCGACACGACCCATCCGGCGGTTTTGAAGGCGACGCATCGCTCCCTCGACCGGAAGGTTACTTTTCACCGCACACGCAATCTCGTCAATCAATCCGGCAAACTGACGATCGCTAAGCTTGACCATGAAAAAGACGCCCGTTGTCGACAACAACCAAATAAGACATTCCATCTATATTAGCGGCGACGATTGGGGCTGACAAGTCTGTCGGCGGAAGAATTCCCAACAAGATGAGATCAAAATCAACATCCCGCTGAACTTCAATCAAACAGAATCTCTTTCATCCGCAGGGCCGCATGGTCGACCGAGTGGTTCGCCCGGACGCTCGCCTGTCCCTGGTTGGACCACTTTCGGCGGAGGCCGTGATCGCGTTTGATTTGCAGGATCGCTCGGACCAGATCATCCAAGCTTCCCGGTCGATACGTCGACCCACCGCCGGTGGCAGAAACGATTTCTCCAAACGCCCCGTGGTCAGGCTGCAGCACCGGGATGCCGGCCGCAAGTGCCTCCAGAACAAACAGCCCCTTGGGATCTTCATAATCCGTCGGCACGCACATCAGATCGAGTGAACGGATGAACGATACTTTTTCTTCAAGCGACGGGCTGCCGTGGTATTTGAATCGATGGCCGAGCGACGCTGCATCGATCTTTTGTTGTTGATCGGAGAAATACGGATGGTGGTTTTTGCCCAGCCATCCGGCCGCGTGAACGTGCAGATCGTCGTGCTCCGCATCGGTTGAAATTTGAACCAACGCATCGACCAAATGATGTAATCCCTTTTCCGGTGTGATGCGAGCGAGGTAGCCCAGCCGAAACTGGTCGAGAGGCTTCTCCATCGCGGGCGATTCGCTTTCGAAAGGTGTTAGATCGATCGACAACGGTGTGATCACGATCTTGTCTTTCGGAATCTGCAGCAGCGCACCCATCTTGTCCGCATAAAATTGGCTGTGGACGATGAATCGATCGACCGAGCTTACTAGTCCGCGGCACAATTCGATCGCTTGCGTTCGATAGGGCGGTGTCAAAAAATCCAGAAAGATGTCGTCGCCCTGCAAGATCACGACCAGGCGAGCGGTGGGGAGGGCTTCGCGAATGGCTGGCAGCGAGCCGCCGATCAACAAGTTGCTCAATAGGACGGCGTCGGGCTGGATGTCCTTCGCCAACCAGCGGGTCAACCGCTGCACTTCGCCGGCCTGTTGTCCGTGGCTGCCCCGCAACATCGACACGGACAATTCACCAAGTTGGGCGGCGTTGGTGGAGTGAGCTTTGCGGGTGACCCACTTCAAAAGCGGCGCCCAATCGAGCGTCCGGCGGACCGGCTCGGGCACGAATCTTAGCCACGGCATTTGTTGCAGCAGATAGATATGGATACCCCCGAAGAAGACGTGATCGGACGCGATGCTGGTCTCGTCTGTCCGGATCGGCGTGTACAGCGGCTGCAGCAGGCAATCGACACCCATTCGGATCATCGCCTTCGCGATCGCATTGTCGTGCATGCAACTGCCGCAGTACATTCCGGCAGCTCCGGCGGTCAAAAAAACGGCTTTCATGTTTTCCTTTGTGTTCTGGTCGCTAGTTTCGCCGGAGCGAGAGAACGCTCGTTGTGACAATACGGGACCGTTCCTATACTCCGATCTGAATTTTCCGCTCCTTTTGCGCGCTCCGTTGTTGCCGCTTGCGAGTGAATTTCACTTTATCCCCCTGTAAATTGGCCCATGGCTCAAAATCCCGACCTCACAGCGATTTCTGATTCGCGGGCCCCGTATTTTTGGGGCATCGACGTCGGCGGGACGGGGATAAAAATCGGTTTGGTCGACGACATCGGCAATACTCTGGCGTTCGAATCGCTGCCCACGCGTGAGAACGAGGGAGCGACCGCAGCGATGCAGCGAGTTGCCGCGGTGGTCGCGGATTACGAGTCACAGTTTGGCATCGCCAGCCAGGTTCGACGAGTCGGGCTGGGGGCGCCCGGTCCAATGGATCTCCCACGAGGTTACTTGGTCGCGCCACCCCAGTTACCATCATGGTGGAATTTCCCGATTCGAGACACCGTGGCAAAGTTGCTCAAACGGCCGGTATCGTTTTTGAACGATGCCAACGCGGCGGCGTATGGCGAATTCTGGCTAGGGTCCGGAAAAGAATCCTCGTCGATGCTGCTTTTGACCCTGGGAACCGGCGTCGGCGGCGGCATCATTCTTGACGGCGAATTGGTCAATGGCGTCAACAGCTTCGGCAGCGAGTGCGGTCACATCCTCGTCGATCCTTCCCCGACCGCCCGGCTTTGCGTCTGGGGTGGTGGCCGAGGCCAACTCGAAGCCTATGCCTCGGCCAGCGCCGTCGTGCAACGCACCCGTGAATTATTGACCGACGGGCGGACCAGCCGGCTGAGCGGTGATCTTCACGGCAACGACAATGAATTGACCGCCAAACGTGTCTACGAAGCGGCGGCCGAGTCCGACGAACTGGCGCTGGAGATCATTGACGAAACGGCAAAGTGGTTGGGCATCGGTGTGACGACCATCGTCCACACGGTCGACCCCGGATCGGTCGTGCTCGGCGGCGCAATGAACTTCGGCGGCGCCGATTGTTCAATCGGCCAGCTATTTTTGAAAGCCGTGACGGATGAGTTCAAGCGCCGGACCTTCGAAAACGTGTTTAACGGCACCACGATCCAATTCGCAACCCTTGGCGCCGACGCCGGTTACCTCGGCGCGGCCGGGTACGCCCGAAAAGAAAGCCTTCAATGACATCCCACATCCGTAACTTTTGCATCATCGCCCACATCGACCACGGCAAGAGCACGCTCGCCGACCGCTTGCTCGAGCATACCGGGACGGTGATGAATCGCGATAAAAAAGAACAGATGCTGGACGACCTCGATCTCGAACGCCAGCGTGGGATCACAATCAAGGCACGCGCCGTCAAGATGAAACTCAAACGAGGCGGCAAAGAGTACGAGTTGAACTTGATTGACACTCCCGGCCACGTCGACTTTCAATACGAAGTGTCGCGATCGCTGGCGTGCTGTGAAGGCGCGCTGTTGCTGGTCGATGCGTTCCAGGGTGTCGAAGCTCAAACCGTGGCCAATGCCTTTGCCGCGATGGAACACAATCTTTTCATCGTTCCGGTGATCAACAAGATCGACCTGGCAATGGCTCGCCCCGAAGAGGTCGCCGAAGAAATGATGAATTCGCTCGGCACGGATCCTGAGGATTGTGTGCGAGTGAGCGCTAAAACTGGGCTGGGCGTGGATGCATTGATCGACACGATCATCGCCAAGGTCCCGCCACCAACGGGCGACCCCAACGCGACTCTACAGGCGATGGTATTCGATTCGAACTATGACGATTACCGCGGCGCGATCACCTATGTTCGCGTCATGCAAGGCACCGTCAAGAAGGGACAAAAGATTCAATTCGTGCGCGCCGCCAGCACGCATGAGGTCGTCGAGATCGGGCAATTTGTTCCCCAACGTCAACCGTGCGACACCTTATCGGCGGGCCAGGTCGGTTATCTGATTTGCAACATCAAGAGTCTGGGCGATGTTCACATCGGTGACACCGTCACCATCGTCGGCGAGAAGGGAGCACCGGCGCTGCCGGGATACGCTCGGCCCAAACGAATGGTTTATTGCGGACTATTCCCCAGTGACGGTCAAGAGTTTTCCGATCTGCGTGACGCCTTGGAAAGATTGGCGGTAAATGACCCGAGTTTCGAATTCGAGCCGGAAACCAGTGATGCGCTCGGGTTCGGGTTTCGATGCGGCTTCCTCGGTTTACTGCACATGGAAATCATCCAGCAACGATTGGAGAGCGAGTCCAACATCGACTTGGTCCAAACCGCTCCCAACGTGACCTATGAAGTCGTTAATAAGCGTGGCGAAACGATCGTCATTCACAAACCACAGGACGTGCCAGATCCCGGCGATATCGATGAATTTCGCCAGCCCATTGTGCGATGCAACGTGATCATCCCGGGCGAGTTCATCGGCGCCGTGATGAAGCTATGCCAAGAACGTCGCGGCATCCAAAAGAATCAAGAATACCTCGGTGCCAATCGAGCAATGTTGACTTATGACATCCCGTTGGCGGAAGTCGTTTATGACTTGCACGACAAAATCAAAAGCTGCACTCGCGGCTATGGAACGCTCGACTACGAAATGGTGGGCTACGAACCGGCGGATTTGTGTCGTATGGACATCATGGTCAATGGTGTTCGCGTTGACGCTCTCAGCATCGTTTGCAACAAGGCCGATGCCGACCGACGAGGCCGCGCGGTGGTCAAAAAACTGAAGGCTGAAATCGAGCGTCACATGTTCGAAGTCGCTGTCCAGGCTGCGATCGGCAGCCGCGTGATCGCTAGAGAAACTGTTGCCGCGATGCGAAAGAACGTGACCGCAAAATGTTACGGCGGAGACATCTCGCGAAAACGCAAACTCCTGCAGAAGCAGAAGGAAGGCAAGAAACGCATGAAGGCGGTCGGCAATGTCGAAATCAGTCAAAAAGCATTCATGGCCGTGCTCAGCGACGGTGAATAGTGATATCTTCCACCGATGATTGGTGGCGGTCCATTCTCAAGATCAAGAGAGCAAGATGTTTCGAACGAAAAGATGGTGGGTGATTGCGGTCGTTTGCACGATGTTTGCCGCGAGTCCGGCGGTGATTCGTGCTCAAGAAGCTAGCGGTGCATCCGTGACGCCCAATCCATTACCGACGACGGTTTCGGATGTTCTCGACGGATCGTTGGAAGGCGCATTGGAGGGCGCGTTGACGGACGACCAGATCGCCGAGGGGCCGGTGGCGGCTCACAATGCTTGGATGCTGGTGTGCTGCGCATTGGTTTTGTTCATGACCGCGCCCGGTTTGGCGATGTTTTACGGCGGCTTGGTCCGTCGCAAGAACGTGCTGAGCGTGATGATGCAGTGCATTTTTCTGATGGGTTTGATGACCATCATTTGGGCGTTATACGGCTATTCGCTCGCCTTCGGCGGTAGCGGGGGATGGGTCGGCAACGCGGATTACGTGTTCATGAACGGCGTCCAACGAGTCTACAGCGAATCGCTCGGGATGCCGGTCACGCCCATGGAAGGCAGCATGACTCGGATGACTCACATGTTGTTTCAAGGCATGTTTTTCATCATCACGCCGGCCCTGATCTGCGGTGCATTCGCCGAGCGGATGAAGTTCAGCGCGATGGTGGTCTTTTCAATTCTTTGGGGGACGGTGATCTATTGTCCGCTGTGCCACTGGGTTTGGGATGAAGGTCCGCTGTCCTACTTTGCAGGTGATCAAGCGATTGCGGGTGGCGCTTTGGATTTCGCCGGTGGAACAGTCGTTCACATCTCCAGCGGTGTCTCAGCACTCGTCGCGGCGATCTTGATCGGCCCACGAATGGGCTTTTTGAAAGAACCCATCCAGCCTCACAATTTGACGTACACCGCATTGGGGGCCTCGATGCTTTGGGTGGGCTGGTTCGGATTCAACGCCGGCAGCGAGTTGATGTCCGACGGTTTGACGAGCAGCGCATTTGCCGTCACTCACTTTTCGGCCGCCGCCGGCGCGGTGGCCTGGGCGATGACCGAGTGGGTCGTGCTCGGCAAACCGACCGTGCTGGGCGCCAGCTCCGGTGCAGTTGCCGGATTGGTTTGCATCACGCCCGCCGCCGGCTTCGTCCAGCCGATGCCCGCAATTCTGATGGGAATCGCCGCCGGCATGGTTTGTTACTGGGCGTGCTCGAAATTGAAGTTTGCGTTGAAGTATGACGATGCGCTCGACGCATTCGGCGTTCACGGTGTCGGTGGCACCCTCGGCGCCTTGTTGACCGGCGTGTTCGCCACCCGAGCTTGCTGGGATGTCAGCGATGGAACTCCGATCGGCCTGATCGAGTCCGGCGGTAACCCGACCCTCTTGATCGGCCAAGTCGTGGCCGTTGGTGTGACCTTCCTCTACGCCGGAATCGGCAGCTTCATCTTGCTAAAGGCGATCGACGTGGTGATTGGCTTGCGAGTTCCCGCCGAGTATGAACAGCGTGGTCTCGACGTTACCGATCACGGCGAAGAAGGCTACATGTTCAGCTAGCCAAGTTGATCCTGGTGAAGCTCGTCAAAAGTCTCGGCCGAAGCTCACTTCGGTTCCGAAACGGAGGCGGGAATGGACAATCGAATTTGGGTCGGCCCACCTCGGGCCGACTGTATCGAAAGTTCCCCGCCGACCATTTCGGCGCGCCCCAGCATTGACTTGATGCCGTAATGGCCTGAGGGAATGCATTTCGGGTCAAATCCAATTCCGTCATCGGTGATCGTGATGACATGTCTTTGATCGGCTCTCTGGCCGACGATTTCGACGTGCGAAGACTTGCCATGACGGACCGCATTTCGAACGGCTTCGACCACGATTCGATAACAGACCAACGAGACCGGTGGAGTGACTTGGTCGACATCGCCAACGAGCCGCCACTGGATCACGACGGGCTCATCGACAAACAATCTTTCGATCGTGTCGATGGCGGCGCGGGTCCAGACATTGCCGATCAATTCGGGAGGATAAGAAGAGGCCAAAATCTGGCGACTGATCTTCATCGCTTGATCGACGAGTCCTGCGACCTGATCAAGCCTGGAAGCCGATTCCGTGTCGGCAAGTTTTCTCGCATCCGATTTTAACCGGGAGAGTCCGGCCGAGGCGGCAAACAGGTACGGGACCAGGGCGTCGTGGATCTCACCTGCGACGCTTGCCCGATCGGCTTCGATCAAGTCACTCGCGATCTGCGTGGCCCGCTGGGCGGCATCACTGGGAGTGGTCATTTCGGACCGGCCGCTAGCTGAACCAGCCTTTTTTGTCGAAGCTGGCGAGCGCCTTCTCCTCCCCGTCCTGGATGTCAAACAGCTTGTTCAGATTCGTGATTTTAAACACTTCCATCACATTGGGGGACACTTCACAAAACTTTAAGCCCACGCCTTGCGCTTTACACGTTTTGTTCAGCATCACCAACTTGGTGATCATGGCTGATGACATGAACGAAACACCGCGAAAATTGAGCAATAATTTTTTGTGGATTGCCTGCGGCACGACTTCTTGAAGTTCGCGTCCGACTTGCTCGATCCTTTGGCTATCGAGAATCTTGCTGTCGGTGAATCCAACAACCAAGATTTCAGCTGCGTTCTGGGTGGTGATTGCCGCCATGAAAAAGTCTTCCGGTAATTGCATCAGGGTTGAAACGGCTCTTCCGTTTCACTCGGTTCGATACACAGATTATCATTCGCACCCCGGCAAAGCAATTCGCCATCCAATTCACCCTTTTTGTCTATTCGTCAGACGCGTCGAGTTGGTCCAACAATTGGTCCAAGTCAATCTCCCCGCTCTGATTAGCCTTTGGCGGCGGACTCGATTCGGGGACGGGTGACGACGTCGGGGTCGGGCGAGCCAGATCCGATGGAGCCGATTTGTTCACTACGGCGGTCGGACCGCTCGGTCGACCGGGTCCGATCGATCCGATCGTAAACGTCTTTATTCCGCGAGATTGCAGCAGTCCCTGCAGCAAATCCAAAACCGGATCCGCCGAACCGTAGCGATTCAAATCCACCGCGAAAATTTTGCGGCGGCCCATCGGCGCCGATGGCGTCACGGGATCACCCGCATGCGGAGACCGGTGGCCGTCAAAACCGAGCAAACTCAAATCGTCCATCGTTTCAGACATCGATCGCCAAGCCAATACGACGACGTCACCCGCCAGGGACTCCAACGTCAAGCGGTCCGTCGATTCAGGGGGCAGATCATCCAGCGCACCGACCAGCATCAGATCTAGTCCCGGGCGACCAATCAACTCGCCCACCAACCGCTCGGACAAACGATGGCCCGCCGCGGTGGGCGGCGTCGTGTGAACCATGATGACAGATAATCGGTTGGCCACGCGTGGTGCCCCTCTTTCAAAATTTTGGGTGGAAGCCTTACTCGCTCGCACGTCGTGTGGAGAATTGCACCCCATCGTACAGTTCAAACCACAGATCGCGAACATTGGTGGACTCGCTCAACGATCGACTGGCCAGGGCGGCGTTGACTTGATCGAGCACGTGGTCGGGTTTTCCCCGAACCAACCACTGGGTCAACGATCGGATCAATTCGGGTGAGTTTCCGGTGCGGTGCAGCACCTCCATTCCGGCCAGCTCACGATGGCTGGTGGCCAAGACCGCCTGTCCCCGCCGGCGGGCCAGCGAAAGCAGCCTTCGCCAATCCGACCGGCCCAGTTGTTCGGCGCCGTCGACGACCAATAAGCCTCCGTCAACCAATCCGGCTTGTTCACTCCGCACCCGACGCATGGCCCGGAGTCGGTGACGAGCATGAGACCACCAACTGATTGTGGCGGGCCCACACAAATGCACCGCCGTCACCGCCGCGAAATCACCGTCGCCCCACTCCAAAAGGGATGCCACCAAAGTGGACTTGCCGGTGCCATGAGGGCCGACGATCTGACCAAACCGCACGATCGACAAGTTGTGAATGATCGCCGAGTAGTGATCCAAGCAACCCAATGGGCCAAGCACTTTCGTCGGCGAGGCCGCAAATTGATAATGGATGACCCCCGGGCGGACGAATCGGGTACAGAACGGGTTCGACGAACTCGTGAAAAGATCACGAGCTGGACCCATCGCGTTCATGACCCCAGCATCACGGTGGCGTCGGAGGGAATTGCCGATGAGCCGCGAGATGTCACCGGTGCCACCAAATGGAAAGGTTGTTCGGCCATGATCTTGCGACCATCACTAAGGAACAACCGCATTCGGATGCACCAACGCACGGTGATCAGGTGTCCGTGGTAGCTCAGGGGTGAGGCGGGCAAAACGCATCGGATCGATTGCTCATCGGCCAAGCCGATACGCCGAATTTGACTTTCGACGATGCGATAAAAATGATGGACGTGCAGGTCTTCATCGCCTTTGCCCTCGGTGTGCCAAAGCACAGAAACTTCGATGCTCTGCAGATCATCGATCGAGACGCGGCGAACTCGCCATTTCGCCACCAATTCGCCACCCGCCTGATACACCCCATCTTCTCGACACAGCGAGACGTTCAACGCGGGCTGCGTTTCACTGGCAGCCCCAACGGGTGAACGACGACGGGGAAACTTCGGCAGAACGATGGCCACGGACGAGACTCTCCACAAACAACAATTTTCCAACGGATGGCATTGTGAGTGCCGACGAAGGAGTGCATCACGTTTTCAGGCAGCTCCAATCGCAATTGTTGCTCCCAAGGTACCGTGGGGTCAACGGACACATCACGTTCTTTACAGAGAACTTGCGTAAAAGATTCATGACGATCGACGCGAACATCGGTGCCCTGACGATAAAAGGTTTCTTCTTCACACGTCAACTGGACACTCAGTCGTTTCAGCTTCAACCGCCCCCGCTGGCACACGTAGACATCCAAATGGTCGCCCGGCATTAGCGGATGGTGGCTGATCTCAACGATCGTCAGTCCGACGCCGATGTTTTGCCGCAATTGAGCGACGAAGTATCGCAGCGCCCACACGCCGATCACGGCAAAGGGGATCAACAAGGTCGCGACAATCCATCGCGGTCGCCCATACCAGAAACCTGACACGACCACCGCCAACAATACAAACCAGACCGTGTTCCAGAGCAGCACAAAGTGGCCGGCCCGAAGAGTCCCGATGCCGGTGTTTCCGACGGCAGCCGGTATGTCAGCCGTTCACCCGGACTGTCGTTCATCGACCGCACGCCTGGGACGCTGGGCAACTTGACGACCTCGTCGGACGAGGGCCCGATCAACTCGATGGCACCCTTTTCGAGTGCTTTGGTGCGGGTAAAGAAATCGCTGCGCCGCTCGTTGCTGGCCCCGACCCGCATCAACCGAATGATCAATCCGCCGCCGCCGGTCGCCAGCGACGCGAGCGATAGAATCCCAAAGATCCATGTGCTCAAACTGGTCGAGAACGCTTCGTGTTGCACGTTCACGACGCTGGTCGGCGCGAATCGATTGATCAACACCAGCGTCAAACCAAAGACGCCGGCTAAAAAAAGAAGCATGTAGAAGACGACTTCGCCCGCCACCCCGCTGTTGTGATGGCTCAGTCGCCGCTTGCCCCGCTTCTTGCTCCAGGGTGTCGGAATCCACGATCGCGGGAAACGGGGCATGCTTTCAACTTCAGCGTTTTAAACGCGTGCCGCTTCGCTGCCGGCGCGGTAAAAACCTAACAACTCGAGCGCGTCGTAGACTTCGTCGAGTGTCTTCTCACCAAAGTTGCTGATCGACAACAATCGACGGGGCGTTGCGTTCAACAAATCCCGAACCGTCAAAATGCCAGTCTCTTCCAAACAGTTGGTGGTTCGGACGGACAACTTCATCTCCGCGATGCTAAGGTCCAAACGCTCGCGACGCAAACGTGACTCTTCTTCGGCGCGACTCAGTGGAATGCGGGTCATACCAAACTCCCTTTTGTGATGGATCGATCGATGAATCAAACGAGCAAGAATCACCATAACCGATCGACGGCCCGCGTGCTTCCTTGCCTCGTGTTTCCAGATACGCCGAAATGTAGAAGATCCATGCCGGAGAAGTAAGCCACCGACGCGAGATTAAAACGAAGTTTTCTCTCCGGAATTGCTATCAATTACCCGCCCGCTCTCTGCCCTGCATCAGCCGCCGGACGGCTTGATCCACATCGGTTCAAAACGTTGAATCGGCTTGGAATTGTTGAAGTCCAGCTCTCCGTCGCCAGATTCGATCTCGCCCGCCCGTCCGGGCGTCGACGGTGCAACAATCGGCTTGGCACCAGTCGACTGGGGGTTGGGAAGGCGAAGTGTGCCGGTCGACGGTACCGAGCCTGATGGACTCAATGGAACTGACGCATCGGTGCCTTCGATCAGCTCACCAAACGATGGGTCCACACTCTGGGTTCCGACCTCTTCTGAATCTTTGTTCGAATCGTTCGGACGCGAACGGTAAACGGTGGGAACGACGCGGCTCATCGGATTGAAAGTGGGAACCGCGTTTGGATCCAAGCACGCCGTTTGGCATTTGCAACACCGCTCGCACGTTTTGGTGGCTTGCCAAAACATCAAATCTTCGGCGCAAGAACGCGTGGCGACGAAAATTCGGTCACCGGGCTTGAGTTGATAGTTGGTCGTCGTGTCGCCCATTTGAGTGATTTCGCGATAGCACACCTGCAGGGTGACACGGCAAGATTCGGGTGACGTAGGTCGAGCCAACAAGATTTTGCAAGGGGCTGCGGCACTCGTGAGCCCCCCGGCGGCCAGGATCCCATCGAGCACCGATTCGTGCCCCTCGAGCGGATAGCTGCCCGGTGAATTGACTTCGCCCAAGACATAGTAGCGATGGATCGGGTCGAGCAAACGCACATTGATCGCCGTCGCCTCTTCGCCAGTATCCTTGATGGTTTGTTCGATGAAGGATTCGGCGTTCTCGATCGTCATTCCAGCCAAAACGACTCGGCCATATTTTCCCAAGTCGATGGTACCGTCGGTCAACACCTTTTGATCCGCCGGAATCCGCACATCGCTCGTCAACTCTACCGGTTCGATCAGCAACACATCACCGGGCTGGAGATAGTGAACCGGCTCGACACCCATCGACAATTCGCGAGGAATGTCCGCGGAGCGAGGCGAGCACGCCAGAATCGCTTCGGATTGCTTCGTCAGAAAATGGCCGGTCGGAAAAAGCGACAGCCCAAGACTGCTGCAACCACCCGATGCGATCATCGAACCGATCATGAGGCCGACGGCGACGATACGGTGAATCTTTAATGAGGTCATGTTCATGCAATCATGGACGAGGAAGCGTAAGCTCGACTTACCCATGAAATTCGGCACGTTCATGCCACGCATTGCAACCCGATCCTTCCGCGCGATAGGACCGGCACGACAGTGACAACCGGATCGACCGCCAAAGACGGGTCGACCGCAATAAGCCAGCCAACACGAAGAACCCGAACAACCGTCACATCTTCACATCAGCATGGTTGTTTGAGGCGGTTGGTTTTCATCTCGTCACTCAATTGCTCATTCGTCCGCCGGCGGTCGCCAACACCATCGCTTCGCGAACCAAAAAACGGGCGGTCGCTTGCCGAAGCGTTTCGACGGGCTTCAGACGCACTTGGGGATCCGAGCTCGGTCCACTGACGCCAAGAAAGATGGTTCGATTGCTGAACAGTCGATTGAGTTCGACGATCGCCGAAATTGGGATAAAGGCCTCAACCGCCAATTGAGCGGCGAGTGCCATGATTTTGGCGTTGTCGCCCGCAAAGCTTCCCGTCGAAACCACGGCATCCATGTCCATCCGCAAGTCCGAAATTCCGATGCGTCCTTCGGCGAACACTCGCACCCGATCCGATCTCAACCAGAATTCTTCGATGTTGTAAGCACCTCGCCCGATCGATCCGTTGATTTCACCGCGATCAAATTGGGTCCGGGCAAGCGATAGCACTCCCAAGAACTGGTCAGCTTTCAAAAGGCCCGGCACCGCCGATGCTTCGGTCTGACCGATCTCAGCTGCAAACCTACCGCTCAAGTCATTGACGCTCCGGATTCGCTTTCCGCTAAGCGATAACGCTCCCGTAATCATGCCGCGTGCCAACGTGGTGGTGCTGCCGGCCTCCGAGATCAGTTGTCCGAAATCAGCGCGTTGCGCCGACCATTGGCTGTCGAGATCAAAGGCACCCGCTAAGCCGGTGGAAGAGTTCATCAAGACTCGCCCGTTGACCTGCCCACCAGCCAACTCACCGGAGATCGATGGCATGTTTATCCGCCACCTTGAAAGATCGCCCGACAAGCTGCCCGCGATTCCCGTATGGATGTTTCCGGTCGCGAAGGAAAAAAGTCCGCTCTCACGAGCATGTAACATGCCACGAATCCGATAGTCGTTTTCACCCGCCACCGTCACGCTACCCGAAACGATGCCGGCGATCCGTGATGACACCCCTTCCGAGAATGGCAAGGCCGCACGAGACGCATCGATCCCGGAAAAATTGACTTGAAATGTCTGGCCACCGCCGGCGAGATTCCAACTCCCGCTGGCGTCGATTCGCCCCCCCGCGTACGAGCCGCTCGCACGCCGAATCAAAATCGTCTGGCCATCCAAATGGATGTTCGCATTCATTGAGCGAGAGATCGAGCGTCCGTCGATCGCGAAATCTCTTGATTGGAATTGAATGATCACGTGGGCGTCGTCATCGCCCTGGATCGTCGGTTTGATCGAAACATTGGCCGACACGGTACCGCGAAACCGCCGCGTTTCAAGTGGATTGAGCGCCGGTGCGAGTTGGTCGAGACGCGCCGAGCTGATCCGTAGATCGCCAATCGGAAATTTGTGGATCCAAGCGGACCAACTCTCGGCCGCGTCCGTCGGCGACGTCGTTTCGACGCTAAAGCTTCCGCCGAACAATTTGCCCTCACCCGCCAAATCGATCGAGCCCGGATTGGCATCGATCGCCAAAGTGAAGTTGCCCACATCCGCTTTCCCGATCGACAATCCGGTGACCTCGGCCGTCACCGTTCCGCGATGCTCGGCAGGGAAATCCCATCGATCCACCGGAAAGGACCAATCCACTTTCCCCGAAGTCACCGCGTCGATTTTCACGGTGGAAGCCGCCAGTCCCGCCGGTAAGATCGCCGCCGCATTGATCGAGGGTTGAATGTTGGTCCATGTCACCCCAACGTCATAATTCCCCGCATCACCCAACGGCACGCCGACGTCACCTGTAATTTTTCCGCCGAAAACTTCGGCATCCATCTCGGTGATGTCAAGCGATTCATCGGACAGTTGGTAGTTAGCGGCGATCCGCCGCAACAGCATTCGGGGCGATTGCCGCTCAGGATGGATCGGCGTGATTTCCAAATGCGTGCTGTCGAATTCGAGCTGATGCTCAATCAATCCGAGATCCTGTTGAAAGATGCGAAGCTCCGGAGACCCGACTCGACCATTAACTTTCCAGGTGTTCAACGCGAGTTCGCCTTGACCGGCCAAATCGATGTCCACCTTTCCCTCGACCGCTTTCTCACCAATGGCCCCCGTTCCGCGGGCCGCCATTGTCGACAAAACATCCATGGGAACGTCGTCGCCTCGAACTTGGAACGTAAATCGCTTGCGATCTTTCAATTCCACCTGCGTCGCAACGACCAATCGAAGCGACTCATTCTCCGACGAACTCACTTGCACCTGGTCCGCCATCACGAATCCCTGTCGGATGACCACCGGACCAGTCTGGATTGTCAACGGCAACGACTCGTCGATTCGGAAATCTTGAATCTGAAGGTCGGCATTGGCATTCCACTTCGCAACATCGCCGAGCGTTTCGAGCGGCGCGACCCAATCGATTTCGCCGGTCACAGTTCCAACGACCGACTCCGGTGCATTGCGTTGCGGTCCATTACGTCGTGCATCAACGAGGTTTGATCTGCCGGAAATCTCTCCGCCGGGCTGGTTGACCTTGGTGATCAAATCGTAAAGCGGCCCGATCACCAACGATTGAAGCTTCAACTTCACGGTCGCATCGCCGCGGGGCTTCAAAGCCAGCGTGGCGGCGCCATCGAAATTGCCCGCGCCGCTCTCGCCGGCGGCGTCCGTCCATCGGCCTCCGACGCGATCCAGGCTCATCACGCCGTCTTCGTAAAGCACGTCGGCGGCGAAGTCCTGGAGCAGCAGATCGTCCAACCGCAACCGCTTTGACAACAGGCGGCCGCTCAATCGATACGCTCGCGGGTCGTTGAGACGCGTGACCGGAATCCCGACGTCGAACGTGACCGACACCTCGCCGACCGCATCAATCGGAATCTCGATTCCGATCGACTCCAACCGCGACTGAAGCTTGCCCACATTGATGTCCTGGAACGACCAGCTCGTCGTCCACCGGCGAGGCTGGGCAGCGGCGGGCTGAGCGGCGGCAGGCTGAGCGGCAACCAGTCTGTCAGCAACCGTTCTGGATGGCAATTCGTCGGCAAGGAGAGCGTTTGCCCACCCTAGGGGCACCAACACCACGACAAATGCCCGAAAAACGGCGACGAGTGCGGAAAGTCTCGGCACGGATGATTGCGTCGTGAATGGCGTTGGCAACGAGTTCATAGCAACCGTTGGGCGTCTGAATGCGGGAAAAGCGGCGATCGAACGATGGACCATGCGAACGCAAATGCAAATGGTGGACCGAGCCTCCCATTGTATCGGCGTCGCAAACCGTGACCGGTTGAACATCCCAACTTGCCAGCACATCCCCATTTTCCCGCACATCCCGACCCACCAGATCATGACCGGTTCGAGGGCAAGGACTCGCCGACATGAACGCTTTCAAATCAGTCACGTTCGCTTTTTAGCTCGCAATGACCAATCCGTCGGTGCGAATCGCACGTCGAAACGCCAGCAAGACAGCCGATTCACTCGGATCGATGTTGCCCACCACATCCGCGATCGAGTCGTATCCCTTATCTCGAACCCGTTCGATCTGAATGATCTCCACCACCTTAGGCGCGAGCCCCGGCCGCTCGTTGAGCGGCACGAGATCATCCGCAACTCACGTTCTTGACCTTGATGCAGAAAGTCATCAGGCTTTCAACGATCTTCATCCGCTTCCAACCCGGCATCTTTGCGTCACGACGACTCCGCAAAAATTCGATCACCTCGTCCATTGCGAACTCTTGCTGGCGCGGCAGAAACACCCCGAAACCACCTATTATCACCCTCACCGTCGGGTGAAAAACAAGTTCGCCGGTAGACCTGAACCCCAATGAGTTCCAATCCCTTTCTACATGTTCGATCGCCAAAGCTCGGCGTGATGCCCGGTGAGGATGATGAACTTGTCAACGAGGGCATGTACGGAAAGGCGTTCGCTCGCTATCTGCAAGATCACTTGATTGAAAACGGGTACGAGGCACCGGATGTCGTTTGCGAAGACTGGGGCTGGTGGGTAACGATTTCCGGGCTACCGTTCACATGCGGCATTGGGGTATACGGCATTCAGATTGACGATACGGATGATCTTGATTTGTGCGTCACAGTGCTGACTCCACGGGGCAAAAAGCGGAGTTGGTCTAACTTCAGGTTCGTTGACACAACAGCGGACGTCGACAGGCTGTACGAGACTATCCGTGACATATGCAAATCCGATGACGATGTGGCCGTTGTTGCCGAAACGCCAGACTTTCCTCTTTAACTCTGCGTGATGAAGAAGCGGCGAACCAAGCAATGCACCCGAGTCGCGAAGTCGCGCGTTTTGACGATGGACAATCTCTCGTCGCGACCGGGTAATTGCGAACGTTCCATCGACGTAGATCCGCTGTTGGCGATTTGTGACAACCGCGAAATACGCGAAACACGCGAAACTGATTCAACACACTTTTGGAATTTCGCGTCTTTCGTTTCTTTCGCGGTTGAAGGCTCGTCGTGTTTGCCGGTACGGTTCCGCTCAGCTAGAATGCACGCACCATAAAGGATACTACCGTGGCCGAATCACCATCGCCTGTGCGTGACACCTTGACCGAGATTGCTCGATTGCTTCCGACTGACGCATCGTTGGAAGACGCTCAGTATCACCTCTACGTGCGACAGCAGGTTGAAGCTGGGCTAGCTGATGAGGACGCAGGGCGACTCATTGATTCGGACGAAATGCGGAGGCGTCTTGCTGCACACAAGCGTGCGAGAGAAAGTCGCGGCTGATGGGCATTCGATGGACCGAAAAAGCCTCTTCCGACGCTCTTGGTGTCTTCGATTACATCGCGGATCAATCTCCTGCATACGCAGAATCGGTTTACGAACGAATTCTCGAACGTCCGATGCAGCTGATCGTTCACCCCAAGTCTGGATCCGTTGTGCCCGAATTTGGACGTGACGACATTCGTGAACTTTTCGTCAATTCCTTTCGACTGATCTATCGAATTGCGGGCGACGAAATCCGTGTGCTAACCGCCATTCACGGCAGCCGAATACTGGTTCGTGAGATGCTGGGAGAGGCAGAACAATGAAAAATCGGGTCGGTAGCCGAAACTTGAATCGGAGAACTCCGGATCAAAGATCGGCGTGAGGACTAATACAATGGCTGTTTGGATCACACGATCGAGCAAGTTTGGAATGCCAAGCTCGCGAGTGCCGCCATCGGGTTTATTGATGCTGACTCGTCGCGCCGGTGATGGCTGATAAGTCCCATCGAGAAGCTCCACGGTTGGCCTTCACTCTTGCCCAAGCCATCTCCATGATGACATCGTCGACAATCTCCTCTATCAGTTCGTTGGCGTCATCGCCCAAGGCTGACTTCTCGATGCCCGCCCGAGTCGAATCATCTCGCTGGATGTTTTGCGATGCGTCGCCGTCTTCAAACAAATGCCGAGACGGTTTGCTTGGCCAACCGATTGCGCAAGCAAAATACTGATCCGACTACCTATTAACGTTTCCGATTGAGCCCGTGCCATTCGTACCGGTACCGTTTTGGCGGTAGAAAAGCTGTCTCTTTTATTCTTTGCGTTTAACTTCGTATTGGTAGTGCGTTTTCGTACCCTTGCTTACGGCGAATCCAGGACGCTTGGCGAAAGCCTGATGCACGACCATCGCTTTGTCGCGATCGTATGCTTCGCGATGGGCGTGCAATAAGTATCGAAGCGTCAACGTGTTGTTTTTATCCAGCGTCATGCCTCGTTCCAAGTTGACTGACGCTCCCATCCATCCGTCATCACGCACGTGCCACGGTGTTGGGTAGTTGCGGTTGCTTGGATGATCAAAGAACGTGATGCCTTCGAGTGATGAAGTTCGAGTTGGCCCTTCACCAATGGCGACCGGACCGGTGTAGTCCATCCAACGCGCAGACTTGGCAAAAATTTCTTTCTCGCCGATTTGTCCTTCGCTGTTACTAAGTAGACCACCACCGAATCGGGTTGAGATCGTCTTGGCGACACGAACTGCGAGAAAGGCGAAGTTGGTCTTTTCGAGTTCAATGTTTGCCTGCGATGGCGTCGGGATGGCCGTGAATTGGATCTCCAACGCGTATTCGCCATCATCCATCTGCACGATCGCCGCGACCAATTCCTGTTGCATGATCGCGTTGCCATCTGGATCCATCCAATCCAACACACATGCCATGATGGCTTCGTCGTCGCCGTCTTCGTACGCAAACCATTGGCGTTGGCGAATCGTGGTCCGTTCGTTGTTGCCCCAAAAGTCGAATCCATTGACTTTATTGTTTGCGAACCAGATGGATTGATGGTGATCGTGGTCTGGTGCCCCGGGATGTCCCATGCGTGTCAGCATCGCACCAGATGGCCCTCGAAACGGAAAGAAGAAAGGGCGTGGGTAAGCATCACCAAAGTTCCACCGGAACTTTTCAATACCGTCGATTTGAAAGCTCACTTGGTGGTCTGCGACCGGAATCACTTCACATCGTCGAGCTGCCCCGGCGTCGGAAGACTCTTGACCCAGCCCCCGTGATGCGACGCAAAGACAAACCAGTAGAAGACGAAGTCTCAGATACATAACGTGTTGCCTTGCGATCCGGTAAGGTGCGATTGAGCGTCTACGAGGTCCAGCATTGTAGTCGGCGTCCGGATTTCCTTGCGTTCTGGACGGCGAAGAAAACTAACAAAGCCGTGAACCGGAGCACTGATTCACGCGGCAAGTGAAATCAAAGCCTTCCCTTGGTGCCCGGTTACGTGTGGTTACGCCGCAGCTATTCGGGTCGGACGCTCAAACTTTTCCGTCACGAAGATGCCGACAATTGAACCAGTTCCGGGGTCGTTTGATGGCAAGCCTCGATCGCTTTACGCTCCAACTCGGGCGAAACCAAGTGGTAGAACACGTCTCGTTGCCGCGGTTCGAATCCGAGTTCTTCGATCGCATCACGAATTTGAACGAGCGACAAATGGTGGACCGTACCCGCCTCGGCCACCACGTTCTCCTC
Source organism: Pirellulaceae bacterium (assembly GCA_963781095.1). Lineage (GTDB taxonomy): Bacteria > Planctomycetota > Planctomycetia > Pirellulales > Pirellulaceae > Rubripirellula. Next base: position 255,921 of record CAWAEA010000015.1, read on the forward strand.
AATCATCAGGCTGCCCATGTCATTGGCGCCGAATAGCATCGCGAGCTGGCCGATCTTCAAACCTTGAGTCACCCAACTGCTCTGGATGTTTTTGACGTTGTCGAGATACAGCCGTGAAACCGCTTGCGTCTTCAAATACTCAAACGATCCCACGGCGGGGATGTGTGACAGATCCGTGTGGTCGGGCTGGAATGTCCAACAGATGAATGCGGTAAAGCCGCCCGTTTCGTCCTGCAATTGACGCACTCGATCGAGATGCTCGATCCGCTCACCGAGCGTTTCGACGTGCCCGAACATCATCGTTGCGGTGCTGATTCCGCCCATCTTGTGCCAGACTCGCATCACGTTGAGCCAGTCATCTGACATGACTTTGCCGCGGGTGATGGCGTGTCGAACGCGGTCCACCAAGATCTCGGCGCCACCACCGGGGATGCTGCCCAAACCCGCCGCCTTCAATCGTGTCAACACTTCCTCGATCGACATATGGTTGACCTTGGTGAAGTGATGCAGCTCCGGTGGACTAAATCCGTGGATGTTCACCTCGGGAAACGCCGACTTGATCTCACCCAAAAGCTCTTCGTACCAATCGAGTTTGAACTTGGGATGCAATCCGCCCTGCATCAAGATCTGGTTGCCACCAAGCTCAACGGTTTCTTCGACCTTTTTCAGCAATACGTCTCGCGAAAGCACATACCCTTCGTCACTCTTGGGGCCGCGATAGAACGCACAGAAATCGCACACCGCGGTGCAAACATTGGTGTAATTGATGTTCCGATCGACGTTGTAGGTTCGATACGGCTCGGGATGCATGCGGCGCGAAACTTGGTCTGCCGCCGATCCGATCGCCGCCAAGTCGTGGCTGTTCAAGAGTTCCAAACCGTCGGCCGGCGTCAACCGGTGGCCGGCAATTGCTTTGTCCAAGATCGGACGAATGGAAGGTTGCGTTGATGTCATGTTGGTGGTCGCTAAAAATACAGTGCTGCTAGCGTGCTTTGATCACGAGTTGGTGGGGGTCAGTTCAGGAATCAAACCCAGCGCGGTCGCCCGCTCACGAAACGACTCCAGCCCGCGGTGTTGATTCGGCCCAAGCCGAAAATAAAGGTTCTCGGCAAAATAACGATGAAGGTCTTCTTTTGTCAGCCCGTGAGTGGCTGCGTTGACCGATGCAATTGTTTCGAATTGCTCAATGCCCGCGTCACGACTGGATTCGAAAAGATCGGCCAACCCGGTCACATCGACTCCCGGTCGAGCCACCCACATCGCGAACACGAACGGCAACTCGGTCCAACGGCACCAACGATCACCCAGGTCCCAAATCTCACGATAAACACCTCGCGCGGGGTGCATCGCCCGATCCCCGATCATCAAGATGGCGTCTGCGTCGACCTGCTCGGCCGATTGATTGATCGGGAGAGGAATCGTCTCGGGGCGTAATCCGTGCATCTCACTCAGCAACACTTGCACCATCGCAGCGCTTGTACGACTGCCCTCGTCGAGCGCCAACGTGCGAATCTTGGGGACCGCCACGCGGCTGAGCAAGCGAACGCTCCAAACCGGGCCGCGGCAACCGATCGCCGCATCGGAAATGATTCGGTAATCACGCCCGCGGAAGTACTCGACCGAAGGAATCAACGCGACGTCCAGTTTTCCCGAGGCCAAATCGCTCGCCAATCGGCTGGGCAAATCCAACGTCAATCGACCATGCGTCCCCAATCGGTCGGCCAATCCGTGGATCAACGGCTTGGTGTTCAGATAGGAAACGGCACCGATGCGTATCATGGTCAGATCCGAAGTTCAGAATCAATCGATCCACGGGCGAAACGCTCCGTGACGGTTCACTTAACCGAAGGCGTCAGTCGATGGCAACGCAGGACCGCGAACGGTTCGCAACTTTCCGTTTTTCGGATCGTGAAAGACGATCGATTCGGCTCGAAGCATCAAGGCGTCACTCGAGTCATTGGAATCCGGATCGCCCGATGAATCGAGTCTAGTTTGGCTGCCATAGAGGACGTCGCCGACGATCGGGTGGCCGCGATGGGCCGCCTGGATCCGCAATTGGTGCATCCGCCCGGTGTGGGGATACATGCGAATCAGCGTGCGATTGGAGTTCGCGTCATGACCGACCACTTCGATTCTCGTCTCGGCGATTTTGGCGTCCGACCCACCAACGGCGCTGATCTCGGCCTTCGGTTGATCAGCAATTTTGCGGACATGATCGATCCAAACCATGTCCGAATCACTCGGCTCGATCCGACCGTTGACGACGGCCGAGTACTGTTTGATCACCTTGCGGCTGGAGAATTGATCCGACAACAAACGAGCTTCCTTCTTTCGCAGCGCCACCAGCACGACGCCTCCCACTGCTCGATCGAGACGATGGATGATCGCGAAATAATCGCTTCGATCGGCCAGTTGGACTTTTAATTGGCTTTCCAAGCTCTCTCCGCCCGGGGGCGATTGCGTCGAAAGTCCCGGCGGTTTATCGACCGCGATCAAATGACCGCCGTCCCACAAGATCGAAAGTTTGTTCACGTTGGAATTCAACACTTGGTCGCTACAATGGGGTTTGGGACGTCCCGCTCGGAAGATCCAGGGTTGTTAACTTCGATACAATTGCCGCATGACGCAAGCCGCCACCGAGTCACCATCGGCAAGAAACGCAAATTCATTCGCTCGTTGGAGCTTACGTGAGACTTTAGGGGTCGTCACCATCACGGCATTGGTGTGCGGATTGTTTTTGACCGCGTTTCGTTTGCGAGTCGCCGAGGCTGAACTCGCCCGGATTCGACGCGAAGTGGGTTATTTGATGCCGACCGAATCCGATGAACTGGCGGCCGTCCGGGTACCCACCGACCAGCCGCTTGCCTATCGGGTCCGCGTCAAAGTTCCCGCCGGATCGCCAAAGGTTCGGTTCGCCTACAGCTCGGTGATGCCGGCCGGAGAAATGTCACCCGTTTGGTTCGGGGCCGTCACCCGTCGACCCCGGCGAATCGGTGGTCACCGTACGAATCATGGAAGACCCCCGCGACAAGCGGTGGAAAATTTCGACAATCGTCAACAATGAACATGGCACACGACGAATCGGAACCGCCTTGTTGCCTGAACATGTCAACGTTTTTCGCGGTTCTCACGAAGTGCTCAGCACCGGAATCCCGAAGGGCCAAACCGTGTCAGTCGAGATGACTCAGTCCATTCGTGTGCTCGATGAACGATGGCTGGTCGGCGAGGGCGGCTTGTTGTTGTACGGTGATAGCCCACCCCACGAGGACCAGATCGGAGTCTTCGCGGAATTGCAACCCGATACCGGCCCTTTGTGAATACGAAAACAATACCGGTGAATACGAAAACAACACCGGGTGGTAGTCGACGGGATCGTAGAGGCTCGCAAGTGCCTTGCTCTCGCCGCCATTTAATTTCTTACTTTCCGAGTACTTGAGTCTCCATGTCACGCGATTTTCTGAAGGGTGCCGCCGCGGAGTACGACGTCGTTGTGATCGGCAGCGGACTTGCTGGGATGACCTCGGCCAACATTCTCGGTCGCGCCGGCCACCGCGTCCTGTTGCTCGAACAGCACTACAAACTCGGTGGCTTGGCCACTTGGTTTCTGCGTCCCGGGGGACACACCTTTGACATTTCGTTGCACGGGTTTCCCCACGGCATGATCAAGTCGTGCCGTCGCTACTGGAACAAGGACATCTCCGACCGGATCGTTCAACTCAAGAACATTCGCTTCGACAACCCTCAATTCTCGTTGACCACGACCTTCAATCGTGAAGACTTCACAAAATTGTTGACGACGCAGTTTGGGATCGAACATCAAACCGTATCCGACTTTTTCGACACCGCGCGGGGGATGAATTTTTATGACGACCAAGCGCTGACGACTCGCCAGCTATTCGACCGGTTCTTTCCTGGACGCGATGATGTGGTCCGGTTGTTGATGGAACCCATCACGTACGCCAATGGATCGACCTTGGAGGACCCCGCGATCACGTACGGCATCGTGTTCAGCAACTTCATGAGCAAGGGTGTTTTCATCTACGAGGGTGGCACCGACGATTTGGTGACCCGGATGAAAAAAGAGTTGACGTCCAACAATGTCGACATTCGGATCAATTGTGGTGTTGATCGAATTCACGTCGAGAATTCTCACGTCTCCGCGGTGGAAACTCATGGCCGTAAAATCAAATGTCGAGCCGTGGTCAGCAATGCGAACCTGCGGACGACGGTGCTAAAGATGATCGGGCCCGAAGTCCTCGATCGGTCGTTCGTCGAGCGAACGCAAGCGGTGCGTTTGAACAACAGCAGCACCCAGGTCTACATGGCGCTCAAACCGGGTGAAGAGATCGACGAGTCGAGCGGCGATCTGTTCTTTACCAGCACTTCGAAAGAGTTTCGAACCGACCTGCTGTTGAGCCGCGACATCACCAGCCGTACGTTCAGCTTCTATTACCCCCGGACTCGTCCGACCAAAAAAGAACGTTTTGCGATCGTCAGCAGCACGAACGCCAACTGGTCCGACTGGTCTCATCTGGACGATGCCGAGTATCAAGCCAGCAAAGATGACTTGGTGGAAACCACGATCGAATGCCTCGAAAAGTACATCCCTGGTGTTCGCGACAAAATCGATCGCGCGGAAGCCGCGACGCCAAGAACGTTCCAACACTACACCAGGCATGAGTCGGGCGCCAGTTTTGGAACCAAGTTCGAAGGACTCGGTGTCAGCCGCGAATTGTCGTCCCAGGTCGGAGGCATGTACCATGCCGGCAGCGTCGGCATCATCATGAGCGGTTGGTTGGGGGCAATCAATTACGGAGTCATCGTCAGCAACGAAGTCGACCAGCAACTCGTCCGTGAGAGTTCACACATCGAATGAATTTCGATGACCGCTTTGAGCGGTGGTTTGATATCGCAAGATTGGTCCGGCGTGAAGTCATCATTCGAGCGCCATGCCTCCGGCGCTGTGGACGAATAACAGCGCGGGAGATCCCCGCCGAGAGTTTCCATCCGCCGATAAAGCTCCATCTCGTGGCCTTCCTCAGGCGTTTGAAATCCTAGAAATACGATCGCTGCGTTTGCCGAGGCTTGGGCAATCACTTCGGAGGCCGGCCGATCCGAGACGACCACCTCAGGAATGATTTTTATTCTTGACGAAGCACCGAGCTCGATCAAATGCTCGCGGACTTGCGACTGGCCTTCCGCATTCTCGACGACTCGCATCAGTCGTATTGGATTTTCTCGCCAACCCGAATTTCGATGCAGCAGGTGCGCGTAGCAACATCATTAGTGCACCATTCTCCATTCCACGCCACCAAACGTCGATCGTCCCGGCGGGGATAGTCCAGTGCTCGTCGGTATCGAGGATCTCGTCAGACTCGGACTCATCATCGCGGTGCGCAAGAACTCGCATCGCCAGCACGCTGCGGTTCATGCGAGCGATCAATCGAATGTTTGCGCCGAAAGATTCCGCTTTTGATTCGTCACGCGGCCATCCCAGCAACACGGTGTTGGGCTGCAGCCCGCCAATGCCCGAACATTGGATCAACGATTCGATTCCATCGGACAACAAAGTGTTGCACGTCACCGCCGGGAAGGCTTCGAGTTCCTCTTTGGCGATGAAGTTGCGCAGCACTTTTTCATACCGATCACGGCGTTCGGCGTGATCTTCGATGTCACCCGAAACCACGTGGGCGAGCGTCAACATGCCGTGACCCGATGTCAACCAATGACCGTAGATGGGTATATGGCTGCGTGTCCATCCGGTGCCGCTCAATGCCATGATGATCGGTCGCCAATTCTTGGGGTGATACGCTTCGACTTCCAATCGCAACAACGCCTTGCGTGCCCGTTCAAAGATGACGCCGCTTTGTAAATCACCCCACCTCGCTTCGATCTCGCGAGTTCGTATGAACCAGTGCAAACCGCCGATGAACAAAATTGAAACGGTTGCCCACTTCCAATTCACCAGAAACATGACGCCCAAGCATCCGAGCGTGCCCGCCAACGAGATCGACCAGTGGCTGTATTTGAACGTCGGTCGATAGCTGGGGTTCTTGGTGATCGCCTCGTAGAATGTCGCCAGATTGAGCAATCCGTAGGTGATCATGAAGAACATCGTGATGATCGGCGCGATCGCATTCAAATCACCCAGTGCGATACACACTTCGGCGATCACAAACGTCATCACGGTCGCGCGGCGAGGCTCATTGGTCAAACCGCTGCCGGAACCAAAAAAGTTCAACGATTGGAAGATCTCGTCGCGGGCGAGGGCCTGCAGAATTCGCGGCGCCCCCATCATGCTGCCCAGCGCCGATGACAACGTCGCCGCAAACACGCCCGCCGTGATCGCAACCGGCCAAACGGAAATATCGCGGATCACCATGTTGTTATTGATCAACTCGTCGGCTGGACGGACGCACCCCAAAATGAATGCTTGCGACAGATAGACGAGCGCGGTCACAAAGATCGCCAACAAGGTTCCGCGGGGAATCGATCGCGAGGGGTTGGCAAGATCGCCCGACATGTTCGCCCCGGCCATGATTCCCGTCACCGCAGGGAAGAACAGAGCGAACATCGTGAACCAGTTCTCACCCCCAAGATAATGCGAGCTCAGATTCGCCCGCAGATAGGCGGGGCTAAAGTCGGCGATCGCACCGACGTAAAAGGAGCCTAGCGCGGCGACCAGAATCGCCAAGATGAAGTACTGAACTTTGATCGTCCAACCGGCGCCGATGTAAACGCACAAAAACGTCACCAAGTTCACCATGCTGGCGATCGTCGTGAAGTGCCCCGACCACTGGGGAAACGTTTCGGCGAAAGCTTCGGTAAAACCGATGATGTACATCGCCACCGAGATCGCTTGGGCGGTGAAGAATAAAATCCCAATCGCGCCGCCGAATTCGACACCCAACGAGCGGCTGATCAAATAGTACGCACCGCCGCCCTTGACCCGAGTGTTGGTCGCGATCGCGGAGAGCGAAAGCGTGGTCAGCGTGGTGATTGTCTTAGCCGCCAAGACGATCAAAATCGCGTTGATGATGCCCGCCTGTCCGACCACTTGGCCGAATCGCAAAAACATGATCACGCCAAGGATCGTCAACGTGCAGGGTGTAAAGACACCGCCGAACATCCCAAATTTTCTAGGACCAACCGCCAACGAGTCGACTTTCGTGGCGGTATCGGATGATGAGGACGAGGTGAGGTTCGACAAGGTTAACTTTTGTCAGAACGTGTTTGACTGGTGACCCAAGCGACTCAATCAGTTTTCGCAATCTGTGTCAACTTGAATCGTAGTTTTGTGGCGCTGTCGTTGCGAATCTCCATCACTTCGACCGAGGCGCCGTCGACGTTCAGCTTGTCACCGGCCGACAAAATCTTTTGCTTGACGTCCATCAGTAAACCGCTGATCGTGTCAGCTTCTTCGGATTCCTCCAGCGGGATCGCCAGCCGACGTCGAACTTCATCGATGCCCGTCAAGCCGTTGATGATGAACTCACCTTGGCCGATTGGTACGATGTTCGGATCGGCGTTATCGAATTCATCATCGACTTCACCGACAATTTTCTCCAAAACGTTTTCCAGCGTCACCATGCCCGTGATCGTGCCGTACTCGTCGATCACAAACGCCATCAATTGATGCGTCGCTTGAAAATGCCTCAGCACACGGCTGATCGGCATCGTTTCGTGGACCTTCTTTGGGGGACGCATGATCGATCGTAAATCAAAGTTTTCGTCTTCCGGCGGAATCACCAGTAAATCTTTGATGTGGATCACGCCGATCACTTTGTCGAGCGATCGGTCACAAACCGGATATCGCGTGTGCATCGTTCGACGGACGAGATCTCGCAAGCCTGTGAGGGGTTCGTTGATGTCAAAAAACGCGACGTCACCCCGCGGCAGCATGACACGCCGCACGATCATGTCGTCGAACTCGAACACGTTGTTGATTAACGAATGCTCGTTCCGACTCAAATTTCCATGCACGTGGGCTTCACGCAGCAGCGCAGGATCTCTTCTTCGGTATTGGGTCCGTCATGTTCGGCGGCACCTTTGATCCCCACCAATCGCAACAAAAACGACGTCACCAAATTCAAAACCATCAAGAACGGATACAAAATTGCGTAAAAGAACTTGAGTGGGACCGCACACCAAAGCAGCATTTGCTCGGGACGACGAATCGCGAAAATCTTGGGAAACTGTTCCCCGACGACCAAGTGCAGGCCGGTGATGAAGGTGAAAGCGACCGCGAAGCCGAGGATGTGAATCACGCGTTGGTCCGTCACGCCGACCCACATCAGCAACGGTTCGATCAACCTCGCAAATGCCGGTTCACCCACCCAACCCAGCGCGAGCGATGCCATGGTGATGCCGAGCTGGCACGCCGAGAGCGATTCGTCGAGTCGTTTGGCCAGCCATTTTGCCGTCCCGGCGAATGCTTTGCCATCGCGGACGAGTTGATCGATCCGAGAAATGCGAACTTTGACGAGAGCAAACTCGGCCGCGACGAAAAAACCGTTTAGCACGATCAGTAAGAAGGCCGCACCGAGGTAAATCAGTGTGCCGGTCATGCCATCCATCAGTAATCCAGGAGAGTCCATTGAGAAGTTCGCAAGCGTCCGGCGAGCGAAGAGCGCCGGGCACGGCATCCCCCATCCCAAGACGCAAGCCAGATGACTCGAAGTGTGGGTGCGGATGACCGGAGCAAAGCATACTCAATCCTGTCGAACGGCGAGGGGGTAATCTCGCCGCTTTAGCAACGAGCGACCGCAAATCGCTGCGCGGCGGGGGAAGAGAGGACGTCAACCGCGTCACTGATTCATCGCTTATTCATCGCTCGTGGCTTGCTACGGATCATTTGTGGCGGGGAAGATAGAGATCCATTTTGGCGTCTTCAAAGATGCGATACTTGACCCCGTGACTCCACAATCGAAAGTATGGCAAAAACGGGTCGTCGAGCCCCGCCGCTTCCGCATAGAGCGGCCACATCAGATAATCTCTCAGTATCGAATCACAGGCAATGAAGTAATATGCCGGTCGCAAAACGGCCGGGTAGGGACCCGCGTCGAGCTGCTCGACCAAGCGCGGCAAGTTTTGCTGCATCGCTTTGAGAAACGTCGATTTCTCGTTTTCGTCTTTGGGATGTTTTGGTGGAGACCCCTCGAGCACTCGGATCTCGGGCGTCGGATCAAGCGTCTCGACCAGTTCAAGGTCGCCGACGGACATCGCCAACTCGCGAACGTTCAAAAGCCACTGGTCCGCTAATTGGTGGGCAACGCCGGGATCCAGCGGTGACGGCGAGCGGACCACAAAGTAAGCGTCGCGCCCGCCGGCCGGACGGCGATCATCCCCGGCGAACTGGTACAACGATTCCAATCGCTCGGCCAGCGCCGCCGACATTTGGGATGAGCCGAAATCGAATCCGTCAAAAAGATCGTTGAGTGCTTTGCCATCCGGCCGAAAATTCTGGAAAAAGCCGATCAGCGATTCAGGATCCAGCGGTTGTTCAGGCGATTGCCCGCTGCGTTGATGAAATCGCTGAAAAAGGGTATCGGTACTCATGCCATTGCGTTTTGGAACGGGTGGTTAAGGGGGTCCAATTACCAAGTATTGCATCAAGGCAAATCGGCGATCATCAAGTTCACCGTTTCCAACAAAGTTCCCTTCTCAAATTGCACGTTCTTTGTTGCAATCGTGTACTCGGCCAACGACAGATAATAACGACTCTGGGCCTCGCTGACTCGCCGCTGGGCATCGAGCAATTGTTCCAAATTGACCGGCAAACCGGCTTTCCGGTTCGCTTCCAAGATGTCCATCGCGTCATTGGCCGCCAAAAAACGGTTCAGATTCGTTTGCATTTGAGCCATCGCACGGTCCACATCGGCAACGACCGCGGTCAAGTCGTGCAAGATTTGTCGTTCTTGTTCATGCAAAATCGCACGCTCCCGCGCGATCTGGAACTGGGCGTTGCGTACCGCCGCGTGGCCCTGGCGAAAACCAACCGGCAACCGTAATTCCAAACTGGCCTCGTATTCTTGGTAATCCAACGACCCCAATTCCGCGAACGCGCTGTTGTCCCCCGCTAATTGCTTATCAAGCCCCCGCACCCGATAGATCGAGACCAGATCGAGAGTCGGCATGAGGAAGTTTTTTGCCGCCAACAGCTCCATCTCGCGACGTTTGACCGCCAGCCGCTGTTGTTGCAACTCGCTTCGCAATTGGATTGCTTCGACCGAAATCGAATCCCAGTCAAAGATCATGGGTGCATCGTTGGGTTCGTCAGACGGTCGAAGGAGCACCGTGTCGGTAATCGGCAACCCGATCAACAATCGCAATCGTCGCTCGGCCGCTTGCACGCCACCGACTCCGGCAAACGTCCCGCCCGAACTGGAATTGTCGACCTGTGTTCGTTGGGCGACCTTGCCGGCAATCGCATCCTGCAACTCGGATTGGAATCGGTAATATTGCTCGCGTGCCAGCGCCTCGGCCGCACCCGCTTTGCGATTGCTGGTCTTTTGCGCTTGAAAACTCTCCCAAGTTTGCCTTGCCCGATCCAACGCATCGCGTTTCGCATCGAGGTCGCGATAGGCAAAGTACAAATCCCAGTACGCGTTGATCACGTCGCTGACAAAATCGCGAGTTTCGGCTCGAAATCGAGACGCGGTAATGTCGTTGTTGACCTTCGCGATCAAAATTCCGTTGTAAATGCCCGGTTCGGCACCGGGTCCGGCGATCCGATTGAATGTCAATCCGCCGCCTTGCATGAGCGGTTGCCGTGCTTCGGCATGCACCTGAGTTTGCCAGGCGCTGTTGAACAAGTTGCCGGTGGCATTGTTGGCGTCGTAATCGGTGACGGTGCGAACCGCAAACTGGGCCCCCGTCGCGGTGCGTTTGGAGAGTTGGGCGACGTAGTCGTGTGTGTCTTGTTTGAATGCGGTCGAGCCCCCGCCGAAGAACCGGTTGTTGAATCGGCGATCGTTATTTTGCCATTTTCCAAACGCGTACAACTGAGCGTCATAGGCCGAGAGCGCCGCCTCGATGCTGACCTGCGGATCGGTTTGAACCAATCCGAGAGCCTGGGTCGTCATCACTTGGCCCGGGGATCGAAGCACGGTGGCCCCCAGATCTCGGAGCACTTCCACGTTGCCGATCGCTGTCTCGATCACCTCGCTCAACGACAAATCACGGTACTCGGCGTTGTCGAATTCTTCGGGAGAGCGAAGCGTCATCGGCGCCCGTGACGTCTCAAATGCATCTCCGATGGACTCGGTGGACGCCACCGCTCCGGCGTCGACCTGCGCATGAGCGAGTCCACGGCATCGGTGTGGTTTCCAATCGTTTGGGGCAGATCGCGATAGGTTCGACATCCGGTCGGCGCCGAGATCGCCAGCGCAACATATCCACCTCGCCCCATGGGCCAGTTTGGTCGTTCGTCGCTTCGCTCGTTGCACTAACCGCACGTTCGCCATCCACCCCGGAAACCACAACTCGCTTGAGCAACCACCGCGGTCGTCGATCACGGGCGCAGCACGCTCGTACGACCGGTGCAACCTGCACCATTGCCATACATCGAACAACCGGCACACTCGCATCCAATCAATCCGAACGAATTCGGGGCGCAATCGTTGATTGTCGTGAAACACCCTCTTTTCACAAAAGCAAAGCAATCCTGAAGTAAAATGCGAATCCCCCATACCGCCGTCCGTTATCAATGTCACCATTCATGAAAGACCGCCAAAGTTCCGACGACGAACGGTCGGTCGCAGCACGTTTTCACCACAATCGGTCGGAGGGTGAGCGGTACCAGGACGATTGCCAACGTTTGATCGATCGAATCGAGCGATTGACCCTCGCTCGTGATCACTCCGATGGCAACGCATCCGCCAGCTGTTGCGAAGGCTTATCCCGCGACGACCGGTACGCTGAAATCGTTGCCAAAATGTTGCTCGAATTGCGTCAGACCACTGGCGCCACCGCCGCTCGCGTTCGCGCGTTTGAAAATGGCGATTGGATCACCGTCGCCCAGTCGGCATTTGAAATCTCGTCCACCCAACCGAGTGATGCACCGGAAATTCATGTGGGGTCATCCTGGCTAGTGAATCAAGATCGAGTCGAGGTTGAGGCACGGTTCGACGACGGGCTCTCACTAGCGAAACGAGCGGCCACGGATCAACTGTTAGCGGTGCTAGCCGATTTGATCGTCCCGATCAGGTTGCAATCGCGCGTCGCGTTTCTTGAATCGCAGTTAGGGCACCAATCTGTAAGAGATCGTTTGATTGCCGACCTGCATCGCGGCAGCACACTGGAGGATTCATTCGCCTTCATTGCATCGACCATCGCGAAAGCCACGTCGATCGATCGCGTTTGTTTGCTGCGACGTGACGCCACTCGACATCGTCTGGTCGCGTGCTCGATTCCAACATCGCTGGATCGCCGCAGCGATCATGCACGAATGCTCCGCCAACTAGCCGATCGATGCTTGGCGGATCAACCGCGGTTCGGATTCACGATCGGAACCGCCGTGAACGATGAAGCGTCCGTCCCAGACGAAGTGTTCAGCTACATGGACTCGTCCGGTTGCTGTGACCTGTACCTGGAATCAATCGTCGACCCCACGACTCAACAACCGGTCGCGACCATCGCACTGGAACGCTTCCAGATCCCACTGGACCCTAGCGAGCACCCGCGAGTCAGCGAAACCTCGCGACTCGTCAAACCGTTGGCCGATGGGTGGGCACCGTTTCGTGGGCTCGCGACGACCGCGTTGTGCCAAGTGATCCAGCGAGATTCGTCGCAGTGGATCACCCTGATCCGCCGATCAGCATTGCCGCGTTCCAAGACGACTCAAATCGCGGCGGCGGTCGTCATCGGGGCTGTGGCGATTCTTTCAATGATTCCCGTGTCGCTTGACATTCCAGGGGATGGACGCATCGTTCCCGTCAAGCAGTCGCGGATCTACTCCCCGGCTGAAGGCGTGGTCGCCAAGGTCTTGGTGACCGACGGCGAAGCGGTGACGCGAGGACAAACGATGATGGTCCTGCGCAGCGACGAACTCGACCTCACGTATCAATCGTTGACATCGCAAATCGAAACCGCAAGGACGCGACTGGCGTCTTTAACAGCGATGCGGACCGGTAAGCTTGATCGCCCGACGTCGGTGGACGAACAGACGGTGCAAGCCGAGTTGGCCGGACTTGATCGACAACTCGCGTCGATTCGTCGCCAACAAGAAGGGCTGACTCTCACCAGCCCCATGGATGGCACGGTCGACCAATGGAACGTCGCCGAGTCGCTCGCCTCGCGTCCGGTCACCCACGGCCAATACTTGATCAGCGTGGTTTCCAGATCGGATGGTTGGAACGCCGAACTCGAAATCCTGGATCAATCGATTGCCTACGTGATCCAATCCCAGTCAAAACATGCGACCGAGTGTTCGCTAAAATTGAGATCCGACCCCACCACGATTCTGACTGGCCGAATCGATAAAATTTCGGAGGTGGCCGACGTCAACGCGGCCGGTCAATCCGTCGTTACGGTTCGTGTTCCGATCGATGTGATGGACAACGTTTCCATGCGGCGAGGGGCAACTGTGGTCGCGCGAATTCACTGTGGAAAGCGTGCCGCCGGATTCGTTTATTTACGAAGTTTTATCCATTGGTACCGACAACAAAGCTGGTTTTGAAAGCTACCGTGATTTCATTGATAAACAACATCTGCTTGCCCTCGCCCCTGACTCGATGGGTGCCGTTTTCCCTCGCACTTTGGATATCAACGGCGACATTCAACTTTGTTTGCGCCGAGGACGAATTTTACTTTCGCGATTTGATTGTGACCGTCATCGACTCGGTCGAAGTCCCGACGGCGCGGGCGGGGATACTTTCCGAGCTTGCCGTTCGTGAGGGCCAATCCGTGACCGCCGGTGAGTTGATCGCTTCGACCGATGACCGCGAATCGCTCGTCCGGGCCGAGATCGCCAAGACGCAATTGGAAATCTTGCAACGAGCAGTCAACGACGGATTGGCAACCGAGCAGGCCGAGGCCGAGTTGGGCACGGAGCTTCAAGCGGCCAAAGAGCAATTGATTCGCCAACAAATTGCTCAACGAATGGCCACCAATCAAGTACGCGTGGAAGCATCCAAAAAATCCGCGGCGGTTGCGAAAAATGAGCTCGATCGCGCACTGCGATCACGATCGGAGTACGCCGAAAGTGTCTCAACCTCCGAGATCGATGGATTGAGACTGACCTACGAACGGTCGATGTTGGAAACCCAACAGGCCGAAGTGGAGCATGACGTGGAACAGCTCAAGGCCGACGCCGAAGCCGAGACGGCCGAAGGCCATCAATGGTCAATTCAACAATCCAAACTCGCCGTCGCAAAGGCTTCGGCGGACAAGCAAGTCGAGGCGTTACGGTTGGTGCTCGGGCAACACCAATGCCAATTGGCGAATCTAGAAAGCCTCCAGCATCGCATCAACTCGTCGCTCCAGGGCGTCGTGGTTCAAGTTCATCACAAAAGGGGAGATTGGGTCACCGAAGGCGAGCCGATCGCGCGCGTGATTCGCCTCGATCGCCTCCGCGCCGAAGGATTTGCAAACGCGGACCAAATTCAAATTCTGAGAGAACACTCATCGGTCACGCTATCGATCCGAATTCAAAGCGAATCGGTCATCACTCGCGAGGGGGAAGTTGTTTTCGTCAGCCCCGAAATTGATCCGGTCAACAATGAGACCAAGTTTTGGGTGGAGTTTGATAATCCGAAGAGAGATGTGCTCCCCGGAATGCGTCTCGACATGATCTTGTTGCCGTGATGATGACGAGTACCGTCTCTGCGGCCAACCCGAGCACGGCGCTGCGCCTGCGTCGTGACTTGGTCCATCGTCGGATTTGGTCGAACCATCAAGACATGTGGGTCATCAAGGATCCGCTGTCGCGATCCTACTTTCACTTCACCGACCAAGAGCACGCGATGATGATTTTGGCCGACGGGACGCGGTCATTCAAGAGCTTGTGCGATGACGCCGCCGCCCTGTTCGTGCCGCTTCATCTGCCACCGGAGCGGGTCGTCTACTTTTTTGCGGATGCCCATTCCAAGGGCTTGATGGGGTCGGGACCATCGACGGGCCTGCCCACGAAAAGGTCGCGTGGGATCAACCCGCTGGCCATTCGTTTGCCGGGCATCGATCCGACAGATTGGCTCGCAAAGCTCGACCCCCTTTCGAAGATCTGGTCGTCGGCGGCTGCATTTCTGTGCCTGTCGATCCTAGTCGTCACCGCCTGCTTGATCGTCGTTTCACGCTGGTCCGTGTTCGCCGCTGATGTCGCTCACGCCGCGGCACGATTCGACAATTGGATGCTGTTGCTGGTTGTGATCGCGATCACGAAGGGGTTGCATGAGCTGGCTCACGCGATCGTGTGCCGAAAATTTGGTGCCCGATGCAGCGAAATGGGAATCATGCTTTTAGTCGGCATCCCTTGTCTGTACTGTGACGTCAGCGACGCGTGGATGCTGGATCGACCGTGGAAACGCATGCTCGTTTCGGGTGCCGGCATGATTGCGGAAATGACCCTTGCCGCGATCGCAACGTTCATTTGGGTCATGACACTCGATGGGCCGCTTCGCGATGCGTGCGTGAGCGTGATGGTGGTCTGTTCGGTTTCCACCGTCGTGTTCAACGGCAATCCCTTGATGAAGTATGACGGTTACTACATTTTGTCCGACTCGATCGGGATGCCGAATTTGTACAGCCGCGCCCGCACCGTTCTTCGTCATCACATCATCGGTCTCATGGGTGGTTCATTGCCGAGCTTGCCTGTGGGGGACGATTCGAGCAGGACAAAATCGTTCGGCTTGATCTTGTACGCGTTGGCGAGTGTGGGCTACCGAAGCTTGGTTTACGCCGGATTGGCAATCTTATTTTATCGCTGGTCTGACGCGCACGGATCAGGCGACTTGGCACTTGCGGGGATGGCCTTGGTGGGCTCGATAGTCGTCGCACGTGAACTTTGGCGATGGGTAAGTCGAGCACGCTCGGTCTCGCGTGTTCGCCGCCGGGCTTTGGACCGTCATGCTCGTTACCGCCGTGTCCTGACCGGTGGTTGCATCTTGGGAGCGATCGGAATCGTGCTGGGGATGCCGCTGCCGCGACAGGTCGTCGCGCCAGCGATCCTTCAACCGCGATCATCCGAAACGATCGTGGTCACATCGCCAGGCCGAATCGAAAACACGGTATTGGCCGGCGCGACGGTCATGCCCGAACAAGTCATCGTCGAGCTCATCAATGATCGAGCCGTCGACGATCGACTGGCGCTCGCGACGCGGCATGAAAAACTGTTGTCCAAATTAGCCGGTCTTCGAAACCAGCGTGGCACCTCGTCCGATGCATCCGATGCCATTCCGGTGACTCGCCAGGCGATCGAAGAAGTCGAAAAACAGATCGTTTTGTTGGACGCGCAACGGAACTACCAATTGGTCCGATCGAGTCTCGGCGGCGTTATCTTTGCCGCCGAGAAAAGACCGGATTTAAGATCAGATGATCGAAATGCTAACGATCAGCTATCCACCGATCAGCGGTCGCAAGACTGGTCGGGCACCGTACTGGATCCGATCAATCGTGGCGCACGGCTCGACGAAGGCACGCACATTTGCACAATCGGCAACTCGATCGAGCGTGACGCGGTTGTGTACTTGCACCAGCGTGACGTCGAATTGGTTCGAATCAACCAACGAGTCGTGCTTCGGATCGCCGATCGCCCACGCGGCAGCGTGACGGGGAACATCGTTGAGATCGCGACGTCGCCGGTCGACCAGGTTCCAAAGAGTCTGATCGCTACGCACCGAATCCCTTCGTCCATCAATGATTCCCCGTTGCTAACCTACTATCCGGCGCACGTGCGAATCGCCCACCAACCAATCACATTACCGGTCCGAATGGTCACCGACGTTGACATTGCCGTCCAACCGGCATCTCTCTGGTCTCGTTTGATTCGATGGAAGAGCGACGCGTTCTGATCGAACGGACCAAAATAGGTTAGGCTGAAATTCGCGAACACTCGCCACCGAGATTTCTGAGGTAAACCTTATGCCGTTCATCAACTTCCCGGCCGCTGCACCAGCCGTCGGGATTTTAGTCCTAGGAATTCTATACGTCGGAAGTTCTGCCAGTTCGGCGGGTGAATTCAATAGCACGCTCGACATCGGTGATCCCGCGCCGACGTGGAACGGTCTGATCGGCGTCGACGGCAAGACTCATTCTTCCAGCGACCTTGATCGCGAGAAAGCCGTCGTCGTCGTCTTCACTTGCAACAGTTGCCCCTACGCCACCGACGTCGAAGACCGAATCGCGGAGTTGCACCAAAACTATGCGGTGCTTGATGTTGCAGTCGTGGCGATCAACGTCAACACGATCGACGCCGATTCGCTCGACGCGATGAAGGACAAAGCAACTCGCAAATCCTTCCCGTTCGTCTACCTTTACGACGAGACTCAACGTGTCGCAAAAGACTTTGGTGCGAAATACACGCCTGAGTTCTTTGTGCTCGGAAAAATGAATTCCGACGGAAAACGTTCGGTGGTCTACATGGGTTCGATGGACGACAGCCCCGATGGGAAAGAAGTGACTCGGCGTTACGTCGCCTCCGCGATCGATGCGGTCTTGGCGAACAAGTCACCCGAAGTTGCCGAAACCGTTCCGATCGGTTGCCAAATTCGATTCAAACGTGAACGACGAAGCCGGCGAGCGGATCGATGACCCCCGTTGTGCCGTGACCCCTCCGGATGATCACTCATCATCAAATTCGCCGGCAAAAATATTTTCGCCCATCAACGTCTGCAGGATGATGGGACACCCCTCTTCGAGCATGTCCAGGACCTTGGTGAACCCTTCGGCTTCCCCGTAATAGGGATCCGGAACATCCGTGGGCCAAGCATCGTCGTCGAGGTAGTCGCTGAACATCCGAATGTGAGGCTGCACGCCGCCCGCCAACTCTTGCAAGATTGTGTGGTTTTCGGTGTCCATGGCTAGCACCAGATCGAAGCGGCCCGGATCCAGATCGGCAGCGGTCACCTTTCGGCCCCTGCTCAGCAGCTCGTAGCCCCTCGCCTCGGCCGCGGCTCGCATGCGTGCGTCGGCCGGTTTATCGATGTGGTAGCCGTGCGTGCCCGCCGAATCGACTTCGACGTCGACGCCGAATTCCGTCGCAAATCGCTGCATCACCGCTTCGCCGGCGGGTGACCGGCAAATATTCCCCATGCAAACGAATAGTACTTTTTTCTTCATCATTTCGTTTCGTCGCGATCCTGGTCATCTAAAAAGTGTCTTGTTGGCGGAGGCACTCGATTTTCGGCTATTTCCAAACCTTCTCGAGCAAATGGCACCACCGATGCCTGCGAACGAGAGACGCCTAAGACGGAAAACGAACAATCGTACGCAATTCGGAAACATTGCCTACCGCTGGCATCCTTGCATCGCGTCACCCAAATGCTGAGGAATGGCTTGAATAATTACCGCTATCACTTCAAATTAAGGTCTCGACCCCGTTAGAGGGTTTGCCAAGCCATTATATTTCGCAAAGATTCAAGTTCTCGTCTCTTTCACACGCGCTCTAGCCGCTCATCCTCTGAACGCGTGCACTGGTTCCTCATTCCGTCCACTTCGCCGAAGATGTTTCGTTTTCAGTTCACTTGAAGCGATAGAGAATACCGATCCTGCTTTTCAGGGCGCTTTTAGCTTGCCTTAATTGGCAACAAGGGATAGTATCCTGCCTTATGGAATGTGCTTCCGCTCGTCTGCTTCACTAATGGAGTCTTGTGATGTCTATCCGTTTCACCCAATCTTGCCCAACTTGCGGTCGACGCGTGCAGATCCGCGCCTCGCTGATCGGGTACACCGTGGCTTGCCAGCACTGCAACGCCGAGTTTGTGGCCGAGGCCGATCGGGAACACCGAAGCACGTCCGGCGTCGCGATGATGGGTGAAAACGATCCGATGGTCGATCCGTTGATGGTGCGCGTCGAAGAGGCACTTCAACGAGCCGCAAAAGGAAACTCTGCGATCAATCTGTAGCGTTGACCAAATCGACGCTTCGAGGCCGATCACCACATCGACCAACGCCAGCCATGGCGATTCGTTCCCATGAGACTCTGATGAAACCGATTTTGAACGTTTTTTTTTGGGTGGTTGCGTTAGCGTGTGGCGCGGCCGGAGCAGGGGCCGCAGAACTCGATCGTCCGAACGTGCTGTTCATTTTGGCCGATGATCAATCGCCATTCGATCTGAAGATCTACAACCCGGCCTCAACGTTGGAGACCCCCGCGCTGGACCGGCTGGCAGCCGAGGGAGTTGTGATCGATTCCGCCTACCACATGGGATCCTGGAGTGGGGCGGTATGCACTCCTTCGCGAACCATGATCATGACGGGGCGCACTCTCTGGCATCTTCCCGGCGGCAATCCGCTGGCGGCTGACCCCAAGTATGTCCCCGTCGACATGCCGCAGCAAACTCTGGCCGCAGTTTTTAATGACGCCGGATACGACACGATGCGGACTTGCAAACGGGGCAATAGCTACTCGGCCGCGAATGCGCAATTCGATGTGGTTTCGGATGCTACGAAACGCGGTGGCACCGACGAAACGGGCAGCCACTGGCACGCGACGCAAGTCTTGAACTGTCTGGCCGAGCGTGAGTCCACGAACGACGATGATCCATTTTTAATCTACTTCGGTTTTTCGCACCCTCACGACACCCGTGACGGCAAGCCAGGTCTGTTGGCGAAGTACGGAGCGGTCAATCACACCGATCCCAGTCGCTTGCCCGCTGGAAATGAAAAGCAACCGCCGTTGCCCGTCAACTATTTGCCCGAGCACCCTTTTGACAACACTCACAGTGATGTTCGCGATGAAGTGAGCGTCGAGGGCGTGTGGGAAAATCGCGATGAGCAGACGATTCGAAATGAACTGGGCCGAGAATTCGCGTGCAGCGAAAACATCGATGTTCAAATCGATCGTGTTCTGAAGAAGTTGTCCGAAATGGGTGAAATGGACAACACGATCATCATCTACACCTCCGATCATGGCATGGCGATCGGTCGTCATGGTTTGCAGGGGAAACAAAACCTTTATGAATCGACGTGGCGCGTGCCGTTCATCATCAAAGGGCCCGGTGTCCCCCGAGGCGAACGAGCCATTGGGAATATCTACCTGCTTGATGTGCTCGCCACCCTGTGCGATCTGACGGGAGTTGCAAGACCTTCAACTTGTGAAGGCGAAAGCTTCAAGCCCGTGCTCGAGGGCAAGCAGAGCGTCGTTCGCGACGTCCTTTACGGCGCCTACTCCGGCGGCCGTAAACCGGGCATCCGCTGCGTGCGAAAAGGTGACTGGAAGTTGATCCAATACGAATCTTCGAATGGCAAAAACAGCCACATCCAACTTTTCAATCTTGCCGATAACCCCAATGAGTTCTTGATCGAACACCACTCCCCCAGCGTCAAGACAATAACGGGCATCGATCCAACACCGCAGCAAGTGAACTTGGCAGGGGATTCAGTACACGCGGAAAAACTTGACGAGATGAAATCGGTGTTGCTCGATGAAATGCGGCGCCTCGATGACCCGTATCGCTTTATGGGGCAGCCCCAGGACGCAGTCGCAATCCCAGCTCAAGCCGGACGGTCCGGCAAACGAAATAATGGCTAACATCACGATGAATCGAAGGAGCGAGTTGCGGCTCTCAGTTTTTGCTGACTCGGACGTGAGCTCCGAGTGAGGGTCGACAAGAAAAACAGTTTGGCTTGATTCCGGTCGCGGACTCATATTGAGAGATGAGTGTTTGCGTGACGGATTCCAGATTCTCGTTTCGGACCAACGACACGCTGCAACCCCCGAAACCTCCGCCGGTCATTCGTGATCCGATCATTCCACCATCGACGCCAATATCGGACGCGAGCTCGACCAAAACATCCAGCTCGTCGCAACTGACCTCGAAGTCATCTCGCAGCGAATCGTGGCTGGCGTACATCAATCGGCCGGCCGCCAGCCAATCGCTGTTGCGGAATGCTTGGGCAGCATTGATGGTGCGATCGATTTCCGAAACAACGTGTCGAGCTCGACAAAATTCGACGTTGCTTAATTCATTGCGTTTGGCATTCACATCGTCGATCGAAACATCCCTCCATGATGCCTTTCCGATGCACCGGAGTGCCGACTCGCATTCCCGCCGACGGGATGCGTATTCGCCGCCGGTCAGTTCGTGCTTGACGTTGGTGTTGGTGATCAAGACCGAAATGTCGTCGTCGTCAAAGGGCACATTCTCGACTTGTTGAGAACGGCAATCGATCAGCATCAATTGATCGGGTTGCCCAAAGACGCTGCTAAATTGATCCATGATGCCGCAAGGCACTCCGGCGAAATGATGCTCGGCTTGTTGACAAAGCAGCGCCTTTTGAATCGGTTCCAAGGCCCGACCGGTCAACTGTTCCATCAGGGTCGCCGTCGCCACCTCCAACGCTGCGCTGCTGGATAGTCCACCACCGAGCGGAACGGTTGAACCGATCACCGCATCAAACGTCGGAACTTGGTCACCCAGCTCGACAAATCCGGCGATCACTCCCTCGACATAGCTGACCCAACCCGTTCGTCCGGGCCGAAGCGGTCGGTTCGTCGCGATCGTCTCGGTGTCGTGAAAGTTTTGACTGTACAGCCTGATCGGCGAGTCGATCGCACGCCCCAGTTCGGCGTCGGCTGCGATCAAGATGTATCGATCCAGCGCCAGCGGAAGAACGAAACCATCGTTGTAATCGATATGCTCGCCGATCAAGTTGACTCGCCCCGGAGCCGCAACCACGACGCTCGGCCGGCGGCCAAATCGCTCCAGAAAAGTCTTCTCGACGGATTGGTGCAGCGATGCCAACGAAATGTCATCCAAAGGTGGTTTGGCATTGCTCATGGCGAAAAGGGCTCGTTGATTCATGGTTGCAAAAATTAATCGGGGGTGCGACCGCCCGTTTGGGATTTTAGCATTTCGTTGGCGATAATGGGAAACGGTTGCCCGGCATCATTTTTTGCTACGATGCCTCGAAAACCATTTGCGAGAATTGGGCCATGCCAGAGAGTCTTTACCTAGCCACCAACGAGAATGCCACGGGCAAGCGGATGATTGCGTTGGGGGTAATGGAATTGGCGATGCGACGATTCGAGCGAGTCGTATTTTTCCGTCCGGTCGTTCGGGATTCGGCCGAGGAAGACCAGAGCATTCAGTTGATGCGGACTCGTTATCAATTGCCACATTCGCCCCAGCAGATGGCGGGAGTGAACCGTGCGGAGGCACGCCAATTGCTCGCCGAAGACCGCTATGATGAACTGATCCAGTGCATTCAACAACGTTTCAAATCGCTTCAACGGGATGCGAGTTTCGCGGTGGTCGAAGGCACTAGCTTTCAAGGGTTGGTTCCTGAACTCGAATTCGAATTCAATGCCGACCTGGCTGTCAACTTGGGCTGTGCGATCATGCCAGTCTATTCGGCGTTCGAAAAAACGGTCGACGATTGTGTCCAGTCGATTCGCATCGGTAACGATTCATTGACGGACCACGGCGGACAAGTTTTGGCCACGGTCGTCAATCAGATCGACGCCGCGAAACTCGAATTGTTTGTCGGTGCGTTTGGCGACGCCGAAATTCGCGGTGATGGTCCTATTTATTTCTTGCCCGAGGAACCGCTTTTGCGTCAGCCGACGCTTCGAGAAATCCAAGTCGGCTTGGATGCAAAGGTGCTTTGCGGTGACGAGTCGACATTCGATCGCGAGGTGACTCGTTTGAGAGTTGCGGCGATGCAGCTTCCTAGCTTCTTGGAGCGACTGCATTCCGGAAGTCTAGTGATCACGCCTGGTGATCGCAGCGACATTGTGGCCGGCTGCGCACTTGCTTGCATTCATGGGGATGGGCCGTCACCCGCCAGTTTGCTGCTCACCGGTGGCCTCACACCACCCGAATCGCTGCAACGACTGGTTCGAATCCCGGGCGGATTGCCGATCTTGACGACGACCGATGACACTTTCACCGCTGCGACTCGAGCTTCGATGGTCAAGGCGGAACTAGGAATTCACTCCCCTCGCAAAATCGAATCCGCCATTGGATTGTTCGAACGCCACATCGATGGCGATGAACTGGCGAATCGGTTGCGGGCCCCCAGCACCGCTCACGTCACACCGATGTTGTTTGAATACTCGTTGATCCAAAAGGCTCGCGAGAAGCGTGTCCGGATCGTGCTGCCGGAGGGAAACGAGCCACGCATACTGAAGGCGGTCGACGTGCTTCTTCGCCGTGACGTCGCCGAAATCATCTTGCTCGGCGACCCCGCATTGATACGAGCCACCGCGGGCAAAGTCGGTGTCCGTCTGCCGACCAAAGACGAACAAGAGAGTGCATCGGAGAAATCGCGGCCGACCGTCACCATCATCGATCCGGCGACGAGCAAGTATCGCGAAGAGTTCGCCATGAAATACTTTGAGCTGCGAAAGCACAAGGGCGTCACCATGGACGTGGCTCGAGATCGCATGCTCGAAGTCAGTTATTTTGGCACAATGATGGTTCGACTCGGATTGGCCGGCGGAATGGTTTCCGGTTCGATCCACACGACCGCGAACACGATTCGGCCGGCATTCGAGTTCATCAAGACCAAGCCGGGTGTGCGAGTGGTGAGCAGCGTGTTTCTGATGTGCTTGAAACAGAGTGTATTGGTGTACGGCGACTGTGCGGTGATCCCCAATCCGACGGCCGAGGAATTGTCGGAAATCGGCAGCAGCAGTGCGGACACGGCGCTGCAGTTCGGTATCACCCCACGCGTCGCGATGCTGTCATATTCGACGGGCGAAAGTGGTCAAGGCGAAGATGTCCAGCGGGTGCGGGAAGCGACGGCGCTGTTGCGATCCAAGCGTCCCGACTTGCCGATCGAAGGACCGCTTCAGTATGACGCGGCGATCGACCCGTCAGTCGCGGCAACCAAATTGCCCACCAGCGAGGTGGCGGGGCGGGCGACCGTGTTTGTATTTCCGGACCTGAACACGGGGAACAACACGTACAAAGCGGTTCAACGTTCGGCCGGCGCTGTCGCGATCGGCCCGGTCTTGCAAGGGCTTCGCAAACCGGTCAACGACTTGTCTCGTGGATGCACCGTCGCGGACATCGTCAACACCGTCGCTATCACTGCAATCCAGGCCCAATCGTCAGGCGATGGTGACCTGTCGTGACGAACATCTTAGTGTTCAACGTGGGTAGCACGACGCTAAAGTTCGCTTGCATCGAAGTCGCAAGCGGTCGCCGGTTGAGTCACGGTTTGATCGATCGAATCGGACAGCCCGGTGGTGACTCGATCGATCACTTATCCGCCGCGAAGAACGTTTTGGATCGGCATCGCGATGCGGGCGTCGATGCGATCGGCCATCGAATCGTCCACGGCGGATCGAGGTTCCGAGTACCGACTCGCGTGACGCCTACAGTGATTGAGGAGCTGAGAAAGCTTGACACGTTGGCACCTCTCCACAATCCGCCTGGGCGATCGCTGGTCGAGGCGATCGACGGACTCGGTCTGGAAATCGAACAGGTTTTAGTGTTCGACACCGCGTACTTTTCCACGCTCGCGCCGGTGGCCTATCGGTACGCCATCCCGGATTCCATTTACCTCGAACACGACGTTCGCCGGTATGGAGCTCACGGGACGTCGCACCGTTATGTCACCCAACGAGCTTTGCAATCGCTTTGCGAAGGTGATATCGAGCGAGCAGAGCAAATGCGAATCGTGTCGTTGCATTTGGGTGGGGGGGCGAGCGCAACGGCTTCGGTCGGCGGCATCGCGATCGACACCTCCATGGGAATGACGCCGCTCGAAGGTTTGGTGATGGCGACCCGCTCGGGCGACATCGATCCATCGGTCCCGCTGCGTCTGATTCGTCGCGGCGGGATGACCGCGGACCAAGTCGATCACTTGCTCAACAAGGCTAGCGGGTTGATGGGATTGTGTGGCGAGCCCGATATGCGGGCGATCTTGGCACGCCGTGACCGGGGCGATGGGGCGGCGTCGCTAGCAATCGACATCTACATCCATCGACTGGTCAAAATGATCGGTGGCTACGCCGCCGAAATGGCTGGGTTGGATGCGTTGGTGTTCACTGCGGGGGTGGGTGAGAATTCGGCGGAGATCCGGCAACTTGCAACCATTCGGCTGATGCATCTCGGGATCCGCCTCGATCCCACAGCGAATTTGGTTGGGAAATCGGCTGCGGTCGTGACCGACATATCGGCCGAAGACGCGGTGGTGAAAACGTTGATTGTTCGAACGGACGAAGAGCTGGAGATTGCAACCCAGACCGCGACGCTGGTGGCCGGACTGCGACCGCCACGTTTGTAAAACCCTTGATTCCGTGATGGGGTGACCACTGCTGGGCGGCACCCGTATACTGATGATCGTGTCGGTGGCGTCGGTGCCAAGACTTACTTGATGATGATTCATTCACAAGCCTGCGGGCAAATTTCCGGAGTCGTTGATATGAAGTGGCGTGGACGTCGTCGGAGTGAAAATGTGGTCGATCGTCGTGGAATCGGCGGAACGACCGTGGTCGGTGGCGGCATTGGCATTTTGATCTTGGCGCTTGTGGTCGGACTGATGGGTGGTGATCCACGCCAAGTGTTGCAGCAAGCGGGTCCGCGGCCGGCCGCGGTCCGGGAGGGCGGCGAAGAGCTGACGAAGGAACAGGTCGAAGAAGGTGAGTTTGTCGCCACCGTCCTTGCCGATACCGAAGACGTCTGGACTGAATTGTTCGCACAAAGCGGGTTGAAATACCAGAAGCCAGCCCTCGAGTTGTTCACGCAATCCACCACCTCCGCTTGCGGAGCGGCTACGTCCGCCTCCGGTCCGTTCTATTGTCCGGCGGACCGGAAGGTTTATTTGGATACCGCTTTCTTTGATCAACTCGCTCGTCAACTCAACGCCCCAGGCGATTTCGCCCAAGCCTACGTGGTCGCCCACGAAGTCGGTCACCACGTCCAAAATTTGCTGGGCAAAACATCCGAACTCGATCAAGCGCGCCAGCAATTGTCCCAAGTCGACTACAACCAATTGTCGGTCCGATTGGAACTCCAGGCCGACTTTTATGCGGGCGTGGTATTTCACCACGCCCAGCGAGAGAAACAGATCCTAGAGGAAGGTGACATCGAGGAAGGTTTGCGAGCCGCCGCCGCGATCGGCGACGACACGCTGCAAAAGCGTAGCACGGGCCAGGCGAACCAGGAGAGCTTCACCCACGGCACCAGCACCCAGCGAGTGCGATGGTTCATGAAAGGCTTGCAGACTGGGGACCCGGACCAGGGCGACACGTTCGCCGCCCGACAACTTTAAACCGCGACGGGCCGCGGGTGCTCATTTGTTTGGTAAGCGGTCGATGACGCAGTTCGGCGGTCGCTCCGGGTCAAGGGGCGGCCTTCCATCCGCCGGCTTGCAACGGTTGACTTGTCGGTCGTTGATCCAAACTCGGCGGAAAGCTTATCCCGCGTGGATGAGCGCCACGCGGACGTCGCAAACGTTCGTTCCGGTGGGCCCGGTGATCAGCAAGCCGCCGGATGCGGCGAAGAAGGTGTAGGCGTCGTTGCGCACCAATGCGTCGGAGGCGTCCAGACCTAGCCGGAGGGCTTGTCGATGAACCTCGGCATCAATGAACGCGCCCGCCGCGTCGGTCGGACCATCTTCGCCGTCGGTGCCACCGGAAAGGATGCAAATCCGATCCCATTGTCGATCGGTCAGTCGGTGCGTTAGCAATTGGCGGTACGAGGCCAAAACGAGCTGTTGATTGCGACCGCCCCGACCTCGAACATCCTCGCCCACCAGTTTGACGACCGGTTCGCCGCCAGTGATCAAGCAATCGTGTCGATGCTTATCGGGATCCGCCTTGAGCATGTCGACCGCCATGTCTGCTAAATGTCGTCCGACATCTTCGGCGAAGCCTTCGTCGTGATCGGCGGAATGCATCACGTGGTTGTAACCGAGGCGCTCGGCGCGGATGCCGGCTTCATCCACCGCGACGGCATTGTTACCGATCACGATCGTGGTCGCGGAGCAGACGACCGGTGGAAGAATCCGATCGTGCCCCGACTCGAGCGTTTTGTAGATCGATTCGGGCAGCTCGCGTTTTGCGTCGTACTTTTGCAAAACATTGACGGCATCTTGGGCCGACGAGGGATCGGGGACGGTGGGACCCGACGCGATCAAGTCGAGCGGATCGCCGAGGACGTCGGAGAGCACCAGTGTGACCAGCGCACCGGCACGGCACGCTCTCAACAGTCCGCCGCCCTTCACACGGCTGAGTTGTTTTCGGACCGTGTTGATTTGCGAGATGCTGGCGCCGACGGAGGTGAGGCATCGCGTGACCGCCAATTTATCGGCCAACGTGATGCCGTCGCTTGGCGCGGGCAACAGCGCGCTGCCGCCGCCGGAGATCAACGCGATGCACAGATCTCGTTGCGTCGCATCGCCGACCAACCTCAGAATTTCTTCGGTTCCCCAAACGCCGGTTTGCGTCGGCTCGTTGACCATCGCAGGACGTGCGGGGTGCAACCGCACTGGCCCCAAGTCCGACTCGGTTCCTTCGGGCACATTGACGAACCCGGTAATGGGTAGCCAGTCACCGATCGCGGCCGTCAAGCCGTTGACCATTGCGGTACCTGCCTTCCCCGCACCGACGACGATCACTCGATCAAAATCGCTGCGATCCCAAACGTGGCCGTCGATGCAGAGGGAATCGCCATCGAGTTTGACCTCGCGGATGACCAATGATTCGGCCCGCACCGCATCCAAGCCGGCGTTCCAAATCTCGGTCGCATGATTTCGCGCACAGATTCATAGGTTGATCACCCGTTGCTCGGACCGGACTGAGAACCGACGCGACCACCGTCGCCGCGCCGTGACACGCAGGGTAAGTTGTTGATCATGATGAACAAGCACCCTGAATCTGACGAAATTCCCGATCGCGATCAATTGGCGACCGAATACTTCGACCTGCTGCCGTATCCGCCGTACCCGGTACAAGAAGAAGCGATGCTTTCGTATTTTACCGGCGACATCGACGCCGGTGACCAGGGAGTGTTGGTTGGCTGCCGACGGGAACGGGAAAGACCATGATCGCCGAGGCGGCTGTCTACGAGGCCCTTCGGACCGGTAAACGGATGTACTACACGACTCCGTTGATCGCTTTGACGGACCAGAAGTTGGATGAACTGCGGCAATCGGTCGTTCGTTGGGGATTCGGAGCGGACCAGGTCGGGCTGGTCACCGGCAATCGATCGGTCAACGCAGACGCGCCCGTTCTGGTCGTCGTGGCCGAGATTCTGCTGAATCGTTTGCTCAACCCCGCATCGTTCGATTTCGCTGACGTTTCCTGCGTCGTGATGGACGAGTTTCATTCCTTCAACGACCGCGAGCGGGGAGTGGTTTGGGAGTTGACGTTGGGACTTTTGCCGTCCCACGTTCGCACCATGCTCTTGTCGGCGACGGTCGGCAACGCGATGGAGTTCACGTCGTGGCTGACGCGCGCTCACAATCGACGATTGCAGCTCGTGGTTGGCACCGAGCGCAAGGTGCCGCTTCAATACTCGTGGGTTGACGACGAAATTCTACCTGATTTTTCTGAGCGGATCGCCGACGGGGACGAGGTCGCTCGGCGAACACCGGCGCTGATGTTTTGTTTCAGCCGCTCACAGTGTTGGACGACGGCGGAGCTATTGAAAGGCAAAAGCGTCATCGACAAGGCGCGGCAGAGCGAGTTGGCGGACTACCTCAATGCGGCCGACATGTCGGAGGGTGCGGGGCCCAAATTGAAACAGATTCTGATGCGTGGCGTCGGGGTGCACCACGCCGGCGTGCTGCCACGCTATCGACGCATCGTCGAAGAGTTGTTTCAACGCAAACTGCTGGCCTTCTGTGTTTGCACCGAAACCCTGGCTGCGGGAATCAACTTGCCCGCCCGCAGCGTCGTGCTGCCCAGTTTGCTGAAGGGTCCGCGCAACAAAAAGAAGTTGTGTGAAATCGCCTCAGCTCAACAAATTTTCGGGCGTGCCGGGCGTCCCCAGTTTGATGATGTGGGCTACGTGTATGCGCTGGCTCACGAAGACGATGTGAAGCTGAACAAATGGCGTGAGAAGTTCGAATCGATTCCCGAGGACACCAAAGACCCAGGATTGATGAAGGCGAGGAAGCAACTGAAAAAGAAGATGCCAAAGCGGCGGGCCGGCGAAACGTATTGGACCCAAAGTCAATTCGAGCAGTTGCAATCGGCCGAGTCCGCCAACTTGGAAAGTCGTGGTCTGTTGCCGTGGCGGTTGCTGGCGTACCTGTTCACTCAGGATTCCAGTGTCCAACCGATCCGCGACATGATCGGTCGGCGATTGCTTACGCCTAAAGGAATTGACGAGGCCCAACGCGATCTCAACCGGATGCTGATCACGATGTGGGAGGGCCGCTACGTCGATTTAGAACCCAAACCGCAAGCCGCCGAGCTTCCGCCCCCGCCGCCGACCAATAAGGAGAAAAAGGAGGCGAAGACGGCGGGATTGTTCGGCGAGTTGCTGGATAAAATCCAAACCGATGCACCGGAGAAAGTTACCGAGCCAGAAGACACTTCCGATCCAAAGCTGATCGCGAGTCGCGGGTACGAGTTGACGACCTACCGGCCGATCACGGCCACGCCGAAAAAAAGACTGGAGCGTCTCGTTCACATTCGCAGCATCAATCCATTGTTCGGCGTTTTTTTGGCCGACCAATTGGCGATCGCAGATCCGAGCGAAAGAATCGCGACGCTCGAGAGTGTGTTGGAAGTGCCCGGCACCGTCGCCCGCTTCTGTCGAATGCCATCGTACGACGACATGCCCGCCGGAACGTTGGCGACGACGCGATTGGACTCCGAATTGTTGACGATGGGTTTGGCGACGTCGGAAGAATTGGGTGCCAAGGGCAAGGACGAGGATGAAGACATCGTCGATCGAGGCTTTGGACGCGTGATGTTCGAAGAGCCGCGAGTCTGGCCGCTGACGATCGGCGAAAAACTATTGCGACTGTTTCGAAACGAGTTTCCACGCGTTCAAGATGTCAACGTGCGACCTGTTTGGATCGTCGGCGAGTTGCTCGAATTTGGCGGCGATTTCAACAAGTACGTCACCGCTCGGAAGCTGCAAAAGGAAGAGGGCATCTTGTTCCGACATTGCTTGCGAATGATCGGGTTGCTCGATGAGATGGCGAACATTCCGCCGGCCAACACAACGGTCGAAACCTGGGAAGATCCTCTCGACGATCTGGCCGATAAGCTGACCGAGACGTGTCGCAAGGTCGACCCGCAAAGCACCGACGAATTGCTGCCTCAACCCGGCAGCGAAGCATTCGATTTGATCGGACTGGGACGACGTAATGTGAAGTAGCGGCACCTAGAGCGATCCGACTAGGACTTCAGTGCGTCGATTGCGGCGTTGAAGGTGGGGCTAGGCCGCATCGCGGCGCGGACCTTGGTTTTGTCGGCCAGGTAGTAGCCGCCGATGTCGACGGAGGTTCCCTGGGCCGCATTCAACTCGTCCAGAATCGTGCTTTCGTTTTCCGCGAGCGTCTGAGACAGTTGCTCAAAGGACTCTTTCAATCGAAGGCTTGTGGTTTGGGTCGCCAAGGCCTGGGCCCAATACAACGCTAAGTAGTAGTGGCTGCCGCGATTATCCAGTTCACCGACTTTGCGCCCGGCGACTTATTCTCATCGAGCAACTTTGACGTCGCATCGTTGAGTGTTGCAGCCAGCACGGCGATGTCGGCGTCCCCGGTCTTCGTCGCCAGATCGTCCAGCGAGACCGCGATCGCGAGAAACTCACCGAGCGAATCCCAACGCAGGTGGCCTTCGCTCAATAACTGTTCCACATGCTTGGGTGCCGATCCACCGGCGCCGGTTTCAAAGAGTCCACCGCCCGCGAGCAGCGGCACAATCGATAACATTTTTGCGCTGGTGCCGAGTTCCAAAATCGGGAACAAGTCCGTCAAGTAATCACGAAGCACATTTCCGGTGACCGAGATCGTATCCTTTCCCTCTTTGCAACGTTGACAGGTGTAAGTCGCTGCATCGACTGGCGACATGATATTGATCTCCAACCCATCGGTGTCGTAATCGGGCAGGTACGCGGTCACTTTGCTGATCAGGTTTGCATCGTGATCACGGGCCTCATCGAGCCAAAAGATCGCCGGCGAATCGGTCGCCCGCGCTCGGTCCACTGCCAGACGGACCCAATCGCGAATCGGTGCGTCTTTGGTCTGACACATTCGCCAAATGTCGCCTTCGTCCACGGGATGTTCCATCAGCACTTTGTCGGCACTGTCGATCACCTGGACGATCCCGTCTTCGGCGATTTCGAATGTCTTGTCGTGCGAGCCGTACTCTTCGGCCTTCTGGGCCATCAATCCGACGTTGGCGACGCTGCCCATCGTCGTGACATCGAACGCTCCGTTTGCTTTGCAAAAGTCGATCGTCGCTTGGTAAACTCCGGAGTAACATCGATCGGGAATGATCGCTTTTGTGTCATGGAGTTGCCCGTCGGGACCCCACATTTTTCCCGACGCGCGAATCGCCGCAGGCATTGATGCATCGATGATCACGTCGCTGGGCACATGCAGGTTGGTGATGCCTTTCTCCGAATCGACCATCGCTAACTCTGGTCGCTTGGCAAGCACGGCGGCAATGTCGGACTTGATTTGAGTCTGTTGCGATTCGTCGAGCGTTTGAATTTTGGCGTACACGTCACCCATTCCGTTGTTCGGATCAACGCCGAGCTTTTCAAACAACTCCGCGTGTTTTTGAAACACATCGGCGAAGAAGACGGTGACACAATGACCGAAAATGATCGGATCAGAAACCTTCATCATTGTCGCCTTCATGTGCAGCGACATCAGCACTCCACGTTTCTTGGCGTCGTCGATGGATGCGGCCAAAAACTTTCGAGACTCGCCTTGCGACTCATGACGGAGGCGTCAATGATCTCGCCAGCCTGCAAAGCGAGGCGCGTCCTTCAACACCTTCTTTTGACCCTCTTTGCCGGTCCAGATGATGCGGACGAAGCCCGGCTTGTCCATCACATACGATCGCTCGCTGGCGTAAAAATCGCCGTCCGGCATCGAATCCACATGGGTCTTCGAATCACCCGACCAGGCACCCATCGAGTGCGGGTGCTTCTTGGCGTACTCTTTGACGGGGACGCGACTCGCCGGTCGGAGTTGCCTTCACGCAGCACCGGGTTGACGGCACTTCCCAACACCTTTGCGTAGCGGGTTCGGATCTCTCTTTCTTCTTCCGTCTGGGGATCATCGGGGAAGTCGGGAACCGCAAATCCTTTCGACTGCAACTCCGTGATCGCCTCGATCAACTGCGGGATCGACGCGCGAATGTTGGGCAGCTTGATGATGTTGGCCTGAGGCGTCTTGGCCAATTCGCCCAACTCCGCCAACGCATCAAGATAGGGTTGATCGTCAGCGAGGCGGTCATTGAAGCTCGCCAAGATTCGTCCCGCCAGCGAAATATCCCGCATCTCGATCCGGATGCCGACCGCGTCGCAATAGGCTTGAACGATCGGCAACAACGACTCGGTCGCCAACGCGGGAGCTTCGTCGGTGTACGTGTAAAAGATTGTGGCTTGGGTGCCGTGCATGGTCGTGCTTCCTGGTGAGATTCAAACGGACCGTGCAATGGTAACACTCAATCCGCTCGAGATGACAGACCTGGTCGATCCGCGTTCGCAGAAGCGCGAAGGCGGGGATCGCTTCATCAAGTGCCGCTTCGACGCTATTCTAGCGGTATGAAATGGGACTACCGATCAATCATCAGCGGCCGGCGGCGGGACCCGGTTGCGATCGCCGCACGAGCCACATTGTGGGTCGCATCGATTCCCTACGCCATCGCGGTCGCGTCGGTCAACCGCCGCTACGATCGTGGGAAGATCACCATCCACCATGCCGGAGTGCCCGTCATCAGCGTCGGGAATTTGACCACCGGCGGAACCGGAAAGACTCCGATCGTGTGCCATTTGGCCAAGTGGTTCCGAGCCCGCGGGACACGCGTCATGATCGTCAGCCGCGGCTACGGACGCGGCGACCACGACGTCAATGACGAAGCGATGGAATTGCATGACCGACTTCCCGATGTGCCTCACGTCCAAGATCCCGACCGCGTCGAGGCGGCACGCATCGCGGTGGAGGAATTGGAAGCGGAACTGATTTTGATGGATGATGGGTTCCAACACCGTCGACTTTACCGTGACCTCGACATCGTGGTCGTCGATGCCACGTGTCCGTTCGGGTTCGACCATACGTTGCCTCGCGGACTGTTGAGAGAATCGGTTCGGAGTCTGTCTCGAGCCGATCTGGTCATCATCACTCGCTGTGACGCGGTCTCGCCCGAGGCCATTGAGCAAATCGAAACGAAGCTTCGAAGCACCCAACCCGAGCTATCCATTTTTCGATCGTGCCATCGGCCCAGCGGTTTGCGGGAGCACCCGGCGACGACCCACGCGGTCGAAACACTCGCCGGCCAACGCGTCGCGGTGATCTCCGCCATCGGTAATCCCGATGCGTTTGAGGAAAACAGTCCAATCGTGCGGCGCGATCGTGATCAAGGCAAAGCATTTGGGCGACCATGATCCCTATTTACCGGCCACGGTGACTCATCTGCGTGATTGGATCCGAGAGTTGGGCGATTCGATCGATCGAGTCGTCTGCACGCACAAAGATTTAGTCAAGTTGCAGACCGATCGATTGGGTGGCAAGCCGATCGTCGCGATCATGATCGATCTGGAGATCGATGGCGACCTCGGACCATGGTTGTCATTTGACTCGACCACTGCGGTGGTTCCTGCGAAAAGCGAAAACTGTTAATCTAAGCTCCTCGCCGGAAATCATTGGGCAAAACGGTTCGCGGGCGTCTCGCCCGCTTTCGGCAAATCGGTGCTCGGGATCCCCGCGCACGAGAGACGTTAAACCGAAAGATTCTGCAAGACGTGCTTAGTGGTAAATGGGTCAAGGCGAACGGGCCCAGTCGAATTCGATTCCTAACGTTTGGATGTGTTTGTCCAGCCTTCGACTAGCGATGATTCTCCTCTGTCAGGCGATGGCTCTGTTGAGCCTTGCGGTGTCTGTCTCGGCTCAAAATGTGGCCGATCCCGGGGTTGCCGAGGTTCCCGAGATCCGCTGGATCCAGTCTCGTTTCGACGAGTCACGCGAAGGTTACCAATCGCTTCGATGGCACGCCGTCGAGAATGTTGGTTGGTATCAAGTCATTGATTCAAACGGCCTCTCTTATTACGACGGGAAGTTGAACGAAGCTTTCGTTTCGGGGCTGCCCGATGGTGAACACGCTTTTGAAGTTCAAGCTTTTTCGACTTTCGGCGAATTGATCGGCGCATCGCGAGTTCCCGCTGTCATTGCCGTCAACCACTGGCCACTGTCGCAAGCGATCGCATTGCTCATTGTCGGCTTGATCATCTTTCTCACGATGGTTGCCGCGATCGTGATCGGATCATTGCGGGCATCACGCGAGACAACGGGCCGAGGAATGCTCGATCGAACGAAGCTTGATGGAGAGCCGGAAAATTGATTGAGTATCTCAATACGTCTCCGCTTGCATCCACCTCGGTGTTGTCCCCGACGGCGGGCTACCTCATGCTGGCGTGTTTCAGCGTTCTTTGGATCGGGCTGGGGATTTGGTGGGGACGACGTGCAAAGTCCTATGATGGTTTCGCCGTCGCCGGACGAAACGTAGGCCTCGCGCTCGGAACGGCGACCGCGGTGGCCACCTGGATCACCTCGAACACGACGATGCTGGCACCCCAATTCGCGTTGCAACTGGGCGTTTGGGGCGCGATCGCTTACTCCACCGCAAGCTTCGGCTTGTTCGCGTTTGCGCCGATGAGCGGCCGGATCCGAAAACTGATGCCAAACGGTTACACAGCCGTCGAGTTTGTGCGGCGACGGTATGGGAATCTGGGGTCGATTCCCTTTTTACTGATCTCCATTTTCTATGCGTTGACTTGGTTGATCTCGATGTCGATGGCCGGCGGAAAGTTGCTCGAAATCTTGTCGGGCATTCCTTATCCGGTCGGCATGTCCGTCGTCGTTTGCGTTTGCGTCACTTACACGCTGTTTGGTGGCATGTACGCGGTGATCGGAACCGACTTCATCCAAAGTTTGGTCATCTTGGTCGGGTTGATTGTCGTCGCCGTCGCGGTCTTGATGCAGGTCGACATCGCCGGTGTGCATGCGAGTTTGCAAACGAAGCGACCGATGTTGTTGTCGATCTTTTTCCCCGCGGCGTTGATGGCCCTATTCAACAACATGCTGTTTAGTTTTGGCGAAGTGTTCCATAGCAACGTGTGGTGGAACCGCGCCTTCGCGATGCGTGAAGGTGTTGGTCCGAAAGCCTACGCTTTGGGCGGGCTGTTGTGGTTGCCGGTGCCGATCGTGGCTGGATTTTTGGGATTAGCCGCACCCGCGTTGGGGATCGGAATCAGCCAACCCGACACGGTGGGCCCGCTCGTGGCGGCAACGTTGTTGGGGACCGGCGGAGCGATTTTGGTCTTCGTGGTCGTGTTCTGTTCGCTCGCATCGAGCATCGACAGCCTGCTCGCCGCGACGGCCGACCTGATCGTCAACGACATCGTTGAACCCATAGCCCGACGCCGATCGAGCCACAGGTTCGCCAACCGGTCGGCGACGGAACTGACAAATTCGGACCCTGAGAACTCCGATCTCAAAAAACCCCTCCTCGGGATGAGCGATGCGGCCAAGCGGAGAGCGTCCACTTATGCGATCATCGGTTTGGGAGCCCTTTCCTGGGCGATCGCCTTTCCCAATGTGGGAACGCTCGCGACCGTACTGTTCTTTGCCGGACCGATGGTCGGCAGTTGCATTTGGCCGATCGTGGGCGGACTGTATTATCGGCGTCCCAGCCCGATTGCGGCGGGCGCATCGATGGTGATCGGCACGACGGCAGGATTGTGGGCGTACTATGCAATTGGCTTCTTTGTGGCATCACTGATCGGCGCCGCCGTCTCGGGCGTCGTGTTTGCGGTGATGACCTGGATGGTGCCCGACAACTTTAATTTTTCATCCCTCGCCGACGAGCCAAAGTGATCGACATGTTCCCATTGTGGCTGCTGCAAGTTCTCGTGATCGGTGCCCTGGGGCTTTCCACGATCGGTGTCGTGGGCTTGATTGCGTTCTTGATCATCGATTTGCGAGGCAAACAGATCTGGTGAGCCATGCTCTGCCAAAACATCGCTTTGCCGAAACGAGGACGTCCATCAAATATGCCAACCCACCCCAAAAATCCGCTGCCGATGGTGACACCCTTCTCCAATTCGAAAGGCCGACGCTTGAATCCAAACGATTTGCTTGATCACTTTGATCATCAGATCGATCGAGACTCTCTGCAAGGTTTGGCCGGCAAATCGATTTTGAACCCTCGACAATTCGATCGACGATCCGTGGTGGCGATTGCCCAGTTGGCGGCGACTTTTGGAATCTCGCAATGTCGAGATGGACAAGCCGCTCGATGGCAAGATCGCGATCACGGCGTTTTTCGAAGCTAGTACCCGGACTCGCTTGTCGTTCGAAAGCGCCGTGCTGCGATTGGACGGCAAAGTGCTATCGGTACCGGATGGACAGGTCACCGGAATTGCCAAAGGCGAATCGCTGGCGGACATCGGTGAGATGTTCAATACGTACGGCGACGTCGTCATCATGCGTCATCCAGATACCAATTGCATGGAAGAGATCAGCAAGAATCTTGAGCGGCCATTGATCAATGCCGGAAATGGTTCGGGGCATCACCCGACCCAAGCGTTGATCGATTGGTACGCACTGCTAAAGTGGCGTCCGGAGCTTAGTCGCGCCGATTGCCCAACCGAGAAACAGGTTCACTTAGGCATCATCGGAACGCCAGGTTCGATGCGCGCGGTGAAAAGTTTTTGTCGATTGGCTTTGATGTTCCCGGGAGCCGTCAAGAAAATCACCTTGATTTCCGAGCTTGCTGATCCGGTCGGGTTGGATTTGACCGAACCGATCGAGCAATCACCGATCCCAATCGAAATCACCAATGATGCCCAGCACGTGTTGGGCGAACTCGATGTCGTGTACGTCAACTCCATCGCGTTCTTGGGTGACAGCTACCGTAATTTGGACGCGCGTTACACGTTGAATTCCAGCAGCAAGCTAAGGTCAGACGCCGTCATTTTGCACCCGCTTGCGCGGAACGCTGAATTGAGCGACGACTTGGATGAAACGAATCACAACCTGTACTTCGCTCAAGCCGCCGGTGCCGTCTTTGTCCGACAAGCGTTGTTGGCATCGGTGCTGGATCGATTGGACCGCATCACCGGCATCGGCATCGGCAAGCACTAAGCATTGAAATGGGAATAAAAATACATGTGTGGCATCACCGGTTTTTGGAATCCATCACGCACCAACGAACGAGACATGCGGTTCGCGCTCGATCCGATGCTCGACGTGCTGGATCATCGTGGTCCCGATGAACGGGGCAGCCGTTTTTTTGCCGAGCAAGGCGTCGCCCTCGGTCACACGCGATTGTCGATCATTGGACTCGATTGCGGCCATCAACCGATTGAAACCGATGACGGCGACTATGCCGTCACGGTCAACGGCGAGCTGTATGGATACAAGACGATTCGTGCGCAATTGGCATGTCAAAAGTACTTGAGCAATGGAAAAAGCGACAGCGCGATCGCGTTGCCGTTGTACTTGCGTGACGGCATCGGATTCGTCGAACAGCTTCGTGGCGAGTTCGCCATCGTGCTGTTCGATCGTCGCGAACAACGATTGATTTTGATTCGCGATCGATTCGGCGTGAAACCGTTGTACTTTCACGCCAGCGACTCGGGACTGGTATGGGGTTCCGAAGTCAAAGCGATCTTGAAACACCCCGACGTCAAACCGCGACTTTGCCCGAAAGCGGCGGTGCATCAAATGATGCAGGTGATGGTTCCAGGCTCAACCGCATTCGAAAACGTGCACGCGATCCAACCGGGTCACATGTTGATTGCGAACCTGCGTGGCGACCGATTGGACATCCAAACCAAGCGGTGGTGGGATCTCGAGTTCCCGGACTCTCACGAGAGCGGTGTCGACCCGGCCGAGTACGTCCAGGGGGTCCAGGATCGATTGATCGATGCCGTCGCGACTCGCTTGGAAGCCGATGTGCCGGTGGGATGTTATTTGTCAGGTGGAATTGATAGCTGTTCGATTCTCGGATTGGCGACCAACCTGCAGCAGTCACCGATCAAGGCATTCACCATCGCATTTGATAGTGACGCTTATGATGAGTCGGACATCGCGGGGCGGATGGCCGAGAGCACCGGTGCGGAACAGGAGTTATTGCGGTTGACAGAAAAAGAGCTTTACGGCCCCGCTTTTGAACGAGCGACCTGGCATGCCGAGCGAACTTTCTACAACACCTTGGCGGTCGCCAAATGGCACATGAGTCGTCGTGTTCGGGCATGCAATTACAAGGCGGTCATCACCGGCGAAGGGTCCGACGAGTTGTTTGGTGGCTACCCGTTCTTTAAACGCGATTGGTTGGGGCCGGACGATGCGGGCGGCATTTTCGCCGGTGCGATTCTTGCGGAACAGGAACAATCGCATCCGGCGTGGCAAGATCTGTGCGGGTTCACACCTTCGTGGATCCAGCCTTGGATGATGGTGCTCGAGCGAGTCAAACCGCTGCTGCATTCGTCCGTGATCGACATGCTTGAGGCCTACGACCCCGTGGCCGAAGTGGCCGACGCGATCGATCCGGCGATGGTGCGTGGCCGACACCGCTTGGACATTTCGCAATACACGTGGAGCAAAACCATGCTGGAGGGCCAAATCTTAACGTGGGGCGGCGATCGCATGGACATGGCCAACTCCATGGAAGCGCGGCCGGCGTTCTTGGATCACCACCTCGCCGACTACGCGGTCACGATTCCGCCCGATGTTCGGATTCGCGACGGTGTCGAAAAATGGGTGCTCCGCGAAGCGATGGTGAATGTGTTGCCGCGTGAACTCTATGAACGAAAAAAGTTCGCCTTCATGGCTCCGCCGGCTCACACCGACCCGGTCAAACGTGCCGCCGTCCAGGAGATGATCGATCATTGGTTGACTCGCGACCGCATCGCCGCAGTCGGACTGTTCGATCAAGACCGGCTGACAAAATTCCTCGCCAACGCCTGGAACGAGACTGACGGAACCTTGGCCAGACGCAATGACATCCTGATCAACCACACATTGCAAATTCACATGCTGCACGGTCAGTACATCGAAGGGCTCCCGCTGCCAGCGGTTGATTGAAAATGACATCGATTCGAGTCGATTTGCAACGGATCAAAACCGATATCTTGGAGCTTTCCCAAATCGGTCGAAATCACGACGACCATGGCATCTACCGGATGGCGTTTACCGATGCCGACATGCAGGCAAAACGTTGGTTGACCGATCGGATGGTTGCGGCTGGATTGCCGCACTCGATTGATGGCGCCGCCAATGTGTCGACGAAGATCGAGGGAACCGAAAACGTGGCCCAGATTCTGGTCGGCTCGCATATCGATACCGTACCCTGCGCCGGAGCACTTGACGGGACGCTCGGCGTGATCGTGGGCCTGGAGTGCTTGCGGCGAATCCGTGAAGCCGACGTTTCGATCCGGCGGACAATCGAATTGATCGCATTCAGTGATGAAGAAGGACGATTCGGGGGAATGTTTGGATCGCAATCGGTTTGCGGTGAAATCAATCCTGAAAAACTAGCCATGATGACGGACATGAACGGCATCAAACTGGCGGACGAGATGCGTCGGCACGGTTTGCATCCCATGGGGGCACTCGATGCCGCCCGTGACGCGGAGTCGATCGACGGTTATTTGGAACTGCACATCGAACAGGGGCCGGTGCTGGATCGGATCGGAAAACAAGTCGGCATCGTCGACGAGATCACGGGATTGTTCACATGGTCCGTTCGATTCAAAGGCGAAGCCAATCACGCCGGAACCACTCCGATGAACATGCGCAACGACGCATTCATGGGTCTGGCCGATTTTGCACACGAGATTCCTCGATTGCTGGATGAGAACGGCAGCGACCGCAGTCGCGCGACGATCGGTAAGGCTCAAATCCTGCCCGGCGCCACCAATACGGTTCCCGGTCTGGTGGAGTTTTCTCTCGACGTGCGAGATACGTCCGAAGCGGTCCTCGAAGAATTGTCGGTCGCCTTCCGCAAAGCGCTGTCGGCGATCGCAAGACGACGCAAACTGATGTTCGAATTTGAACAGAAAAGCCTGATCGCGCCGGTCACGTGCAGCACCAAAATGATTGATGCAATTACCCAGCAAAGTCGTTTGCTTGGAATCGAATCTCATGCCATGCCCAGCGGCACCGCGCACGACGCACAAATCATGGGACGAATGGTTCCCGTCGGAATGATCTTTGTCCCCAGCAAGGGTGGTCAAAGTCACTCGCCGGCCGAATGGACGGCGTGGTCTGACATCGAAGCCGGCGCCAACGTCATGCTCAACACCCTCATTCAATTGGCGAACCAATAAATGACTCTTCAAAAATCTTCCGGCTCCCACGTCGATCCTTTGCGCGACGTCTATCACGAATCCTTCATCGACAACCCGGCACACCTTGATTTCCTCGCCGAGCGGAATACGGCACTGCTGTGCATTGATCTTCAGTATCTCGACGCGGCACCGGGTTGCGGCGTGTTCGCCGATGCGGGCGCGAGCGGCGTGTCGGCCGACGCCCAAGCCTACTACTTCGAACGACTCGAGCGACTGGTGCTGCCGGGTGTCCGCCGTTTACAGGACGCGTTTCGCCAAGCCGAACTCGAGGTCATTCACACGCGGATTCAAGCGTTGACCCGCAACGGTCGTGATCGCGGAAAAGGCCACAAACGGCTCAAGTTATTGGCGGCACCCGGATCACGTGAAGCCGATTTCCTAGAATCGATCGCACCCGATGTTGAGCGTGATGAAATTGTGATCAACAAGACCGCCAGCGGCGTGTTTTCGTCTACCAACATTCATTATGTCCTCAAGAATCTTGGCATCGAATCGCTGTTCATCGTTGGCGTTTACACCAACGAGTGCGTGGAGACGACGATTCGCGACGCCTGTGATCTTGGATATTTGGTGACCGTCGTGGAAGATTGCTGTGCCACCGTCACGCCCGAGCTGCACGACGCATCATTGGCGACGCTGAGAGATCGATACGCACGAGTCTTGACGTTAGAAGAAGCCATCGAGAACGTCAATCAATTAGTCTCATCCGAAAAACAGTCAAACAAGTAGGCCGGACCCAGCAGCCACAGCGGCGCAGATCCGGCATTTTCGATTTGCGAGACGACCAAATCCGAAGACGGCTGCGGGCACAGGAATGTTGGACAGAAGAGTGTCGAACAGAGGAATTTAGGGAACGTAGGCTTTTAGGAAACGTGGGCGACAACTCGTTCGCAAATTGCTCTGCAAACTCTTTTCGTACTGGCGAGTGCTGGATCTGCACAACTTAGCGCAACCGATTTCTCAACGGTTGGATGATTTGACGCGGGACGAACTTCGCTAGCTGTTCATCATCGTCACTCAACGCCGCGATCTGCTTCAGTAGCGAACTGCTGATGTGGGCAAAACGTTCGGCCGCCATCAGGAACAGGGTTTCAATTCCTGGATCGAGTTGATGGTTGGCCATCATCATCGTGAATTCGCCGGCGATGTCCGTCAGCGGTCGAATGCCACGAATCATGACGTGGGCATCGACAGACCGAACAAAGTCGACGGCCAAACCTTGGAAAGTTTCGACTTTGACGTTGGCGAGCTCGGCGGTCACTTCACGCACCAACTCGACTCGTTCGGTAGGCTCGAACAGCAAGGTTTTGTCAGCATTGATGCCGATGCCGATCACCAATTGGTCGAATAGCGGCGCAGCACGTTGGATAATGTGCAAGTGGCCCAGCGTGATGGGGTCGAATGAGCCGGTGTAAACGGCGATGCGTGGATCGGATGGCACGGGAGAAAGACCAGCGAAAAGATCAGTGGAGCGGAACAGGTTATTGAAACGAACGTGCGACCTCGACCAATCTCTCGAGATCTTCGGCGTCATTATAAGCATGAACACTGGCCCTCACTCCCGTGCCACGGCAGCTGGTGACGACATTCTCGGCGAGCACCCGTTCACGAAACTTGGCCGGTTCAACGCCGGGGACGGAGAAGTTCAAAATACCGCTGCGTTGATTCGATTGGGACGGCAATTCGGTCGTCGCACCGGCCCGCCGAAGTTGCGCATCAAGTTCTTCCACCATCCCGATGACTCGGCGACCAATCGCATCGTTGCCGTGGACGCGTCGCACGCTTAGAAAAATCTCCATGCTGGCGGCCAATGCCGTGCCGCCGATCATGTTCGCTGACCCGGGCTCAAATCGTGTTGCGTCGTCTCGAAGGGCGAGGGTGGGTTGGTTGTAGTTGTGTGAGTTTTTGACACTGCACCACCCCACGTTGGAGCACCGGAGTCGATCAAAATGCGGCCGCCGGATCATTGCGACTCCCGCCCCCTCCGGCCCTAGCAGCCATTTGTGACCATCCGCCGCCAGAAAATCGACTGGCGTCTTTGCGATGTCCAAGGGAAACATGCCCAGCCCCTGAATTGCGTCCAAAAACACCAGCACCCCTTTCTCGTGAGCCCGCCGGACCAAGGAATCGATGTCGATTCGAAATCCGCTGGAGAAGCCCACCCAGCTGACCGAAATGACTTTAGTCGATGGGTCGATCGCATCGATCAGGTCGTCCACATGGACTTCGGCGCAACCATTCATGGCATGGCGACGCGGAACGATCCGAACGTCGACCCCCTTGGCTTGCTGGTTCATCCAAGGAAACAGATTGCTGGGGAATTCGCCTTCGGGCACGATGACGTTGTCGCCGTTTTGCCACGGGAACCCCTCGGCGACGATGTTGATTCCAGTCGTTGTGTTGGGAATCAGACAGATTTCGGCCTGTTCGCACCCCAACAAATCGGCGGTCGAAGCTCTCAAGCGATTTAGATTGGCGGCCCAGCTCGGCCACACGGTGTCACCTTGATTGGCGGCCTGGTCAATCCACAGGGATGCTTGCTGGGCAGCCGGTTGGCTGAGCGGGGCGACGGCGGCGTGGTCAAAATAGGCCCAGCGGCGGGATATCGGCATCTGGTCACGCCACCAAAGCCAAGGATCGGTTCGCAATTTTTCGTCGTTTGCCCCGAACCCCGCCGCATCGCGGGGTGTTATCCTAGCCGCCTTGGAATGAGCTGTCGAAGCACCGGCCGCGTCATTGTTGCCCATCGCCATCAAAAAATCCTGTATTTGGATGCGTCAAGTTCCGAGCAATCGTCACATTCTGACGCTACTCCTTGGCCGTTTACTTTAACGATCCTTGATAGGCTTGGGAAACGCAGCGAATTGCAACTATACTGCGACCCACCCATGAATTCGGCACCTTGATGACCTATCCACTACTCTCCTTTTCGCGACGAGGAATTTGATGCCCAAGGCTCTTTGTCTGATCAGCCTTGTGGCATCCATCCTGATCGTCGTTTTGTTCTTTGCGGATGCCGCCATGGGATTGGCGGGCATGCAGGATGTTGCGCCGATGCGGTCGGCCAGCTTGACGATGGACATCGTCTTCATCCTGCTCGGATCCGCGATGATCTTTATGAGTTGGAAGACGTACCGCGAACAACGATAACGCTATCGTTTAAAGTGTCCGGATTTGCCGCCCTTCTTTTCCACCAATCCGATGGGTCCGATCACAATCTCGCGGTCGACCGACTTGACCATGTCATACACCGTTAACAGCCCGATCGAGACGGCCACCATCGCCTCCATTTCCACACCGGTCTTACCGGTGGTCTCGACGGAAACGGTACAGCGGAGTCGATCGGGATGCGGCCAGTTGAACTCGACGCTCGCGGATTCGATTGGGATCGAGTGGCAAAGCGGGATCAACATCGACGTCCATTTTGTCCCCTGAATCGCGGCCAGGCGAGCGACGGCCAAGACGTCTCCTTTTTTTGCGGTGCCCCGGCGAATCATCTCCCCGGTCTGCGTCTGCATTTGAACCTCCCCGGCCGCTACCGCAACACGCCACGTTGTCGGCTTTCCCGACACGTCCACCATGTGGACATTCCCTTCCGAATCGAAGTGAGTGGGTTCATTCATGTTCAATTTGTCTGCTGACTTGAGTCGTCGGAAGACTTCGGTTTTGATTCTTCGATCAATTCTTTTACCG
This sequence comes from Pirellulaceae bacterium, assembly GCA_963781095.1. Classification (GTDB taxonomy): domain Bacteria; phylum Planctomycetota; class Planctomycetia; order Pirellulales; family Pirellulaceae; genus Rubripirellula. The sequence goes on from CAWAEA010000015.1 coordinate 300,266, forward strand.
TCGATGCCAATTGCCGACCGGTAAAATCGAGTTTACGAACACGCCCTTCGCCATCAAGAATGGCAACAAACGGCATCGATACCAGCCCGAACTGCGCCGCGACCGGGTTGGCAACTTCGTCAGTCGCTGACGAATCGGCGCGGTAACTCGGAAATCCGATCGCATCGTCCTTCGCGACTTCATCAAGGTCCGTTCCGGCGACGTCCAAGTTCATTCCCACGATCGACACTTGATTCGGGTTCGCTTCCACCAGATCCTGCAAAATTGGCACGACCTGCAATGACTCGGGAAAACCGCTCGCCCAAAACGGCATCAAAACTACCTTGCCGCGGTAGTCCCGCATGCTTAGCGGTGCACCATCGATTGCCGGTAGGTCGGGATCAAACTTTCGACCGATGACTTTTTCACGTGCGTCCCGCGCACGAACGGCCAAGTCGACTTCGCGGCCCGTCGCCGTTTTAGGATCGTCGAAGCGACGGGTCATCACGTCGTAGGTCGCTTTTGCCAAGACGTCCAAGTCACTGGCCTCGAATTCCAACGCCGCACCGGCGAGGTATTGGACCGTTTGCAGATCGGCTGACTCGTCGATCAATGTCTCGGCCGCTTCTCGCCATTGGTCAATCGTCAAGTCGCTAATGGGGGTGCCATCACCCTTCGCAATCTTTTCACGCAGCGATTCGATTCCATCGTACCGAACGTTTCCGGCGACCTGGGCGGCCATTGCGGCGATGGATGCGTCGGGCGAGTCGGCGAACAAATCGATGATGGTGTCGCGGACCGTTTTTGCTTCGGTGTCATGGCCGTATCGAGCCAGCATGTCGCGAGCTTGTCCCATGACCATCATGGCGGGAACATCATTCGCGGCCGCCGACTCGGCCATCGCACCAACCAAATCCGCAATCCGGGCCGCCGCCCCGTCTCGCCCATTTTGCAACTGCTCGATCGCAAACCCGATCAAGACCAGACGACTGTCGGATGCCAACTTGGGATCCGACGACTTCAAGTTTCTAGTCGCCAATTCTTCCAACATCTCGGCCGACTTCAGATCGCCCAGAGCCGCCATGTGGGAGAGCGCCTGGAGCTCGCCGCGAGCACCTTCGGAAACCATCGCCGCGGAGGCGTCCGGGGCAGATGCTAATTGGCGAGCGGCCTCGCGTTTTAGTTTGATGATCTGCATCAATGTTTGGCGAGCCTTTTCCGGATCGTCGATTCCCGATCGTCCCGATGCAATGATCTGCATGTCACTATCCGCACCGGCCAAAAACTTGACCAGCTGGTCGGGACTCAGTCCGGCCGGCAGCGACCGCTCGGGTTGCTCGCCAACCGACTCATTGCCGGGCAACTCCCCGACGGGGGTGCCGGTTTCGACCGGTAGACCCTCTGGCGGCGGTACCGATTCGGGGAACTCAACCGGCGGTGGGGCGTCGGCCGTTCGACCGGGATTCGATTCGGTGACGATCCACTCTGTGTCGTCAATCGGGCGAGTGCGGTTCTCCGTATTTGCCGGTCGATCCGACGCAGAGTTTGGGACGGGTGGTAATTCGGATGCCTGGTTGGTGTCGCCCTCGGACGCGGCGTAGGGCTGACCCGCGGCATCGTCACCCGATCGCGAGCAACCTGACCATCCGATCAGGGACATCACGACCAAGCCGATTGCGCCGCGGTGACGCTTTGCTCGATCCCTGGTCAAAATTCCCATCGCCGAAATACGTGGTCGTTCGTTTTTCATCGCTTCTTTTTCCATTCGCCCATCTTCGTTTCTGTTCACCTTTTTCCAACCGCATTGCACGCGACGTCGAATGCCATCCAATCTGGTCTTGCCTCGTATCCCACCATTCGCCGACGATCAGATCCACAATCCCATCACCATTGTCGCCCATCGTTACAGCTTAGTGGTTTCGTGACAAAGATCGATCGCTATATCCTGACGTTATTCCTTCGCACGGTGCTGATCTGTTTCTGCTCCATCGCGGGAATCTTCGTCGTCTTCCATGCCTTTACCAGCATGGATGAATTGGTGAGCCAGGGCCAGACCGATGGCGGATTGGTGTGGGTGATGGCTCGCTTTTATGGACCGTACCTGTTGTTGCTGTTCGATTGGACGGGCGCCATCATCACCCTGATGGCGTTCCTGTTCACGGTCGGATGGCTTCGACGAACTGGTGAATTGACCTCAACCTTGGCCGCCGGGATCTCCCATGGACGGCTGTTAAGACCGATGGTCTTGGCGTCACTTTTGATCGTGACGGCGCAGGCTGGCAGCCGCGAATTGGTGTTGCCGAATTACCGGGACGCTCTATCGATGAAAGCAAAAGACATCAATGGAGAGTCAGAGAAATCGATCTCACCTCAATACGATAAGGTCAATCGAGTGCTGATTGATGGCCGCTCATTGCTGCCGCAAACCAATGTCGTCAATGATCCCAGTTTTCGGCTCGACGGTGACTTCCCCGGCTTCGGCGATCTACTGCTCGCGCCCACATGCCGCTGGGTCGGCACGGATCAACATCATCCCGCAGGATATTTGATGGACAACGTCAAATACCCCGAGAACATCGACCAATTGCCGTCGGTCGGCATCGGCGACCGCCCGATTCTGTTCACGTCGCGGGACCAGGATTGGTTGATGCCAAGGCAATGCTTCTTCGCGACCACGGTGCACATTGATTTGCTGCAACGGAATCAATCAGCTGCCCGAATGGCGTCGATTGCTGAGCTGATCGGCCGGGTCAAGAACCCGGCCATCCACAGCAGCCTCAGCTTACAGGTCTTGTTGCACGAACGGATCATACGACCGGCGCTCGACTTTTCGCTAATCTTGTTGGGGTTGCCTTTGGTGGTCAATCGCCGCGGACGAAATCTGTTTGTCATGATCTCGGCTGCGATGGGCACGGTGCTCACGTTCTTTGTTTTAAAAACGCTGTTCGGCGCGATGGGCGGGAACGGCTTTTGGGTCTCGCCTGCTTTGGCCGCCTGGATGCCGCTGATCATCCTGGGACCTTTCGCCTATACTCGATATCGCGAAGTTCAAACGCTGTGATTAGCCGATCACAAACGGACTCGCACACCTTCTCCATCGTGATCCCAGCTCGGAATGAGTCCGCCAACGTTGCCGGCTCGATCCGTTCGGCGCTCGCGGCGGGAGCGGCGGAGGTCATCGTGGTGGACGGTGCTAGCGACGACGACACGATCGACCGGGCCAGCCGAGCGGGAGCGACTAAGATCGTCCAGTCATTGCCAGGGCGGGGCACCCAGATGAACGCGGGAGCCATCATCGCCACCGGCCGCTGGGTGTTGTTCTTGCACGCCGACAATCGACTGGCGATCGACGCGCTCGCTCAAATCACGGATCATCCCTCCATCGCGAGCGATCGGAGCGTTTGGGGCGCATTCGCACAACGCATCGACTCGGAGAAACCGATTTATCGTGTGATCGAATGGGGAAATGCTTGGCGTGTGCGGTGGCGATCCATGGCATTCGGCGACCAGGGCATCTTCGTCCGCCGCGACGTTTTTAATGCCATCGGCGGCTACGAAGACGTTCCGCTCATGGAAGACGTTCGATTATCCCATCGGCTGCGGAAGGACTCGCCTGCGTTGTTGGTTCCCGGCCCGCTCACGATCAGCCCCCGTCGATGGGAACAAAACGGCCCGATTCGCCAGACGATCAAAAACTGGCGGATTCAAGTTGCCCACGCCGCCGGCACTCGACCCGACGAACTGGCCCGCCGATACGCCAAATCAAAAGGTCTGTGACCCGAGTAATCGTCACAGTCGCACCCCAGTCGCACGTGTCAAAACTTTCGAAGACGGGAACCTTGCCAGTTCTGGATCGACCGATCATCCTTTCGGACCTACGCTATGGACGACGATTCGATTGACCAGTCATCGTCGTCGCGAGCGACAATTGACGGTGCAAATGCAGTTTGAACCGATGCCAGTTCGACTTGCTTGTGCTTGTTTTACCGATCCTCCTCAATCCAAGATCGATCGCCATCCCTATTCTGCCACCCGAACCGGACTGCTATCCCAATCACCTCTTTGATGGCGGTGAATCCGATGAAGTTGTATCCGAATCGGTTTCGCCCGCAGTCGATGCCGGCTCGTATTCATTGGATTCATTGGAAACTCAGGCATGGTGGTTGGTTTATACCCGCAGCCGCCAGGAGAAGCAGTTGATGCGGCATTTGCGAAAGCTTGAAATTCCGCATTACGCGCCACAAATCCCCAACCGTCGGCGTTCGCCCGCGGGCCGGATTCGCGTCACCTACCAACCGCTCTTTAGCAATTATGTGTTCATAAGCGGCGACGACGAATCTCGTTACAAGGCCGTGTGTACTGGGTGCGTTCAACAAGTTGCCAAGATCGACGACGTCCTCCCATTCGTCGCCGACTTGCGTCAAATTCATCAATTGATCGCGATGGACGTGCCCCTGACGATCGAAGACCGAATTCAACCGGGGCAACAAGTCAGGGTCAAAAGCGGCGTGTTTGCGGGCTATGAAGGCATCGTCCTGCAACGCGCGCAAGGAAATCGATTGCTCGTTTCCGTCCGGTTTATGGAGCAAGGGGTTAGCGTCAAGCTTGACGACTGCCAACTCGAAGTGCTCAGCAAAGTTACCACTCAAGCCAAACAATGAACGTCAGCCCGAGTGGTCGAATTCAGGCACCAACCCCGCGGCTCTCCGGCTACCATTCGACTCGCTTTCCCGAGCGCACCGTCGCGTTTGGCCGGGTGCAAAAATGACAATCCAGCTACGTGACTATCACGCAGATTTCGATCGTGGCGCTTCGAAGATTACGGAGGCATGTTGGTGGGTGACGAGCTTGGCATTCTTCCAATTGCCATTGCCGCTACCGTCGCGATTTCGTTGCGTCTTGCTGCGACTTTTTGGAGCAAAAATCGGACAAGGGGTAGTGATTCGCGGCGGCGTGAAGATCAGCTTCCCGTGGCGATTGACGGTGGGAGATTATGTTTGGATCGGCGAGGAGGTGATGATCCTCTCACTCGCCCAGGTGACGATCGGTTCGAATTGTTGCATCTCTCAAAAGGCGTTTTTATGCACAGGCTCGCATCGATTTGATCGGGTGGGATTTGACCTGCTGACAAAACCGATCGTAATCCACGATGGATCGTGGGTGGCCGCCAACGTCTTCGTGGCGCCCGGTGTCGAGATCGGCCCAAACAGCATGTGCGTCGCCGGCAGCATCGTTTTGAAGAATGTTCCCCCTTCGATAACCGTGATGGGGAATCCGGCATCCGAACGACCGTCCGGCCATTCGTAATCATATTCTTGGTTCGCACGTGCCGAGTGTCGCAAGTTACTTTGGTCCGACCAATGTCGGTTAAGAACCGAACGCTCGGTGATTGGGCCAACGATTGCCTGAGTTGGTGCCACACCTTGCATCGATCATTTGCCATTGAAAGAAGACGACCCAGATGGATCTTACCTCCGCCGAGCGAACCCACGCGTCACGTGCTCCCACAAGCGAGGGCCCGCCTCGAGGTTCCCAAACAAGTCCCGCACCTTCGGCATCGGTATCACCGCGTGATTTCTTTATGCGACTCTACGGGCCGATCCAGAAACCACTCGCGGATGTCGAAGATCGGATCGCCCGTGAGCTTCAAAGTCCCTATGAAGCGGTGGGTGAATTGCTGAGACACGGAACTCAGCTCGGTGGGAAGCGGCTACGCCCGGCGCTGGTGCTGTTGGCCGGTTCGGCGACCGGAGCATTGAACGACGATCACGTCGTGCTCGGGACCGTGATCGAAATGGTTCACACCGCGACTTTGATCCACGACGACGTCTTGGACGAGGCCGAAACGCGGCGGCATGTCGCGACGGTCAACGCCAAGTGGAACAATCACACCAGCATCCTTCTGGGCGATTATTTATTCGCCCAGAGTTATCGCTTGGCGGCCACTTTGTCGTCGACGACGGCATGTCGATGGATCGGGGAAGCGGCGAGGCTCGTGTGCGAGGGCGAAATGCGCCAGGTGCTCGGACGCGGTTCACTTGACATCGATGAAGAGACTTACTTTGGAATGATTCGTGGCAAAACGGCCGAATTATGCCGAGTCGCATGCGAGTTGGGGGCCCATCACAGCGGTGCCAGCGATGATCGGGTGTCCGCATTCGGTCGATACGGCAATGCCGTGGGCATTGCATTCCAGATCGCCGACGATTATTTGGATCTTTGGGGCGACGACGAGACAATCGGCAAGACGTTGGGTACCGATGTCGAACAGGGCAAGATCACCTTACCGCTGATACGATTGCTGGCCACCGCCACCGATGGAGATCGAGCTCGGATCCGACGAATTTTGGCTGGACCGGCCAAGGACCGCCTGGAGGCGATCCGTCCCTACCTGCAAGCCAGCGATGCACGCCAATACACCGAATCGGTTGCCCAGCGATTTCGGGGCGAAGCGATCGCTGAATTAGCCTTTCTCGAAAAGTCGCAAGCCAAAGCTTCGTTGATGGCGATTGCGGACTTCAGCGTCGATCGTCGATTTTAATTCGGGATCACGACGCTCGAGTGATACAAAAGCGCGCCACAACATGGCATAATGGGGGCTGAATTTTCCCGTCCCGCCCCAATGTCTCACCCATGGTACGTTCATGTCACGATTGAATCGACGCCAATTCACCTCGGTTGCCGCTTCGGCGTTCGCGGTGGCCGCGACCGCTCGCGTTTCGCTCGCCCAAACACCCGGCCCCAATGACCAACTCGGTGTCTGCATCGTCGGTGCCAACGGTCGAGGCGGCGAGCACATCCGCGGTTTCAACAAAGATCCGCGCACCAACATCCAAGCAATCGTCGACGTCGATCGCGAAGTCGGAAAACGACGTGCCAAGCAAATCAAGGAGTTGCAGGGGAAAGAACCGGAGGTTTTTGTCGACATCCGTGAGGCGCTCGATTCGGGAACCTTCGATATTTTGTCGTGTGCCACGCCGAACCATTGGCACGCACTGTGCGGCATCTGGGCAATGCAGGCGGGTAAGGACGTTTACATCGAGAAACCGATCAGCCACAACATTCACGAGGGTCGCGCCCTAGTGGCGGCCGCCGCCAAGTATGGTCGGATGTTTCAAACCGGAACCCAATGCCGAAGCAGCACCGCGTGCATCGATGCGGCCGCGTTCATCGCCGATGGCGGAATTGGCGATGTCAACTTCGCTCGCGGGCTTTGTTACAAGCGTCGAAAATCAATTGGACCGCTCGGTGATTACCCGATTCCGGAAAATGTTGACTTCGAATTGTGGTGCGGTCCGGCGACCTACACCGATCCCAAACTTACCCGCAAAAGTTTCCACTACGATTGGCACTGGCAACGTCACTACGGCAACGGCGATCTTGGAAACCAGGGGCCACATCAAACCGACATCGCCCGTTGGGGGCTTGGCGTGAATCGCCATCCCGAGTCGATCGTTAGCTACGGATGCCGACTCGGCTATGACGTCGAACGCAAGGACCCCGATTATGTGGATGCCGGTGACACCGCGAACACGGAGGTCTCGATTTACGATTACGGCGACAAGTGCCTGGTATTTGAAACTCGCGGTTTGGATGTCACCGAATCGGCGGGTCCCGAAGTCGATGCCATGTTCGGCAAGGGCGGGGGCAATAAAATCGGAGTGATTTTCTACGGCAGTGAAGGGTACGTGGCCCAAGTCTCCTACGGTCATTGCAAGGTGTTCGACAAGGACATGAAATTGACTCAAGAATTCAGAGCCAAAAACGATGTCGGCGACGCTCACTTTGCAAACTTCATCGACGCCGTCGAATCTCGTGACGCGGCATCGCTCAACGCCGATGCGTTGACCGGTCACTACTCGGCCGGCGTCAGCCACCTGGGGAACATCTCGTACTATCTGGGCGAAGACAATCGGTCGTCGGTGGATGAGATCAAAAAGGTGGTATCAGGCATCAAAAGTCTCGACGACAACATTGAAACGCTCGAGCAAACGGTCGCGCACCTGGAGTCAAACGGGGTGGATTTGAATCGCACGCCACTGTCGATGGGTCCCGTGTTGAAGTTCGATATCGAAACGGAAAAGTTTGTCGACAACAACAAAGCCGACTCCCTATTGACCCGAGTCTATCGCGAAGGGTTTGAAGTTCCCGCCGCCGACAAGGTTTAATCCAAGAGCTCCGGTTAAAAAAAGTTGGCCGGACCAAGAAGCGATAGCGACGCAGATCCGGTATCTCCCCCGCGTTCTGCGTCGTCGGAACGATCAGTAACGGCGAACCCGCGCGATCAACCCGGTGCCGATCATCGCCAAGATGCCGTTCCCCAGCCAAACCCCGTAGGGCGGCACATTGCCGTCCTTGGCCTGCTCGAGACCCAGGATGAACAACGGGTAGTAGACAATCAGAGTGGGCAGAAAGCACAGTCCGAACGTCGTCCAATAGTCACTCGTTTTGGCGATCATTGCCAAAGGAGCGCCTACCATGACGAAGAAAAAGCAGCTAAACCCCCACGCCCATCGTCGCCATGGTTCGGCTTGCAGGCGAACCAAACGTTTCTTGCTGGTTTCAAGCGATCGTGACATTGATTGGCCCATCGACCCCGCGACTTCGCTCGGGCGTGAGGTAAGGATCGAGAAGCCGGTGTGGGCGGCGATCCGCCCGACCATGTCATGCGAGCGACTGTCTTCGAGAATTCGCTCGGTGCTGATCAGGTGCATTGGCAGCTCGCTGGGACTCTGGCGGCTGATGTCCTTTTCCGACATCTTGCTGGACAAAGGGATCTCAAATTCCGCCTCGCCCGGCACCAGACCTTGGAGGGTGCTGCCGCCTTGGAATTGGCAATCGACGACCTTCAAGACCAGCGATTCCGATGTTGCATCGAGGTGGAGTTCGCCTTCGGTCGCTGTCAAAATCTTTGGACCGTGCTTGTTGCTGCCGGCTTGCACCGTG